>NZ_JBIAWO010000006.1:195933-431181 GCF_042895685.1 Streptomyces sp. NPDC001381 | reverse complement strand
GGGTGTTTGTGCACCCACGGGTGGTCGGGGGAGCACTGCAGGGCGAAGTCGAGGGCGATCTCCAGGCCGTGGCCGCGGGCCTGTTCCACGAACCAGGCGAAGTCCTCCAGCGTCCCGAGAGCGGGGTGGACGGCGTCGTGGCCGCCCTCGGGGGAGCCGATGGCCCACGGCACGCCGACGTCGTCGGGGGTGGCGTCGAGGGTGTTGTTGCGGCCCTTGCGGAAGGTCGTGCCGATCGGATGGATCGGGGGCAGGTAGACGACGTCGAAGCCCATCGCGGCGATGGCGGGCAGGCGCCGGGCCGCGGTGCGGAAGGTGCCGTGCGGCTGCTCCGCGGTGCCCTCGGAGCGCGGGAAGAACTCGTACCAGGCGCCGTACAGGGCGCGTTCACGCTCGACCAGCAGCGGCAGCGGCTCGGAGGCGGTGACCAGGTCCCGCAGCGGATACCGGGCCAGCACCGCCTCCACCTCCGGCGTCAGCGCCGCCGCCAGACGGGCCGGGACCGGACGGGAGTCGTCGCCCAGCGCCGCCGCGGCCTTCAGAACCGTCGTACGGGCCCTGCCCTTCGGCACTCCCGCCGCCGCGCGCTCGTGGAGCCGGGCGCCCTCCTCCAGGACCAGCCCCACGTCGACGCCGGCCGGGATCTTGATACCGGCGTGGTGGCGCCAGGTGCCGATCGGGTCGCTCCAGGCCTCCACGGCGTACGTCCAGAGTCCCGGCGCGTCCGGGGTGACGTCGGCGCCCCAGCGGTCGGTGCCGGGGGCGAGTTCGCGCATCGGGGTCCACGGGCCGCGACGGCCCTTGGGGCCGCGCAGGACGACGTTGGCGGCGACGGCGTCGTGTCCCTCGCGGAACACGGTCGCCGTCACCTGGAAGCTCTCCCCCGTGACCGCCTTGGCCGGGCGCCTGCCGCCCTCCACCGCGGGCCGCACGTCGCGGACCGGGATGCGGCCGATGACAGGGGTCGCACTCATGTGTCTCACCTTCGTTGTGCTCATGGCCGGGCTAACGGCCGGATCGGCCGCGCGGTTCTGCGCCGGGTCATCCGTCTGGCCCGCCGCCAGGCCTTTTGTCATGTGGTCCGCCGGGGACGCCGCCCGGCTCCCGCTCCGGGACCGGAACGGGCGCACGCTCACCGCACGGTCGCGGAGAGCCGGGCCACCGGCCGGCCGCCGCGTCGCGCGGTCCCGGTCGCCCGGGGCCGCACGTCCTGTTCCTGCAGGTAGGCAGCGAGAGTTGTGCGCAGATAGCGCTCCGCCGCGTCCGCGGCCTCGCGCGCGCAGCGCTTGCCCATGAGCACACACAAGGTGTAGCCCGAGTCCTCGAAGGTGGCCCGCACCGCGCGGTCGGCAGGGGACGCGAGCATCACGCGTTCCCATGCCCGGTACCGCCGCAACTGCCTGGCGACCTCGGTCTTGGCCGGTAGCAGCATGACGCAGTCACCTTTCGGGCTCGATGAATGTTTCACTCATGGTGCATGCGCCGACACTCAGCGTCTTGTTGGATCTTCAACCACCTCAGGAGTGCGCTCGTGTTGCACGAATGGACTAACGCCCGCACTGTGGGAGGTGACTCAGAAGCGATCAGCGCTCACCCTCCGTATATTCGGCCCGCGGGGGCCCACGGAGCGGGAGCCTCGCCGGTGAGGAGCGAACGACGATGAAGAGCGCAGTTCCCTGCTACTACCACCTCGACGTGGACGTCAGTCCGGAGCGCGTCGGACAGGTCAACCGCATCCTGGCCGCTCACCTGAAGTACTGGGACCTCGAGAACCTCGTCGACCCCGTCTGCGGCGGCACCGGGATGCTGCTGGAGGCCATCGACGAGCACGCGACGGACAAGTCCATCTCGATCGAGATGTGGTGGAACGGCCAGCATCTGATCACGGCCGTCGGCGGCAACGACCGTGAGCTGCGCCCGGACCAGGACCTGCGCGGCTGCCTGGAGCGGATCGCCGCGATGAGCGACGGGTGGGGCTGCTGCGCCACCGACACCGGCAGCAAGGTCATCTGGTTCTCGCAGCGCGCACGGGCCGGCGGACGGGTCCCGCTGGTGCCGACCGCACCGGCGCCGAGTCTGCGCGAGGGCCGCCCGGTGCCCCGCGAACTGCCGGTGGCGGTGCTGGCCGCCCCGGCGTTCGAGGAGGCCGGGATCCTGGAGGACGCCCGGTGACCTCACGGGCGTACCGAAGGACCGGGGTGCCCGTGTGGAGCGGGCACCCCTACCCGCTGGGTGCCGAGTTCGACGGGCAGGGCACCAACTTCGCACTGTTCAGCGAGGTCGCCGAGCGGGTCGAACTGGTCCTCGTCGAGGACGACGGCAGCCACCGGACCGTCCCGCTGACCGAGGTCGACGGGTTCGTCTGGCACGGCTTTCTGCCGGACGTCGGTCCGGGGCAGCGGTACGGCTACCGGGTGCACGGGCCCTGGGACCCGGCCGCCGGACACCGGTGCAACCCGGCGAAGCTGCTCCTGGACCCGTACGCACGCGCCGTCGACGGCCGGACCGACAACCACGCCTCGCTCTTCGAGCGGGCCGGGGACCGCCCCGACCCGTCGGACAGCGCCGGGCACACCCTGCTCGGTGTGGTGACCGACCCCGCCTTCGACTGGGGCGACGACGCCCCGCCCCGGCGCTCGTACGCCGACACCGTCATCTACGAGGCGCACGTCCGCGGGCTGACCCGCACCCACCCCGGCGTCCCGCGCGCCCTGCGCGGCACCTACGCCGGCCTCGCGCACCCGGCGGTGACCGAACACCTCACCTCGCTGGGCGTGACGGCGATCGAGCTGATGCCGGTCCACCAGTACGTGCAGGACGGCGTGCTGACGGACCGCGGCCTGTCCAACTACTGGGGCTACAACACCATCGGCTTCTTCGCGCCGCACCACGCCTACGCCGCCCACGGCACCCGGGGGCAACAGGTCACCGAGTTCAAGGAGATGGTGCGGGCACTGCACGCGGCCGGGCTCGAGGTGATCCTCGACGTCGTCTACAACCACACCGCCGAGGGCAACCAGAAGGGCCCCACCCTCTCCTTCCGCGGCATCGACAACGCCTCCTACTACCGGCTGGTGGACGGCGACTGGGCCCACTACTACGACACCACCGGCACCGGCAACAGTCTGCTGATGCGCCACCCGTACGTGCTTCAGCTGATCATGGACTCGCTGCGGTACTGGGTGACGGAGATGCATGTCGACGGCTTCCGCTTCGACCTCGCGGCCACCCTGGCCCGGCAGTTCCACGAGGTGGACCGGCTGTCGGCGTTCTTCGACCTGATCCAGCAGGACCCGGTGATCAGCCGCGTCAAACTGATCGCCGAGCCCTGGGACGTCGGCGAGGGCGGCTACCAGGTGGGCAACTTCCCGCCGCTGTGGTCGGAGTGGAACGGCATGTACCGGGACGCCGTACGGGACTTCTGGCGGGCGGAGCCGCACTCGCTCGGCGAGTTCGCCTCGCGCCTGACCGGCTCCTCCGACCTGTACGCCCACAGCAGGCGCCGGCCGCGCGCCAGCGTCAACTTCGTCACCGCGCACGACGGGTTCACCCTGCGCGACCTCGTCTCGTACAACGACAAGCACAACCAGGCCAACGGGGAGGGCAACCGGGACGGCGAGAGCCACAACCGGTCCTGGAACTGCGGGGTGGAGGGCCCCACCGACGACCCGGACGTGCTGGAGCTGCGCGCCCGCCAGCAGCGCAACTTCCTCGCCACCCTGCTGCTCTCCCAGGGCATCCCGATGCTGAGCCACGGCGACGAGCTCGGCCGCACCCAGCGCGGCAACAACAACGCCTACTGCCAGGACAACAAGGTCTCCTGGATCGACTGGCGGCTGACCGGCGAGCAGCGTGGCCTCGTCGACTTCTGCGGCCGGCTCGTCGCCCTGCGCGCCGCCCACCCCGTACTGCGCCGGCGCCGCTTCTTCCGCGGCCCGGCCGTGACCGAGGCGGGGCAGCCGCTGCCCGACCTGGTGTGGCTGCAGCCGGACGCCCGCGAGATGCGTGACCGGGACTGGCTGCGCTCCGACGCCCACAGCCTCGGGGTGTTCCTCAACGGGGACGCCATCGCCGAACCCGACCCGCGGGGCGGGGCCGTCGTCGACGACTCCTTCCTGCTGCTGTTCAACAGCTACTGGGAGCCCGTCGCCTTCCGGCTGCCCGGCGCGGCGTACGGGGAGCGCTGGACGGTGTGCGTGGACACGGCGGACCCGGACGGCCGGGACGAGACGGAGTACAAGGCCGACGCCGAGGTGACGGTGGAGTCCCGCGGTCTGATCGTACTCACGAGGCCCCCGCGACGCTCCCCGTAGGCGGCCCGCGGCACCTCCCGAGGGGCGCTCCGCACAGGCCGCACGCGGCACCCCCGAGGACGCGGACGGGGCGTCACCGCTGGCGGTGCGAGGTCACCGTGAACTGCGCGCCGTCCGGGTCCCGCAGGATCGCCTCCTCGGCCGTCTCGCGCAGCACGCTGCCGCCGTGCTTCTCGGCCGCCCGCGCGCAGCCCGGCACGTCCGCGACGGCGAAGTGGACCTGCCAGTGCGGCCGGATCGTCGGATCGGGTGCCGCCTCCAGCGCACCCGACTCGATCCGGGCCACGATGTCACCCCCGCTGCGCAGGACGACCTCGCCGCCTTCGTAGTGGACCTCGCAGCAGCCGGGGCGGTCCGAGGCCCAGTCGAGGATCTCGCCGTAGAAGATCGCGGAGTCGAAGGCGTCGCGGGTGTGGAGCCGGATGAAGGCCGGGGCCGCCTGCCGCCAGGCCTCCCAGTTGCCGATCAGCTTCCCCTCCCAGACGCCGAAGGTCGCGCCCTCCCGGTCGGCCAGCAGCGCCGCGCGGCCCGGCGGCAGCGAGATCGGTCCCACCGCCACGGTCCCGCCGCGCTCCCGGGCCCGGGAGGCGGCCTCGTCCGCGCTGGGCACGGCGAAGTACGGCGTCCAGGCCACCGCCATCTGCCACATCGAGGCGACGGCGGCGATCCCGGCCACGGGGACGTCGTCGACCAACGCCGTGCGGAAGTGGTCGCCGAGAGTGCCACGACGCCACCGCCAGCCCAGGACGGCCGCGTAGAACTCCTGGGTGGCCGAGAGGTCGCGGCTGGTCAGGCTCACCCAGCACGGCGCGCCGAACACGGAGTGCGTGGAGAGGACCTCTTTCGCACCGGGGGCGGAGGAAGACTGATCGTTCATGGTGCTCGCGTTCCTGTGTCGGTCGCCCGGCAGGCGGTCTCCCACCAGTGTCCGGCCGCGACCGGCCCGGGCGCCTGCCGAGTGACCCGGTGGCACGATGGAGAGGTGGCACGAGTACCGCGCGAACCCCGTGACGAAACGGCCCGGATCTTCCAGCTGCAGCGCGAGGTCGACCAGCTGAAGGGTGCGGTCGCCTCCCACGCCGTGGTGGACCAGGCGATCGGTGTGATCGTGGCCCTGGGGCGGGTGACGCCGGACGAGGGGTGGAAGATCCTGCGGGACGTCTCGCAGCACACGAACATCAAGCTGCGCAACGTGGCCGAGCTGATCCTCATCTGGGTGCGCAGCGGAGACATACCCGACGAGATCAGGGCGGAGCTGGAGGGCCTTCTGGAGCAGTACGGCCCGCACCGGGTCCCGGGCGCGCCCCCGTCGGAGTGAGACGAGACGACCGCTCCGCGCCCGGCCCGCGCGGGACTCAGTTGGCCTCGGGGACGATCTCCTCGCGCAGCCGCGCGAAGCAGGTGCTCAGCAGCCGCGAGACGTGCATCTGCGAGATGCCCAGCTGCTCGGCGATGCGGCTCTGCGTCATGCCCTGGAAGAAGCGCAGGTAGAGGATGGTCCGCTCGCGCTCCGGCAGCGCGCGCAGACACGGCGCCACGGCGACGCGGTCGACGACGGTGTCAAAGCCCGGGTCGGCGTCGCCGAGGGCGTCCGTCAGGGCGTAGCCGTCGGTGCCCGGCATCTCGGCCTCGAGCGACAGCGCGGAGAAGCACTCCAGCGCCTCCATGCCCGCGCGCACCTCGTCCTCGGTGAGCTGCGCGCAGGCGGCGATCTCGGCGACGGTCGGGGCCCGGCCCGGTGTGGTCTGGGAGAGTTCCTTCGTCGCGTGCCGCACCCGGTTGCGCAGGTCCTGGACCCGGCGCGGGACGTGCAGCGTCCACATGTGGTCCCGGAAGTGGCGCTTGATCTCCCCCGTGATCGTCGGTACCGCGTACGCCTCGAAGGCGCGGCCGCGCTCCGGGTCGTAGTGGTCTACGGCCTTGACGAGCCCGAGGGCCGCGACCTGGTAGAGATCCTCCAGGGCCTCGCCGCGGCCCCGGAAGCGGACGGCGATCCGCTCGGCCATGGGCAGCCAGAGCCGGACCAGCTCGTCCCGCAGCCGCCGGCGCTCCGGCCCGTCGGGCAGCGCGGTCAGCCGGACGAACGACTCGGTGGTGTCGGGGGCGTCGTCGTGGGGGTGCTGCTTCGTTCTGACGGTGGTACGCATCACGCGCGCCTTCCTCAGGGGTGCCGGTGGATGGACGGACACCGTGGGGAGCGCGCTCGGACGGTACGGAGATCGCCCGGGGCGGCCCGATCGGCGGGGGTCCCACGGACGTGCCTCCTGTCCGAAGCACTGCCTTGCCCCTTCCCGCTGAGAGCCGTTATGAAACAGTTGTCCGGGTTTGCCCGAGCTGTTTTTGGGTTCTTTTGGGCGTTCCCGGAAGAGCTCGCCGACGCTCGTCCAGGCCGCCGCGCTCGGCGTCACCGCCGCCTCCGCGCCGCTCGGCCGGCCCGCCCGCCGATCTTGCCCGGGACGTGATGTACGGCACGCCCGCGGACCGCCCCGCGGCCGCCGCGGGCGGATTCTTCCTGCGCACGGCTTGATCGACGATCAAAAGGGGTGAACCGCCTGGCCACAGCGCATTCCGCTCATTTGACAGTGCGCTGAGCCCACGGATAGGAAGCAGCCCGTAGAAGTCGAGAGGTGGACTGTGTACGAGCCGAACGTGGTCGGGGACTGGCAGGAGTACGACGAGCATGCCGGTCTGCGGGTCCGTGTCCACCGGCTGGAGCAGTCCGAGCCGCCGAGGGGCCGCGACGACGCGGCCGAGGGGCTGACCTATTTCTGTCTGCGGGTGACCGTGGAGAACCGGGGCGCCGGACACTCCACCATCCACCTCGAGGACGGCCAGATCGACGTGCGCATCGGACCCGACGGGGAGAGCGCCTTCATCGACTGGCGCAACTCGCAGTTCATCGAGGGCTTCGACGTGTACCCGCTGCGCCGCGCCACCGCCGTCCTCTACGCCGCCGGCCCCGAGGCCGCGCTGGGCCAGGTGGACGTGCAGGTGCAGCTGCGCGTCGACGACGAGTGGGCCGAGCGCCGGCTGTGGACCGGAGGCATCGGACTGCAGCAGGGGGCCGTGCCGACGGGAACGGTCCGGGACAGCCTGGCCTGCCAGGTGAGCAACTTCCTGCGGGACCAGGCGGCCGAAGAGGGCACCGCCTGACGCGGTGCCCGCCCTCAGTGCGGGATGCCGTCGATGATCTCCCGGGCGCCCTGACGCAGCAGCGCCACCGCCACCGACGTGCCGAGCGTCGCCGGGTCGAGCCGGCCCGCCCACTCGTGGGCGTTGAGCCGCACCTTGCCGTCCGGGGTGAACACACAGGCCCGCAGGGACAGTTCGCCGCTGCGGTCCACCCGCGCGAACCCGGCGATCGGGCTGTTGCAGTGCCCCTGAAGGACGTGCAGGAACATCCGCTCCGCCGTGGCCTCCCGGTGGGTGGCCGGATCACCGAGCCCGCTGACGGCGTCGATCAGGTCGCTGTCGCCCTCACGGCACTGCAGCGCGAGGATGCCCGCGCCGATCGGCGGCATCATCGTCTCCGGCGACAGCACCTCGCTGATCACGTCCGTCCGGCCGATGCGCTCCAGACCGGACACCGCGAGCAGCAGCGCGTCCGCCTCGCCCGCCGCCAGCTTCTCCAGCCGCCGGTTGGCGTTGCCGCGGAACGGCACACACTCCAGTCCGGGATGCGTGGCGGCCAGTTGGGCGACCCGGCGCACCGAGGAGGTGCCGATCCGGGTGCCCTCCGGCAGCTCGTCCAGGGTGAGACCGCCGGGGTGGATCAGCGCGTCCCGGATGTCGTCCCGCTTCAGGAACGCGGCGAACACCGTGCCCGCCGGCAGCGGCCGGTCCGCCGGGACGTCCTTGACGCAGTGCACCGCCAGATCCGCCTCACCGGCCACCAGCGCCGCGTCCACCTCCTTGGTGAACGCGCCCTTGCCCTCGACCTTCGACAGATCGCCCATCCACTTGTCGCCGGTCGTCCTCACCGGGACGACCTCGGTGCGCACACCGGGATGCAGAGCGGCCAACTCCGCGCGGACACGCTCCACTTGGGCCAGAGCCATGGGGGAGTCGCGGGAGACGATGCGGATCAGTTCCGGAACGGACATGCGGGACACGATAGACCCTTGCGGCCCGTGCTCCGTGCCGCTTCCCGCTTTCTGACCCAACGGCACGGTGTGGACCGCCGGCCGCAGGGGTAAGGATCCGCGGCCCGTGGATGCGCGCACGGCCGGCCGCCGCAGCTCGGGTCCTCGTCGAGCCGCCGGGCGTCCGTCAGGGCCCGACCGGCAGGGAGAAACGGCGCTTGTCCTGGCCCCGGGCGCCGAGACGGTCGTAGAAGCGGATCGCACCCTCGTTCCACGCCGGGGTCTGCCACTGCACCTCGGGCAGGCCCAGTGCCCTGGCCTGTTCGAACACCGCGTCCATCAGCCGGGCGCCGAGGCCCAGACCGCGGTGGCCGGGAGCCAGGAAGAGGCAGTCCAGGTGGAGGTACTCGCCGCCGTCCCAGGTCGACAGCTCGGGCGCGCAGGTGGCGTAGCCGGCGATCTCGCCGCCGGGGAGCTCGGCGACCAGACAGCGCAGCCGGGGCGCCGGCGTGTCGAAGAGGAGTACGGCCAGACGGTCCGCGAGGCCGGGCGCGGGCGGGGCGGCCTTCTCGTACCGCGCGTGCTGCGCGGCGAGTTCGGCGACGCGGGGCAGGTCGGCCCGCTCGGCGTGCCGTACGACGGGGGTGGTCACCTGAGGTCCCCCTCGACCGTGTCCGTGCTCCAGGCCGCCAGCCGCTCCGGCAGCGGGCCCGTGCCGTCCAGGATCCGGCGGGCGAACGCGTCGCGTTCCCGGGCGAACACGGCCGCCTCCCACACGCACGGCGCGAGTCCCGCCCGGCCCGGCCGCAGCTCCCGCGGGCGTCCGGCCGGGCCCGTGAACACGGCCAGGTCCGCCATGCCGCCCTCGATCCAGGTGAGGAGCAGGACGTGGTCGCCGTCGCCGCCCGCGTGCGCGATCAGTACGGCGAGACCCAGCGAGCCCCGCCGCTCCCCGAGGGCCGGATGGCCGGCGGCGATGCGCAGCGCCTCCTCGGCGAACGGCTCGGACACCGTGCGGCCGGGGTACGTCGTGACGATCCATCCGGCCGTCATGCGGTGACCGCGGCGTTCGGACCAGCGGCCGGCCCGCCTGACCGGCCGCGGGGCGGGACCCGGGCGGGGCCCGGGTCCCGGACCCCGGAACCCTGGCCCCGCGCTTACGCGTTGGGGTCGAAGGCGATCCCGGACGGCTTCGCCTTCGACAGGTTGTTCGCGAAACTGCCGTCCTTGAGGCCGAAGTTGGCGCTGCCGAAGTCGTAGGCGCTCAGCTTGTCCCGCAGGCCCGCCGGATAGCCGTTCCAGCCGACCAGCGGCGGGTACTGCCAGGTGTGCTTGGCGTTCTCCGGCGGCTCGTCGTTGGAGTTGCCGAGCCGGAAGCAGTGGGTGCTGATGCCGTCCTTGTGGTAGACGGCCTTCGCGTGGGTGCCCTCGAAGCGCACCGTGGACGCGGCGTGCACGGTGAACGAGCCGTGGTTGGACGTCGAGACGTACTGGACCTGGCCGTTCTGCACCCAGACCACGACATGCTCCCAGTCGTGCCGGTGCCCGCCGATGCTGCTGCCCGAAATCGCCTGGTCCTTCTCGAAGTACAGGCTGTACATGTACGCGCACCAGCCGTTGTTGCACTTGTAGCGCGAGTAGCTGTTGGTGTTGTCCAGGTCCGAGGCGTCGTGGCAGTCGCCGCTGAGCGAACCGGTCGGCTTCAGACCGCCGTTGATCGTGCCGTCCGGGCCGATGGCCGGGGTGGGATAGCAGCCGTCCGTGTCGTAGTCGAACGCGGGCTGGTACGCCAGTTCCGCCGCTTCGGCGTTCTGCGGCAGCGCCTGGGGCGGAGCCGCGAAGGCGGCCGAGGGGAGGGCGAGCACGAGTACGGCGGCACCGGCGAACCCGGTGAGCAATCTCCTGCGGTGGGCCTTGAACGTGGGTGACGACACTGCGTCCTCCTCATGATCCGGGCGCAGCCGAACGGCTGTGGGGGATGGGGGAGTTGAAAGGATGTTCAGCTTCCACGGTTTTCCCTCCCGCGCCAAGGGGTCGCAGGCGTATCCGTGGTGAAGCGCACCCCAACAGCCGGCCCCTCGATGCCGTGTCAGGCGGAAGTGTCCGGAAGGTCCGCCGCCGACTGCTCGGGCGTCAGGTCCGTCCGCAGCCGCAGCCATGACGGCTGGCGCAACAGCCCCGCCCGGGTACGGGTGCTGTAGCGGACCTCGCCCACCAGCCGGGGCGCGACCCAGTGGGCGCCGGGAGCCGGCGGGACGGTGTCGAAGGGGCACACCGCGGTCGCGTCGGCCCGCAGCAGCGCGGCGAGTTCGGTGCGCTCGGCCTCGCTCCAGCCGGTGCCCACGCCGCCCACGTACCGCAGTCCTCCGGCGGCGGTCCGCTGCCCGACGAGCACGGCTCCCGGCAGTCCGGTGAGCCGGCCCCTCCCCGGTGACCAGCCGCCGATCAGCACGTCGGCGGTGCGCATGTTACGGATCTTGATCCAGGCCCGGGAGCGCACACCGGGCTCGTACACCGAGTCGATCCGCTTGCAGACCAGACCCTCCAGACCGTGGGCGCGGGTCGCCTCCAGGGCCTCCCGCCCGTGGCCGACGAGCGCGCCCGGCGTCGACCAGAACGGCCCCGCCAGGCCGAGCGCCTCCAGCCGCGCCCGGCGCTCCAGGTAGGGCAGCCGCAGGAGCGACCGGCCGCGGAGGTGCAGGACGTCGAACAGCACCAGGTGCACGGGAACCGTCGCCGCCATCCGCGCCGCCTTGCCCGGCGCCTGGACCAGACCCATCCGGGACTGCAGCAACTGGAAGTCGGCACGGCCCTGTTGGTCCAGCGCCAGCACCTCGCCGTCCAACACGGCGGCCGTCGTCCCGAGCACCCCGCCCAGCGGACCCAGTTCCGGATAGGCGGCGGTGATGTCCTCCCCCGAGCGGGCCCGCAGCCTCACGCCGCCGTCCCCGGCGAGGTACACCACGGCCCGCTGACCGTCCTGCTTGGTCTCATAGGCCCAGCGCGCGTCCTGCGCGGGGGGCGGGAGGGTGCCGGGGGTGGCGAGCATGGGGGAGATGAGGGGGAGGGGCATGGGTGAGTTGTCGACCCGCCCGCCCCGGGCCACGCGCAGGGCACCGCGGTTTCCCCTGAACGGCGGCGGCCCGGCCCGGTCACCGGGGTCTCACCGGTCCCCGGCCGGCCGGGGCGGCGCCTGGGCCAGGCCCGTCTGGTAGGCCATGACGACCAGTTGGGCGCGGTCGCGGGCGCCGAGCCTGGTCATCGCCCGGTGCACATGCGTGCGCACGGTGAGGGGACCGACGAAGAGCTGCGCGGCGATCTCCTCGTTGGAACGGCCCTCGGCCACCCGGGCCATCACCTCGCGCTCGCGGGCGGTGAGCACGGCGAGGCCGACAGGCCCCAGGGGGGCGCCCTCGGCGGGGGAGGCGAGGAAGCGGGTGATGAGGGAGCGGGTGGCGGCCGGGGAGAGGAGGGACTCGCCCGCGGCGACGGTGTGGACGCCGTCCAGCAGCGCCTCGGCGGTGACGTCCTTGCCGAGGAAGCCGCCGGCCCCCGCCCGCAGCGCGCGGGCCACGTACTCGTCGATCTCGAAGGTGGTCAGGATCAGCACGTGCGTGCCGGACAGGTCCGGGTCCGCACGGAGGGCGGCGGTGGCGGCGAGCCCGTCGGTGCCGGGCATGCGGTGTCCATCAGGACCAGGTCCGGACGGTGCACCCGGGCGAGGGCGACCGCCTCCGCGCCGTCGGCGGCCTCGGCGACCACCTCCATGTCGTCGCAGGAGTCGATCAGGATCGGAAGGTCGCCCGCAGCAGGGCCTGGTCGTCGGCGAGGAGCACGCGGAGGGTCATGGGGTCCGTTCTCGGGGTGCCGGGGTGCCGGGGTGACGGGGTACAGCGGGAGCCGGGTGGTGACCTGGAAGCCGCCCCCGGGACGGTGTCCGGCCTGCAGGGCGCCGCCCACGGAGTGCGCGCGCTCCCGCATGCCGATCAGACCGATGCCCGTGCCGTCCGCCGACCCGGAGGGCACGGCGGTGCCGTCGTCGGTGACGGTGATCGTCAGCCGGTCCCGGCCGAACCTCAGCCGCACCTGCGCCGTCCGCGCCGAGGCGTGCTTGGTGACGTTGGTCAGCGCCGGGGGGCGGTCACACCGGGGTGGCTTCTTGTACCGCGGGGCCGTCTCCCGCGGAGGGACTCGCCCCGCCCGGCCGCGGCCGACGGGCGGGGGCTGCCCGGCGGGGGGGACACGGGCGGCCCCCGCCCGGAACGGCGGGGGCGGTCACACCGGGGTGGCCTCCTGCTCCGTGGGCGCCGTCTTCCTCGTGAGGGACTCGCCCTCCACGTCGACGGCCGGCAGCGCCCGGTCGCGCCACGCCGACAGCCACCAGGCCGACCCGTGCTCACCACACGCACGGCAGCTCCACCTCCACCACCGTCGGCCCGCCCGCGGGACTGCTCACCCGCAGCGTCCCGTCGAGCGCGGCCACCCGGCGCCGCATCCCCGGCAGGCCCGACCCGGCGCTTTCGTCCGCGCCCCCGCACCCCTCGTCCCGCACCCGCGCGCTCAGCCCGGTCCGGGACCGCGCCAGCACCACCTCGGCCCGCTCGGACCCGCTGTGCCGGGCCGCGTTGGTGAGCGCCTCGGCGATCACGAAGTACGCGGCCGCCTCCACCGCGGCCGGCGCCCGCCGCTCCTGCGGGAGGCCGTCCGTCCGTACGGTCACCCGCAGCCCGCCCCCGCTCTCGGCCACGCCCGAGCGGGGCGACCCCCACCTGGCCGCCAGGGCCCGTACGGCCCCCGCCAGCCCCCGGTCGGTGAGGATCGGCGGATGGATGCCGCGCACGACGTGGCGCAGCTCGGCCAGCGCCTCCTCGGCCTGGTCCTGCGCGTCCTCGAGCAGCTTGCGCGCGGTCTCCGGCGCCGTGCCGTACGCCCGCTGCGCCAGCCCGATCCGCATGGACAGGGCGACGAGGCGGGCCTGGGCGCCGTCGTGCAGGTCCCGCTCGATGCGCCGCAGTTCGGCGCCGTGCGCGGCCACGGCGTCCGCCCGGGTCGCGGTGAGCTGCTCGACCCGGTGCGCCAGCAGTGCCTCGGGGGAGGGCCGCAGCAGCGCCGCCGACCAGCCCGCCTCGAGGTCGGCCAGCCGGACGATCAGCGGCAGGACGACCGCCTGACGGCCCAGCAGTCCGCTCCCCACCCCGTCCACGACGAGCCCCGCCGGCCACAGCGGCAGCATCAGCATGGTCAGCCAGCCGTAGACGTAGTACCCGGCCATCCAGCGCAGGTCGGTGAGTGTGCCGGGGTCGCGCACGGCCGTCCGCAGCCGCTCCCGCACGGGACCGGTGAGGGGTGTGTACGCCTCGGGGATCTCCCGCCCGGTCCAGGAAGCCGTCAGCCGCCGCTTGGCCCCGGCCACCCGGCGGATCAGCAGCACGGTCTCGGGCACCAGCCAGATCCCGGCCACGACGACCGCGCCCGTGGCGGTGATGAGCAACACGGTGATGAAGAGATACGACCCGAAGGCCATGGCGGCGGCCAGCGCGAGGTGGACCGTGGCCCGTGCCGCCTGTCGCAGGGTGGCGCGCATGGAGTGCCGTTCCTGTCGTGAAGGAGGGGCGAGGGGCGGAGTGGGTACCGGCCGCCGGGCGGCGCACCCGGCGGCCGGCCGTCCCGCTCAGTCGTCCAGCGTGACGACGACCTTCTCCGCCGCACCCGGCGTCAGGGCCAGTTCGAAGGCGCGGCCGGCCTCGGAGAACGGGACGCGGTGGCTGATGAGCTTGGCGAACCGCTCCTGGTGCTCGACCAGTTCGGGCGTCACCTCGAAGATCTCGGTCGGGTAGCCCTGGGAGGCGATCAGGGTCAGCTCGCTGCGGAGCATGCCGCCCAGGTCGATCTCGGAGCCCTTCTTGTGCACCGCCACCATCACCAGCTTCGCGCCCCATTTGGCGGAGTCGACCACCGTGTTGAAGACGGCGGCCGCACCGGCCGCGTCGACGAAGACGTCGGTGCCGGGCCGGGGCTGGCCGAGGGCGTTGGCGCTCTGTCCGTGCAGTTCGGTCAGCCGCGCGGCCACGTCCTCCCGCCCCGAGTCGATGACGGCGTCCGCGCCCACGGCCAGTGCCTTCTCCAGCCGGGAGGGGACGATGTCGACGACGACCACGTGCGCCACCCCGCGCAGCTTCAGCCAGATCGCCGCGCCGAGCCCGATCGGCCCGGCGCCGAACACCACGACCCGGTCGCCGGGTCCGGCCTCGGAACGGTTGACGGCGTGCCGGGCCACCGCCATCGGCTCGTTGAGCGAGGCCACGTCGAAGGGGACGGTGTCGGGGAAGACGGCGACGCTCTTGCCGACCTCGGCGTTCTCGATCAGCAGGAACTCGCTCATGCCGCCGTACGCGCCGCCGCAGCCGATGATGCCGGTGGGCGCGTCCTGCGGGTTGACGACCACCCGGTCCCCGATGTCGAGGCCGTCCACCTCGGCCCCGAGCTCCACGATCTCCCCGGCCGGCTCATGGCCGAGGGCCACCGGGACCAGCTCGCCGCCCAGATGGGCGCGGGCGGGCATACCGCCCATGTGCAGGAACGTGACATCGGTGCCGCAGATCCCGCAGGCGCGGATCCGGACCAGGGCGTCCTTGGGACCGGGCACCGGCCGCTCGACGCCGACGACCTCGATCCTGCCGACTCCGCCGGTCCGGACGGACTTCATCGTGCTCATGGGGGAGAACCTCTCTCGCGTGTGGCTGTCGCTCATCGGTTATCGGTCATCGGTCGCACAGCGGCGGTGGTCACACGCCGAGGGGCGTTCCGTACACGGGTCCACACGCGTCCGCGAGGTCCGCGGGTCCCTGCGTCCGGGTGGGGCCGCGCGGGTCCACCGCGTCCGGGTGGTCCGGGCCGGTGGAGGTGTCCCCGGGTCCGGAAGCCGTCGGGGGGAGCGAGCCGGCTTCCGGACCCGGGGACGGCGCCGGGTCCCGTCCCCACGGGTGCGGCGCCCGGAAGCCGTCTCCGCTCAGGACGGCCCCGATGGGGTTGCTTGAGTCAGGCAAACATATGTGGATTACTTGAGTCAAGCAACGATGAGATTTACTTGAGTTAGGCAAGTAGGCGGGTAGGGTGGAAGTCATGTCCCCCTCATCGCCCGCAGTGAACCCCGCCGACGGCGACCTCTCCGGACCGTTACCCCGCCCGGGCCCCCCGCGCGCGGTCGTGCCCGTGGGTGCGGGCCCGCACGGGAATCCCTCGCTGGCCCGCGGTGCCGGGCAGCATGTGCTGATCCTCGCCGGTGAGCCGGACACCGCCGAACTGCTCACCACCACCTTGGAGTTGGCCGGCTACCGGATCGGCCTCACGGACACCGCCGCCGACGCGCTGGCCCGGCTCGACGGACACCGCTTCGATCTGCTCGTCGTCGACACCACCCTGCCCGGCCTGGCCGGCGTCGCCCGCTCCGGCCGCCCCGTGCTCGCCCGCCGGCCCCCGGTCCTCTATCTCACCCCGTACGACTCCCTCGGCCGTCTCCTGCCCGAACTCGGCCTGGGGGAGACGGACGGGGAGAAGGACTACGTCACCAAGCCGTTCCGGGTGGCCGAGGTCCTGGCCCGGATCCAGGTGCTCCTGCGCGGCACCGGCACCGGCCTCGGCCGCCCCGGCCGCTCCCCGTCGTACGGCGATCTGTTCCTCGACGACACGCTCTGCCGTGCCCGGCGCGGGTCCCGGCCCCTCGACCTCACCCCCGCCGAGTACCGCCTGCTCCGTCACCTCCTGGTCAACGCGCACCGGGTGCTCTCCAAGGAGCAGATCGGCCGGTACGTCTGGGGCGACTTCCGCGGCGACAACGCCATCGAGCAACTCGTCTCACGGCTGCGCCGCAAGGTGGACCGGGACGCACCGGCCCTGATCCACACGCGTCGGGGCTTCGGCTACTGGCTGGGGAGCGCGCACGGCGAGGACCGGGGAGGTGCCAGGAGGACGTCGTAGGGGCCGAGGGCGCGGGCGCCGTCGGCCGCCGAAGCCCACCGGCTCCCGATGTGATCCGGGCCACGTCAGGTTTCTGTCAGGGAACTGACCGGGAGCCGTCAGCCCCCTCTGTTTGCATGCGCTCGTCGAGGCCTCGACCCCCTTCCCCCGGCGCTCCGGCCCGACCGGAGCCCCCCACCACCGAGGAGAGCCATGGCCGACGTCCTGACCGGCCCGGAGCCCCAAGTTCCGGACGCGGTACCGGAGTTCCCGATGCCGAGGGCGGCCCGCTGTCCGTTCGACCCGCCCCCCGCCCTCAAGGACCTGCAGGAGCGGGCGCCGCTGACGAGGGTCCGTCTCTGGGACGGCACCGAGCCCTGGCTCGTGACCCGTTACGCCGAACAGCGGGCGATCCTGGGCGACTCCCGGGTCAGCGCGGACACCGACCGTCCGGGTTACCCCACCAAGGCGAGCCCCGCGGGCGGCGAGGGCAAGCTGAGCTTCATCATGATGGACGACCCCGAACACGCCCGGCTGCGCCGGATGGTGACGGCGCCTTTCGCCATCAGGAAGGTCGAGGCCCTGCGCCCGGCCGTGCAGCGCATCGTGGACGACCTGATCGACGACCTGCTGGCCGGCCCCCGGCCGGTGGACCTGGTCGAGGAGTTCGCCCTGCCGATCCCCTCGCTGGTGATCTGCGAACTGCTCGGTGTGCCCTACGACGACCACGCCTTCTTCCAGGACAACACCAGGACGATGGTCCACCGGGACGCCACCCCCGAACAGCGCGGCCGGGCGAGCCGCGAGGTGGCCGCCTACCTCGCCCGGCTCATCGGCGCACGGCTCGCCGACCCGCGCGACGACCTGCTGTCGGACATCGCCGCGCGCATCACCGCCGGTGAGATCGACCACCAGCAGGCCACCGAGATGGCACTGCTGCTGCTCATCGCCGGGCACGAGACCACCGCCAACATGATCGCGCTCGGCACCCTGGCCCTGCTCCGGCACCCCGACCAACTGGCGCTCCTGCGCGAGACCGACGACCCGGGACTGGTCTCCTCCGCCGTCGAGGAGCTGCTGCGCTACCTGCACATCACCCACCTCGGCCGACGCCGCGCGGTCACCGCGGACATCGAGATCGCCGGGCAAGTCATCAAGGCCGGCGAGGGCGTGATCATGGCCAACGAGATCGCCAACCGCGACCCCGACGTCTTCCCCGACCCCGACCGGCTCGACATCACCCGCGACGCCCGCCGCCACGTCGCGTTCGGTTTCGGCGTCCACCAGTGCCTCGGCCAGCCGCTCGCGCGCATGGAACTGCAGGTCGTCTACGGCACCCTGTACCGGCGCATCCCCGACCTGCGGCTCGTCGGCTCCCTCGACGACGTCCGCTTCAAGCACGACGCCTTCATCTACGGCGTCCACGCGCTGCCCGTGACCTGGTGACGGTTCCCCGTCCCGCCCGGCACGACGGCGACAAGAACGCGAAGAACGCGAAGAACGCGAAGGACCCGAGGAACGTGACGAAGGGGAATTTCATGACCTCCCACAAGGTGGAGCTGGAAGCCGACAAGTGCGTGGCTTCGGGACAGTGCGTGGTCGCCGCCATGCAGGTCTTCGACCAGGACGACGACGGCATCGCGGTCCTGCTGGAGGAGCGGCCCGCGCCCGGCCTCCTCGACGACGTCCGGGAGGCCGTCGCCGTCTGCCCGGCCGCCGCCATCCGCCTGGTCGAGCAGTGAACCGCGTCGTGGTCGTCGGCGCCTCGGCCGCCGGACTCGCGGCGGTCGAGACCCTCCGCCGCGAGGGCTACGACGGCACCCTCACCCTCGTCGGCGACGAACCGCACCTCCCGTACGACCGCCCGCCGCTGTGCAAGCAGCTCCTGGCCTCCGAGTGGGCGGAGGACCGTCTGCGGCTGCGCCGGCCCGAGGACCTCGCCGCTCTCGGCCTGGACCTGCGGCTCGGCGTCGCCGCGTCCGGCCTGGACCTGACGGACCGCCGGGTGCGGCTGGCCGACGGCCGTGCGGTGCCGTACGACGGACTGGTCCTGGCCACCGGGGTGCGACCGCGCCGGCTGCCCGGCGAGGGTGCGCACGTGCTGCGCACCCTGGAGGACGCCCTCGCCCTGCGGGAGCGCCTGGCGCCGGGCCGCCGTCTGATCGTCGTCGGCGCCGGTTTCCTCGGCGCGGAGGCGGCGGCCGTCGCCTGGCGCCTCGGCGCCCGGGTCACGCTGCTGGAACCGGCGGCGGTGCCGCTGGCCCACGCCGTCGGCGAGGCCGTCGGGCGAGTGCTGGCGCAGGCTCACCGGGACCGGGGCGTGCGTCTGCGCTGCGGCGTCACCGTCACCGAGGTGACCGAGGACGGCGTACGGCTCGCGGACGGCGAGGTCGTCGAGGCCGACGAGGTGCTGGTCGCCGTCGGCTCGCTGCCCAACACCGGCTGGCTGGCGGGCAGCGGACTCACGGTCGGCGACGGCGTGGTCTGCGACGAGTACCTGGAGGCCGCGCGGGGCGTCTACGCCGCGGGGGACGTGGCCCGCTGGCACAACCCGCTGTTCGGCGCCGGGATGCGGATCGAGCACCGTACGAACGCGGCCGAGCAGGGCATGGCCGCCGCCCGCAACCTGCTCGCCGCCCCAAAGGCGCGCAAGCCGTTCGCGCCGGTGCCGTACTTCTGGTCAGACCAGTACGACATGAAGATCCAGGCGTACGGATTCCTGCGCGGCCACGACGAGATGGCCGTCGTCGAGGGCGCCCTCGACGACCGCCGGTTCGTCGCCGCGTACCGCACCGGCGACCGGGTGAGCGGGGCGCTGGCGGTGGGGATGCCGCCGAAGGCGATCCGCCCGTGGCGGCAGGCGATCGCGTCCGGCGCGGCCTGGGGCGAGGGGGTGCGACGCGTCCCGGCATAGCGCGGGCGCGAGACGGACCACCGCGTACGATCCGACCGTGCGGGTATCGCGGAAGCGGGCGTCGCGCATCGTCTCTCCGCAGGATCCGCGGTACACGTACGCCGTAACTTACTTGAGTTACGCAACGAGATGGTAAAGTGGGTTGCATGTCCACCGAACCGCTCCCCGTGCCCGCCGTCGCCTCCCCGGAAGTGATCGAGATCGAGCGCGCGCTCACGCGCATCACCTACCTGAGCACCCGCGCCCGGCAGCACGACCGGCTGATGGCGATGGCCGGCGTCCCCCTGGACCGCGCCGCCGTGGCCCTGCTGCGCCAGGTCGCCGACACCGAGCCGCTGCGGCCGGGGGAGCTCGCCCAGCGCCTGGGCGTCGAGGCCTCGCACGTGACCCGTACGGTGCAGCAGCTGCAGAAGTCCGGCTACGTCACCCGCGTCCCCGACCCCGACGACGGCCGGGCCCAGCGGATCCAGCTCACCGACGCCGGCCGTGAGGCCGTCGACCGCGTCCGCGACGCCGGTGCCCGGGGGATGCAGCTCGCCCTGGCCGACTGGTCCCCCGAGGAACTGGGCCGGCTCGCCGCGCTCTTCCACCGCATGGTCGACGACTTCCTCTCCTACGCCGTCGAGGAGGAGGCCGAGCAGCCGGCCGTCAAGGGCTGACCCGGTCCCGGCCGGCCGGAACCGGAGCCGCCCCGGCCGGCTCACCCAGCCCGCGCAGCAGGAGCCAGGCCACCACGGGCGGAACGAGAAGGGGCACCAGCCCGGTCCGCAGCGACGTGGCGTCCGCGAGCGCCCCCAGGGCCGGAGCCGCCATCCCCCCGACGCTCACCGTCAGGCCCAGCGTGACACCGCTCGCCGTGCCCATGTGCCGGGGCAGACAGTCCTGGCCCAGGGTCACGTGCAGCGAGAACGGCACGTACAGCCCGGCCGAGGCGAGCGCCACGCACCCGTACAGCGCCGGACCCGGCACGAGCAGGACCCCCGCGACCGCCAGCAGGGTCACTCCGTACGAACCGCGCACCACCGGCAGCCGGCCGTACCGTTCCGCCAGCCTGCTCCCGGCCAGCGTCCCCACCGCGCCTCCCGCGTACAGCACGCACAGCGCGGCCGTGCCCGCGGCCGCCCCGCCGCCGGTGCGCTCCCGCACGTACACCGCGACGAACGCGCTCAGCCCGACGAAGACGATCGAGCGGCACACCACGGCCCCCGACAGACGCAGGAACGACGGCCAGTCGTCGCGGCCCGTACCCACGACGGAGGCGGTGCCCGCGGTCCGGGCGCCCGCCGAGCGCACCGCGGCCGCGCACAGCACCACGCCCACGAGGGCGGGCACGCCCAGCAGGGGAGAGGCCCCGAGGCCCCCGGACGCGACCACGCCCGAGACGAGCAGCGGGGCGCACGCGAAACCGGCGTTGCCGCCGAGCGCGAACCAGCCCATCGCCGTATGGCTGCCACCCGACACGGCACGGGCGGCCCGCGCGGCCTCCGGGTGGTACGCCGCGACACCCACCCCGGAGACGGCGACCGCCGCGAGGGTCGGCGTGTAGGAGCCGCCGACCCCGCTCAGGGCCACGCCCGTACCGGCGGCCGCCGCGCTCAGCGGCAGCAGCCAGGGCATCGCCCACCGGTCGGTGAGCAGACCGAACAGCGGCTGCGCCACCGACGACAGCAACGAGGCCGCCAGGACGACACCGGAGGCGGCGGCGTAGGACCAGGCGCGCTCGGAGACGAAGAACGGCACCAGGGCGGCCACCGCCCCCTGGTAGACGTCCACGCACGCGTGGCCCAGGGACATCAGGACGAGGGGCCGGCCGGCCGGCACGTTTTTCGGCACACGGCGATCGTCGCGACCGCCGTGCCTGTCGCGCTTCCGATAATCTGCCCATCTGTGTCGAACATCCGCCATGCCCCGCAGGCCCCCACCCGCGCCCGGGTCCTGGCGCCCGGCGAGCGCATCGACGCCCACCGGCACGACGACCACCAGATCGTCTACGCCGGCTCCGGCGTCCTGGCCGTCACCACCGACGCCGGCACCTGGTTCGCGCCCGGCACCCGAGCCCTGTGGGTGCCCGCGGGCACCGTGCACGCCCATCGCGCGTACGGCCATCTCGACCTGCACCTGGTCGGGCTGCCCGCCGACGACAACCCGCTGGGCCTGGACACCCCCACCGCCCTGGCCGTCAGCCCCCTGCTGCGGGAACTGATCCGCGCCTACACCGCCGCACCCGAGGACACGAGCCCCGAACGGGCCCGGCTGCTCGCCGTCCTGCGCGACCAGCTGCGCGCCTGCCCGCAGCAGCCCATGCGGCTGCCCACCGCCGCCGACCCGCGCCTCGCCGCGGTGTGCGCGCTCGTCCACGCCGACCCGGCCGACCAGCGCACCCTCGCCGCGCTCGGGGCCGCCACCGGCACCGGCGAACGCACGCTCAGCCGCCTCTTCCGCGGCGAGTTCGGCATGACCTTCCCCCAGTGGCGCACCCAGTCGCGGCTCTACCACGCCCTGCGGCTGCTCGCCGACGGCACCCCCGTCACCACGGTCGCGCTGCGCTGCGGCTGGTCCTCGGCGAGCGCCTTCATCGACGTCTTCCGCAGGTCCTTCGGCCATACCCCGGGCCGGTACGGGCGCGAGGGCTGACCCGGGCTCCACCTCCGCCCCGGGGCAAGGGAGTTGGCGCGTGCCCGCCGGCCGACCCCCGCCTCCGGGCCCTGCACTACCGTCCAGTAATGTCGGGCGCCAGGACATCAGAGGAGGAACCTTGCCCCGGTCCGAACGCTCACCCCTGCTGCTGGCGGGACTGCTGGCCGCCGCGGGAGTGGCCCACTTCGCCACCCCGCGCTCCTTCGACGCGACCATCCCGCCCGCCCTGCCGGGCTCGCCCAGGGCCTGGACGTACGGCAGCGGCGTCGCCGAACTGGCGCTGGCGGCCGGGGTGGCGCTGCCCCGGACCCGGAAGGCGGCGGCCCTGGCCACCGCCGCGTTCTTCGTCGGCGTCTTCCCCGCCAACGTCAAGATGGCGCTGGACTGGCGCGACCGGCCCACCCCCCTCAAGACCGCCGCCTTCGGCCGGCTGCCCCTCCAGGTGCCCCTCGTGCTGTGGGCCCGCAGCGTCGCGCGGAGCGCGGAGGGGCGGTCATGACGAAGACACCGGAGACCGGCGACACGGTCGAGGACTTCTCCCTCCCGGACGAGACCGGCACGCTCCGCAGCCTGACGGACCTGCTCGCCGACGGCCCCGTCGTCCTCTTCTTCTACCCGGCCGCCCTCAGCCCCGGCTGCACCGCGGAGGCCTGCCACTTCCGCGATCTCGCCGCCGAGTTCGCGGCGGCGGGCGCCCGGCCCGTCGGCATCAGCGGCGACTCCGTCGACCGGCAGCAGGAGTTCGCCGGACGCCACACCCTCGGCATGACCCTGCTCTCCGACACCGACGGAACCGTGCGGGAGCGCTTCGGCGTGAAGCGGGGCGTCTCGGTGCTGCCCACCAAGCGGGCCACCTTCGTCATAGCCCAGGACCGCACCGTCCTGGAGGTCGTCCGCAGCGAACTGCGCATGAACACCCACGCCGACCGCGCCCTGGAGGCACTGCGCGCCCACCGCGCCTAGGTGTATTGATCACGAGCGTCGTCGACGCTCGCCGGCGCGCGGAGCCCCTGGTTCCGCGCCCGGCTCCGCGCGGTTGATGCACCCGTGCAAAAGGACCATTCTGGACGACATGGAGCATGTCGTCGCTGCGGCCGTCATCGATGCCCGGGGCATCGTGACGGCGTGGAGCGAGGGGGCCCGGCAGCTGACGGGTCACTCCGCCGCCGGGGCCGTGGGACGGGCGGCGACCGAGCTGCTCGCCGAGGAACTCCCACCGCTCCCGGCCCGGGCGTGGAGCCGGCCCGTCGTCGTCCGCCACCACGACGGCCGCCCCGTCACCCTGGCCGTCACCGCGTGCCCGGTGCTAGGCCCCGGCGGGGAGCCCATGGGCTGGACCCTCACCGCCGAACGGCCCCCGGCCCCGGAACCGACCCTGGCGGGACGCGCCTTCCAGCAGGCGTCCATGTCGATGTCCGTCTTCGACCCCCGGCAGCGCTATCTGCGTCTGAACGAGGTCGCCTGCAAGCTCATGGGCGTGTCCGAGGACGTCCTGCTCGGCCGTCACTTCCCGGAGACCGTCGAGGACGCCGAGCACAGCCAGGGCTTCAACTGGCACCTCCGCCATGTCGCCGAGACCGGCCGCCCGGCCCGCTACGAGAGCTTCACCGGCGCCCCCTCCCTCAACCGGGAGCACGCCTGGAGCATCGAGATGTGGCCGGTGCGCGACGAATCCGGCGAGGTCGGCGGGGTCGCCCTGGCGGCGTTCAACAGCACCGAGCAGTACCTGGCCCGCCAGCGGCTGGCCCTGCTGAACGAGGCGGCCGCCTCCATCGGCACCACCCTCGACGTGGTGCGCACCACCGAGGAAGTGGTCGAACTGCTCGTGCCGAGGTTCGCCGACTTCGCCTGCGTGGACCTCCTCGACTGGGTCCTCGGCGCCGACGAGCCGCCCCCCGTGCCCGAGGGCGAGATCGCGCTGCGCAGGGTCGCCCACGGCTCCGTCCACGAGGGCACCCCCGAGGCCGCCGTGCACCTCGGCGGCACCGACACCCATCCGCCGTACAGCCCGCCCGCGCGCGCCCTGCGGGAGGGCCGCGCGGTCCTCAGCCAGGCGGGCGAGCCGGACTTCCTGCGCTGGCTCGACGAGCGGGACGCCCGCGCCCCCGAGGGACGCCGCCTGCGGCGCGGCGTCCACTCGATGATCTCGGTGCCGCTGCGGGCCCGCGGCACCACCCTCGGTGCCCTGGTCGCCATCCGTATCGGACATCCCGACGACTACGAGCCCGACGACGCCGTCTTCGCCGAGGAACTCGCCAGCCGGGCCGCCGTCTGCATCGACAACGCCCGCCGCTTCGCCCGCGAACGCACCACCGCGCTCGCCCTCCAGCACAGCCTCCTGCCGCGCGGGCTGCCCGGACAGGCCGCCGTCGAGGTCGCCCACCGGTACCTGCCCAGCGGCTCCACGGCCGGCATCGGCGGCGACTGGTTCGACGTGATTCCGCTCGCCGGCAGCCGGGTCGCCCTCGTCGTGGGAGACGTCGTCGGACACGGCATCCCGTCCTCGGCCACCATGGGCCGCCTGTGCATGGCCGTCCGCACCCTCGCCGACGTGGACCTGCCGCCCGACGAACTCCTCACCCACCTCGACGACCTCGTCACCCACCTCGCGGGCTACGAGGAGGGCGGCGACGACGTCGCGGAACTGGGCGCCACCTGCCTCTACGCCGTCTACGACCCCGTCAGCCGCCGGCTCTCCCTCGCCGCCGCGGGCCACCCCGCCCCGGCCGTCCTGCTGCCCGACGGCCGGGTGGAACTGGTCCGGATGACTCCCGGCCCCCCGCTCGGCGTCGGAGGACTGCCCTTCGAGGCGGTCGAGCTGGAACTGCCCGAGGGCGCGGTCGTCGCCCTCTACACCGACGGCCTCGTCGAGGACCGCGACCGGGACATCGACCGTGCGACCAGCGAACTGTGCAGCGCCCTCACCGCGCCGGCCGCCGACCTCGACGCCCTCTGCGACACCGTGCTCAAGGCCGTCCTGCCGGAGGAACCCGGCGACGACGTCGCCCTGCTGCTGGCCCGCACGCGCGCGCTCGGCGCCGACCGGGTCGCCACCTGGGACGTGGAACCCGACCCCGCCCAGGTCGCCGCCACCCGGCAGGCCGCCACCGAGCAACTCACCGAGTGGGGACTGGAGGAGGCCGCCTTCGTCACCGAACTCGTCGTCAGCGAACTCGTCACCAACGCCATCCGCTACGGCGAACCCCCCATCCAGCTCCGGCTGATCCGCGACCGCAGCCTCATCTGCGAGGTCGCCGACGGCAGTTCCACCTCCCCGCACCTGCGCCGCGCCCACGCCTTCGACGAGGGCGGACGCGGTCTGCTGCTCGTCGCCCAGCTCACCCAGCGCTGGGGAAGCCGGCAGACCGACCGGGGCAAGACGATCTGGGCGGAACAGTCCCTCGGGTCGCGGTGAGCGCCGGGCTCACTCGAAGGGGCAGCCCGGGTTCGGCGCGTCCTCGGAGAACGGCGAGCCGTGCGGCAGCACGTACAGGACCTCCAGGACGACCGGGGTGTCGCCCAGGTTCCTGCCGAGGTGCACGTTCCCCGGCCCCGCCGGCTCCCGGATGACAGCGCCCTGCGGATACACGCCGTCGGAGAGGCACGTCGAGGCGAAGTGACTGAGCGTGCCCGACTTCACGACGCCGTACAGCGGACCGTCGTGATAGTGCCAGCCGGTCGCCTGACCGGGCGGAATGGTGATCTCCCTGAGCGTGTAGTCGGTGTCCCCGACGGTTTTCTGGGCGAGGAGCCGGGCCGTGACCCCGGGACCCGGTGGGGTGGCGTGGGCGGCGGCCGGGCCGGCCAGGACGGCACCGACGACGATCGCCCCGGCCGTCGCGACTCTAAGCGGGATGCGGATACGCATACGGAAAGACCCCTCCGGCTCGTGCTCACATGGGCGGGCGAAGACGAATCCTGGCTGCGAACATAGAGGTACAGCAAGGCAGTTGGGGCCGCTTTCCGCTTTCCGCCTTGGGTATTCCGGATGCGGGTCCGGACGCGGGGTGCGTCGACCACGACTTCGGTACGTCCCCCACCTGCAACCGGAAGTCGACGTGCCCGTGCGGGGGTCAGAACTCCTCGTGCGTCTCCGGGTCCCCGCCCAGCCGCCGGTGTGCCCGGTCCGCGATCGCGCTCACCTGGGGCTGTCCGAGTTCGAAGCCGAACACGTCGAGGTTGGCGCGCTGACGGCCGGCGTCGGCGGACTTCGGGATGGGCACCGCGCCGAGCTGGACGTGCCAGCGCAGGACGACCTGGGCGGGGGTGACCCCGAGCGCCTCGGCGACGGAGACGACCGCGGGGTCCTTCAGGAGGGCCGAGCCGCGGCCCAGCGGGCTCCAGCTCTCCGTCACGATGCCCTTCGTCTCGTGGAAGGCGCGGAGCGCGTCCTGCGGGAAGAGCGGGTGGAGCTCGATCTGGTTCACGGACGGCAGGACGCCCGTCTCCTTCTCCAGGCGCTCGATGTGCTCGGGCGTGAAGTTGGAGACGCCGATCGAGCGGACCAGCCCCTCCTCCCGGAGCTTGATCATCGCCCGCCAGGAGTCGACATACCTGCCGACACGGGGGAGCGGCCAGTGGATCAGGTAGAGGTCGACGTACTCGAGGCCGAGGCGCCGGCGCGACTCCTCGAAGGAGGCGAGGGTCTCCTCGTAGCCGTGGTGGCGCCCGGGGAGCTTGGTCGTGACCACGATCTCCTCACGCGGTACTCCGCCGCGCGCCACTCCCCGGCCGACCCCGCTCTCGTTGCGGTAGTTCGTCGCCGTGTCGATCAGCCGGTACCCGAGCCCGAGCGCCCCGGCCACCGCCTCCTCCGCCTGTGTGTCGTCCATCGGCCAGGTGCCCAGTCCGAGGGCCGGGAGCCGCGTACCGTCGTTGAGCGTGTGCACCGGGATGTCGATCACCGTCTGGCCTTTCCCCTGGACTGTGTCTCGTCACTCCAGCCTCAGGGACGAGGATGGTTCGATCAAGCGGGCCGCGGGGCCACCCGGCTGTCGGGCCGCTGCGCCCCGCCGCCGCGACAGGTTCGACGGCGGGCCCGGAACCGACCCCCCGGCAGATCCCTCCCGAAGCCCTGTCGCCACGCCCTCGATTCGCTGTCACGATCTTCCCTGAGGCGTACCCACGAGATCGGAGCGGGCATGACGACGGACTTCGACAGCCAGGTGACGGAGGCGGCCGGGGTCGAGGTGAAACCCGTCGCCGGGCACACAGGCGCCGAGATCGAGGGCGTCGACCTGGCCGCCGGCCTGGACGACGCCCAGGTCGCCGCGATCAGGGCGGCCGTGCTGCGCTGGAAGGTGGTGTTCTTCCGCGGGCAGCGCCTCGACCACGCCGGACACGTGGCGTTCGCGCGGCGCTTCGGCGAGCCGGTCGTGCCGCGCAGGCGCGGCAGTGCCTCGCCGCCGGACCACCCGGAGATCGAGACGACCGCCGACCGGCTGGAGCTGGGCGGGAAGTTCGGCATGGAGCACGACGAATGGCTCCAGCGCAGGCGGCACACCCTGCTGCGCGGCTGGCACTGCGACCACGGCGCGCGCATCGACCCACCGGCCGCGACGATCCTGCGCGCCGAGACGGTACCTCCGTACGGCGGCGACACCACCTGGTCCAACCTGGCGGCCGCGTACGCGGGACTGTCCGCGCCGGTCCGGGAGTTCGTGGACGGACTGAGGGCCGAGCACCGGCTCGGCGTCGGGTATCAGCCGAGGCCGGGCGAGGACGCCTACGTCCGTCACCTGCTCGACCACCAGGTCGCCTCCCTGCACCCGCTGGTACGGGTCCACCCGGAGACGGGGGAGCGGATCCTGTACGTCAACGGCTACTACGTCGAGCAGATCGCCGACGTCTCCCGGGCGGAGAGCCGGGCACTCCTCGACATGCTGCTGGACCAGGCGGTACGGCCCGAGTACACGGTCCGCTTCCGCTGGGAACCGGGCAGCGTGGCCTTCTGGGACAACAGGGCCACCATGCACCTCGCCCCCGGCGACAACGCCCACCTCGGCTTCCCCCGCACCATGCACCGCGTGATGCTCACCGGCGACGTACCCGTCGGCACGGACGGCCGCCCGTCCGCCCCCCTGACCGGCCCCGAGCCCGGCCGCTGGTGACCCCGGCCCGGGCCCCGGCCGCGACGGCCCGCCTGCGGGGGAGTGGGACCGGTCCTTGCCGGGCAGTCCCCGTGCCGGAACGCCCTCCGGGGCCGCCGGGCTCCGGAGGGGGCTCCTGACGGGTTGCGATGAGTCGGTTCCTGACGGGGTGGCTCAGGACGCACCGGGCCCTGGCGGTCGTCGCTCGCGAGCCGGTCCCCGGACGCGGCGGGCGATCCCTGACGTCCCGTCGCCACCGGCCGTGCCCCCGCGCGTCGATCCCGGCCAGTCGGCCGTGCTCCGGGGACGGGTCGGTTCCCGCCGGGTCGGCTCCGGGCAAGCCGGTCTCCGCCCGGCCGTCGGCTGCGGGCACCGCCCCGGAGGAGCCGGTGCCTCCCTGCCCGGCTCGGCTGCGAGCAGGTTCCCGGGCGGTCCGCGCAGCGCCGGCACGGTTCTGCCAGGGCCGTTTCGGCCGGGGCCGGCGGTGGGAGTCGGGCTCAGGCCGGCTCGGCGCGGGTGACGAACGGGCGGTCGTCCTCCGGGAGGAACACGACGAACTCACGGGTGCCGTGGACCACGCGGGCCAGGCCCAGCCGCCGGTTCGCGCGCACCACGGCCTCCACGGGTTCGCCGCCCTCGACGATCCGCTCGCGCCCCGCGTGGTGACGCACGAGATCCTTCGCCGGCCCGCTGACCCAGAGCCCGACCCGCGCCCCCTGCCGCAGTGCCGCCAGCAGTTCCTCGCGCGGGCGGCCCGGGACCGCGCCCCGGACCCGGTGGCGCAGGCGTTCCTCGACGCCGGGTTCGGGTTCCCCCAGGGCCCGTTCCCCGCACCGCGGGCAGGCGGTCTCCCCGGCCGGGGTGAAGGGGCCGCGGTACAGGGTGAGCCGGTCCCGAGGAATGCCGCACAGCGTCCGGCCCCCGGACAGTCCGTGGGACGTGCCCGGGGCCGCCGTCTCCTCGCAGTTCGTGAAGAACGGCGGGCGGCGTCCCGGTCCATGGCGCCGGCCCCGCAGCTCCGGGTCCGACACGGCCGTCAGGCTTCCGTGTCGGTGTCGGTGTCGGCGTCCGTTTCCGCGGCCGTGCCGGGCCGCCGGCCCAGTGCCGGCCCCAGTTTCGTCGCCATGTCGGTCAGGATCTGCACGTAGTCCTCGTGCTCGAAGGTGAACGGAAGGGCGAAGGCGACCTCGTCGATCTCGCGGAACGCGGCGTGCGCGGACAGCTGTTCGGCGATCTCCTCGGAGGTGCCGACCAGATCCGGCGCGAACAGGAGCCGTGCCGGACCCTGGGGGGACGTGGTGCGCGGCAGGCGCCGGGCGGCGAACTCCTCGTACCTGGCGCGCTGTCCGGGTGAGGCCGAGTCGGTGGGGACGACCACGAGGCCCTGGGAGACGCGCGCGGCCTCGCCGTCGGGGTGCGCGGCGCGGAAGGCACGGATGTGGGAGAGCTGGATCTCCGCGAAGTCCCGTGTGTCGTCCGGGCCTTCGGCCTTGACCACGCTGCTGGTCAGGAAGTTCATGCCGTGCTCACCGGCCCACCCGGCCGAGCTCGCGCTGCCCCCGCCGTACCAGAGGCGACGGCCGAGGCCGGGGGAGTGCGGCTGGACCCGGTCGGAGAACACCTCGAACCCCTCGGCCCCGCTGAATTCCGTCGCCGGCTTGCCCCGCACGAAGTCCAGCAGCCGCCGCACCCGCTCGTGGCCGAAGTCCTCGGCGTCCGCCGTGTCCGGGTACAGGGCCTCCTTGACCTGGTCGTAGTGCATCGGCGGGCCGACACTCACGCCCGGATTGAGCCGCCCCCCGGACAGGACGTCGACCGTCGCCAGGTCCTCGGCCAGCCGCAGCGGGTTCTCCCAGCCGAGCGGGATCACCGCCGTGCCCAGCTCGATACGGCGGGTGCGCTGCGAGGCGGCCGCCAGGACGGCGACGGGGGAGGAGATGCCGTACTGCAGATGACGGTGCCGCACCCACGCGCTGTCGAAGCCGAGCCGCTCGCCGAGCTCGATGATCTCCAGCGTGGTCTCGTGGCCCCGGCCCGGGTCGTCCCCGTCGAACAGGCCGATGGTGAGGAAGCCCAGCTTCCGCAGCGGGCGTGGGGTCGTCGGCACGGGCTTCCTCCATCGTTCACGGCGGGGCGGCCGTTCAGCGGTTCTGTCCGATTGACGCGGTCCGGGATCAGGCCAGCGGGATGAGGACCTCGTCCTCGACCGGAGGACGGAGCTCCTGAGCACGGTTGCCGGTGGCCGCGTGGCAGCGCAGCCGGATCGCCTCCGGGGTGACGTCCAGACGCAGGAAGCACTTGAAGAAGGGCGGGCTGTACGTCGCCGAACTCGGCGAGAACAGCTGGGTGTAGATCTTGCGCACGGGGAGCCGGAGGCGTCTGCGGCGGTCCGGGCGGCTTCCGGTGCCCAGCAGGCCGGCGATCAGCCGGATCCGCCGGGTGATCCTGATCTCCGGCCCGGGCGTGCGGGTCGCCGGGATGCCGAGCCGCTCGGCGACGACCGCCTGGGCCTCGGCCGCGGTGAGGGCGAAGAAGCGGCGCAGCCGCAGCCGGCGGCCGTACAGCCTGCTGTAGAAGGCGAGCGAGTCACCGCGCAGCGGATAGCAGCGGAAGTCCCGCTCGGTGACGCCGGCGACGGAGACCCGGGGGATGGTGTGGGTGGCGTGCATGAAGGCGCCCCCACCGCCCGCCACGACGTACTGCAGGGTGCGGCCGTCCTCCAGCCGCACGGGATAGCGCTGGTAGTTGTGGATGTCGCCGCCTATCGCCGCGACGTAGTGGTGCTCGGGGGCGCGGACGATGTCGTCGACCGTGCCTCCGCCCTCGATGGCGCACGGGTGGTGCTCGCCGTCGACGTACAGCGGCGAGCCGGTGACCAGGATCTTCGGCCTCGGCCCCTGGGACACCTCGCGCAGCCAGGCGCCCTGCGCGGCGTCGAGGGTGCCCAGCAGGCCGGTGTCGATGCCGATGATCCGCACCGGCCCGGCGTCGATCGCCCAGTACGGGCCCGGCTGCACGGCCCGCTGGTCCGCCGACTGGCGCAACTCCCGTGCCTCGGACAGCAGTTGCTCGTCGTGCGGGCGCGGCCGGTGCCACAGCAGGGAGCGCAGCCAGGCACGGGTGAGCGGGCGTGGCGCGGGCTCGGCGGGCAGGGGTGGCGCGTCGTCGCAGAAGACCCGCATGAACCCGCCGAGGTCCTCGTACCAGTCGTGGTTGCCCGGTATCGCGTAGATGGGGGCCCGGTAGTCCCGGTACGGGCGGAAGAACTTGGCGCCGTAGTCGTCCACGCCGCCGACGGGGTAGATGACGTCGCTGGCGAGCACGGTGAACGCCGTGTCCTGACCGACCCTCAGAAAGCCCGGTACGACGGCGTACTGGGGATCGTCGCCCTCTCCCGTGTCACCGATGACCAGGAAGGAGAACCGGTCCGGGTCCGAGCGCCGGATCACCTTGTCGGCGGGCGCCCCGGCCGCCTCCCGCTGCGCCACCCACCGCCCGCGGGTACGCCCGGTCGGGTCCCCGAACCACGAGGCCAGCACGCCGTTGCGGGCGGCCCACAGCATCCGGGGGTCGAGCCACGAGATCTTCCGGACCCGGCCCGGCATCAACTGCCGGTACACCCCGGCTTCGGCCTCGCCCCAGCCGGCACCCTCGGCGGTATCACGTGAGGATTCAGACACGGGCTGCACCGTAGCAATCACCGACGCGGCGTCAGGAGGCGGGTGACACGGTCACGATGACCCCGCCGGGCACCGAGGTCGGTGGCCCGAACCGGTACGCGTGCTTCAAGAGGGTTGCGTTTCGGCACAGTTGGGCACAAAGAGGCGTACGCACGGCGCACGTGCGGCCCGCACCACGGGGGCCGCCGTCGATGCGTGGCGTGAGCACGACCGGGGGGTTGGGCATGGACGAGTCTCGCCTGGCGAAAGCCGCGGCCGAGGCGGTGGCGCACAGCGCTCCGCTGGCTCGGGAGCTGTCGGGCATGTTCGAGGAACTGGCACGGGAAGTGCGGCCGCCGACCGCAGGGTCCGGTGACGCGTCGGTCACCGCGGAACAGCGGACCCTGTTCGACGAGGAGCAGCGACTGCGGAACCGGGCCGCCGAGCTGGTGCAGGAGTTGGCCGGAGACCGGCTGGCCGCTCTGGACACCTTCAACATCGTCCTCTTCGGCCGTACCGGGGTCGGCAAGAGCTCCCTCGTCGAGGCGTTCACCGGAGGCGACGGCAGGCGCATCTCGCCCGGCCGGACCGACCACACCACCAAGGTGGAGGAGACCCGGTGGGCGGGCCTTCGGCTGTTCGACACACCCGGCACCAACGGCTGGGGCCGTGACGGCGACAACCGTGATCTCGAGGAGGCGGCCCGACGAGCCGTCCTGCTGGCCGACGTCGTGCTGCTGTGCTTCGACGACGGCAGTCAGCTGGAGGGCGAGTTCACCACGGTGGCGCAGTGGGTCCTGGCCTACGGCAAGCCCGTCGTCGTCGTGCTGAACTGCATGGTCCGGCCCTGGCGCGACCCGGACCTCGTCTCGCGCCGTGACGTCAGGGTCCACCTCTCCGAGACCGTGGCGGAGCACGCCGCGCACATCCGGGACTGGCTCGCGAGCTGCGGCCTCCCCGACGTGCCCCTCGTCGCGCTCAGCGCTCAGCGCGCGGTCGCCGCCCGTGCCGCCGCTCCGTATCAGGGCTGGGACGCGAGAACCGTGCAGGACATGCGCCGCAGGGCCGACCGGCCGACGCTGCTGAAGCGTTCCAACCTGCCCACGCTCGAGACCCTGCTCACGGAGGCCGTCGGCGTGGACGCGGCGCAGCTGCGCCACGGCGGCCTGCTGCGACAGACGGCGGGCGCCCTCGGCGGCCTGGCCGAGGAGATCACCACCGTGCTGGCCGAGCCCGCCCGCCAGGCGGCGGAGACGATCGAGGCGGGTCTCGAGGAACTGCTGTCCGTCCTCGGCGCCCCCCAGGATTTGCTCATGGACACCGATGCGGCGCGCGCCGTGCCCGAACAAGTCGCGTGCGCGCATACCGTCCGGGCCCTCGGCGAACTGCAGTCGCTGCGCGGTGGCCCCTTCGCCGTGCCCGCCCGGGCCGAGGTGCGGAACCATCTGGACCATCTCCTCACCAGCGGATTCGGTGCGCTGCGCAGCACCTTGGAGGCACGCGCTGAAGACCTGGTGAACCAGGCGTTCCGGGAGCGCAGGCCCTTGTCCGGCGAGGAGTTCAACGCGGCCGTCTTCCGTTCCGACGAGCTGACGGCGACGGTCGAGAAGGCGACCGAGTCCTTCACGTCCTATGTGCAGGGCCGGGTCGGTCTCATCGCCGCCGATGTCGAGGCGGGCCTGTCCCAGGTGGACACCCAGGTCGACGGCCACACGGGCCGGGTGCGGGGAGACACGGGAGCCGGATACCGGGCCCTGGGCCGCGGCGCCGGCTACACGAGCGCGGCAGCGGGCCTGCTGGGGGCGGGATTCTCGGTGGCAGCGGCGCTGAACATCTGGAACCCGGTGGGCTGGGCCATGGTCGGGCTCGCCGTCGCCGCCGGGGTGGGCAGGCTCACCGCCCTGTTCGGGCTCAGGCGAGGGCAGCAGCGCCGGGACGCCGCACTGGGGGATCAACTCGAACAGGCGCGCGCCGCCGTGGACCGGTCCGTCGAGGACCTGCGGGAGCGGGTTGCCGCGCACTGCACGGGCATCGTCCGTCGGGCGGTGCTGCTCAGGGCGGGCCCGGGGATCCACCAGGCCGTGGCCGTCCGCCGTACAGCCGCGGCCGCCGCCAGGGATGCCGCGCGGCTGACCGCGGCGGTCCGCGCCCTGCCACCGGCCCGCGACGCCGCCGACATCCTGGTCGAGGCCATGGGGCGCGCCGAGGCCTCGGCCGGTGTCACCCACCCGGCCGAAGCCGACCGCTACTGGCTCGGCTCCGACTGGTGCGACGACCCGCACAACCTCATCTCACCGGACGGCACCGCGGTGCGCCGGAGCGCGCGGCGCACGCCCCGACTCAGTCCCAACGTCCTGGACCGGCTGCGTGAGGCTTTCCGGAGCGGCCCGCCGGGTCCGACGCCCGGGTCGGGGCTTCAGTGGCTCCACCAGGTGCGCCGGGACCTGGCAGAGGATCCCCACGCGACGGGTGTGATCGCCGAACTGGACACGCTGGCGGCCGACCCCAGGCCGCGGATCGCGATCGCCGGTGATCTGAGCACCGGAAAGTCCGCCTTCGTCCGAAGGCTGCTGGTGGAGTCCGGCGCGCCTGTCCCGGACTCCCTGCGCAGCGCTGCCGGTCCCGAGACCTTCCGCGCCGAGACCTACGCCTGGGAGGACGTGCTGCTGGTCGACACGCCCGGATTCCAGAGCGGACGGGAAACCCACACCGCCGCCGCCCGTGCGGCCCTCGCCGACGCCACCGCCGTCATCTACCTCTTCTCGCCCCAGTTGCTGGTCGGAGACCGCGCCGATCTCACCTTCCTCCTGCGGGGCGACCCGAAGACGGGAGGGTGCTCCAAGCAGGGCCGTCTGCTGTGGGTGATCAACAAGGTCGACCGGATCGCCGTCGCCGATCCCGCCCGCGACCTGCGCTCCCATGTCGAGCACCGCGAGAGCGCCCTGGCCGACGCCCTCGAACAGGTGGCGCCCACGCCGCCCGGCCGGCCCCCGCACCGCGAGCGGATCGTGTCGATGGCGGCCGCCCCCTATGGCCTGCGCTCCCACCACAGCCGGGACTACGACGACTTCCGCGCGTGGGACGGCTTCCGGGACTTCGCGGCGGCCGTGCGCAGGTTACGGCTCACCCTGGAACGGAACTCCCTGGACGTGACCCTGCTGCACGGCGGGGCGGCCCGCCTGGGTGCGCTGCGCGCCGACGCCCTCCGGCACGCCGAGGTCCTGCAGCGCCGGATCACCGAGACCGGCCGACTCGCCGAGGAGGCACTGGCGGGCGCCCTGTCCGGACGCGGCCTGGTCAGGTCGGTGGTCGTCGAAGCCGAGCGCCTCGCGACCGCGTTCACCACACGCCTCGTGCACGAGGCGCTCGAGGCCGGGGTCGACGCACCGGTGCGCAAGGCCCGCGGGAAGCGCCTCGACGACTGGCACGAGGACAAGGAGTTCGCCGGAGCCTGGGAACGGCACTCCGCGAGGACGAGAAGGTCCGCGCAGGAGTGGCTGGGCGCCGTCGCGTCGGCACTGGACCGCAGGGTCGCCTCTCCTTCCTACCTCGAGGCGTTCCCCGAGGCTGAGGACCGCGTCGACCTCTCGTTCCTCACCCGGGAGTCGCTCCAGGTCTGGGGCCGGGACATCGCGTCCGGCGCGTCCACCGCGCTCACCTCGGTGGCCGAGCTGACGCCCGACGACATCGTCACGCTGGCCGCCCACCTCGACGTCGTGGTCAGCGCCGACCACGTCCAGGACCTTCTGCACACCGTGAACAACGCCGGCATCTTCCTCAAGGTCGTCAACGCCGTCTCCCTCCTCAGCGCCCTGAACGAACAGGACGACCGGGAAGCGAAGGTTGAGGCGTCACGCACCCTCCTGCTGAGCGAGATGCGCGCCCGCGCCACGGCATGGGCCCGCAGCAGGCGGGGCGGTTGCGGCGCCGTGGAGGAGGTGTGCGTCCGGCTGGAGGAGACCGCCGTGGTGCTGACGGAGACTCAGGGCGGTCTGCTGACCGAGCTGGAGGAGACCCGGGACCGCGCCGCCCGGTACGCCGCGGCCATCGCGGGAGCCCGACTGCGCCTGGAGTGCGGCGACGGCGACGACGTGAAGGACGGACAAGGATGAGCACATCCAGTGGGGCCGAGGACCCCCGTCCCCGTGCGGACGGCGACCCGGAGGACTGGGCGGACCGTGCCCGGACCGCCGTCCGGGAGGCCCTCGGACCGGTCGCGACCGCTGCCCTCGAAGGGGCATGGGCCGCGCGGGAATCCGACCCGGACGTCAGCGTTCTGCTGTACGGACCGCAGAACGCAGGAAAGACCAGCCTGCTGCGCCGTCTGCTGCTGGAGGACGGCGCGGGCGTTCCCGACTGGGCGGCCGTGAGCGGCGGAAAGGAGACCTTCGAGACGGACGAGGTGCGCAGGGCCGGCCTGCGCTACGTCGACTCGCCCGGCCTGCACTCGGGCGACGCGCTGCACACGGAGCGCGCCGAGGCCGCGCTGCTGGAGGCCGACGCCGTCCTTCTCGTCCTCGACCGGCGGCTGTTCGGGGGAGCGGCGGCTCACCTCCTCCACCTGGTGAGCGGCGCCTGGATCCACGCCGGCCGGCCCCAGCCGCTTCCCGCCGGTGCGCTGCTTCCGGTGGTGGCCCAGGCCGACCGGTGGGGAGCGGACGTCGGGGGCGAGGACTTCGCCGGCCTCGTGGCCGTCGTCCGCGGGGAGTTCCGTTCCCAGCTGTCCGCCGCCGTGGGTCCGCACCATGTGCCCGACCTGCATGTGGTGGTGGCCGACACGGCCGGACTCAGCGCCGGGATTCCCAACGAGGAACTGCGCCTGGAGCACTACCTGGACGTGGGCGAGCACGACGGGGTCGCCGCCCTCAGGAAGGCTCTGCTGGCCCTGCCGGCGCGCCGGACCGAACTGCGGGCCGCGGCCCGGATCCGGTTCTGGTGCCGGCAGGCGTTCCGCGCCCTGGACGCGGTGCGGACCCCGCTCGCCGAAGCCGAGGCGTCCCTGGAGGGCGCGCGGCGGTTGAACACCCGCTGCGCCCTTCTGGAGAACCGGTTGGACGCGGCGCGCGACGCCGGCCGGGCCGACCTGCGCGACATCGTGCGGAGGGAACTGCTGCGCGCAGCCGACTCGGCCGTCTCCGCCGAGGCGGCGGAGCAGGTCGCCCGCGACCGTCTCGTCCCGGCCGTGCGGAGCTGGCAGACCCGGTGGACCGGCGACGTGCAGCAACTGGCGCTCAAGGGCGAGGCGGACGCGGTCACGGTCCGTGCCGGCCCCGGTATGCGCGCCTTCAACGCCTATCTCGACGACATACGCGCCGTCCTCGCCACGCCCGGCGCCCCCGCTCCCGGACCGTCCGGCAGTGCCGACACGACGACCGCCCTCGTCCTGGGCGTCGGATCGCTCACCCATGTCGTCGAGCACGAGGTGCGAAGGCGCCGCCACGAACAGGTCACCGAAGCCCTGAACGCGCAGGACAAGGCGCCGCAGGTGACCGTGCCCGGGCAGGTGGGCGACCCGGCCGACTCCCTCCCGGCGCCCGCCGTCCCCGACCCGTACCCCACGCTCCCCGTGTCCGACCCGTACGGCTACGGCGCTCCCACGGAGGGCACCCCGCAGTTCTCCGACCCCGGCACAGCGGTCCCCGGCGTGGGCGCGGAAGGCCAGGACGTGGCCCACCCGCCCATGACGGACAGCGCCTCGGCGTTCACGGTGCCGGATCCGCCCGTGGGTCACGCCACCGGATCCTCCGCGCCCGCCGACCCGTCGGCGCTGGGCGACTCGATCGCCCTGGTCGGCGAGCAGGCCCTGGTCATCGCCGTGACCGAGATCCGGGACCTCCTCCGGCGTACACGGGCCGAGAAGACGGAACACCGCCGCGCCGGGAGACGGGCCGCGGCCGAGAAGGCGACGGAGCGCATCGCCGGCGAGCTCGAAGGCCCTTGGCTGGAGGCCGTGGACCACGTCCGCGCCGGCATCCGCCGCCGACGGCCCGCCACGGCGACCGTGACCGCCCTCGAACGGGAAGGGAAACACCTGGACGGCGCCGCGAAACGGCTGGAGGCCCTGCTGCGGGAGGTACCACTGTGACGACGGAGCTTCACGTCCCCCGGGTTTTCATCGGCCACATCGCGGAAGACCGGGACGCCTTCGTGGAGCCCCTGGCGCGTGAACTGGCCGAACTCGGCGTCCGGGCGTGGGTGGACTTCTGGGAGGTGAGGCTCGGCGACAGTCTGACCGGCAGCGTGTTCACCGACGGCATGGACGCGGCGGACGGCTTCGTTCTCGTCCTCTCGCCGCTGTGGCACCGGAAGGCCTGGCTGAAGGACCAGCTCGAGGCGACCGCGCAACGCCGCATCCAGGACCGGCGCACCCTGATCCCCGTACTCCTGGACGACGTACCGGCACCGCCTCCGCTGCTCCATCTGAAGGCACTCCGCTGCCCTCGCACCCCCGAGGGCGCTCTCTCCGCCGCCCGCCGTATCGCGGACACCCTGTACGGCGTGGATCCGCGTCCCGTCGTCAAGCCGCGACCGGCGGACGCGTACCCCGGCGGGAAACCGGCCCCCGCGGCCGTGGAGCCCCTCGGCGTTCGGGCGCCCACCGTGCCGGAGGCCCCGCGACGGCCGGCGTTCCCCGGACTCCCGGCCCCCGAAGTCGCGCTGCTGCGGCAGATCCTGACCGCCGCTCTGCAGCGCGGTGGCCGCGGCCCGCTGCCGTGGTCCGACGTGGGCACCGCCATGCAGAGCGAGCCGGACGGTGCGACGGCGGCCCGCACCCTGATGCGTCTGGAGAAGTCCGGACTGGTGCGGTCCGGGCGCTCCGGCGATCGGGTGGCCTGGTGCGAACTCACCGCGCGGGGTTACCGGGTGGCGGCCCCGCAGGTGGTGGCCGATCTCGAGGACGCCAAGCGCCGCGTCGTCACCGCTCTGGTGAACCGCCGCCGCGGGGTGGCCGCTTCCTCCCGCGGCCGGGACGTGGCGGAGCTGGCGGACGAGGCCCGGACGCACGTCCTCGTCGTCTACCGGTTCCTCGCCGATCTGGAAGAGGCAGGGCATGTGAAGGTGCTGCGCGCCGGTGGCCATACGCTCGTGACAGACATCAGTGCGGCGCTCGGCGACTGGGCGGCGGACGTGGGCGAGGAGCGGGGGACATGACGGCGACCACCGGCGAGCGGCAGATCTTCATCAGTCACGCGGGGCCGGACCGGGCGTGGGCCGAATGGATCGGCTGGACGCTCAAGGAGCACGGGTTCTGGGTCGTGCTGGACCTGTGGGACTGGCGGGTGGGCGAGAGCTGGGGCGAACGTCTGCGTGACGCGGCCCGCAGTGGCGTGCTGATCGTGCTGCTCTCTCCGCACTACATCGGTTCGCCGCACGCCGCGGCCGGCCGGGATGTCGCCCTCGCGGCCGACCGGAACGTCCGCCCCGCACTCCTGCCGGTGGAGATCGAGCCGCTGCCGCCCGGCGACCTTCCGGCCGAACTGGCCGGGCTCCTGCGGCTGCGTGTCTTCGGGCTGTCCGAGGAGGAGGCCGCCGCCCGTCTGGTCGCCGCCGTCCGGCACGCCCTGGACACAGCCGGCCAAGGTGCCTCCGATCCGCAGCCGACGGCGCATCGCCCGGCCTCCTCCGACCCCGCCGCCGAGGCGGAGCCGGTTCCCCGGCTGCCGAGCGCCACGGCACGCCCGGACGTGTCGAACGTACCCGCCGAACCGCCCGGCGTCCCCGACCGGGAGTCGCTTCTGCAGCAGCTCAGGCTGGAGATGAACAGCTCGCACGCGGCGTGCATGCCGCCCGCGGAGGGGCCGGACGGGATCGGCGCGTCCGATGTCGCCCAGGAATACGCCGCCCGCTTCGCCAGCCAGTACGACCTCGTCTGGTGGGTGCCCGCCGGCGACGCCGACCAGGCCAGGGCGGCGTACACGGAACTGGCGCACCGACTCGGCCTCGCCGTCGGCGGTGGTCCCGATGCCGCGGTCCCGGCGCTCTTCACCCATCTGGCGCACGAGCGGCGCTGGCTGATCGTTCTCGTCTCGGCGGCCGCCCCGGACGAGTTGACGGGACTGCTGCCGCCCGAACCCGGCCATCTGCTGGTGCTGTCGGCACACCCCGGCTGGCTGGCGGGAGTACGTCCGTACCGTCCGTCCCCGCTGCCGGGTGCCGAGGAGTCCGGCTTCCGGCCACCGGGGCCCTCCACGGCTGTGCGTCCCCCGCTGCGCGTCCTGGCCGTTGCCACCGAGTGGGCCTCGCGGCTGGGCGGCATCAGCAGCTTCAACCGCAGCCTGTGTGAGGCCCTCGCCGCCGCCGGCGCGGAGGTGTACTGCCTCGTGCCCCGTTTCGACCGGCAGGAGGAGACGGACGCGCAGCAGCGCCGCGTGACCCTGGTCGAAGCCGAGGATCCCCCTGTCTGGACGGGCGAGCTGTCCCTGTTGCGCAGACCGCCGGAGCTGTCCGTGGTGCCGGACGTCGTCCTCGGGCACGGCCGTATCACCGGCCCGGCCGCCCAGCTCCTGCGTGAACAGCACTACCAGGACGCCCAGCTCGTGCACATCATCCACATGCTGCCGAGCGAGATCGAGTTCCTGAAGGAGGACCGGGCGGACGATCCCTCATGGCGTGCCGACGAACGGACCCAGGTCGAAGTGGCCCTGGGCCGAGCGGCCGACCACACCGCCGTCGTGGGTCCGCTCCTGCACAACAAGTTCGCCAAGTGGTTCCCTTCGTCGGGCCCGCTCGGCACCAGACTGCTGTGTCTCAACCCGGGCTTCGACGGACCGGGTGCCGAGGCGCGCGTCGTGCCCGCCGGTGATCCGGCGGTCCTGGTCTTCGGCCGCGCCGAGGACGTGCGGCTCAAGGGCCTCGATCTGGCGGCCCGGGCGCTGGGCCACTTCGTGCAGCGGACGAAAGCCGACCGCAAACTGGACTTCGTCATCCGCGGCCTGAGGACCGGGCAGCCGAGCCACGAGCTGATCGCGTCTCTGGACGCCCACGCCGGCAAGGGCACCCTGAACATCCAGCCGATGCCCTACCTCACCGACAGCGGCGTCCTGGAGTCCGATCTGACGTCCGCCAGTCTGGTCCTGCTCCCCTCCCGCAGCGAGGGTTTCGGCCTGTCCGCCGTCGAGGCGATCGCCGCGGGGACCCCGGTCCTGGTCAGCGACGCCAGCGGACTCGGTCTGCTGCTCCGCGAGACTCTGGGCGCCCGGGAGGCCGCGGACCACGTCGTGGAGACCCGCGACAACGAGGAGGACGTCGAGCGCTGGAGCCTGGCGGTGGAGCACGTGCTCGCCAGTCGTGAGAAGGCCTTCGGCCGGGCCGCGCGCTTGCGCGACCAGCTCAGGAGCAGATACACCTGGCGCGGCGCCGCCGCCGCCCTCCTGAACAGGCTGTCCGACCCGCCCGTCGTGCAGGAGCCGGCGGGGGTGGGCGACGGGTAGGCACGGGGCGAGGCGCACAGGGGGAGAGACGGCATGGTGACGGGGGCGATCGGTGATCTCGTCCTGGGGGTGCTGGCGAGCTGCCTCAGCGGCTCGGGGGTCTGGCTGTGGCAGCGTGCGAAGCACGGCCGGGACCTTCGCACGAGAATGCGTGTGGTCGGCGCCCGCCCGGGCGACACCTGCCTGATCGTGATGAACAACAAGTACAACGCGCCGGGCTCCACCCATCACCACGATGTACAGGCCATGATCGAGGCAGCCGTCCTCAGTCACGGCCTGCGCTGCGAGGTGGAGGTGGTGCGCAGCGACGACTTCCACGGCAGCAACGACGACCGGCCCGAGTTCTGCATAGGCGGTCCGCTCTCCGGATCGAACGTGAGAAGCGCGGGTCATCTCGCCCACAGCGTCCCCGGTGTCCTGTTCCACCCCTACACCCACCCGGACCATCCTCTGGCCATCGAAGTGGGTGGTGAACGGTATCCCTGGAACCGCGGCAACGAGGAGTACGCGCTGATCGCGAAGTTCACCGGGCCGGGAGGTGCCCGGCCCGTCATCCTCATCTGCGGGCAGAGCGCCGTCGGCAATCACGCCGCCGCCTCCTACCTGCGCCGGTCCTGCCGTGACATAGCGGCCACCGTCTCCTCCACGGAGCGTTTCTGCCTCCTTCTCAGGATCCCGTCGATCCCCACCTACGGATTCCAGGGCGCCGTTCTGGAGCGCGACGTCTCCGACACCGCCTTCACCGCCCCCGCCGGCGTCTGACGCGGCCGGGGGGGGGACCGCGCGACGCGGTGTGGTGCCAGTGCCCCGCCCGCCCGGCGGATCAGCAAACGCACAGCTCACGCACAGGAACGCCCGGCGTGACGGTCCCGGTCCCCCGTGTCACCGAGGGATAACCCTCGAAGCACCCGTCTTTGGCTGACATGCCACTGTCAAGCCTGTCATTCTCCCTCCCAACTGCCGCACACCAGCGGCATGTCGCCCTCACGTGTTGCACGGTCCCGCACAACTCAGCTCGTCCCGGACAGCACACCCGTCTGCCCGGTCTGTCACCGGCCGTACCCCGCGGCCGCCGCAGTAGGAGAACGAGTGAGACCCAACCCCCGCAAGCGGACCGCGGTCGGAGCGGCCCTGCTCTCCACCGCCGCCCTTCTGGCCCTCGGCGTCCAGTCGGTTCCGGCGGCCGCGAAGCCCGCGGCCCCCCACCCCAGCCCCCTGCGCACCGGCGGCCTGCCCGCCGACCTCACGCCCGCGCAGCGCACGACGCTGATCAAGGGCGCCGAGGCGAAGACGCCGCAGACGGCCGAGACCCTTGGCCTCGGTGCCAAGGAGAAGCTGGTCGTCAAGGACGTCGTGAAGGACAACGACGGCACGGTGCACACGCGCTACGAGCGCACCTACGCCGGTCTGCCCGTCCTCGGCGGCGACCTCGTCGTGCACACGCCCCCGGCCTCGCTGGCCGCCGGCACGGTGAGCACGACCTTCAACAACAACCGCCGTACCGTCTCGGTCAAGTCGACGAAGGCGACGTACAGCAAGGCGTCCGCCGAGACCAAGGCCCTGAAGGCGGCCAAGGCGCTCGACGCCAAGGACCCCGCCGCCAAGAGCGCCCGCAAGGTGATCTGGGCCGGCGAGGGCACGCCGAAGCTCGCCTGGGAGACGGTGGTCAGCGGGCTGCAGGACGACGGCACGCCGAGCAAGCTGCACGTCGTCACCGACGCCCGCACCGGCGAGAAGCTCTCCCAGTTCGAGGGCGTCGAGACCGGCACCGGCAACAGCCAGTACAGCGGCACGGTGACCATCGGCACCACGCTGTCCGGCTCGACCTACCAGCTGTACGACACCACCCGCGGCGGTCACAAGACGTACAGCCTGAACAACGGCACGTCGGGCACCGGCACCCTGATGACCGACACCGACGACACCTGGGGGACCGGCTCCGGCTCCAACACCCAGACCGCCGGCGTCGACGCCCACTTCGGCGCGCAGGTCACCTGGGACTTCTACAAGAACACGTTCGGGCGCAGCGGCATCAAGAACGACGGCGTGGCCGCCTACTCGCGCGTCCACTACAGCTCGTCGTACGTCAACGCCTTCTGGGACGACGACTGCTTCTGCATGACCTACGGCGACGGCTCCGGCGGCACCCACGCGCTGACCTCGCTGGACGTCGCCGGTCACGAGATGAGCCACGGCGTCACCTCCAACACCGCGAACCTCAACTACACGGGTGAGTCGGGCGGTCTGAACGAGGCCACCTCCGACATCTTCGGCACGGGTGTGGAGTTCTACGCCAACAACTCCTCCGACGTCGGTGACTACCTCATCGGCGAGAAGATCGACATCAACGGCGACGGCACCCCGCTGCGCTACATGGACGAGCCCGACAAGGACGGCAGCTCCTCCGACAGCTGGTACTCCGGCATCGGCAACCTCGACGTCCACTACTCCTCGGGCCCGGCGAACCACATGTTCTACCTGCTCTCCGAGGGCAGCGGCAGCAAGACCATCAACGGCGTCACCTACAACAGCCCCACCTCCGACGGCGTCGCCGTCGCCGGCATCGGCCGGGCCGCGGCCCTGCAGATCTGGTACAAGGCGCTGACGACGTACATGACGTCCAGCACCAACTACGCGGGCGCCCGCACCGCCGCCCTCAACGCGGCGTCGGCCCTGTACGGCTCCAGCTCCACCCAGTACGCCGGTGTCGGCAACGCGTTCGCCGGCATCAACGTCGGCAGCCACATCACGGTCCCGTCGACCGGCGTCACGGTCACCAACCCGGGCAGCCAGTCCGCCACCGTCGGCACCGCGGTGAGCCTGCAGATCTCGGCCAGCAGCACCAACAGCGGCACCCTGACCTACGCCGCGACCGGGCTGCCCACCGGCCTGTCGATCAGCTCCACCGGCCTGATCTCCGGCACGCCGACCACGGCCGGCTCCTACAGCACGACCGTCACGGTGACCGACTCGACCGGCGCGACCGGCACCGCGTCCTTCACCTGGACGGTCAGCTCCTCCGGAGGCGGCGGCTCCTGCACCTCGACCCAGCTCCTGGGCAACGCGGGCTTCGAGTCCGGCAACACCACCTGGACGGCGTCGAGCGGCGTGATCACCAACTCCAGCAGCCAGGCGGCCCGCACCGGCTCCTACAAGGCGTGGCTCGACGGCTACGGCTCGACCCACACCGACACGCTGTCCCAGTCGGTGACGATCCCGAGTGGCTGCACCAACACCACGTTCACCTTCTACCTCCACATCGACACGGCCGAGACCTCCACCAGCACCCAGTACGACAAGCTGACGGTCACCGCCGGGTCGACCACCCTGGCCACGTACTCCAACCTCAACGCGGCCTCCGGCTATGTGCAGAAGTCCTTCAGCCTCGGCTCCTACGCGGGGTCCACGGTGGCCCTGAAGTTCACCGGCGTCGAGGACTCCTCGCTCCAGACCAGCTTCGTCGTCGACGACACCGCCGTCACGACCGGCTGATCCGTTCCGGCTGACCGACGTCCCGCGCGCGGGCTCCCTCCGCGTGCGGGACGTCGTCGCGTTCAGCTCAGCGGATCCAGGGTCAGATACGCCTGGCGCGGGGAGCCGTCGTGGACGAGCGACTCCTGCTGTCCGACGTCGTCGAAGGCGAACGCGTACGCCTTGCCGTCGGCCATCTGCGCGTGGATCTTGCGGGCGTAGTGGTTGGTCACCGCGTCCTGGTAGAAGTTCGCCGTGGTGGTGTCCGGCTGGCCGGCGTTGACCAGCAGCGTGGACCGGTTGAAGCCCGCGCACAGCGTGCGGGAGATCGGCCCGCGCACCGCGTCGTTCGGGGCGTCCAGCAGCCGGTGGCAGCCGAAGATGCTGGCGGCGTCCGGCTTCTGGAAGCTGGTGACCACCGCCCCGGCGGCGTTGGTGAAGTTCAGGACGCCGCCCGAGACCCGGCCGTAGTACCTGGTGCCGGGCTGATCGGCGAACGGCGTCACGGTCAGCGTCGTGGTCGCGTACTTCTGCCAGACGCGGTTGACGTAGTCGTCCATGACGTTGGCCGGCAGGGCCCCCGTTTCCACGCCGTACAGCGGCGAGAGCGCCCGCAGCACGGTGCCGTCGGACCGGGTCTGGATCAGGTTCGCCCAGCCGCCCGGCTGACCGCGCAGGGCGCTGAAGAACCCGTTGTAGCCGCCCGCCTTGAGGTGCCCGGTGCCGACCGTGCTGCCGTCGGCCCGCTGCACCCCGACCGCGTACGGCGCGGAGAACATGTCGACCTGGGTGCTGTTGAGCCACAGCCCGGAGTCGTTGAGCGTGTATTCCGACCAGTTGAAGAGGATGTTCCGGTTGGGGTCGCTCGGGTTCTGCACGGCCGGCTGCACCAGCCCGCCGGTGGTGAGCCTGAAGACGAGCTTCTGTCCGTACGAGAAGTAGATCCGTCCGGAGAACTTGGGGATCCGGATGGTGGCCGACTGGCCGGCGGCCGGGCCGGGTATCGAGGCGTCCGGCGCCGGTGTGGGCGGGTTTCCTCCGGCGGGCCACGCGTGGAAGGTCCCGTTCGCGTCCGCCCAGCCCTGCTGACCCGTCGTCAGCAGGGTGCCGAGGTTGTAGACGTACAGGGCCTCGCCGCGGCCCGAGTTGTTGGTGATCTTCAGCGGGACCGTGTCGGGGACGGCGGCCCCGGCCGGTGGTCCCAGAGTGAGCAGCGCGCCGACGAGCGCGACCGCCCCGAACAGTGCCGTGGTGATCCTTGCGAGCACTCTCCACCTCCGTGCGGGTAGACCTGTGGGGTTGGTCCATACCTCTTTGAGAGCGCTCTCAAAGTCGCACCGAGGTGTGCTCATGTCAACGATGTGAACAGAGGCGACGCGAACGAACGAGCGCGCCCGCGGCCGGCGAGGCGCAGCGGACACGCCCGGATGGTCCCGTGCGGGTCAGAAAGTCCGCTTGAGCAGGTCCAGCAGGGCCGCCCAGTGCCGCTCCGCGGCCTCCTCGCCGTACGCGGCGGTGTCGGCCTGGGTGAAACCGTGGTGGGCGCCCGTGTACACCTCGCAGGTGTGCCGCACCCCGGCCGCGGTGAGGGCGTCCTCCAGGAGGCGGATCTGCTCCGGCGGCAGCGACGGGTCGTCGTCGGCGTGGCCGAAGTACAGCTCGGCGGTGACGCGTCCGGCCACCAGGTGCGGGCTGTCCGGAGCGTCGGTCGCGAGCCGGGCGCCGTGGAAGCCGGCCGCCGCCGCGACCCGCTCCGGGTGGGTGCCGGCGGTCAGCAGGGCGAGCCGGGCGCCCATGCAGTACCCGGTGAGCGCGACCGGCCCGTCCGCGACCAGCGGGCTCTCCTCCAGCCAGCGCAGATACGCCCCCGCGTCCCGCATGGCCAGGTCGGTCGTCAGGGACTCCATGACCGGCCGCAGACCGGCGAAGATGTCCGGGCGGGCGGAGGGGTCGATGAACTCGGGCAACTCCACGACCGGGGCGCGCCCGTGACGGTAGAACACGTTGGGGACCAGCACCGTGTAGCCGGCCCCGGCGAGCCGGTCGGCCATCGACCTGAGGTGCGGGCGCAGCCCGAAGGCGTCCTGGTACAGCAGCACGCCCGGCCGGGGCGTCCCGTCACCCGGGTGGGCCAGATAGGCGTCCGCGACGCCGTCCTCGGTGGGGATGTCAACGGCTGTTCCCTGTACGGAGGTCATGGGGGTGCCTCTCTGCGCGGTGCACGACGGGCGGTCGACCGGTCCGGCCGGGCCGGTGCGCGCTCATCGTTGCACGCACCACCGAACCGCCCGTGAGGGCCCCGGCCGCACGGGAGGGCCGCCACTGCCCGCGCCGCCGGCCCCCGGCGGCGGGTGGGTCACTCGAACCGCGAGGGGTCGCCGGCCCCGCGCCGCACGATCTCGGCCTCGCCCCCGGAGAAGTCGATGACCGTCGTCGGCTCGGTGCCGCAGTCCCCGGAGTCGAGCACCCCGTCCAGCACGTGGTCGAGCTGGTCCTTGATCTCCCAGCCCTGTGTCATCGGCTCCTCCTCGCCGGGCAGCAGCAGGGTGCTGGACAGCAGCGGCTCGCCGAGCTCGGCGAGCAGGGCCTGGGTGACGACGTGGTCCGGGATCCGCACCCCCACCGTCTTCTTCTTCGGGTGCTGGAGCATGCGCGGCACCTCCTTCGTCGCCGGGAGGATGAAGGTGTAGCTGCCCGGCGTCGACGCCTTGACGGCGCGGAACACGTCGTTGTCCACCCGTACGAACTGCCCGAGCTGCGCGAAGTCCTGGCACACGAGGGTGAAGTGGTGACGGTCGTCCAGCTTGCGGATGGCCCGGATCCGGTCGATGCCGTCCTTGCTGCCCAGCCGGCAGCCCAGCGCGTAGCAGGAGTCCGTCGGGTACGCGATGAGGGCGTCCTCCCGGATGGCCTGCGCGACCTGTGCGATGGTGCGCGGCTGGGGGTTGTCGGGGTGCACGTCGTAGTACTTGGCCATTGGCTGAGCTTATGCCGTGCGGCGGCGGCGGGCCCGGTCCGGGCCTGCGTCGATCCCGTCCCGCCCCGATCGTGGCCCGGCTCGGCCCCGTCCCGCTCCGGCCGGGACGTGCCTCGATTGACATACCTATGACGAGATACCTATCCTCGCTGACATGTCCGACACCAGCGCGCCCTCCCGGGGCATCGACCGCGTGGCCGCCGAGCTCGCGGCCTGCCTCCCCGCGCTGCACCGGACCCTGGACCGACGGGTCGCCTCCACCTACGCGCACCCCAAGCCCCCCGAGGGCCGGCTTCTGCTGCTGAAGTTCGTCGCCCAGCAGGAGGGCGTCACCGTGCGCGAGGCCGCCGAGGCCCTGCTGATGAAGCCCAACAACGTCAGCGCCCTCGTCTCCCAGCTCACCGAGGCGGGCGACCTGGAGCGCCGGCGGGACAGCGCCGACAAGCGGGTCGCGCACCTGTACCTGACGGCCACCTCGCGCACCCGCCTCGCCGAGGTCCGCGACCTCGAGACGGCCTACCTCGCCGAGGCCCTGCAGGCCCTCACCGACGGCGAGCTGGACGCCCTCGGCTCCGCGCTGGGCGCGCTCACCTCACTCACGCGGCATCTGCGCACCGCCGCGCACTGACCCGCCCCCCGCCTCCCGGGCGGCTCGCCGCGCGTGAGGCGCGGCCACCGGCGGACCGTGCCGCCCTCACCTTCGCAGCGCGCCGTTCCGCGTCTCCACCGTTCTCCCGAACCCCGTACACAGACAAGGTCCCCTCATGTCCTCCACGTCCGTGGACCACTCCGGCGCGCCCGCACGCGCCCTCGAGCCGGCCCCGGCCGCCGGCCGGCTGCGCTCCAACCCCTGGCTCACCCTGTGCGCGGTCGCCTTCGGCCTGTTCATGGTGCAGCTCGACGGGTCCGTCGTCGCCATCGCCAACCCGGAGATCGGCCGCGACCTGAACGCCTCCACCGCCGAACTCCAGTGGGTGACCAACTCCTACCTGCTCGCCCTCGCCGCCACCCTCATCCTGGGCGGCAAGCTCGGCGACCGCTTCGGCCGGCGCACCCACTACCTGGCCGGGGTCGCCGGCTTCGCCCTCTCCTCGGTCGCCATCGGGCTGTCCGGATCCATCACGGGCGTGATCGTCTTCCGCGCCCTCCAGGGCGTCTTCGGCGGTCTGCTCCTGCCGAACACCCTCGGGCTGCTGCGCGCCGTGTTCCCGCCGAGGCGGTTCGGCATGGCGGTCGGCATCTGGGCCATGGTCTCCGCCGTCTCCACCGCGCTCGGGCCCATCGTCGGCGGCCTGCTGGTGGAGCACGTCGGCTGGGAGTCCGTCTTCTTCATCAACCTGCCCATCGGCGTCGCCGCCCTCGTCTTCAGCGTCGTGGTGCTGCCCCAGTCCAAGAACTCCACCGGACACCACCGCTTCGACGTCCCCGGCGTCGTCCTGCTCGCCACCGGGCTGCTCAGCCTGGTCCTCGGCGTGGTCAAGGGCGAGACCTGGGGCTGGACCTCGGCGGGCACCTGGGCCACCGTCCTCGCCGGCGTCGCCGTGCTCGTCGTCTTCGGCTGGTACGAGACCCGTGTCGCCCATCCGCTGCTGCCCATGCGGCTCTTCCGCAGCCGTGCCCTGACCGTCGGCACCGTCGTCACCGCGCTCAACTTCTTCGTGATGCTCGGCGCGATCTTCTTCGTCATGCTCTACCTGCAGAACGTCCGCGGCCACACCCCCGTCGAGGCCGGCGTCCGCACCCTCCCGCTGAGCCTCGCCTCACTCGTCGCCTCCCCGCTCGGCGCCGCCCTCACCGGCCGGTTCGGCCCCCGGGTCGTCATGCCGCTCGGCATGGTCCTCCAGGCCGCCTCCTGCTTCGGCATGCTCACCTGGACCACCGACTCCGCCTACGCCACCATGTGGCCGCCGTTCGTCGCGCTCGGCCTCGGCGTCGGCATGGTGATGTCCGCCTCCTCCGACGCCATCGTCGGCAACGCCCCCGTCCAGGACGGCGGTGTGGCCGGCGGACTGCAGGCCACCACCCTCCAGATCGGCGGCGCGCTCGGCACCTCCGTCCTGGTGTCCGTGATCAGCGCCCGGGTCGGCTCGACCCTCGGCGGCGAACTCACCGCCGCCGGGGTCCCCGCCGCCACGGCCGCCGGCCTCGCCCAGGCCAAGGACGCCGTCGCCATGGGCGTCGCGCCCGTCTCCGGCGCCATGCCCGCGCCCCTGCGCGCCGCCGTCGTCGAGGGCAGCGGCCAGGCCTTCATGAACGGTGTGCACGCGGCAGCCGTGGTCACCGGACTGCTGTGCCTCCTCGGAGCGCTCCTCGCCGCCGTCGGCATCCGGCGGTCCTCCCCGGCCCACTGAGGCCGGACCCGGCGGCCGTGTGAGGTAACGTCCCCGACCGATATGACTGGATCGGCCCGTGGGGGGCCGGGCGGGACGAGGAGAGCACGCACATGGCCGGCCGGGACGACGGGAACCGCCACACCGAGGTGACGGGCGGCGCCGACCCGACATGGGCGCAGGAACTCCTCGAGCACCTGCGCCCCGCCCGGTCCGGCGTCCGCCGGATCGCGGGCTGGCTCTCCACGACCCTCGACGCGACCGTGTCCCTGCTCGACGCGAGCGGCACCCCGCTCGCCGGAGAGCCGATGCCGCTCGACCAGGACCTGGTCGCCGACCTCGGGTGCGGCCGCCTCGCCTCCGCCTCCTGCGAGGGCGACGGCCGCCACCTGCGCCTCGTCAGGGTCGAACTCCCCGGGCCGGGCACGGCCGGTGTGCTCGCCGTGAGCCGTACGGCCCCCTTCGACCGGCGCGCCGCCGACATCCTCACCCACACCGCGACCGTCCTGGAACTGCTGCTGCGCGCCCAGCAGACCGCGGCCACCGGGGACCGCCTCGCCCGCGCCACCTCCGACCTGCGTCTGGCCATCCTGCAACTGCTCATGGTCGAGGACATCGTGGCCGCCCGCCGGGTGGCCGCCGGGCTGTGGCCCGGCCTCCTCGACACCGAGACCGCCTGCGTCTACGTCGTCGAGAGCGCGCCCGGCGAACGCGACCGGCTCGCCGAGGACTGCCTGGCGGCCACCCACGACGAGGCCCTCGTCGTACGCTGCCCCGCCATGGACGGCCATGTCATCGTCGTCGTCCCCGACGACGCCATCGGCGCCGCCCTGCGCGCCCTGTGCCACCGCCGCTCCCGTGTGTTCCTCGGCGGCAGCGCCCGCCAGAACCTCGCCCGCACCGCCACCGCCTACGGACAGGCCGTCAGCGCCCTCGCCGTCGCCCACTTCCGCCCCGACAAGACGGCCGTCTACGCCGAACGCACCCACCCCGAACGCCTGATGGACCCGGAGGTGCTGCACTCCTGGACCACCCGGTTGCTGCGCCCCCTCGACACCCTCCCGCACCACACCCGGGCCGAACTCCTCGCCACCACCCGGCTAGGCCTGGAGTTCACCGCCGTCAGCGCGGCGAAAGTGCTCGGCGTCAGCCGCAACACCGTCCGCGCCCGCATGGACCGCGTCGAGAACCTGCTGGGCACCGACTTCTCCGACCTCAGGGTGCGGGCCACCGTCCACCTGGCCCTCAACACCCAGGTCGGCATCGCCGAGGACCGCACCGCCGGCACGGCGGCCCCGGTCCGCCTCGGCGAACTGCTCACCGGCCCCGCCCTGCGCACCTGGGCCCAGGACCTGCTGTCCCGCCTGGACACCGACGGCCGCGACCTGCGCGGCACCCTGCGCGCCTGGATCGCCGCCGGCGGCAACTCCGAACGCGCCGCACAACTCCTCGGCGTCCACGCCCAGACCGTCCGCGAGCACGTCCGCAGCGCCGAACCCGTCCTCGAACGCCAGCTCCTCGCCTCCGGCAGCGACCTCTACGAAGTGGTCCTCGCCCACCTCGCCACGCGCGAACTCGACCACCCCGACCTGCACGGGGACCACCAGCCGGTACCGGAATCGGGCCATCCGGACTCACCTGTGCACAGGTGAGTCCTCCCGCCCCCGGAACGGGCATCGGCACGATTCACAAGCCGACCACCAGGCACATAGGTTCGGAGGACCGCGGGGGAGCGACCGGCACGGGGGACTGGTCGCACCCCCGCGGCCGTCAGCCGCGCAGCCGGACCGGGATCTCCTGCCAGCCGTACGCGATGAACGACGGCACCTGTGTCAGCTCCCCCTGCGCCGGCGCCAGATCCGGGAACCTCTCGAACAGGGCCTCCAGCGCGGTCAGCGCCTCCATCCGGGCCAGCGGCGCCCCGATGCACCGGTGCACGCCGATCCCGAACGACAGATGGTCCTCCGCCGCGCGCGTCGCGTCGAACACGTCCGCGTCCGCACCGTAGTGACCCGGGTCCAGGTTCGCCGCCGCGTACGTCGTGATGATCGCGTCCCCGGCCGGGATCGTCACGTCGCCCACCTTCAGATCGCTCACCGCGAACCGCAGCGGCAGCGAGGCGATCGACGGGTGCGCCCGCAGCGTCTCGTCCACCACCGCGTCCCAGGAGATCTCCCCGCCGCGTACCGCCGCCAGCTGCTCGGGCCTGCCCAGCAGCGCCACCACCGCGTTCCCGATGAGGTTCACGGTCGTCTCGAACCCGGCCCCGATGACCAGCAGCAGCGTGTACAGCAGCTCCTCGTCGCTCAGCCGGTCCCCGTCCTCGTCGCGCACCCGGATCAGCTCGGTCGTCATGTCGTCGCCGGGATGCTCGCTCTTGTGGGCGATGAGCCCGCCCAGGACCGCGCCGATCTGCTCCTGCACGAACGCGGCGTGCTCCGGGCTCGGATCCGAGGTGTCCATGATCGCCGCGATCAGCCGGGCGGTGGCCTCCCGCATCTCCTCGGGCACACCGAACAGTTCGCAGATGATCCGCATCGGCAGCGGATGCGCGAACCCCGCCTTCAGGTCCACCACCTCACCGCCCTGCTCCAGGGCGTCCAGCAGCTCGGTGGTGATGGCCTCCACCCGCTCCCGCAGCGCCTCGGTGCGCCGGTGCGTGAAGCTCGGCGCCACCAGTTTGCGCAGCCGCGTGTGGTCGGCGCCGTACGTGGACAGCATGTTGACCACGCCGACCCAGCCCAGGATCCAGCCCCAGGACGGGTGCTCGCCGAGTTCCGGCCAGAGCCGCCAGTGCCGCCGCGGGTCCTTGCTGACCTGCGGGTCGAGGATCAGCTGCTTGAGCGTGTCGTAGCCGGTGGGCGCCCAGGCGGGGATCCCGCCCGGCAGCTCCACGGGCACGACGGGGCCGAGGGCGCGCAGCCTGGCGCTCTCGGCGGCGATGTCGGCGCCGAGGGGGTCGAGGGCGATGCGGTCGGTCACGGTCACGACGGGACTCCTGGCTGGTCGGAAGAGGGGGAGCGAGGGCTGAAGCGGACGGGCAGAGCGGTCAGCGAGCGGTGGAACGGTCCGGGCCGCCAGGCCAGCCGCTCCCGCGGCAGGACCGGGTCCAGGTCGGGCAGCCACTGGGTGAGCCGCTCGATGGCCTCGGTGACGAGCAGCAAGGTGTGCTGCTTGACCGGACAGGCGTGCGGACCCGCGCCCCACGACAGGTGCGAGGCGTCGTTCGGATGCCGGCCGTCGCCGGCCTCCCGCCCGGAGACGGGGGTGCCGGCCGCGTCCCGCGGACCGGGGGGCAGCCCGAGCGCCCCGTACGACACGACCACCGGCACCGCGTCCCGCAGCCACACCCCGTGGAAGGAGACGGGTCTGCGCGCGTAGTAGATGCCGTAGTTGGCGAGCGGGGTCTCGTGGTGCAGCACCTCCACGACCGCGTCCAGGACCGGGCGGGCGCCGCTGGTGAGGGTGGAGTAGTAGGCCGGGTTGCCCAGGATCCGCGACAGCGTGTTGGACAGCAGGTTCGCGGTCGGCTCGTAGCCTGCCCCGAGAGTGAGGAACACCTGCCAGGTGACCTCCTCGCGGGTGAGCCGGGCCGGGTGGTCCAGCAGCCGGCTCGGCAGGTCGTCGCCCGGCCGCGCGGCCTTGGCCGCGATCAGCTCCAGCACGTACTGGCCGTACTGGGCCTCCCCCTCGGCCGCCTGCGCGCCGCCCTCCATCATCTTGCCCAGGCCCTCGTTGAGCCGGTCGCCCTCGTGGTCCGGCAGCCCGAACAGGTCGTTGAGCACCAGCGCCATCAGCGGCCGCGCGAAGTCCCCGACCAGGTCGGCCTCGCCGCGCGGGCCGATCCGGCCCGCGAGCAGCCGTACGGCGCGGTGGACACGCTCACGCAGATCGTGCGGCTCCACCAGGTCGAACACGTCGATCAGGGTGGTGCGGTAGCGGACATGGGCGGCACCGTCGGCGAACAGCGCGTTGGGGCGCCACCGCATCATGCCGAGGACCGGCGAGTCGGCGGGCACGGTCTCCTCCCACGCCCTCGGGTCGTGCGAGAACGTCCCGTCGTCGTGCAGCACGTCCAGCGCGGCCCGGCGGTCCGTGACCACGTACGCCGGCACCCCCGGGGCCAGCTCCGCCCAGCCGACGGGACCCTGGGCGCGCAGGGCGCCGTAGTACCGGCGCGGATCCGAGGCGAAGCCGTCCTCCCACAGGCGCACCGGCGCAGAACGCGAGAAGTCCCGCTGGTCCGGGGGATAGGTGCTCACGGAGCCTCCACGGGGTCACGGGCGATCAGATGGTCGACCAGCGCCAGCAGCGCGTCGATCGAGGAGTTCGCGTCCCGCGCGTCGCACGTCACCATCGGCGTGCCCGCCTCCAGGTCCAGGGCCCGGCGCAGCCGCTCCTCACCGTGGTGCCGGGGCGCGTCCGGGAACTCGTTGAAGGCCACCGCGTACGGCAGTCCGCTCTCCTCCACCAGCCCCAGCACGTCGAACGACGCGTCGATCCGGCGGCTGTCCACCAGCACGAGCGCACCGAGCGCCCCGTAGGCGATGTCGTCCCACAACGCCCGGAACCGCTCCTGGCCGGGCGTCCCGAACAGGTACAGCACCACCCCGCCGGGCAGGCTGAGCCGGCCGAAGTCGATGGCGACGGTCGTCGTCGACTTCTCCCGCACTCCCGCCAGGTCGTCCACCGCCGCGGACGCCTCGCTCAGCTGCTCCTCGGTGTGCAGCGGCCGGATCTCGGACACCGAGTCGATCAGGGTCGTCTTGCCCACCCCGAACGGCCCCGCGACCAGGATCTTCACCAGGTCGCGAGCGGTGTCGGGAAGATGGACGCGCTCGGACGTACGGGCCGTACGGGCGGCGCTAGTCGTGCTTGAGGGCGCGGAGGCCATCGGCCACTCTCTTCAGCAGGTCGGGGTCGAACCGTCGGGCGGGCGGGATCGGCGGCCGGGTCAGGACCAGTTGCCGGTCGGCGAGGTCGGCCGCCAGCACCCGTACCGCGGACACCGGCAGCCGGAGCAGCGCCGCCGCCTCCACCACCGCCAGCGAGCCGCCCTCCAGGGCTTCCAGCAGGGCGAGTCCGGCGGCGGGCAGACCGTCGGGCCGGTCGCCGGGCCGTGGCTCGCCGCTGAGGGCGAGCACCGTCAGCCGCTCCATGTGGGGGCGGCTGGGACGGGCCACCCCACCGGTCGACAGATAGGCGGGAACCAGGGGGCGGCCGGCCGGACGTGCGGTCATGCCGGCGCGTTGTCGTCGGCTCCTCGGGGCGCGGCCGCCATGGCCTTCTCGCCCAGGCGCGCCACCTGGGAGTGGACCCGGTGCGCCAGCAGGTCGAGACGCACTTCGCCGTCGCCGTACGCGGCCACACAGGTGCCGTGGTCCGTCGGCACGATGAGCACGTACCCGTGGTCGGACTCGATCACGATCTGCCGCACCTCCGCCCGCTCCCGGTCCGCGAACGCGGCCGCGGCCGTACGGCACGCCCCCTGCACGGTGCTGGTGATGGCGGCCACCCGCTCGGCCGACGGCTGGGACAGGGCGTCGGTGTACCCCGTCACGAGTCCGTCGCGGGTGAGCATGACGGCGGCCACCACGTGCGGCACCTGCAGGATCGGTTCCAGCACCCATGCGGTGTCGCCCGTGTCGCGGCTGGTCATCGTGCCGCTCCCCCTTCTACGTGGTCGGTCTGGTCGGTGTCGTCGGCCGCGCCCGCGGTGGCCGCCCGTGCGTCGCTCGCTTCCACGTGGGCTGCTGGTGCGGCGGCCGTGTGCGCGTCGGTTGCTTCCGCGTGAGCGGTGCTCGCGAGGGCCGTGTGCACGCCGGATGCTCCCGCAAGGGCCACGCTCGCGTCAGCCGCTTCTGCGACGGCCGCGCCCGCGTCGGCTGTCATCGGGATCGCCGCGTCCGCGTCGGCGGCCCCTGTGAGGGCCGGTCCCGCGTCGAACGTCTGCGGGATCGCCGCGTCCGCGTCGGCGGCCCCTGTGAGGGCCGGTCCCGCGTCGAACGTCTGCGGGATCGCTGCGTCCGTGGAGGTCGCGCCCGCGTCCGCCGCCCCCGTGGAGGCCGCTCCCGCGTCGGCGGTCACCGGGATCGCCGCGTCCGCGCCGGCCGCCCCTGTGAGGGCCGGTCCCGCGTCGAACGTCTGCGGGATCGCCGCCCCCGGGGAGGCCGCTCCCGCGTCCGCCGCTCCCGTGGCGGCCGTCATCGCGTCCGGCGTCACCGGGGCGGCCGGTCCTGCGTCCGCCGTCTCCGGGGCGGTCGCCTCGCTCTTGCCGGAGCGGGCCGCCGCGGTGCCGGACTGCAGCGCGCCGAGGGCGGCCGCGGCCTCCTCGGGACGGCGTGCCGGGCGGATGGGGGCGGCGGGGGCCTCCTGTGCGACCGCGCGGGTACGGCGGCGGCGCTGCGGCAGGCCGTCGGCCTCCGGCGCGCCGTGATGCCCGGCGGCGGTCTCCAGGACCGGGTCCTCGCTTCCGTACGTGTGCGCGGGGGCGGGCCGTTCCGGGGCCGCCCTGCGGGTCGTGCGCGGGGCGCTGGCCGACGGCGGCCGCAGCTCGGGATCGATGCGGCTGAGCAGGTGGCTGTCGATCCGCAGGACCGCCCGCACCCCGCCGTACGGGGAGGCGGAGGAGACGTCCACGCCCAGGTCGAACTGACGGGTGAGCCGGCCGATCGCGGCCAGCCCCATGCGCGGCGGATCGCCCAGCGCGGTCAGCAGGATCGGCTCCTTCCCGGCCACCAGCCGCTGGGCGCGGTCGCGTTCGTCGCGCGTCATGCCGAGGCCCGCGTCGTCGACGGTGACGCACACACCGTGGTGGACGTGCTGCAGGCTGACCACGACCTCGGTGTCGGGCGAGGAGTGCCGCAGGGCGTTGTCCAGCAGCTCGGCGACGATGATGGCCACGGGCTCGACGGCGTGCGACACAAGGGCGGTGCCGGGCTCCAGATGGTTGTGGACCCGGACCCGCTGGTAGCCCGGAAGGCGGGCCTGGCCGCCGGTCACCGCGTCCACGACGTGGGACTCCTCGCGGGCCAGCCCGACCCAGGCCCCGCACACCACCGCGGTGACCTGGGCGCGGCGCAGCGACTGCTCGTTCTCGTGGTCGAGCCGGAACAGGGTCTGCGCCAGCTCCGGTTCGTCGTAGCGCTGTTGCAGGACCCGCAGGGCGTCCTGGAGCCGGTACAGGGCGGCCTGGATCTCCCGGGTGGCGCCCCGCATCCCGGCCTGGGCCGCGGCGTCGACCCGGGTGCGCTGGGCGACCACCTCGGACTGCAGCGCGAGCAGCACGTTCTCCAGGGCGATGCCCAGGGGCGTGCCGACGGTCAACGGCTGCAGGGGGCCGGGCACTTCGAGGTGCGGATGGGCCACCTGCCGGGCGGCGGCGGGCACCCGGTGCGCCGCGAGATGCTCGACCTCGGCCGTGAACGCCCGAACCGTGCCGTCCAGTTGGGTGCGCAGGGCGGCGATCTCCGCGTGCTGCCGGGTCTGTTGCCGGCGCAGCCGCAGCAGCCCGCCGGCCAGGGCGAGCGCGGACAGCGTGCCGGCGGCCAGGCCGCCCGCCACCAGGTCCGGTAATTCGATCATCGACTCGGATTCCAGGGGGGTCTCATCGGGTACTCGCAGCACAGTACACACTGTCATTGATCGATCTCGCACGGTTGAGCGAGACTTCGCGCCGAAAATACCCGCCATCTGTTCGCTTCTGCGTCGAGTGCCTGAAATGCCTTGCCCGGCAGGCCAGTTGAAACGACGCGCGGAGGAGTCGGATGATGGTCCCGTGCCCTAGGGGGTGTTTCGAAAGTCCCGCACAGCATCCGCGGCGCCCGGCACGCCGAGGGCACGCACCGAACACCGCGGGCACCGCACAGGACTTTCGAAACACCCCCTAGTCGGCACCCAGCGGCGTCAGGACGGCCAGCGTGCCGTTGGCCTGCCGCAGCGCCAGCTCCAGCGTGACCGGTGCGTGCAGTGAGCCGGTGCCGTCCGGTGGCACGAGCCACTCCAGGAACCGGGCGGGCCGGTACGGCGGCGGCACCGCCACCCAGGAACCCCGGCCGGCGTGCCGCAGCCCGGCCCCGATCCACCGGGTGCCGGGATCGGGCGGCAGGAAGAAGCCCACCCGGTGGGCCGCGGTGTCCACCAGTGTCGGCCCCGGCGCCGGCAACGCCGACTGCCACAGCAGGTCCAGGGTGAGCAGGCCCAGCCGGTCCGGGACGCTGAGCACGTCCCAGTACCGGCCCGCCTGCAGCAGGGCGATCCCGTCGCCCTGGTCCCACTCGCGTTTGCAGACCCTCGGGTCCCTGGCGGCCGCGGAGAGCCACTCCACGCCGCGTTCCCACATCGCATCGCTCATCGTCCGGCTCCGTCTGCTGTCCCCAGGACCCGGCGGCGCGCGGGTGGGCGCGGCGCCGGGCAACAGCCGTCGGCCCATGATCGCGGCCTCGGCGTATGCATGTTGGTAGATATTTCTACATGGCGGAAGGGGTGGCGAACCCTGGCGTTTGGGTCTGTTTCGTTCGAGTCTGGCGTGCCTGTTCGGCAGGCGATGTCCGGTATGGGACGTGATCCGGGGGTACCCGGCCCGCAAGCACGACGGAGACCACTCTGGGAGGAGGCCCCGCATGGCCACGCACACCGAGACCGGTGAGGTGACCGGGACCCGGGACAAGGACTACAACCTGCTCTGGTACGTCGAGGCGTGCCTGGAGAACGCGCTCCGGCTGGAGACCTACATCCGGGACGCCGAGCGGGACAACGACTCCGCGGTCGCGGAGCTGTTCCGCAAGGCCCAGGCGGACAGCCGCAAGGGCGCCGAGCTCGGCAAGGAGCTGCTGCGCAGCCGCCTCGGCTGACCGGCACCCTGCCCCGGGGCGGCCTGACGGGCTGCCCCGGGGCCGCGTGTCTAGTGGTCGTTCTCCAGGTGCAGCTTGAGCAGGTCCACCCCGTAGTCGCCGCCGTTGGGGGTGCGGACGATGGTGTGGATGTGCTGCTGGGTGGGCGTCCCGCCCGGACCGCCCATGCCGCCGCCCCCGTCGCTGTCCTTGTTGCCGAAGGCGAGCGGGGACTGGGCGTCGTACTCGATGAGCACCACCGGGCTGTGCACGCGGTAGTAGAACGCGGAGGAATCCTCGGTCTCGCCGATCCAGTAGAAGTACGTCTCGTCGAGGTGGTCCTCCACCTCCTTCATCCTGACGGCGGCGTGCCCGTCGGCCAGGTTGCCGACGTACACCCGGACCAGGGCCAGCAGCTTGTCCTTCTGGGTGTCGGTGAACCCCTCGGCGACCAGGCCCTGAAAGGCCAGCTGGAGGTTGTCCTGGCCCGCGCCGGCCTTCAGGTTGTCGCCGGCCTTCGCCTCCGAGGAGACGGCTTTGGCCCGCTGTGCCGCGGTGAGCGAGCGCAGCAGGGTGAGACCCGCCCTGGTCTCCTTCTTGAAGAGGGTGATCTTCTCGCCGTCATAGGTGGCCGAGGTGGGTTCGGACCCCATGAAGGTGGGGGTCATGACGACCTGGTCGCCGAGCACGAAGTAGTTGATCGCCACATGGTGGCCCTCGTACTGGAAACCCCAGGGCTTGGTGGTCGACGGGGTGCCCATGAAGGTGAAGAAGTACGCGCCCTCGGTGAGCGTGTCCCGGCCACCGCCGTTGTAGTCGCCCAGGAACGCGTTGAGCTTCATGATGTTGCGGGTCTGGGTGAGCCCGTCGGCGGACAGGGCGGCGCCGAGCAGGGCGTACCCGAGGTCGCGCTGCTTCTCGGTCAGGTCGCCCATCCGGGCGCCTTCGCGCTGGTAGCCGTCGACGTTGCTCCAGGCCAGCCACTCGTCGTCGTCCACCTCGAAGACGGATGCCTTGCGCTCCTTCGAGGTCAGTCCGTCGAGGAAGGCCTGTGCGGCCTTGACGACCTTGTCGGTGGAGACGTCGGTGGAGTGGATCGAGTAGAGGTCGTCGACGACCTTGCCGTCGGTGGTGACCCCGACGAAGTCGGCGTACTTGACCTCGCTCGCCCCGGGGCCCATGCCCCCGGCCCCGCCACCGGGGCCCCCGGAGGGCATGCCCGAGGGCGCACCGCCGCCCGGGCCGCCGTAGGAGGCGGCGGTGCCCGCCGTGTCGGAGGAGCTCGAGGAGCATCCGGTCATGGTCGCCACCGCGGCGACTCCGCCGGCGAGCAGCGCCTTGTTCATGAACCAGCGGCGGCTGCGTTCGGCTTCGGGGGTACGAGGTCGGTGTCCGTGCATGGGGCCGAGGCTTCTGGACGTACCTGAAGGGAACCTGAAGCCGGCCGCGGGCCGCCCCTCATGTCCGCGGGGCGCCGCCCTGCGGTACCGGCAGCGGCGGGTCGGCCTGGCGCAGCTCGGCCAGCAACTCGTTCTGCCCCGCGAGGAGTTCGGTCAGGATGCGGCGGGCCGCCCGCAGCAGCTCGGCGACGTCGCCGCCGGCCAGCGCGTAGCTGACCGTCGACCCTTCCCGGATCGACACCACGATCCCGGACCGGCGCAGCACGGCCAGCTGCTGCGACAGGCTGGACGGTTCGATCTCGATCTCGGTGAGCAGGTCCCGTACGGGGACGGGGCCGCCCTGCAGCAGTTCGAGGACCCGGATGCGCACCGGATGCCCGAGCATGCGGAAGAACTCGGCCTTGGCCTGGTAGAGGGGGACCTGCATGGTCAATCGCTCGCTCCTGCCGCGTTCGCTGGATGGTTCCCGTCGGCGCGGCGGCCCGCCTCCGCCGCCGCGCGTGAGGTTCCTGCGTCGGTCACGATCCTCGTGGCTGCGGGCTCCGCACACCCGTGTGATGCGCTGATCTGGATGTGTCGAGATGAAGAAATCTTCAATTCGAGGGCATGCGAAGCCGCGGACCACCGGGGTGCCTACACCTCGAGTTCGTTCTCGATGCGCTTGAGCTGGTGACGGGCCATCGCCAGGTTGGAGCGCTCCCGGTCCAGGACGAGGTAGATGAACAGCCCGCTGCCCGTCCGGCCCTTGACGAGCCGGATGAGGTGGTACTGGCTGCCCAGGGTGATCAGGATGTCCTCGATCTCGCCCTTCAGGCCCAGGTGTTCCATGGTGCGGACCTTGGCCCGGATCACATCCGTGTTGCCCGCGGCGGCCACGGCCAGGTCGAGGTCCTTGCCGCCGCCCATCGTGCCCAGGGCCATACCGCTCGTGTAGTCCACGACGGCGGCTCCCATCGCACCCTCCACCGCGGTCATCATCTCCTTCAGAGAGATCTCCACATTCGCCATGGCGCTCCTCCTGCCGGTTGCACGGGCCCGGGCTCCTCCGGCCCCGCTGGTGCTCCGAACGTACGGAGCGCGTCACCCGCGCAGACGGCTTGCTCCGGGACTGGCCCAAGGACGTTCGAAACACGAAGATCCGCGCGATCTTTTGACCGTGTGCATACGGGAGTTGAGCGTCTGGCGTCACCCGCCCGTCCGGCGTCCGCGTCCCGGCGCCCCGCCGCCCGGACGCGCGCCGCTTGCGACGGGTCCACCGACCGGGCAGGGTTCGGTGGCGTGGCCACCTTGCTGATCGTTCATCACACCCCGTCCCCCAACTGCCAGGCGCTGTTCGAGGCGGTCGTCTCGGGTGCTACGGCACCGGAGATCGAGGGCGTGCGCGTCGTACGGCGGGCCGCGCTCGCCGCCACCGCCTCCGACGTCCTGGAGGCGGACGCCTTTGTCCTGGGCACCCCCGCGAACCTGGGCTACATGTCGGGTGCGCTCAAGCACTTCTTCGACCAGGTCTACTACCCCTGCCTCGACGCCACCCGGGGCCGCCCCTTCGGCTACTACGTGCACGGCGGCAACGACGTCACCGGCGCCGTGCGCGCCGTCGAGGCCATCACCACCGGCCTGGGCTGGCGGCGCGCGGCCGACCCGGTCACGGTGACCGGGGAGCCGGGCAAGGCGGACACGGAGGCCTGCTGGGAACTCGGCGCGACGGTGGCCGCCGGCCTCATGGAGTGAGCCGGGAACTCAGTCCCACAGGGGGTAGGCCACCACGCGCGGGAACTGTTCCGGCCGGTCTCCGGGGTAGGTGAGGACCATCCGGGTGTAGTGCTGCACCTGGGGGTGCTTCTTCCACGGCTTGGGGTGGTCCAGCTTCACCGCCACCGCGTACCGGTGGAAGTGACCCACCGCGCAGTACGGCTTGCAGTCGTTGACGACGTTGACCCCGGTCGCCCGCGCCGACCGGGAGCCCCACTGGGTCCAGTGCAGCGAGACGAGGCGGCTGTTGCCGTCGCCGCAGGCCAGCAGGAAGTCGGCCGGCCGTACCTTCGGATGCCACAGGCAGTCCACCAGGACGGGCACGGCCACCTGCCGTGGGGCGGACGGCGGCGCGCCGGGCGCGGCCGAGGCGGTGCCGATCGCCGCGGTGAGTCCCAGTGCCGCACAGAGCATCACCGCTGTCCTCGTGATGTGTCGCATGTCCGCTCCCGCCGCCCGTCCCGGGACCCGCCGGTCTTCGTCGGTCCTCATCCCGGGGACGCCCCCGGAGATGCACTTCGACGCTACGACGATGCGCGGACGAGGACCACTCGAACGGAGTAGCGCCGGGCCGCCGGGTCCGCGCGCCCGCGGCTGAAAACCTGCGCCCACCGGGCCGAATCCCCAGTCGGCCATGGTCATTTCCAGCCGATCTTTTGGCATTCCCATGACAAACCTGTGGGTGCGGTGCCACGCTTCTGCGGGCGTTCACCCTTCCTTCACATGCGCCTCATGAGGTGCACGCCCGTCCCCCCACTCCACCCCCACCCCCTCCACCCCCCACCTCCTTCCACCCGCATGCCGTGCAGCGCTCCGGACCGGCCCACCCGGCCGGGCCACCCCCCTCGGCCTCCCTCGGGGGCCGACCGTCGCACCGAAGGAGAACCCGTTGCCCCGGCGACACCACCCCACCCCCCGGCGCAGACGTGCCGCGCTTCTCGCCCTCACCACCGCCGGCACCCTGCTGACCCTCGGGATCCAGACCGGCGCCGCCAGCGCCAAGCCCGCCGACCCCGGCCCCGCCAAGATCACCGCCAAGCCCCGTGCGGGCGCCGAGCCGACCGCACTCTCCCCGGCCCGCCGCGCCTCGCTGATCAGGAGCGCCCAGAGCGCGGCCGGTACGACGGCCCAGCGGCTCGGTCTCGGCGGCCAGGAGAAACTCCTGGTCAAGGACGTCATCCAGGACGCCGACGGCACCACCCACACCCGCTACGAGCGCACCTACGCCGGACTGCCCGTCCTCGGCGGTGACCTGGTCGCCCACGTCAGGAGCGGCCGCACCACCGTGAGCAGGGCGAGCGGGGCCACCCTCGAGGTGCCGTCCCTCACCCCGAAGCTCTCCGCGGCCGGCGCCGACGGCAAGGCGCTCTCCGCCGCGAAGAACGCCAAGGTCAAGAGCCCCGAGACCGAAGACGCCCCCCGGCTCGTCATCTGGGCCGACGCCGGCAGGCCCGTCCTGGCCTGGGAGACCCTCGTCGAGGGCGTGCAGCGGGACGGCACCCCGAGCGAGCTCCAGGTCGTCACCGACGCGACCACGGGCAAGCAACTCCTCGCCGCGGAGAAGGTCCACACCGGCACCGGCACCGGCCAGTTCAGCGGCACGGTCCCGCTCGGCTCGACCCTGTCGGGATCGACGTACCAGCTCGTCGACCCGGACCGGGCCAACCAGCGCACCTACGACCTCAACCAGGGCACCTCGGGCACCGGCACGCTGTTCACGGACGACAACGATGTCTGGGGCGACGGCACGCCGTCCAACCGCCAGACCGCCGGCGTCGACGTGGCCTTCGGTGCCGCCGCCACCTGGGACTACTACAAGAACGTGTACGGACGCAACGGCATCCGCAACGACGGCGTCGCCGCCTACAGCCGCGCCCACTACGGCAACAACTACGTCAACGCGTTCTGGCAGGACAGCTGCTTCTGCATGACCTACGGCGACGGCTCGGGCAACACCCACCCGCTGACCGCCCTCGACGTGGCCGCTCACGAGATGAGCCACGGCGTCACCGCCGCCACCGCCAACCTGACCTACTCGGGCGAGTCCGGCGGCCTGAACGAGGCGACCTCGGACATCTTCGCCGCCGCCGTCGAGTTCTACGAGAACCTCCCGGCCGACCCCGGCGACTACCTGGTCGGCGAGAAGATCGACATCAACGGCAACGGCACCCCGCTGCGCTACATGGACAAGCCCTCCAAGGACGGCTCCTCGCGCGACAGCTGGTCCTCCACCCTGGGCGGCATCGACGTCCACTACTCCTCGGGCCCCGCGAACCACTTCTTCTACCTCCTCTCCGAGGGCAGCGGCGCCAAGACCGTCAACGGCGTCGCCTACGACAGCCCGACCTACGACGGGCAGGCCGTCACCGGCATCGGCATCGAGAACGCCGCGGCGATCTGGTACCGGGCGCTGACCACGTACATGACCTCGTCCACGAACTACGCGGGCGCCCGCACCGCCACCCTGTCGGCCGCGGCCGACCTCTTCGGCGCCTACAGCCCCACCTACCTGGCCGTCGCCGACGCCTGGGCCGCCATCAACGTGGGCAACCGGATAGCCCTCGGCGTCAACGTCGCGCCGATCGCCGACCAGACCAGCGGCATCGGCCAGGCCGTCAGCCTCCAGGTGGACGCCTACACCACCAACTCCGGTGCCGGCCTGACCTACGAGGCGACCGGCCTGCCCGAGGGCCTGGACATCAGCGCGAGCGGCCTCATCTCCGGGACGCCGACCACCCTCGGCGCCAGTGACGTCACGGTCAAGGTCACCGACAGCACGGGCGCGTCCGTCACGGACACCTTCACCTGGCGGATCGCGTACGTCTACGCCAACGCCACCCGCGTCGACATCCCCGACAACGGCGCCGCCGTGGAGTCCCCGGTCACCATCGCCGGCCGGGACGGCAACGCCTCCGCCACCACCTCGGTGTACGTCAACATCGTCCACACCTACCGCGGTGACCTGACCGTCGACCTCGTCGGCCCCGACGGCACCGTCTACTCCCTGCTCAACCGCAGCGGCGCCTCCGCCGACAACGTCGACCAGACCTTCACGGTCGACGCCTCGGCCCAGCCCCTCAACGGCACCTGGAAGCTGCGCGTCCAGGACCGTGCGTCGATCGACGTGGGCTACATCCAGCGCTGGCAGCTGACCCCGTGACCTCCTGATCTCCGGCAGGAGCGCACCGAACGACCGCCGCCCGGGCCCTGAGGGTCCGGGCGGCGGCCCTCTTGTCATGAGGGCGCTACGCACGCGGAGGCGGAGGAGCCGGGCCGACGGCGAGCTGGGCCAGCGGTGTGCCGCGGGCCCACAGCAGCAGACGCGGGCCGTCGATCAGACAGGTGTTGCCCTGGCGGGCGGCCCACACCTCGTCGCGGTGGGTGAACGTGCCCCGGTGCACGACGAGCCGCAGCGCCGGCCCGGTCCGTCCCCGCTCCGGCAGCCGCGCCCGGCACGAACAGGCGTCCTCCTCGCCGGGCAGCGGCTCGGCCACCGGACGGAACGCCACATCGAGCAGACGGCCCCGGCGGTCACGGGCGGCCAGGTGCGGGGCGTCGTGCCGGGACGGCGCCAGGACCCGCCAGCCGTCCCGCCGCAGCATCCGGGCCACGGCCAGCACCAGCGCCGGCATGTCCAGCTCGGCCAGCTCCTGCGCGGTGTAATGGCCGCCGCGCCGTCGGGCGAGCGGGCGGGACCGGCGGCGCAGGGCTTCCGCGCCGAGGGCGAGCGCCACCAGGAACGGGACACAGGCCCAGCCCCCGAAGGCCAGGGAGACCAGCGCGAGCCCCACCACCACCGCGCACACGGCCACGACCAGCAGGGCCAGCGCGGGCAGCACCTCCCGCAGCCTCGGCCCGTAACGGCCCGCCGCGCGCAGCTCCCGCACGGTCCGGCGGCGCCGGACCCACGCCGACTCCCCGTCCGCCGCCCGCTCCCGCCCGCCTGCCATCAAGGTCGGCCCCCCAGCCCGTACACAGCGATGTGCGAGTGAGGGGGGCATACCCGTGGATGAGGGGCGGATCCGGTACATGCCTCCATGCGCCCCCTTCCGCGACGAACTTTGGCCGAAGACCGCCCTGCCCCCGCCCGGGCCCGCTTCTTCCGCCGGGGGCGTTGTCAGTGGGGGATGCCAAGCTGCTGGTCATGGACGAGGCTGAGTTCCTGCGGGGCCGGGTCTACGGCGCCGATCACGACGACGCGGGCCCCCGCCCTGGCCGTGTCTACGCCGAGCTGGTGGGCGGCCCGCTCGACGGGCTGCTGCTCGACGTGACCGGCCACACCGGCCACGAACCGCGCGAGGTGGCGCTGACCACGGAGATAGGCCGCTACGGCCCGGGCGGCCGGGCCCTGTACGTACGGCGCGCCGCGGACGTCCGCCGCTTCGACTGGCGGTGCGACACGCCCGGCACCGCCTGATCCGGCCGTCGGCACCCGGTCGGGCCGGGTGAGGGCGAGGCTCATTTGTTCGATCGTACGAACCTCTTTGCTGTGGGTTACTTCCGCACCCGACTCCTGATAGGAAACTTTCCTGTCAGTTCGACGACGCGGAGCCACCTCACCCCCCACTCCCACCTGGAGCCACTGTGGTGCACACACCTACCTCCCGCCGCACCTTCCTCACTCTCACCGCAGCCCTGACCGGGGCCCTGGCGGCCGCCCCGCTGCTCCCCTCCCCGCGGGCGACGGCGGCCGCCGCCGGGCTCGACGACCCGGCGAAGAAGGAGATCGCCATGAAGCTGGTGTCGAGCGCGGAGAACTCCTCGCTCGACTGGAAGGCCCAGTACAAGTACATCGAGGACATCGGCGACGGTCGCGGCTACACCGCCGGCATCATCGGCTTCTGCTCCGGCACCGGCGACATGCTCGACCTCGTGGAGCTCTACGCCGGCCGCAGGCCGGGCAACGTCCTCGCCAGGTACCTGCCCGCCCTGCGCGCCGTCGACGGCACCGACTCGCACGCCGGACTCGACCCGGACTACCCCAAGGACTGGCGCAGGGCCGCCCAGGACACCGCGTTCCAGCAGGCGCAGAACGACGAACGCGACCGCGTCTACTTCAACCCGGCCGTCAAGCAGGGCAGGACGGACGGCCTGCGCACCCTGGGCCAGTTCATCTACTACGACGCGATCGTCATGCACGGCGACGGCACCGACCCCACCAGCTTCCGCAACATCCGCAAGCGCGCGCTGAACAAGGCGAAGCCGCCGGCCCGGGGCGGCGACGAGACCGCGTACCTCAACGCCTTCCTCGACGCGCGTGTCTGGGCGATGAAGCAGGAGGAGGCACACAGCGACACCAGCCGGGTCGACACCGCCCAGCGCGTCTTCCTCCGCAAGGGCAACCTCGACCTCGCCACGCCCCTGGACTGGAAGGTCTACGGCGACAGCTACCACCTCGACTGACCGGGCGCGGTGCAGCCGGCCGGGCCGTGCGGGGGGCGGAGGACACCGCTCCCCGCGGGTGGTGCTCCTGGGGCTTAGGTGACGGGTTCGTGGGTAGTCGCGCGGATATGGACGGGGCAGCGAAGGCGGTCCGGCGGGATTCCGGTCCGTCCGGCGAGGGTGCCACCGGGGCCGGTGGCATCCCGTTCGAGACGACGGTGGCCCTGGACGGCAAGGACGGCTGTATCGCCCGCGCGCGGCATCTGGCGGGCGAGTTCCTCACCCGCGTGCGTCGTGGGCACGGCCTTCCGGTGCCGGCCAGGGTGGTGGACCTCTCCCAGCTCGTGGTCAGCGAGCTGGTCACCAACGCGCTCAGACACGCGCCCGGTCCGGTCCTGCTGCACCTGCGCATCGTCGACGACACGGTCGAGATCGCGGTGTGGGACACCGACCCGGCTCTTCCCGTGCCCCGCCCGCCCGACCCGACCCGGGTGGGCCAGCACGGCCTGGAGATCGTCCGGGCCGTGGCTCAACGGCTCGATGCCGTACGCGAGCCGGTCGGCAAACGGATCGTCGCGCGCCTCGCCCTCTGACCGGAGCCGGGGTCACGCCTCCCGCACGTCGAACGCGGCCCGCCCGACGGCCAGCACACCGTCGGACAGCGGCGTGCACCGCACACCGCCCTTGCCGCGCAGCGCGCGCTGCGCTCCCGGCGCGACCGTCACGTCCATCCAGGCACAGGGCCGTGCCGGACGGTTCACGGCGAACATCACCGGTCCCGCGCCGCTGTCCAGCACGATCGTCGAACCGACGAAGGAGTCGATGTCGACGCCCCGCAGCAGGATGTTGCGCCGGGTGTGCGTCAGACCGACGGAGGCGTTGAGGTGCACCGGCAGGTTCTCGGCGGCCATCAGCGTCACCGCCGCGTCGCGGTGGGCCGGACGGCCGAAGTAGCGGTCGCCGACCAGTCCGAGGCCGCTGCGGACCTCCACCTGCCGCACGAGTTCGTCCGCGGGCCCGTCCGCCGGCCCGTCCGAGGGACGCCCCGCCAGGCGGTGCGCGGACGACACCAGCAACTCCACCACCTCGACCTCGGTCACGGGACCCAGCCTAGGGCCGCGAGAGAACGCGGACGGCCGGTTCCCCGGAAGGGCGCACCGGCCGTCCGCGCCGTGGGTTCCCGACGCGACGGCCCGGGTCAGGGCTTCAGCGGCAGCGTCGAGCAGTTGGACGTCGCCGGCCTGCCGTCGAGCCGGTCGGTCAGCCACGCGATCGCGTCACCCTGGTCGGTGAGCAGGGGAGTGAAGTGGTTGATCAGCGACCGGCCCAGGCTGGGCAGCACCACCGGCTTGTACGTGACGTCGGCGCCCTTCGCGCACCAGGCGACGGCGAGCGCGCGCGCCTGCGCGTGCGGTACGAGATCGTCGGCGGTACCCGTCGCCAGGCGCACCGGTGACGCCGGCTTGACGGTGCCGATGCGCTGCTCGGCCAGGAACGCCGAGAGGGCCGGCTCCGACCGGACGATGTCGCTGATGGAGCTCCCGTCGGTGGTCCAGGAGGTGCTGCGCGCCGAGTTGTAGGCCAGCAGCGCGTCGCCCACGCACATGGTCGACAGGTCCTTCAGGGCCGCCTTGCCGGCCGCGTTCAGGTGCGCGTCCGCGATCGGCTTCAGTTCCGGGTCGGACTGCACGAACCCGTTGACCGACCAGGCCAGCGCTCCGGCCAGGTCGCTGCCGTCGATGGCCGCGGTGACGGCGGCCAGGTCCGCGGGCGGCGCCCCGGTGTAGGTCCCGGCGAGGGCGACGTCGGGGGCGTAGGAGGGCTGGAGTTCGGCGGCCGCCGCCGTGGCCCCGCCGCCCTGGCTGTAGCCGTACAGCGCGACCCGGGAGCCGGCCGTGAGCGACGTGCCGGGGAGGGAACGGGCCGCGCGGACGGCGTCCAGGACGGCGTGCGCCTCGTCGACCCGGTTGACGTACGTGTGCAGCCGGTCCGTCGCGCCCAGCCCGGCGTAGTCGGTGACCACGACGGCGATGCCCCGCGCGAGCAGGCGGTAGATCGCCAGGTCCTCGTAACCGACCGACAGGGTCTGCCAGTTGACGGTGAGCGGATGCTCCAGTCCGAGGGAGGCGGCGCACTGGTCGCCCTGTCCCATGGTGCCCGGGGCGACCACGACCAGCGGACGCGCCCCGCTGCCCTTCCACGCGGCCGCGGGTTCGATGTAGGCGCCGGTCACCGCGACGGGCTGCCCGGCGGAGTCCGTGGACTTGTACATCAGGCGGGTCGCCGTGCCGGGGAGCGGGCCGTCGACGCCCGGCAGGCTCAGTGCGAGGGGGAGGGGCTCGGTGCGTACCAGCGTGCCGTCCGCAGCCGGGAGCGTGGCGGGCGGGTTGTAGAACGCCGGGATGGTGACACCGCGGGAGACCACGGCGTCCGTGTCGGTGGCGGCGGTGGCCGGGACGGCCGTCGTGCCGAGGCAGGCCGCCACGGTCACGGCCGTGGCCAGCAGTCTGGTGGGGGCGGGCATGGCGGACCTCCGGGGGAGAAGGGAGGCCCGAGCCTTCCTCTGCGGCTCGGGTGGGGGACGGCACGGAGCCCCGGTCGTCCCGACCGCTGCCCCGTACCGTTCTTAGACGAACTGTCAGGACGGTACCGACCGGACGGTTACCGCGGGTACTGCCCGGTAGGTTACGGTTCAGTAATATGACTGCGGGTGCTCGAACCCCCACGCTCGACAGCCCGTACGGGCCGTGCTCGCGCGGTGAAGCGCCGGATGCGGACGGCGGCGCGCCGGATGTGGACGCGGTGCCAACGAGCAGTGGACCGTACGCCAACGACACACCGGCGGTCTCTGCCGCATCCTGGTGATCACCGCGGACGAGACCTCCGCGGGGCCCGGTGCCGGGCCAGGACCGCGGGGGAGTCCTGGCTCGGCACCGCCGTCATGGCAGGCCGGTGATCGAGTGGTGACGGCTACGCCCCGGGCGTACGGTGGGGCGGTGGACACGGCGGTGGACCCCTTCCGTCCCCCGCGCCTCCAACGGGCCCGCCTGCGAGCGGGCGGCACACGTCATGAGCAGAGCTCCGCAGCCCACCCCCGCGACGCAGACCTCCGCCCGGCGACAGGGCGGCGGCGGAAACGCGATGGCGCTGCTGGTCATCGCGTCCTGCCAGTTGATGGTGGTCCTGGACATCACCATCGTGAACATCGCGCTGCCCGACATCCAGCGCTCGCTGGACTTCTCCACCACCAGCCTGTCGTGGGTCGTCAACGCCTACACGCTCACCTTCGGCGGGCTGCTGCTGCTCGGCGGCCGGGCCGGTGACATCCTCGGCAGACGGCGCGTGTTCGTCGTGGGCGTCCTGCTGTTCGTGCTCGCCTCGCTGCTCGGCGGTCTCGCCCAGAACGAGGGCCAACTCCTGTCCGCGCGCGCCCTGCAGGGCGTCGGCGGGGCCATCGCCTCCCCGACCTCCCTCGCCCTGATCAGCACCACGTTCCGCGAGGGACCCGAACGCAACCGCGCCTTCGGCGTGTTCGCCGCGGTCTCGGCGGGCGGCGGCGCGATCGGCCTGCTCGCCGGCGGCATCCTCGTCGAGTGGCTGAACTGGCGGTGGGTGCTCTTCGTCAACGTCCCCATCGGGCTGCTCATCGCGCTGGCCACACCCCGCTACATCAAGGAGTCCGAGCGCCATCCCGGCCGCTTCGACATCACGGGCGCGCTGACCTCGACCGTCGGCATGGTGCTGCTGGTGTACGGCTTCATCCGCGCCGCCCAGGAAGGCTGGCGGGACGCCCTCACGCTGGCCTCGTTCGGCGCGGCCGTCGTCGTCCTGACCGTGTTCGTGCTGGTCGAACGGCGGTCCAAGCAGCCGATCACACCTCTGCACATGTTCGCCGACCGCAACCGGGCGGGCACCTACGGCATCATGCTGTGCCTCGCCGCCGCGATCTTCGGCATGTTCTTCTTCCTCACGCTCTTCGTCCAGAACGTGCTCGACTTCAGCCCGCTGGCCGCCGGGCTGGCGTTCCTCCCGGTCAGCGCGTTGATCGCGGTGGGCGCCGGGCTCGCCTCCCGGTTCCTGCCGACGTACGGGCCGAAGCCCTTCATGGTGGTGGGCGCGATCCTCGCGGCGGCGGGCCTGGCCTGGCTGACCCTCACCGACGTCCACTCCACCTACGCGGGCAGCATCCTCGGCCCGATGCTGGTCTTCAGCCTGGGCATGGGCATGGAGTTCGTGTCGCTCACGCTCATGGCGCTGTCCAACGTCCCCACGCCCGAGACCGGCGCCGCCTCCGGACTGCTCAACGCCACCCAGCAGGTGGGCGGTTCACTCGGTCTGTCCATCCTGGTCACCATGTTCGGCACGGCCAGCCGCAACGAGGCGGACCAGCAGGTGCCCGCCTTCCTCGCCCAGGCCACCCCCGCCGAACGCCTGCGCTTCCAGCGCACCGGTGAACTCCCCCCGCCCTGGTCCGACGAGGTCCTCACCTCCGGCGTCTCGGCCGCCTTCGTCATGGCGGCGATCTTCACCGTCGTCGCCGCCCTGATCGCCATCGTGGTGATCCAGGTACGGCCCTCGGACCTGGAGCGCCTCAAGGGCGGGACGGGACCGCCGGGAGTCTGACCCCCAAGGCCCGGGAGCCACCGCGCCGGACTCCGTCGGCGAGTGGTGGCCGCCGTCGGAGGGGGTGCGGGTCAGTGGCCGTGGCGTCGCTGGTCCAGGCGGTCCAGCACGGCCTCGGCCATGGCGGCCTCGCCCTTGGCGTTGGGGTGGGCCGGAGCCGCCGGGGAGGTGGGCCGCAACGGCTCGACCCAGCGGTCCGCCTCGGGCTTGCACATGTCGTGGCCGATGGTGGGACCGTAGGTGTCGACGTACTCCGCGCGGTTCCAGCGCGCCACCAGGCGCAGCATGTGGTTGAGGCGCTTGCCGGTGTCCCGGAGGTAGGGGAAGTCCCCGGCCGCGAACGGCACCGAGGGCGCGCAGCCGCTGCCGTCGTCGGGCAGCAGGTCCGGATAGCCGACGACGAGCACACGCGCGTGCGGCGCCCGCCGGTGGACGTCCCGCAGCACCTGGGCGACCTTGGGCGCGGTCCGGGCGATCGCGACGCTCAACCCGTCGACTCCGGAGGCGCCGTAGTACCGCTGGCACGGGTTGCCGGCCGGGTCCTGAGCGGACAGCTGGGCGCAGGTGGCGATGATGGAGCCGAAGCCGATGTCGTTGCCGCCGATCTGCACGGTCACCAGATCGGTGTTCCGGCGTACGGCGTCCAGCTGGGGGCCGTTGGTCCCCTGCGCCTTCCACATGTTCTCGGTCGTCGCCCCGGAGCAGCTGACGTCCTTGAAGGGGGTCGCGCCGAGCCGTGCGGCCACGATCGAGGGGTAGTTGTGGTCGGAGCGTGCGCAATCGGCGTCCACCTGCCGGGGGATGAGGGGGCCGGAGGTGTAGGAGTCCCCGAGCGCCACGTACTCCTTCGCCTTCCCTCCGCCCTGGCCGTGTGCCGCCGCGGGCACGGGCGCGGCGGCGACGAGGGCGCAACCCCCCAGTGCGGCCACGAGTGCGGCGCCTCTGCGGCGCCGTCCGGCTGATGCTCCCCCGCGTATTCCGCGCTCCATCGCGCTCCTCCCCCCGAGCCCACCCGGGCCGGCGCCGGCGCCGCCTACGGCCGCCGTACTGTTCGCCGGAGTTTGTATACCGCCGGGTAGGCCACGAGGGCCATAGGCGTGACGGAGTTGCCCTTCGCGCGTTCTGGCGGGAGGTGGAGGGAGGCGAGGCGAATCCGCCGCCCCGGTCCCGGCGTCAGCCGGTGGCGGTCGTCACCCGGTGCCGGGCCGGCGCCATCGCCCACCGGATCGTCGCGGTGGTGGCGCGGCCGAGCGGCAGCAGGCACACCTCCTCGACCACCGGCAGCCTGGGCAGCCGCAGCTCTTCGGTGGCCCAACGGGGCAGCAGCGCCACGGCGTTGGCCGCGAGCACCCCGTAGGGCAGCCGGGCGACGAGCGGCACGGGCGGGTGCAGCAGCAGGAAGCGGGCGGCCTCCCGCGCCTGCGTGGTGACCTCCAGCTCCGGACGGTAGGCGGCCAGCCGCTCGGTGAGCTCGGCCCTGCTGCGGGGCGGATCGGGGATGCCCAGCTCGACGGCGACGCGCGCCATGTCCTGGACATAGCCGTCGCACTCGTCGTCCGACAGCGGACACGCTCCGTAGCGCTGATGCGCGCGAAGGAAGCTGTCGGTCTCGGCGACGTGCACCCACCCGAGCAGATGCGGATCCGAGGCGAGGTACGGCTCACCGCGCTCGGTCAGACCCCGCACCCGCGCGTGCACCGCCCGCACCCGGGCGCACGCCTGCTCGGCGTGCTCCGCGGTGCCGTACGTCGTCGTGGCGAGGAAGGTGCTCGTGCGCTGGAGCCGGCCCCAGGGGTCGCCCCGGTAGCCGGAGTGGGCGGCCACGGCCGCCATGGCGAGGGGGTGCAGCGACTGGAGCAGCAGCGCGGACAGCCCGCCGATGAACATGGAGGCATCCCCGTGCACCCGCCGGACCGGGCGCTCCGGCCCGAACCAGCGCGGGCCGGGAGTGCCGTGGATGCGAGCCCGGAGGCGGGGGCCGTCCGGCCCGGCGACGCGCAGGAAGAGGCCCTGCCCCAGCCGCTCCCTGGGGCCGCGGCCCTCGGCTTCGGTGCGTCTCATGGGTGCGGTGACCTCCTCTGGGCCGGCCTGGGCGTCACGCGGCCGCGGTGCGCGCCCGTTCGTCGCCCGCGCCCCGGTCCGCGCGACTCAGCGATGGCCGAAACGGTTGAAAGTGCCTATATTTCTTTCTACCTCTGCCGGGTCCGGGGATGCGACGTGCGTCGCTGAGCCGGGCTGCCCCGCCGAAGTCGGCGAAGTGATCGCCGGAGGTACCGATGACGTCCTTCCCTTCCATGAACTGGCGTGAAGCCGCGGCCTGCCGTTCCGAGGACCCCGAACTCTTCTTCCCGATCGGTGAGGACGGCCTGTCGCGGCGGCAGATCGAGCAGGCGCGGGCCGTCTGCCGCCGCTGCCCGGTGATGAGGGCCTGCGGGGCCTGGGCGGTCCGGCACAACGAGACCGACGGGGTGTGGGGCGCGATGACGGCCGGCGAGCGCCGGAGCCTGCGGCTGAGCCGCCCGCCGCGCGGCCGCCCCCGGCCGCCGTCGTGATCAGGTGCGGACGCCCCGCATCAGATTGCCGACCAGGCCCGTCGCGAACTCCTCGGTCACGGGGAGGTTGGGCAGCAGCAGCCGGTGGTAGCAGGCGCCCCAGAGCTGGTCCACGAGGATCTCGGGATCGACGTCGGCGCGCAGCTCCCCCCGCTGCTGTGCCTGCCGCATCCGCAGGACCGCCAGCTCCCGGCGCGGGCCGGAGTAGCGCTCCAGCAGGGCGGCGGCCAGGTCGGGGTCGGTCTGTGCCTGGCCGATCAGCTCGGCGATCACCCTCCCGGCCGGGGTTCCGGTGAGCACGCGCACGAACGCCCGGAGCTGCGCCGTCAGGTCGGCCTCCAGGTCGCCGCTGTCGGGGAAGGCCAGCGCGGACTCCACGGCGTGGAAGTAGCCGTCCAGCGCGAGCGCGCCCTTCGACGGCCACCACTTGTAGATCGTGGTCTTGCTGACGCCCGCCCGGTCGGCGACCGCTTCGATGGTGAACGCGCCCATGCCCTGGTCGAGCAGCAGGGCGCCGGCCGCCTCGAGGACGTCGGCGCGCACCTCGTCCGCCGGACGCCGCCCACGGCCCCGCCGCACCCGCCCGGCGCCTCCGCGATCCGTTCCCTCCGGCATGCGCCGACCTCCCGAGTTCCGTCCGACCGGTCCACCCTGACATATGGACGCGGCGTCCACAACGTGTTTATATGGACGTGCCGTTCATAAAGAACCTCGTTCCTCACTCAGCGGAGGCAGATCATGTCCGAGATCGCACAGGTCGCGGAGACCATCGGCACCGTGCGGGTCGCCCTCGTCACCGGTGCCTCCGGCGGCATCGGCCGGGCCGTCGCCCAGAGGCTCGCCGCCGAGGGCATGGCCGTCGGCGTCCACTACGCGGGCAACAAGGCGGCGGCGGACGAGACCGTGGCCGCGATAGAGGCCGGCGGCGGCAGGGCGGTCGCGGTGGCCGGTGACGTGGCCGACGAAGGCGCGACGGCCGCGGCGTTCGACGCGGTGGAGCGGGCCTTCGGCGGGATCGACGTCGTGGTGCACACCGCGGGCGTCATGGTCCTCGGTCCGGTCGCCGACTACGGCCTGGACGCCTTCGACCGGCTGACGCGTACCAATGTGCGCGGCACCTTCGTGGTGGCCCAGCAGGCGGCGCGGCGGGTCCGCGCCGGCGGCGCCGTCGTCACCTTCTCCACCTCGGTGACCCGCCTGTCCTTCCCCGGGTACGCCGCCTACGCGGCGAGCAAGGGGGCCGTCGAGGCCCTGACGCCCGTACTGGCCCGCGAGCTGCGCGGCCGCGACATCACGGTGAACACCGTGGCCCCCGGGCCCACCGCGACCCCGCTCTTCCTCGAGGGCAAGGACGGGGAGACGATCGCCCGTCTCGCCGCCCAGCCCCCGCTGGAGCGGCTGGGCACCCCGGACGACATCGCCGAGACGGTGGCGTTCCTCGCCGGCCCGGGACGCTGGGTCAACGGGCAGGTCCTGTTCGCCAACGGAGGCATCGCCTGACGTGCGGCGGGCCCAGAGACGCGCCTCGCCGGGCGCGTTTCACTCACACGGGTTGTCCTGGGGGCGGAATCCGCCCGCACCCGCATGTCCGGGTCCGGTGCGGAGCAGCATCCGCCCATGGAGAATCCCGCACCCGACAGCCCGCCGCCTGCGGAGGCGGCCCTGCGCGGACCCGAGCCCGTCTTCACGGCGGACTTCACCTCCACCCGTCAGTGGGTGGCCGGGCGTTCGTGGGCGTATCCGAACGGCGGACCGATCAATCCCGGCGACAACAAACTGGACTACCTGGTGTCCGATCCCGCCTACAGCCGCTCGGGCACCTTCCGGGCGACCCGTCGGCCGGACGGGCGGTGGAACACGGGTCTGCTCACCACGGAGGGGAGTGAGGAGGCCTTCACCGTCCGGACGGGGGACGTGCTCGAGGCGCGGGTGAGACTGCCGTACGAGATCGGGGCCTGGCCGGCCATCTGGACCTGGCGGGACGGCGATCAGGAGATCGACGTCTTCGAGTACCACCCCGACAACCCCGACCTGCTGGAGCTGAGCAACCACGTCCGCGGCGGAGGCTTCTACCACCGCGACCCGGCGATCCGCCCGGGCGCCTGGATCGATCTGCGGGTCGAGTTCGGCAGACGGTCCGTGGTCTGGTGGGTGAACGGCAAGCAGGTGTTCGCCGACCGGCAGGGGGTGGGGCGCGGCTGGCACGCCTATCTCATCGTCAACCTGTCGGTGTGCGCGGGCCGTTACCACCCGCCGCCGACCCCCAGGACCACCGAGATGTCGTACGAGGTGCAGCGCCTCGTGGTGCTGCGGCCGCCCGCGGTCCTGGAGGCGGTCGACGAGGAGGCCGAGGAGGATGCCGACGGGGGTGCGCCCGAACCGGAGGCATGAGAACGGGAAACACGCGGACCCCGCACCGCCAGAAGGGGTACGGGGTCCGCATCCGAGCGCCGGGCAGGCCTTGCACCTGCATTTCCCCGCAGGAAGCGGGGCGTCTTTCCTTGGACCACCAACGCGCCACCGAGGAGCGGTGATTCCGCCCTTCAGCTGTGGCTTCAGCTTAGCGCATGGTCACACTGACGGTGCACCAGGTTCCGGAATGCACCCCTCCGAATGGTCGTGGGCGGTCATCCATGGTCATGAGCACGGGGCGAAGCGGGGACAATGCGATGATGTCGCCGACACCCTTCTCGCTACGGGGCCGTCAGGCGACGTCACGGCAGCGTGGATCCGCCCGCCGGGTCGGTGCCGTGTCCGAAGTTCGTTCCGCCGTGTCGGGCCCGCCCGACCGTCCACGAAAGCAGAGCCTCTCCCGTGTTCTCCGTCTTCGACGACACGCCGATCTACCACCGCCTCGTCACCGAACGCGGTGACGTGCCCGCCCAGGTGCGCGGCGAGGCCGAACGCATCAAGCGCGACCTGGACCGCGTCATGACCGGCGGCCCCGCCCTCACCCCCGGCCTTCCCGCACAGAGGTCGTTCTTCTCCTGACGCCGTCCCCGCCCGAAGAAGGATCACCATGAGCGAGGGCGACGTCGTCACCGTGCCCCGTCCGCTGACCCTGCCCGACGGCCGGCCCGCGATGGCGGGCTGGACCCTCGACCCCGGCCTGCGCCACCTCAACCACGGGTCGTTCGGCGCGGTCCCGAAGGCGGCACAGGAACGGCAGAACGCGCTGCGCGCGGAGATGGAACGCGCCCCGGTCGTCTGGTTCGCGACGCTGCCCGAGCGCCTCGCGGCGGCGCGTGCCGACATCGCCGGCCGGCTGCGGACCGACGCGAAGGACCTCGCTCTCGTCCCCAACGCCGGCGCCGGCGCCAGCGTCGTCCACGCCGCGCTGGCCGCACGGCCCGGCGGGGACATCGTCGTCACCGACCACGGCTACGGCGCCGTCACCATGGGAGCCGAGCGGCTCGCCCGCCGCTGGGGCAGCCGCGTGCGCACGGCCCGGGTACCGCTGACGGCCGACGCCGAACAGGCCTACGAGGCCGTGCTGGCGGAGGTGGACGACGAGGTCGCCCTCATCGTCCTGGACCAGATCACCTCGGCCACGGCCCGCCTGATGCCCGTCGAGCGCGTCGGCGCCGAGGCGGCACGGCGCGGGATCACCCTGCTCGTCGACGGCGCGCACGCCCCCGGTCTCCTCGCCGAGCCCCTGACCGGCCTGGAGTGCGACGCCTGGATCGGCAACCTGCACAAGTGGGGCTGCGCCCCGCGCGGTTCGGCCGTGCTGGTCGCCCGCGGGCCCCTGCGGGAGGAACTCCACCCCCTGATCGACTCCTGGGGAGCCGCCGAGCCCTTCCCCGACCGCTTCGACCATCAGGGCACCCTCGACGCCACCGGTGTCCTGGCCGCGCCCACGGCGCTCCGGTTCATCGACGACACCTGGGGCTGGGACACGGCCCGCCGCCACATGGACGAACTGGCGGAGTACGGCGCCCGCGTCGTCGCGGCCGCCTTCGCCCGCGCCGGAACCCCTGCGGACCCCGTCGACGTCGGCATGCCCGTCCCCGGCATGCGGCTGGTCCGGCTGCCCGACGGTCTGGGCACGAGCCGGATCGCCGCCGACGCGCTGCGCGACCGCGCCCCCGCCGAACTGGGAGTGGAGGCCGCGTTCACCAGTTTCGGCGGTCTCGGCTACCTCAGGCTGTCCGCCCACGTCTACAACACCCCCGAGGACTACGAGCACTTCGCCGAGAGCTGCGTACCGGTCGTCGCGCGATGGGCTCGCGAGGCGCGCGGGAACGCCGCAGGGCGTGCGCGCTGAGCCCTCCCGCGCATCGGGCAGTTCAGGAGCAGTCGTACGTGAACGCGGTCCTCGCCGTCCCACCGCCCGGGGACAGCACGCGCAGCTCCGCCGCGGCGGCGTAACTGCCCTGCCCCTGGAAGGTCCACAGCAGATGCAGCCGCACCACCCGTCGGCCCTCGGCCACCGTCGCGTGCAGGACGTCGGAGGCGGTGCCGTCGTTGCGGACCCAGCGGTAGGACAGCTCACCCGCGCGGCCGTCGGTGCGGACCACACCGACGACGTCCGCGGTGCCGTCGCAGCCGGTGCTGTCCTGGACGGCCGCCACCGTGACCTCGCGCACCGAGAGGCCGGGCGCGGTGTCTCGCCACAGCAGGAACACGAGCGCGGCGATCAGCACGAAGGCCGGCAGCGCGTGCCGGCGCAGGCGGCGGTGACCGGCGGGCGCGGGCACGGCGGGGACGTGCGGCACGGTGTGGGCCCCGGACGGGAGGGCCGCGGTGAGGCCCCGCGCGGCGGTGACGCCCGGGCCGAAGCGCAGGACCGTCCCGTCGCCGGGACCGTGGGCCGGAGGGCGGTCGCCGGGACGCGCCGGCGTCGTGCCGTCGCCGGTGCGCGGGCTCACCACCGTCGTGGCCGGGCCGCCGGGCGGGCCCACCACCGTCGCGGCCTGGTCGCCTTGGGGGCCCAGGGACGTCGTGGCCCGGTCGCCGCAGGGACTCACCACCGTCGTGTCGTCGTCGGGGCGCTGGATCCAGTGACTGCCCAGCACCGTGGCGCTGTAGTCGTCCTGGTCCTCGACCCTGGTTCTCTCCAGGGGCCCAGGGTCGGCCGTCTCGCCGGGCGCGGGCCGGTGGTCGTGAGGGGTGGTCATCGGATGTCGCACCGCCGGGTGAGGAGCTGCTGGGAAGCGCCGCCGTCCGCGGCGGCGGGGCTGGTGGAGGCCTGCACGGTCCAGTAACAGCCCGTCCCCTGGAAGGTGTGGTCGACGGTCAGCGTGTACTGCGTGGCGCCGTCGCGCCGGTACGAGAGCGGCGCCCCGTCCGCGGCCCCGGCCTGCCCGGCGGTGTCCCCGGTGAACCAGGCGAGGGTGACGGACACGGGACCCGTGCCGTCCGTGGTGACCGTGACCGTGGTGGTGGCCGTGCCGGGGCCCGTCTGCCGGAAGCCGGACACCGTGACGTCCTTGACGGCGGTGGGGACGGCAGGGGACTCCGACGCGCTCGTCGACGCACTGGGCGAGGCCGGTGGGGTGGAGTCGCTCGGCGAGGCACCCGGTGAGGTCGCCGGGTCGGTGGTGACCGGCGGCGACGAACCGGGCTCGCCGCCCGGGGAACCGGAGGGCGAGGTGCTGGGCGACGGGGAGCCGGTGCTCTCCGACGGGGTGGGCGACGCCGAGGCCGACGGCAGCGGGCCGGCGCCGCCCGGCGATGTGGGACTGGTGGTGGCCAGGGCCTGCGTCTCCTGCCGGGACTGGGCTCCCGCCCCCTGCCCGACGCCCTGGCCCAGCAGGAGCGCGGCCAGCACGGCGGCGGTCGCCACGGCCACACCCGGCCAGGTGGGCCGCCACGCGTGCAGCCGTCCGGGGGTGGCGCTCCGGCCGAGCACGGTCCGCGCCTCGTCGGTGGTGGCCCCGGACGCCGTGCGCCCGGAGGGGAGCAGGAAGAGCAGCGGCGCCACGGCGGCGGCCAGCCGGCCCCGGCCGCGCTCCTCCCAGTCCTCTCCGTAGTGCGCCAGGGCGGCCCGCTCCAGGTCCGCCACGAAGGCCGCCGCGTCCGAGGGACGCTCCGCCGCCGTCTTGGCCAGCCCCCGCCGGACCAGCGCGCGCACGGCCTCGGGCACCTCCCCGACCGGGACGGGCTCCTCGGCGTGCTGCAGCGCCAACTGGGCCATGTTGTCGCCCGGGTAGGGCTTACGGCCCGTCAGACACTCGAAGAACGTGGCGGTGGCCGCGTACACGTCCCCGGTGGGAGAGGCGGGCGCACCGGTCCACTGCTCCGGGGCCATGTAGGCCGGCGTGCCCGCCACGCCCGCGCTGAGACCGGCGTCCACCGCGATGCCGAAGTCGACGAGCTTGGACACGCCGTCCGGCGTGACCAGGACGTTCGCCGGCTTGTAGTCGCGATGGACCACACCGGCCCGGTGCGCGTCGGCCAGACCGAGCAGCGAACCCTTCAGCACGGCCAGCGCCGACTCCGGCGACAGGGGGCCCTGCCGGGCGAGCAGCGTCCGCAGGGACACGCCGTCCACCAGTTCCATCACGATGGCGGCGCCCTCCGTCGCCTCCACGTACTCGTAGAAGCCCGCCACGTACGGGCTGTCCAGACCACCCAGCAGCTCCGCCTCGGCGCGGAAACCGCGGACGAAACCCGGTCGTGTCCTGAGCGACTCACTGAGGTACTTCACCGCCACCGGCAGACCGGTCGGCTCGTGCACGGCGAGCACCACCCGCCCACTGGCCCCGGAACCGAGTTCGAGCGACTCGGAGTACCCCGGTACGGCCCATGTGCTCATCGCCATCCCCCCTTGCCTCGGCGCGCCCGCGCCCGCGTGACCCCCAGGAGCGTCGGGCCACGGCTCCTGAGACACGTTTTCGGCCGTCGCGGTTGCAGCGGCCGGCAAAGGCACCCGATCGGCGGCGAAAGCCTGTGCGATAGTGGCACGCCATGATCTCCGTGGCACACGGCCTGCCGCCCCTGACCGAGAGCGCGAGACGGCGCCGGAACGCCGCTGTCCTCCTCGGGCTCGGCCTCCTGCTCTGCGCCGGCTGCGAGGAGGAGCTGGGCTCACCGCCCCCGCCTCCGGACGGGCCGTCCGCCGTCAGGGCCTGTGTGACGGCGGACGGCGAACTGATCGCCGACTTCGACGACGACGGCCGTGCGGACCGGGTCGCCGACCCGACGGGCCAGGGCGTCGACCTGACCGTCACCTTCGCCGCCGGCTCCGCCCACGAGAACGCGGCCGGGCCCCGCGCCCTGGCCGACCACGCCGGGGAGCACCAGAACTACGTACGGGTCGCCGTGGCCGACTTCGACCGTGACGGGTGGAGCGACCTGGTCGTCGTCGCGGGCCGGAACCCGGCCGGGGACGATCCCGTTCCGCCCAGGCTCGCCGAACTGAGGCTCGGCCCGTTCTCCAACACCGGCCGGGGCCAGAAGATCGTCCGGCTCGACCTGGGGCTTACCCGGAACATCGCCGTCGCCGACTACGACCACGACCGCCACCCCGACCTGGCGGCGTACACCTACACAGGTGACGGCACCTACGCGACCGAGGCCCGTCTCGGCGAGTCCGCCCGCGGTCTCGGTCCCGACACCGGAGAGTTCACGGTGGAGGACACGGACCACGGCAGCCCGGAAGCCCTCCCGCACACCGGCCTGGCCCCCTTCTACCCGGCGTGCCGGCCCGACGACACGACCGGCTGAGCGGAAACCCTTGGGGGAATGTCAGTGGTCTGTTGAAGAATGTGCCGCATAGAGATCAACTACGCCCGCACGGGGTAGGCGGTCATGTGCCGTCGTCCCTGAAAGAGGTCACCGCCGATGCCGCTCGCCGCCGACCAGCCACCCCGCAACGCCTCGCTGACCCACGTCGAAGCCGACGTCCTGCGGATCATCTGCGACGCACGCCACGCCGTGTACGTCACCGTGCACGCGAACGGGCGCCGCCGGTACAGCTATTGGCGGCCGCTGGACTCGGTCACCGGCAGGGGCGGCTGCTACGTGGCCCTGCCCACCGCCGTGTGCGACCAGTTGAAGGAGACGGGCCGGATAGCTTTGGGCGACCCCGTCACCGACCCCTCCAGGACGGTGTACCGGGTCCGGCCGGTGCGTGTCCCGACCGCGGCCTCGCGGCTCACGCCCGTGCCCGTGCGCCCGGTCCGGGCCCGGCTGCGCCGCGTGGCCTGAGGGTCCTGGCCGTTCGGCCCGAACCGGCAGCGCCCGGGCGGCCGCGCGCGCCGGGCCGTGACGGTGGCCGGGGCGCGCGCCACCTCCGGCGGGTCCGGCCCCTCCGCGGGATGCTCGTCCCGGACGCCGGGCGGACCCCGCTCGGACGCGCCCGTGCCCCTCGTGGTCCCAGCCGGTCGCCCGGTGCCCCTCCCCGCTCGCAAGGGCATTGTCAGTGGTGGCAGGCAGGATGAGGCACATGACGACACCTGGTGCAGTGATTGTGGACGCCGTGGCCTACGCGCAGGCGGTCGAGGACGCGGTGCGGGCGGCCGCCGCCTACTACGCGGGCGGTACGTCGGTGCTGGACGACGACGCCTACGACCGCCTGGTGCGCTCCATCGCCGAGTGGGAGACCGCCCACCCCGAGGACGTGCTGCCCGCGTCGCCGACCGGGAAGGTCGCCGGCGGCGCCGCGGAGGGGGACGTACCCCACACGGTGGCGATGCTGAGCCTGGACAACGTGTTCTCGCCGCAGGAGTTCACCGCGTGGACCGCCTCACTGGCCAGGCGCGTCGGACACGACGTCACCCGCTACAGCGTGGAGCCGAAACTCGACGGTCTCGCGATCGCCGCCCGCTACACCGAGGGCCGGCTGACCCGGCTGATCACGCGGGGCGACGGGACGGCAGGGGAGGACGTCTCGCACGCGACGGGCACCATAGCGGGCCTCCCGGACCTGCTGACCGAACCGGTCACGGTGGAGGTGCGCGGCGAAGTCCTCATGACCACCGCCCAGTTCGAGCACGCCAACGAGGTGCGCACCGCACACGGCGGACAGCCGTTCGCGAACCCCCGCAACGCCGCCGCGGGCACCCTGCGCGCCAAGGACCGCGCCTACACGGTCCCCATGACGTTCTTCGGCTACGGACTGCTTCCCCTGCCCGCCACCGAACCCGCCCTGGCCGAAACCCTCGCGGACGGCGCGCACAGCGATCTGATGACGCTCGCCGGCGCCTACGGCGTGAACACCACCGCCACCACCGACGTGCCCGGCACCACGGCCGGGACCGCCGAGGAGGTGCTGGCCCGCGTCCAGGAGATCGCCGCCCTGCGCGCCCGGCTGCCGTTCGGCATCGACGGGATCGTCGTCAAGGCCGACCTGGCCGCCGACCAGCGGGCCGCCGGCTCGGGCTCACGCGCCCCGCGCTGGGCGATCGCCTACAAGCTGCCGGCCGTGGAGAAGATCACCCGGCTGATCGCGGTCGAGTGGAACGTCGGCCGGACCGGCATCATCGCCCCGCGCGGCGTCCTCGAACCGGTCGAGATCGACGGCTCCACCATCACCTACGCCACCCTCCACAACCCGGCCGACATCACCCGCCGTGACCTGCGCCTGGGCGATCACGTCATGGTCCACCGGGCCGGCGACGTCATCCCCCGCATCGAAGCCCCCGTCGCCCATCTGCGCACCGGCGACGAACAGCCCATCGCCTTCCCCGGGTCCTGCCCCCGGTGCGGCTCCGGCATCGACACCAGCGAGCAGCGCTGGCGCTGCGAGAACGGCCGCAACTGCCACCTCGTCGCCTCCCTGTCCTACGCCGCGGGCCGCGACCAGCTCGACATCGAAGGCCTCGGCCACACCCGAGTGGTCCAGCTCGTCGAGGCCGGTCTGGTCGCCGATCTCGCCGACCTGTTCACCCTCACCCGCGACCAGCTCCTCGGCCTGGAGCGGATGGGGGAGACCAGCACCGACAACCTGCTCGCCGCACTCACCAGAGCCAAGGGCCGACCCCTGTCGCGCGTCCTGTGCGCGCTCGGCGTCCGCGGCACCGGCCGCTCCATGTCCCGCCGCATAGCCCGGCACTTCGCGACGATGGACGCCCTGCGCGCGGCCGACGCCGATGCGGTCCAGCGGGTCGAGGGCATCGGCACCGAGAAGGCGCCGTCCATCGTCGCCGAACTCGCCGACCTGGCCCCGCTCATCGACAAACTCGTCGCGGCCGGCGTCAACATGACCGAGCCGGGTGCCACACCGCCGCCCGCCGAGGACACCGCGGCCGGTGCCGACGGCACGGCTCCCGAGCCCGCCGCCGGTCCGCTCGCCGGGATGGCGGTGGTGGTCACGGGCGCTATGACGGGGCCCCTGGAGAAGCTCAGCCGCAACCAGATGAACGAGCTCATCGAACGCGCGGGCGGCCGCGCCTCCTCCAGCGTCTCCAAGAAGACCGCGCTGGTCGTCGCCGGAGAGGGCGCCGGCTCCAAGCGGACCAAGGCCGAGGCCCTCGGCATCCGCCTCGCCACCCCGGACGAGTTCGCCGCAACGGTCGCCGACTACCTCGGCACCGGGGAGTAGCGGCCGCTGCGCCGGTTCCCGCCCCCTCACGGGGACCGGCGCACCGGGTTCCCGCTACGGCTTGCGGGCGAGACCGCCGTGTTCCGCGATGACCACGGGGGCGGGGGAGGAGGCGTCCGGGCGCCAATGGGAGACCGACACCACGCCCGGCTCGAGCAGCTCAAGCCCGTCGAAGAAGGACGTGATCTGCTCGACGGTACGGAGGTTGTAGGGGACGGCTCCGCTCGCGTTGTAGGCCTCCTGGGCCTGCTCGAAGACGGGGTCGACCCCCAGCGAACCGTCGTTGACGGACAGGTAGCTGCCGGACGGCAGGGCGCCCATCAGCCGGTCCACGACGGAGCGCGCCTGGTCGTAGTCGCCGATGTGGCCCAGGATGTTGCTGAGGATGAGGGCGGTGGGCCGGCTGAGGTCCAGGGTCTCCGCGGCGGCCGCCAGGATCCGGTCCGGGTCGAGCACATTGGCGTCGACGTAGGCGGTCGCGCCCTCCGGGGAGGAGTAGAGCAGGGCACGGGCGTGCGCCAGCACCATCGGGTCGTTGTCGACGTACACGATCCGGGTCTCGGGGGCGATCCGCTGTGCGACCTCGTGGGTGTTGTCGGCGGTCGGCAGACCGGTCCCGACGTCCAGGAACTGGCGGATGCCTGCCTCGGCCACCAGGTAGGTGATGTTGCGCCGCAGGAAGGCCCGGCTGCTGCGGGCGATGGTCACGATGCCGGGGAACACGGCCGTGTACGCGTCGCCGGCCTCCTCGTCGACGGGGTAGTTGTCCTTCCCGCCCAGCCAGTAGTTCCAGATCCGGGCCGAGTGCGGCACGGATGTGTCGATCTTCTGGTGCCCCGCCGCTCCGGGGGTGGTCACGTGGTCGGTCATGAGGAGCGTCCGTCTTCCCATCGAGGAGTGGATCAGTCACCGCACAACTTACGTCCCAACGACCCGTTTACGTACACCAGTTCATGTTTCCTGTGGGTTCGAACAGCACCGGTGCCCTCCTCGGGCTGCCAGTAGTGTGCCCGAGGTGATGGTGGGTACTGAACACACCCGGCTCGTCGTACTGCGCGGAAACTCGGCCTCCGGGAAGTCCTCGGTCGCGGCCGGTCTGCGCGAACGGTTCGGACGCGGGCTGGCCCTGGTCGGCCAGGACAACCTCCGCCGGACCGTCCTGAGGGAGCGGGACCGGCCGGGCGCGGCGAACATCGGCCTCATCGACACCGTGGCCCGCTACGCCCTCGACGCCGGCTACCACGTCGTACTCGAAGGCATCCTGTACGCCGACCGCTACGGCGACATGCTGGCCCGGCTGCGCGGCGACCACCGTGGCCCCACCCACGCCTACTACCTGCACGTGCCGTGGGAGGAGACCCTCGCCCGGCACGGGACCAAGCCGATCGCGCACGAGGTCGGCGAGAGCGATCTGCGCGACTGGTACCGGGAGCTCGATCTGCTGCCCGGTGGCGTCGAGACCGTCATCGGAGCCGACAGCACCCTCACCGAGACCGTCGACCGCATCCTGCGCGACACCGGCCTGGACGCCCTTCCGCCACGGGAGTGAGGGGCGCGGAGGCCGGCGCCGGAGGGCGAGCGGTGCGGTGGCCGCAGGGCCTGTCCTGCCTGATCCGCCGGACGGGCCCTATCGCAAGGGCGCGGTCTCCAGCAGGTCGCGGGCCATGCGCAGCGCCGGAGCCTCGGTCTGCCGCGCGACCTGCCGGAACGTCTCCTGGGCGGCGCGGGCCGGCCAGGCGGGAGGCAGGTGCCGGACGGGGAGCCGGGGGTCGGTGCGGATGGTGCTCAGCCACTCGCTGACCAGCCGCAGCCGGGTCCCGATCGGATCGTCACCGGAGCCGCCGCCCAGGTGGGCGGTCCAGCGCTTGTCGAAGGTGACGTACCGGGCGGCGATGCTCTCCAGGTCCCAGGTGTCACGGATCATCAGCTCGATGTCCGTGGCCTGGTCGGCCCGGGCGTGGAAGACCTTGACGTGGTCGGCGAGCCCCAGCTCCGAGACGACGGCGGAGACGTCGACGTCCCCCGGGGCGATCCACAGCCCGCTGTACAGCGCGCCGAACCCGGACCAGGTCAGCCGTGAGCGCAGGTCGTGGCGCTGGCGCTTCCAGGAGTCGGGCAGGGAGAAGCCCAGCAGCGTCCAGGAGCCGTCCCAGTCGTCGTTGACGGCGCCCTGCGTCCAGATCCGGGTGCGGCCGCCGTCGAGGATGCGCGTCGCCTGCGGTGTCAGCCCGAAGTACATCCTGCGGCCCTCCCGCTGGCGCCGCAGCAGACCCCGGTTGACCATCCGGGTCAGCGTGGACCGGACGGCCTGCTCACCCACCCCGACCCGGCCGAGGACGTCGATGATGCTGCCCGAGTACACGCACAGCTCCCCCTCGTCCAGCACGTGGTTGCCGAAGAAGGCCAGCATGAGCGACTGCGGGCGCGGCTGCGGGCCGTCCGGGGTGTCGCCGTCCGAGGAGTCCAGGAAGTCGTCGTCCGCCACGGGAGCAAGCGTACGACCGCCCGCCGGCGGTGCGGCGGGCGGTCGTGCCAGGTCACGGGCCGTCGGAGGGGCGGGCAAGGGGATGGGGTCGCGGGCGGAGAGCGGGGCGGTGCCGGCGGGAGCGGACGGGTGTGGGGCAACCGGCGGTCACCGGACGGGAGTTGAGGGAGGCGGTGACCATTGCCCGCCGGTGGCCGCCGGTGCGGGCGCCTGGCGTGGGCGTCACGCGGAGACCTCCTGGGTGTGCGGGACGGCGGGGCGTTCCGTGGTGTCGGCGAGGGACGCCCGGCTGGTCTCGCGCACGAAGCACACGGTCAGCGCGGTGATGAGGGAGCCGCCGCAGAGCAGCAGGGCGACGGGGGTGCCGCTGTGGCTGCCGGCGACCAGGCTGCCGGCGATCATGGGGGAGAAGCCGGCGCCGATCAGGGTGGCGCCCTGGTAGCCGAGGGAGGCGCCCGTGTAGCGGACCCGGGTGCCGAACATCTCGCTGAACAGGGCGCCCAGCGGCCCGTACATCGTGGACTGGGCGATGCCGTGGCCGAGGACGACCGCGAGGATCAGCAGGCCCGGCGACTTCGAGTCCACCAGGGCGAGGACGGGGAAGGCGAGCGCCGCGGAGGCGAGGGCGCCGGCCAGGACGACCGGGCGGCGGCCGACCCGGTCGGACAGCGCGGAGACACAGGGCAGCACGACCAGGGCGACGGCGGCGGACACCGTGAGGGCCGTCAGCACCTGCGGCCGGGCGTAGCCGATGCCCGTGGCGTAGGCGATCAGATAGCTGGTCAGCAGCGACTGGGCGGTGAAGGCGCCGATGCCGACGCAGCAGGCGAGCAGCACGGGACGCGGGTGCCGCAGCACGTCGAGGATCGGCAGCCGCGCCTCGGTGCGCTCCTTCTTCACCTCGGCGAAGAGCGGACTCTCCACCACCCGGAGCCGCACGAACAGGCCCACGCCGAGCAGCAGCACGCTCAGCAGGAACGGCACGCGCCAGCCCCACGCCGTGAACTCGTCCCGGGGAAGGGCGACGACGAACGCGACGACGGCGGCGGAGACGAGGGAGCCGAGCGGAGCTCCCATCTGCGTGAAGCTCGACCACAGGCCGCGCCGCCGCTCCCCGGCGTGCTCGACGACCATCAGCGTGGCCCCGCCCCATTCACCGCCGATGGCGATGCCCTGGAGGACCCGCAGGGTGATCAGCAGGACCGGCGCCCACACGCCGATGGTGTCGTACGTGGGCAGCAGGCCGATGAGGAAGCTGGCACCGCCCATCAGGCCCATCGTCAGCAGCAGCATCGACTTGCGGCCGAGCCGGTCGCCGAAGTGCCCGAAGAGGACGCCGCCGAGCGGGCGGGCGACATAACCGGCGGCGAAGGTGCCGAACGCGGCGATGGTGCCGACGGCCGGGTCGGCGCCGGGGAAGAACAGTTCGCCGAAGACGAGGGCGGCGACCGTGCCGTAGACGAGGAAGTCGTAGAACTCCACGGCGGTGCCGAGCAGCCCGGAGAGGGCGACCCTGCGCAGTTGCCTGGCCTGCTCGCGGGAGGTGGACGGTGCAGCGACGGGGGACGGGGACATCGCGGTCTCCCTTGACCGGGGGGAAGGACACCGCGAAGTTAGGCTCTGGGATTACTCTCGTCAAGAAACTGCACAACATTGTTTCGCGTCGGGACCGGGACACGACCACCGGGCGGGAGGACCCGCGCCGGCTCAGCGCATGGGCACCGCCGTCCGCACGGAGAGGGCGGCGAGCTGGTCGGACAGCGCGGCGGCGGCGTCGGCGAGCGGGAAGCGCGCGCCGAGGTACCCGTCCGGACGGACGACGAAGCCGGTCGGGCCGTCGGGCCGGTAGAGCCGGGCGAACTCCCCGGCCGCGTCGCGGTACGCGGGGACGGCGAGGGTGTCGGGGGCGGCCGCGGCGGCCTCCCGGGCCAGGACGGCGACGATCGCCGTGCCGGGCAGGGCGGGGGAACCCGGCCGGCCCGGGGCGGACCTCCCTGGACCGCCCGGCCCCCGGTCGCCGGCCGCCGGTGTCCCCACGACGGCCTCGACGGCGCCGGCCGCCCCGGCGAGGTCGTCGAGGCGGGCCGCGTACAGGATCACCACGTGCCCGGCGCGGCCGCGCAGCACGTCGAACAGACGCAGCGGGCAGGCCACCGCGGTGAGCGTCAGCCCCGTGCAGTCCGGCGCCCGGTCGCCCGGCTGGGGCGCGTCCGCGGGCCCGGACGGGCGCCCGGCGAGCGGGCCGTGCCGGTAGCCGACCAGGAGCTGGGCCTCCCGCAGCACGAGGGTCCGTGCGTCGTCGGGGTCGGCCTCGAAGCCGCCCCGGGCGTGCCGCACGGTCCGCCCGACGACCTCCTCACCGACCGGCCGGCGCTCCGCGTCGTACGTCTCCAGCAGCCCGGGCCCCGCCTCCCCGCGGACCACGAGGGCGAGCTTCCAGGCCAGGTTCCAGGCGTCCTGGATGCCCGTGTTCATGCCCTGGGCGCCGGTCGGCGGGTGGATGTGGGCGGCGTCGCCCGCGACGAAGACCCGTCCGTCGCCGTAGCGGTCCACGATGCGATGACTGATCCGGAACACCGAGGACCACCGCAGCCGGGACAGGAGGGCCGGCTTCGGGGCGAGCCGGTCGACCACGGCCTGCAGATGGGACAGCTCCGGGGCGCGCCCGCCCTCCAGACCGTGCGCCACACCGTCACCGCCCGGCCCGGCCCCCCGGCCGGCCGTCCGCGTGGACAGCTCCGGCGGGACCAGCATCGACATGCGGTAACGGCCGGCGCCGGGCAGCGGGATGCACACCAGCGCGTCGTCGGTGACACCGTCGGCGGTGCGATGACTGGACCGTAGGCCGTACCCGTGCGGCAGATCCCAGTCCGCCTCGACGTCACCCAGCATGTACTCCTCGGCGAAGGCGTCCCCCGCGAAACCGAGCCCCAGCCCCTTGCGGACCACGCTGTGCGCCCCGTCGCAGCCGACGAGATACCCCGCACGCACCTCCTCCTGCGCACCCGCGGCGGTCCGCAGCCGGGCGGTGACCCCGTCCGGGTCCTGCGTGAACGACAGCAGCTCGGTGCCGCGCTCGATCACCGTGCCCAGTCCGGCGAGGTGGTCCTCCAGCAGCCGCTCGGTCTCGTACTGCGGCAACGCGGCGAAGCCGTACGGCACCTCGGGCGGCAGCACCAGGTCCAGACGCGCCGTCTCCCGCCCGTTGACGTAGACCAGCTGGCCGCGCAGCACGGCGGCGCACTCCAGCACCGCACGGGCGAGCCCCATCCGGTCCCAGATCTCCAGGGTGCGAGGCTGGAGGCCGACCGCCTTCGCGTACGGCAGCCGCGCCGGCAGCCGGTCGACGAGCCGGCAGCGCACCCCGTGCCGCCGCAGCTCGGCGGCGGCACTCAGCCCGACCGGGCCCGCTCCTGCGATCAGTACCTCGGTGGTCGGCGTGTGCGCCACGGGTGCCTCCCAGCGCCTGCCCCCCGGCCTGGTCCCGTACCCCATGGTCACCCCGCGGCACCCGCCCCGCGAGCCGGACCCCCGCCCACCCGGCGGCCCCCGTCCCGCACCGGATCCCGGGCGACCGCGCTGACGGCCGGTCAGCGACGGACGCGCTGATCAGTCGACCGGCCAGGTGTGGACGGGGGCGTTGAGATGCATGTAGTCGATGTACTGCCGGGTCATGCGCCGCAGCGCCTCATGGCGGTCCGTGTGATCGGCGGCGCTGATGTGATGGAACATCTCCTTCTGCCAGACCGCCCCGTTACGGGCGGTCACGCACCGCTGCTCGATGACCCCGAGCAGCGGCTCCCGCCACGTCGCGTCCATGCCCGACTGCTCCAGCCCGCGGTGCGCGAGCGGCAGCAGACGCCGCAGGACGAGTTCGGGCACCGGCACCTCGCCCATGCCCGGCCAGTACAGGGGCGCGTCGATGCCGAAGCGCGCGGCGGCGTGCAGATTGTCCTCGGCGGCCTGGAAGGACATCCGCGACCACACCGGCCGCTCCTCCTCGACCAGGGCGCGGGTGAGCCCGTAGTAGAAGGCGCCGTTGGCGAGGGTGTCGGCGACGGTCGGCCCCGCCGGCAGACAGCGGTTCTCCACCCGCACGTGGGGCTGGTCGTGGGCGACCGCGTAGACCGGGCGGTTCCAGCGGTAGATGGTGCCGTTGTGCAGGGTCAGCTCGCCCAGCTCGGGAATGTCGCCCTCGTCCAGGGTCTGTGCGGGGTCCTGCTCGTCGCACAGCGGGAGCAGCGCGGGGAAATAGCGCAGGTTCTCCTCGAACAGGTCGAAGACGCTGGTGATCCACCGCTCGCCGAACCACACCCGCGGACGTACCCCCTGCGCCTTGATCTCCTGCGGGCGGGTGTCGGTGGCCTGCTCGAACAGCGGGATCCGGGTCTCGTGCCACAGTTCCTTGCCGAACAGGAACGGCGAGTTGGCCGCCAGCGCCACCTGGACCCCGGCGATGGCCTGTGCCGCGTTCCAGTACCGGGCGAATTCGTCCGGGGAGACCTGGAGGTGGAACTGGGTGCTGGTGCACGCGGCTTCCGGAGTGATCGTGTCGGCGTAGGTGCGCAGCCGGTCCACGCCGTCCATCTCGATCCGCAGATCCTCGCCCCGCGCCGCGAAGACCTGGTCGTTGAGCATCCGGTAGCGGGCGTTCTCCGACAGGGCCCCCTCGCCGACGTCCTCCTGCCGCAGCGTGGGAAGGATACCGACCATGATCAGATGGGTGTCGGCCGTCGTCGCGCGTTCCTCGGCGTGGTTGAGCGCGGCGCGGATCTCGGACTCCCAGGCATCGGGTCCGCCCTCCGTCAGACGCCGGGGCGGCACATTGATCTCCAGGTTGAACCGGCCCAGCTCGGTGGACCAGGCCGGGTCCGCGATCGCCTCCAGCACCTCGCTGTTGCGCATCGCCGGCTCGGCCTCGCCGTCGACGAGATTCAGCTCGATCTCCAGCCCCACCCGGGGCCGCTCGGACTCGAACCGGTCCTCGCGCAGCATCTGCGCGAGGACGTCCAGGCACTGCTGCATCTTGATCCGGTAGCGGCGGCGGTCCTCGCGGGTGAAGACCAGCGCCGGGACGTCGCGTCCCATCGGTCCTCCCGGCTTCTCCTAGGACGCCTCTCACCTCCAGCGTCGCACCGACGGCCGCCCCTGACCATGCGAGACGGCCCCCGCCGCACACGGCACCGGCCACCCCGGACCGAACAGCACCGCGGCGACCGGGGACCCGCTGCCCCCGGCGTTTCCGACGGCAGCCGGACCCGCCGCGCACGCCCGGGCCGGACACCCGGCGAACGACCGCGGGAGCGCGCGCCGTCGGGACACGCGCCCGGCGACCCGGAACGGCCCGCGCGGGGACGCCCCGTCACGGGCCGTCGGGGCGGGCGCGGAGCTTCAGGTGGTCCTCCGGATCCCGCAGCAGACCGCGCTGCGCCGGGTCGGCCAGCAGACGGCGTACCGCGGGAGCCGGCATGCGGACGACCACCGGGTCCGGGAGCGTCACCTCCCGCACGGCCGTCGACCGCCGCCCGGGCCGCACCCGGTCGCTCACCTCCGCCACCACCCGCACGTCCAGCGTGAACTGCACCAGCACCGACTCGGACTTGGGCTTGTGCAGCGGCATCGAGCCGGCCGCGTTCGCCGCCGTGGCGGTCGCACTGCCGGAGCCGTCCACACCACCGAGGAGCTGGTTCAACCGGAACTCGTCGGCGTTCAGCACCCCCGCGCCGAAGAGGCCCCGCGCCGAGCGGCCGTGCTCGTTCGCCTGCTGGCCGTCCGTGCCCGTCGGACGCGGCGCCTCCAGACCGCTCTGCGCGACGGTCTCGAAGGTCATCTTGTCGCCGACGCCCAGCACCCGCCCCGCCCGCAGCCAGGCGTGCAGCGAGGCGCGCAGGTCCTGGCCGGACGCACCGGTCGCGTGCACCGGCGGGAGATCCACGCCCGCGGCGGTCAGCAGGGGCAGCGACGCGATCAGCCACTCCGTGGAGACGGTCTCGCGCAGCAGATGGAAGGCCGCCTCGCCGCCGGTCCGGAAGCGCGCGTTCCCGCCCGCCCGTTCGACGGCCTCGTCCACCGCCTGCCGCACCCTCGGCGTCCCCCGGAAGCCGTTGACCTGGGCCTCCATGGGAAGCCGCAGCCCGCCGCGCCGCCACGGGCCGAGCCGGTCGGCGCCGCCCTCCTCGGCGGGGACCGCGCGCCGGCCGGCCTGCCCGGGCGGGACCGGGGCGAGCCGGGAGAGCGCGTGCAGGTCGGCGGCCAGGACACGATGGGTCAGGTGCAGGTCGTCCAGGCGCGCGAGGGCCACCCGGCGGTTGCCCGAGAAGATCTCCAAGGTCGCCTCGACCGGTACGTGCATCCGGGCCGACGGAGCGGACGACGCCTCGGCGACGGTCTTCACGCCCAGCTGGGCCCGCCCGACGCTCGCCGAGCGGCGCGTGTCGCCCGCCGAGAGACCGAGGCCGGCCGCCGCGCCGGTGCTCTTGAGCCGGCCGGCGCCGCCGTCGGGTTTCCCGGAACCGGCGACGACCGCCTCGACACCCCGGCTGTCGCTCTCGTCGTGGGCGGCGGCCCGCTGCGCGGCGGCGGAGGTGATGTACTCCATGTCCCGGCCGTCGGAGGCGGTCTCGGCGTAACTGCCCCGACCGGTCCTGCGGACACTGAACACCGCCCGGTACGGCCGCCTGCGCCCGTCGAACAGCTCGACGCCCACGCCACCGTCCATCGCGCTCGACAGCAGGCCCGCCGAGCCGTCCCGGTCCAGCACCCGCAGCAGTCGCTGCACATTGTCGTTGCGGTCCGTCAGCCGGGTGCGCGGCAGCAGGTCGTCGGCGAGCGACGCGCCCAGCCGGCCGCGGATCCGCTCCAGCAGCGGAAGGAAGTCGGGCAGGTCCTCGACCATGCCGAAGCCGAGCGGCAGGGCCTGGGCCAGGGCGGGGACGGGCGCCGGCGGCAGCAGGGACCCGCTCTTCGGCCCGCCGCCGGAGGACTCCGCGCGCTCCTCCCCGGCCGGCGCCGCCGGCTCCGGCACGGACCGCGAGGACTCCTGGGCACCCTTCGCCGGCCCGGCCGCCTTCCCCGGCCCGGCCGCCTCCCGTCCCTCCTCGCCCGGCACCTTCAGTCCCGCCGCCCGCAGCTGGCGCTCGGTCAGCCACACGCCGACCGCCGCCGGCACCGTACGGCCGCCCCGCGCCACGTACGGACCGCCGCCGGTCACCGCGACCTCGGCCACCATCCGCACCACCAGGTCGCAGCGGACCAGGTACAGCGGGCTCTTGCGCGAGGTGTGCGCGTTGCGTTCGACGGTGCCGACCAGCGTGGACGCTGTCGTGTCGCCGCTGCCCAGGGAGCGGCCGGCCGCGACACCCTCGGCGATGCGCCAGTCGGTGCCGTTCTCCGCTCCCGTCAGGCCGCCCTGCACCGAGGTGCTGTGACTCGTGCCCTCCTGACCGGTGACCTGGTGTCCGCCCAGGACGAAGGTCTCGGTGCCCGCTCCCGTGCCCTGGTGCACGATCCGCGGCGCGGTCAGCGCGAACCGGGTGCCGACCGCGCCGTTCAGCCCGGCAAGCCGCCGCGCGTATCGCAGGTTCTGCACCACCCAGCCCGCCGAGACCGCCTGCCGCAACGCCGCCGTCACGGCCTGCGGAGCGAACCGCTCCTCGATCGCGAGCCGCGGCGCCAGCCCCTCCGTCTGCAGTGCCCGGTCCTCCCGCGCCTCCCTGTTGCGGGCTGCCGCCCGCGCCAGCAGCTCGAACGCGAGGTCCCGCACCGGCTGACCGTCGCCGACCGTCTCCACCAGCGTCCACTCCCGCACGCCCCGGCCGCCCATCTGCCGCGGTGTCAGTCCGGCCAGGTCGCCGATGCCCGATGCCGCGAACTCGGTGCGTAGATCGCGGTGCCGAGCGGTGCGCGCGGCGGTCCCGGCGTCCAGCCGCCGCTTGGCGTCGTCGTCCAGGGTGAAGGCGGTGGGGGTGAGCAGCCGCACGTCCTGCGCGTCGAGGGGCAGCGTCGCCAGCTCCTCGGCGGTGGGCACGTCCCGGCCCGGCGCACCCGGGGTGAGGGAGCGGGCCGCCTTGCGCTGCCGGGTCGTCATGGTGACACCGACGTTCAGGCTCAGCGCCCCGCCGAACACGCTCGCGTCCTCGGAGCCGTTGGTGAGGACGTCGGTGCGCAGCGTCGGCCCCGCCTGGCCGCGCCGGGTCGTCGTGCGGCCCTTCTCGGCGCGCGCCGACAGGGTCAGGGCGCCGGGGATCAGCCGGAACTGGCCGAGTGCCATCCCGCCGACGCTGCGCGAACTGGCGCGCCCGCTCTGCAGGTTGCTGGTCACCCCCGAGTGGCTGCGCACCAGCCAGTCCTTGGTGTCGCCGAGATGGCCGGTCTCCCGGAGCGAGCCGGTCACCTTCAGCTGCACGTCGTGCGTGTGGAAGCGGGACTTGCGGCGCAACCGGACCCGGATGCCCGTCGACAGCAACTGGTCCTTGTGGACGCGCAGGTTGGTCTCCGACAGGACGGTGACCAGCTCACGGTAGTTGCGCCGCTGGACCTCGGCCTCCTCCGGGCTCGGCTCGCGCGGCTGCGCCTCCTCCCCGAAGGCGGGCAGACAGCCGCTGAGCCGGGGATCGGTGGCGAACAGGTTCCGCACGGCCCGCATCATCGGGGCGGTGTCCAGGCGGCTGATCGCCACGCTGGAGCCCATCGCGCCGAAGGGCAGATGCCGCACGACGTGTCCGGGAGCCGCGCTTCCGGCCGCCTCCTGCCCGGTGGCCTCTCGCCCGGTGGCCTCTTGCCCGGCGGCCTCGGCGGTCTCCGTGGGCCTGGTCCTGCCTTTCCCCTTCCCCTTCCCCTTGCCTTCCCCCTGACCCGCGTCCTCGGCGTCCCCCGCGGGCCGTTGCGGACGCTTGACGAACTCCTCGGCCGTCACGCCCTCCGGCAGCGGCAGCCCCAGCTCCTGGGCTTCGTCGGCACGCAGGCTGATCCAGACCCGCATCGTGTGGTGCGCCGTACGGCCGCCGCCCCGAGCCCGGGTGAGCGGCGACGAGGGCCCGCTGCCCTCGACGGTGAAGAGCACGGTCCCCAGGTAGAGCACCTTGTCGCCGCGCACCTCCGCGCCCTGCCGGCTGGACACGGTCTGCTCGGCCACGCTGAACCGGGACTGCCGCGCCCCGACCACCGGCATGACCGTGCCGCGCACGGCGGCCGCGTTGCCCAGGACGCCGAACCCCGCCGCGGGGCCGACGCCGAAGGCGCCGCCGCGGCCCTTCCCCGCCGTGTCCGTGACCGCGTGCTGGGTCTGCTGGTGCGTACGCAGCTGCGTCCTGCCGGTGCTCCAGCCGGGGGCCAGCCCGGTGATCGTGGCGTGCATCCGGTAGGTGCCGGTGGTGGTGCCGTCCCGGCTGGTCAGGTCCTCGCCCACGACCCCGTCCCGCAGCAGCCGCGGCAGGTCCTCCAGCACGGTCGCGGTGGCGGTGGCCTCGTACAGGCGCGCCCGGCCGGGGGCGCCGGGCCAGGTCAGCGACGGGTGCAGGGCCGAGGCGACCGCGTCGAACAGGCCGCCCCCGCCCTGGTGCGGGGCGGCGGTGTCCGAGACCGCGAGCGGGGCCATGGAGTCGGCCAGCGACACCGCCCGGGCGGTGTCGGGGGACACCGGAGCCGGCCGGGGCACCGGCGCGGCGGCGGCCGGCACCAGATGCTCCACCGGCACCCGCATGGTGAGGGTGCCGGCCCCACTGGACTCCCGCGCGGCACGCTCGCCGTCCTTCATGATCCGCACGCCGTAGCGGACCCGGCGCGGGACCTCGACGGACCCCTTGTCGCTGCGCAGCACGCGCGGCTCCGCCGTGTTCCGCTGGGTGCGCGAGTCCCGGGACGACTGGAAGGGCTGGGCGTTGACGGTCGCCGCCCCGCCGAGCCAGACGCCGGGCGCCACCGGCGCCAGCCCGAACGCGGTGAACGCGGCGCCCTTCGACGCGGACGAGCCCGTGCCGTGGGCGACCGTGGCGGCGGTGTGGTGCTGCACGTCCACCTTGGTGGCGGCGCCCTCGGCGTCGGGACCCTCGGGGGAGAAGAGACCGGGACGGTCGTCGTCGGCGGGGGAGACCCGCACCGTGACGTCGTAGCGGTCCGTGCCCCGCACACCGGTGACGGCGAAGGCCCGTCCGCTCCCGTAGAAGGACTCGGGCCGCCCCGCGAGCTCGGCGGCGATCCCGGCGACCACGCCGTCGCGGTGCCCGACCACGCCCGCCAGCGTCGCGGTGACGAACTCGTGGCCGGTGAGACCGTACGCCGTGGACAGCCCCGGCGCCTCCATGTCCCGCAGATACGGCGGGAGTTGCAGGGCGTTCTCCTCGACCACGGTCGGCAGCGGTGTCCCGGGGGACCGCCTGCGGGCGGTGGACGGCCCCGCCGCGCTCATGGCCGCGACGGTGGCGGCGTTGCCCGCGGTCTGCTGAAGCCCCAGCAGGGGGTTCGGGCGACCGCCCGGACCGGCCGCGCGGGGTGCCGGGACCGTCCGGGGGGACTGCTCACGGGGACTGCCGTGGCGGTCGTAGCCCGCCTGCCGCTGATCTCGCACGCGCGTCAGCGTAGAGACGCCGCGAGACGGGACACGGGCCTCGCGTCCAGTGTTCAACTTCCGTACACGGAAAGATCGTTCCCGTCCCCGCAGCGACACCCGAGCGCCCCTCCTGACGGCCCGACGGCCCGACGGCCGACCGCCCCACCACGCGGCCGGGCCCTCCGGCCGCCGGGCCATGCGTCCCGGGCCCTCCGACTGCCCGGTCAGGCGTCCCGGGCCCTCCGGCCGCCCGGCCAGGCGCCCTGGCCCTCCGACCGCCCGACGGCCTGCGGAGTGAGACAGCGCGGGGGCCGCCGTACCCGCCGAGCCGGTGCGGGACAGCGCGGGGCCGCCGTACCCGCCGAGCCGGTGTGAGACACCGTGAAGGACGCCGGCCGTCGCCGAGCCTCGTGAGACCCGACGCAGGCCGCCTCGCGGTCAGGGCTGTGGCTGGTGCCGGCCGGGGGAGTCGCGCGGCCGGGGCGCGGGAGCCCGCCCGTCGGGTCGCCCAGCGGCCGTCTCCTCGGTGGTCCGTGCCGCCAGCCGTTCCTGAAGGCGCACATGCCGGAACTCGTAGAGCGCCCCGGAGTGCCTCAGCACGCCCCGCCGGTGCGCGTCCTCCAGGAACCGCATCAGCCGCCAGGGCGCCCGCCCGGTGACCGCCAGCCAGATGCGCGCCGTGCCCAGCCGGCCCCAGGCGCTGAGCGCGAGCGCGCTGGTGCCCACCGGCACCCACACCTCCGTGTGCATGGTGCCCAGGGTGGTGCCCCGGCCGGTGGCCGAGATGAACGCCAGACAGCCACCGCCCGCCACGAGCGCCGCGACGGCACTGCGCGCGAGGGTGGCGGCGCGGTCGGTGCGCAGGGTGCTCGGCGGGTCGGCGGCGCGGATGGTGTCGGCAGGGGTGTTGAGGGCGAGGCAGACACCGGAGGCGCAGCCGCCGATCGCGCCGACGAGGACGCCGAAGGCCACGAACGGCTCCACGGCGTCCCGGACGACCGCGCCGGTGCCGCGGTGCACGAGCCAGAGTTCGACGTCACGCGGCAGGGCGACCACCAGGTTGTGGGCGTCGACGGCCCGGCCCCGCCAGCTCTGCGGCGTGCCCCGCCACACGAGCACCCAGCGGTCGCCCCGCGCCTGGATCCGCACCGTCCCCTCGTACGTTCCGCGCCGCTCGTCCCACGAGATCCGGGCACCCTGGTGGACGGCGAACGGACGGGCGAGCGCGGTCCGGCTCACCAGCTCGACGCGCCGGGGCCGTACCGACTCGACCGAGCGCCGTCCGTCGGTCATGCCGAGGCGCCAGCCGTCGACCTCCGCGCCGGCCGTGGTCCGCGCCCCCGCCGGACGGTGGATCTCGTACGCGGCGAAGGCGCCGGTGACACCGCCGACGACGGCCCCGGCGCAGACGCCGATCAAGGTGCAGGCCAGCAGACCCCGCCCCAGCCCGCGGGCGAAGCCGCGCAGGACGGCGGCCGGACCCGCGTACGGTTCCACGCCCCGGGCCCCGCGCCGCGGTTGGCCGGCGAGCGTCAGCAGCAGCCCGGCCAGGCAGCAGGTCATCGCCGGGACGGCCGCCCGGAAGTAGCCGTAACTCGCGAGACCGGCGAAGAGGATCACACCGCCCAGTGCCCGCACGGCCCGCGGCCCGCTCGGGCTGCCCGTCCACGGCAGGCTCAGCGGCAGGGGCCGGCGGGGCAGCCCGCCGACGGCGAACATCAGGGACAGGACCAGCCCGAAGACGCACCCGTTCAGGAACCAGGCGGGCCTCGGCGTGATCACGGCTCCGAGCCGCGCGCTGACGAGGGGCGGGACACACCAGCCCGTCACCAGGGCGAGGACTGTCGCCGCGCCCGTCATCGTCAGCGCCATGCGCGTCAGCTGCCGCGGCCCGGGCGGTGCCGCGGGCTCGGCGGGCAGCATCAGGGCCAGTCCGAAGCACAGGCCGGCCAGCAGTCCCGCGAAGTTGAGCACCGCCGACAGGACGCTGTCCCAGTTCCCGACGACGCCACCGCCGTACCGGGCCAATGGCACGAGCACCGCGGCGGTGGCGAGCAGGGCTGAGCCCGCGGGACCGAGCACGCGCAGCCACGGCGGCATCGCCGCCGGCAGCTCCCACCAGCCGAGCTGCCAGGTGGCCCGGGCGCCTGAAGGGAGCCGGGCCAGGCACCGCAGCCACCGGTGCGCGGCGTCCGGGCGCCAGATCCCGTCCTCGTCGGCGAAGGCGGCCGGGACGAAGGAGTCCAGCAGGTGTCCCTCGACGGCCGTCGCCGAGGGGAAGCGGTCGGGCTCCGTGAGCTCGGACGGGTCGCGGGAGGTGTCCCCGTACACCGTGCGCGCCAGCGCCACCATCAGCGGTGACCTCAGTACGGCGGTCAGCGGGGCGGTGGGCGCGTCCAGGACGGCCGTCCAGACGGTCACCGGACGGCCGTTCGGACGTGTCCCCCCGATCGGGCGCGCGGTGCTCTCCAGGTACTCCCTGGCGGTCTCCGGGTCCAGCGGACGCAGCCTGATCACCTCGGCGGCCGTCAGGACGTCTCCACCGGCCTCGCCCAGTGCACGGCCCCAGTCCTCGTCGCGGCAGGTCAGCATGACGGGCAGCCGCTCGTCGAGTTCGGCGTTGAGCCGGCTCAGCGCCCGCGCGTGCGATTCCCGGGGAATCTCGTCGAAGCCGTCCAGCACCGGCAGGACGAGCCCCTCGTCCAGCAGTTCGCGAGCCAGCGTGCGGCCGCCTCGCACGGCGGCCAGCGGCCGGTACTCGGCGGCCAGCCGTTCGGCCAGCCAGGCGCGCAGGCCGACGGCGCCGGGTTCCCAGCTCGCCAGGGGGAGGAGGACGGGGACCGGGTCCGTGGACCGCCGGGTGCCGAGCAGGTCCAGGACGAACCGGAGGGCGAGAACGGTCTTGCCCGCGCCGGGTCCGCCGAGCACGACCAGCCGGCGGGAGGGGATGTCACGGAAGGTGCCGGCGATGCGGTCGAGCCGCTGGTCCCCGTCGCGCGGGGCGGGCACCGGCCGCCCGGGCCGGACGTTGTGCTCGTGGTCGGCGAGCGGCGGACCCACCCGCGTCCAGCGGACGTCGAGCGGCGCCGGGTCCTGCAGCCGGCGCCTGCGGGCCTCCGGCGCCCACTGGGCCAGCACGGCCCGGGAGAGCTCGTCGGCCGCCCGTCGTCGTCGCTCGGGCCCGGCTTCCGGGTCCGCCGCGGGCTCCCGCAGCAGGTCGGCCGCGAGCGCACAGACCGAGACGAACGCCGAGACCGCCGAGATCCACATCGACGTCGCGTCCGCGTCCCCGCCCCTGCCCGCCAGGACCACGGTCAGCGCGGTCAGCGCCAGGGCGACGGCGCCCAGGCCGACGCACCGCTGCACCCGTGCCTCTCGCAGTGCTGCCCACATGCCGCAACCCCCGTGCCCGTGACCTGTTCGCCTTCCCTGTCGCGAACGACGTGACGGGGGCGGACGTACCGGCGCCGGGGAGGCGCACGGAAGCATGCCGGGGGCACGTGCTCGATCCGCGGGGAATGCGGGGACCGGGTCCCTTGTTGGAGCCCGTGACTGACATGTTCGGGTCAGTCGGAAGCGAAGGGAGGACGCCATGGCACGCAGCACCACGCGCCCTGTCGTCAGGCTGAAGTCGACGGCCGGAACCGGTGTCACCTACGTGACCCGCAAGAGCCGTCTCAACGACCCCGACCGCCTCGTCCTGCGCAAGTACGACCCGGTGGCCGGCCGCCACGTCGCGTTCCGCGAGGAGCGCTGAACATCCCCGCCGCCGGCGGGCCCGTACGAAGGAGGACATCGCCGTGAAGGTCCGCAGCTCCCTGCGCTCGCTGAAGGCAGAGCCGGGATCACAGGTGGTCCGCCGACGGGGCGTGACCTTCGTGATCAACAAGAAGAACCCCCGCTTCAAGGCCCGCCAGGGCTGAGAGACATCCGCTGACAGGCCCTCGGACGGCCCGGCTCCCGGACACCCGGAGCCGGGCCGCCGTGTTCGGCGCGTCGCGGCCGTACCGCTCACGCCCCGTACGCTTTCCCCGTGCCGCCCACCCCCCTCCGCCGTGCCGCCGTCCTCGTGCTCGAAGGCGCCAAGCCGCTCGACGTGGGCATCCCCGCGCAGGTGTTCACGACCCGCGCGAGCATGCCGTACGAGGTACGCGTGTGCGGGGCGGCGCCCGGGCTGGTGACCGGCGGGGACGGGCTGTCGTACCACGTGGCGCACGGCCTGGAGGCGCTCGCCTGGGCCGAGATCGTCTTCATCCCCGGCTACCGGTCCCCCGACCGTGAGGACCCGCCGCGGGCGGTCGTCGACGCGCTGCTCGCCGCCCACGCCCGGGGCGCCCGGCTGGCCGCCATCTCCACGGGAGCCTTCGCCCTCGCCGCCACGGGCCTGCTCGACGGCCGACGCGCCACCACGCACTGGCACTACGCCCGCGCGCTGGCGGCGAAGCACCCGCTCGTGCGGGTCGACGAGAACGTCCTGTTCGTCGACGAGGGCAGCGTGCTCACCTCGGCGGGCGCCGCCTCGGGCATCGACCTGTGCCTGCACATCCTGCGCGGCGACCTCGGCGTGGCCGCCTCCAACCACGCGGCCCGGCGCCTGGTCGCGGCGCCCTACCGCAGCGGCGGCCAGGCGCAGTACGTGCCGCGCAGCGTGCCGGAGCCGCTGGGCGAACGGTTCGCCGCCACCCGCGAGTGGGCCCTGCACCGGCTCGACGAACCCCTCACCCTCGAGACGCTCGCCCGGCACGCGGCGGTCTCGCCCCGCACCTTCTCGCGCCGCTTCGTCGAGGACACGGGATACACGCCCATGCAGTGGGTGATGCGCGCCCGCATCGACCGGGCCCGCGAACTGCTCGAACGCTCCGAGCGCGGCGTCGAACAGATCGCGAACGACGTCGGGCTCGGCACCGGCGCCAACCTGCGGCTGCACTTCCAGCAGATCCTCGGCACCACCCCGAGCGAATACCGCCGCACCTTCACCCGCGGCGCGTGACCGCCGGCCGGCCCGGGCTGGCGAGATCCTTGCGAACCATGGCGCTCGCGCCCCGGTCACGGGCGCCCGCCGCACGCGAGGCTGGTGGTGAACCGAAGGGACACCACTCATGACTCGCATCGCCGTCAACGGATTCGGCCGCATCGGACGCAACGTGCTGCGCGCGCTTCTCGAACGCGACAGCGACCTGGAGATCGTCGCCGTCAACGACCTCACGGAGCCCACCGCCCTCGCGCGGCTGCTCGCCTTCGACTCGACTTCCGGCCGGCTGGGCCGCCCGGTCACCGTCGACGACGGCGCCCTCGTCGTCGACGGCCGTCGCATCAAGGTGCTCGCCGAGCGCGAACCGGCCAACCTGCCGTGGGCCGCGCTCGACGTCGACATCGTGCTGGAGGCGACCGGCCGCTTCACCTCCGCCAAGGCCGCCCGCGCCCATCTCGACGCAGGCGCGAGGAAGGTGCTCGTCAGCGCGCCCTCGGACGGCGCCGACGTCACGCTCGCCTACGGGGTGAACACCGACGCCTACGACGCGGACCTGCACACGATCGTCTCGAACGCCTCCTGCACGACCAACGCGCTCGCCCCGCTGGCCGCGGTCCTCGACGACCTCGCCGGCATCGAGCACGGCTTCATGACGACGGTGCACGCCTACACGCAGGAGCAGAACCTCCAGGACGGCCCGCACCGCGACCCCCGCCGCGCCCGTGCCGCCGGGGTCAACATCGTGCCGACCACGACGGGCGCCGCCAAGGCGATCGGTCTCGTGCTGCCGAACCTCGACGGCAAGCTGTCCGGCGACTCGATCCGCGTGCCCGTCCCGGTCGGTTCGATCGTCGAGCTGAACACGACCGTCGCCCGCGACGTGACACGCGACGAGGTGCTCGCCGCGTACCGCGCCGCCGCCGAGGGCCCGCTCGCCGGCATCCTCGAATACTCGGAGGACGCCCTGGTCTCGTCCGACATCACGGGCAACCCGGCGTCGTCGATCTTCGACTCGGCCCTCACCCGCGTCGACGGCCGCCACATCAAGGTGGTCGCCTGGTACGACAACGAGTGGGGCTTCTCCAACCGAGTGATCGACACCCTCGAACTCCTCGCCGCCCGCTGACCGCACGGGCGCACGGACGTACGGGCCGGTGGCGACGGCCCGCCCGCGACGTGATCCGTCGCCGCGGCCCGTACGACTCGCACGCGGTGCGGCGCCGTCCGCCGGCGGGACGCGGCGCATCAGCGGCTCACGGGAGTTCGACGCCGTGGCCGTAAGGGAAGAGGGGGTCCCGCGTGTCGTTGGGGACGTCCGGGCGGGACGCCTCCACCGCCGCCATGGAACGCGGCAGTTCGAACGGGAGGCGGCCCTCGGCGCGGGCCCGGCCGAAGGCCACGTCCAGAAGTGCCGCGTCCGAGGCGCCGTAGTCGGCGACCAGGGCGGCCGCACGCTCCGCGATCTCCGGGAGGACGGCGGGCCGTTCGAGGTTGACGCACACCAGCGTGGGCACCGCGTCGAGCAGCCGCAGGATCTCCTTCAGCTCCTCGTCGGGGAACGCCAGTGAACCCGCGTGGAAGAACGACTCGAAGGCGCCGGGGCGTCGCTCGTAGGGGGTGCGCAGGCGCAGGACGGCCACGTCCGCGTCGGCCGGATCGGTGACGATGTTGCCGTACGCCGCGGCCGCCTCCCGGCTCATCCCCTGGACGTACAGCTCGGGACGGCCCCGCAGGGGCAGCAGGCCGCGGTTCTCCAGCACGGTGAGCGAGCGCCGCTGGGCCGCCTCGCCCAGGGCGGTGAACTCACGGGCGCCGACGACCTCCTCGGCGCGGTCCGGGTCGACGTACGGGTTCTCGAAGAGCCCCAGCACGAACTTCTCGCGCAGCAGCCGCCGTACGGAGACGTCGATCCGCTCCTCCGCGACGCGGCCGGTGCGCACCAGCTCGACGATCACCTCGGGGCACTGCTCCCCGCCGAACTGGTCGGTGCCGGCGTCCAGCGCCTTCGCCGCGCGTTCGGCGACGCTCAGGTGCTCGACGCCCCAGGCGCGGGCCTCGGCCGGTTCGCCCATGATCTCCGCGTCGCTGAGCAGGCCCCAGTCGGTGCAGATGATGCCGTCGAAGCCGAGACGTTCGCGCAGCAGGCCGGTCAGGACATCCTTGTTGAAGCCGAAACCGACCTCCTCCCAGTCGGTGCCGACGGGCTGGCCGTAGTACGGCATCATCTGCGAGCACCCGGCCTCCACGGCCGCCCGGAACGGGGCCAGGTGGTACTCGCGCATGCCGCCCGGGTACACCTGCTCCTTGCCGTGCGGGAAGTGCGGGTCCTCGCCGTCCTTCTGGGGCCCGCCGCCGGGGAAGTGCTTGACCATCGCGGCGACCGACCGCGGGCCGAGCCGCGGGCCCTGCAGCCCCCGCACGTAGGCGGCCGCCAGTTCGCCGCCGACCTGCGCGCTGGAGCCGAACGTGCCGGACTGGCGGGACCAGCGCGGCTCGGTGGCCAGGTCGATCTGCGGGTGCAGGGCGACCCGGAAGCCGACCGCCAGGTACTCGCGGCGGACCGTGTCGGCGAACCTCTCCACCAGCTCCGCATCACCGATCGCGGCCAGGCCCAGCGGTTCGGGCCAGGCCGAGAACGCCCCGGAGCCGAAGGACGCGCCCGGGTTGTCGGTGAAGGCGTGCCGGGGGTCGGTGGAGAGGGTGACGGGGATGCCCAGCCGGGTGTCCGCGGCCAGGTCCTGCATCCGGTTGGCCCAGCGGGCCATGGCGCGGGCGTCGCCCTGGCCGAGCAGGTTGAAGTGGGTCAGACGGCGGCCCGTGACCAGCTCCGTGGTGCCGCACCGGAGGAAGGGGCCCTCCTCGGCGAGCCCGCCGTCCGGCGTCATGGTCAGCATCGTGTGGAAGAGCTGGCCCGCCTTCTCCTCCAGGGTCATCCGGGCCAGCAGGTCCTCGACGCGCTCGTCGACGGGCAGGTTCGGATCGCGGTACGCGGGGGTGGTCATCCGGGATTCCTTGTACGTGGGGGCCGTGGGGGCCGTGGGGGCCGTGGGGGCCGTGGGGGCCGGGGAGGCCGTCGGGGCCGCGGGGCTACTTGACCGAGCGGATGAACTGGACGGCGACCGCGCCCAGCACGGCGGCGACCGCGCCGAAGAGGAACAGCGCGCCGTAGTTTCCGCCGCCGCCGATCGCGAGGAACGCGGGAGCGACGATGGGGACGAGGGACTGGGGGAGGGCGTTGCCGATGTTCAGCACGCCCATGTCCTTGGCCGACTCCTCCGGGTCGGGCAGCACCGCGGCGGCCAGCGCCATGTCGACGGAGAGGTACAGGCCCTCGCCGAAGCCGAAGACGACCAGCGCGGCGACGTACATCCCGAAGTTCTGCGCGGAGGCGATCATCGCCAGGCTGACCGCCATGACCAGCGAGGACCCCAGCACGTACGGCTTGCGGCGGCCGGAGCGGTCGGAGAGCTGGCCGCCGAGCAGCGAGCCGACGACGATCGCGACCACCATGGCGAGGGTGCCGGCCAGCACCTTGCCGGTGACCGCGGTGTCGTCGTAGCCGAGGCGGTCCATCAGGAAGTAGACCTGGTAGCTGGTGACACAGGAGGCGCCGGTGAAGACCAGGAAGCGGCCGGCGAAGTTCCAGGCGAAGTCGGGGTGCCTGCGCGGATTGACCCAGAAGCTCCGCAGGAACTCCTTGAGGCTGTACGGGGCGAAGGCGCCGGCGCGGGCCGGACGGTCCTTGACGACGACCGCGAGGCAGGTGACGGCGGCCAGGCCGATCGCGCCCGGCACCAGGAAGGCCAGGGCCATCGAGCCGCTGAACACCTGGGCCAGCACCGAACCGCCGATCATCGCCAGCGAGGTCGTGATGCCGATGACGCCGGACACCCGCGCCTGCTGCTGCGGCGGGATCAGGTCGGGGACGCACGAGGTCAGGGCGGCCAGCGTGGCGTTGATGCCGAGCTGGGCGACGGCCCAGCCGAACACCAGCACCGGCACGCTGCCGCCGAGGGCGACGACGAGGAGCCCGGCGAGTCCGGCGGCCATCCCGCCCACCAGCCAGGGGCGGCGGCGGCCGAAGCGGCTGGTGGTGCGGTCGGACAGGGCGCCGAAGACGGGGTTGCCCAGCATCGCGAGGAGCGCGCCGACGCTGAGCACCTGCCCGAGGGCGGCACCCCGGTCCGCCTCCGGGACGATCTGGCTGACCCGCAGGGCGAGGGTCACCATGACCGGGGTCAGGACGGCGAGATAGGCGCCGAACTGGGCGAAGGCGAGGGCCAGGACGAGCGGGGCGGGGGCCTTGGGGAGGGCGTCCGCGGGCCGGCCGGCCGCGGGGGAGGCGACGGCGGGGGCGGACTGCGCGACGGGGGCGAGGGCGTCGGCGGGGGCGGACTGCCCGGCGGGGACGGCGGTCGGGGCGGGCGACTCGCCGAGCGGGGCGTCGTGGCTCAGGGCCATGGCGGCTCTCCATGGGGGACGGGGGCGGCTTCTTCGCCGCACCGGCCCGATCAGGGAAGCAGTAAAACCGAGTAGGTAGTAGGTTTTGGTCGCGTGGCTTGAATCACGCTGCACACGGCTTGAAAATCCCGGCCGCTTACTCGTGTAACCGACGGTCCGGCGGTGTGTCGCACTCCACCGAGGAGCACCCTGTGGGCGGGCTAGGGTGACCGCCATGGACCAGAAGGACGGCACCGAGCACAAGGACGGCGCCAGAGCGGGCAGGGCCGCCGGCCGCGGCGGCTACGCCGTCGGCGACGAGCGACGGCTGCGCATCCTGGACGCCGCCGTCGAACACTTCGCCCAGTGGGGCTTCCACGCCTCCTCCCTGGCCCGGATCGCCAAGGACGTCGGCATCACCCAGGGCGGCCTGCTGCACCACTTCCGCAGCAAGGAGGACCTCCTCGTGCAGGTCCTGGCCCGCACCGAGCAGCAGGACTCGGAGAGGTTCTTCCGGGAGGAGTTCTCCACGGTCACCGAGTGCTACGTGAGCCTGCTCCGGCTCACCGAGTACAACGCCGCCCGCCTCGGCCGCACCCGTATGTTCAACGTCCTCGCCGCCGAGGCGGGCGACCCCGGACACCCCGCCCACCCCTACTTCGTCCGGCGCTACACCGAACTGGTCTCGGTCATGTCGGCCTCGCTGCAACGAGCCGTGGACAGCGGCGAGCTGAGGCCGGGAACCGATGTCGTCGGGGTGGCCGAGGAAACGGCCGCCGTGATGGACGGCCTGCAGCTCCAGTGGGTCCTCGACCCCAAGGGCTTCGACATGCCGGCCCGCTTCCACGCCTACGCCGACCGCCTCCTGCGCGGCATCACCACGCGGGCGACGGGCCTCCCCGAGGAACCCGCCCCCCGCGCCCCCTCATCCTCCTAGCCGATCGGCACGGCCCGCCCCGTGACCCGGACGCGCGGGTCCTGCGGGTCCACCTCGATCAGCAGGTCGCTGGGGCGGCCCATGTCCTCTCCCTGGCGGATCGTGATCCTGGCCGGGCCGGTGACGAGGCCCACCGTGCGGAGGTAACCGCCGAACGCCGCGGCGGCCGCCCCCGTCGCCGGATCCTCCACGACTCCGCCGACCGGGAAGGGATCGCGGGCGTGGAAGTGCTCCGGCGACTCACGCCACACGAGGTGGACGGTCGTCCAGCCGTGGCGCCGCATCACCTCGCCGAGTCCGTCGAAGTCGTAGTCCAGGTCCGCCAGCCGCGCCCGCGAGGCGGCGGCCAGGACCAGGTGGTCGTTGCCGCCGAACGCCACATGCGCGGGCAGCGCCGGGTCCAGGTCGCCGGGAGCCCAGCCCAGGGCCGTCAGCGTCGCGTCCAGCTCGGTGCTCGTGGCGGGGCGCGAACGCGTCGCGACGCTGGTGAGCGTGGCCACCACCGCGCCCTCGTCGTCCACCCTGGTGGCCACGGGAATCTCGCCCGCGGCGGTGTCCAGGACGATGTCCCCGGGGCCCAGCCGCTCGGCGAGGGCGACCGCCAGCGCGACGGTCGCGTGCCCGCAGAAGGCCACCTCGGCGAGCGGGCTGAAGTAGCGCACCCGGAATCGGCGCGCCACCTCGTCCCGGCCGGTGACGAAGGCCGTCTCGGAGTAGCCGACCTCGGCGGCGACGGCGAGCATCGCCGCCTCGTCCAGCCCGGCGGCGTCGAGCACGACCCCGGCGGGGTTGCCTCCCGTCGGGTCGTCGGTGAAGGCCGTGTAGCGCAGGGTGTCGGCGTGCGGCTCGGGGTGGCTCACGGGGTTCGTCCCGCTCACGTCGGTGGTCATGGCTCCACGCTGTCATCCCGGACCCATCGAGTCCAACGATGAAATACGATCCTGTCGATCGGGTTTTCACATAGCCTGGCGGTGTGGACACCCGCCTGCTGCACACCTTCGCCGCGCTCGCCCGCACGGGCAGCTTCACCGCCGCCGCCACCGAGCTGCACCTGGCCCAGTCCACGGTCACCGTGCACATCCGCACCCTGGAGCGGGAGCTGGGCACCCGGCTCTTCGACCGCCTGCCCACGGGCGCGCTGCTCACCGAATCCGGCCGCCGGCTGCTGGACGGCGCCGAGGACGTGCTCGACGCCGTGGCCCGGCTGAAGGCCGCCGGTTCCGGCGACGGCCCGGTGGGAGGGCGGGTGGTCGTCGGCACCCCCGAGTCGCTGTGCTCCACCCGGCTGCCGGACCTGATCGCCGCCCTGCGCACCAGCCACCCCGAGGTGGACGTACGGCTGGACGCGGCCGGCACCGCGGAGTGCGTCGAGGGGGTGCGGTCCGGACGCCTCGACCTGGCGCTGCTGCTGGAGGAGGAGGCGGACTTCCCCGATCTGACGACCGAGCCGGTCGCCCGCGAGCCCCTCGCACTCCTGTGCGCTCCCGGCCATCCGCTCGCCGCGCGGACCCGTGCGGCGACCTGGGCGGAACTCGCGGCGGAGCCCTTCTTCCTTTTGGAACAGGGCTGTTCCTACAGCGACGAGCTGGAGCGACGGCTGCTCGCCGTGCCCGGGGCGCGGCCGCGGCTGACCCGGTTCGGCAGCGTGGACGCGGCACGCTCCTGTGTCGCCGCCGGCCTGGGACTGACCCTGCTGCCGCTCACGACCGCGCGGGAGCACCTGCGCCAGGGACGGCTGGCGCGGGTCCGCGGTCCGCGGTTCGCGGACGTGCCCGTGCGGCTGGCCCGCCACCGCAGGCGGTGGACGGCACCGGCCGCCCAGGTGTTCACCCAGGAGCTGGTACGCCACTTCTCCGACTGACGGGAAGCGAGGCACAGGGCGGGGCGTCATGGCGTGAGATACGCCTGCACCTCGCTGAACTGCCCCACCGGACAGCCGGTGTTGGCGCTGACGCCGGTCGCAGGTGACGCAGGCCGGTGCCACCGGGCGGGGAGACGGTGACCGTGTTGCCGTTGGCCGGGTCGCAGCGGTGGCCGGTGGGGCCCACCACGGTCGTAGGCGGAGCGGTCGGCGCTGCCCAGCACGGGCGACGTCCGTGCCCGGCCCGGCGCCCACCGGGCAATCGGTCCCGCGCGATGGCTGGAATCCCTCCCCGGCTCGGGCCGTCCGGCTCGGCCTGCCTGGCTTGGCCTGCCCGGCTCGGCCCGTCCGGCTCCGTCTGTCCGGCTCGGGCCGCCTTGCTCGGCCCGAGCCGAGCGGTGTCAGGGGCCTGCCGGGCCGGGCCAGACGGCTGACGCGTCGTCACGGTCGGGGTCGGGAAGGCGGATCGGGCGGACGGGGAGGGTGCGGGTGTCTCCGTCGGTGACCGCGGTCCACGGGGCGGGGCGTCCCGAGTAGCACAGGGTGGTCAGGGCGAAGACGCCGTCGGCGTAGACCTCGACGTACTCGCCGACGGTGAGGATGCGCAGCGTCGCCGGGGGACCGGCGAGCACCGTCTCGCCGAGGCGGGCGCCGTCCGGCCCGGTGACCCACAGGTTCTTGCCGTCGCAGCCGACCACCAGGGCGGGCTGCTCGCCCTGCTCGTCGAGGGTGCGCAGGGTGATCTCGACGGGGCCGGTCATGACGAGGTCGCCGACCGCGTGCAGGCCGGGCCGGAGGGTTTCCTCGCCGAGCCACGCGTTCAGGCCCGGCCACCACTCCAGGCGGGGTGCCCCCTCCTCGGGCGTGACCAGGAGCTTCGGCTGGGCGAGCATGCCGCGGCAGCGCTCCCCGGCGTCGGTGAGACCGACCCGCCGGGGCGTGGTGTGCAGCACGACCCGGGAGCCGTCGGGCGCGGCGACGACACGCGGGGCGTAACTGCCCGTGGGCCCGAGGGGTCCGCGCCGCGTCCACGGTCCCCGCAGGCTCGGGGCGGTCCATGACTCGAAGCCGCGGGTCGCGCCGATGGAGCCGAGCAGAAGCCAGCCGCCGTCGTCCAGGCGCTCCAGGACCGGGCACTCCAGCTCGTCGACGTCGCCCGGCGAGATGAGCGGCGGCTGGACCGTCCAGTGCTCCAGGTCGTCGGAGGTGGCCCAGGCCACGCAGCCGCCGACCTCGACCGGCAGCGAGGCGTCGGCGGCGCAGACGACCATCACCCAGCCGTCCGTCTCGTCGTCGCGGACCACGAACGGGTCGCGCCAGGCCATCCGCTCGCCGGTGCGGTACCAGCGCGGGTCCGCCTCCACGACCGGTGCGGTGCCGTGGCGCCGCCAGCCGGTGCCGTCGGTGCGGTCGGAGTACGCCAGCCCGACCGACTGCAGGGGCCAGCCGTCCGCCGTCAGCTCGCTCACGCCGGTGTAGAACATCGCCATTCCCTCGCCGTGCCGGACGGGGTGCATGGTCCACACGGCCTGCTGGTCGAAGCGGCCGGGCAGGCCGACGCCGAACGCGCTGCCCTGCGGCCGCCAGCCGACCAGGTCGGTGGAGGTGGCCCGGCCGTAGGAGGTCTCCATCCGCAGGTGGTCGAACTCGGCCGTCCAGGGCCCCTGCAGATGCAGCACGGTGTAGGTGCCGTCCTCGTCCCGCAGCAGGGCGAAGTCGTTCACGCAGAGGCCGGGCGGGGCGTATCGCATGCACAGTTCCTGTCGGCTCACAGCGCCCAAACGCATGCGCTGACCATCGATCAAAACGGACTCACTTTGGAATCGGCCCAAGTAAATATGAACGCAAACGCTTGCGCAACAAGGTGGGCGGGTTTACGGTCACGTCACCCACAGATCACACCGACGTGAAAACTACGGGAGGAACCACCCCGTGACGGCCAGCATCAACGACGTCGCCCGCGCCGCCGGCGTCTCCGCCTCCACCGTGTCCCGCGCCCTGCGCGGCCGGCCGGGCGTCTCCGACGCGGTGCGGGAGCAGATCAGCGCCGTCGCCGCCCAGCTCGGCTACACCGCCTCCCGCTCCGCCTCCAGTCTGGCCAGCGGCCGGACCTACACCATCGGGGTCCTGGTCCCCTATGTGGGCCGCTGGTTCTTCGGCACCGTGCTGGACGCGGCCGAGAAGGTGTTCAGCGCCGCCGGGTACGACGTGCTGCTGTACAACCTCGGCTCGCCGGAGACACGCAAACGCTTCTTCACCAAACTGCCGGTCCGCAAGCGGGTGGACGCGGTGCTGTCGCTGCTCATCCCGGAGGAGGGGGAGGCGGCCGCGCTGCGCTCACTGGGCGTGCCGCTGGCCACCACGGTCGGCGGCCCCCGGCCCGGCTTCACCGTCGTCGGCATCGACGACCGGGCCGGCACCGAGAGCGCCGTACGGCATCTGGTGAACCTCGGGCACCGCCGCATCGGAATGATCAGCGGGGCCAGCGGGCCGCTGCACTGGACCACCCCCATCGAGCGCCGCAACGCCTACCTGGACGTGCTGTCCGATGCCGGGATCACGCACGATCCGGCACTGGAGGCCGACGGCGACTACACCGTCGAGGGCGGTGAGCGGGCCATGACCGAACTCCTGGCCGCCTCCCGCCCGCCGACCGCCGTGTTCGCCCAGTCCGACGAGATGGCGATGGGCGCCCTGCGGGCGCTGCGCCGCCACCGCCTCAAGGTCCCGGACGACGTGTCCGTCGTCGGCTTCGACGACCACGAACTCTCCGACGTGGTCGGCCTGACCACCGTCGCCCAGCCGGTGGCCGAACAGGGCGCCGAGGCCGCCCGGCTGCTGCTGCGCCAGCTCGACGAACCCGCCGCCGAGCCGGCCGGGCACGTCCAGATGCCCATCCGCCTCGTCCTGCGCGAGACCACGGCCCCGCCGCGCCCGCGCGGACCGCAATAGCCCCCCTGAGCCCCACACCCCCACGCGTCGCAAGCACATCCGTACCACGACCCTCGCCACAGCACGGAGGCACGCCATCATGAGCTCGATCAGCAGAAGGTACCGTCGCACAGCCTGTACGGGACTGGCTCTCGCCCTGCCCCTGGCGGCACTGGCCGCCTGCGGCGGGGGCGGCGGCACCGACGCCGCCGCTGAGGCCGGCAGCGGAAAGGGCACCATCAGCGTGTGGGCCCACCAGGGCCAGAAGAGCGAGGACGCCGCCGTGCAGGCCGCGGTGAAGTCCTTCAACTCCTCGCAGAGCGACATCAAGGTCGAGCTGAAGCTGATACCGGGCAACGACTACACCAAGACCGTCACCGCCACCAGCGCCTCCGAACTGCCGGACGTGCTGGAGTTCGACGGCCCGACCATGGCGAACTTCGTCTACAACAAGAAGCTCGCCGCCCTCGACGGCTACGTCTCCGCCAAGACGATGTCCAACGCCACCGACGCCGCCAAGTCCCAGGGCGAGATCGGCGGCAAGCACTACGGGCTGGGCATGTACGACTCGGGCCTCGGGATGTACGGCAACAAGAAGCTGCTGGACGCGGCCGGGGTCGACTACCCGACGAGCGTGGACGACGCCTGGACGGCGGAGGAGTTCACCGCCGCGCTCAAGGCGCTCAAGGCCAAGGACGCCGACGGCAAGACCCTCGACATCCAGGAGAACAACGGCCTCGCCACCGAGTGGGGGACGTACGGCTTCGCCCCGGTCGTCTGGTCGGCGGGCGGCTCCCTCCTCAAGGACGGCAAGGCGGAGGGGGCTCTCGACACCCCGGCGGCGGTCTCGGCGCTGAAGACCTTCCAGTCCTGGAAGACCTACGTCGACCCCAACACCGACGGCAATGCCTTCGCCGACGGCCGCGTCGCCCTGAGCTGGGTCGGCCACTGGATGTACCCCACCTTCAGCAAGGCCCTCGGTGAAGACCTCGTCGTCCTGCCGCTGCCCGACTTCGGCAACGGCACCAAGACCGGTCAGGGCTCCTGGGCCTGGGGCATCGGCGCCGACACCAAGAACGCCAAGGCCGCGGGCGCCTTCCTCGACTACCTCCTCAACGACGCCAACGTCACCGCCATGACGACCGCCAACGGCGCCCCGCCCGCCACGAAGACCGCGCTCGCCGCGAGCCCGCTCTACAAGCAGGGCGGCCCGCTCCAGCTCTTCGCCGACCAGCTCGCCAAGCCCTGCGGCGACAGCGACATCACCAGGACGTGCGTCGCCGTCACCCGCCCGGTGACCGCCGGATACCCCACCGTCACCGCCAAGTTCAGCGAAGCCCTCAACTCCGTCTACAGCGGCGCCGACCCCGAGAGCGCCCTGTCCAAGGCCGCCCGCGCCATCGACCAGGACTTCTCCGACAACGCCGGCTACAAGATCCCGTAGGACCAACGGCCGGGGGCGGGCCCGCGCCCGCCCCCGCCGGGAACAGGACCCACCGTGACCTCCGTCGAACCGGCGCACGCCGCGCCTCACGCCCGGGAGAAGGCCCCACCCGTGACCGCCGTCAAGCCCGCGCGTCCGGCGCGCTCCGTGCGCAAGGACCGCGACTGGTTGCACGGACTGCTCATGTCCACGCCCGCCGTCGCCGGACTCATCGCCTTCGTCGGCATCCCGTTCGGCTACGCCGTCGTCCTCTCCTTCTACAACGTCCGCCTGGGCTCGCCCCTGGCACCCACGTTCTTCGGACTGGAGCAGTACCGGCGGCTGTTCACCGACCCCGATCTGTCCGGTCCCTTCCTGCGGGCCCTGCTGAACAACCTGACCTTCGCCGTGGTCGTCGTGCCCGTGCAGACGGGCCTGGCACTCGGGCTGGCGATCCTGCTCAACCGCAAGCTCAAGGCGATCGGGGTCTTCCGGTCCCTCTTCTTCATGCCCGTGGTCTTCCCCATGGCGCTGGTCGCCGTGATCTGGCGGCTCATCCTCGCCCGCAGCGACCAGGGCATGCTCAACTCCGCACTGCACGCGGTGAGTTTCGGCAACTGGGGCGCCTTCGACTGGCTCGGCGACTCCGCCACCGCGATGGCCTCGATCATCGTGCTGTCCGTCTGGCAGGGCGTCGGCTTCCAGATGGTCATCCTCCTCGCCGGCCTCCAGCAGATACCGGGCGAGCTCTACGAGGCCGCCGAGCTCGACCGCGCGAGCCGATGGCAGCAGTTCCGCCACGTCACCCTGCCCGGCATCCGCGGCACCCTCGTCTTCGTCGCCATGCTCACCTCGGTGCTCTCCTTCCGGGTCTTCGACCAGGTCTACGTCCTCATCCGCGGCGGCGGACTCGACGAGGACGCCGCCCGCACCGTGATGTACCAGGCCGTCACCACCGCCTTCGACCAGAACAACGTCGGCCAGGCGTCCGCGATCACCGTCGTCTTCTTCCTGATCGTCGTCGCCCTGACCCTCATCCAGCGCCGCGTCGTCCGGCCCGACAACGAGGACTGACCATGAGCACCCCCACGGGCCTCACCCGTCCGCCCCTGCGCCGCTTCCTCGACTACGCCGTCCTGTCCGTGCTGGCGTTCGTCTTCGCGCTGCCCGTCCTCTACCTGTTCATGGGCAGCCTCAAGCCGTCCGACGAGGTGCTGAACGGCCTGTCCGGCTTTCTGCCCACCCACCTGTCCTTCGACAACTACACGGCCGTCCTCGACAGTCTCGACTCCGACAGCACCGGCTACTTCTGGCGCTTCATGGGTGTCTCGCTGCTGCTGGCGTTCGTGGTGGTGACCGGCGGCCTGTTCGTCAACTCCATGGCGGCGTACGGGCTGTCACGGCTGAGGTGGCGCGGGCGCGACGCCGTCTTCACCCTGGTCCTGCTGCTGATGCTGGTCCCGTTCGAGTCGGTGGCCGTCCCGCTCTTCTACATGTTCAACGGCCAGCGCAACACGCTCTTCGTCCAGGCCGTCCCGTTCATCGCCAACGCGTTCTCGGTCTACCAGTTCCACACGTTCTTCCGCTCGATCCCGCCGAGCATCGAGGAGGCCGCCCGCCTGGACGGCGCGGGACCCTGGCGCACCTTCTTCGCCATCATCGTGCCGATGTCGAAGCCTGCCTTCGCCTCGGTGGCGATCCTGACCTTCCTCACCCAGTGGGGCTCCTTCCTCTGGCCGGTCCTGATGGTCTCCGACCCCTCGGTGCGTCCGCTGCCGCTGGAGATGAGCGTGTTCCAGGCCCAGTTGCCCCCGGACTGGGGCCAGATCCTCGCCTTCGGCGTCCTCCTCGTCCTGCCCGTGCTGATCGTCTTCGCCTTCTTCCAGCGCTGGTTCGTCCAGGGCGTGGCCAGCTCCGCCGTCAAGGGCTGAGCCGGGCCGGCGTGGGGCACGGCCCTGCGCGCGTCGTGCACCTCGTGTGTCGTGGGTGCGGTCGGTGCGCGCGGGGCCGTGCCCGTCAGCCGGTTCAGCGCCGGGTGTAGATGAAGCCGATCTTGTCGACCTCGTCCCCGGAACGCCCGTGGAATCCGGCGATCTGCCAGCCGGAGGGGGCGGTACGGGTGACGCAGTCGGAGGTCGTGCTGCCGCCGGCCAGGGTGTTGCCGAGGTTGGTGGTGAACTTGGCGTAGAAGATGCGTGTGTGGCCGTCCTTCTGGCCCTGGCACAGGTAGGCGGTGGTCACGTACTCGCTGCTGCCCAGGGTCAGTGAGGACGCGGTGCCGCCGGTGCCGCCGTGGGCGAGCCTGGTGCCGCCCGTCAGGGTGAGGCTCATCTGGTCGACGCGGGAGCCGGAGCGCAGGGCGACGGTGGTGGCGCGGGCGCCGGCCGGGACACTGTCGATGTCGTTGAAGTAGGAGCTGTGGGGCCCGCCGAACTGCTCGCTGAGCTGGAAGGCGGAGTTGCGCGACCAGGAGAAGCCGACCGCGATCGGATCGTGGTCGGAGAGCATGAGCCCGGCGTCGGTGAGGAACTTGGCGTGCTCGTTGTTGTACGTGGTCGCGGTGAGCGAGACGAGTTTGCTGCCGCGGTAGAGGACCTTGTCGACGACCTCGCAGGTGTTGGGGACGGTCGTCCCGGTCTGGTCGCAGACCAGGGCGTCGCTGCCCTTGGCGGGCGCGGTGCCGCCGCGGATCAGCTGGACCCAGGCGTCGGTGAGGCCGTTGGCGGCGGCGAACTCGGCGATGGTGTCGCCGCTGCGGGTGTAGCGGGTGTTGGTGTCGCCCATGACCACGACCGCGTTGCCGGCGGAGTGCGTGGCGATGAAGTCGGTCAGCTGGGCGAGGTTGTCGGCGCGGGCGGCGAGGTCGTCGGCGTTGGTGCCGGCGTTGGTGTGCAGGTTGTAGAAGTCGACGTAGACACCCTCGGCGAGGCGTTCGCGCATGAAGGTGAAGCCCTTGGGGGTCAGGCAGTCGCCCGAGCCGTAGGTGCAGGAGTTCCAGCCGACCCGCTCGAAGTCGTCCGCGTCGTAGGCCGTCTTCGACAGGGTGTTGAGTCCGCTGCCGATGCCGGCCCCGCCGCTGGTGGCGGTGCGGTAGGCGTGGGCGGTGTCGGCGGCGTAGAGGTAGGCGTGGTAGTTGAAGTCCTCCTGGACGTGGACGACGTCGTACGGGGCTATCCGCTGGCCGATCGCCGTGGTGCTGGACTCGCGGGGCGTCGGCGCGCTGGAGATGGCCTCGGGCAGGCCTGCCACGTTGTAGCTGAGCACGCTGAAGGTACCCGAGTCCGCGGCCGCCGCGGACGGGGCGGCCGCGGTGAGCCCGCCGAGGGCGGCGGCTGCCGTCGCCAGGCAGGCGAGGAGTCTGCGCATGGGGGTGTGTCTCCTGGGGAGGGAAAGCGGTTGTGGTGGGAACATGCCAGAAGTTACCGCTGGTTACCCCAGGCGTGTCGAGAGTTTGGGCGTTCTTTCGCAGGAGTTCTCCGCGACGGCGGGGAAGCGGGCCCGGGCCGTGCCCCGGGGCCCCGCCGTCAGGAACCGGTGCGCTCGACCTGCGCCGTGCCCGAGCCGAGGGGCCCGATCCGCAGCACCGTACCGGTGAGATCGGTGAACGGACGGGCCTCCACCCGCCCCAGGCCCCCGGGTACCGTCGCCGTCACCCGGTACCGCGCCGGGTCCGCGTCGCCGATCTCCACCTCCAGCACGGCGCGGGAGTTGGGCGGCACCGTCACCCGTGTCGTGTGGGCACCGGCCGAGCGGTGCACGGCGACCTCGACCGGGCCGCGCACGGCCGGCACGGTGCCCGCCACGTCGGTCAGGGCGCCGGTCCTGGGGCGGATCAGGAACCCGGCCGCGCCGGGGGAGGTGACGCGGACGCCGAGCACGTGCCGGGCGACCGCGTTGGCCGGAGCGGACGCCCAGGCGTGGGAGAGCGTCATGTTGGACTTCAGCGCGGGATCCCAGGCCTCCGTGACGATGGTGGCCTTCAGCTCGTCGAGCATGTGCAGCCACGAGTTGGTGGCCGTGGAGGTGAGCAGCGCGAGCGCGGCGTCGGCACGGCCCAGCCGGAAGAGGGCGTCGAGGAGGAACTGCGCCCCGTACACGCTCGTCCGCATGCCGCCCGCGGCGAGGGTGTCCCCGAGCCGGGTGCGCACCTCGTCGTCGAGGGCGTCGGCGACGCCGAGCGCGACCGGGAAGGCGGTGGCGTGCTGGGCGCCGTGGGTGGTGCCCTCGCCGTCGAGGAAGCGGCCGGCCGTGCTGTCGAGCAGGGTGGCGCGCATGGCCGTGGCGAGCGTGTCGGCCCGCGCGCGCAGGGCCTCGGCGTCGTCGTCCCGGCCCAGCGCGTCGGCGCACTCGGCCAGGGCGTCGAAGGCCGCGTACTGGAAGGCGTTGACGACCGTGTTGACGTTCGTGAAGACGTACCCGTCCCGGCTCGCGGCCGGCCAGTCGACCAGGTCGCCCAGGTCCTGGCTGGTGCTGCCGGGCGCCTTGCGGACCAGCCCCCGGGAGTCCAGGTGGGTGGTGAGGTTCTTCGCCGCGAGCAGGTCGTAGTCCTTGGCGAGCCGGCGGTCGTCGCCGGTGGCGAGGTAGTCCTCCCAGGCGGAGAGCGCGCATATCAGCCGGTACTCGGTGGGCCAGGTGCCCTGGCGCACCAGGTATGCGTTCGACCAGCGGGCCAGGGCGTAGGAGCGCTGGACGCCGTACTCGGAGAGCTGGTTGATCAGCGCGTCGCCCTCGTAGGGGCCGCGTTCCCGGGTGGGGGTGTCGGTGTAGAGGTCCCCGCGGGTGGCCTCGACGGAGTACCGGCACAGCTCCCAGACCCGGTTCAGGGCGGGGTCGGAGCTGCGGAAGGAGGCGTCCGTGTCGTTCCAGTCCAGACGCCAGGCCCGCCCGGTGACGAGGGCCGCGGACAGGTCCAGCGACGTGCGCAGTTCGGCCCAGCGGAAGCCGCGGTACCCCCAGTGCTCGAAGCGCTGGCCGCCGTCCCGCAGGGTCCACACCTCGCGGTAGGTGTTGCTGGCGCGCAACTGGTGCCTGACGGTGCCGTCGGCGTTCAGCTCCTCACCGAGGCGCACCTCGACGGTGTCGCCCGCGGCGCCGGTGACCTCCAGGGCGAGCCCGCCGACGATCTCCCGGCCGAGGTCCACCAGCCAGCGGCCGTCGGCGACCCGGGTGACGGAGGCGGGGGTGACGTCGTGGAGCCGTACCGGCTCGATCTGCGCCGGCACGAGACCGGCGATCGCGCTGCGGACGAGCGGGGTGAGCCAGGCGCCGTCGTCGAAACCGGGCGCGGTCCAGCCGACGGGCTCCCGCCGCAGGTCCCAGTACTCCTGCGGGACGGTGTAGTAACTGCTGCCCGCGCTGCCCTTCGCGGGCAGCAGCCCGGCCTGGCGGCGCGCCTTCCAGTGGTCCCCCGAGGCGACCGTGGTGCGGCTGCCGTCGGTGTAGGTGATCTCCAGCTGGGCCAGGAACCGCTGTTCCGACGTGGTCCAGCACAGCGCGGCGAGCGCGTTCGCCCCGCCGTCGCGCAGGGTGGAGGTGAGGTCGAACGCCTGGTACGCCGTGCCGGTACCGGACCGCACGGAGGCGTACCCGGCCACCGTGCCGTTGCTCCACACCTTCGCCACGTACTGACGGGCCGGGCCGGGCGAGGTGGCGGCGACGTACAGCACGGCGGCGGCCACCTTCTTCCCGGTGTCGGTGGCGTACTCGTGCCGCAGCAGCGCCCAGGTGTCGTCGGCCCCGTAGGAGGAGAGCGAGGAGGCCCCGGCCGGGAAGGTGAGTGTGCCGCCGGAGACCGTGCCCGCGGAGAAGGTGCCCTTGTCGGAGGCGAAGTCGTCGTCGAGGAGGACGGTGCCGTCGGCGGCGGTGAACCCGACCCGGTCGTAGACCTGGGACTCGGTGGAGCCGTTGCGCAGGCCGATGTTGCCGGACGTGTAGCGGGTGTCGGTCGTGGTGTCCACGACGGTGCCGTCGACGGTCGTGGTGACGGTGGAACCGCGCGTGGTGACGGCGAAGTCGACCCACTGTCCGGTGGCGACGGCGAACGGCAGCCGGACCTCGCCGAGGACGGTGTACGTGCCGTTCACGCACACGTGCTTGCGCAGGACGCCGGGGCTGCCGGCGCGCAGCTGCCACAGGTAGTTGTCGGAGGCGCTCGCGGCACGGAACCACAACCCGGCGGCCACGGCGGTGATCTTCAGGCGGGCGGTGAAGGTGCCGTCGGTCATGACCGGCCCGGCCGGCACCCAGATCGGCTCGGCCTGCCACTCGTCCTCGACCGAGGTCGCGAGCAGGGCGGGCTGCGACCAGGCGGACCGCTTGTCGCCCCAACTGGCGACCCGCCACCAGTAGGCGGTACGGGGCCGCAGCGGCGGGCCTGCGTACGGTACGGCGGTGGAGTCGGCGGACTTCCGCTTCCCGGAGTCCCAGACGATCCGCCCGTCCTCGAAACCGTCGGGAGTGGCGGCCAGTTGCAGCTGGTAGGCCTGCTGGAGGGTACCGGCGCCGAAGTCGGGCACCTGCCAGCTGAACCGGGGGCGCTCTCCGGCGCTCGTGGCGAGGGCCCGCGGCAGCAGGTCGGCCAGGGTACCGGTGGGCGCGGGGGGCCTGCCGGGGGGTGCGGCGGCACGCGGCCCCTCGGCAGCGGACGCCGCGGGGCCGGTCAGCACGACCGAGGCCGCGGTGGCGCCGCCGAGTTGGAGGAGTCTTCGACGCGACAGATCCCGGGACATGCGCACCCTCGGTGTGTGAAAGGTTTCAATCAGATTTCCGGAGGTTAGGGCTCCGCGTGAGCACGGTCAATGCCTGGCCGGATGAGGATCCATCGAGGGCGTGAAACGATTTAAGCGGAAGGGGGGCGCGCATCCCGGTGCGGCGACCGGGCGCGGGCCGGCCGACCGGGACGCGCGCGACACCTCCCGAGGTGATGCGTGCGCGGTCAGTAGGTGTGCAGGGTGAGTCCGTAGCGGCCGAGGATCTCGTTCACCGGCTGGAACCACGTCTCGCCGCCGCCCGAGCAGTTGCCCCAGCCGCCGGAGGTGACACCCTGCGCCTGGTCGCCGCTGATGAACGACCCGCCGGAGTCGCCGGGTTCGGCGCAGACGCTGGTCTTGGTCATCTGGTACACCGCGCCCTGGCTGTAGTTGACGGTCTCGTTCCGGGCCAGGACCGTGCCGCAGTGCCAGTGCGTGGTGGAGCCGGAGCGGCAGACGGAGGCGCCCACGGGAGCCTCGGCCGAACCGCGGACGAGTTGGTCGGACACCGTGCCCCAGCCCAGCACGACCGGTACGGTCCACCAGCCGCTGCCCACGTTCACCCAGGCGTAGTCGTCGCCCGGGAACGAGGAGCCCTGGAAGGCGCCGACGTAGGTGCCGTCCCAGCCCCGGACGCCCGCCCCGGCCTGACCGCAGTGGCCGGCGGTGACGAACCCGCCGTACACCGAGAAGCCGATGGAGCAGCGGACGTTGCCGGTGTAGTACGGGTCGCCGCCGACCGTGCCCGCCGCGAAGGTGCGCGGGGCCGAGGCGACCGTCTCCACGGTGACCGGGCCGGCGGCACGGGCCCGCGTCAGGAACCGATGGACATCGTTGTCGGAGCGTCGGTCGCGGACGACCGTGACCACGACGGTGTTCGCCCTCGGGTCCACGTGCCAGCCGCCCACCGCCGACGGTGCGGAGAGCTTGTCGATGCGGGACTTCGCCGCGTCCAGCCGCCGTGCGCTGTGCTCGACGACGCGGACACCGGCCCCCTTGGCGCGGATCGCCGCGCGGGTGGCCGGTGAGGACTTCGCGGTGACGGCCACCGTGAGGCGGCCGTCGGCGGCGTCGAACCACGACCCCGCGTAGGTGGCACCCGCCGCGCGGCGCACGGCGGGTTCGAGTGCGGTGGCGTTCTGTTCGGCCGCGAGCCGGGCCGTCGCCTCGTCCTCGGTGAGTCCGAACTCCCGCTGCATGGCGCGGAGCAGACCGGTGGAGGCGGGGGCGTCGCCGGCGACGGGCGCCGAGGATGCCGTGCTCCCGGCGCCGCTCGCCGCCGCGGGGACGGCACCCGCGCCGCCGAGTCCGGCGAGCGTCAGGAGTACGGCCAGGCCGACGTGCTTGAGCCTCGTGCGTCTCATGGGAGTTGCCCTTCGTCGTTCCAGTGAGTGGGGGTGGAACAGCGGTCGGGGTGAGAGCGCTCTCAGGTGTGCGCGGCAGAGCCTAGCCCGGCGAGAGTGTCAGGTCTATGCCAATTCCGGATCCGTTTTCGGCGGGCCGGCATCGGCCCTGGTGCCGGGGCCGATGCCGGTCGAAGGGACGCCGGCGCGTCAGCGGTTGCGGATGGCGGTGGTGGCGAGGAAGCCGGTCGCGGCGGCGGTGATGAGAGCGCAGACGGCGAGCAGCGCGGTACGGCGCATGGGACGACCTTTCCCTAGGGGGTGGAGGGGTGCCCTGTACAACGCGCTCATGGCGGAGTCGGCTTGCCCCGGCCGCGTTTGCCACCCGCATGGACGCGCTCTGGCTCCGGTGGGGGCCCGGCTGTCCCCCAGTCCGCTGCCAATTGCGTCAGCTCGTGGTGCCTTGCGTCAGCTCGTGGTGCCTGTGGTTCCGCAGGACGTTCAGAGCCCTGTTGAAGGCCGAGTCCCTCTTCTCGTCGAACTCCTCCTCGGTGAAGACCGGCTCGGTGAGGTGCGGCGGAATGCCCGTGCCGTCGAAGGTCCTGCCCGACCGGGTCAGGAACTCCTCGTTCGGCAGCCAGGCCGACATGCCGTTGGGGAGCTTGCGCAGCATGACGTCCGAGAAGACGCCCTGTGTGGGCTGCCCGATCCGGACCGTCTTGCCGGGCCGGTCCATGAGGGCTTGGGTGAAGGTCTCTCCCGCGCTGACGGTCGAGCCGCCGGTCAGCACGGCGACTGGTCCGGTGTAACGGGGACCTTGGGCGGGCGTGACGTACGCGGGCTGGGGGCGAGTGTGCCGGGTGGGGTCTGCGGGGTCGTTGCGGGCCCGCTTGGAGTAGGCGAGGTAGGGGGTGTCGGTGAGGCGCTCGGCGATGTGGATTCCCAGGGCGTCGGAGCCGCCGCCGTTGATCCGCAGGTCGATGACGAGGCCCCGCAGGCGCTGGGTGCGCTCCTGGCTGAGGACCGTGTCCAGTGCCCTGTCGAGCTCGGCCGACTGGGCGGCGTAGGGGGCGCCGTCGCCCGCGTATCCGCCGAAGCCGGAGATCCGCACATAGCCCTGCCCGCCGGGGAGGTCGGCGTAGGTGATCCGCCCGTTGGCGAAGTCCTGGAGGTTCCGGGCGTCCTTGAGGTCGTGCGCCACAATGAACTTCTTGACCTTGGTGTCCAGCTCCTGGGTGGGCAGGACGGTGCCGGGGCGAACCTGCGCGAAGACGCGGTCGCCGTCCTGAACGGCGACGTGGGCGTCGTGGAGCGGCTTGACCATCTCGCTGAACATGGCGAAGAGCTCGTCCCTGGTCGTCTTCGCGTGCGCCTCGGGCCGGTATTGGTCGCGTACGGCGTGCCAGTCGATGCCCTTGGCGGCAAAGAAGGGGTAGTTCTCCTCGAAGGACTGCCAGAAGACGTCAAAGGCAGCGAGCGGACCCTTGGCGCCCGGACGGATGCAGGCGTCGGGCAACTCCGGGATCCGGCGCAGGTTCCGGTCGCCGACGGAGCCGTCCACCCGCATGGACCCGCGGTCGCGGCCTCCTGGGGTGCGCACCGTGAGGACAGTGCCGTCGGACGTGGTGTAGGTGCCGGGGCCGGTCCGCCGCGCGGAGTCGCCCTTGAGACAGCTGACGGCGGTGGTCTGGTACTCCTGGAAAGTTCCGTTCCGGATCAACAGCACTGTGCCGTAGCCATCCATGCGCCAGATTCCGTCGGTGGTCGGCTGGTGGGCGGTGGCGGCCGGCGCGGCGTGGCCGGCGAGGGCCAGTGCGACGACGGTGGCCATGACAATACGCACGATCTTGCCTTCTCTGTAGGCGACTTGCTCGGGACAGCCCCACGGTCGCCGACACGGCGTCCTCGCGGCCATCCGGCTGTCCGGTTGATCGAGGGTGGGGCCGGCCCCCTGCTACCGGCGGTACTCGGGGGCGATCGCGTTGAGGGACCGACCAGCGCGGACCGTGCCGTGCCACTGGTGGGCTCTCGTACTGTTGTCAGATCCCCGTGGAGCCCAGCCTGCTGGTGCCGGTGTGTGACTTCCAGCGGCGTATCGGCTCCACGTTCCGCCGGTCTCGTTGAGCAGGCGGGTGGTGATCCGAGCCCTGACTCGCGGACTCGGCTCCCAGGCGCACACTCTGCCGATGCGTCAGCCGCACCGTCCGAGCGCAGGTTGAAAGAGGTTCAGTCAGCCAGCGAGCCGGCGAAGATCTGCCACGCCAGGAGTGACTTCGCCACGAGGCTGAGGACCAGGTAGGCCTTTTCACCGTACGCGTAGTCGGACCACCGGCCGACTCCGCGGTACTGGAGCCACTGGTTGAGACCGAAGCTGAAGAAGAGGGCGGCCTGGACGAGAACGATTCCGTACACGAAGCCGGGGACGGTCTCGGCCGCGACGGTGTTGTACGCGATCGAGACCCACGGCGTGATGCCGACCAGCGTCCCGAACCAGAACGGCAGCATCGTGGTCCTCGCCCGCCCCGGCGGGTTCATCACCTCCTCGAGCCAGCCGAAGAGAATCATCCCGACATTGGCGCCGACGACGGCGATGACGGCATTGAGGCTGGTGATGCCGGCGTAGAAGCCGATGAGGAGCACCATCAGGGTCGCGCTCAGCGCGTACTCCAGCCACCGGAAACGGTTGATGCCACGTCTGAGGTCGCGTTCGTAGGTGCCGCGGCACACCGTCGCCGTCAGCAGGTGGTCCACGGCCGCGAGGGTGAGGAAGACGGCGACGGCCCAGCCGATCGGCACGTCGAACAACGCTTCCGGGGCCGGCGCTGCCGTTCCCGGTGGCCCCTCGGGAACGGAGGAGGTGACGGTGATCGAGAAGCTTCCGGCGAGCAGGACGATGGCGATGGCTTGGAGCAGGTGCAGCAGCGTGAGCCCCAGGTTCCACCTGCGGAGCCCGGCGAGGCGCTCGGCGGTGACACCGGTGGCCACCGGGGTGCCGTCCGCTCGCTTCACATTTCCTCCCAGTGGCCGGCGCCGCGGTACGTCAGCATGGTCGTACCCGTCCGGCCGGGAAACGCGGCAGTCACGCCACCGCCCCGCCGGAAAGTCGCCCGAGTGGCGCCCGGGAATCCGCCGCACCCGCTGATCCCCGGGACGGCCCGCGGAGCCCACCGGGATCTCCCCCGGGACGATGTGGCGCGGGCCGGCGACGGGGCCCGATGTCGAGCGCGGGTGCCGGGGACGACGAGCCCTTCGTGCCGCACCGTGTCCGGCAGCCGGCGTGACAGTGGGGTGCGCGAGCCGCGCAGAACTGCGCGCAGCCACCGGTCCGGCTGAGCTGGACGTCAGGGGGCCCGCCGGGGCCGAGGGTGATCACGAGTCCGTGTGGTGCGTAGGAGTGGAGGACGCGGAGCGGGGGTGGCCGGCCGGGGCGGGCTCGGCGCGGTCAGGGGTGCCGTCGCCGTCCTGGTCGCGGGTGGCGACGAGGGACCAGACGATGGACACGGTGATGGTGACGGCGATCACGCCGAGGGTGAGGGGGATGGGCAGCTTGCCCACGGGGGTTTCGGACAGGATGAGCTTGACGCCGGCGAAGGCGAGCAGGACCGCGAGCCCGTAGTGCAGGTACTGGAAGCGGCGCAGGAGTCCGGCCAGGCAGAAGTACAGGCTGCGCAGGCCCAGGACGGCGAAGGCGTTGGCGGTCCATACGATGAACGTGTTGGTCGTGATGGCCAGGACGGCGGCGACGGAGTCGACGGCGAAGATGAGATCGGTGGCCTCGATCGCGACCAGGACCACGAACAGCAGCGTCGCGATGCGCTTGCCGCTGACGCGGATGAAGAACTTGTCGTCGTGGAACCGTGGATCGGTCGGGATGACTTTCCTGACCAGACGGACGACCGGGTTGCGGTCGGGGTGGACTTCCTCGTCCTTGGAGACGGCCATCTTCCAGCCGGTCCAGATCAAGAACGCGCCGAAGAGGTAGGCGGTCCAGAAGAACACCTGCAGCAGCCCGGCGCCGATGAAGATGAACACCAGCCGGGCCGCCAGCGCCCCGATCACCCCCCAGAACAGCACCTTGTGCTGGTAGGCGTCCGGAACGGCGAAGAACGAGAAGACCAGCGCGAACACGAAGACGTTGTCGATCGACAGGGCCTTTTCGATCAGATAGCCCGCGTAGTAGGTCGATGACGCCTCGCCGCCTTGCCAGGCCCAGAGGACGAGGCCGAAGCCCAGGCCGACGGCGATCCACAGCCCGCTCCACAGCGCGGCCTCGCGAAAGCCGATCACGTGGTTGTCGCGGTGGGCGATCAGGTCGACGGCGAGCATCGCGCCGATGCCGACGGTGACCGCGGCCCACACCCACAGAGGGACGGCGAACGACAGTTCATTCATGGTTGATCGGCTTCCTGGGACGGAGGGCACACGGAAGGGAAGAGGAGGGGCCGGTGGTGCGGCGGCGCGGGCGCATCGCGAGCACGACGCACACTCCGCCGGCGGTCGGGTCCACCAGCGCCGGCAGCCACCCCGGCGCGGGCGCGGTCAGCCCGTCCATCACGCCCCCTCAGCCACCGGTCGGGCGGCAGTGGGAAGGCGGCGCTGGGCGAGCGTCCACACGTTGCGCACCCCGGCCGGGGACAGAAAGGCCGTTCTCAGGCCGGCGCCGGCGACGGGCACCGTGGACCGGGTGGGGGCGACGGCGTAGACGAAGGGTCCGCCGCGTACGGCGGAGGCTTCGATGAGGCTGTGCGCGTCCAGACCGGCCGGACCCCGGCTGGAGGCGACCACCAGCGGTGAGTGGTGCCGGACGGCCAGGGCCAGCACCCCGCCCGCGACCGGCAGTCGCGGCTGCCCGCCGCCCTCGGCCGGGACGCGGTGGGCGACCGGGATGTAGCCGACCCCCGCGCTCCGCAGCCGGGGCAGCACGCGGGCCAGGAACACCCGGGCCGCCTGCGCGTCCACGCGGGAGCGGTGCGGAGTCTGCTGCTGGTGGGGCAGGACGGCGACCAGCAGCACCGGTGCCTTGCGAGGGGCGGCCAGGCGGACGGCGGCGTCCACCACGGCGAAGTCGTCGGGCCGGCCCGCCACCAGCACGGTGACCGGGTGCGGCAGGGACAGCGGCAGCACCGGTGCGCCGGTGGCGGCGGTGCGGGGCGCGGTCTGGGTGGACATCGTGGCCCCCTTTCAGCGGGGTCGAGGGGGAGTGGGGGTGTGTTCAGCGTCACCCGCCCTCCTGATTCCCGTCGAGAGTTACGCGAAAACTTTTTCGGCAATATATTTTCGCGAAAGGGTCTTGGTCATGCGAAGGCGGCTTCGTATGATGAGGGTCATGGCCCAGCCTTCTGCCGCGCGCGGCGACCAGTGGACGTTCCTGACCAATCACGCCCGCGTCCTGATCGCCCTCGCCCGCGACCCGGAAGCGCGCGGACGTGACGTCGCCGACCTCATCGGCATCACCGAACGTGCCGTGCAGCTGATCGTCGCCGACCTCGAAGCGTCCGGATATCTCACCCGCACCCGGGTGGGCCGCCGCAACCGCTACACCATCGACCCCACCGTCGCCCTGCGCCATCCGACCGAGTCCGACCACCCCGTCGGCGACCTGCTGGCCACCTTTCTGCACCGCGAGGACACCCCCGCCGCCGATACCGACACAGAGCGCGCCACCTCGTAGGGCCACCTGCCCGGCAGACCGCCGCGGTGCCGCGGTGCGCGACATCAGGCCCCGGCCGCCCTCTCCCCGCAGGGCGGTTCCGGGGCCGGTCTCTTCCCCGGGTGCTTCCGTCAGGCGGGAGGGCAGGGCGCGGCCAGGGGCGCCCAGGGTGCCGGCGAGGCCGCGTGGACGAGCGGGCCGCCGCGGATCGCGGCCGCCTGCATCACCGTGCGCGCATCCAGTCCCTCCGGCCCGCTGCGCGAGACCACCAGCAGCGAGCAGCCATGGGTGACGGTCACGTCCAGCAGGCCCTTCGCCTCACACAGGCGCCCGTGGCGCTCGCCGGGGCGGTGGTAGACGGCCGGCTGGTAGGCGATCCCGGCACGGGCCAGGCGCGGCAGCGCCCGCCCCCACACCGCACGGGCCGCCACCCCGTCCGGGCGGGGCACCGTCCTTGGTGGCAGCGGGGGCATGATGGCGATCAGCAGCAGCGGCGCACCGCGGGCGGCGGCGAGCCGGACTGCGACATCCACCACGGCGGTGTCATCGAGGCGGTCGGCCAGGGCTGCGGCGACCGGGAACCGCGGACGCGGACGGCGGGGCGCGGCAGTGCCGCCCGGGGTGCGAGCGAGGGGCGGGCGGAGAGTCTTCATGACCGTCGCTCCTTCCAGCGGCGGGGAGAAGGGGCACTTCCAGCGTCCCCTCCTCAGGGAAAGCGCGTCAACATTTACGCGAAATTTTTTTCGCGTAAGAGGGATCGCACGTCTCGGGGTCCCCCGCCGCCGGCGGGCTCTCCGCCGGCAAGGTCCCGCGCTCTGCTTCCGTGTGCCCGCGCTCCGCGAGGAACTCGACGCCCTCGTCCCCGAGGACCGCCGCCCGGGCGCCCGTACCAGCCCGGTCCGCCCGTCGACGGACCGCAACCACATCCGGGACAAGACCTGGAAGGCCAGGTCGCCGCCGCAACCAAGGGCAACCCACGGCGGACGGCCGAAGGTCATCTACGACGACATGCTGCTGTTCACCCGCGCCCTCAAGGACATGGGTGCATCCGTCCCCGAGATCGCCAATAGGCTGACCATCAAGACCGGGAACGCCGGACAGCAGCGAGGAACAGACGGACGACGTCGTGGCGGCGCTGCGAAGTGCACATCCGCGCAAGGGAAAAGAGGATCCTCGGCATGGCTGTCATCCACCACACTTCCCTCAGGCCGACCAAGCTGGAACTGCTCACCACGTGGCTGCCCTCCCGGCCTTGGTACGCCGGCGGCGCGGGTGAACCGGAACTGGCCAAGGCCGGCGGCTTCCGGCTGGACGACCCGCAGGGCGAGGTCGGGATCGAGTTCATGGTGGTCACCGACACCTCCGGCACCCACCCGACCTCCTACCTGGTGCCGCTCACCTATCCTCGTCGGCACCATGGAGCACGGGTGCTGGGACGGCGCTGGGCCTACGACGGCTGCCACGACCCTGTGCTGGTCGCCCAGTTGCTGGCCCTGATCGAGGGCCGGGCGGCGGCCCAGGACCAGAACACCAGCGACGCCCCGGACCGGGAAATCACCCGCTCCTGCACCGGCGGCGGCCTCGCCCCCGCGGACTTCACCGCCCCGGCCACCGACGACCGGGAGGGCACCGAGCTGCCCGGACCGCGCGGCACGACCCTCCGTCTGCACCGCGTCCTGCGTCCCGCCCCGGACGGCGCGCCACTCCTGCCGCCGGACGCGACGGGCCACGTGGCCGGCGCCTGGCAGACACCGGACGGCGGCCGTGCGCGGGGGCTGTTCGTCGCCCTGCGCACCGGCCCGCACGCCTGAGCCGTTGCCGTGGATCAGATCACCGGCCCGGGACGGTCCGTCGGCCGGGCCGGTGGCGCGGCCTCCTCGGCCGGCCGTGACGTGATGGCCGCTCTCGGCGCCGGCGATCGGACCGGGGCGGATCGGCTCCCTCACGATGACGCGGCGCGGCCCGTGTCCTGACCGCCCGTCACCGGGCGACGGCGTACCGGCCCGAGCCGCGCGAGGAGGCCGGGACGAGATCGCCGTAGGCCCGACCCGGACGCCGGGCCGACGGCCCGCAGCACGTGGGGTCCGCGCGCCCGACGGTGCCGTGCCTCCCCGGGGCGGGCTTGGCTACCATGCGCGGTGTGAACTCAGGGGGAGCACGGCGGCTTTGGGCATTGGCGGGCGCGGCCGGGGCGTTCGCCGCGGTCGCCGCCGGATGGCAGGTGCTGGGCGATGTCGGGCTGATGCAGTACGCGTTCGCCGGGGTGACCGCGCTGTTCGGCGGAGCGCTCGCGTGGTTCCAGGCCGACGGCGCCGACAGAGGAGCGGCGCCGCGGCATCCGGTGCCGCGCGAACTGCCCCGTGACATATCCGACTTCACCGGCCGCTCCGACGAACTCGCCGAGATCGGCCGGTTGCTGCGCGGACGGGGCCGGCCCTCGGGGCCGCTCGTCGCCATCACCGGCAAGGGAGGTCTGGGCAAGACGACCCTCGCGGTGCGGGCGGCCCAGCGGGTCGCGGCCGACTTCCCCGACGGGCAGCTGTTCGTCAACTTACGCGGCTACGATCCTCTGCCCGCCGAACCGCCCGACGTGCTCGGAAACTTCCTGCGGGCGCTGGGCACGGACCCGCGCGCCATCCCTGACGCGCCGCACGACCGCGAGCAGTTGCTCCGTACCCTGACGGCCGGACGCCGCCTGCTCATCGTCCTCGACAACGCCAACGGGCCCCGGCAGGTGCGGCCCCTCCTGCCCGGCGGCCCGGACACCGCGGTGATCGTCACCAGCCGTGTCCCGCTGAGCAGCATCGAGGGAGCCCACACGATCGTGCTCGACCTGCTGGAGACCGACGAGGCCGTCGAACTGCTCGGCCGGGTCGCGGGACCAGCGCGGGTGGCGGACGACCCCGAGGCCGCGCGGCGCCTTGTCACGCTGTGCGGGCACATGCCGCTCGCCGTCCGCATCGCCGGGGCGCGGCTGGCCGAACGGCCGGACCTGCGTGTGACCGATCTCGCCGGCCGCCTCGCCGACGAGCGCGACCGGCTCGACCATCTCGAGATCGGAGATCTCGATGTCCGCTCCACCTTCATGATCAGCTATCAGGGTCTGTCCGACGCGCAGCAGCGGGCGTTCCGACTGCTCGGGCTCTTTCCCGGAGCCGACTTCGCGGCCTGGCCGCTCGCCGCTCTCATGGGCGTCGGGCCGCGCGAGGCGGAGCGCCACCTCGACGCGCTGGTGTCCGCGCAACTGCTCGACGCGACAGGCCCCGACGAGACCGGCGCCGCCCGCTACCGCTTCCACGACCTGCTTCGCGCGCTGGCCCGCGAGCAGCCCGAACCCGAGGCCGCCGCCGCGGCCGGCCGGCTCCTGGGCGCGTACCTCACGCTCGCGGCCGAGGCGGAGGACCGGTTCCAGCCCGGCGAGCTGCGCAAGACCGGTGCCCACCCGCGCCACGCGGTCGAGGCGGGGCACCGTGACGAACTGCTGCGCGACCCGGTCGCCTGGTTCATCGCCGAGCGGCACAACATCGTGGCGTGCGTGCGGTTCGCTTACGAACGCGAGCTCTGGGACGCGGTATGGGAACTCACCCACATCGCCGCGCCGTTCTTCGAGATGCTGGCCACGTGGGACGACTGGGAGGCGGCGGAGGAACTGGCGCTGGCCGGGTCCCGCCGCTCGCACGACCGCCGGGCCGAGGCGATCACGCTGTTCGACACCGCTGCGCTGTACCGCGACCTGGGCCGGCCCGACGAGGCACTGGCCGCGTACGAGGAGGCGCTGGCCGGGTACGAGGCGTCCGGGGACGAGCACGGCAGGGCCGCCGTCATGCTGGGGCAGGGCATCATCCACCGCAACCAGCGCGCGTGGGACGTCGCCGCGCAGCGGCTGAGCGACGGGGCCGAGCGGCTGCGGGCCGCCGGGGACCACCGGCTCGCCGCCCAGGCCCGGCGCAGCCTGGCGGTCGTGCGCTGCGGCCAGGGACGCGTCAGCGAGGCCATCCCCCTGTTCCAGGAGGCGCTGGCGGAGTTCCGGCGGCTGGGGGACCGGAGGGCCGAGGCGTACGCCTGGCGTGGCCTCGCGCAGGCGCAGCTCGACACCGACGATCTGGGCGCGGCGGCACGGTCGTTCGACAAGAGCCTGGAGCTGACACGGCAGCTGCGCGACCGGCGGGGCGAGGCCAGGGCCCTGCAGGGCCTCGGCAGGGTCAGCGCCGCCGACGGCGCGACCGCGGCGGCGCTGCGGCGTTTCGCACAGGCCAGGGTGATCGCCGACGAATCCCACGACCAGGTGCTCGCCAAAGAACTGGACAATGACGTCAGAGCCGTGCACGGGGCGTAGCCGCGTCGCAGCATCGCGGGCGGCCGACGGAAGCCTTGTCACCCCGTCGCTCCTCCGACGCCGCACGGCGTTTGCGCACCGGCCTCAGCCCTGGGTCTCCGCCGTCGCGCAGATCAGCGACAGCCAGTCGCCCAGCCCGGCAGCGGTGCCGGCGCTCGCGCAGCGGAAGCCGACATGGCCGTCCGGGCGGACGGCCACCACCCCGCGGCCCGGGCTGTTCGTCAGGCGCAGGACGGTGACACGGGGACCGAGCAGCTCGGGCGGTACCGGGTCGGCGTCGCGCTGCACCAGCAGGTGCACCCCCGGGCGGGCCAGGAGCGCGTGCAGCCGCTGCGGAGGCCCGCCGGTGCTGACGGTCGCGTCCGGGAGGCGGTCCCCCGGCCGGGGAGCGCCACGCAGGTGCGGGGTCCCCTCCACCGACAGGGGACTGTGCCGGTAGGTCACCCGTAGCTGGGAGATGAGACGGATGCCTTCGGCGACCAGCCGCCGCCGCGCCAGGAGGACCGGCACAGCCGGGGCGGCGCGCGCCGAGGCCACCGCCCGCAGCCAGGAGGGGATCCGACCGGTCGACGCCTCCGCCCAGAACGCCGTGTGCGTGAGGACCAGCCGTCGGCACGCGACCGGCCTGCGCTCCCGGTCGTAGGAGTCGAGGAGCGCCGTGGTGTCCCACCCGCTCGTGGACCCGGCGGAGCGGCCGGCGGCGAAGGCCAGCTTCCAGCCGAGATTCATCGCGTCCTGGATACCGGCGTTCATGCCCTGGCCGGTGGCCGGAGAGTAGTTGTGCGCCGCGTCTCCGGCGAGGAAGAGCCGCCCCCGGCGGAAGCGCCGGGCCAGGCGGTACTGCAACGGCACCCGCGCCGACCAGGCGAGACGCTCGATCCGTGCGTCCAGTCCGGCGTCGCCCAGCAGCCGCTGCAACTCGGCCTGGGGAACGGCGGGTCCGGGCTGGCCGAACTCCGGGCCGGACCCGCCGGGAGACGCCCGCGTGGCCAGAAGCCGCCAGGTGGCCTGTTCCCCCAGCGGGAAGAGCAGCAGCAGCCCCCGCCGCCCGGGGAACACCTCGGCGCCGGAACCCACCGGGTCGCCGTCGAGTTCGAGGTCGGCCAGGACCACCTCTTCGGGGTAGGGCCGGCCGTTCCACCCGACACCCGCGCAGGTCCGCACGACACTGGCCGGGCCGTCGCAGCCGCCGACGAAGGGGCAGCGGATCTCCTGAACGCCCTCCGGGGTGCGCAGTACGGCCCGCGCACTGGGCCCGTCGTCGCGGACGGTGACCAGCTCCGTACCCCGTTCCACGGGCACCCCCCGGTCGGCGAGCGCCCGTGCCAGCACCGTCTCGACGTCCATCTGCCGCAGGAGCGACAGGTGGGGGAACGCCGTGTCGGGCAGCGCGAGGTCGGCGAGACCGGCTCGGACGGCGCGACGGCCGAGGTGGAGGACGGCGCTCGGGGCGGTGTCCGCCTTCGCCAGCAGGGCGTCCGTGACACCGAGGGGACGCAGGACCTCCAGGGTGCGGGGGTGCAGGATGAGCGCTCGGGAGGGCCGGAACGCCTCGGGGCGCCGTTCGACGATCCTGACCCGTGCCCCGTGGTCATGTGCCTGCAGGGCCAGAGCGAGGCCGGTCGGACCGGCCCCGACCACGAGGACGTCCACCGCTGCCATCAGGCCGTGCCCCGGGTGCGCCACCAGGCCTCGGACTCGTCCGGGGCCAGGGCGCCGGCCGGCCCCGCCGCGGCGAGGAAGTCGGCGCGGCGCAGTCCGGGCAGGACGGTGTAGCGGACCGACCCGGGCACGCTGACCAGCGCCAGCACCCGCCACAGGGACCGCGCGTAGTGTTCGGCGCGCTCCGGGCCGTCCCACTCGTACACCCCGCGGTAGCGCGCGCGCTCGTCATGGGCCAGCCAGAGCTTCGAGGTGAAGCCGGGGAAACCGACGAACAGCGGGGTGTTCAGCAGGCTCTCCGCACGGAACAGGGCGTGTGCGCGTCCGCGGACCAGGCGCAGCCGGAAGGTGACGACCAGTGTGCAGGGATCCTTCGCCAGGCCGCTGCCGAGCCGGGTCTCCCGGTACACCCGGGCCGACGTGCCGTCGGCGAAGCGGAGGCGCGTCCCCTGCCGTTCACCGGACAGATGGACCCATTGCCGCGCGAGCAGCCCGAAGGTGGACAGGACGCACGCGGCCACCGACCGCCATGCCTCGCCGGGGGCGAGGGGCTTCTGTTCACCCACGCCGGCCTCCTCACGAAGAGCCGCAACGGGCGTACGGCTCCCACCCGTCCTGCCGTGCCTCCCGCAGGGTCGGCCGGCGTCCTTCCCCCACCACCCACTGTGAGGGAAAGCCACGTGTCCCGCGAAATGTGGTGCTGGTGCCGGTGCCCCCGGAAGAGCTGACGCCCGTGGCCTGACCGTGCCGGACACCGCCGGCTCCCCGCCCCGCAGGCGAGGACGACCGCAGATGCCCTCTGCCTGTCGGCAGGGCGAGGGTTTCCGGTCACTTTGGTCCGCGGGGCGGCCCGGTCACCGCGTCGGCGCCGGCACGAGACGCCGCTCACCCCACCCTTATGCCCACGATGCAGGTGTCGTCGTCGGTGTCCGACTTGCTGTAGGTCAGCAGGCGGTCCAGCTGGTGGTCGAGGGTGCTGGGCGCCGTACTGGCGGTGGTCAGCAGATGCGTCAGGGACTCCTCCACGGACCGGTCGCGGCGTTCGATCAGGCCGTCCGTGTACATCAACAGAGTGTCCTCGGGGGCCAGTTGGATCTCGGACTCCTCGTAGCCGGCTTCGGGTACCGCCCCGAGCAGCATGCCCTTCAGCAAGGGCAGGGGGGCCGCCTCGGTGTCCCGGACCAGCACCGGCGGCAGATGGCCCGCCCTGGCCCAGCGCAGCGTCCGCCGCTCGGGGTCGTACAGGCCGCACACCGCCGTCGCGGTGACGGCGCCCGTCAGATGGTGCGCCACGATGTTGAGCCACGACAGCAGCTGGCCCGGACCGGCTCCGGTCACCGCCAGGCCGCGCAGCGCGTTGCGCAGGACGACCATGCTGGTCGCGGCCTCGATGCCGTGGCCGGCCACGTCTCCCACGCACAGCAGCACCATGCGGGTCGGCAGGACGACGGCGTCGTACCAGTCGCCGCCCACCAGCTGCTCGGTCTCCGCGGGCCGGTAGCGGACGGCCACCTGGAGGTCGGGCACCTGCAACGGCGCCTGGGTGGGGGGCATGATGGCGTGCTGCAACTGCAGGGTCAGCCGGTTGCGTTCGGTGGCCTGCTGCTCCGTGTGCGCCAGCTGGTCACGGGTGGCGGCGAGCGCCACCTCGGTCCAGTGCTGGGCCGAGATGTCCTGGCAGGCACCGCGGAGCAGGAGCAGCCGGCCGCCGGTGTCGAGCACGGGTTCGGCGACGATCCTGATGTGGCGGGTCACCCCGTCCGGCCGCTGCAGCCGGAAGGCCGCGGCCGCGGGCCGCCGATGGTGCAGCAGCGTACGCAGGAAACGCCGGATCGAGACGCTGTCGTCCGGGTGCGCATGGGCCGGCAGTTCCTCCAGCGGCACCGGGACGCTCGACCGCGGACGCCCGTAGAGGTCGAACAGCTGCCCGTTCCAGGTGATCTCACCGGTCAGCAGGTTCTCCTCGAACCCGCCGATACGGCCGAGCCGCTGGGCGTGCTGGAGCAGGCTCGCCAGCCGCGCCGTCTCGTCCTCGATACGCCAGATGAGGAGTACGGCGCCGCCGTGCCGGCTGATGCTGATGTCCGCGACCGCCGAGAGGGCGACCTGGTCGACGAGCGCGGTGAGGTTCATCCGGCGGGCCCTGAACGGCTCGCCGGTGGCGTACACGCGCTCGATGCGCTGGAACAGCTCGCTGTCCCCGGCGGCCATCGGATAGGCCTCGAGGAGCAGCGCGCCGTTGACGACCGCCCGCGGCCGGCCGGCCGGGTCCAGGAAACGGTTGTTCACGTGCTGGATGCGGAAGTCCACCAGGTGTCCGGCACCGTCCAGGTAGGGCACCAGGACCAGCGCGGGATCGTGCAGCCCGTCGGCCAGATCCATCAGCTCGGCGGCGTCCGGCAGGATGCGCGGCTCCAGGGCCTCGTCCCGCGGCTGCGTACGCGTCTCCAGCGTGTGGGCGCACAGCTCGGCCAGGGCCTCCACCTGACGGACGATCTGCGGGGGCTGCGGCGCCAGGGGAGTGGGCCAGGCGATCTCCAGCACGCCGTGGATCCGTCCTCCGGTGCCGGCGGGCAGGGCCGCCCTGCCGCCGTCCGGATGCTGGTGCAGGCCGATGCTGGGCAGTCCGGTCTGCCCGAGGGTGGTGATCCACTGCCCCTCGCGCTCGGTGAGGCCGCGCCGCGCCACCGTCACCACGTCCGGTGGGACGTAACGCCAGCGCGCGGCCTCGGCCGGTGAGAACCCGGCGCTGCCCGCGAGGGACAGCGACCCGTCGGAACCCGCGGCCCAGATGGCCACGGCCACCGCGCCGAGCGGGCGCAGCGCCTGCTCCAGCAAGGCGTCGGCGACGGCCTGGGTGTCGTTCGCGGCCAGCGCGCCGCTCTCGGCCGCACGCAGGCGTACGGCGGCGGACTCGGACTCGGACTCGGACTCCGCTTCGGCGGAGACCCTCGTCGCGGCGATGAACGCGTCCGTCACCTCGGACATACGGTCCCGGGCGGCCTGGTTGATGACGTCGACCGCGAGTTCCAGCAGGGTGACCTGGGCCTGCTCGGCCAACTCGGCCAGCTGGCGGGCTGCCTGCGGCGGCCCGCACTGCAGCCGTTCGACCAGGATGCCCTTGGCGAGCTCGATCAGGGCACGGCCCTCGGCCTCCGCCTGGGCGGCCCGCACCTCGCGGCTGAGCCGCTCCACGACGGCCGCCAGCCTGCCGACCGGAGAGGCGGGCGAGGCGCCCAGTGGATCCGCGGCCGGCCCGTCCGGAATCACCGACAGCACGTCGGCGGTCATCGCCAGCTCTTCGGCGGTGATCGACGCGCCGTCCGGAAGCTCCGACAGTCCGTCCGGGATCTCCCACGGTTCGCCGGTGGCCGCCGACGGCCCGCCCGGGGTGACCGACGGTTCCCCGGCGGTCGCCGAGGGCCCGCCCGGGGCCGGCGAGTGGTCGTCGGCGGTCGCCGACGGCCCCTCCGGAGCGACCGGCGGGACGGAGGACGGCGCCGGGGCGGCGGCGGACTCGAGCCGCGGCTCACCCGCCTGACCCGGTTCACGCTGATGCTCGGACATGCTCACGGCGTGGATGCTCCTCGGCTGGAGGGCCCTGGGGCGCGGAACGGAAGGCGCTGTGGGGCGCCCGGCCCGCCGGTGGGCGGGACGGGCACCGGTGTCCTCATGCGGGCAGCCAGCGTCGGACGCAGGCGATGAGGTCGTGCGTGTCGACGGGCTTGGTGACGTAGTCGCTGGCGCCCGAGGCGAGGCTCTTCTCCCGGTCGCCGGGCATCGCCTTCGCGGTGACGGCGATGATGGGCAGCTCGGCGTACTGCGGCATCCTGCGGATCTCGGCCGTCGCCGTGTAGCCGTCCATCTCCGGCATCATCACGTCCATCAGCACGAGCGCGACGTCCGGGTTGTTCACCAGCGTCTCGATGCCCTTGCGCCCGTTCTCGGCGTGCAGGACCCGGAAGCCGTGCATTTCCAGGATCCCGCTGAGCGCGAAGAGGTTCCGCGCGTCGTCGTCGACGACGAGGACGGTACGGCCCGTCGGCACCTCCTCCACGAGAGGCGGCGCCAGAGGCTGCGGCTCCTCGGGCCGGACCAGGGACAGCACGTCCCCGGGTTCCTCGGCGGACAGATGCAGGGCGATGCGCTCGCGCAGTTCGTCGAGACTGGACAGGACCTCCAGCGCCCCGCCCGCCGAGCGGGTCCGCAGCGTCTCCTCCAGCGGCGCGTCCGTGCGGTGGCCGCTGTGCACCAGCACCGGAACACTGGCCAGCGCCGAGTCACCCTCCAGCGCCTCGAGGAAACGGGAGGTCTCGCCGTCCCGCATGCCCCGCTCCAGGACGACGCAGTGGCACGGATCGGCCGCGAGGGCGCCCGCCGCCTCCTGCGCGCCGACGGCCGTGATGATGTCGACCGCGGGCCGCTGCCCGCCGTCGTCGCGGCCGTGCGTCAGATCGGCGACGACGCTCTCCGCGACCAGCGTCAGCAGACCCCTCGGCCGCTCCTCCACGACGAGCAGCCGCCGCGGCCGCGGCCCGGGCCCGATCCGGGGCACCGGCGCCGGCCGGGACGACCCCTCGGGCAGAGGCTCCTCGGAGGCCCGTTCCAAGGTCCGGCCGTGGTTGATCAGTTCCTCGAAGTCGGGACGGGCCACGGGCAGGAAGAGCGTGAACGTGCTGCCCTGGCCGGGCGTGCTGTCCACCGTCACGGCACCGCCGAGCAGATGGGCGATCTCCCGGGTGATGGACAGACCGAGACCGGTGCCGCCGTACTTGCGGCTCGTCGTGCCGTCCGCCTGCTGGAAGGCGCCGAAGATCGTCTCCAGGTGCTGCTCCGGGATGCCGATGCCGGTGTCCTTCACCCGGAAGGCCACCACGGCCCCGCCCCGGATCACCCCCTCGGGCACCTCGTCGTCCGCCGCCGGTTCGATGCTCAGCTCCACGCCGCCCTGCTCGGTGAACTTCACGGCGTTCGACAGGAGGTTGCGCAGCACCTGGCGCAGCCGGGAGTCGTCCGTGAGCAGGTCCGCGGGCGCCCCGGGAGCGGTCGTCACCGTGAAGTCCAGGCCGTTCTGCGTCGTCATCGGCCGGAAGGTGGCCTCGACGTACTCGATCAGCTGCCGCAGTGCCACCCGCTCGGGCGTGACGTCCATCTTCCCGGCCTCGACCTTCGACAGGTCGAGGATGTCGTTGATGAGCTGGAGCAGGTCCGAGCCGGCGGAGTGGATGATCTGCGCGTACTCCACCTGCTTGGGCGTGAGGTTGCGGGAGGGGTTCTGCGCCAGCAACTGGGCCAGGATGAGCAGGCTGTTGAGCGGGGTGCGCAGTTCGTGGCTCATGTTCGCCAGGAACTCCGACTTGTACTTCGAGGCCAGCGACAGCTGCTGGGCGCGCGTCTCCAGCTCCTGTCGCGCCTGCTCGATCTGGAGGTTCTTCGCCTCGATGTCCCGGTTCTGGGCCACCAGCAGCGAGGCCTTCTCCTCCAGCTCCGCGTTGGACCGCTGGAGTTCCTCCTGCTGTACCTGCAACTCGGCCGAGCGGGACTGGAGTTCACCCGTCAGACGCTGCGACTCGACCAGCAGCTCGTCGGTACGGGCGTTGGCCACGATCGTGTTGACGTTGACGCCGATGGTCTCCATCAGCTGCGCCAGGAAGTCCTGGTGGATCTGGGTGAAGGGGGTCACCGAGGCCAGCTCGATGACGCCGAGGACCTGGCCCTCGACCACGATCGGCAGCAGCACCAGCGCGCTGGGCACCACCTGGCCGAGCCCCGAGGAGATGGTCACGTAGCCGGGCGGAAGTTCGTCCACCATGATGGTGCGCCGGCTGCGGGCCGCCTGGCCGACCAGGGTGCGGCCGAAGGCGATGCGGGTGGGCCGGCCGGCCTCGTCGGGGTAGCCGTAGGAGCCGACGAGCCGCAGTTCGGGCCCGCCGTCGCCGTCCTCGGCCAGGTAGAAGGCGCCGTACTGCGCCGACACCAGGGGAACCAGCTCGTCCATGATCAGCTCGGCGACCACGGGCAGGTCACGGTGGCCCTGCATCAGGCTCGAGATCCTGGCGAGGTTGGTCTTGAGCCAGTCCTGCTCCTGGTTGGCGCGGGTGGTCTCCCGCAGGGACTCCACCATGGAGTTGATGTTGTCCTTGAGCTCGGCGACCTCGCCGGACGCCTCCACGGTGATCGAACGCGTCAGGTCGCCCTCGGCGACGGCACTCGCGACCTCGGCGATCGCGCGGACCTGCCGGGTCAGGTTGCCCGCCAGCTCGTTCACGTTCTCCGTCAGACGCTTCCAGGTGCCCGAGACGCCCTCCACCTCGGCCTGTCCGCCGAGGCGTCCTTCGGTGCCGACCTCGCGGGCGACGCGGGTGACCTCGTCGGCGAAGGCGGAGAGCTGGTCGACCATCGTGTTGATGGTCGTCTTGAGCTCCAGGATCTCGCCGCGCGCGTCCACGTCGATCTTCTTCGACAGGTCACCCCTGGCCACCGCGGTCGTCACCAGCGCGATGTTGCGCACCTGGCCGGTGAGGTTGTTGGCCATCGAGTTGACGTTGTCGGTGAGGTCCTTCCACGTGCCGGCGACGTTGGGCACATGCGCCTGTCCGCCGAGCTGTCCCTCGGTGCCGACCTCGCGGGCGACGCGGGTGACCTCGTCGGCGAAGGCCGACAGCGTGTCGACCATCGTGTTGATGACCTCGGCCAGCGCCGCCACCTCGCCCTTGGCCTCGACCGTGATGCGCTGCGACAGGTCGCCGCGTGCCACGGCGGTGGCGACCTGGGCGATGGAACGGACCTGGCCGGTCAGGTTGGACGCCATCACGTTGACGTTGTCGGTGAGGTCCTTCCAGGTTCCCGACACACCGCGCACCTGGGCCTGTCCGCCGAGGCGTCCTTCGGTGCCGACCTCGCGGGCGACGCGGGTGACCTCGTCGGCGAAGGCGGAGAGCTGGTCGACCATCGTGTTGATGGTGTTCTTCAGTTCGAGGATCTCGCCGCGGGCGTCGACGGTGATCTTCTGGGAGAGGTCGCCCTTGGCCACGGCGGTCGCCACCAGGGCGATGTTGCGCACCTGGCCGGTGAGGTTGCCCGCCATGAAGTTCACCGAGTCGGTGAGGTCGCGCCAGGTTCCCTTGACGCCCTTCACGTCCGCCTGTCCGCCGAGGCGTCCTTCGGTGCCGACCTCGCGGGCGACGCGGGTGACCTCGTCGGCGAAGGCGGAGAGCTGGTCGACCATCGTGTTGATGGTGCTCTTGAGTTCGAGGATCTCGCCGCGGGCGTCGACGGTGATCTTCTGGGAGAGGTCGCCCTGTGCCACCGCCGTGGTCACCTGGGCGATGGAGCGGACCTGGCTCGTGAGGTTGCCCGCCATGTGGTTCACGGAGTCGGTGAGGTCGCGCCAGACACCGGCCACACCGGGCACCTGGGCCTGTCCGCCGAGGCGTCCCTCGCTGCCGACCTCGCGGGCGACGCGGGTGACCTCGTCGGCGAAGGCGGACAGCTGGTCGACCATCGTGTTGACGGTCTCCTTCAGCTGCAGGATCTCGCCGCGGGCGGGCACGTCGATCTTCTGGGAGAGATCGCCCTTGGCCACCGCCGTGGCCACTTGGGCGATGTCGCGGACCTGGGTGGTGAGGTTGCCCGCCATGGCGTTGACCGAGTCCGTCAGGTCGGCCCAGGTGCCCGAGACGCCCGGCACCTCCGCCTGTCCGCCGAGCGTGCCCTCGGTGCCCACTTCGCGGGCCACGCGGGTGACCTCGGAGGTGAACACGGACAGCTGGTCCACCATGCCGTTGAAGACCTTGGCGATGTCTCCCATGAGGCCGTCGGCGTCGTCGGGCAGGCGGGTACCGAAATCCCCGTCCCGTACGGCTGTCAGGCCCGCCAGGAGCCGCCGCAACTCTTGATCGCCCGGCACCGCTTCCACGACGCCGGCGCTGTTGCTGGTCATGCGCACCCTCGTTCCGCTCCCCAGGAGTCCTCCCTACCGAGGACTCGGAACCCCCCCGGACCGCTTCGGCGGCCCGGTTGCTGTGCTGGCATTTCCGCAGTTCACGGATCTGCGCGATGAAGAAATACGCCGCAGGCTAACCCAGGTCCGGAGCGCGGAACAAAGTGTCGGGCCAAGTCGGGAACCGAGGGGAATCAGACGGGGAGGATCGTGCATGCCCCCGCGGAACCGGGGTACACGAGCAGGTTTTGGTCGGCGCCTGCGTCCCGACGGCCCGCCACGTCAGTCGCCCGCGGCCTGGCGCACGAGGGCGGTGTCGACGAACTGCTCGAAGCGGACGATGAGCCCGCCCCGTACGACGAAGTGGTGGGCGACGCGGACACCGAGCGGTGTCCCGGTCGCCTTGTTGACGGCGGTGTAGCGGGCCAGGACGACGACGTTCTCGCCGTCGACGACATAGGTGTCGTCGTGGGCGGTCCAGTCGTCCCAGTCCTGGCCGAGCCTCTCCATCACGTGTGCCGTGACGCCGTGAGGGGTGCGGTAGGTGCCGGCGAGGGGGAAGCCGGCCATCTCCGTCCACTCCACGTCGGGGGCGAGGGTGGCGCGCAGGGCTTCCAGGTCGCCGGCGGCCGAGGCCAGGTACTGGCGGCGCACGACGTCGGCGGGCGCGGTGGAGATGGCGAACTCGCTCATGGTCAGCCCCACTTCATCTCACCCTTGGCGACCTTCGCGCCGATCTGGGCGGCGATCAGCATGCCGTGGTCCGGGTAGCGCCCGACCAGCGCCCCGGTGAGCGCGGCGCCGTCGGCGGCCTCGGCCAGCTCCTCCTCGAAGGCGAGCAGGTAGGCGCGGGTGGCGCGGATGGCGGAGGCGTCCGCCGCGGTGCCGGGCAGACGGTGGCCGGGGACGACCAGCTCGGGCCGGAGGGCGGCCATCTCGTCGAGCAGGCCGATCCAGGCGGCGCGGTCGCCGGGGGCGGGGGTGTCGGCGACCCAGACGTGCTCCTGCTGGAAGAGCAGGACGCCGCCGAGCAGGGCGCGGTGCTCGGCCTGCCACAGGTAGTGGCGGTCCGGCAGCGCGGCCGGGCCGCCCCTGAGCTCGAAGCGGTGGCCTTCGAGGGTGAGGTCGCCGGTCAGCGGGGTGAGGTCGACCAGGCGGGTGGGGAGGTTCGGGCCGAGCGCGGCCCACGCCTTGAGCTTGCCCTCGTAGGAGTGCCGGATGTGCTCGACGACGAGCGGGGTGGCCACGAAGACGGCGTCCGGGAAGGCGTCGGCGAGGACTTCGGCACCGAAGTAGAAGTCGGGGTCGCCGTGGCTCACGAAGACCGTGGTCAGCGTCTTGCCGGAGTCGAGGATCTCGGCGGCCAGCCGGTGGCCGTCGGCTCGGGTGAAGCCGGCGTCGACCAGCAGCGCCTCCTGCTCACCGGTGACGAGCGTGGCGGTCTTGTTCCTGCTGCCGGCCGGGAAGTCGAGGTCGAGGATCTTGAAGGAGAGAGCGGTGCTCATGCGGGACTCCTTGCGGGGGTGCGGGTCGGGACGAGGAAGGGTGCGTGAACCATCACCTGACAAAACAGTAACTGACTAGTCAGGTATTTTCCTGCGCGTCTGATGAAGCGCGCCGCACAGCTGCGGCGTGGCCGATGCGTCGGCGGGCGCGGCGGTGCGCGGGTCAGGGCAGCCGGGGGAGGAGGTCCCGAGCCGTATGGCTGAGGATGCGCAGGTCCTCCGCGAACCGCTCACGGTCCGCCTCCGGGAGCGGGTCCACGAAGAAGCGCCTGATGTTCTCCACATGGATCGCGGACGCGCGGACCGTCGTCTCCTCGCCCAGCGGGGTGAGCCGCACCAGCTTGGCGCGCCGGTCGGCAGGGGACTCCACGCGGATGACGAGCCCGGCCGCCTCCATGCGGTCCACCAGCCGGGTGGCCCCGCCGGTCGTGAGCACCTGTTCCTGGGCGATGGCGCGCATCGACAGCCCCGGCTCGCCCGCCCGCCCGAGGATCAGCAGCACCTCGAACGTCAGATGGCTGATGCCGCACTCCTCCTCGAGCGCCCGTCCGAGGATGTACTCCAGCCGGTTGGCCGCCCCTTGGAGCCGCCCGAACGCCAGGATGAGTCCGTGGTCGGCGGCCTCCTTGGCCGTCCTGATACCTGCCTGCTCGCTCAAGTCCGCGCCGTTCCCTTCACCGTCCCGGTCACCACCGTACCGATCACGCGTGGCCGGTGGGGGACGGCAGGACACCGCCCGCGGCGGCGTGGGCCCTGCCGGACCCGGTGGAGCCCGGCAGGTGGCCCGGTCGTGAGCGCGGGGGGCGACGAGGTCAGGCCGCTGTGCCGGTGATGGTGCCGCCCGTCTTGGTGACGTGGTAGGTCACCGAGGCGCCGCTCCAGAAGTGGAAGGTGAGCGTCACCCGGGAGTCGTCCTTCAGTGAGGTGAAGAACTCGGCGGTCAGCTTGATCGAGTCGCCGGTGTACGCCGAGAACGCCGTGTCCCACTGCTGGAACGAAGTCCAGCCCGCCGGGCCCGCGTTGCTCCCGTCGTCGTACCTGGCCTCCATGGTCGCGAGCAGGTCCCCGCGGAACGCGGTGGGGATGGTCAGGCCGCTGGTGCTCCCCGAGACGCTCGACAGGACCGGGGTGTCGTAGGTGATCACATCGATCCGCCACGGGACGCCGCGCGAGAATCGGGCTTCCAAGGTCGCGTCGACCCCGTAGGCCCGGTCGCCCGCCAGCTCGGTGAGCGCGGCGGCCGTCAGCGTGAGCCGGTCGCCGGAGACCGTGTAGTCCCGGTCCTTCACCAGGGTGCGCGAACCGTGCCGCAGACTCTGGAAGTCGGTGCCGTGGAGGTTCAGCGTGAGCGTCTGGCCGGTGACGGGACGGGACTTGGCGAGGAACACCATGTCGCTGGAGGCCGTACCCGACCGTGTGGTCCAGCTCGACCTGATCTGGGCGAACAGCTCAGGGTCCCGCCACTTCAGCGTGTCGCGGTTCAGGAACTGGCCGGCGTCCCACAGCATCGTGGTGAGCTTGCGGCGGCGGGCGTAGTCGCCCAGGAACTCGAAGTACTTGCGCACCTCGCCCCGCTCGATGATGCCGGGACGGGTGTGGTCGTAGGCGAGCAGGGCGTACTCGCCGATGACGACGGGGATGCCCCGGTCGACGAAGGCGTGGTACACGCGGTCGAACGTGCCGGTGAGATCCTGCTCGGAGGTGGCGTCGAACCGGGTGTAGCCGGCGATGTTCACACTGAACGGCCACCAGCCGTAGAAGTGGACCGTGGTGGCGACCATGGGATCGCGCAGGGAGGTCAGTTCGGCGGCCAGCGCGTCCAGGCGGCCCTGGTCGGCGTTCGTGTACAGCGTGGGCAGCACCAGCAGGCGCGTGGCGTTGGCGCCGCCGGACTCCCGCACGATCCGGTGGAAAGCGCGGTTGAGTTCGGCCAGCAGCCGGTAGTTCTCCTCGTCTCCCGAAGTACCGCTGAACGTGGGCTCGTTGATGCTCTCGAAGACCAGCCTCGACGGCTCGTCACGGAACTCCGCCGCGATCTGGGTCCAGGTGGCGCCGTACCGGGCGAGCACGGCATCGTGATCCGTGGGCAGGTCGTCGGCCCACATCCACGAGTCGTGGTGCATGTTGAGCAGCACGTACAGGTCTTCGTCCAGGGCCCAGTCCACGACCTGCCGCACCTTCGCCATCCAGACCGGGTCGATCGTGTGACCGGGCGCGGCGCCCTCGTGGATGCCCCAGGTGACCGGCAGGCGGATGCTCTTGAAGCCCTGCGACCTGACCTTCTTCAGCAGTGCCCTGGTCACCGGCGGGTTGCCCCAGGACGTCTCGTCGGGGATGGCGTCGTAGGTGTTGCCGAGGTTCCAGCCGGGCTGCATGGCCGCGACCGTGCTGCGGGCGGCGGGGGAGCTCGGCGGCGGGACGGGCGGGTCGTCCGCCCGCGCGGTGGCGGGCAGCAACGGGAGCAGGACGACGGCCAGGAGCAGTGCCGTCAGTTTTCGCGGGGGGCGCGGAGAACGGCGTCGTCGCGGGAGAAATCGTACGAGTCTCCTCGTCATCACGTGCACCTTCCGGATGGGGGGCGGGCGGCGCAGGCCGTGAACGGCCTCTTGGTGAGGGAAACTTTCGCTGTACGCGGCGGAGAAATTAACATGAAGCGGTGTCAGAGGCCACAGGCGCGTCGGCGGAGAGGTGCCAGAATGGCCCGGGCGCACGGGCGGTTCGACGATCGGGATGGCGACCTTGGCGGAACACACGGCGGACGGGCCCGCGGACCGGGACGGCGGGCAGGGCGACACGTCCCGGCCGGTCACCATCGCTTTCATCGCCGAGTCGGCGGGCGTCTCCGTCCCCACCGTGTCCAAGGTGATCAACGGGAAGTCGGGGGTCTCCGCGGACACCCGCGCACGGGTCGAGGCGCTGGTCGAGGAGTACGGCTACCGCAAGCCCACGGGGGCCAACCGGAGCAACGTCGTGGAACTCGTCTTCCGCGAGCTCGAGCACATGTGGGCGGTCGAGATCATCCGGGGCGTCGAGCGGGTGGCCCGCCGGCACCGGGTCGGCCTCATGGTCTCCGAGTTCGGGCTGCACGACTCCGCGGAGCCCACCTGGGACGACACCGTCTCCCGGCGTCCGCGCTGCGTCCTGTCCGTGGCCCAGCTCTCCGAGGCGGAGCGCGAGCAACTCAAGGCCAAGGGCATCCCGTTCGTCGTCTTCGACCCGGCCACGGAACTGCCCGACGACGTCCCGTTCGTGGGCGCCACCAACTGGTCGGGCGGCCGGGCCGCGACCCGGCACCTCACCGCGCTCGGGCACCGCCGCATCGCCATGATCGGCGGACCCGAGGACCAGCTGTACTGCTGCGCCCGGCTGGACGGATACCGCTCCGCGCTGCATGCCGCCGGCCTGCCGGCCGACCCGGAACTCGTCGTGCACGCCCCCCTCACGCGCGAGGACGGCTGCCAGGCGGCGCGTTCCCTGCTCGCCCTGCCCGACCGCCCGACCGCCGTCTTCACCGCGAACGACCTGCAGGCGCTGGGCGTGTACCAGGCGGCGCGCGAGGCCGGCCTGCGGATCCCGGACGACCTGAGCGTCGTCGGTTTCGACGATCTGCCGGTCGTCGCCTGGGTGGACCCGCCCCTGACCACCGTCCACCAGCCCCTCACCGAGATGGCCGCGGCCGCGACCGAACTGGCGCTCACGCTCGGACGCGGCGAACAGGCACCGCAGACGGGGCTGGAGATCGCGACGACCCTCACCGTCCGCAGCAGTACGGCTCCGCCCAGGAGCTGAGCGCCCGGAAACTGTCCGAACCGCACCACGGAAACTTTCGCTTCCCGCGGGGGACTGGAAAGCGCGCGCCCCGGCGGGGACCATGAACGCCGTCGCCCGTTCACCCGCCCGGCCACACCCCTCGACGGCAGTACGAGCCGCACAGCACCGCACCCTCGTCACCCAGTGAAAGGACCCGATGAGGTTGTCGAGCAAGCCCGAGAACCCCACCGTCGACAACCCGGTGATCCCGGGCTTCCACCCCGACCCGTCCGTCTGCCGGGTGGGGGAGGACTACTACCTGGCCTGCTCCAGCTTCGAGTACTTTCCCGGGGTGCCCGTCTTCCACAGCCGGGACCTGGTGCACTGGACCCAGATCGGCAACGCCCTCGACCGGCCGGGGCAGTTGCGCCTGCCCCTCGACACCCCGTCCTCGGGCGGGATCTACGCCCCCACCCTGCGCCACCACGACGGCCGCTTCTGGCTGATCGTCACGAACGTGAGCGGTGACGGCAATCTGCTCTTCACGGCCACCGATCCGGCCGGCCCCTGGTCCGATCCCGTCCGGCTGCCCGGCGTCCACGGCATCGACCCGGACCTCGCCTGGGACGACGACGGCACCTGCTGGTGCACCACCGCCGGAGTCGGGCAGGTCCGCATCGATCCCCACACGGGGGAGACGTACGGCCCGCCGCGCAGGCTCTGGTCCGGCAGCCCCGGAGCCAAGGCCCCCGAGGCTCCGCACCTCTACCGGATCGGCGACCACTGGTATCTGCTCATCGCCGAAGGCGGTACCGAACGCTGCCACAGCGTCTCCATCGCCCGCGGCCCTACGCCCACGGGCCCGTTCGAGCCGTGCCCGGCCAACCCGATCCTGACCCACCGGGGCACCGACCACCCCGTCCAGAACACCGGCCACGCCGACCTGGTCCAGGCACCCGACGACTCGTGGTGGATGGTGCTGCTCGGAGTACGGCCCGGCGGAGGAACCCCCGGATGGCACGTGCTCGGCCGGGAGACGTTCCTGGTGCCGGTCTCCTGGGCCGACGGCTGGCCGGTGGTCGGTGAGCTGTCCTCCTCCCCGCCCGCACCCTCCTGGCCGCTGCGGCCGCCGGCCGCCCTGCCGGACCGGGACGACTTCGACCTGAGCGAACTCGCCCCCCACTGGGTCTCGTTGCGGCACCGGCCGCCGGAGGCGTGCACCACCAAGGAGAAGGCCGGTTGGCTCACGCTGCACGCCCGCGGCGGATCGCTGGACGACACCGACGTGACGTTCACCGGGCGGCGGCAGCAGCACACCTCCTGCCGGGTACGAGCCCTGGTCGACGCGGCGGACGGCCGCGGCGGCCTCGCCGTCCGCCTCGACGAGCGGCACCACTACGCCATCGAGGTCTCGGCCGGTGAGGCACGGGTGAGCGCCCGTATCGGCCCGCTGCACACCGTGGTGGCCTCCCGGCCGGTGCCCGCCGGACCCGTGGTGCTCCGCATCGAGGTGGCCGCCGTGCGCACCGTGGAGGACGCCCGCACCGGTCCGGACACCGTCACCCTCGGCGTCGAGGTGCCGGACGGCACCTTCGCCGAGCTTGCCTCACTGGACGGGAAGTACCTCTCCACCGAGGTCGCCGGCGGCTTCACCGGCCGGGTGATCGGCATGTTCGCCGGCGCCGGCGCCGTCCACTTCGACTGGTTCGCCTACGAGCCGGTCGATCGCTGACACGGCCGGCGCAGCGCCGGTGACGGCGGCACGGCCCGGCGCGTGTCGCCGGGTCCGGGCGCGGGTCAGGGCAGTACGACGATCTTGCGTCCCTGGCCCGCCGCGAACTGTTCCAGGGCCCGCGGGTACTCCGTCAGCGGCAGCCGGTGGCTGATGAAGACCTGGGGATCCAGCACCCCGGTGGCGAAGAGTTCCGCCGCGCGTTCATAGCTGTGCAGCACCGCCATGGAACCGGTGATGGTGATCTCCTGGTTGTAGATGCGGTACGGCGAGATGGTGGCCGTCGTCGCGTAGTCGGAGACCCCGAACTGCAGAAACGTCCCCGCCTTGGCGACCCGGTCCAGGCCGTCCTGGATCGCGGCCGCGTTGCCGGTCGCGTCGACCACCACGTCCCAGCCGGCCGGCCGCCCCAACTCGTCGGCGGAGAGCGCCGCCTGGGAACAGCCCAGCTTCTCGGCCGTCGCCAGCCGCTCCGGGTTGACGTCGACGACGTCCACCGACGCGGCACCGGTGCGCTTGGCCAGCTCCAGCATCATCAGGCCCATCGTCCCGCTGCCGTAGATCAGCACATGGGAGCCCATCCTGCTGCTGAGCACGTCGTAGCCGCGAACGGCGCAGGACAGCGGCTCGATCAGCGCCGCGTCCTGGACGTCCACATGGTCCGGCAGGCGTACACAGTTGGCGACGGGCGCCACGGCGTACTCGGCGGCGCCACCGGCCACCGTCACGCCGATCGCCTGCCACCGGTCGCAGAGATTGTTGCGTCCGGCCCGGCAGTAGCGGCACTCGTTGCAGTAGAGCGAGGGATCCACGGCGACCCGGTCGCCGATCGCGAGTTCGGTGACCTCGCTGCCCAGGCCCACGACCTCGCCGGCGAACTCGTGCCCCGGCACCACCGGCAGGGTCGGCGCGAACTCGCCCTGCAGGATGTGCAGATCGGTCCCGCACAGCCCGCAGGCCGCCACATCGACCACGACCTGGCGCGGCCCGGGAGCCGGGTCGGGCACGGTGGTGACGGTGACCTTGCCGGGGGCTTCGATGACGGCGGCTTTCACTTGACTGCTCCTAGGGACAGGCCGCGCACCAGTTTGTCCTGGGCGGCGAAACCGGCGATGAGGACGGGCAGGGAGACCAGCGTGGCGGCGGCGCACAGGCGGGCGAGGAAGAGGCCCTCGTTGGTGATGAAGCCGACGAGGAAGACCGGCGCGGTGGACGCCTTGGTCGCGGTGAGGTTGACCGCGAACATGAACTCGTTCCAGCTGAAGATGAAGCAGATCAGCGAGGTTGCGGCCAGTCCCGGCATGGCGACCGGCGCGACGACCCGCCACAGCACGGTGAGCAGGCCGGCGCCGTCGACCTCGGCCGCCTCCAGGATCTCCCTGGGGACCTCGGCGAGGAACGAGCGCATCATCCACACCGCGATCGGCAGGTTCATGGCCGTGTAGAGGACGACCAGCGTCCACACGTTGTCCAGCATCCCGGCGTCCTTGACGATCAGGTACACCGGCAGCAGGGCCGCGATGGCGGGCAGGAACTTGGTGGACAGGAAGAAGAACATCACGTCGGTCCACTTCTGGACCGGCTTGATGGACAGCGCGTAGGCCGCCGGCACCGCCAGGGCGAGCACCAGCAGCGTCGAGAACACGCCGGCCATGGCCGAGTTGAGGAGGAAGGGGGTGATGTCCCGGCTGAACAGCAGTTTGTACTGGTCGAAGGTGAGGGGCGCGAAGGGGGTCGGCGGGTTGGTCGCGGCGTCCGCCTCCTGGTGGAAGGAGGTGAGCACCATCCACGCCACCGGAGCGAAGAACACCAGCGTGGCCAGCCAGGCGACGAACGTCCACAGGGGGGTGAGGCGGGCGGTCATCGGGACACCTCCTCGCGGAACAGCGACGCGATGGTGCGCAGCGCGAAGGTCGCGATCACGATCGAGCCGAGGACGACGACGACACCCGCGGCGGCCGCCTCCCCGTACTCGTACTTGCGGAACATGGTCAGGTAGATCTCGTAGGGCAGGTTGGTCGTCTGCGAGCCGGGGCCGCCCTGGGTGATGGTGTAGACCGCGTCGAAGGTCTGCACGACGTAGATCGTGCCGAGCAGGACGCCGAGTTCGACGTACTGGCGCAGGTGCGGCAGCGTGATGTGGCGGAAGGTCTGCAGCGCGGACGCACCGTCGACCTTCGCCGCCTCCAGGACGTCACCCGGCTGCGCCTGCAGACCCGCCAGGAGGATCAGCATCATGAACGGGGTCCACTGCCAGACCAGCGAGACCACGACGGCGGGCATCGGATACGACGAGATCCAGTCCACCGTGGGGCCGTTGTCCGCCCCGAAGAGGCGGTGGACGGCGTTGAGGGTGCCGTTGAGCAGGCCGTAGTCGGGGTTGTAGAGGGCGTGCTTCCACAGCAGCGCCGCCGCGACCGGCATGACCAGGAACGGCGCGATGAGCAGGGTGCGCGCCAGGCCGCGGCCGGCGAACCGGCGGTCCAGGAGCATCGCCAGACCGAGTCCGAGGACCACGCTGATGAGCACCACGGACGCGGTGAGCACGATGGTGTTGAGGACCGCGGTGCGCAGCCGCTCGTCGGTGAAGACGAACGTGAAGTTGGACAGACCCACGAAGTGCCGGTCGCCCGGCTTGAGGATGTTCCACTCGAAGGTGGAGATCACGAGCGTGGCCACGAAGGGCAGTTGTGTCACGACGATGGTGAAGACCAGCGCCGGGAGCAGCGGGATGCGGCGCCGCCAGGTGCCGCCGCCGGCGGACGGGCGCCGGGGGGCGGGCGGTGACGCTGTCTTGGGGGGAACGGTGAGAGTGGTCATCGAGGGTTCCTCTGCCGGTGACGGCGGGGGGAAGCGGTGCCCGGCCGGCGCCGGGGCCGGCCGGGCGGTGGCGGTCACTGGTAGTTCTTGGCGACGTCCTCGGCGAGCTTCTGGCCGTCGTCGAGCGCCTTGTCCACGCTGGTCTTGCCGGCGATGGCGGCGGAGATCTCCTGGGTGACCTTCGTTCCCAGGTCCTGGAACTCCGGGATGGCCACGTACTGGATGCCCACGGTCGGCCTGGGCTGGACGCCCGGGTCGGCCGGGTCGGCCGACTCGATGGACTTCAGGGTGATGTCACCGAAGGACGCGGCGGCCTTCCGGTACTCGGGGATGGTGTACGTGCTGGCCCGCTTGCCGGCCGGGACTCGGGACCAGCCGAGCTTCTCGCCGACCAGCTTCTCGTACTTCTTGCTGGACGCCCACAGCATGAACTTCGAGGCGGCGTCGGCGTTCTTGGTGGTCTTGGGCATGGCCCACGCCCAGGACCACAGCCAGCCGCTGCTCCTGGTCTCGACGGTCGGCGCGTAGGCGTACCCGACGTGCCCGGCGATCTTGCTGGAGCTGGAGTCCTCCAGGGACCCGGCCGCGCTGGTCGCGTCGTACCACATCGCGACCTTCTTCTGGCTCATGGCGTTGAGGCACTCGGTGAACCCGGCCTGCGCGGCTCCCGCCTCACCGTGCTTCCTGACCAGGTCGACGTAGAAGTTCGTCGCCTTCTTGAACGCGGGGCTGTCGACCTGGGCCTTCCAGTCCTTGGTGAACCAGGTGCCGCCGAAGGTGTTGACCACGGTGGTGAGCGACGCGCCGAGTTCGCCCCAGCCGGCCAGACCGCGCAGACAGATGCCCTTCATTCCGGGCTCCGCGCCGTCCACCTTGGCCGCGATGTCGGCGATCTGCTGCCAGGTCGGGTGCTCGGGCACCGTGATGCCCTTGGCCCGCATGACGTCCTTGTTGTACATGAGCATCGAGGACTCGCCGTAGAACGGCAGCGCGTACAGCTTGCCGTCGGAGCCGGACAGGGACGTGACCATCGGCTTGAGCAGGTCGGCCTTGTCGAAGCTGGTGTCCTTGTCGGCGTAGGGGCCGAGCTCGTGCAGCCAGCCGTTCTTCTCCCAGATGGGCACCTCGTAGGCGCCGATGGTGGCGACGTCGTACTGGCCGGCCTGGGTGGCGATGTCCTGGGTGACCTTGTCCCGCAGCTCGTTCTCGGGAAGGACGGTGAAGTTCACCTCGATGCCGGTGTCCTTCGTGAAGGTGTCCTTGGTGAGCTTGGCGATGTCCTCCATCTGCGGATTGCCGACCATCAGGACGTTGATGCCGTCCCCGCCGCCGGAGGCCGACGAGCCGCCCGCTCCGCTGCAGGCGACCAGCAGGGAACCCGCGGCCGTGGCCGTGACGAGGGCGTGGGTCATTCTTCGTGTGCGCATGACTGACTCCAGGGGATGTTTCGAGGGTGTGCGGAACCAGGCCCCCGGGCGTGCGAGGGTGGTGTGGGAGAGGGGTGGGGAGCTGACGTGCGTGCGGCTCAGGCCCGTACGACCTCGGGACCCAGCAGCGAGTACCGGTGGACTTCGGAGGCGGGCAGACCGGAGTCGGTGACGATCGCCTCGAACTCGGTGACCTCCGCGAAGCGGCAGAAGCTCACGGCACCGAACTTCGTATGGACCCCGGAGAACACCCGGCGTCTGGCGACCCTCATGACCTCGGCCTTCAGTGCGCTGACCGCGGGGTCGGGGGTGGTGAGTCCGTACTCGCGGGAGATGCCGTTGGCACCGACGTACGCCAGGTCGATGACGAAGCCGGACGCCATGTGGGTCGCCCAGTGGTCGACCGTGGCCAGCGTCCCGCCCCGCACCCGGCCGCCGAGGAGCAGCACGGTGATGTTCTCGGCGGAGGCCAGGTCGGCCGCGGTGGCCAGCGAGGAGGTGACCACGGTCAGTGGCCGGTCGCGGGGGAGAGCGGCGGCGATGAGCTGCGGGGTGTAGCCCTCGTCGATGTAGACGGTCTCGGCGTCCCCGAGCAGCGCGGCCGCGGCGGTCGCGATCCGGGACTTCTCGGGGACGTGCATGGTGGTGCGGAAGGCGAGCGTCGTCTCGAAGCCCGCGCTCTCGACGGGATGCGCTCCGCCATGGGTGCGCCGGACCAGCCCGTGCCCCTCCAGCACGTTCAGATCCCGCCGCACGGTCTCCTTGGAGACCCCGAGGTCGGCGGCGAGCTTCCCGACGTCCACGGATCCGGTACGGCGTGCCGTTTCCAGAATCCCGCGCCTTCGCTCCTCGGTGTCCACGGCGACACCTCCGTTCCACGGCTCCGCGCGGTGCGCCCGCGCCAGTAGATTTCCGGAGCCCCTGCCCGTCGGGGCGTCCGGTGGCTAATTTCTACAAGCGGACCGCCCCGCTGACCAGGCTCGTCGTAGCGCGGTTCATGACCGAATGTGCCCGTTTTCCGGAGCGGTGAGCCGCTGGATGAAGCGGTGGAGGGCGGTGGGGCGCGCGAGACCGCTGCCCGTTTGCGGACCGCGGCGTGCCCGTTCGGTGCCCGAATGGCCGTCCGCCCGGACAGGTCCGCCGGGCGCGGCACGGCAGGGCGCCCGCTTTCATCGCCGCCAAGGTTCCCCGGCGGATGATCAGAGTAAGTCTGTGAAGTCCGGGTAGTTGCGTGAGGTCGGTGGGAAGGGTGTGGCATGCCTGGGGAGGTCGATGCCCCCCTTCCCGCCCATCCCGTCCGGCATCCCACGATGGCGGTGCGCCTCAGGCCCGCGCCGGTCGGCCGCGGACCGGCGCACCCGGCTGCCGGACCCGGCCGTGGCCCCGGCACGGGAAGGTGCACGGAACCTCCCACAGAGTGCGCGGGAATCTCATGCACGGAACCCCGTACAGAGGTCTGCGCGGCACCCCGCGCCCGGCGCGACCACGCCGACCGGGCCCCCGGCCGAGGGCCGGGGACCTGTCACCGGGGACTCCTCACCGGCGTGGGGTCAGCGGGGCGGTCCGGACCGGCGGGCGCGCTCCAGGAGACGGGGGTCGGCAGCCCAGGGGGCGGTGGCCAGGGCGTGGCCGGGGCCGCCACCGGTCGGCGTGTCGCCGGAGCGGACGGGCCTGCCGGTGAGCGCGGCGCCGGCGGGACGGCCGAAGGCGAGGACGCGGCCGTCGCGGGTGCCGACGTAGACGCGGCCGCCGTCGGTGGCGGGGACCGAGAAGCTGGACGCCGTGCCGATCGGGGCCGACCACAGCTTCTTCAGAGTGCCGTCCGCCGGGGTGGCCTCGTACGCGCGCAGCTGGCCGTTCGCGCCGCTCGAACCGTCCGCGTACACCGCCCAGACGACGGCCGAGCCGGGGGTGGTGCCGGTGGAGGTGATCACCGGGGAGCCGGATGCGAAGCCGAAGGTCTCGGTGGAGCGGCCGGCGTCGCTGAGCGCGGGCAGGCCGGCGCCGTTCACGCCGTACTTGAAGGCGCGCAGCGGGCCGCGCCCGCCGATCGTGTAGACGTAGCCGCCCTCTCCGCCGTACACGCCCGGGTGGCCCCAGACGCCTTCGTAGGGGCCGAAGGTGCCGAGGACCTTGTCGGCGCCGCTCGCTCCCTGGCTGCGGCCGCCGAGGTCGTCGCGGTCGAGGAGGAACAGCCGGCCGTCCTTGCCGATCTGTACCAGGAGGTGGGGGTGCTGGGCCGTGCCGAACACGTCGTCCGGGAGGGCGGCCGGGCCGCCGGAGCCGAGGTCGGCGTCGAGCAGGTCGAGGAGGGGGGCGTTGGAGGGGCTGAAGAAGTCCTGCGCGGACAACGTGCCGTCGCTGTTGACACCGAGGCGTACGACGGAGTCACCGAGCTGGCCCGGCGGCTTCGCACCCGGGCCGGCCGCCGGGGAGGTGCCGTTGCCCGTGGAGAGCAGGATGCGGCCGGGTCCGTCGGAGACCAGGCCGCCACCGCTCATCCAGACGCCCCCCTTGCCGTTGGCGGAGGAGGTCACGGTGGACCACAGGGTGGTCCTGCGGGTGGCGGTGTCGACCCGCAGGACATGGCCGACGTAGGGCGCGTGGCCGCAGTGGGAGCCGAAGCCCGCGTACACCGCGCCGCCCATCAGCAGCAGGCCGGGGCGCTGCATCGCGGTGTAGGCGTTGAAGGGGCGGCCCGGGTCGTTGACCGGGGCGCCGGCCACCTTGACCGGCCAGCCGCTGCGCTCGGCGCCGGTGGTGACGTTGAGGGCGTGGACGTACCAGTTGGGGTGCTGGACGTCGGCGCCGTCGTCGGCCTTGGAGGTGAGGTAGACGGTGCCCGTCGCCGGGTCGTGGACGGGGGTCGCGGTGACGCCGATGTTCGGCACGAGGTCGCCGCAGCCGATGGCCGAGGCGGGCCAGGCGGCGCCCAGGCTCTTCGTCCAGGTCTTGGCGCCGGTGGCGGAGTCCAGGCCGTACACCTTGTTGTTCTCGGTGGCGACGACGACCGTCTTCCCGACGACCAGCGGCTGGGCGTAGACCTGTCCGTCGACAGGGGTGGAGAACCGCTGGCCGAAGTCCGAGCTGGACACCTGGCCGGGCGCGAGGCCGGGCTCGTCGGGGTCCCATCCGGTGCGGTAGGTGTCCTCGGAGACCGTGGTGACGTCGGCGGTGCGGGCTTTCTCAGAGGCGGCCGAGCAGGGCGCGACGAGACTGCCCGTCGCCAGACAGACCGTCACCACCGATGCCAGGAAACCGAATCTGTTGTGCATCCGCCGCTCCGCCCGGGTCGTCCGTGGGCGGGCCCGTCCCGCCGACCGTCATGATCGGCGGGACGGTGAGCGCTACCGGTGATCCCGTGCGGGCCGGCCCATGGGGTCCACCCGTACGGGGGTATCCCCGGCTGCCGCCTCCGGGCCGGTGTGTCCGAGGCCGGCCGCTGCCTCATGCGGGGCGGTCCGGTTCCGGGCGCTCACACGCCCCGCGTCGACCGCCGGCATCAGGTGCGAAGTCGCCGGCTGAGCGCAGCGCCTCGGCGGGGCCGGACAGGAACGGCAGACCGGCCCCGCACGCCGCGACCGTCGCGCGGGTGGGTGGCGTGTCAGGGGCGGTCGTCGCCGTCCGCGGGCAGCGACGTGTCGTAGGTGTGGACGCCGGGCCCTGCCGCGACCGGTGCGCGGCCGGGCAGGCGGACCTCGGCCTCGGTGCCCGGCGGGACCTCGACGGTCACCGCGAGACGGCCGCCCCGGAGTTCCCACTCCGACCGGATGGTTCCGTGCAGGCAGTCGTGACGAGCCGCCGCGGAGGTGAGACCGCCGCCGGGGCGGGGCGCGATGACGAAGCGCCGGTATCCGGCGGCCCCGGCGCCGGGCGTCCGGGGCAGACGGATGCCCGCCGTGTACTGGTGGAGGAAGGAGACGACGGCGCCCTTGCTGTAGTGGTTGTAGGACATCTTGGGCAGCCCCTGGGCGTCGACGCCGTCCCAGTCCTCCCAGATGGTCGTCGCCCCACGGTCGATCATGGAGAGCCAGGACGGTGAGGAGTCCCGCAGGAGCAGTTCGTAGGCGAGGCCGAGGTGGCCGTGGTCGGCGAGGACGGGGAGCAGCAGCCCGGTGCTCAGGAACCCGGTCGTGAGATGCGTGCCGGCGAGCCGTACGAGCTGGGCCAGCCGTTCTGCCGCGAGGGGCCGCGACTCTTCCGGGACAAGTCCGAACGCCAGGGCGCGCACCAGCGTGGCCTGGGTATCCGGCACGGTCGTGCCCCGGTTGGTGAGGTACTCGGCCCGCCAGGCGGAGCGGGCGCCGTCGGCGAGGGCGCGGTAGCGGGCCTCGTCGTCCGGCCGGCCGAGCAGGGCCGCGGTGCGTGCCAGGAGGTCGGCGGAGCGGTGCAGATAGGCGGTGGCGACCTCGCCGCGGTCCCGCGTCGGGTCGAGGTCGGGGGTGACGCCCGGTTCGAGCCATTCGCCGAAGTGGAATCCGGTGTCCCACAGATACCTCTCGTGGGGGGCCGGCTGCGGGCGGGCGGCGGCCCGGTCGGGGTGACGGCGGGTGCGGGCGCATCGTGCGGCGTACTCGACCCAGGCGCGCATCGAGGGGTACTGGGCGCGCAGCAGGTCCAGGTCGCCGTAGGCGCGCCAGATCTCCCAGGGGACGATCACCGCGGCGTCGCCCCAGCCGGCGGACCCGTTCATGCCGCCTTCCGCGGAACGCCGGCGGGTGTCCTCGTCGGCGGGGTCCGGTACGAAGTTGGGGACGGTGCCGTCGGCCCACTGGTCGGCGGCCAGGTCCCTCAGCCACTTGGCGGTGAAGCCGGCGACGTCGAAGAGGAAGGCCGCCGTGGGGACGAACACCTGCCAGTCGCCGGTCCACGCCGCGCGTTCGCGCTGCGGACAGTCGGTGGGCACGTCGCAGACATTCCCCCGCAGACTCCACACGGCGGCCTCGTGCAGACGGTCGACGCGCGGGTCGCTGCTGCTGAACCAGCCGGTGCGGGGCAGGTCGGTGTGGACGACCACGCCCGTGACGTCGTCGGGGGTCAGCGGGCCCGGATGGCCCTCGACCCGGACGTAGCGGAAGCCGTGCGTGGTGTGCCGGGGTTCGAAGGTCTCGCCGGGGCGGCCCGCGGAGACGACCGTGTCGACCTGGCCCGCGGGGAGGGGACGGTGCGTGGCCCAGTCGAAGGCGCGGATGTTGTCGGTGGTGACGTCGCCGCGCGCGTCGAGGACCTCACCGTGGACGAGCGTGAGTTCCGTGCCCGCCGGGCCCGGGTCGGCCAGGCGTATCCACCCGTTGATGTTCTGTCCCAGGTCCACGACGTGACGGCCGGGGGCGAGCCGGGTCACCGCCGTCGGGCGCAGCTCCTGGACCCGGCGCACGGGGGGTGCCGGCGTCGTGGTGAGGCGGGCGAAGTCGTCGTAGAGGCCGCCGTCGACCGCGCGCGCCCTGTCCCAGCGACGGTCGTCGAAGGAGGGCGCGGACCAGCGCTCCTCGTGGAGCCGCAGGTCGCTGCGCTGACCGTCCATCAGGTCGGCCGCGGTGATCGCGCCCGGCGAGCTCCGCCAGTCGGGCCCGGTGCCCAGGACGGTCGTGGTGCCGTCGGGATGGTCGACGCTGAGCTGGGCGAGCAGCGCGGTCCGGGTGCCGAAGCCGTCGGCCTCGCGGACGAAGCCGTGCCGGCCGCGGAACCATCCGTCGGACAGGACGGCGCCCAGCGCGTTGTCGCGGGCGGTGAGCAGCCCGGTCAGGTCGTAGGTCTGCGTCTGGAGGCGGGAGCGGTACGCGGTGAAGCCGGGGGTGAGCTCCAGGTCGCCGACGCGCTCACCGTTGCAGAACACCTCGTACAGGCCGTGTGCGGTGATGTACAGGCGGGCCCGGCTGACCGGCCGGCCGAGGGTGAAGGCGTGGCGCAGCAGATGGGCGGGGCGGTGGCCGGGCGCCGCCGGGGCCGTCTCGGCGGGCTCGATCCAGCGCGCCTGCCAGTCGGAGCGGTGCAGGAGTCCGGTCTCCCACCAGGAGGGTTCGGACCAGTCGCTCTCGCCCAGGTCGGTCCACACCTTCACCCGCCAGTGGATGCGCGTCGACGAGGCCGGCGCGGGCCCTTCGTAGCGGACGAAGGTGTTGGCGGACGAACTCCGCCGCCCCGAGTCCCAGGTGTCGGCCTCGATCCGGTGGGCGAGCTGGCGCGTGGCGCCGCCGGGCAGACGCCACGACAGGCGTGGCGCGCGCACGTCGGTGCCGAGCGGACGGTCCAGGTGTTCCACGCGCAGACGGGTGGGGCGGGCGGAGGGCATGAAGGGTCCTTCCTACGGCGGGGACGCTCAGGCGTCGGATGCGGCTCGGGTGTCCGGGGCGGGGTGGCCGGCGGCGCCGGAGTCCGCTTCCTGGGGATGCCGCAGCGCGGGGATGGCGAGGGAGACCAGCAGGCCCAGCGCGACGACCGCGCCCATGGCGAGGTAGGCGTGGGTGAAGGCCTGGTCCCGGTAGAAGGCGGTGCCGTCGAGCACCGTCGACTCGCCGGCCAGGACCGTGTACAGGAACTGGCTGGTCAGGGTGAGGCAGACCTGGGTCAGCAGGGACGACATGCCGTTCGCGGCGGCCTGTTCCTCGGCGGAGACCACGGACACGATCATGGTCTGCTGGCCGGCCATCAGGATGCCGCCGCCGAGCCCCATGACCACGCCGGTCCAGATGATCTGCGCGGTGTCGCGGTGGTAGAAGGCCGCCAGGACCATGCCCGAGGCGAGCAGGACGAGTCCGGCGTACCAGACCGCGCGGGGGCTGACCCTGCGGACCATCGCGCCGACGGCGACACCGGCGGCGAAGGTGACGAGTCCGGCGGGGATGCCGACGACCGCGACGCGGGTCGTGGTCCAGCCCAGCCCGTCGGAGACGTGCGGGATCGCGGGGAACAGGGCGAGGAAGATCAGGATCGTCTGGGAGGCGAAGAAGGCGGCCTGCGGGATCGACGATCCGACGAGCACGGTGGCCACCGGACGGCGCCGGAGCATGCGCAGGTCCAGGATCGGCCGGTCCACCCTCAGCTCGCGGACGGTGAAGGCGACGAGGGTGGCGGCTCCGGCGGCGAACGCGAGGGAGACGCCCGGGGAGGTCCATCCCCACGCCCGGCCCTGACCGGCGGCGAACACCACGAGGGCCAGGCCTCCGCCGAGCAGCACCGCTCCCGGCCAGTCGAGCCTGCCCGGCGCCGCCCGGCGCGGGGTCTCGGGCACGCACAGCAGCGTCAGCAGGGCCACCACGGTCGAGACGACGAGGAACCACAGCGCGCCGCGCCAGCCGAACTCGTCCAGGAGCCATCCGGACAGCAGTGGTGTGACGAGGCTGAGGACGCCGACCGATCCGGCCACGGTGCCCAGGGCGACGGCCACCCTGCGCGGAGGGAAGAGGTCGCGGACCGCGGCCAGTACGAGCACGGCGACCGGGCCGTAGAGGCCGCCCACGACACGGCCGGCGACCATCACCGGATAGTTCGGGGCGAGGACGGTGATCACGTCGCCCACCAGACCGGCGGCGGCGAGGGCCAGCATGACGCGGCGCTTGCCGTGCACGTCCCCGAGGCGGACGGCGAAGGGCGTGGCCAGGATCGTCGCGAGGGTGAACGCCAGGCCGAACCAGGCGATCTGCGTGGTGTGGAAGTGCTGGGCGATCTGGGGCTGGGCGTTGGCCGCGACGATGCCGGCCACCACCAGGAGCTGGCCGGGCCAGATCAGTGCGAGCAGCAGCCGCAGCTCGCGGGCGCTCCAGCGGGGGGAGTGCGGGTCGGGCCGTTCGCGGCCGGCGGCGGGGGAGTCGTCCGTCCCGACGGGGGCGAGGGGCGTCGGGGCAGAGTCGGGCGAGAGGTTCATGATCGCTCCGAGGGAAGGCCGGCGCATCGTTACGCCGAGGTTTCCGGACGATGATGCGGGCCTAAAACCGAGTGCACTAGGTTTTTGGGGTGTGGCGCAGGTCACATTCGCTCCGGGTGGCCGCCCTCCCGGGCTCCGGGCGACGGCCCATGACTACGGTGAAGACCATGACCAGCAGCACCCGAGGCCCGCGCGGCAGCTACTCGGTCGGCATCGCCCGGCGCCAGAAGATCGTCGAGGCCGCCGCCCGGCGGTTCGCGCAGGAGGGCTATCACCGCACCGCCCTGAGCCGCGTCGCGGAGGACGTGGGCATCACCGAGGGTGGCCTGCTGCATCACTTCCGCAGCAAGAAGCATCTGCTCCTGGCCGTGATGGAACACCGCTTCACCACCGAGGCGGAGTGGTGGGCGCGGCTGCCGCGCGAGGCGAGCGGCCCGGACGTGCTGCGTGCCATGGTCGCCGCGACGGAGCGCCATCTCGCCGAGCCGGGCCTCATCGAACTGTTCGTCCTCACCTCGGCCGAGGCCGCCGACCCCACCAGCGCCGCCCACGCCCTCTTCGCGGAGCGCTACCAGCGCGCCGTCGACGAACTCGCCCACCACCTCCAACTGGGCGTGGACGGCGGAACCCTGCGGGCGGACACCGACTGCGCGGCCGTCGCCCGCGAGTGCATCGCCGTCAGCGACGGGCTGCAACTCCAGTGGGTCATCTCGCGGGGCGCGCTCGACCTGGCGGGCGCCGTGCACCTGCACGCCGACCGCATCGCGCGCACCGTCACGCCCGATGGGCGGGGGTTGTAGGGCGGAGGGGGCGGGGAGGCCGCGGGGGCGGGGGAGCCGCCGGGGCTGAGTGGTTGCCGGGGTCAGGGAGCCGCCGGGGCTGGGGCGTTGTTGGGATTGGGAAGCCGCCGCGGCTGGGAAGCCGCCGCGGCTGGGAAGCCGCCGCGGCTGGGAAGCCGCCGGGGCCGGGGAGTTGCGGGGGTCAGGGAGTCGCGGCGGTCGGGGGAATCCGCTCGGCCCTCAGCCCGCCCGCTTCACGTCGCCTGTCCGCCGGTCGTGGTCCGCCCCGGCGGTCGTCCCCAGGGCTTCTCGAGGATCTCCCGCAGCGCCAGCACGCCGTCCGGTCCGATGCGGGAGGCCAGAACGCGCTCCAGTTCCTCGAGCATCGCGGTCGCCTCCTCGTGCGCGCGACGGCCGGCCGCCGTGCGCCGGATGAGCTTCTGGCGGGCGGACCCGGGATGGGGGACCTGTTCGAGCAGTCCGTCCGCGACCAGGCTGTGCGCAGCCTGATGTGCCGTCTGCCGGGTGACGCCCATGCGCCGGGCCAGCTCGGAGACGGTCGTGCCCTGGTCGTCGAGGACCGCGAAGAGCTGCAACTGCGTCATCGAGACCTGCTCGGACCGCCTCTCCTCCAGGGCGGCGAGCAGCCCCTCCTCGAACCACCGGCGGGCATCGCCCAGCAACTGCGGCAGATTGCGTCGTCCGGCGTCCATGCGCTCCTCAGCTCTCGAAGGCGGGAACGAGCATAGGCCTTGCTCCCTCCGCACCCGCTATGTCAGGCTACCTGACATTCCCCCGGAGCCGACCGCTGGAGAACCCGTGACCATCGAGTACGCCACCCGCTACCGCCGTGCCTCCCGGATCCCTCCCGAGCAGGGCAAGCCCTACTTCATCGAGAAGGGCATGGGAGACCGGGCCCATCTCTTCACCGACCTCTTCACCGTGTACGCGGGCGGCGAGCAGACCGAGAACACCTTCAACTTCTTCACCTGCGAGGGACCCAAGGGCGACACGATCCCGGCGCATCTGCACGCCGACACCTACGAGGTCTTCTTCGTGACGGACGGGGCCGTACGCCTCTTCGTGGAGGACACGGCCGGCGAACAGTACGAGAAGCTGCTCACCAGCGGCGACTTCGGCTTCGTACCCAAGAACTGCCCCCACGCCTACCGCATCGAGCGGCACGGCAGCCGCATCATCGGCGTCGCCGCCGGCCCCGGCGGCACGTTCGAGCGGTTCTTCGAGCGGCTGGGGACGCCCGTCGAGGCGTTCGGCATGCCCGAGACGCCCTACGTCCCCGAGCCGCAGAAGTTCGCGACCGTGCCCACCGAACACGACGTGCGGTTCCTGCCCGGCCACCAGTGGCGGACGAGGTGACCGGCACGCCTGACCTGCGCCCGCTCATCGCCGCGCCCCACCCGGACCGGGCGCCCCTGCCCCCGGCGGCCCCGGCCGGCCCCGGTGTCCGTCTCCTGCGGGGCGTGCCCTACGCGGAGCTGCCGGGGGTGCGCCCCCTCGAACTCGACCTGTGGCTCCCCGAGAACGCCGGCGCCGACCCCCTCCCCCTGCTGTTCTTCGTGCACGGCGGCGCCTGGCGCAGGGGCCGCCGGGAGGACATGGGCTACCGCACGCGCGGCTGGACCCCCGGCCCGTTCGCCCGCATCGCGGCGTCCGGCTTCGCCGTGGCGTCGGCCGACTACCGGCTCAGCGGCGAAGCGGTGTTCCCCGCCCCGCTCGACGATCTGCGTGACGCCCTGGCCTGGATCGCCCGACGCTCCGGCGAACTCGGGATCGACACCGCCCGCACCGTGGTGTGGGGCGAGTCGGCGGGCGGACACCTCGCCGCCCTGCTGGCGCTCGCCGACGACACACCCGCCGTGAGCGGAGCCGTCGTCTGGTACGCGCCCAGCGATCTCACCCTGGACGGCGACAACCCGCACAGTCCCGAGGCACTGCTGCTGGGAGGCGCCCCCGCCACGCTCGCGGAACGCGCCGCCCAGGCCAGCCCGCTCCACCGCGTGCACCCCGGCGCGCCGCCCTTCCTCCTGATGCACGGCGAGAGCGACACGCTGGTCGACTGCGACCACAGCCGCCGCCTGGCCGCCCGCCTCACAGAGGTGGGCGCCCCGACGCGGCTGCGGACCGTCCCCGGAGCGGACCATGTGTGGCACGGGCTGCCCGAGGCCGAGGTGGAGGACGTCTTCCGTACGTCACTGGAGTGGGCCCTGCGGCGCGTCCGGTGATTCCCGGCCGACCGGGGCCGGGGGCAGGGCGACAGCCTCCTGACCTCGGCGACCACGACGACGTCCGAGAAACGGGCCTTCCCCGGGCTCCCGCTCACGGCCGTGAGCGGTCCGGCACGATGCCCGGGTGAGCATCGTCGTCGGGTTCTTCGCGGCTCCGGATCATGCGTCAGCGGCTCTCGTTCTTCGGACCGGGCCGCGACGCGCATACGAGTCGCCCTGCTTCGGCAACCAGGGGAGCGGGTCTCGGACCGGCGACTTCTGCGGCAGGGGGGCGAGAGCCCCCGAGGGCGGGGCCCTGAGAGGTGGTCGTCCTCATGACGAAGCAGAGCCGCCGCCTACGAGCGGCGCCGCGTGGGAGCCGGACGACGAGTGGGTGCCGCTGGCGGACATCAGAGCGGACAGCGGTTCCGTGTACGACGAGTCGGAGAGGCGCTGGGCGCCGCTCCTTCGCCCCTGACGGGGCGCGCCGGGGCGGGCCGGGGCGGGACGGTGCGCGTCGACCGCCCGACCGTGGGCCGGCCGACGGTGGAAGACGAGCGCGGAGGTCATGCCTCCAGCGGCCGGGCGTGCTGGAGCAGGTGATCGGCGAGCATGTCGAGGACCGCTTGGCTGTGATCGGTGTTGCGATCGACGAGCCAGACCAGGTTGAGGCCGTCGATCACGGAGAGGACGTACCGCGCGAGAACCGGTACGGGCCGCGTCCATTCGATGCCGGCGTTGCGGGCCGCGAGGTCGAGGAGGGAGCCGAAGGCCCGCAGGAAGATCTCGTACTGCCGTTTCGCGACGTTCTCGAAGCCGGGGTTGCGCAGGGCGTACTGGGTGAGTTCGTAGCTGATCTGGTGTTCGCCGGGGTTCGCTTCGAACCCCTTCCAGAAGGCGCGCAGACTGTCCAGGACGCTGTCGCGGATGTCCCTCTGGGGCGCGAACAGGTTGCGGACGTCCGCGACGTACCGCTCGGTGAGCGTTTCGGTGACCAGCTCGAGCATGTGCGCCCGTGACGCGAAGCAGTAGTGGAACGCCCCGAGGGTCATGCCGGCCTCGTTGACGATCGCACGGGTCGTGGCCTTGGCCACCCCGTCGCGCGCCATCACCCGGATCGCCGCCTCCAGGAGCTCGGCCCTGCGGTCGCTCGCCGCCATGCGGGGCACGTCGTCTCCTCCTTCTGCCTGTGAGTTCGCCGCCAGGATAGTCAACCGCCGAGGGCGGTCCCGGCGGGCGGGCGGACCTCCGGGAGAAGTGAGTCAAGTGTCCAAGACGGTTGACTTACTCCGGGCGGTGGGCGATCGTGACGGCACCACCCCCTGAGCCCCCCGGGAGCCGGAGTGCATCTCAAGACCGACCGGCCTCGCGCCGAAGTGACCGCGGGCGCACGGGGGCCCTTCCGCCCCGCCCGCTCCCCGCGCGCGGACCGGGAGCAGCTCGACCGCCTGCAGCGCGCGACCGCCGGGCTGGAACCCCCGTTCGGCGTCGTCGACCTGGACGCCTTCGACACCAATGCCGCGGATCTCGAACGCCGCGCGGACGGCAAGCCGATCCGGCTGGCCAGCAAGTCCCTGCGCTCCCGTGCGCTCATCCGGCGCGCGCTGGCCCGCCCAGGATTCGACGGCGTCCTCGGTTTCACCCTGCCGGAGGCGCTGTGGCTGGCCGAGGAGTTCGACGACGTCGTGCTCGGCTACCCCACCACCGACCGCCCGGCGCTGCGGACGCTGGCCGGTGACGAGCGCCTCGCCTCGCGGATCACCCTGATGGTGGACTCCGTCGACCATCTCGACCTGATCGACGAGGTGGCCGGCTCCCGCCGCGCACCCATCCGGGTCTGCGTGGAACTGGACTGCGGCCTGCGCCTGGCCGGCGGCCGTGTGCACCTGGGCCCGCGCAGATCCCCTCTCCGCACGCCTCGCCAGGCGGCCGAGTTCGCACGCGAGGTGACGTCCCGTCGCGGTTTCGAACTGTCCGGGATCATGGCCTACGAAGGGCAGATCGCCGGTGTCGGAGACAACCAGCCCGGCTCCTGGCTCAGGCGGGCCGCGATCCGCCGCATGCAGGGTTCCTCCGCCGCGGACCTGCTCCGGCGGCGCGCGGCGGTGGTCGACGCCGTCAGGGCCCTCGCACCGATCCGATTCGTCAACGCCGGCGGCACGGGCAGCCTGGAGACCACCACCCGGGAGGCCGCCGTCACCGAACTCGCCGCGGGCTCCGGCCTCTACGGCCCAGGGCTGTTCGACTTCTACCGGTCCTTCCGTCCCGCGCCGGCGGCCTTCTTCGTGCTCCCCGTCGTACGCCGGCCGTCGTCGTCGATCGCGACGGTCCTGGGCGGCGGCTGGGTGGCGTCCGGACCCGTGGGCAAGGACCGTCTGCCCAGCCTGGCCTGGCCTCCGGGGCTGCGTGTGACCGCCACGGAAGGAGCCGGCGAGGTGCAGACGCCGGTCCTCGGCAAAGCCGCGCACACCCTGCGCCTCGGTGACCGGGTGTGGTTCCGGCACGCCAAGGCCGGTGAGATGTGCGAGCGCGTGGGCGAACTGCACCTGGTCCAGGGCGGCCGGGTGGTCGAGACCGTGCCCACCTACCGCGGCGAGGGCCGCCATTTTCTCTGACGTGTCGTCACCAAGGTGCCCAGGCAAAGGAGATGGGGAAGTCCGTCCACGGATCGGTTACTGTGTGGCTCCACGCCCTGAGACGGACGGAAGGAGGCGAGTGCCGTGCGGTGCACACCTTTCCAGCGCTCCCTCCTCCCCTGTCCCGGCGTGGTTCGTGAGTCGTGACCGGGAGCGCTCCCATCAGTCGGTATCCCGGAGGATTCATGACCGATCCGGTCATCCGCACGCTCTCCACGAGCGATGCTCATCTCTTCGACGCACTCCCCGACCCACTGGGCGCCCGTGAGGGCCATCGGCGTACCCGGTTCCGCCCCGACTGGAAGCGCGTCGCCCTGCGCGACGGCGAGGTCGTCGCCCGCGGCGCGTGGTGGGGCGGCCCCGACGACTCGGAGCCCGTCAACATCAACTGGTTCGACGTGGCCGAGGGCGAGGAGGAGGCCGGGGCCGAACTCCTGCGCTCCGCTCCCTGGCAGGTCGAACTCGAGATCAACCTGCCGGGCGGCCGGCGGGACAGGCCCGATCTGCGCGCCGCCGCCGAGGCACGCTTCGGCGCCGCACGAGCCGCCGGGTACGAACTCCTGGTGGAACGCTTCCTGTACCGCTGGACACCGGAGCGAGGTCTGCCCGAGCGGCCCGGACGCCTGCGCTTCAGCGCCGAACCCGACGACACCGTGTTCTTCGACGTGTTGCGCCGCATCCACTCCGTCACCCTGGACGTCCACGCGCTCAGGGCCATCGAGGAGGGCGGCCTCGACCGGGCCGCCCAGGAGGAACTCGACTTCTTCCACTGGTGCCCCTCCCCACGGGAGTGGTGGCAGGTCGCGCACACGCCGGAGGGCGACCTGGCCGGCATCCACATCCCGGCCCACAACCCCTCCGGCCCGACCATCGGCTTCATCGGAGTCGTCCCGGAACAGCGCGGTCGCGGCTACGCCTACGACCTCCTCGCGGAGTGCACCCACTTCCTCGTCGAGCGGGGCGCGGAGTTCGTCGGCGGAGCGACCGACCAGGGCAACTTCCCCATGGCCGCGAACTTCGCCAAGGCCGGCTTCCCCGTCAGCGGCGAGCGCATCAACTTCCGTCCGGCGGCCGGGCGGTCCAGCGGGGGGTAGCACACGGTGTCCGGTCCGGCCCGAGGCCGGGCCGGACCGGCCCCGCCTCCCGCGCCGTTCCGGCGCCACTCCGCCGAAGCGGTTCCTGTGAAAAGGCTCAACCCTGTTGAGAGTGATCAAAACTCTCGTATAGTGACGCCCGGTTGATCAATGACTACAGCTTTCTGTGCACAATCCGCCCCCTAGGATCACACAAGGGCCGTGCTCCCGAACGGCCTCCCAAGGACCTGAGCGATGACCGCGCCCGCCCCTTCCGGCGAACGATCCACCGTTCGCTCGCTGCTTCCCCTCCCGCTGCTGACCGCGGCCCTCGCCGCCCTCGCCGTCCTATGGGCCGTCACCTCCGTACCCGCGTCGGCACGGACGATCGTGGGCGGGGGCGGCGCGATCGCCGGGGTCCTGCTCTGCACGGCCGTCACCGTCGCCGTACGGGCCCGGCGGTCCGTGCGAGCCGTGAGTGCCGCGCTGCGGACGATGACCGCCGACGCCGAGCGGGTCACCCGCGAGCGCGACCTCCAGGCCGAGCAGTGGCGCCGTGAACACCAGCGGCACACCGACGCCGCCGCACACGAACGAGCCCGGCTCGCCGAGGAGTTCACCCGCGAGCGGGCCCTGCGCGCCAAGGAGGCGGAGGTCGAACGGGCCCGGCTCGCGGCGGAGGTGCGCAGCCTGTCCGAGCAACTCGCCCGCGCCGTCGGCGAACGCGACACCGCCGTCGCGGCCACCGCCAACGCCGCCGCCCGGATGCAGGCCCTGGCCACCGGCACCCTGGCCGACCTGCGCGCCATGGAGGAGCGGCACAGCGACGAGGACGTCCTCGCCGACCTGCTGCACCTGGACCACCGCACGGCACAGGCCGGCCGTCTCGCCGACTCCATCGCCGTGCTCACCGGCGCGCGATCGGGACGCCGTTGGGCGCGCCCCATCTCCATGGAGTCCATCCTGCGCGGCGCCATGGGCCGGATCAGCGGCTACCAGCGCATCCGCCTGCACTCCGTCAGCGACGTCGCCGTCGCCGGGCACGCGGCCGAGGGCGTGATGCACGCCCTCGCCGAACTGCTCGACAACGCAGCGAACTTCTCGCCCCCCAACGCCGAAGTGCACGTCTACGTCGAGGAAGTGCCCGCCGGCGCCATCGTCTCGGTGGAGGACAGCGGGCTCGTCATGAGCGACGTCCAGCTGCGCCGCGCCGAACAGGCCGTGGCCGGCGACGTGACCGGGCTCGGCGGACTCACCGGCACCCGGCTCGGCCTGGCCGTCGTCGGACGGCTCTCGCGCAAGCACGGCATGAAGGTGTCCTTCCGGCCCTCCGCCCGGGGCGGCACCGGGGTGCTCATGCTCATTCCCCAGGACATCCTCACCCCGGCGCCGAGCCCGGTACAGCTGCCCGCGGACCCCCGCCCGCACAGCGCCCCGACCCGCGTCCCGGACCCGGACCGCGGCACCCCGGCACCCGCCGAAGCCGCCCCGTCCCCGGACCGCGCCCAGCCCCACGAGGAGACCGGCACCACCCCGGAGGCGGGCGGCCTGCCCAAGCGCCGGCGCGGCCGCACCCTGGCCGCCGCCGAGAGCGCACGGGCCGCCCAGGCCACCCGGCGCCCCACCACCACACCCGAGGACATCCGCGCCCGCGCCAGCCGCTTCGGCGCCTTCCGCCAGGCGGTCCGCGCCACCGACCCGGCGGAGCGCACCGGCGGCCACCCGCTGCCGGCCGGTACCGACGACCCGCACACCACGCCGTCCCCCCGCACCGAGACGACCCCCGACAGACCCACCCCCTCGCACCCGGAAGGCGACACCACCTCATGACCGGCACGACGACCGTCGACGAGAAGCTCACCTGGCTCATCGAAGGGCTCCTGGAGCGCACCCCCGGCGCCCGGCACGCCCTCGTGCTCTCCCGCGACGGGCTGAAGCTGTGCCGGACCCCGGAACTGACCGTCGACCAGGCCGACCAGCTCGCCGCCATCGCCGCCGGGATCCAGTCGCTCTCGCACGGCGCCTCGGTCGAGTTCGGGGACGGCAGCGGAGGCGTGCGCTCCTCGATGACCGAGTTCTACGGCGGCACCCTGTTCATCGTGGAGGCCGGCGAGGGCGCCCACCTGGCCGTGGTCACCACCGAGGAGGCCGAACCCGGTCTCGTCGGGCACAACATGAGCGAGCTGGTCGAACAGCTCGGGGAACATCTGACGGCCCAGCCCCGCACGGCATGAAGCGGCCGGGCAGGGACGACGCCCCCGACCGGCTCTACACCCTCACCGGGGGACGCAGCCGGTCCGGGCCCGACAGTCCCTTCGACCTGGTGACGCTGGTGGTGGCCGAGAGCGACGCCGCCCCCGGCATGCAGTCCGAGCACGCGGCGATCCTCACCCTGGTGAAGGCGCCCACCGCCGTGGTGGAGGTCGCCGCCGAACTGGGGCTTCCCGTGAGCATCACCAAGATCCTGCTGTCCGACCTGCTCGCCGCGGGCCGGGTCAGCGCCCGCCACCCCCGCAGCTCGGTCCTTCCCGACCCCGACATCCTGGAGCAGGTGCTCGTTGGACTCCGCAACCTCTGAGGCGCGTACGCCCCTCGGCGCCTCCGCCGACAACGGTCTGAAGATCGTCGTCGTGGGCGGCTTCGGTGTCGGAAAGACGACCATGGTCCGTTCGGTCAGCGAGATCCGTCCCCTCAACACCGAGGAGACGATGACCAGGGCCGGCGAGACGGTCGACGACATCAGCGAGATCCGCGGGAAGACGTCGACCACCGTGGCCTTCGACTTCGGCCGGATCACCCTCGACGCCCGCAACGTGCTGTACCTCTTCGGCGCGCCCGGACAGGAACGCTTCTGGTTCCTGTGGGACCGGCTGTTCTCCGGCACCCTCGGCGCGGTCGTCCTCGTCGACATCCGCCGGATCGACGACTCCTGGTACGCGATCGACCGGCTGGAGCGTCACGGTACGCCGTTCATCGTGGCCTGCAACGACTTCGGCGGCCCCCGCCACTCCCACGACGACGTCCGCGCGGCCCTGGACCTCGACCCGCAGGTGCCGCTGGTCGACTGCGACGCCCGCTCCCGGGAGTCCAGCAAGCAGGTCCTCATCACGCTCGTCCAGCACATCCAGAGCCGGTACGCCGGACAGACGGCCCACGCCGCCGCATCACCACGGGAGTTCGCGTGAGCACCGACGCCGTTCCGCTCAGCGGACCGCGCTTCCAGACCGAACCGGCCCGGCTGTACCGGGAGATGCGCGCCGAGCACGGTGCCGTCACCCCCGTCCTGCTGGACGGCGGAGTCCCCGCCTGGCTCGTCCTCGGCTACCGCGAACTGCACCAGGTCACGGGTGACCCCGTCCTGTTCAGCCGCGACTCCGACCTGTGGAACCAGTGGGACACCATCCCCGGCGACTGGCCCCTGCTGCCGATGATCGGCCGCAAGCAGCCGTCCATCCTGTACACGGTCGGCGACCGCCACCGCCAACGCGCCGCCATGATCAGCAACGCGCTGGAGGCGAGCGACCCCACCCAACTGCGCCGCCACGCCGAGCGGTTCGCCGACGAACTGATCGACGCGGTCTGCGCAAGGGGAACGGCCGACCTCATCGGCCAGTACGCCATGCTGCTGCCCGTCCGCGTGCTGGCACGGCTGTACGGCTTCTCCGACGAGGAGGGGCCTGGCCTGGTCACCGCGCTGAACGACATGATCGACGGCCGTGAGCGCGCCCTGGCCGGCCAGAGCCATCTCGCCACCTCCATGGGCGAGTTGCTCGCCGCCCGCCGCGCCGCGCCCGCCGACGACGTGGTCTCCCGCATGCTGGCCGACCCCAGCGGCTTCAGCGACGAGGAGATCGTCCAGGACCTGATGGTGATGATGGCGGCCGGGCACCAGCCCACCGCCGACTGGATCGGCAACTCCCTGCGGCTGATGCTCACCGACTCCCGGTTCGCCGCCTCCCTGTTCGGCGGCCGCAACAGCGTCGCGGAGGCGATGAACGAGGTCCTGTGGGAGGACACGCCCACCCAGAACGTCGCCGGCCGCTGGGCCTCCCGCGACACCCACCTCGGCGGACAGCACATCCGCGCCGGAGACCTGCTCCTCCTCGGCCTCCAGGCGGCCAACTCCGACCCCCAGGTGCGTCCTGTCGGCGGCGACCTCACCGGCGGCAACAACGCCCACTTCTCCTTCGGGCACGGCGAGCACCGCTGCCCGTTCCCGGCCCAGGAGATCGCCGAGGTGACCGCCCGGACCGCCATCGAGGTCGTCCTGGACCGGTTGCCCGACATCGACCTCGACGTCCCCGCCGACTCCCTGACCCGCCGCCCCTCGCCCTGGCTGCGCGGGCTGACGGAACTGCCCGTGCGGTTCACCCCGACCCCTGCCCTGGGAGGCAACTGATCATGACGTCCGGCACCGAAGAGCTGCGCATCGCCCTGGATCCGTTCGTCACCGACCTGGACGGTGAGAGTGCGAGGCTGCGCGCGGCCGGGCCGCTGGCCGCGGTCGAGCTGCCCGGGGGAGTGCCCGTCTGGGCCGTCACCCGGCACGCCGAGGCCAAGGCGCTGCTGACGGACCCCCGCCTGGTCAAGGACATCGAGGTGTGGGGCGCCTGGCAGCGCGGCGAGATCCCGCCCGACTGGCCCCTGATCGGTCTGGCCAACCCCGGCCGCTCCATGCTGACCGTGGACGGCGCCGACCACCGCAGACTCCGCGGCCTCGTCGCCCAGGCCCTCACCCCGCGCCGGGTGGAGACCCTGCGCAAGCGGATCACCGAGCTCACCGAGCAGCTGCTGGACCGGCTGCCCGCCGACGCCGACGTGGTCGACCTCAAGGCGGAGTTCGCCTACCCGCTGCCCATGTACGTCGTCGCCGACCTCATGGGCATCGAGGAGAGCCGGCTGCCGCGGCTGAAGGAACTGTTCGAGAAGTTCTTCTCCACCCAGACCCCGCCCGAGGAGGTCGTCGCCACCCTCGTCGAACTGGCGGGGATCATGGCCGAGACGGTCGCCGCGAAGAAGGCCGCGCCCGGTGACGACCTGACCAGCGCGCTCATCCAGGCCTCGGAGGACGGCGACCGGCTCACCGACGAGGAGATCGTCTCCACCCTCCAGCTCATGGTCGCCGCCGGCCACGAGACGACCATCTCCCTGATCGTCAACGCCGTGGTCAACCTCTCCACCCACCCCGAGCAGCGCGCGCTGGTCCTCTCGGGAGAGGCGGACTGGTCGGCGGTGATCGAGGAGACCCTGCGCTGGTCGACCCCGACCTCGCACGTGCTGATCCGGTTCGCCACCGAGGACGTGCCGGTCGGCGACCGGGTTCTCCCGGCGGGCGACGCGCTCATCGTCTCCTACGGGGCGATAGGCCGCGACGAAGAGGCGCACGGCCCCACCGCCGGTGACTTCGACATCACCCGCGAGACCCGGACCCGCCACATCTCCTTCGGCCACGGCCCGCACGTCTGCCCCGGCGCGGCCCTGTCCCGCCTGGAAGCGGGTGTGGCGCTGCCCGCGCTGTACGCCCGCTTCCCCGGACTCGACCTCGCGGTGCCGCCTTCGGCTCTGCGCAACAAGCCCGTGGTCACCCAGAACGACCTCTTCGAACTGCCCGTACGGCTCACCCCCTCGGCCGACTGACGCCACGTCGGGACTTCCTCCCGCACCCCCTGACCCCGTCGCCCGGCGCCGCCTCCCGTGAGGTGGTGCCGGGCGACGGGAACCCCGGCAGGGCGGCGCGCCCGCGCCGAACGCGCGGCCCGTTGACTCCCGCCCCGCGTCCCGGGACGCGGCCGTGCTCACGGGGCCAGCGAGAAGTAGTTCTCCTCCTCCTGGGTGAAGTGCAGGCGCAGCACGGTGTTCAGGCCGTAGAGGCTGGAGCGCAGATCGTCGAGCTGGCCGGGGGTGAGACCGCCGTCGGCGTGGGCCAGTTGCAGGTGGGTGGCGATGCGCCGCGAGAGGCGTTCGATCTCGGCGTGGGCGCGGCTCATGGTGGCGGTGGCCTCGGGGCCGCCGAGGGCGGGGGCCAGGGCGGGGTAGAGCTGATGCTCTTCGGCGTACTCGTGCGGCAGCAGCCGTTCGGTGAGCAGCCGGTGGGTCTCCTCGACCGCCGAGAGCGCCTTGGGGCCGGGGCCGTCGGACAGCAGGTCGGCGGCGTCCCGTACGGCTTCCAGGACGTCCTGGAGGTCGTCGTGCTCCGCCGCGAATCGGTGGATGAGCGCCTCGGCACCGGGCGTGAGGGCCGGCCGCGCGGCCTGGTCGACGCGCAGGGCGCGCAGGGCGTTGAGGATGACCGCGACGTCGATGCCCTCCTGGAGCAACGCGCCGGCGGCGGGCGGCAGAAGGCCGAAGGCGGCCACGGCCATGGCGGCGAGCGACATCAGCATGCCGCCGAGCGCGCTCTGCACGGCGATGCGCCGGGCCCGTACGGCGATGGAGACGGCGTCGGCCAGACGCTCGACGCGGTCGGTGGTCAGGACGATGTCGGCGGCCTCGGAGGAGGCGGTCGAGCCCCGCGCCCCCATGGCCACGCCGATGTCGGCGGCGGCGAGCGCGGGTGCGTCGTTGACGCCGTCGCCGACCATCACGGTGACCGCGCGGTCACGCTCGGCGCGCACGACGGCGACCTTGCCGGCCGGGCTGAGCTCGGCGCGCACGTCGTCGAGACCGAGGACGGCGGCGACCTCGTGGGCGGGTTCGGCGCGGTCGCCGGTGAGCATCATCAGCCGTTCGATGCCCGCGGCCCGCAGATGACGCAGGGTGCGGGGCGCGTCGGGCCGTACCGGGTCGCGCAGCAGGACGGCGCCGGCCGGCTGTCCGTCGACGGTCAGCCAGGCGACGGCGGCGCCGTCGAGCAGGGCCCGGTTGTCGGCGGCGCGGGCCCAGGAAGGCCGGACGTCCGAGGGGTCGAGACGGCCGACGTAGACCCGGTGCCCGTCCACCGTGCCCGAGGCGCCCCGTCCGGGTTCCTCGGTGACGTCCGACGGAACCGACAGCTCCAGCTTGCGTTCCCGGGCGGTGTCGACGATGGCGTGGGCGAGGACGTGCGGCGAGTACTGGTCGAGGGACGCCGCCAGGCGGAGCACCTCCGCGGGCCTGCCGCCGGGCGCGGCGGTCACGTCCAGGACGCGGGGACGGCCGCCGGTGAGGGTGCCGGTCTTGTCCAGCAGCAGGGTGCGGGCCCGGCCGAGGTTCTCCAGGGCGCCGCCGTCGCGGATGACCACGCCGAGCCGGGAGGCCCGCGAGAGTCCGGAGACGATCGCGACCGGCGCGGCCAGCAGCAGGGGGCACGGCGTCGCGACCACCAGGACCGCGACGGCCCGTACCGCGGATCCACTGATCAGCCAGGCGAGTCCCGCCACCACGAGCGACAGGGGAAGGAACCAGGCCGCGTAACGGTCGGCCAGCCGCACCACGGGCGCGGACTCCGCCCCGGCCTGCCGGGCGAGGCGGACGATGCCCGCGTAGGTGCTGTCCTGCTCGGTCGCGGTCGCGCGCAGTTCGAAGGCGCTGCCCGCGTTGACCACACCGCTGCGGACCGTTTCGCCCCGTGGCCGCTCCACCTGGAGAGGCTCACCGGTCAGCACCGATTCGTCGAGGACGGCGGCGGTGCTCTCCACCCGGCCGTCGACGGGGACGACTTCGCCCGGACCCACGACGAGCAGATCGCCGACCCCGACCTCGGCCAGCGGCACGGTGTCCACCCCCGCGTCCGTGCGGCGGCGGGCGGAGCGCGGTGCGTGTTCCAGCAGGGCGCGCAGATCGTGGGAGGCACGCCGCTGCGCGGCGGCCTCCAGGGTGCGGCCGGTGGCGAGCATCAGCGCGATCAGGGCCCCGGCCAGGTACTCGCCCACGGCCAGGGTGCCGCCGAGGGCCAGCACGGCGATCAGGTCCACGCCCGCACGCCCGTGCCGCAGCGCGTCCACCACCCACCCCATCGCGGGTACGACGGCGGATATCGTGCCCAGGGCCCAGAACAGGTCCGCGAGGCCGCCTGCCCCGACGAGCCAGGCGACGCCGCCGGCCGTCAGAGCAGCCGCCGTGACGGCCAGGAGCGCGGGTTCCAGCCGTGGGGACACGATCGCGCCGGTCAGACGGCGCAGCCGTGCCGTGACGGTGATTCCGGTGGGGTTGTCCATGGCGCACCTCGGTCCGTCCGGTTGCGACGACCTTCGCTTCTCTCCTGTCCAGCACATCGCACTGTTCGGCCCTCACGCCAGGGGACGAACGGCCCCCTCCGCCGGGCCGTACGCCGGAGCCCGCCGCCGGGTCCGGGCGCCGCCCGTGTGCGGGAGCGGCAGGGGGTGTCCGAGTCGGACAGCGCGTCGCCCGGCCCGTACGGGGGCGACGGCCGGCGTCCCGGTCACGCGCGGCGTGCGGGGCGGCAGGGCCGAGCGGTCCCTCGTACGGCCGGACGGCCTGTGGCCCCGCGGAGCGGCGGCCCTGATGCTGGGAACGGAAACGGACGCGCCCCGGCGGCGCTGTGGGATGGGAGAACGCAGTGAGTGATCCGGTGATCGTGGGTGTGGACGGTTCCGCGTCCAGCCTGGCCGCGGTCGAGGTCGCGGCCCGGGAGGCGCACCTGCGCGGGACGGAGCTGCGGATCGTGCACGCTTTCGGGCATGCGCCCGGACACCTGCCGGCGGGGGCCCCGCCGTGGAGCCCGGCCGACCACGGTCTGGAGCCGATGGTGCACGGGGCGCTGGTCCGCGCCGAGGAACGGGCGCAGGCGGTGGCGCCGGGCATCGAGATCACCCGGTCGGTGGTGGCCGGGGAGGCGCTCGAGGTGCTGGAGATCGAGTCGCGTTCGGCGGCGCTGGCGGTGGTCGGCAGCCGGGGAGTGGGCAGCTTCGCGGGGCTGCTGCTCGGTTCGACGGCGGTGCAGCTGGCCGCCCACGGCCACTGCCCGTTGATGGTGGTGCGCGGGCGCCCCGATCCGGCCGGTGCGGTGGTGCTGGCGGTGGACGGTTCCCCGGCCGGCGAGGCGGCGGTGGAGTTCGCGTTCGCCGAGGCCGCGATGCGCAAGGCACCCCTGGTGGCCGTGCACGTGTGGAACACCTGGAGCGAGCGGGCCTACGAAGGTCCGGGCGACCCTCTGACCGCCGTGGTGACCGATGAGGAGCATCTGCGCGCGGCCGAGCAGCACCTGCTGGACGAGGCCGTGGCCTCCTGGCAGGAGGTCTTCCCGGACGTCGCCGTGGAACGGCGACTGCTGCGTTCCCGCATCCGCCCGGCCCTGATCGACGCCAGCCGGGAGGCACAGCTGGTCGTGGTCGGTGCCCGCGGGCGGGGTGGCTTCGCCGGTCTGCTGCTCGGCTCGGTCAGCCAGGCCGTGCTGCACCACGCGCACTGCCCCGTCACCGTGGTCCGCGGCAAGGAGTGATCAAGCCTCGGCAGATCCCGCCCGTAGCCGACCGCCACCCGGTCAGACCTGAGCACCGAGTGCAACCGAACGGTGCTTTTGTGGTGAATGGTCTGCTGAGTGGCCGACCCCCGGCGCTGCTCCGCGGAACGCGGCGACGCGTTCACGCATCGGGAAAGGATTCGCCATGAAACTCAGCGACGAACTCCCCGTGGATCACAGGCTCGCCACGGTCTACCGGTACGGCGCCGCCTTCTGCGGTCTGACCCTGCTCGTCTTCGGCGCCCTCGGTTTCGCCGACGAGCTCAGCCCGTTCAGCACCGACGGGGAGCACCTCGCGGGCATGTCGACCAACGGTGTGCTGAGCCTGATCTCCGTCGTCGTGGGCCTGTCCCTCGTCGTCGGCGGCATCGTGGGCGGAAACTTCGCGTCGACGCTCAACATGACCGTCGGCGCCCTGTTCCTGCTGAGCGGATTCGCGCACATCTTCGTCCTCGACCGGCCGGCCAACATCCTGGACTTCGGGATGACCAACGTCATGTTCAGCTTCGTCATGGGGCTGATCATTCTGACCTTCGGCATGTACGGGCGCGTGTCCGGCAAGCTGCCGCACGACAACCCGTACTGGCGTCGCCGTCACGCCCGTGAGGCGGCCCGCGAATCCCTCGCGGCCCGGCGCAGGGAGCGGGGCGAGGGACATCCGCTGCCCGCGGGCGGCTCGGCTCCTCCGCAGCCGCTCACCACGGCGAACGCGCAGCCCGTGGAGTAGGGCGAGGGGACTCGGCCGGTACGTCGTCCCCGCCCCCATGCCGGGGCGGGGACGACGTACGCCTGCCACCCGAGCCGGACGAGGCCCGAGCCGGACGAGGCCCCGGCTCAGGCGTCCAGGGCCAGAGGATGCCCGAGGTCCTGCGCGTCGAGCATGCTCAGGGCTTCTCGCAGGTCACGCGGGCGCGGCAGTCCGGAGGGCTGTGTGCGCCGCCAGCCGGGACCGGTGAGAAGAACGCGGCTCTGTGTCCGCGCCCCCCGGATGCCCCAGCGGGTCGAGGCGACATGGTGCGCCAACGGGATGTTGGCCGTGGCGGCCGACTGCGACCACAGGACCACGGCACGCGGACCCACCCGCTGCACCGCTGCCACCAGGGCTTCGGCCGGGACGGCGCTGCCCAGCATGAGGGTCGTCACAGCGCGCTCCGCGAGCGCCGCGTTGAGCGCCTCGAGCGGGAGCGTGTGCTGCTCGCCCGGCACACACGCCAGGATGACCGGCGCCGAAGGCGACGCCGTCCGGGCGGAGGCGGCACAGACGTAGACATGACGGATCGTCGCCGAGACGTGCCACGACAGAAGGTGCTCCACCTCCACGTAGCGCTCACCCGCCGACCGCCACTTGCGCCCGACGGCCTGGAGGGCCGGAGCCACGATCTCCTCCCACGTGACGACCATCCCATGGGTGCGGACCGCCGCCGTGAGAAGTTCCTGGACGGCGACTGCGTCCAGCCGGACGGCGGCCCGTGCGAGGCCTCTGCACTCCTGGCGCACATGGCCCAGGGGCAGGCCGCTGCCGGACCGCGAGACATGGGCGGGCACGGGCAGGGGCGCGGGTAGGGCTGGCGGAGCGGCGGCGGAACCGTCCGCGGGCCGTGGGAGCTGGGACGGCATGTTCCGGGTGCCGTTCCCGTGGGCTCGTTTCCTCGCGCTCTTCGCGGACTTCGCGCCCCTCGCGGCTTCCGCGGCCTGCGCCGCCCTCGCGGCTTCCGCGGGTGGAATCCCGGCGGCCGTCAGCCGGCACATCTCGAGGACCGTGGCGACGTCGTCGGGCATCCACCGGCGATGCCGCCCCTTCGCCCTGGCCGCCGGGCCCAGGCCGTACCTGCGGTCCCAGGAACGCAGGGTCGTGGGCGAGACGCCCAGACGTCTGGCGAGGGAACCGGTGGTCACGCCGGCCTCCGGGGACACCTCCTCGTCCGGCTCGCTCACGTCCACGGGGAGACGACCCCGGGGAGGCGGGCCCTGCCGACCGCCCGGGGTGAGCCGGGTCTGTCCCTCCTGGTCACTGGGGGCGGCCTCCTCCGGGCGGCGGGGTGCCCAGGGCGCGGTCGAGGCCTCGGGCAGACGTTCGGACACCTCGTCGCCGAGCCGCTCGAACTCCCGCTTGAGCAGGGGAGTGGCCAGGCGGGCCAGTCCGTTGAATTCCACGCGCGCCCGGTAGGTCAGCCGTGTGCGTCCGCCGTCGTCCTCGAAGCGCAGGTCGTCGGTGGAGGTGGCCGTCTTGTTCTCGCCCACGAAGGTCAGATGGTCGGGATCGAAGCGGACCAGCCGGTAGCGCAGCTCGGTGCGGCGGCCCCGGAACTCCGACACGTTGCGCCATTCCGATCCCACGGACAGGGCTCCGCCGCCGACCCGGTCACACGTCACGGTGCCCGGGTCCCACATCTCGGTGTTCGAGAAGTCGGCAAGAAAGCCCACGACCTCGGCCAACGGCTGGTCCACTGTCATCACTCGCTCGACTTCGATCACAACGGTCTCCGTTTCCGTCATTCGTCCGCCGGTCGCCCTGCTGATTCCGGCATCTTCTGTTCCGCGCCAGTACGCCCCACGGATGCAGGGACCGGGACCGCGCCGTGCGGGTCGGTGCGGCCGTCCGGGGCGCCCGTTCCTCGACTGCATCCGGTCGGCGATCGACTGCGGAACCAGACAGGGGAGACCGGTCGGAGAGCGGTCATGGACGACCAGACGCGGGGCGATGGGTCGACCGGTCGGGGACGAGTCGGGAGGCTGCGGGATGGACATCCGAGGTTCGCGCATCCTGGTGCCCGGCGCCACCGGGGAGATCGGAGGGGCGCTCGCCGCCCGCCTGCACACCCTGGGCGCCCGCCTGGCACTCGCCGGGCGCGACCAGGATGCGCTCGCGCTTGTCTCGGCGGCGTGCGCGGACGCTCCCGCCCGCACCTTCGACGCCTGGGACCTCGACTCCTGCGCCCAGACGGTCGACTGGGCGGCGGCGGAGCTGGACGGCCTGGACGCGGTCGTCGTGTGCGTCGGCGTCGCCGCCTTCGGCCCGGCCCGGGAGGTGGGCGACGCGGTGTCCGAACACCTGGCGGCGGTCAACGCGCTGGCCCCCATGGCGTTCCTGCGCGCCGCCTCCGCGCATGTCTCCGAGGGCGGTGTCCTCGCGGCCGTCACCGGGGTCGTGGCCCAGGCGGCACCGGGGCGGATGGCGGACTACGCCGCTGCCAAGGCGGCGCTGGCCACGTGGCTGACGGCGGTCCGGCGGGAGCAGCGGCGCCATGGTGTGTCCGTGCTGGAGATCAACCTGCCCCACATGGACACGGGCTTCGCGGGAAGAGCCGTGGTGGGTGAGGCGCCGCCGCTGCCGCGGGGGCTGCGGGTCGGCGTGGCCGTGGCCGCCGTCGTCCAGGCGCTGCGCTCGGGGGCCGGGCTGATTCGCCCCGGTACCGGCACGGCGCTCGAAGTGGTCCGGTAGGACCGGTATGCCGACCGGACACCCCTTGCACGGCTCGCCGCCCGACCGGGCCCGGCCGCATCGGCCTGCGGAATCCCTGACCCCGCTGGCTCCCAGGCCGCTGCGGCGCGTGCTGTTCCGGCAGCACTGGCAGGACCTGGTGTTCCTGCACTGGCCCGCGGACCCGTTCGAGGTGTCCGGGCTGCTGCCGGCCGGCACGGTGCCCGATCTCCACGAGGGCCGGACATACGTGGGCCTGGTCTTCTTCCGCATGCACGACCTGGCCTTCGGCCGGACCCCGGCGCTGCCGTATCTGGGGAGCTTCGGCGAGGTCAATGTCCGTCTGTACAGCCGCGACGCCCTGGGCCGGCGCGGCGTGGTGTTCCGCTCACTCGACTGCGACAGGCTGCTGCCCGTGCTGGCGGCGCGTTTCGGTCTCGGGCTGCCCTACCGCTGGTCCCGTGTCAGCCGTCAGTGGTTCGACAGCCGGTTGCTGTACAGCACGAGGCGGCGGGACGGCGCGCGCCCGGGGGCACGCGTGTGGATCGACGTGGAGGACGAGCCTGCGGCTCCCGGGCCGCTGGGGGAGTTCCTCACCAACCGATGGGGACTGCACGAGCAGGCCCTCGGAAGGTCCTACTACCTGCCGAACGCTCACCCCGCGTGGTCCTTCCGCAGGTGCACCCTGCTGGGGTGGGACGACGGCCTGGTCCCGGCCGCGGGGCTGTCGAAGCCGGCCGGGGAGCCCGTCAGCGTCCTCTACTCTCCCGGGCTTCCGGTGCGGTTCGGCCCGCCCGTACCGCTGCCCGCCTCCGCCACGCGCTTCGCGTGACCCGCCACGGGTCCCCCGTCCGACGCGCGTCGCCCACGGTGTGACGGGAGCCCGTCGGCACCTGGCCGGAGGCGGATCCCTGCGCGGACTCTTTACGCCACTGTCATGTACGGGTAATCTCCCGACGCCTGCAAGGAGTTGCTAAAACTTTCAGAAAGGTGATGCAGCGCAGGCGCGGGCACGGAGGACCCGAGGCGGGTGGAGGTCTCCGCCGGCCCCGCTCCCATGGCACCGCCCCCCGGCAAAGCACCTTCCCCCCGCATGGCACCCCCCGACTGCCCCGCACCCCCCGACTGCCACCCCGCACGGAACCCCCGCATGGCACCCCCCACATGCCCCCCCACATGGCACCCCCCCACATGGCACCCTCCCCACCCCATCTGGAGCCGCGCATGAGACGCCGCCGCTCCCTCGCCCAGCCCTGGGCGGCCGGAGCCCTCGCCGCAGCGACACTCGTCCTGCCCCTCACCCTCCCCACCGCGCCCGCGGCCGCCGCCGACTCGGCGTCGGCCACCGCCAACTCGGCCACCGTCTTCTACTACACGAGGACGAAGAACTGGTCGGACCACTACCTCCACTACGCCCCCGACGGCGGGTCGTGGACCACCGTGCCCGGCACGCGCATGGAGACCGCGTGCACCGACTGGGTGAAACTGACGGTCGATCTGGGCTCCGCCGCCGGGCTCCAGGCCACCTTCACCGACGGAAGCGGAGCCTGGGACAACAACGGAGGCCAGAACTACGCCCTCGGCACCGGGGACATCACCGTCAAGGACGGCGTCGTGGCGCACAGCGACCCGTGCGCCGGCTCCGGCGAGAGCGGCACCGGCAACGAGGCGACCGTCTACTACTCGGCCGAGACCCTCGGCTGGACCACCGTGAACCTCCACTACGCCCCCGCCGGAGGCTCCTGGACCACCGTGCCCGGCGTGGGCATGGCGGCCGCCTGCACCGGCTGGTGGAAGAAGTCCGTCGACCTCGGCGCCGCGACCTCGCTGAAGGCCGCCTTCAACAACGGCAACGGGGTCTGGGACAACAACAACAGCTCGGACTACACCATCGGGACCGGGACGAGCACGGTGAAGAACAACACCGTGACCGCGAACGCGAAGGACCCGTGCGCCGCCGCGGAACCCGACACCGAGGCGCCCAGCGTCCCGGCCAACGTCCGGGCGAGCGCGGCCGGCACCTCCGTGGTGCTGTCCTGGGACGCCGCCACCGACGACACCGGCGTCACCAGGTACCAGGTGACCCGCACCGGCGGCACCCAGGGCACGTCGGTCGTCGGCGTCGGTTCCACCGTCTGGTCCGACACGGGTCTGGAGGAGGACACCGCCTACAGCTACACGGTCAAGGCCGTGGACGCGGCGGGCAACACCTCGGCCGCCTCCGCCGCGGCCACGGCGACGACCGGGAAGAAGCCGGCCACCCCCGCCGCCGGCACCCCGCTGGGCACGGACCCGCGCAAGGACCCGATCTACTTCGTCATGACCGCCCGCTTCCACGACGGCGACAGCGGCAACGACCGCGGCGGCAGCCAGCACACCAAATCCGGCAACGCGGCGAACAACGACCCCATGTTCCGCGGCGACTTCAAGGGCCTGGTCGAACGCCTCGACTACATCAAGGCCCTCGGCTTCTCGGCCGTCTGGATCACCCCGGTCGTCCTCAACCGCTCGGACTACGACTACCACGGCTACCACGGCTACGACTTCTACAAGGTCGACCCACGGCTGGAGTCCGCCGGCGCCACCTACCAGGATCTGATCAACGCCGCCCACGCCAAGGGCATGAAGATCTACCAGGACGTCGTCTACAACCACAGTTCCCGCTGGGGCGCCAAGGGCCTGTTCACCCCGACCGTCTACGGCGTGAGGGACAGCCAGTGGAGCTGGTACTACGACGAGAAGAACGAAGCCTTCGAGTACGACGGCCTCACCGTCGAGACCAAGTCCGGCAAGTCGTACTACAACGGCGACCTCTGGTCCACCGCCGAGCCGTCCGGCAACACCTGCCTCAACTGGGGCAAGCCCACGGGCGGGAAGAGCGCCGAGGGCTACACCCTCTACAACTGCCAGTGGCCCAGCCCCACCTCCGGCATGTTCCCCAGGAGCTACTACCACCAGTGCTGGATCGGCAACTGGGAAGGCGAGGACGCCCGTTCGTGCTGGCTGCACGAGGACCTGGCCGACTTCAACACCGAGAACACCCAGGTGCAGAACTACCTCATCGGGGCCTACGACAAGTACATCGACATGGGTGTCGACGGCTTCCGGGTCGACACGGCCGTCCACATCCCGCGGGTGACCTGGAACCGCCGCTTCCTGCCCGCGATCCAGGAACGCGTCACCCAGAAGTTCGGGGCCGGGGCAGCGAGCAACTTCTTCGTCTTCGGCGAGGTCGCCGCGTTCGTCAACGACAAGTGGAACCGCGGCTCGGTCAACCACTCCGCCCAGTTCTACACATGGAAGGAACGCAAGGAGTACAGCACCGACGACGAGACGGCCGCCATCGAGCAGTACACCTACGAGAACAACCTCGGCACCGGCAACCAGCCGACGTCCACCAACGCCTTCCTCGACGGCAACACCTACCACATCCCGGACCACAGCAGGTTCTCCGGGATGAACATCATCGACATGCGCATGCACATGAACTTCAGTGACGCGCAGAACGCCTACAACAACGGCAAGGACTCCGACGACAGCGTCAACGACGCCACCTACAACGTCGTCTACGTCGACAGCCACGACTACGGCCCCAACAAGTCGAGCACCCGCTACAGCGGAGGCACCGACGCCTGGGCCGAGAACATGTCGCTGATGTGGACCTTCCGCGGCATCCCGACCCTCTTCTACGGCTCGGAGATCGAGTTCCAGAAGGGCAAGCAGATCGACTGCGGCCCGACCTGCCCGCTCGCCACGACCGGTCGTGCCTACTACGGCGACCACCTGGCCGGCTCGGTCACGGCGTCCGACTTCGGCACGGTGGCCTCCGCCGGCGGCCAGGTCGCCACGACGCTCGCCCAGCCCCTGGTGAAGCACCTGCAGCGGCTGAACCAGATCCGTCGGGCGGTCCCGGCCCTCCAGACGGGCCAGTACTCCACGGAGGGCATCTCGGGCGGCATGGCCTTCAAGCGGCGCTACACCAGCGGTGGCACCGACAGTTTCGCGCTCGTCACCGTCACCGGCGCGGCGACCTACTCCGGCATCCCCGACGGCACCTACCGGGACGCGGTGACCGGAGACGTGAAGACCGTCTCGAACGGTTCCCTGAGCGTCGCGGCGCCGGGCAAGGGCAACCTGCGGGTGTACGTCCTCGACGGTCCCGGAAAGATCGGGGCGGACGGCCCTTACCTGAAGTAGCAGATCTGAGCGCAGCGGGAGAGCACGCGCCCGCGTCGCCCGGCGCGCCGGGCGGGGCCCTGCCGGCTCTGCCCGGCCCGGCACCGCACGGGGCCGACGCTCCCGGACCCGCACGCTCCTCGCGGCGCCGGTCCCGGCGGACCGGAACGCATCCGCCCGGCGTCCCCGCCCGGAAGTGGCACGGGGGCTTACGCCACCTGGCGGAGCCCGCGGTCACCTGTCCCGGGAGGCACCCGTGCACCGACCGTCCCACCAGCCGAGAGGCGGACCGCCCGACGGCCGGCACGAACGGCTCCGCCTCGATCTGACCGTCCTCGTGCTCGTCAGCACCGCCGAGGCCCTGACCACCGGCGCCCGTTTCCACTACGACCCCGCCGACCCCCTCGCCGTGCACATGGAGTTCCCCGGCACCCCCGAACCCTCCCCGCCCTGGGCGCTCTCCCGCGACGTGCTGTACGCGGGCCTGCGCGCACCGTCCGGTGAGGGAGGCGTCCGCGTGTGGCCGCCGTGCCGCTGCCACGGCACCACCACCGTCCGCATCCTGCTGCGCGGCAGGCACGCCACCGCCGTCCTCTACGTGCCGGCCGCCGAGCTCCGCGACTGGCTGGACGCGACCTTCACCGCCGTACCCGCCGGCACGGAGGGCACCCACCTGCGCTGGGACGACGTCCTCGACCGGATACGACGGTCACGGTGAGAGACGCCGGCGGACCCCCGGGCCCGCCCACAACCCGCGCTCCCGGCATCCCTCACGTCGGCACCACCGGAACGTCGGCACCACCGGAACGTCGGCACCACCGGAACGTCGGCACCACCGGAACGTCGGCACCTCCGGAGACCGAGCCCACCCGAAGCGACAGCCCCCGGGCCCGAACGGCTCACGCGCGGGCGCGCCTCGGCCGTGCGGGCTGCCGCCGACGGAGAATCGGGTCGGGCGGCGGCCCGCCCCGGGCCGGTCGCCCCGTACCACTCCACCGCGTGAAGAGGTCCGGCCATGAACCATCCGACGAGCGTGACGTGACCGACGCCCCGCGCGGGGACGCGCCGGCCGGCGGCCGCTACGGCGAGGCCGTCTTCCGTCCCGAACAGGCCGGCGAGAGCGAGCGCATCGACTTCGGCGCCCTCGCCTACGACGACATCACCATGGCGCGGCTGCGGGCCCTAGGCGCCGGCCCGGGATGGCGCTGCCTCGACGTGGGCGCCGGAACGGGCACCATCTCCCGCCGGCTGCTGCAGGAGGCCGGGGTGGCGAGCGTCCTCGCCGTGGACCGCGACGTGCGTTTTCTCGCCGAGCGGCCGGCACCCGGGCTCGACGTGCTGGAGGCCGACATCGCCGCCCCCGACTTCGCCCCCGGCCGGTTCCGGCTGGTCCACGCGCGCTTCGTGCTGATGCACCTGCCCGAACGCGACCGTCTGATCGCGACGCTGGCCGCACTCGTCGCGCCCGGTGGTGTCCTGGTGCTCAGCGACGCGGTCGACCTCACCAACGACCGCACGCCCGGCACGCCGTACACCGGGGCGATGCGCGCGATGTGGCAGGGGCTGCGGTCGAGCATCGGCACCGATGTCTCGTGGGTGCCGGCCTACCCGCACCTGCTGCGCGGGGCGGGGCTCATGCCCGTCGCCGCCGAGATCCATGTGCCACCGCTGCTGCCGGGAAGTCCCCTCAGCAGCTTCTGGGCGGACACCTGGGAGCGGAGCAGAGCGGCGATGCTCGCCACCGGCCTGATCGACGACGCCGGCGTCGACGAAGCGATCGGCTACCTGCGGTCCGACGAGTGCGCCGCCCTGTCGGCCGGAATGCTCACGGCCTGGGGCTGGAAGCCGAAGCCGTAGGAGGTCCCGCGCAGCCGCGCTGTCGGTCACCTGTCGGGGCTGTCGGGCGGATGTCGGCTCCTTGTCGGCGAGGGCCTGGAACCTTGCCACGGATCCTGCCGGGTGCCCATCCGGCAGACGTGCCCCAGGCAAGGAATCACCATGACCACTCACGTCACGATCATCGGCGCCGGGCTCGGAGGACTCACTCTCGCCCGCGTTCTCCACGTCCACGGCATCCCGGCCACGGTCTACGAGGCGGAGGACTCCCCGACGGCGCGCGGGCAGGGCGGGATGCTCGACATCCACGACGACACCGGCCGGCCGGCCCTGGAGGCGGCGGACCTGGCGGACGAGTTCCGCGGCCTCGTCCTGGAGGGCCGCCAGGCGATACGGGTCCTCGACCGGGAGGGGACCGTCCTGTTCGACCGACCCGACGACGGCACGGGCGGTCGCCCCGAGGTGCAGCGCGGCGAGCTGCGACAGATCCTGCTCGACTCGCTCCCGCCCGGCACCGTCCGGTGGGGCCACAAGGTCAGCCGTACCCGTGCCGTCGGTGAGGGCCGCCACGAGGTGACGTTCGCCGACGGCACCACCGCCGTCACCAGTCTGCTGGTCGGCGCGGACGGCGCGTGGTCACGGGTCCGGCCGCTGCTCTCCACCGCGACCCCCGAGTACGCGGGCCGGTCGTTCGTCGAGACCTGTCTGTCCGACGGCGACGCCCGCCACCCGGCCGCGGCGAAGGCGGTCGGCGGCGGGTCGCTGCTCGCGCTCGCGCCGGGCAAGGGGATCCAGGCGCACCGCGAGAGGGGCGGCACGCTGCACACCTACGTGGCGCTCACCGAGCCGCTGGACTGGTTCACCGCCATCGACTTCACCGATGCCGCCGCGGCCACCGCCCGCATCGCGCGGGAGTTCGACGGCTGGGCGCCGGAGCTCACCGCGCTGATCACCGACAGCGACACCCCGCCGGTCTGGCGCCCCCTCCACACCCTGCCGGTCGGCCACCGGTGGGATCGGGTTCCCGGGGTGACCCTGGTGGGCGACGCCGCCCACCTCTCGGTGCCGAACGGCGAAGGCGCCAACCTGGCCATGTACGACGGCGCCGAACTCGGCAAGGCCGTCGCCGCGCACCCCGGCGACCTCGAAGCCGCCCTCGGCGCGTACGAGCGGGCCATGTTCCCCCGCGGTGCCGTGGCCGCCGCGGAAGGCACCCGGCTCCATGAATTCCTCTACGGCGACGACGCCCCCCACGGCCTGATCACCGTGTTCAAGGGATTCGGGGAGCGGACCTCCCGCGCGTGACGTGGTGCTCGCGGGCGCGGGCCCGGGGGTCCGTTCCCCGCCCGCGAGCTCGGCCTCGCCGCGCGCTGCCGGTCACTGGTCCGGTGGTCCGGCATGAGCCTCGGTGGGGGACGGGCGGCAGCCGCTCACGCCGGTTCCGCCGGGTCAGGGAGTGCCGTGGGACCCGCGGGAAGGAACTTCGCCGACTTGGCGGTCAGGTGCCGGTCGAGGTACTCCGCGGCGTCGTCGGGGCGCATGCGGGCCAGTGCCACCAGTGCCGTGATGGCCACGTCCGCGACTTCCGCATGCGCGTCGTCCCACGGCGAGGTCCCCTTCCGGGGGTTGGTCCCACGGGCTCCGATGACCGCTTGGGACGCTTCCCCGGTCTCCTCGGCGATCTTGAGGACCTGCAGGCTCCACTGCTCCTCCGGAGCCAGGCCGAGAGCGGTGTCGTGAGCGTCGAAGCGCCGGGCGAGCCGGGTGATGGTGTCCCAGGGGATGTCGGGCACGGGGTGGTGTCTCCTTCAGGGGCCAGAGGTTGCCTGCGGGCGAGGCGGGCCAGGGCGATCCGCAGGTCACCAGGTGCCTCCCGCGCTCGTCAGGCACTCCGTTCCCCCTCGCCTGGACGACCCGACCCCGGATCCCCAACTATGGCTCACGCGCGGCATGTCCGGCCGGGATTGCCCGGATCGAGGCCCCGCCCAGGCGTCGTTCGCGGTCGCAGGCGCGGATCTGCTCGGCCGACGGTGAGGTGGTCGGCGCCGGGTTCCTCGTCGCCGCCGAGGTGGTGTGCACCTGCGCCCGCGTGGTGGCCGGGCGCTCGGGGTGCCGGATGCCGCGCAGGGCGTCCGGTCAGTGCGGATGGGCCGCCGCTGTCTTCTGCAGCTCCACCGCCGCCAGCAGGCTCAGTGTGGGCTCCGCCTGGCGTAGTGCCTTGACCGCCGCGACCGAGGCCACATCTCCCGTGAAGCCGACGGCGGCGAGCCGGCCACGGACCCAGCGGGCGCGCAGCCGGGCGTCGGTGTCGGTGGCCGTGGAAGCGATCAGGGCCGCGGCGCGTTCCAGGCCCGGGCGCTCCTCGGGCGTGGCCTCGGCCAAGGCCTCCCGCAGCGCCGCCCCCATCACGTCCGCGTCCCGGATCGTCAGCACGACGCTGTGCCTGCTGCTCGGTTTGCCGATACCCATCATGCGGATCATCGTGACCGCGAAGTACGCGGCCGGCCAAGCGACTTGAGGAAGCTCAGAGGCTCGACGGGCCGCGCCGGGGGCCATGGGGCGCCCCGCCCGGGCGACGACGACTCCGTACCGCTCCGTACCGCGAGGCGATGAGCGGGCAAGGACCGAGCGGCGATGCCGAGACGGGTGGAGGCCTGCCCGCGGAGGCGGGCGGGCCTCCGCGGGCAGGGGATGCGCGGCCGGGGTCAGGCGGGCTGTACGTCGGCCGGGACGTCGTCGTCCGAAGGGTCGTGCAGCGGGGGGATCAACAGGGAGAGCACCAGGGCCGCGAGGGTGACGAGGGCGCCGAGCCAGAAGATCCAGGAGTAGCCGGTGTCGAGGTAGAAGGCGGTGCCGTCGAGGACGGTGCTGTCCGCGGCCAGGACGGCGTAGGCGCCGGCGGTGACGATGGCGCCGAACAGGCTGATGAGCATGTTCAGCATGCCGCTGCCCAGGCCCTGCTCGTCGCGTGAGACCACGCCGACCACGAGCGCCGGAGCCCCGGCGACGACGACGCCGGCACCGACGTTGGCGATGCAGGAGGTGACGATGAGCTCGATCTCGTTGCTGTGGTAGAAGCCGACGAGCGCGTAGCCGAGAGCCATCACCACCAGGCCCGCGCACCAGATCCGGCGGGCGTCGAAGTGCCGCAGGTAGCGGCTGACGAGCAGGCCGGTGCCGAACATGACCAGGTTCCAGCTGACACTGACGACCGCGTTGTGGTGGGCCGTCCAGCCCAGCCCGGCCGAGACGCCCGGGATGTGCGGGTAGAGGGCCAGCAGGATGGCGAGGCCGGGCATGGTGAAGGCGACCGTCTGGGCGAGGCCGCCGGCGGTCAGGGCGAGGGCCACGGGGCGGCGGCGCAGGACCTCGAGGTCCAGGATGGGGTTCGGGCTGGAGCGCTCGATGAACAGGAAGGCGATCAGGGCGACGGCTCCCGCGCCCAGCCAGCCGAGTGTGCGCAGGTCCGCCCAGCCCCAGCTCTGCCCCTGGCCGACCGCGTAGACCACGGCCGTCAGACCGCCGCCGAGGACCAGTCCGCCGGGCCAGTCGAAGCGGGAGCCGAAGGCGTGCCGGGGCGTCTCGGGGACCAGCAGGGCGATGAGCGCGCAGGCGACGGCGGTGGCGGCGGCGAGGAACCAGAGGGCTCCGCGGTAGCCCCAGTTGTCGACCAGCCAGCCCGCCAGGAACGGGGAGACGAGGGCGACCAGGCCGACGCTGCTGCCCATGATGCCGCTGGCCTGCTTGACCAGCCGGGGCGGGAAGAGGTCCCGTACCGCTGCGAAGGACAGGGCGCCGAACGGGCCGTAGCAGCCGGCGATCGCCCGGCCCGCCAGCACGAGCCAGAAGCTGCCGGCCAGGGCTGCCAGCATCTCGCCGAGTGCGCCCAGGGCCGTCATGGCGAGCATGACGCGCCTCTTGCCGTACAGGTCGCCCGCCTTGATCACGAACGGGGTGAGGAGCGTGGAGACCAGGGTCAGGGTGAGGCCGAACCACACGACCTGGGTGGTGTGGAAGGCCTGTGCGACGCCTGCCGTGGCGTTGGCGCCGAGGATGCCGCCCGCGGCCAGCAACTGGGTCGGCCAGGCGAGCGCGATGAGCAGCAGGACGAGGCGGGGCGTCCACCGCCCGTCCGTCCGGGTGCGGGCTGCGAGGTCGACTGAGGGGCTTGATGACATCGGCGTCATGCCAGCCCTCCTTTCACGGAGGTGCCGAGAGAGATGGGAGCCGGGGGGTGGCACGCAGGAGAGGGCCGGCGTAACACGTCGCTCACGTGGACGTGACGGCGCGGCAACCCGTCATCGCGTGACGTCGATGATGACCCGAACACCTAGTGCCCGCTAGGTTTCGGAAAGGTGACCCACCTCACACGGACTTCTGCCGGGTGGTCGGGGCCGCTCGCCGCCGCCGGTCCCACCGGTACTGTTCTGGCATGGCGACACCCAGGGGGCCGCGCGGCCACTACACGGCAGGACTGGCGCGGCGTACGCAGATCCTGGAGGCGGCGCTGCTGCGCTTCGGCCGGGACGGCTACCGCAAGACCTCCCTCGCCCGCATCGCGCGCGACGCCGAGATCACCGATGCCGGGCTGCTGCACCACTTCCGCGACAAGCAGCAGCTGCTCCTGGCGGTGGTCGAGTACTGGCACGAACGTATGGACGTCCGGTGGGAGCGGGTCTCGGACTCGGTGCGCGACGCCTTCCGCTGCCACCTGGAGGACACGGCCGAGACCCTCGCGATGCCCGGCATGGTCGAGCTGGCCGTGGTCCTCGGCGCCGAGGCCACCGCGCCCGACCATCCGGCCCACGGTCACTTCACCGCCTGGCAGGAGAAGGGCGTCAAGGAGCTCGCCGACCGGTTGCGGGCCGGCAGCCTCAAGGGTGAACTGCGGGACGGTCTCGACTGCGAGGCCCTGGCCCGTGAGTGTGTCGCCATGGACGCGGGTCTGATGCATCAGTGGCTGGCCGGTGGGCGTTGCTTCGATCTCGTCGCCGTGATGCGCGGCCACCTCGACCGCCTCATGCGGGCCGTTTCCGCCGACGGGCAGGGGCTTTAGTCCGCGGATGTCTCCGGCCGGCGCCGGAGGCGAGGTCGAGGTGCCCTTGGGGGCGGGTGGCCGGTGCCGAGCCCGGCCGGTCTTCAACCGCCCGTGATTGTCATGTGCATAACATCATTGCCGCGGTCGGGCGCGCCCGCGTGTCACACGTCACACACACGAACACCTAGTATTCACTAGGCATTGGCCGCATGATCGTGGCTGCCCACCCCCGGCGCTGAGAAAGGCCGCCATGCACCACCCGTGGACCGCACATGTCGTCACCCCCCACCCCGCCGCCCCCGCTCCCACCGCGGGAGCTCGCCCGGCCACACTGCTGCGCGGCGAGTTCACCGCCCGCGCCACCGTGCGCTCTGCCCGTCTCCTGGTGACCGCCCTGGGCGTCTACGAGATGGAGGTCAACGGCACCGTGGCCGGCGACCACGTCCTCGCTCCCGGCTGGACGAGCTACCGCCACCGCCACCGCTACCAGACCTTCGACGTCACCACCCTGGTCCGCGAAGGCCGCAACGCATGGGGCGCCCACCTCGCCGACGGCTGGTACCGCGGCCTGCTCGGATTCAACGGCGGCACCCGCGACATCTACGGCGAGCGCACCGGACTCCTCGCCGAGCTGCACATCGACTACGCCGACGGCTCCACCGAGGTCGTCACCACCGACGACGGCTGGCGCTGGAGCCCGGGCCCGATCCTGGCGACCGGACTGTACGAGGGCGAGGAGTACGACGCCCGTCAGGAACGGGCCGGCTTCACCCGGCCGGGCTTCGACGACTCGGCATGGCAGCCGGTCGCCGTCCTGGACTTCGACACCGCCGTCCTCTTCCCGGCCGACAGCCCGCCGGTGCGCCGTGTCGAGCACATCGCGCCCGTCGCGGTGACCACCTCACCGACCGGCCGGACGATCCTCGACTTCGGCCAGAACCTCGTCGGCCGGCTGCGCGTCCGCGTCCGGGGCGAGGCCGGCCACACCCTCACCCTGCGCCACGCCGAGGTCCTGGAAGACGGCGAGCTGTGCACCCGCCCGCTGCGCCACGCCACCGCGACCGACCGCTACGTCCTGAGCGGCGACCCGGCAGGTGAGGAGTGGGAACCCCGCTTCACCTTCCACGGCTTCCGCTACGCCGAGGTCGGGAACTGGCCCGGCCGGCTGGACCCCGCCGACGTCACCGCCGTCGTCCTGCACAGCGACCTGCGCCGCACGGGCTGGTTCTCCTGCTCCGACGACTCCCTCGACCGCATGCACGAGAACGTGGTGTGGGGGATGCGCGGCAACTTCGTGGACGTACCCACCGACTGTCCGCAACGCGACGAGCGCCTCGGGTGGACCGGGGACGTCCAGGTCTTCGCCCCCACCGCCGCCTTCCTCTACGACGTCCGTGGCTTCCTGCGCTCCTGGCTGCGCGACCTCGCCGCGGACCAGGGCGACGACGAGCGGCGCGTGCCCCCGGTGTTCAGCCCCGACATCCCGGTGATCACCCCGGTGCCCATCCCGCCCGGCAACCCGCCGATGGCCGGCTGGTGCGACGCCGCCGTCATCGTGCCCTGGGTCCTGTACGAGCGGTACGGCGACACCGAGGTGCTGCGCGAGCAGTACCCCTCGATGCGTGGCTGGGTCGACGCGGTCGACGGCCTCGCCGGCCCGGCCCGGATCTGGGGCGAGGGCTTCCAGTTCGGCGACTGGCTGGACCCGAGCGCCCCGGCGGACGACCCCGGCCGCGCCATGACGTCGTCCGCCCTGGTCGCCACGGCGTACTTCGCCCGCTCCGCACGGCTGCTGGCCAGGACCGCCGAAGTCCTGGACGAAGCGACGGACGCCCGTCGTTACCACGCCCTGGCCGACTCCGTCCGCGACGCCTTCCGCGACCGCTTCCACAGCGGCGGCGGACGTCTCACCGAGCAGACGCAGACCGCCTACGCGCTCGCGCTGTCCTTCCGGCTGCTGGAGGACCCCGCCGAGCGGGCCGGAGCCGGACGCCACCTGGCCGGCCTGGTGGCCGGCCGCGGCCACCGCATCGGCACCGGCTTCCTCGGCACGCCCCTGGTGTGCGACGCGCTGACCGACACCGGTCACGTCGACGCCGCCTACCGGCTGCTGATGCAGCGCTCCTGCCCCTCCTGGCTCTACCAGGTCGACATGGGCGCCACCACCGTGTGGGAACGCTGGGACAGCATGCTGCCCGACGGGAGCGTCAACCCCGGCGAGATGACCTCCTTCAACCACTACGCGCTCGGGGCGGTCGCCGACTGGATCCATCGCACCGTCGCCGGTCTGGCGCCGGCCGAACCGGGCTACCGGCGCCTGCTCGTGCGCCCCCGCCCCGGTGGCGGACTCACCTGGGCCCGGGCAGGGCACGACACCCCCTTCGGGCGGGCCGAGTGCGGCTGGAGCCGTGAGGGAGGCACGCTGCACGTCGACCTCCTCGTGCCGCCCCAGGTCACCGCACTCGTCGACCTGCCGGGCACCGAGCCCGTCGAGGCCGGACCCGGCCGGCACTCCTTCCGCGTCCCGTATCCCGCACCCACCCGCTGACGACCGCTCGCCGGGCCCGTACCCCCGGCGACCCCACGCACCGCCCACCCCTCACCGGCTCAGTCAAGGAGCACCCATGACCCACCTCGGCCTGCCCGACACCTTCCTGTGGGGCGTCGCGACCGCGGGGCACCAGAACGAGGGCGACAACAGCGCCAGCGACACCTGGTTCCTGGAGCACACCACCCCCTCCCTGTTCCGCGAGCCGAGCGGACCGGCGTGCCGGGGCTACCAGCAGTGGGAGACCGATCTGGACCTGGCCGCCGGACTCGGACTCAACGCCTTCCGCTTCTCCGTCGAATGGGCCCGCGTCGAACCCGAGCGCGGTGTCGTCTCCGCCGAGGCACTCGACCACTACGAACGCAAGGTCGACGGCTGCCTCGAGCGCGGACTCGCGCCCCTCGTGACGTTCAATCACTTCACCGCACCCCACTGGTTCGCGGCAGCCGGGTCCTGGACCGCCGCCGACGCCCCGGCACGGTTCGCCGAACAGTGCGACCGCGTCATGGCACGCTTCGGCGACCGCATCGCCTACGCCGTCACCCTCAACGAACCCAACCTCGAACAGCTCCTGCAGGCGGGCGCGAAGCTGCCGCCCGAGGCGGAGACGCTCAAGGCGCGGATGCTCGCCGCCGCCGCGGCCGCCGCGGGGAGCGACACCTACGCCAGCGCGAACGTCATCCCCGCCCACCGGCAGGATGAGTTCCAGGCGGCGTTCACCCGAGCCCACCGCGCCGCCCGCGACGCGATCAAGGCCCGCCGCGGCGACCTGCCCGTCGGCGTCTCCATCGCCATCGCCGACGAAGTGGCGGTCCCGGGCGGCGAGGAACGCCGCGACGCCAAGCGCGCGGCCGTGTACGACCACTGGCTGCGCGAGGCGCGCGACGACGACTTCATCGGCGTGCAGAACTACGAGCGCATCGTCCACGGCCCCGACGGCGAGGTGCATGTCGACGGTGAGCTCAACGGCATGGGCACCGTCATCGAACCCGACTCCCTCGCCGGCGCGGTGCGCTACGCCCACGAGGTGGCGCGGGTACCGGTCCTGGTGACCGAACACGGCATCCAGACCCCGCACGACGCACAGCGCGCCGCCTTCATCCCCGCGGCCCTGCGCGGCCTCGCGGCCCAGGTCCACTCCGGCACGCCCGTCCTCGGCTACTGCCACTGGACCCTCATGGACAACTTCGAGTGGATCTTCGGCTACGGCGCTCAGCTCGGCCTCCACGAGGTCGACCGCGCGACGTTCCGACGCCGCCCGAAGCCGAGCGCCCGAGCGTACGCGGACGCGGTGAAGAGCTACCGGGGGGCCCTCTCACGGACGGCCTGAGGCAGGTCCGCCCCCTTGGTCCGGGCCCTGCAGCCGTGCTCGGAGGCGTACGGGCCGAGGAGCCGGGGCAACCGGACTCCACACGGTGCGAGGGCCGCACCTGCCGAAGGGACGGACACACTCCATGCTGGCGATCATCTCTGCGATTCTGTTCTTCTTCGCCTTTCTGATCAACGCGGCCGAGATCTCCACGAACGACACGTTCACCTCGACCAACGTGATGCTGCTCGGTCTCATGGTGCTGGCCCTGCACGGGGCGGGCGTCGGCAGCGGATGGTCGATGCGCGGCCGCAGGCGGTGACGTCCGGTCCATGGAGCGGACGTGGTGGTGAGGTGACGGGACGGTGCGGTCGGTCTCACTGGCCGGCGTGCCGTTCCAGCAGTCGCCGGACGCTGAGCGGCTGGACCTCCTGCAGGACGATGGCGGTGTTGGACCGGACCACTCCGGGCACTTCCAGCAGGCTGTTGGTGATGCGGTGCAGGTCGTCGGTGTCCCGGGCGACGACGCGGGCGAGCAGGTCCGCGTCGCCGGTGGTCACGAGCAGCTCGACGACCTCGGGGATGCGGGAGATCCCCTCGTGGGTGGGCTGCCCCACGCGCTGACTGATCGACAGCGTGATCAGGGCCAGCAGCGGATAACCCACGGCGGCGGGGCTGAGGCGCCGGCTGGGTTCCCCCAGCCGGCCGCTCTCCTCGAGTCGCTTCAGCCGGCTCTGCACGGTGTTGCGGGCGAGGCCGAGCCGGTCGGCCAGAGCCACCGTGGTGGCCTGCGGGTCGGCGTCGAGCGCCAGGAGGATACGGGCGTCGACGGGGTCCACGTTTCGCATGATGCTCAGTATGCCATCGATCCGGAGAATGGTATTGAGCATTATGCGCAAGAAAATAGCTGGATATTGCGCATCCTGATCGGTCTTTCTAGGTTCCGACCATGCAGAAAGCGCAACGCGATGACATCGCAGTGAACGGCGTCCCCCTCGCCGACGGCCGGGTGTGGGGCGACGAGGACGAGGTCGTGGCGGCGGCCGTGCACTACGCCTGGCAGCGGCTGAAGGAGGCTCCCGACCCGGTGTCGGCAGCCCGGCCGGCCGCCGACCTGGCCCGGGCGGCCGGCACGGCCGTCACCGCCCGGGGCATCGGCGCCACCGCCGCCCTCGAACTGTTCGACCAGGTCCTGGCGCCCGCCACCCGCGCCCAGAGTGGCCCGATGAACCTCGCCTACATCCCGGCGGCCCCGACCCGTGCCGCACTCGCCTTCGAAGCGGTCACCGGGGCGGCCAACATCTTCGCGGGCACCTGGGAGGCCGGAGCGGGCGCCATCCACGCGGAGAACGAGGCGCTCGCATGGCTCACCCGGCTGCTCGGATGGCCCGCCACCGCCGCCGGATGCTTCGTCAGCGGCGGCACCACGGGCAACCTCTCGGCCCTCGTCACGGCCCGTGCCGCTGCCGCCGCCTCGCGGCCCCGCCCGGTGGACGGCTGGAAGGTCGTGTGCGCCGAGAGCGCGCACTCCTCGATCAGCTCCGCCGCGCGCGCCATGGACGCCGAGGTGGTCACCGCGCCGCTGGACCGGCACGGGCACCTCACCGGAGCCGCCGTGCACGCCGTCCTCGACGCCACCGACGGAGTCTTCGCCGTGGTGGCGACCGCGGGGACCACGAACGCCGGCCTGGTCGACGACCTCGACTCCATCGCCGACGCCTGTCGACGCCACGGCGTGTGGCTGCACGTCGACGGCGCCTACGGCGGGGCCGGCCTGGCCGCCGCCAGCGTGCGGCACCGCTACCACGGCATCGAACGCGCCGACAGCTTCGTGGTCGATCCCCACAAATGGCTGTTCGCACCGTACGACTGCTGCGCCCTGCTCTACCGGGACCCCGCACCGGCACGCGCCGCGCACAGCCAGTCGGCGCACTACCTCGACGCCATCGACCGCGACGTCCACAACCCCGCGGACCTGGCCCTCCACCTCAGCCGCCGCGCCCGCGGCCTGCCGTTCTGGTTCAGCCTGGCCGTCCACGGCACCGACCGGTACGCGACCGCCGTCGAACAGACCCTGACGACCAGCCGGCAGGTCGCCGACGCCGTACGAGCCGCCGACCACCTCCGCCTGGTGACCGAACCCGAGCTGTCCGTCGTCCTGTTCGAACGGCCGGGATGGAACGCGCAGGACTACGCGCAATGGTCCGCGCGAGCCGCCGCGACAGGAACCATCCTGTGCGTGCCCACCCGGTGGAACGGCGCGACGGTCCTGCGCATGGCCTTCGTCAACCCCGAAACCCGTGCGCAGGAGGTGATCGAGGTGCTGCAGACCCTTCGCTAGCGCCGTGACCGCGTGAGGCGCCGGGCATCCGACGGGGACCGCCGCCGGTTGCGCACGGGCACTCGCCGTGCGTGCGAGGGATGCCGTGCGCAGCACCGCGCTCCGCGGGGCACACGGCGCCAGGAGGGGAGCGCGCGCTGCCGCGCCGTGCGCTCCGGCGGCTCCCGGCGACGGTTCCCCTCACGGGCACGGCGGTCGTACGGTGGTCGCCCGGTTCGGTCCTGCAGAGCTGAACAGACGGATCCTCCAGGGGACCTGGCAGGCACGGGGGGACATCCGGTGGACCGTCGGCGCCGGATGCCGGGAACACCGGGGGGACTTCGGGGGCACATGGTGGAACTCCACGACCTCGCCACGCGCTTCTTCGAACTGCGGGCGCAGTACTGGCAGGCGGCTGACGCGGGACAGCCGACCGGCCGGCTCTTCCAGGAGCTGACCGCCCTGGGACGACGGCTCCTGGCGGTGCTGGACCGGCCCGGCGGCGGCGCACCCGGCCCGGTGCGGACGAGCGACATCGCGGGCGTCCTTCTGGACGCCTACGGCCGTGAGCCGACCACCCACCAGGGCCGAGCCCTTACCTACCGGCAGGTGAAGGAGCACTGGGCGCAGGCCGAGGAGGTCACGCCCCACGCCGCCCCGGACCACCTGCGCAACTTCCTGGCGGACAGGGCCCAGTACGAGCTTCAGGAGGGCCGGGTCAGCGAGGCCCTGGCGCTCGTGGACCAGGCCACGCGCCTGCCGGAGGGGCCTTCCCGGCCACAGCCCGGTACCCCGCCCGCCCCGTACGGCGACCTGCGGGTGCTGCGGGCCGAGGCGCTGTACCGGCTGTACGACGCCGAGACCGCCCTGGAGGTGCTGGCACCGCTGGAGAGAGAACTCGCGGCTGTCCTCCCGGACGGGCCGATCGACGCGGGCGACCCCGTGGCGATGCGCCCCCTCGCGGCCCACCTCGCGCGCGGCGGTACCGGACCGGCGACGGCCGCCCGGCTGCTCCAGGCGTCCACCGTCTATTTCCGGCTGCTGGATGTGAAAGCCGGCGCGCTGCGGGACACCGGCCGGCCGGAGGAGGCCGAGCAGGCGTATCTGAGGGGCATGCCGCTGTACACGGCGTCCGGTCTGCCGGAAGCGGGACTGCTGCAGCTGGCCCGCTGCGCGCTCGACCGCGGCGCGGTGGCGGAGGCACACCGGCGGCTGGATCTGGCCGCCCCGCTGTTCGAGGACGAGGACGCCCACGCCGCAGACCGGAGCTCGATGCGGGCCCAGCTGCGGTCGGTGCGCGGCGCCGCATACTGCCGTATGCGTGCCGAGGCGGCCCGGCTGTCGAAGGCGGACGGGTGGTGGGAACAGGCGCTGCACTGGTGCGACCGCGGGGCGCGCCACACGGCCGGCCATCCCGACGACTCCCTCGCGGCCGGCCTGCACGCCGAGCGTGCGCGGACCCACCGCCACCGTGCGGACCGCGCCGGTGCGGCGCGCGCCTATCACGAGATGGCCCTCGCCCTCGACCGGGTGCTGCGCGTGCCGCTCGGCCACCGCTTCGACACGCTGCACCTGCGCTTTCGCCGGCCGTTGCTCGACGAGGCGCTGGCCTTCGCCGTGGAGACCGGCGACGCACGGCTGGGCGCCGTCGTCACCGATCTGCTCAAGGCCCGCGCCTTCGCGGCTCGGCTCTCCCTGGCCCGCTCGGACGCGCGGAGCGGATCGGACGCCTCGTCCGACATCACCGGACAGGACGCACGGACCGGAGCGGACCACGCCGCGTTCGCCGAACTGACCGAACGGATCGCGGACACCGAGCGACACGGCTCTCCGAAGGAAGCCGACCGGATACGCGTCGAGCGAGCCGAGCTGCTCACCCGAATCCGTGCGACCGATCCCCGCTGGCACCTCATCAGGGACGACCCGCCCTTCGACCCGGACCGGCTCACCCGCTTCCTGGCCTCCTACGGCACCGCGGCCCCGGGCAGCAATCCCGGCCGCTGCGTGGCCCTGAGCCTGTACGAACGCCCCGACGGCATCCTGGCCCTGCTGGCCAGGCCGGACGGCACGCTCGACACGGGCGTCCGCCGGCTGGAGAAGGGCACCCTCGACGCGCTGGAGGCACACCGGCGCGCACTCCACGAGAACGGCGCCCGCCTGGACTTCTGGGGTCGCCACGGCATCGGTCTCGCCGACCTGATCCCCCCGGCCTTCGCCGACGAGATCGCGGACAGCGGCACGTGTCTGCTGTCCCCGCACGGACGCCTGCACGCCCTGCCCTGGACGGTCGTCCGCCACCACGACCGCCATGTGATCCGGGGAACGGCCCTCGGCATCGTCCCCAACCTGTCCTGCGTACCGCTTCTGGACCACCGCCCCGACGGACCGGTCCGTGCCACACTGCTGGGCGTCGACCAGCAGCCCGACGGAGAGCCGCTCCCAGAGGTGTCGCGGGCGGTGCACCGCCTGTCCCGGTTCCTGGGAGAGCACCGGCTGCGCCAGGAACCGGTCACCGGCCGCCACGCCACAGCCGCGACGCTGCGGGGCCTGCTGAACTCCGGGCCGCCCGTCCACGGCCGTACGGACGTGCTCCAGATCATCACCCACGGTCTGCCCGCCCCCGACGCGCCCTTCGGCGCCGGCGTGCAGATGGCCGACGACCTGCTCGAAACAGGCGAAGTCCTCATGAGCCGGATGTGCTTCCAGGAGGTGCTGCTCATCGCGTGCGGCACCGGACTGCGCGCCACGGCGGACCGCAGCGGCGGGCACGGGGCGCTCGCCGGTCCGGCACCCCGGACGCCGCACCCCCTCGAACTGGCGGGTGACGTCGCCAACGCACTGGTCCACGCCTTCCACGAGGCGGGCGCGGGCTTCGTCCTGGCCAGCCCCTTCCCGATGTGGTCGAGGGCGGCGATCCACCACAGCTCCCGGTGGATCTACCACCGCTGCCGGGGCAGCGCCCCGCTCGAAGCCGCCCGAGGGGCCGCAGTGGAACTGCTGGACACGGACGACTCACCTGAGCAGACCGACAAGTGGGCCGGCCTGACGGCCTATGGAGCAAGGTGACCACCACCCCCCGGAGTACGACGAGGACGCTCGACGACGAGCGGGAAGGACGACGATGACGGACGAGACGGAGCCGCGGCCGCCATCACCGGCGCTCCCGGCCGAAGAGGACGCCGAGGCGCTGGCGGACCTGCTGGGCGAGGACACGGAACCGGGCGAGGACCGCCCCCTGGGCGTCGTCAAAGGCCGGTACCAGCCCGTCGACCGCCGCCGCCCCGCCCCACCCTCCCCGCCGGCCCCGCCCACACCCCCACCCGCCGGGTGACCGTCCATGCCCTCCAGCCTCGCCGGAGTCGTGGCCCTGCTGTACGCGGCCGTCCCCGGCTATCTCTACCTCGTCCGCTACGAGCGGCACGGCCTGCGCGAACGCCCGGGCGCCGCACGGGAGATCGCCGAACTGTTCACGGTCGGCACTTTCGCGACACTGGCCTCGGCGGCGGGCGTCCTGGCCCTCGCCGAGCACCTGCCGGGCCTCGCCCCGCTCGACGGCGCCCTGTCCGGAACGGCCTACGCCCGCTCCCATGCCTGGGACCTCGTGCGGTCCGGCCTGCTCGTCCTCACCCTCAGCACGCTCACCTGCATCGTGCTGGGGGAGCTGCGCGGCCGCCGCAGTGGCGCGAGCAGCTGGTCCACCGCGCCCGGTACCGTGTGGGCCGAACTCCTCAAGCCCCGGCGCAGCGAGGCCGATCCCGAGGTGCGGGTGCTGATGGACGACGGCACACTGGTGTACGGCCGCGGACACATGGTCTCCGACGAGCGGGGCACGGACGACCGCGACATCGCACTGCACCACCCCATCTCGATCCGCGGCCCCGGCGAGGACCGCCCGCAGCCCTCGGACGCGGACTACGTCATCGTCCCCGGAGGACTCATACGCCTCATCGAGATCACCGCGGTCTTCGTGGATCCCCTCCCGGGGGACTGAGTGGACCGCAATGCGGATGTCCTTGAGGACGACGTCGGGGCGGAGTTCGGCGGCCATCCGGACCGCCTCGGCCCCGTGCCCGGCCTCGCCGACCGGCGTCAGGCCGGGGGTGCCTTCCAGGAGCATGCGGCACCCCATGCGTTGGAGGGGCTGGTCGTCGGCGATCAGCACGGTGGTCATGGCAGAGGCTCTCCCGATGCCGGCAAGGTGGCGCAAAGGGGACGTCGAGCACGACGTCCACGATCCAGCCGGGCCCGGCGTCGCGGGGTACGGCGGTGACGTCACCGCCGTACATGGCCGCCGGCCTCATGGGTTTCGATCACGGGCGGGACCCTTTCGCCTCGGGCACCGCGGTACCACTCGGGCCGCACCTGTGCCGGCCCGGTCGGGGCCGTCGCGGGCCCGTCAGGGGTCACATGTGGACGACGGGCGCCGCGTCGGGGTCGGTGGCCGGGACGCCGCGGCGGCAGAGCAGGACGCTGATGACCAGGCCGGCGGCGAAGAAGGCGGCGGACCACCAGTAGGCGGTGGAGTAGCCCTCCAGGCCGGCCTGGGCGAGGACCATCGGGTCCTCGGGGTTCCTGCCGTCGAGGTAGTTGGTGACGGCGGTGGTGGAGAGGGTGTTGAGGAGGGCGGTGCCCAGGGAGCCGCCGACCTGCTGCATGGTGTTGACGGCGGCGGAGGCGACGCCGGAGTCCTCGGCGCCCACGCCGGCCGTGGCCAGGCTCATCGCCGGGGACATCACCAGGCCGAGACCGAGGCCCGCCACGATCAGCGGCGGCAGGATGTCGGTGACGTAGCCGCTGGTCAGGTCCAGGCCGGTGAGCCAGAACATGCCGGCGGCCGCGATGCCCATGCCGAGTGGCACCACCGGCTTGGGGCCGAACCGCGGGACGAGCACGGTGGAGGCGAGGGTGGAGGCGATCATGAGCCCGGCGGCCATGGGCAGGAAGGCCAGGCCGGTCCAACATGCCGGCGCCGATGATCAGGACGGAGACGAAGGAGGCGCCGCGGTTGCGGTCGAGCAGGACCCGCAGCGGCAGCAGGGGGTGGGTGGAGCGGGTCTGCCACCAGGTGAACACGGCGAGCAGGATCGGCGATGTCCACCGCCGCCTGCCGGCGGGCGGACTGACAGCGGACTCCCCGTCAATTCCCAGCTTTCTCCCCGCGTTTCCCCTGGCGCGCCGGTCAGAGTCGACCCCGGCGCACCACGAGGGCGTGGGCGCGACCGGGCGCCGCCCCACCGACCCCCACCGCTCGAGGACTCCATGACGCACACCAGCAGCAGTCCGTCCACGGCCCGGCGTTCACCGCCGGCGTCGCGGGCCGACGTCCCTGGCTCGACCGCCACGTACACGCCGACCGTCGAGATCGTCATCCCCGTCATGACGAGGAACGGGCTCCGCCCGGCTGCATCCGCGCCCCCCACGCCCGACCGCGTGACCAGGTGCCGTACCCCTGGCGGATCACCGTGGCGGACGACACCGGCGTCGTGCGTGCGCAGGCCGTCGTCGCAGCCGGAGATCAGCTCGCGACGCGGGCCGCGCACGGTGCGGGCGCCGGGGGCGAGGCGGCTGCCGACGGCGAGGTCGCGGTGACCGCCGGCCGGCGGGGCGACCAGCGGGAGCGGTCCGTCCGGGCCGGTGGACGGGCCGACGCCCATGTGGACGACGATGCCGGCGTCGCTCATGCCCCGGGCGGTGCGCGGTGCGAGGCCCCGGCCCTCGCGCTCCAGGTGGAGGACGCCGAGGCCGGGCAGTTCCCCGGACCGTTCGCGGCCCACGGCGAGGGCGCGATCGTGCCCGCGTCCCGGTGCCCCGCCGCCCCGTACCCGCCGCCGGACACCCGGACGCCGTCCTGGCCCCAGACGTCGGCCGCTCCCCACCCGGCCGCCAGACCGGCCGACCCGTGCTCATCGGCATCGCCTTGCCCGCCGGGCGTGCCCTCCCGTACGGGTTCCCGCGCGGCTGGTGGCAGCCGGCCGCGGCCGACTTCGGCACGCTCCTCGTGCTCACCCCGCTGAACACCGAGGCCGACGGCGTGTTCGTGGTCGGTGCCTCGTCACCTCGGCCGCGGTCCCGGTGTTCCGCGACGCCGTGCCGGACGACCCGGCGGCCGCGGAGGCACGCGTCCTCGCCGCCTCCGCGGTCCTGGTGACCGCCCTGCGCTTCCCGGTGCTGCGCCGGGCCGTCTTCCGCCGCAGCGCCTCCTGACCTCCTACTCCCCGAGAGCGAAACTCACCATGACCTCCACCACCGAGGCGCACGGGGCCCCCGTCCTGCGTCTCCCCGTCACGAGCCGTGCCCTGCCACGCTGGGCGGCCCCCGCCGCCCTGGGCGGCATCCTGCTCCTCGCCGCGCTGCTCTACGGCTGGGCCCTCGGCTCCCTCGGCTGGGGCAACAGCTACTACTCGGCCGCGGTGAAGTCGATGGGCCGCGACGGGACGAACTTCCTGTTCGGCTCCTTCGACCCGGCCGGAGTCGTCACGGTCGACAAACCGCCCGCGGCACTCTGGCCGCAGGTCGTCAGCAGCAAGATCTTCGGGATGCACGGATGGGCGCTGATCCTGCCCCAGACGGTGGAGGGCGTCGCCGCCGTCCTCGTGCTGCACCGTACGGTCCGGCGGTGGGCGGGCGAGGGCGCGGCACTGCTCGCCGCCCTGGTGATGACGCTGACCCCGATCACCGTCGCCATCAACCGGGACAACAACCCCGACACCCTGCTGGTGCTGTTCCTGGTGGCCGCCGCCTACGCCGTGACCCGCGCCCTGCAGTCCGGCACGGCCCGGCGCTCCACCTGGTGGCTGTGCGCCGGCGGGTTCCTCGTCGGCTGCGGGTTCCTCACGAAGATGATGGCGGCCTGGATGGTGCTGCCGGCCCTCGCGGCGGCCTGGCTGGTGGGTGCGCGGGGGACCTGGCTCGCGCGGGCCGGGCGGCTGCTGACCGCCGGCGCCGTGTGCGCGGTGTCCTCGCTGTGGTGGGTGGTGACGGTCGCCTGGTGGCCCGGTGAGAAGCCGTACATCGGCGGCAGCACCGACGGCGGCGCCTGGGACCTGGTGACCGGCTACAACGGGCTCGGCCGGATCTTCGGCGAGAGCGCGGGCAGTGGCGGCATGGGCAACTTCGCCGGCGGCTTCGGCGGTGAGGCCGGGCTGCTGCGGATGTTCAACGACCAGGTGGCGGGACAGATCAGCTGGTTGCTGCCGGCGAGCGCCGTGGCCCTGGCCGTCGCCGTGGCCGCAGCGGTGCTGCGCCGGCGCGGCAGCGGCTCGGCGGGTGAGGCCCTGGCGGGTTCGGGATGGGTGCTGTGGGGGACCTGGCTGGTGGTGTGCGGGCTGGTGTTCTCCACCCAGGAGGGCATCTTCCACCCGTACTACACGACCCAACTCGCCCCCGCCGTGGCCGCGTTGACCGCAGGACTGGCGACCGCGCTGGTAAGGGCGCACCGGGCCGGGGCGCGCTGGGCGCTGCCCGTCGGCGCCGGGACCGTACTGGTGACCGTCGTCTGGGCCGTGGTCGTGATCCGCCGGGTGCCGTCCTGGCACGGGTGGCTGGCCTGGCTGGTGCTGGTGCTGGGGCTGATCGCCGTCGGACTGCTGACGGCCGCGGGGCGGGTGGCGCGGCTGGTCCCGGTCGCCCTGGGCGGTGCGCTGGTGGCGGTGCTGCTCGCGCCCGCCGCGTGGGCGGTGGGCGTGACCGGCGGCTCCGGGACGGCGATGGGCGGAGCCAACCCCACGGCCGGGCCGGCGACGACGCCGTTCGGCGGAAGCGACGGCGGCGCGTTGCCCGAGGGGTTCGAGCTGCCCGAGGGCTTCGGCGGTGGCGGGTCCGGCATGCCCGGCGGATCCTCGGGCGAGCTGCCCGAGGGGATGCCCTCAGGAATGCCCTCAGGAATGCCTTCGGGGATGCCCACCGACCTGCCCGGGATGCCCGGCGGGAGCGGCGGCGGCTCGGGCTCCGCAGGGGGCGCCATGCCCTCCTTCCCGGGCACCGGCGGCGGCAGCGGCTCGGGCGGCCGAGGCGGCTTCGGCGGACCGGGCGGTGCCACGACGCTCACCTCCGACCAGCGCAAGATCCTCGATTACGCCGCCGAGCACTCCGACGGCGCCCGCATCACCCTCGCGGTCGAAGGGGGAGCCCAGGGCGCGGCCACCTTCATCCTGAACAGCGACAGCACGGTCATCGGGATGGGCGGCTTCACCGGCTCCGACAACGCACCCTCCGTCCAGCAGTTGCGGAAGTGGACCAAGAACGGCGAACTGCGGTACGTCCTCGGCTCCGGCGCCTCCGGCGGCATGGGCGCCCTGATGGGCGGCAAGGGCGGCGCGGCCTCCCAGCGGTCGGCATGGATCGGCGAGCACTGCGCCGAGGTGCCCGCCGAGAAGTACGGCGGCACAGGCAGTTCCGACGGCTCCGGCGGCGGCGGCGCGGCCGCGGGCGGCATCATGGGCCTCACCGGCACGACCCTGTACGACTGCGCCGCCAAGTAGCGGCACGCCAAGCAGCCCCAACGGCAGAACGGACGACACCGCACCATGCCCGAACCACCCGCCGCCCCGGCCCCGTACCGGCTTCTGGTGGTCGAGGACGATCCCGGTATCCGGATGCTGCTGGAATCGGCGCTGCGGCTGTCCGGCTACGCGGTCGCCGCCGCCGCCACCGGACGGGACGCCCTGCGGGACATCGAGGGGCTGCGCCCCGACCTGGTCCTGCTGGACGTGATGCTGCCCGACCTGGACGGCTACGAGGTCACCCGCAGCCTGCGCGCCGCGGGTGTGCGGACGCCGGTGCTGTTCCTCACGGCCCGCGGTGAGGTCGCCGACCGCATCGCGGGCCTCGCCGCGGGCGGCGACGACTACGTGACCAAGCCGTTCAGCATCGAGGAGGTGCTGCTGCGCATCCGCGCCATCCTGCGGCGGACGGACCCCGCACGCCTCGTCGACGGGGAGAGCGCCGACAGCGGGATCCTGCGCTTCGCCGACCTGGAACTGGACGAGAACGCCCACGAGGTCCACCGGGCCGGTGAGTACATCCCGCTGTCACCGACCGAGTTCAACCTGCTCACCTACCTCATGGAGAACACCAACCGGGTCCTGAGCAAGACCAAGATCCTCAACCATGTCTGGGGCTACGACTTCGCGGGCGACAGCCGCATCGTGGAGACGTACGTCAAGTACCTGCGCCGCAAGATCGACCGCTTCGACCCGCCCCTGCTGCACACCGTGCGCGGCGTCGGCTACTGTCTGCGTCTGCCTCGCGCGGGGACGGACCGGTGATCCGCGGCCGCCCCCGGTCGCTGCGCGGGCGGCTGGTGTGGGGCGTCACCCTGCTCGCCGCGACCGCGGTGCTCACCGCCCAGGCCATCGGCTTCTTCGTGCTGCATTCCTGGCTGCTCAACCGGGTCGACCAGCAGCTGACCGAGTTCGCCCTCCCGGACCGCGCCCTCGCCGACGAGGCCGGGCTGCCCACCAGGACGCCCCCGGACTCCGTCACCCTGCCCTCCGACTTCCGGATCACGTTCTACGACGCCACGGGCCGGGCGTGGGGAACCCTCGGCGGCGGGACGAAACCGGGTCCGGCGCTCCCGTCGGGCACCAGCGAACTCCCCCTGGAAAAGGGGCGTGAGGCCACCGTCCCGGCCGAGTCCGGCGACGGCCACTGGCGCGTGCTGTGGAAGGACACCCGGTTCGGCGGCACCACCTTCGTGGTCGCCCTGCCGCTCGACACCGTGGAGGGGGCCATGTCGAAGCTGCTCGCCCTCAACGTGGTCGTCTTCGGCGTGACCGTGGTCGGGCTGATCGCCGTCGGCCGGTGGGTCGTCCGCCTCGGCCTCCTTCCGCTGACCCGGATGGAGCACACGGCCCAGGACATCACCGCGGGGGATCTGAGCCTGCGGCTGCCCGACACCGACCCGCGCACCGAGACCGGCCGCCTCGGAACCGTACTGAACGACATGCTCGACCGCCTCCAACAGGCCCTGCGCCAACGTGAGTTCTCGGAGGCCCGGCTGCGTCGCTTCGTCGCCGACGCCGGACACGAGCTGCGCACGCCCCTCACCTCCGTCCAGGGCTTCGCCCAGCTGGCCCTGCGCCACCCGGACCGCCCCGCCGCACAGCGCCGGGAAGCCGACGAACAGGTCGCCCGGAACGCGGAGCGCATGAACCACCTCGTCGACGACCTGCTCCTGCTGGCCAGGCTCGACCAGGAGCCCGCCTACCGCAGCGTCCCCGTCGACCTGCTGTCCCTCGCGGCCGACGCGGTGAGCGCGGCGGCCGTACGGAGCGGGGGCGGGCACCGGGTGACCCTCAGCCCGCTCGGCGCGAAAGCCGGGGACTCCGAATTCGAGGTCGTGGAGACGGTGGGGGATCCCGACCGGCTGCTCCAGGTGGTGAACAACCTGGTGTCCAACGCGCTGGTCCACACCCCGCCGGGCACTCCGGTCGACGTACGCGTGGGTACGGCCCACGCGGGAGCGACGGCAGGAGGTACCGACCGGCCCGGCCGGGCCGGCGGCTCACCGCCGCTGACCACGGGCACGCCGATCCGTGTGATCGAAGTCGCCGACCAGGGGCCGGGACTGCCGCCGGAGGAGGCCGAGCGGGTCTTCGAACGCTTCTACCGCGTCGACCCCTCCCGCTCCCGTGACCACGGCGGCAGCGGCCTCGGTCTCGCCATCGCCACGGCGATCGCCCAGGGCCACGGCGGCCGCCTCGAAGTCGACACCGGAGCGGGTCCCGGGTGCACGTTCCGCCTGGTGCTTCCGGCCGGGAACTGACCGGGGCCCCGCTCGGACGTCCCGGCCCCACGCGGGCGCCATGGGGCCCGCGGCGCGGGACACGTGCGGCACGGCGAGCGCCTCAGTCGGTGGTGAGGGCCAGGCGTTCGCTGATCTCGCTCGCCGTGGCCCGGACTTTCTGGGCGAACTCCGCCTCCGCCTCGGGGTAGACGCGGGAAGCGAGGGCCGCCACGCTCACCGCCGCGGTGACCTGGCCGTTCGGGGCCTTGATGGGGGCGGCGATGCCCACGACATCGGGGTCGAGTTCGCCGCGGGTGACCGAGTAGCCGAGGCGGCGGATCCGGGCGAGGCGCTCCATCAGGGCGTCGACGTCGGTGAGGGTGGCCGGGGTGAAGCGGCGCAGTTCCGCCGTCTCCAGCAGGCGGCGCGCCTCGTCCTCGGGGCTCCAGGCGAGCAGGACCAGGGCGGAGGCGCCGGCGTTGAGCGGCAGGGTGCTGCCGCGTTCGTAGGAGATCCGCACCGCGCGGGTTCCGCTCTCGGCCCGGTCGACGCAGACGATCAGGTCCCCGGTGCGGCGGGTGAGCAGGACGGTCTCGCGCACCTCCTCCGCGAGTTCCTGCATCGACGGCAGGGCGACCTCGGACAGGCCGTAACTGCGGCGCGCCAGTCGCGCGATCTCCAGGACCCGCAGGCCGAGCCGGAACCCGCCGCCGGGAGCCTCCTCGAGGAAGCGCCCGGCCACCAGGCTCTGGAGATAGCGGTACGCGGTGGACCGTGCGACGCCGAGCCGCTCCGCCACCGCGGTGCCGGAGACGACGAGATGCGTGTCGTCGAACATGGTCAGGATGTCCAGCGCCCGATCGGCGGTGGAGTTGCGCTCGCGATAGCTGGGGGACGCTGTTCCTGACATGCCGGACACTGTAGCCGCTCGGCGTGGGTTCCCGGAACGGGTGCCCTTCACGCGGTCACAGGCTGTCTTTGACGACGGCGTTGCGCAGTTCACCGATGCCTTCGACGGAGGTGAGGAGTTCCTGGCCCGGTCGCAGGAAGACCTTGGGATCGCGTCCGGCACCGACGCCGCCGGGGGTTCCGGTGAGGATCAGGTCGCCGGGCCCGAGGGTGATGACGGTGCTGACGTAGGCGATGACGTCCGCGACGCCGAAGAGCAGGTCGGCGGTGTTGGACTTCTGCATGGTGTGGCCGTCGACGCTGCCGGAGATGGTCAACCCGGAGGCGCCGGACGGGAGTTCGTCGGAGGTGACGAGCGTGGGCCCGACGGGGGTGGTGGCCTCGAAGGTCTTGCCGGAGAGGAACTCGCGGGTGCGGTGCTGCCAGTCGCGGACGGTGACGTCGTTGGCGACGGTGTAGCCGGCGACGTGGTCGAGGGCCCGGCGGCGGGGGATGTGCCGGCCGGGGCGGCCGACGACGACGCCGAGTTCGGCCTCCCAGTCGAGGTCGTCGCTGACCGGCGGCATGTGGATGTCGTCGTGGGCGCCGATCAGGGAGCCGTCGTACTTGGCGAACAGGGTGGATGGGTGGGCGTCGGGCGGCCCATCTCCTTGATGTGGGTGGCGTAGTTGAGGCCGAGACAGACGATCTTGTTGGGGTGCGGGACGACGGGGGCGAGCGTCACCCGGTCGAGCGGGACGCGGTCGCCGCTCCGGGCAGCCCGTTCCTGCCAGTCCTCGCCGGTGGCGAGCAGGGCGCCGACGTCGCTGTACGGCAGCAGGACGAACTCGTCGCCGTCCTGCAGGGCGGCGGTGGTGGCGCCGTCTCCGTCCTCGGGACGGACGGTGCTGAGCCTCATGGGCGTACTCCCTGGATGTGGGGCTTGACTTGGGGTTCGGGACGGGAAGGACGGGCAGCCGGCTCCGCGGAGGTGCCGTCCCCGGCGCCGCCGGTCGAGCGCCGCAACCGCGCGGCCACGTCCCCTGCTCGGTCGGGGGTGAACACGGCGGCCACCAGCCGGTCCGGGCGCACGAGGACGAAGCGGCCGGCCAGCCCGGCGAAGTGGGCGTCGAGGCGGCCGTCGGCGTCGGCGATCCCCGTGCGGCCGACGTGGTCCCGCGGAGCACGGTCGTCGAGACAGACGTCCACCCGGGTGGCATCCGGAAGGCCGGGCCGGACGGTGGTGACGGTCGCCCAGTCGGCGTCGGTCACGCCGGTCCCCAGCAGACTCCAGCCCCGGCCGAGGACGTCGTCGAGCCGGGAGACCTCGTGCCCGGGTGCGCGCAGCACACGGGGCTGGGGCAGCGGCGCGCCGACGAGTGACCGGTGCGGGCCGTCGAGGCGTACGACGGCTCCTGAGCGCACGCGGGTCTCGGCGGTAGCGCATCTCGGTGAGGTACCGGCGTCCGGGCGGGGTGCGCATGGCGGTGCGCACCAGCAGGTCGCGCACCCGGGCGCGGCGGCGGCTGGTGGTCATGACGATCCGGCCGAGCCGGACGGAGAGGTCGATCACGGCCCGGGCGTGCGGGCGGCGCTCGGTGTCGTACGTGTCGAGCAGGGCGTCGCCGGCCCTCCCCGTCAGGACCTCGGCGATCGTCCAGCAGAGGTTGGCCGCGTCCCGGACACCGGAGTTGAGGCCCTGCCCGGCGAACGGGGCATCATGTGGGCGGCGTCGCCGAGCAGGAAGCAGCGGCCGTCGCGCAGCCGGTCGGCCAGGAGCGCGTGGAAGCTGTAGGCGACCGCGCGCTCGACCTGCTCGGGAGTGATCTCCCGATAGGGGAGCAGGAGTTGACGCACCAGCTCGAACGGGGGCGGGGTGCCCGCCTCGCACTCGCCCGGCTTGAGCCGGAACTCGTAGCGGCAGCGGCCGCCCTGGCCCGGCACGACGACGACGGGCCGCCCGGGGTCTCCGTGGTGCATGCCGTAGCGCTGGTCGTGGGTGTCGTCCAGGGTGTCGGCCACCAGCCACACCTCGGGGAAGCTGCGCCCCTGCATGGGGACGGACAGCAGGTCGCGTACGGTGCTGCGGCCGCCGTCGCAGCCGAGGACGTAGGAGACGTCCACCTCCTCGACGGGGCCCGTCCTCGCCGCCGCTCCGGAGGGTGACCCGCACCCCGTCGGGATGTTGGGTGAGGTTCGTCAGCCGGGTGCCGAAGCGGACGTCGACGCCGGGGAGGCGGCGCAGCTGCTCGCACAGCACCCGTTCGAGGTCGGGCTGGGCGTTGCGTTCGACCAGCAGCACCCGGACCCCCCGGGAGCCGAGCAGGTGGGCGGCGGTCAGACCGGTCGGGCCGGCGCCGACGACCAGGACCGCGGGCCGGTGGTGGGACGGGGAACCCGGCCGCGGGGCCGGTTGTGGTTCTGGCATAAGGGTGCTCCGTCGCGGGCCGTGGATCACTGGACGGGCTGGTGGGCGGGGCCGCCCTCGGTCAGCAGCCGCTCGGCCTCGGCGAGGACCTCCTCGGGGGACTGGTCGAGGTTCAGCGTCTTGCGGAACGGCTGGCGCACGTCGCGCTCGATGCGCAGGTAGACCTCGTTGCGGTTGCCCTCGGGGTCGAAGAAGTAGATCCCGATCGCGTTGCCGTGGGTGACCTCCTGCTGGACCTCGATGCCCTCGGCGCGGAACCGGTGGTGGAAGTCGATGATCGACTCCAGCGAGTCCACCCGCCAGGACACCTGGTGCGTGAGCCTGCTCCCGGCGGGCGCGGTCCGGCCCTCCTGGAGCACGAATTCGTGGTGTTCCTCGTCCGGGCGGGACGAGAAGAACACGATGCGCCGTTCCTCGTCCTCGTCGGTCACGGTCAGCCCGAGGACCCGGCTGTAGAAGTCGCGCATCTTCTCGAGGTCGTCGACCCAGAAGCCGGTGTGTCCGAGACCAGTGATACTCATGGTGTCTCCATATTCAGGACTGGATAAATGCTAATCAGGACTACCCAGCGGTGGATGGCGCGTCGATCGCCGAATTTCTACCGTCAAGCCTCTTGACTCGGGGGAAGTGTGCGGTGCACGGTCCTGCTCAGTGAACTCATCGTCCGACTATGCGGGACATGAGTCCGGGCGTCGCTCAGCCGACGGCGTCCACCGAGCACCACAGGAGGCATCCCTCATGACCGATCCCGGTGCCGAGAGCCGCACGCACTCCCAGAACACCCCCGCTCCGCTGAGCCGCGGCACGCTGATGGCGGCCTGCCTCGCCATCTGCGTGGCTCAGATCGGCATCCCCCTGGCCTCCCCGCTCATCGGTGAGATCCAGCGGGACCTCGGGGCGTCGGCCGCCGCCCTGGCCTGGATCCCGGCCGCGTTCATCCTCCCGACGGCCATCCTGGAGCTGAACTTCGGCGTCCTCGGCGACCTGTTCGGACGCAAGCGCCTGCTCGTCCTCGGCGGGCTGTTCATCACGGCCGGCTGCCTGGTCGTCGCCACCGCGGGCTCGATGACCCAGCTGATCGCCGGCCAGGCGGTCGCCGGCCTGGGCGCCGCGGCGATCTTCCCCTCCTCGCTGGCGGTGATCGTCACGGGCACCCGGGAGCCCGCCGCCCGCGCCAGGTCCCTGTCGTACTGGGCGCTCAGCCTCGCCTTCGGCGCCATGATCGCCCCGCTGATCAGCGGCTTCATCGCCGAACACGCCCACTGGGGCTGGGCCTTCGTCCCGCTCGCGGTGCTCGGCCTGGTCACCTCGGCCGTCAGCGGTCGCCACATCGTCGACTCCCGCCAGGCCACCGCCGACCGCGGCCTCGACCGGCCCGGCCAGATCACCATCGCCGTGTCCCTGCTGGCCCTGCTCTACGCCGTCATCGAGGGCGCGGGCGACGGCTACTCCGAGCCCCGCATCGTGCTCGCCTTCGTCCTCGCCGCCGCCTCCTTCACGGCGTTCCTCGTGGTGGAGCGCAGGTCACGGGCGCCGATGCTGCGCCTGGACCTGTTCCGGACGCCGGCCTTCGCCGCGGCCGCCGCCATCGGACTGCTCGCCCTGTTCGGCTTCATCGGCACCGCCTACGCGCTCAGCATCAAGCTGGAGAACGTCCACCACGTCTCCCCGCTGCGGGCCGCCCTGCCCCTCGCTCTCATCCAGGCCGTCCCGCTGCTGCTCACCCCCGTCCTGCCGAAGCTGCTCCAGCGCGTGCACCCCCGCACCCTGCTGGTCGGCGGACTGCTCTCGCTCGCCGCCGGAGAGCTCTGGATGGCGCTGCTGCCGGGCGACGCGACGAGCCTCGCGTCGATGACCGGACCGATCCTGCTGATGGGAGTCGGCTTCATCACGATGTTCTCCTCGCTGACGGCCGTCGCCGTCGGCACGGTCGACATCCGGTACGCCGGCATGGCCAGCGCCGTCACCAGCCTCGTCCGCGAGACCGGGCAGGCCCTCGGCCCCGCGGTCACCGGCGCCGTCGCACTCGGCATGGCGAGCGGCGCCCTGGCCGACAAGCTCGACTCCTCCGGCCTCCCCCCACAGGCCCTGGGCGCCGCCCAGGCCGTCAACTCCGAAGGAGGCGCACTCGCCGCCGCCAACGCCGACCTGGGCAGCCTGTCACGCACGGTCGCCCCGCTCGCCCGCGAGGCCCTCGAATCGGGTCTGGACCTCGGTATGTACCTCTGCGCCGGCGCCGCGCTGGCAGGCGCGGTGATCGCCGCGCTCGCCCTGCGGCACACCGCGGCCTCCGACGCCATGGCCCTCGGCACGTCCGCCCCGGAGGCGGCCCCCGCCACCCCCACCACCAGTACCTCGTCCTCCGTCAAGCCGCTCTCCAGCGCCTGAGCGCCGGCCCCGAGGACCTCGCCGCACCACCTTCCGACATGGAACGGGACACCATGACTCTTCTGGACAACAGCACCTGGGAAGGCCGGATCTTCTCCGGTGAGTGGATCAACGGCTCGGGCGAGGCGTACGACGCCGTCGAGCCCGCCACCGGCAAGACCCTCGGCAGCGTCGGCACCGCCACACCGGCCGACGTGGACGACGCGGTGAAGCGAGCGGTACGCGCCCAGCGGGAGTGGGCCGCCCGCCCCTACTCCGACCGCGCCGCGGTCCTGCGCCGCGCCGCGCGCCTGTTCGAGGAACACCAGCAGGAGATCGAGACCTGGCTGGTACGGGAGTCCGGTGCGATCCGGCCGTTCGCGGCCATGCAGGTCGGCAGCGGTGGCGCGGAGGAGTGTCACGAGGCCGCCGCCCTGGCCGGGGCGCCCTACGGTGAGCTGCTGCGTTCCGGGCAGCAGCGGCTGTCGTTCGCCCGCCGCGTTCCCGTCGGGTGGTCGGTGTCATCGCCCCGTTCAACGTGCCGATCGTCCTGGCCGTGCGGGCGGTCGCCCCGGCGCTCGCGCTCGGCAACGCGGTCGTCCTCAAGCCGGACCCCCGCACCGCGGTCAGCGCAGGCGTGGTCTTCGCCCGCGTCTTCGAGGAGGCGGGTCTGCCCCCGGCTCGAGCTGATCCACGGGACGTGGCCGAAGTCGCCGGACGCCTGTTCCTTTCGGAAGACTCCTGCTGCCGTAAGCGACTCGCTGATGCCCTCGCCGCGGCCGGCGTAGGCATCAGCCGAGGGGCTACAGAGGCGCCGGCTCCACTCTGCCCGTGAACCGGCCCCCCACTTGATCGGCGAGCCGGTGGACGCGGGCCGACTGGTCGCCGTCCCGGTCCCGGACGTGCACGTGGACGGTGTGGTCCTGCGAGCGCTCGTCCTGGTAGAGGTCCCGGGAATTCACGGTCAGCGTGAGGTACGCGTACTTCTGCGAGATCGCGTCCAGTCCCGCTCCGGGAACCGCGGGCCATGCGTCCGGATCCCACCGGACAGCGGCGGGATCCGGCCCCAGAGCGGCGATGAAGGGCTCGGCGCGGTCCAGCGGACGACCCCAGTCGAACACCCGGATCGGCAGACGGTCTGCGGGGTCGTCGCCGGCCTCCGAGGAAGGAGCTGCTCGCGCAGGGAGTCGCGGGCGGTGCGGCGGGATTTGGGGATGGCGAAGGCGAAGAGGTGCCAGGTGCCGTCCCGGGACGCGAGGCCTGCGTCCTGCCGGTAGGCGTGGCGGACGTGGGCGGCGTCGGGTGCCAGGGATCCGGTGACGTCGGCCACGGCGCGGAGGGTGGCCTTGCGGCCACGGCCTTCCTGGGTGAACCGGCCTTCGGCGACGAGGTGTTTGACGCACAGCCTGATCTGCTGGTCGGTCATGCCGAGGAGGTGGGCGATGGTGTAGAGCTCGCCGGCGTCGACGGTGCCGTCCTCGCGGACCAGGGCGTGCACGAGCAGCCGGGTGGGGATGTCCGGCCCCCTGTCCGTCCCTCGGCGGGGGCGGGGGTGGTGTTGTTCATGGCGCCTTCCGCTCGCTCGTCGTCTCCGCCGCGGTGACCGGGCGGTGCATGGTGGTGACCGCGCCGAAACCCATCAGGCGGCGCAGGTAAGGGGTTTGCTCGGTGCGGTGGGCGGTGAAGCCGTGCCGTTCGTACAGCGCCCTGGCGCGGGGGTTGACGTCGATGACGTCCAGGCGGATCCGGTGGCAGCCGTGGTCGGCGGCGACGGCTGTGATCTCCCGCAGGAGAAGGCTGCCGATGCCGGGGCCCCGGTGCGCTGCCTCGACGGCGATGCCGTCCATCACGAGTTCACCTGCGGCGGGGGTGCGTTCGAAGAGAGCGAGGACCGCCAGTCTGGGCAGGCCCCGGAACAGGCCGTAGGCGGACAGCACGTCCTTCACGTTCCCGCCGGTCAGCGCGCGGCCGCCGAGCCGGTGGCCGGCCACACCGACCACCCGGCCGGCGAGGACGGCGGTGACACCGCGGTCGTGGTGCAGATGGGCCGCGATGAACGCGCGCCCCACGTCGGGTGGGTCGAGAGCCGGGGCCAACTTGCGGCCGAACGCCTCCCAGTACAGCGCCGCCACCTTCGCGCGGTGATCTCCGGAGTGTCGGGCCGAGCCATTCATGGGCCCCGTCAGGCGCTTACGCTCCTGAGCGGTGCGAGTGTCGCGGTGAGCTCACCGGTGCTGGAGCCCCGGGGCGCACAGGGCGTGATCAATCAGGGCGCTGGCCGCGTTCTCCTGGTCCACGATGTGCTCCAGGGTGTCGCCGCGCGCCTCGGACATGGAGACCACGGCGCTTCGCCGGCCGTCGTCGGTGACGCCGTTGAGGGTGATGTAGCCGCCGTCACCGCCCTCGTGGCTCCAGTAGGTTCCCGCGCAGCTCAGGGGTCGTTCGACCAGGCCGAGCCCGTACCGGCCACCGGGCCAGAGCTGTTGGACCTCCGCGCTCACGGGGACGGTCCGCTTCATCTCGGCCAGCTGACGCGCAGGCAGCAGGCGGCCCGCGAGCAGCGCGCGGAGGAAGCCGTTCTCGTCCCGCGTGGTCGTCACGAACGACAGGTTCTCGTAGTCCACCGGTATCTGCTCGGTGACGTCCACCCGGGAGCCTGGGCCGAAGAGTTGATAGGCCTGGGCATGCGGCCGGGGGAGGGCGGGCGAGGTGCCGGCCCACCGGGTGTGGTCCAGGCCGAGCGGGCGCAGGATGCGGTCTTCGATCTCCTGGTGGGCGGGGTGCCCGGTGGCCTTCTGGATGATCATGCCGAGCAGGACGTAACCGGTGTTGGAGTACGTCCAGCCCTCGCCCGGCGGGAAGTCGGGCGCGTGGGCCATGGCGCGGGCGACCAGTTGCCCGGGGTCGTAGACGTCGTGGCGCTGTTGGTAGTACTCCTCCGGCGTGGTGTATCCGGGCAGGTCGTCGTGGATGCCGCTGGTGTGCTGGAGGAGTTGGCGCACGGTGATGCGGCTGCCGTCGTTGCCGTTGTCCCGCACCACTCCGGGCAGCCAGTGGTCGACCGTGTCGTCCAGGGACAGCCTGCTCTCGGCCTCCAGTTGGAGGACCACGGTGGCGACCAGCGTCTTGGACGTGCTGGCCATGCGGAAGTAGCCGTCGGAGGGGACCGGGCGGCCGGTGGTCAGGTCGGCGGTGCCGCTGGTGGCGACCGACTGCCGACCGTCGGGCGCGATCACGCGGGCCTGCACACCGCTGATGCCGAGGGCGTGGATCGCCGCGGTGTCCTGGCGTAACTGCTCCACAGGGGACGGACCAGCGGGCTGGGCGACAGCGGCACCCACATCGGCGGCGAGCAGCGTGGCGACGCCGAGCGCCGTCGCGAGGTGCTTTCGCAGAGTCGAAGTCATGGCCGAACGCTATTTTCGCCGCCGCCGGGGCGCGATCGGGTGCGCCCCAGGACCGGAAGGGGGATATCCCCCGGCGCGGCCTGTCACCGGTGCCGCCAAGAGGTGGAGGGGTGCTGTGGCCGTCCATGCCGGACACGGCCGCTCCCAGCCCGGACGGCCCGCGCCCGAAACAGCTCCGACCGCGCGCTCGTGGTTGCCGGGTTGGGGCCACGGCCCGAGGCATGCTGGTGTCCGTGACCGGGGTACCGCACACCGCGCGTGCCGCGATGGCCGGGCGGGGACGTGCGACCTGCGTCCCGTGACAGACGAGGGGGGTCAGGTGGCGGACGACCGACGGGCGGATGTGCCGCCCGGCACGACGGCCGGTGTGCTGGCAGCCCGCCTCAAGGAGCGCATCTGCGCGACGATCACGATGATCGCCGTGGTGGTCGGCCTGTCCTCCGGCGATGTGGGCTCCCGCGGCGCCGCCGCAACGGTCCTGACGACCGCTCTGGGCCTGTGGCTCGCGGCGTACCGGCGCTGCGACCTGCCGGCCCCCACGACAAGCAGGCGGATGTGGGCGCAACGACCGTACGGCATGGGGGCTCTGGTCCCGAGGCCGCCGTCGTCGGGACGCTCACGAGGGTCGTGCGGGCGGGCGGTCCTGACGTAGGGTGTCATTGTTCTACTTCAATGAGAACAATGAGGTGAGGGGGACAGATGACCGTCGTCCGCAGATGGGTCCTGACGGCCGTTCCGTTCGGCATCGCCACCGCCGCGTACGTCGGTGTCTTCCTGGCGAGCTACGACCGGCTGCCCGGGCGGATCGCCACCCACTTCTCGGGCGACGGCAGGGCTGACGGCTTCATGAGCCGGCCCGCCGCGCTGTGGTTCGGCGGTGGCCTGCTCGTCGGGCTCGGGCTGCTGTTCACCGTCCTGACCCTGGTGTCCAAGGAGAGCCCGGGGTCGAGGCTGACCACCGCGGTCGGCGCCGGCACGGCTGTCACGCTCGGATATCCGCTGGTCTTCACCGTCCTTGTCAACACGGAGGCCCACGACCCCGCTGAGGCGCACCTGCCGATATGGCATGTGGCAGTGCTGCTGCTCGCGGGAGCGGCCACCGGAGCGGTTGCCTGGTGGCTGATGAGTGCCGGGCCGCGCCCGGCGCCCACGCCGCCGGCCCCTTCGCTGGCGCTGGCCGACGGCGAGGTCGCGGCCTGGAGCCGCACCGTCGTCTCCCACGCACTGCTGTTCCCGGCCGGCGCCGTTACGCTCGGCGGGCTGTTCGCCGTGGCGTTCGGCCCCTGGCAGGCGGGACTGCCGCCGCTCGTCCTCGGCCTGGCGTGCGCACCGTTCGCCTGCGTGCGGGTGACCGTCGACCGGCGCGGACTCACGGTCGCCTCCACGGTCCTCCCCAGACCCCGGCTGGCCCTGCCGCTCGGCAGCATCGTCAGTGCCGCCGGCGTCCAGGTCGACGCCATGGGGGACTTCGGCGGCTGGGGATACCGGATCCGCCCCAAGCGGCGGGGCGTGGTGCTGCGTTCGGGGGAGTCCCTCTCGGTCCGTACGGTGGGAGGACGTGAGTACGTGGTCACCGTCGACGACTCGACCACCGCGGCCGCGCTGCTCAACGGCCTGGTGAACCGTCACGCGGGGGAGCGAGCGTAGGGATGCTGTTTCGGGTGCATCCCGGCTCTCCGGTACCGCTGGGTGAGCAGATCGCCGCCTGTGTACGCGGGGCGATCGCCGACGGCACGGCGGCCCCCGGTGAACGGCTGCCGCCTGCCCGCCAGGTCGCCGAGTCGCTGGGCGTCAACGTGCACACAGTTCTGCGCGGTTACCAGAGACTGCGTGACGAAGGCCTGATCGAGCTGCGCCGTGGCCGGGGCGCGGTGGTCACCGCGGCGCCCGGCGTCGCGGACCAGGCCCGCCTCAACGAGGCCGTGCACCGCCTCGTCAGCCAGGCGCGCGAGCTCGGTCTGACAGACCAGGAGTTGCTGGCCATGGTGCACGACAGCCTGGCCGACGCACCCGTCGCCACGCCACCCGCTCCCGGACGCTGAAGGTCACGGGCGCGGGTTTCCGTCACCCGACGGCGCTCGCGCGGGTGAGGCCCCGTCCGCCGCGTCCCGGCATGGTCCAGCACGGTCCAGCAGGGGAGCGCAGTCCCGGAATCAGAGAGCTCAGGCACCCCTCCACCTGCCTCGCGTACGGGCACACACCCGGATGAGCCCCTGCTCAGAGGCCCTGGGTCGCATGGCGCGCACCACCGTCCACACGCGCGTGCCGGCCCGCGCGGTGGGGGGGGGACCTCCGCTGACGGCATGTCAGGCAGGAACGCGGCGCTGGGCCGGCAGCTCCCCCCAGCAGTGTGTGCCGTGTCACGTGCTCCACATGCTGCCCAAGTTGCCTAGGTCACAGCGGAAATGTCCCTTTGGCGTCCATGCTCGAACCGGACGTCACCGCCCGAAGTGGAGCGCGGTGGCGCCGACTTGGATGCGTGGTGCCGAAGTGATCCACGGCACATCACTCGTGACGTTCCCCCACCCCATGTTCCTTGGAAAGGTGCACCTCATGGCCGCTTACCTGTGCCCTCCTGCCGTGATACACGGCGAGCACACCGTAAAGACCAGCCAGATCGTCGAGGAAGTGCGCGGCCGGCACCCGCACGCGGCGTGGGCGCCGCGGATCGACGGCATCGCGGCCAGCACGGGCATCGAAACCCGTGGGTGGATGCTGCCGCTGGAGACCGTCGTCGCGCCCGGCAAGGGGGGCGGACTGCCGGCCGCGGGCACCGGGCCGGCCCGGGAGGCCCTGGCCAGAGACGGGTTCGCCGAGCAGGACGTGGATCGCGCGATCGCCGCCCTCGAGGCGATACCCGCGCCGCAGACCGTCCAGGAGCGCACCGCGCCGGCCTGGGCGGCCGTACAGTCCTACGGGGAGCGTGCGGCGCGCGGAGCACTGCAGATCGCCGGGCTGGACGCCGCCGACGTCGACTGCTTGATCACCAGTCACTCCACCACCCCGGCGCTGCCCGGGCTGGACCTCGCCCTGAGCAACAGGCTCCCGCTCCGCGACGACGTGATGCTGCTGCCGGCCACGCAGTGGGCCTGCATCGCCGGGACCCGGTCCCTGGCGCTGGCGGCGGATCTCGTGGCCGCGGACCCCGACCGGGTGGTCCTGGTCGTGATCGCGGAGGCCCTGAGCACGACCTACCAGCCCGCGGACGACACGCTGGAGTCGTTGATCGTCCGGTTGCTGTTCGCGGACACCGCGGTCGCCGCGGTGGTCACGGGCCGCCCCAGGCCCGAGTCGGTACTGCGGCTGGACGCCGCCTGGCACCACACGCTGCCCGGCACCCAGGACCTGCACCGCCTGGAGACACGGGCGGACGGCACCCACTTCGTGATGGACCGGCGCGGGCCGCGCGCCGTGCAGGAGACGGTCACCGCGATGTGGGAGTGGTTGCGGGCCCGTTACCAGGACCACCCCGACTCCTGGCACCCCGACGTCCTGCTCGCGCACCCCGGCGGGACCCGGGTGCTGGAGTACATGGAGCAGACGATGCCCGACGGGTGGCCGTCGGGGCTGCTGGACCACAGCCGGGACAGCTACACCAGCGGCAACCGCGGAGGCGCCGCCGTGTTCGACATCATGCGGAGGGCACACGACGCCGGGCAGGAACCGGGCAGCCGCGCCGTCCTGTACGCGGCGGCCCCGGGCCTCACGGCCACCGCCTTGGAAGGGCAGTGGCTGTAGCGCCAACTCGCGCCACCCGTACCGGCGGACGGGCGACGCGTACGTGCGGACAGGCGCCGGGTATTGGCGGACGGGCGCCCCGTACCTGCGGGCAGGCCGCCCCACGACCGGCCGAGCCGCCCGCACCGCCGGTGGCACCGCCTGACGAGCGCAGCGCACGGCGCCCGCCGCCGCCTCCTCTCTCCCCCCCCCGCAGCCGCGCTACCGCGCGACGGCCGCCCAGACCACCTTGCCGGTGTCCGTCCACCGCACCCCCCACCGCGTGGTGAGTCTGTGCACGACGTGCAAACCACGACCGCCGTCGTCGAGGAGCGCGTTGCGGCTCAGCCGCGGCCTGCCGTTGCCGGTGTCACCGACCTCGCACAGCAGACCGTGACCGGCCCTGATCAGCCGTACCGTGATGGGTCCACGGGCGAAGCGGGCCGCATTGGCGACCAGCTCGCTGGCCACCAGCAGCACGCTGTCCCGGGTGTCCTCCCTGATGCGCCATTGCTCCAGCATCGCGGAGACCAGCGTGCGGGCCCGGGCGGCCGCGTCGTCGCGGGCGGCCAGGCGCCAGGTCACGGTGTCCCCCTTGCGGTAGCCGATCATGCGCGCGAGCAGCAGGGTCACGTCGTCGCGCGGGTGCCCAGGCGCCACCACGGCCACCACGCGCCGCGCGGCCTGCTGCAGGGCGTCCCAGGGGTGCACCGTGGACACGGCGTCCGTCAGCCTGCCGATGCCCTCGTCGATCGATACGGCGGGATCCTCCACCAGACCGTCGGTGTACAGGGCGAGCAGCGAGCCCGGGGGCGCGGCGAACGCGTGCACGTCGAACGGTTCCCGTAGCGCGAACTCGGCGCCCAGGCTGGGGTGCGGGCGGACTTCGAGCGGACCGGCGGGCCCGTCCGGTGTGACCAGGACCGGCGGGAGGTGGCCGGCGCTGGACAGCGTCACCTGGTGGCTGACCGGGTCGTACACGGCGATGCAGCAGGTCGACCCGAGGGCGCTGTAGCCGGCCGTCAGCCCGGACTCCGCGTCGTCCAGCAGCGCCACGGTCTCGTCCAGGTGCTCCAGCACCTCGTCGGGCGCCAGTCCCGCGGACAGTAGCGCACGGGCCTCCATGCTCAGCTGTCCCATGGTGGCCGCGGCTCCCAGGCCGTGCCCGACGACGTCGCCGACCACCAGAGCCGTACGGCCGTCCGGCAGCGGAAAGCTGTTCACCCAGTCACCGCCGACGCCCGCGCTGTCGGGCGTGGCGGGCTGGTAGACACTGGCGGTCTCGATGGTGTCGCCGCCGGTCCGTGGCAGCAGCCGGCGCTGCAACGCCAGCACCTGCATGTGCTCGCGCTGGTGCTGACGGGCCAGGTCGACGTGATGAGAGGTCCTGGCCACCAGTTCCTGCAGGTCGAGCAGCTCGTTGTCGTCGAAGGGGCGGTCCGCACGGCGCCACACCTCCGCCACGCCCAGAACGACGGGCGGCGTGCCGTCGAGCACCAGCGGGATGCACGCCACGGCGGCCGCCCGGTCACCGGGGACCAGGGCACGTACCAGCTGCGGACTGCCGAGTGTCCGCTCGATCGCCTCCCGGTCGGGTATGACGATGGCCTGCGCGGCGTCGTCACGCTGTATCGCTTGCGACAGCAAGCGGCTCGCATCGCTGGGAAGATCGTCGCCCGGAGTCACGTAGCCGTCGGGCCAGGCCCGGTCCGGCACCAGGGCCGCCCGCCGCAGCCGGATGCGCACCTGCGGCTGCTCGGTGACGCCCTCGCCCGTCCACACGGCGAAGTCGAGGTCGATGGCGGCGACGTCTCCCCAGGCCAGCAGGGACTCCGCCAGTGACTGCGCGGTCTCGCCGATGTCCAGCGAGGTGCCGATCGCGGTCTCGGCGGCGTACAGGTGCAGCCTCCTGGCCATGGCGATCAGCGTGACGGTCAGACCCTCCTGAGGCGCCGCGGCGGCCAGGATGCTCATCGAGACCACCAGCTCCGACCCGTCGCTGCGCCGCAGGCGCTGGACCCGAGCGACGTGCGGCTCCCCGGTCTCGAGGACCTGGCGCAGCCGCCGTGTGACCGTCGGTACGTCCCCGGAAGGCAGAAGGTCGACGAAAGGGCTCCCGGTCACGACGTCCAGCCCGGCGAAAACGGGGGCGTCCAGATTGCAGCGGGTGATCCGCAGATCCCGGTCGAGGTTGACCGCGCCGAGGATCTGCTCCTGAGGGCGGGATGCCGGGTCGGCGGGTACGCGCTGGCGGGCGGTGCGGTCGTCCTGAGAGTCGGCGGAACCGGCGGGCGCAGCCGCTCCGCCGCGCGGGATGTACTGCCCCAACGCGCTGCTGACCATGTCGAACGGCGACGAAGACGAAGGGGAGGATGTGGCGTCCATGCGGCTCTCTCAGCTCGCTCGCCAACCCCGGCACAGCGCCGGGGCAGTACCGGAACCCTTCCTGCGGGGTCCCGAGATTCCTGACCGCACACCTCATTCAATACCACCCGGGGCAGCTTCGCCCACACCAGCGGACCGCGCAGCGAACACGGAAGGTGAGGGCCCGCGACGGTCGGTCACGACGCCTCGGCCGAGTACGGCGCGACTCTTTGCAGTCGGCGGGAAGGCGGCCGCAGGGACAGCTGTGCGGTCGGCGCACGTGGTGCCGGCCCTCGATCCACTCGAAGAAGCAGGGGGCGGATTGCTGGACTGACCGAAGGCCGCTATTCCAGCCACGTCCCGTCGCGCATGATGACTCTCCCGCGTAGTTCCGGCTCGCCGCGCCAGGCGCGCACGGTCCTCGGGACCACTCGTACATACAGAAAGGAACCCTCTTCCCCGCGTGGATCCCATCCGAACTTGTCGGCGAAGGCTTCCGCTGCGTCTGCGGGCACCTCTCGGTCCGGGAAGCACTCCGCCTCACCATGGAGGAGCACCACGTCGAAGGTGTCCGGTAGCGCCAAGCGCACGCGCGGCTCTTTGCGGACGTTGCGCGCAGTCACGGAAGTGGCGCTGGTGCACATCCACAGTGCTCGCCCATCCCACAAGAACCACAGTGGCACCTGGTGCGGCCCGTGATCGGGGTGAGCCGTCGACACCCATACATCCCGCTCGGTATCGAGCCGCTCCAGAGTGTCGCGCATACGCTCCGCCGTCTGGCGGCGAACGATTTCCGTGGGTTCATGACGACCGACCCCAGCCAGCAAGCGCTGCTGGAGATCCACGGGGCCTGTCCGGCGGTTCCTGCCGGACAGGCCCCTGGTTCCGAGGACGGCTCAGCGTTTGAGCGTGAAGGTGAAGTCGCCGGAGAGCCTGCCGCTCAGCCGGACTGCCGAAACGAGATTCCCCTCGGCGATCAGTCGCTCGACCTCGGCCCGCGAGAGACCGCACTCTTCAGCGATCAGGCGTACCGGCCGCACAGGGATCCGCGCCGCGAAGCGGACCGCGACGTCGATCACCTCTCGGTCGAGGTGATCCGATCCGCCGGTGTCGAGGCGCCAGGCGTTGTCCCAGTCGAGGGCTATGCGGTTACGGCGGCGCAGGGCCGGATCCTGGAGCAGCTGAGCTGTCAGGCCGGGGTCGTTGTCATGCAGCCGGTCCAGCAGCTCAGGCCGTACGGAGCGCACGTTCATCCGCTCCAGGACCGTGAGTTTGGCGGTTTCCCCGCAAGCGGTGCAGAGGACGAGGAGCCAGGCGTCGATGACCTTGTGGTTGGCGTTGACGCGAAACCTGCCGCTCGCCCGGAAGCGTTCGGACGCGCACGCGTGGCAACGGCGGAGAACGATCGGCAGGCAGGTGGGCGTGACCACCCAGTTGTTGAGCACAGAAGTACACCGGTTTCAGTGAGAAGTCCGCAGCAAGAAGCAGCGCGGCGCACATGTGCGACGCGCGACGAATCAGCGCTCGGGAGGTCTCACAGGGTGTACAACGGCGGGTCCTTGACTGGGCGACTTGGTCCGGCAGCACGGTAGGGGCGCACAGCGGCGCCGTACCACTGATTTTCCGAGCGCCCCATCGTCAGGTGCCGGCCGGCCGGCCGGCGCGCGCCTACCGGACGGAGCTTCGAAACATTCGAGATTTTCCAGCCGGGTAAACGATCTAGAATCTGACGCGCTCCGTATTCACTCTGATTTTCTTATGCGTAAACACTTTTGAACAGTGGCAATGCCTCTGAGGGGGTTTCGAATGTTTCGGAGTCGATATCGAAACTATTGACAGTCGTAGCGCCCCGCCCAACACTGTCGCCGGAAATCGGCCCACGAGGAAGGAGGCAACACGCACATGACCGACGCACCCGCACACCGGCTCAGGCTGCTCATCAGCGGCCTCTGCACCATGCTGCTGGTCGCCGTGGCCGCACTGACCCTGCCCGGCACCGCGCGTGCCGACACCGTCGTCACCACGAACCAGACCGGCACCGACAACGGCTACTACTACTCGTTCTGGACGGACAGTCAGGGCACGGTGAGCATGAACCTGGGCTCCGGAGGCAACTACAGCACCTCGTGGAGCAACACGGGCAACTTCGTGGCCGGCAAGGGCTGGAGCACCGGTGCCCGCCGGACCGTGACCTACTCGGGCAGCTTCAACCCCTCCGGCAACGCCTACCTGGCGCTCTACGGCTGGACGTCCAACCCGCTCGTCGAGTACTACATCGTCGACAACTGGGGCACCTTCCGGCCCACGGGTACGTTCATGGGCACCGTCACCAGCGACGGCGGCACGTACGACATCTACAAGACGACGCGGTACAACGCGCCGTCCGTCGAGGGCACCAAGACCTTCGACCAGTACTGGAGCGTGCGGCAGTCGAAGCGCACGGGCGGCACCATCACCACCGGCAACCACTTCGACGCCTGGGCCCGCGCCGGGCTGAACCTGGGCAGCTTCAGCTACTACATGATCCTCGCCACCGAGGGATACCAGAGCAGCGGAAGCTCCAACATCACGGTCGACGGCACCGGTTCGGGCGGTGGCGGTGGCGGTGGCGGCGGGGGCAGCTGCACCGCGACGCTGTCCGCCGGTCAGCAGTGGAGCGACCGGTACAACCTGAACGTTGCGGTCACCGGGTCCAGCAACTGGACCGTGACCATGAACGTGCCGTCGCCCGCCAAGGTCCTGTCGACCTGGAACGTCAACGCCACCTATCCCAGCGCCCAGGTACTGACCGCCAAACCCAACGGCAGCGGCAACAGTTGGGGCGTCACCATCCAGCACAACGGCAACTGGACCTGGCCGACCGTCTCCTGCACCGCGAGCTGACCCCACCCCCCAGGCTGGAGCCCCCCATGACATCCAGACCACGCCTCACGATCCTGGCCGCCGCTCTCGCCACAGCCGCCGCGGGCACTCTGACCCTCACCACCCCCGCCCCGGCTCAGGCCGCCGCCTGCAACGGGTACGTCGGGCTCACCTTCGACGACGGCCCGGGCGGCACCACCACGGCCCTGCTCAACGCCCTCACACAGAACGGGCTGCGGGCCACCATGTTCAACCAGGGCCAGTACGCCGCCGCCAACCCCGCCCTCGTACGGGCCCAGGTGAACGCCGGGATGTGGGTCGGCAACCACAGCTACACGCACCCCCATCTGACCCAGCAGAGCCAGACGACGATCGACTCGGAGATCTCCCGCACCCAGCAAGCCATCGCCAACGCGGGCGGCGGCACTCCGGCGCTGTTCCGGCCGCCGTACGGCGAGACGAACGCGACACTGAAGGCCGTGGAGGCCAAGTACGGCCTGACCGAGATCATTTGGGACGTCGACTCGCAGGACTGGAACAACGCCAGCACCGACGCGATCGTCGCCGCCGCCGGCCGGCTCACCAACGGCCAGGTGATTCTCATGCACGACTGGCCCGCCAACACGCTCGCCGCGATTCCGCGCATCGCGCAGGGACTCTCGGCCCGCGGACTGTGCGCGGGCAAGATCTCCCCGCAGACCGGGCGCGCGGTGGCCCCGGACGACAGCGGTGGCGGTGGCGGTGGCGGCGGGGGCGGGGGCAGCTGCACTGCGGCCCTGTCCGCCGGTCAGCAGTGGAGCGACCGGTACAACCTGAACGTGGCGGTCACCGGCTCCAGCAACTGGACCGTGACCATGAACGTGCCGTCGCCCGCCAAGGTCCTGTCGACCTGGAACGTCAACGCCACCTATCCCAGCGCCCAGGTACTGACCGCCAAACCCAACGGCAGCGGCAACAATTGGGGCGTCACCATCCAGCACAACGGCAACTGGACCTGGCCGACCGTCTCCTGCACCGCGAGCTGACCCGGACGGCGCGGCGGCCCACAGCCGCCGCGCCGCACCGTGAGCACCATCGCCCATCGAGCCGGACTTCCCGCCCCACTCGTCCACGTCGTCCTCAGGCTGGGCTCTGCGGGTGTTCGGAGCGACGACGCCAGGGTTACCGAAGGGTGTTCGAGGTGTCAGGGCGCGCTGGAACGCGCAGGGTGTGCTGGTGCGGGACGGGGTGTTCACGGTCGCGCTGGCGCCGGTGGCGTTCGCGCCCGTCACGGCCCCTCTCGGCGCGGAATTCGGCGATCTGACGAAGCGTCCGTACGACGTGCCGGGCGTCCTGGCCGTGCTCCTCCTCTGGCTGCCGTGGACAATCGCGTGTAGCTCGCGCGGGGGACACCGGATCATGCTGGGCCGCTGCGGCCGCGCATGAGGCGGTCGGCCGGGTGAGCTCGGGGCATCAGGCGGACTGCTGCCCGGCCTGATCGCCGGCCGCTGCCCGCTCGGCCGTGTCGGGGGTGGTGTAGAAGACGGATGTGCCCTGCTTGGTGCGCTGGGCCTGGTTCTTGGCCACGAGCCCTTCCAGCGTCGTACGCACCACGGTTGTCTTGACCGCGCGCCCGGGATGCTGCTGCCCCAGCGCGGTGGCGATCTCGGCAGCCGAACGGGGCTCGTCCTGGCCGGCCAGGTGTTCGCGCACCAGTTCCACCAGCGTGGGCGCAGCGGGCTGCGGGGTCGATGCCGCGGCGGCGGGCTTCTTGCTGGTTCGCTTCTTCGCCGGGGCGGGCCTCTTGGCCTTCGCCTGCGGGTCCGCACCGGATGCTGCCGCGGTCTTCTTGCGGGGAGCGGGCACCGCCGTGACAGGCTCGGCCGCGGGCACGTCGGGCGCCGCCGGGATGCCGAGGGCCTGCTGGAGGTTCAGCAGGACGGTGTGATCGTGCCGTACGGCGGCGAGTTGCTCCTGCAGGGCTTCGATCTCACCGCTGAGGCGCTTCTGCTCCTTGAGGTTGCGCTCCAGGTCGCCTGCCACCTGGGCGCTGTACTGGGAGGTCAACTCGGTTGTCCGGGCAGCGGTTTCGGACACGATGCTCACACCCTTCCTGTGTGTCGCAGCGCATGAGCGGCGGGCCCATGGCGTACGCGAAGTCGAAGGTTCATGCTGTCCTGCCTGCTGCCTTGGGAGCAGCGGCAGTTAACTGGCGCACATCTGTTGAGTAGCGATAGTACGGAAGACAGCCGTGTTGTTCCTCTGCCGTATGGCTGACAGTCGATGACGGAGTCCCGGCAGGGTGGCGAGTCGGGGTGCGGGCCGTGCGCGGATCCGCGGCGGCCGGCGCAACGCGGGGTTCACAGGTGTCACCGGCCGGGATGGGCCACCCGCCCGGTCGGCGACGGGGGAGTGTCATGAGCGCCCGGCGCCGGTCGCTGCCCTGACCGATCGAGCGCCGTCATCGCACCCCCTCACGCCACCCCGTCACCCGGACGCCGCAACCCCCTGCGGCCGTCCCGCCGCCGCACGGCCCTCCGCTTGCGCTCCTTGGCCAGTTCCCGCAGATACGCCTGCGCGTCCACCTGAATGGTGTGCCGGGTCGAGGCGACGTACCGCCGGGCGATCCGGGCGCGGTAGGTACGGATCTCCTCGTGCATCTCCTCTCGACCGGGCAGGGTGCACCTGTTCTGCAGCAGGTCGGCGACCCAGTGCGACTGGGCCTCCGCCAACGGCATGATGGCGCCGAGCGGCTGCACCAGACCGATGAAGTACAGGCCGGGGTGGTCCGGCGCTGCCACCCGGTGATACAGCCGCGGATCGTTGTCGTCCGAGTCGATCAACCCGTCCGACAGGAAGGGGAACGCGATGTCGTACCCCGTGCAGTAGATGATCGTGTCGATCTCCTCGACGCTTCCGTCCTCGAAGAAGACATGGCCGGCGTCGGCCTTCCGCGGCACGGGTCTGACGGTGATGTCGCCGTGGCTGAGGCGGGACAGCAGGTCGTCCGAGATGGTCGGATGGGCGGCCAGGACGCGGTGCGTGGGGGTGGGCAGCCCGTAGTCCGCCAGACGGCCGCGGCTCAGGCGCAGCAGGAGTTGCAGGCCGCGGTCCTGAACGGCGAAGGGCGCCCGCGCCAGCCACGAGTGGGTCAGATGGTCGGTGGGCGTGCCGAACAGGTGCTTCGGCAGAATGTGCGCGCCCCGGCGCATGGCGAGAACCGTCCGCCGGGAGACGCGCGAGGTCTCCACGGCGATGTCGCACGCCGAGTTGCCGAGGCCCAGCACGAGGACCCTGCGGTCGGTGAAGGGCTCGGGCCGACGGTAGTCGTGCGAGTGGATCTGGGCACCCTGGAACTCCTGCGCCCCGGGGATGCCGGGCTGCGGCCAACGCGGTTTCCAGTGGTGGCCGTTGGCGACGAGTACGGCGTCGTACGTCTCAGTGGCGCGTTCGTTCGTATCGCGGTGCCGCCAGGTCACCGCCCACTTGCCGCCGGCCGGGACGACCTCGGTCACCTCGGTGCGGAATCTGATCGACGGGCGCAGCCCGAAGTGGTCGACGAACGCGTCGAAGTAGCGCGCTATCTGGGCGTGGCCCGGGTACACCGGATACTCGTCCGACATGGGAAAACACGCGTACTCCATGATCTGACGGGAGGTGTTGATGTGGAGCGAACGATAGGCCGACGACTGCCCGTTGTCGTTCATGTAGCGCCAGTTGCCGCCGACGTCCGATCCCAGTTCGAAGCAGTCGTAGGCGATGTCCCGTTCCGCGAGCACCTGGCAGGCGGCTATCCCGGACGAACCGGCCCCGATCACACACACCTTCTGCATGGCGACCTCCTTGTGACCAGGTGGTCATATCACTGGCCGATCACAGGCTGGAGGGTCCGCCACCGCCTGTCAATGGGCCGCTCCGCCTTCACCCAACAGCCATGTGTGTCAGAGGCGTTGACTTCCGACGGGGGACACCCTCACCATGACCGGGCGGTCACATGACCGTCCGGTCATACGAAGGAGTGTCCATGCCCACTCCCACCTGGACCCGGCTGTCCCCGGCCCGCCGCGAGCGGGTCCTGGTCGCCGCGATGGACGAGTTCGGCGCCCACGGCTACTCCACGGGCAGCCTGAACGTCATCGCCCGCGAAGCCGGCGTAGCCAAGGGCTCACTGTTCCAGTACTTCTCGGGCAAGCTGGACCTCTTCGCCTACGTCGCCGAGCAGACCTCGCTGCGCATCTACACCCGTATGCAGCCGTGGCTCGACGGCTACGACGGGACGAGCGACTTCGCCACCCACCTCGTCGACGCGCTGGAGGCCTGGCTCGAGTACTTCGCCGGGCACGCGCTGGAGCGCGGGGTGACCGCCGCCACCAACCTGGAGATGGACCCGGCGGTCCGAGAGGCGGTCAGCGAGCCCGTGAACGCCATCTACCTGGCCGGCCTGCGCCCCCTCCTGGAACGGGCCGCCGACGCCGGGGACCTGCGCAAGGACGCCGACCTGGACGCGCTGCTGTCGCTCCTCCTGGTGCTCCTGCCCCACCTCGCGCTCGTCTCGCACCTTTCCGGACCGAACAGTCCCGTGCCGCTCACCGGGGTCCACCCCCAGGTCAGGCGCGAGAACCTCGAACGTCTCGTCATGCCGCTGCTGGCCGACTTCAGAACGCGAGACGACCGATGAGGGAACCCGACTACGACGTCGTCGTCATCGGCTCCGGCTTCGGCGGCAGCGTCAGCGCACTGCGCCTCACCGAGAAGGGCTACCGCGTGGCCGTCCTGGAAGCCGGCCGGCGCTTCACCGACGCCGACTTCCCGCGCACGTCCTGGAACCTGCGCACCTACCTGTTCGCGCCCCGCCTCGGATGCATGGGCATCCTCCGTGCGTCCCTGCTCGGCGACATCCTGGTGCTGAGCGGCGCGGGCGTCGGCGGCGGATCCCTCGGCTACGCCAACACGCTGTACGAGCCCCCGGACGCCTTCTACGAAGGCTCGCACTGGGCCGCCCTCACCGACTGGCGCCGCGAGCTGGCCCCCTACTTCTCGCAGGCTCGCCGGATGCTCGGTGTCACGCCCAACCCGCTGTTCACCGAGGCGGACCTCCTGCTGAAGGACACCGCGAGCCAGCTCGGCTGCGCCGACACCTTCCGGCCCACCCCCGTCGGAGTCCACTTCGGGCCGGCCGGCACCGACCCCGGCGCCGCGGTACCCGACCCGTACTTCGGCGGGGCGGGACCGGCCCGCAACGCCTGCCTCAACTGCGGTGCCTGCATGACCGGTTGCCGGCACAACGCGAAGAACACCCTGCCCAAGAACTATCTCGGCCTGGCCGAGCGGGCCGGCGCGCGTGTGCTGGAGCGCCGCACGGTGACGGACGTCCGGCGGACCGGCGACCGGTGGGCCGTCACCTCGGTCCGCACGGGTGCCGTCCCATGGCGGCGAGGGCTGACCCTCACGGCACGGCACGTGGTCTTCGCGGCAGGCGCGTTGGGCACCCAGCGACTGCTGCACGCCCTGAGGGACAACGGCTCGCTCAAGGACATCTCGCCGCGGCTGGGACGGCTGACCCGCACCAACTCCGAGGCCATCCTCGGCGTCCGCGCCCGGGAACGCGACGCGGACTACACCCGCGGCGTCGCCATCACCTCGTCCGTCCACCTCGACGCGACCACCCACGTCGAGCCGGTGCGCTACGGCCGCGGCAGCAATCTGCTGGCACTGCTGGGCGCGATGCTCGTCGACCCCGTGCCGGGACGCTCCCGCCTCCGGGTCGGACTCGCCGCCATGGCACGCAACGCCCGCGGACTCCCCGCGCTGCACAACCCCCGGCGCTGGTCGCAGCAGTCCGTGGTGCTGCTGGTCATGCAGACGGTCGACAACTCGGTGACCACCTACCTGCGGCGGACCCGGACAGGACGGCGCCGTCTCAGCAGCCGGCCGGGCGAGGGCGCGCCCAACCCGACCTGGATCCCCGCCGGACACCGCGTCGCTCGCGCGGCCGCCGACCGGATCGGCGGCCAGCCCTGCGGCACCTGGGCAGACCTCTTCGACATACCGGCCACCGGCCATCTCATCGGCGGATGCACCATGGGGGAGAGCCGGGACACCGGCGTGGTCGACCCGTACCACCGTCTCCACGGCCATCCCGGACTGCACGTCATCGACGGCTCCACCATCTCCGCCAACCTCGGGGTCAACCCCTCGCTCACCATCACGGCCCTCGCCGAGCGGGCGACCGCCCTGTGGCCCAACAAGGGCGAGACCGACCCCCGGCCCGCGCCCGGTCTGCCGTACCGCCCCGTCACACCCGTCCCACCACGTCGGCCGACCGTTCCGGCCACCGCCCCGGGCGCATGGCGCCTGAAGTCTCCCCACGGGATGGACGCGGAATGACTCCCTACCCCGATGAACCATGGCACCTGGCCGGACAGATGTACCTGTCCCTGTGGCTCGTGCCGCGCGCAGAGCTCCCGGCCCTCGTGCCCGGCACCCGGCCCCTCACCGTCGCCGGCCGCGGCCTGGTCGGCGCGGCCTGGGTCGTCTACGAGAACGACAGCGTCCTGCACTACAACGAACTGCTGCGGGCGGTCGCGGTGCGGGACGGAGCGCGGCCCCGTGTCTGCATCACCGACATCTGGGTCGACAGCGAGGTCTCCATGGCCGGCGGTCGCGCCCTGTGGGGCATCCCCAAGGAGATGGCGACCTTCGAGGTCCGGCGCACGGACGCCACGTCGTTCGCCGCGAAGACCGACCGGGGGGCGCTCGCGGCCGCCCGGTACACGGAGCGGAGGCGCCTGCCGGGCCGCTGGCCCCTGGCCTACAAGCTGGTTCAGACGCTGAACGGCCGGATCAAGACCAGCGCGGTCCGCAGCCGCGTCGCCCTGCGGTCGGCGCATGCCGAGTGGACGGTGCCGGCCGACAGCCGGCTCGGCGCGCTCGGCGACCGTGCCCCCCTGGTCAGCCTGATACTGCGCGACTTCACCCTGCGCTTCGGCGGATGAGCGTCCCCGCGACCGGTTGCCGCCGGTCGCGGGACCCCGCCGAGTTCCCTCGCTGCACCGGCTCCTGACCTTCTGCCGCTCCGCGCACCAGGCGCCGGGTGCGCACACCCGGGTTCGCGTCCGGTCCGGTTCGGCGCCCTCCGGCCCAGCGAACTCTCCCTGGTACACCGCCTGGGCCCACGGGTGTGCCCGCGGCGGCGTGGACCTCCGACACCTCAGTCGGAGAAACACCCGGACAACACGGAGACGTACCACCGGACATCACTGTTTCATCCCCGAGAAAAGGTGATCTCGTGTTCCGTACACTCCTGCGGTCCCTGACCGCGCTGCTGCTGAGCGCGGCAGCCGCTCTGGCCCTCGCACCATCCGCCCAGGCGTCGGAGGCGGCGCCCTCGGTCCGGGCGGTGGACCCCTCCACCACGGGGTCGTTCCCCGTCGCCTACACCGATCTCACGGTCTCGGCCTCCGGGCGTTCGTACAGCGCACGTGTCTGGTACCCCGGTACGACGGCCGGGGCGAACGCGCCGGTCGCCGCCGGCACCCACCCCGGTCTCGCCTTCGGGCACGGCTTCTTCCAGGCCATCACCCAGTACGAGAGCCTGCTCAAGCACTACGCCTCCTGGGGCGTCATCACCGTCGCGCCCAAGTCCCAGGGCGGTCTCTTCCCCAGCCACTCGGCGTTCGCCGACGACCTGAACGCGGCTCTCACCTGGCTCACCACCCAGAACAGCACCGCCGGTTCACGGTTCGCCGGTGCCGTCAGCACCAGCCGGCTCGCCGTCTCGGGGCACTCCATGGGCGGTGGCGCGGCTCTGGTCGCCGCCGGCCGGAACCCGGCCGTCAAGTCCGTCACCACCCTCGCGGCGGCGGAGACCAACCCCTCGGCCGTCAGCGCCTCCGGCTCGCTGAGCATCCCCGTCCAGTACGTCGGCGGCAGCGCCGACAGCATCGCCGGAGTCGCCGACAACCAGCAGAAGATGTACGACGCCAAGCCCTCCGCAACGCAACTGCGGGTCATCACCGGCGGGTTCCACTGCGGATTCGAGGACAGCTCCGGCTTCGGCTGCGACAGCGGAACCATCACCCGCGCCGCCCAGCTCAAACTCACCTACGGCGTCACGACCGCCTGGCTGCTGTACACGCTCGGTGTCGACACCTCCCTGTACGACCAGGTGTGGGGCTCCGCGGCCCAGAACCTGGCCGGTGTCGTGTACTCCGCCAAGCCCTGAGCACCCGACGCGGGCCGGCGGCGGGCCGGCGATGACCGCGCCCGCTCGGAGGAGGGAGGCTGTGGCTGCTCCGACCGCACCGGCGGTCTGAGGACGAAGTGGTCTTCGCCGGGCGGGCGGCCGTGGAAAGCCTCGCGGCCGCCCGCCCGGTCACCGGTCTTGGGGGGGGGGGGGGGGGGGGGGGGGGCGCGGGGGGCGGGGCGCGCCCCCCCCCCCCCCCCCCCCCCCCCGGGGGGGCCCCCCCCCCCCCCCCCCCCCCCAC
>NZ_JBIAWO010000006.1:0-195923 GCF_042895685.1 Streptomyces sp. NPDC001381 | reverse complement strand
GGCGCCGGTGGTGGGGGGGGCCGGGGGGGGGGGGGCGGGCCCCCGGGGGGCCCCCCCCCCCCGCGCGGGCGGGGGGGGGGGCGCCCCCCCCCCGCCCCCCCGGGGGGGGCCCCCCCCCCCCAAGACCGGCGGTCACACGGCTCGGTCCCGGGACCAGACCACGACGCTGTCGGACTCGAACACGGTGAACACGGCCTCGTTGCGCGGCGGCCACCGGCGGTCGAGATCGGTGACGAGGGCGCCTCCGGCCTGACCGGCGGCGGTGGCGAGGACATGGGTGTCGAAGGTGCGGTCGTCCCTCTGCTCCAGCCAGAACAGCCGGTCGTCACCGTCCCCGGACACCAGCAGGTCGATGTCCCGGTCCCCGTCCAGGTCACCGCTGCCGAACACACCGGGCGCGGCTTGCCCGGCCCGGCCGCGCGCGACGATCCCCGTCGACAAGGGGGTCGTGGTCCACGGGGAACGCGGGTCGGCCGGCACGGAGAACGAGACCACCTGGGAAGCCGGATCGGTCGAGCCCGGCGGGAAGACGGTGTTGGTGTGATTGGAACCGACCCACACGGTACGACCGTCGCCGTGCAGGTTGCGCACGGGCCGCAGCTGGATCGCCCTGCCCTGCGTGGTGTCGATGACGTGCGGTGTGAAGCCGCCCACCGGGTGGTCCGGACCCGGGGCCGTGGTGCGCTCCAGCCACATGAACGCTGCTCCCGGCTCGAAGTACTGCGCGGAGGCCACGTCCAGGTCGCCGTCGGAGTCCACGTCCGTGACGACGGGGAGGGCACCCCCACCGGGTGCGAGGTCGACCGGCTCCCGGCTGAAGCGGTCGGGCCCGTCGACGCCCCGGAACACCTGGATCCAGGCGCTGGCCGGGGGACGGCCCTCGATCCTGGCGACGGGCTGCGCGGACTCGCCGACGGTCACCAGGTCCTTGCGGCCGTCGCCGTCGAAGTCGACGAGGACGGCGCGGTGGTAGAAGAGCGGAGAGCTGCCCGGCGTCACGATGTCATGACGCTTCCAGACGCCGTCGGCACGGTGTTCCCACCAGGTGAGGGATCCGCACAGTGCGGCGCAGCGAATGAATCCGCCCGGGACCACGATGTCGCGGTCGCCGTCCCGGTCGACATCGGCCACGCCCGGTTCGTTGGGGAAGGGGATCGCGGCGTCGGTGTCGAACACCAGCTGCTTCGACCAGGCGTCGAGCGCTCGTCCGCTCTGCTGGTAGACGGCGAGCCGGCCGGCCGCCGGGGGGATCGGCGGGCCTCCCGGAACGGCCTCGAATCGGCCGAACCCCGTCACCACGAGTTCCTGACGGGCGTCCCCTTCGATGTCACCCGCCACGGCGAAGGCCGCACCGGGCAGAGAGGCGTCGACCGTGTGCGCGGAGAACGACGCCGGTCCGGGAGGAGCCGGGGACGCGTCGGCGGGGACGGCCGCACAGAAGGAGGCCAGGGCGATGATCATCGTCGTTCCCGAGCGGGTCAGCCTGTGCAAGGAGCCTCCTCGGTTTGATGTGTACATGACATAATAGAGGGCGACCGCCCGGCGGACCCGGATTCCGCGCGGTGGATCGGGGAGCTCCAGGAAGAACTCCGCCGGCCTTGTCCCCCCACCGCCCGACTCGCCGATGCCCCGGCAACCCGCGTCCGACCTCAGACGTCGATGATCCGCCACCGCTCCTCGTCCGCGTTCTTCCACGGCCGGGTGACGACCTGGTAGTCCTGGGAGGGCAGTTCGTAGGCGTCGAGAGACCGGCTGTTGCTGGCCTCCTGGATCGTGTACGTGCCGTTGGCGGACGGCAGGGTGATCGAAAGACTCTCTAATGGACTGTCAAGTCACTGTAGGATCAGTGCACTTGCGGGACGGGTGTGCTGGGGGAGAGGCACCGGGAAGCGGTGCACGCCCCGTCCCGGGTGGGGGAGAGGGTCCAGTTGGCTCGTCATGCCCGTGTACGTCCGAGTCTTGTCGCCGCCGTCGCGGTCGTATCCGTGTCGGTGGCCGTGGGCCCGGCCTCCTCGCCCGTGTCGGCCGATGCCGGAACGTTCAGCGACGCCACGATCCCCGCGACCCTGCGCGCCACACCGGGCCCCGGCTCGGTGGTGAGTGCCGGGCCTTCCGGGTTCCTGCACTCCGCCACTACCGCGAACGGCTCCTCCGCACTGGAGTGGACGGGCACGGACGGCTCGACCCGCGTCTTCGAGGGCACGCAGGCGCACGACCCCGTGGAGTACTTCGGAACGGCGTCGGACGTGGTGGCGCTGCCGCCGAGCGGGGGGACGGGCGACGTCTCGCTGCGGAACATGGCCACCGACGAGACCACCACCGTCACCGTCCCCGCGGGGCAGAAGTACGGCAGAACGATCGGCACCACCGTGGTGACCCAGGTCGGCGCCGGCGCCGACGGGAAGTGGACCGGGTTTCATCTGCTGAGCAGTGCGGACGGGACCACGGTGGACCGTCGCGTGACGGGCCTTCCGGAGGGGGCCCACGTCCTCGACGCCGGGCGTGCCGGTGTCCACGGGTTCCTGTCCCTTCTGAAGGTCCCCGGGGAGGACGTCGGACAGTACGCCTGGATCGATCTGCGCACCGCGCAGGCGACATTGCTGCCGTACGGCACGGTGTACGGCAATTCCGTGGTGACCGCTCATCATCTGGTCACCCCTCAGGCGGGCGGCGTACGGATCTACGAGCAGGGCCGGTTCGACGCGCCCGTGCGCGAGGTCCAGGTCGGCCTCAGGGACGCCAAGGTCCTCGGCGTCGTCGGCGACTCGCTGATCGTGGGCCGCCATGACCCTTCGCTCGGTCAGAAGGAATCCCAGGCGTCCGTCTGGAAGGTCGTCGCCGTCCCCTTCGACGGCTCCGGCGAGCGGACGCTCCTCGCCCGCGCGGTGGCCGACCGTGTCGCCGTCCGGCCGGACGGCGGCGTTCAGATCGTCGGCGGCCAGTCGGCGGAGGACTACGGCTACCAGGACATCACCGCCGGGGCGGACGCCGCACCGCACGCGACGCGTGTCCTGCGCATCCGGCCGGTCCCGATGCAGCTCCAGCGCCTGACACTGGATCACGGAACGCTCAGGACCGTGGAGTACGGCGATCAGGCCACCTCCGCGTACGAGCGCCCGCTCACCGGTGCCGCGCCCGGATACGGCGAGCGCACGCGGGCCGGCGGCCTGCCCGCCCCGTACGACAGGTGCAGCACCGCCTACGGGCTGTGCCCCGAGCCGTATCCCACCGGGGACGGCCGGACCGTCTACCGAGGGGCAGTGAGCACGGACGGCGGACGGCAGCCCAAGCTGCTCGTCGTCGGCAAGGGCGGGACGTTTCCCGGCACACCGATCGAAACGGGCCTGCAGGATTCGTTCAGCAGCTCCGAGGCGCAGACGAGGATCGTGGGGGCATCCGGGAACCTGGTGCTGGTCGACGGGACCCCCGCGGGCGGCGCCCGGGAACTCCGTGTCGTCGACATCGACTCCGGCGAGATCCTGCACAAGGAGCCGTACCGGACGGGTGCGATCTGGGGGACCACGGTGTGGTCCTCGGCCCCGGGCGGCGCGGTGACCGCCAAGGACGCGCGCACCGGGACCCCGCTGACCTCCTTCACGGTGAGCACCGCCTGCTCCTCCATGGTCGAACTGCAGGCTGTCGGACGGTGGTTGTACTGGAAGTGCAACGTCAGCGACGCTCCGTACGCCGCGGGTGTCTACGACCTCCAGGCCAGGAAGAGCATCCCGCTCCCCACCGGGCAGGCCCACCTCGGCGACGGTGTCGTCGCCGTCCGGGGCGAGCGAGGGCTGGGCGTCTACGGGCTGTGGACCGGGGCGGCCGTCCAGTGCTGGACCACCGACACCGCCGGGCTCGTGGCGCTCGACCCGCGCACCGGTGATCTCGCGTACTCCACGCCGGACCAGGCCGTCCATGTCCTGACCACCGGGCGGCCGGAGGCGGCGCTGGTCTCTCCCTACCGGAGCGTCACCACGCGGGTGGAGACGGACGCCACCCCGGTCTCCTGGCGCGGCGCGTGGTGGCTGTCCGAACCGGTGGCCTCCTGGAAGGTGGAGATACGTCAGAAGGTCTCGGGCCGCGTGGTGGCCACGCGCGACGGCGGACCGGCCGCCTACTCGATCGCGACGACGTGGGACGGCCGTGACACGGCAGGCGGACTGCTGCCCAACGGCTCGTACACCTGGACGCTGACGGCTGTGCCGGCGGACGGGCAGGGCGCGGCACTGGTCCAGTCCGGCACCGTCCGGCTGACGGGAGGCGCGGCGGTGCGGCGGGACCATGTCGGCGGCTCGTCGCTGCCCGACGGTGCCGGCGACCTCCTGACGCTCAACTCCTCGGGAACGCTCACCTTCCACCAGGGGGACGGGGCCGGGAAGCTCTCCGGCACGGTGTCGGCGAGCGGCTGGCCGGCCTCGGTCAGAGCGGTGCCGTTCGGCGACCTGAGCGGGGACCGCTGCAACGACGTCCTGGTCCGGCTGAGCAGCGGCGCCCTGCGCCTGTACAAGCCGGCCTGCGGGGCGGCGCTCAAGCCGTCGACGCCGTACACCACCCTCGCCGGCAGCGACTGGAACCAGTACGACGTCCTGACCGCACCGGGTGACGTGACCGGGGACGGCCTCCCCGACCTGGTCGCCCGCAACGCCTCGACCGGTGCCGTCTACCTCGCCAAGGGCACCAGCACCGGCAAGCTCTCCTCCCGCGTCAAGCTCTACGACAACGGGAAGGGCTACAAGAAGATCGTCGGCGCCGGAGACCTCAACGGCGACGGCATCGGCGACCTCCTCCTCCAGGACAAGGCCGACAACCTCTACCGACTGAACGGCACGGGCAAGGGCACCTTCACCTCCCGGGTGAAGATCACCGCCGACTGGGGCGGCTCGTACGACGCGGTCGTCGGCGTCGGGGACATCACCGGTGACGGCACGTCCGACATCGTCGCCCGGGACACCGCGGGACACCTCTACCGGCAGAACGGCACCGGCAAGGGCACCTTCGGCTCCCGTACGAAGATCGCAAGCGGCTGGGCCGGGTACAAGGGCCTCTTCTAGTCCGGTGACGGGCGCCTGCCATGCCCCCGCGCGGAGGGCATCGCCGGGGGCATGGCGACGGCCGGATCGGCAGGACGCCCGGCGGCGAGGTCCCGCCGCACTCCGGGCGTCGACGTCCAGGCCGGCCGTGCGGGCGGGAACGGCGAGACCGGCACCCGGCCGGGCTGAACGTCGGCGGGCGACCGGATCACCGGCTCCTACGAGGCCGATGGGGTGGCGTCCGCCGGGGTGGCCGGATGGACCGACCCGGCCCGTCCTCTGCCGCGGTGGCGGTCCATCTCCCGCCACTCCGGGCGCAGACCCGCGAGATGGGTCGTGAGGAAGTACACGACACCGGCGGCCACCAGTACCGGTCCGAGACCCGCGCCCGCCACGGCGGCGCCGCCGAGCAGGCCACCCAGGGGAATCCCGGCCCAGGTGAGGGCCTGCCCGATACCGCGAACCCTGCCCACCATCTCCGGCGGGATCCGTTCATACGTGACCGCCCCGATGATCGGGTTGAGGAAGCCTCCCCCGAGACCGCCGATGCCCATGACCACCGCAACGGCCCACAGCGGCGCCCCGGACGCGAGGACGAGGAACCGCGGCGCCCCCGTGACGAGCCAGCCGAGGAAGAACACCGGCCGACGCCGCAACCGGTGCGCCACCGCCGCGGCGACGAGGCTGCCGACGGTCCCCGTGACGCTGAACGCGGCCCACACCAGTCCGATCGCGGCAGGTCCGTGGCCGGACTCCTTGGCCCACACCGGCACGAACACGGCCGCACACGCGGCGTCCAGCAGATTCGTGACGCCGATCATCGCGCAGAGCGTCAGCAGCAGCGGCTCCCCGCGCAGGAACGCGAAGCCCTGTCGGAGGCTGTGCCAGTAACCGCCTTCCGCAGCACTTACGCCCCCTCCTCGCTCCGCGGGGCGCCCGTGCGGTCGTCCCATACCGCGTGGCAACGCCACGGCGACGACCAGCGAACCGAGGACGAAGCAGGCCGCGTTGACTCCCAACCCGGCCATCGGGCCCACCAGCGCCACCAGTGCGCCGCCGACGGCGGGCCCCACGGTCCCGGACAGGCGCTCGACCACGCCCTCCAGCCCGGTTGCCCGCTCCAGCGGCACCTGGCTGCGCTCCGCCGCCTCCGGGATCATGACGTCCTTCGCCAGGTCCCCAGGGCTGCGGACAGCGCCGATCACCGCGACCAGGGCCAGCAAGACCCCGAACGACAGCATGCCCCCGGCGTGCAGCAGAGGGATCAGCAGGGCGACAGCCGCACTGACCACATCCGCGACCCAGGAGATCCGGCGCGGCCCGACCCGGTCGACCAGCGGCCCGGTGAAGGCCTTGATCGCCACGTAGGGGCCCATCTCACAGAACGCGACCAGACCGGTCTGCGTGGCACTGCCGGTCGTGACGAGCACGAACCACGGAATGGCGATGGCCGAAATCCTCGTGCCGCTCTGCGCGACGAGCAGCGCCGTGAGAATCCCCGCGAGCGGCCGCAACCGCGCCCGGCCGGCCACGCCTGTCCCCCTGGACGACATCAGCTCTCCGCCTCCTGCTCGGCGATGTCGGCATCCGGCAGCACATGGACGTTCACCCATACCCGCTCGGCGCCTTCCGGCTCCTCGCCGTGCGGAGCCCGCCGGTACCGGTCGATCACGGACCAGATCTCATCCCGCATCTCCCGTGCCTCCGCGGGAGTGAGCCGCAGGGCGGTGTCGCTCATGTCGAACGTGTCCCGCCACGGCCGCGGCAGCGTCTGGAGACCGTTGAGCGCTTGCTGGGTGCGCAGGGTGTACGCGTTGTGCACCGACTGCAGATACGCCAACGCCGCCTCAGGCTCCTGCTCCGCGAGGTCCTCGGAGTGGAAACGGGTCAACTGGTGCACCGAACGCCACCAGCGCTCCCGCGCGTTCCCCCGCTCCGCGTCCTCGGCGACGAAGCCGGCCGCGGCGAGCTGGCGCAGGTGGTAGCTGGTCGCCCCGGAGTTCAGGCCCAGCCGGTCGGCCAACTGCGTGGCGGTGGCGGGTCCGTGGAGCCGCAGCAGACCAAGCAGCTGCACGCGCACGGGGTGAGCCAGAGCACGCAGGCCCTTGGCATCCAGGACGACGGACTTCTCCGCGGGAATCTCTGCCATGCACATGCACGTTAAACCACAAACGACTCTTTGCAAAGGCTCCTTTGTGAAGGGTGGAGGGAAAGGCCACCGTCGGTCAGGTGAAGACCGGCACCGCCTCCTTCCGGTCTCCCCCGCACTCACCTGCGCGCACGGTCGGGCGCTGGAGTCGAGAGGTGCGTTGATCTACCGGGCGGCAGCCATGTGCTGCCGCAGGCGGTGCAGGGCGCCTCGTGAAGAGGTCGCCCCAGCAGGCATACCCGACTCACCCACCGGAGATCCGCACCATGACTGCTCGGCAACCCCTCACATACGACGCGTTCGTCGAACTCGCTGCCGCTGATCCGGCCGTCGTCGGCCTCGTCCTCAAAGGGTCCCAAGCCCACGACGGCATGGCCACGCCGTACTCCGACCACGACCTGTACGTGGTCGTCGCCGACGACGCCCGCACCGATCTGACCCGGTTCGCGGGCCACCGCAGCGCCGAGCTCGACCTCGTCATCGTCACCCTCACGGAGTTTCGTGAGGCCGGGACGCCCGGTGGGGAACGCCACGCCCTCGCCCGTGCCCGGATCGTGCTGGACCGCCGTGACGGCGACATCGCCCGGATCCTCGCCGAAATGGCCCGCCTGGGTGCCGAGGAGGCGTTCCAGGACGCAGGTGGCTGGCTGGACGCCTACGCCAACTCGCTCTACCGCTCCGTCAAGAACCACCGGGACGGCTTGACTCTCGCTGCTCGTCTCGACGCCGCCGACAGCATCCGGTTCCTGCTCGAGCTGCTCTTCGCTCTCGAACGCCGCCCCCGCCCCTACAACAAGTACCTGGAGTGGGAACTCGCCCGGCACCCGTTGCCGGGCTGGGACACCGGCGCGCTGCTCCGTGCCGTGGACCTCATCTCGGCCACGGGCGACGCATCCCGGCAACGACACCTCTTCGCCCTTGTGGAGACGGCGGCCCGAGAAGCCGGGCACGATGCGGTGCTGGACGCATGGGGCGACGACCTCGATCTCATGCGACCGCTGCCGGAAACCGACTGCTCACGGCCTTCGCTGTGAACGTCGAGCGTTCTCGGAGTCGCCCTCGACCACCCCGGGATTCCCGGCAGAGCCGAGCTCGGAGCCCGTTGCCGGCCCTATGTGAGTCGGATGGCTGCGAGTTGGTGTGACTGGGCGACGAGCCGGCCGGTGCTGTCGCGGATGGTGCAGGTCTCGTCCACGCGGCCGTGGGCGACGGCGTTGGCGTGCAGGGTGATGTGCACGGGCCCGGGTGCGGGGAGGGCGCGGACGTAGGTCGACAGCGAGATGGTCGGTACCCAGCCGGTGAGCTGGATGTCGAACGTCGCGGGCGGGAGTACGTCGGCGGCCAGGAGCAGGGCGAGCGGGTCGAACGCCGGTGTGCCGGGGAGGTCGAGCCAGCCGCGGACCTCGCCGAGCCCGCGGGGTTCACCGGTGGCGAATCCCAGTGAGTCGGGCTCGATGCGGACCTCGATCTGATCGAGGAGGTCGACCGGGAAGACGTCTTTGGGGGGCTGGAATCGCGCGCATTCGGCGTACGGGCGCCCGGGCGGCGGTTGATTGCCGGGCAGCCAGGTTCTGGAAGCCGGTTCGCTCGTGAGCGTGGCGAACACCGCGAGGGTCTCCACGCAGGGCTCGTCTTCCTGGCTGATCCGGGTGCGGACGTGGGTGGTGGTACGTCCGACGCGGAGCACCTCGGTGGTGACGCTCACCTTGTCGGGGCGGGGTGTACGGATGAAGCTGCTGGTCGCGCTCACGAGGTGCGGATGCGGTGCGGCGGCGCCCGCCGCGTGGCCCGCTGCGCGGCCCGCGATGGCCTGGAGGCAGCCCCCGCCGGGCTTGCCGACGACCGTCCACAGCGGGTCCAGGTCGGCGGTGAACGTCCCCTGACCCGTCTGCGTGACCGCCGTGGCCTGGGCGAAGGTGCGCGGGCTCATGACGCTGCCTCGGCGGCGGGGTGTGCCGGAGCCGGAGCCGGCGCCGGCTCCGGCTCCGGTGCCGGTGTCATGAGCGGGGCGCTGAGCGCTCCGGCCGCCGCGACCGCGGCGAGCAGCCACCACGCGTGCTGGAAGGCGGTGTGTGCCGCGTCGTATGTGGTCGGGGTGCCGAGGACGGCGACGACGAGGCTGACGCCGAGGGCCGTGCCGATCTGGCGGCTCATGCTGACGATGGCGCTTCCGGTGGCCGCCTGGGACGCGGGCAGGTCGGCCGTGGCGGCCGACAGGATGCTCGGCAGGGCGAGGCCGACGCCGGCGCCGCCGATGAGCCAGCCGGGCAGGAGCTCGCCGGCGTAGTCGGGGGTCGCGCCGACCTGGGTGGCCACGACGACGCTGCCCAGGCCGCACAGCAGGCATCCTGCGGAGACGATGACGCCGACGGGCAGGCGGCGTGCCAGGCGCGCGGACACGAGGGCGAACGGCGGGACCATCAGCGGCCCGGGCGCGACCGCGAAGCCGGTCTCGATGGCCGAGAAGTGCCAGACCTCCTGCATCCACAGGATGTTCGTGAGCAGGGCCGCGGCGAAGGGGACGGTGAACAGCAGTGCCGTGACGTTCGACCAGGCGAAGGCCTTCACGCGCATCAGCGCGGGGGCGATGACCGGGGCGGGGTGGCGTGCCGAGGACAGCAGGAACGCGGCCAGGGTGACGGCCGTGACGATCCAGGCCGCGTTCGTTCTGCCGCTGGTCCAGCCCCATGACGGCCCTTGCACGATGGCGAGGGAGAGGGCGCCGACCGAGGAAGCCAGCAGGATCGCGCCGACCAGGTCGGGGTTGCGGGTGATCGAGGTGTCGCGCGAGTCCGGCACCCACACGACGGCCGCGACCAGAGCCGCGACGCCGACGGGGACGTTCACGAGAAACACCAGCTGCCAGGACGCTTCCACCAGCACGCCGCCGACGGCCGGGCCGAGCGCGGCGGCCAGGGCCCCGACGGCGGCCCAGATGCGCACCCACGCGGCGCGACGCTCCGGTGGTGCCGAGGCGACCACGAGACCCAGGCTCGCGGGGGTCAGGATGGCGGCGCCGACGGCCTGGAGCGCCCGGAAGCCGACCAGGGCCCAGATGCTGCCGGCCGCCCCGCACGCCGCGCTCGCGGCGGTGAAGAGGACGAGGCCGATGAGGAAGCCGCGCTTGCGGCCGTACCGGTCGGTGAGCCGGCCGGCCGGCACCAGCAGGGCCGCGAAGAGGATCGCGTACGCGTTCAGGACCCATGCGAGATCGGTGATCCCCGTCCCGCGGAAGTCGTCCCCGATGGCGTCGAAGGCCACGTTGACGATGAAGACGTCCAGGCTCGCCATGAACGCGGCGAGCGTGAGCACGAGCAGGATCAAGCCCGAGCGCTGACTTGTGTTTGCCATAGCCAGGCAACGTAGATGGCTGACTATGCCCTACGCAAGTTAGGGTGGGGGATGTGACCCAGAACGCTGCGACCTTCGAGGACCGGCTGGCGGATCGGTCGACCTGGCGCATCGGGGACAACTGCCCGATCGCCAAGGCGCTGGACGTCGTCGGCACCCGCTCGGCGATGCTCATCCTCCGCGAGGCCTTCTACGGCACCACCCGCTTCGACGACTTCGCCCAGCGCGTCGAGATCACCGAGGCCGTCGCCTCGGCCCGCCTGCGCGAACTCACCGCCGCGGGCATCCTCACCCGGGTGCCGTACCAGGACCCGGGACAGCGCACCCGGTACGAGTACCAGCTCACCCCGATGGGCCGGGACCTCGCGCCCGCGGTGATCGGGCTGTACGACTGGGGAGCCCGGTACCTCTCGCCGGGGGGCCGGGCGCCGCTCCTGCTCACCCACCAGGAGTGCGGCGCGCCGGTGCAGTCGGAGCTCATCTGCCGCGACGGACACCCCGTGACCATGCCCGAGGTGATCATTCGCGCGGGAACGAAGCACTCGGACTAGGCAGTTCCGTTCGGATCGGCCGGTCGTCGACCCAGCCGTGCCCTGAAAATCGTGCGCGCCCACCAGCACGCGGCCGGGGTCCGCGAAAGGGACCCGGCCGACGAACCCGCCGAGCACGTCCGGGACGCGACGGCAGGGCGGGTGCGGGAGCCCTGTCAGCGGACGACGTCGAAGACGTTCTTCTGCAGACCGTTGGGGTAGACCTCGTGCTCGACGAGCTTCAGCTTCTGGGTGTCCTTGTCCGTGGCGCTGAAGAGCCGCTTGCCCGCTCCGAGCAGGAGCGGAAAGACGAGCAGGTGGTAACGGTCGATCAGGCCGGCGTCCGAAAGGGCCTGGTTCAGGGAGGCGCTGCCGTGGACGATGATCGGGCCGCCCTCGGTCTCCTTCAGCGCGGCGACGTCGTCGAGCGAGCGCAGGACCGTCGTCTCGCCCCAGTTCGACACCAGGTCGTCCTCGGTGAGGGTGGTGGAGACGACGTACTTCGGCATCACCCTGTAGCCGGCGAAGTCCTCCATGCCGGGCCACACCGGACTGAACGCCTCGTAGCTGGTCCGGCCCATCAGCATGGCGGTGGCTTCCTTCTGTTCCCGGCCCTTGATCTCGAATGCCTCGGGGAGGAACTCGATGTCCTTGAAGGTCCACCCGGAGTTCCGGTAGCCGGGCTCGCCGCCCGGGGCTTCCACGACGCCGTCGAGCGAGATGAAAGCGGTGCTGATCAGGGTACGCATCTGAAATTCCTCGGTGTCTCGTGTCCGGTTCTCAGAGGATTCGGTCGGTGCACGCCTCGGCCGCACTCGCGGCTGAGGCGCACCAGCCATGATCTCTGACTGCGGATCATGGAGAAACTCATCGGCCGTCGCCGTTCCTCCCGGCAACCTCGGCCTCCGGACCAGCTCGGGCAGCCACACACGTGCCCACACGAAACCGCCTGGGCCCGTGCGCTCGTCGGCCGACAGTCGCCCGGGCAACCGGGTTCCGAGTGCTTCCTCCGCTGTATCCACTCGACCGGGGCCGCCGCCCGGCAGGCTCGCGTCGCTGCGACCCCGGAGGCCCCGGGGCGGGGATCGTGGTGCCATGAACAGGCAGCCGTTCGACGTGTGGGCGGTCGGAGCCGCGTACGAGCGGTACATGGGCCGGTGGAGCCGGCTTGTCGCGCGGGAGTTCGCGGCGTGGCTCAGCTGCGAGGACAAGCTGCGGTGGGTGGACGTGGGATGCGGTACCGGGGTGCTGTCGGCCGCGGTGACGGCCCGGTGGCGGCCTCGGACGATGGTGGGAATCGACCGGTCCGAGGGGTTCGTGGCGGCGGCCCGCACCACGGCGCCGGTCTCCGCGCACTTCATCGTGGCGGACGCGATGCGGCTCCCGGTACGTGACGGAGCGTGCGATGCGGCCGTCAGCGGCCTCGCCCTGAACTTCCTTCCCCTACCAGCCGCGGCGGTGGCGGAAATGGCCCGGGTGGTCCGGCCGGGCGGCCTGATCGCGGCGTATGTGTGGGACTACGCCGACGGCATGGGGTTCCTTCGCCGCTTCTGGGACGCCGCCGTCCAGGTGGATCCGTCCGCCGCCGCGCTGGACGAGGGCCGCCGGTTCCCCGTGTGCCGTCCGGAGCGGCTGCGCGCGGTATGGGCCGAGGCGGGGCTGGTCGATGTGTCGATCGCGTCGATCGAGGTGGCCACGGTCTTCACCGACTTCGCCGACCTGTGGAACCCCTTCCTCGCGGGGCAGGGCCCCGCACCGGGCTACGTGGCCGCCCTCACTCCGGCCGGCCGGGAGCGCCTGCGTGAGGCGCTCAGCGCGGCCGTCCCCACCGAGCCGGACGGTTCCATCGCGCTCACCGCCCGGGCCTGGGCGGTGAGCGGCCGGAAGGTCCATGCCGAGGCGACCTGAGGGCCGTGTCGTCGGATCGTTCGGGCCATCGGAAGACGGTCGGCCGCCGTGCGGGGCCGCCACGTGCTGAGACGTCCGAGCGCCGCGATCGGTCAGCCGACCGCGTGGGGCCCCGGAGGCCGGTCGACCGACGCGGGAACGGCCTCGCCACCACCCCTCCGGCCGCTCCGCCCGCCGCAGCCCCCGGATCACCGCGGGCGTCTCGGCCGTCGCCATCGACGTTTCCCCGGCGGCCGAGCCGCACCGGGCTGCTGTGCGGCCGTGAGGAGGTCGGCGATGCTGTCCATGACACGCGGTCCGACGTCAGCGGCGCTCGGCCGCAGCACGTGCTCCGCCTCGGTCAGCAGGGGCACCGCCTCGTCCCGCCGGCCGGCGGCCAGCAACGCGCCGGCCAGTCCGACGGCGGCGAGGGCCTGACCACGACGGTCCGCGAGCTCCTCCCGGACGGCAACAGCCTCGCGGTGGACGTCCACGGCCTCAGCGGCCTGACGCGTCTCCACCAGGGCGTCACCCAGATCGTCCAGGATCTCCACCAGCGGGATCAGCCGCCCGTCGCCGCGGCAGCGAGAGGCCGCGTCGCCGAGCACACGCACGCCGTCGTCCGCCCTGCCGCAGTTGACCAGACTGTTGCCCCAGAGGGCTGATGCCTCCACCGGATGCGCACAGGGGCCTTCACGCTCGTCCACGACGTCACGGAGCGCGGCCTCCACGTCGACCCGTCGGTACTGCTGATCCACCGCCGCCACCAACGTGTCCAGCGCCTCGAGTTCACCGCGTACGTGTGTGACGCCCGACGCGGCCAGGCGGCTCGCACGGGACACCGTCTTCCACAGCACCGTCAGCGCCACGGCCTCGTTCTCACGTGCTCCGAGACCGCTCTGCAGCGTCGCCCCTCGGTGGAGAGCCGAGCAGGCCTCCAGGAAGCGGTGGGCACGGGCCAGTGCGACACCCTGGCGGTGCAGCGACGCGGCCCACCGGATCTGGTACTCGGGGCGCACAGGACCCCGGGTCATGAGGTCGTACCACTGGCCGTCGTCCACGTAGAGGGCACTGGCCGCCCGATGAGCGGCAGCGGCCCGTAGGTGGAGATGGGCACCGAGCTGGACGGCGGCGCGTCGTTCGTGCGCGGTGGCGAGGAGATGGCGGTAGCGCGTCGGATTCCCGAGCAGTACCCGGTACCGGCGGCCCTGGGGGTCGGTTCGTTCCTCCTCCGGCGGCTGCCGGCTCAGCCCTTCGTATGCCGCCGCTGCCTTCCCGAGCACGGCCTCGGCTTCTTCGAACCGGCCGAGTCGCCCGAGCACCTCACCGCAACCCAGCAGAGCCCGTGCCAGCGCTTCCCGGTCGCCGAGGGCCTGGGCAGCCGTGACGCAGCGATCGACGAGGGCGAGTGTCTCGTAGGGGCGATCCGCGCGGGCCAGGTGCGGCAGGACGGTGCGGGCGGCCGAGAGAGTGCCGGGGGCGCCGGGGTCGGCTGCCCCGAGGAGCACGGCCACCAGGTTCTCCCGGTCCTCCAGCAGCAGGTTCTCGTCCTCGGTACCGTCGGCGTCCCCCTGCTCACCCCGGGGATCGTGTCCTTTGCGGGCGGCCGGAGAGACGGCCTCACGCTCGTACGTCTCCAGAAGGCAGGAGACCGCGAGCGAGTTCCGGCCGGCGCTTCCGGCGTCGTCGCGCTCCCGCAGGCATTGCCGGACCAGTGGATGCATCACGTACCGGACCTCGCCGCCCGGACCTGTGGTCGGCGCGACCAGACCGGCTCGGGCGAGCTCCGTGACGCGGGCGGGCGGCACGGCCGGCGTTCCGCCCCATGCCGTCAGATGGATGCGGCCGAGGTCGGGTCCGGGGTGCCGAGCCATGCGCACGGCCATACGGCCGTCGCTCTCCGGAAGGCCGGAAAGGACCAGGTCCACGCTCGCGCGCACCGCCGCGCGGGCCCGGCCGTCCGGCTCCACCGGATCGGACACCCGATCGTGCGCTCGCGCTACGGCGCGCTCGGCCGCGCGCCCGTCCGACGCCGCCGCTCCGGCGGCCAGTTCTGCGGCCAGGGGAATGCCGTCACACAACCGGGCCAGGGCGGCGACGTCGTCAACAGACAGACTGGACCGCCCGTTCCGGGCCGCGACAGCGGTGATCAACTCCTCCGTGTCCGTGCACGACAAGGCGGTGAGCTCGACGGCGGTGAGAGAACCGAGGGCGGCCGGTCGGCCGCGTGCGGTCGCGAGCAGCCGGTGACCGGTTCCGGGTGGCAGCAACTCCTCGGCAGACGGCACCTCTTGGATGTCGTCGAGGAGGAACAGGACGCGCCTGCCGGCCGCGCTCTGCCGGGTCAGCCACTTCCGCAGGAAGGCGGCCTTCTCCTGCTCGGTCAGCTCCGCACCGTCGGGAAGGAGCTGCGTCGCCCGCAGAATCGCGCTGGTCATCTGGGCCGTCGTCGTGTGCCCCTCGCCGCAACTCCCGCGTGCTTCAAGGAACAGAGACCCGCCGGTGAACCAGCCGGGGCGCCCCAGAGCGAGGCGGGCGACGGCGCGAGCCAGTGCCGTCTTGCCCGTGCCGCCGGGGCCGTGCACCAGGCAGCCGGGGACCGCCGAGTCCGGCCCCAGGAGATCCAGCAGCGTCGCCGTTTCACCGGCGCGCCCGACGAGGCCACCCCGCGACCCGGTTCCCTGGGACCGCAGCACGTGTACCCGCGGCTCTCCCCAGCGCTCCTTCACGCCCACGACCATCCCCTCGTCGTCCCTGCCCAGCCCGACGAAGCCCACTACGCGAGCTGTCGCGGCGGCTGGTGGCTGACCCGAAACGGCTTGCCGTCGTCGTCCACGACCACCGTGTGCGTCTCGCCCTGGCTGACCACCTCGAGCTCCAGGTGCCAGTCGACGCACTGGCTGCCGGTGTAGGCCATGACCTGGAAGACCTCGGGTTCCGTCTGTGTCACCACGTACGGGAAGTCGGGCGAGCCCTGAGGGACGAGGCGGGGCTCGTCTGCGTCGAGGTCCGCGAGGAACGTCCGGCACGGCAACGGCGCCTGCTGCGGACCCGGCGCGAGATCCAGCGCCGGTCGTCGACCGTCCACGACAACCCTGAGCCGTCGTAGCACCACGGCGTGCGGTACGAGTCCCTCGGCACTCATGCGGACGTGACCGCAGTGCACCTGGCCTCCCGTCCCGCCCCGCCGTCGCAGGGTGAGCTCCTGGTGGGTGAAGACCGTGTGGACGGCGATCGGAGCGGCGTCCCCGAGGATCAGCTTCTGCCCCTTGCCGATCCCTGACGTGACGAGTCCCTGAACCGTTCCGGCTATCGCCGCGGTCAGCCCGGCCGCGACGGCCGCCCAGCCCAGGGCGGACAGTTCCGGCACCCGGAACAACGACGCGACGACACCCGCGACGAGGCACAGCAGGCCGAGACGCACAGCAAGTGGCGTGTGGCGACGACCAGTTGACCGCGAGATCCGCTCAGGCAGCACATCGGCTACTGTGACACGCGACGAAGCCGGTGCGCAGCACCACGGACCGCGAGCGTCGAGGGTCTCCCCGTCGGCACCCCGGACGCCGGCCCGAGCGGATCGCCTTCCCGCCGGGACCGATCCACGACTCGATCAGGGGTACTCCTCCCCGGACTCGACCGCGCCGAACTCGACGGACTGCCGTGACCCGAACAGGCGGATGCGGACATATGCGCGCCCGCCGATCCCGGGCCTGGGGGTCGGCCGGAGAAGCCGGCGGCCGGTTCGGGACCGTCGCGGCGCTGTGGCCGCGGCCCTGGAGCCGGGGGGCGTGCTTGTCGTTAAGGTGGGCATGCGAGAGGAGGGGAGGAAGCGGTGAGAGCGACACGCACGTTGGCGACCCTCGACGAGGTCGGCTGTGGCGACCACGTCTGTCAGCTGCTGGATCCTGCGGACGACGTCATGGATCGCAGCCGGGCCTTCGTCGCGGACGGAGCTCTCTTCGGCGACAAGGTGGTGATCGTCTCCCCGCTCCCGCAGGCCACGAGTGATCTCGCCTCCATGGTGCTCGATCCCGGCCGGCTGCAGGATTCCCTGCTCGCTGCGGTACGGCGCGAGGCCGCCAGTGCCGAGCGTGAGGGCTACCGCTCGCTGCGCGTGCTCCACCACGTGACCTCCGGCGGTTCCGCTGAGGGGCCGGAAGGGTTGCTGCGCTGCGAGCTGGACCTGGAGGAGTTCGCGGCGGACAGCGGGGCTCTGGTGGTGTGCGCCTACCAAGGTGGCGACTGGGACGCTTCTACACTGGAGAACGCCAGGTGTGTGCACCCTCACCACCTGGGCGGCCGTCCGGCGTCACCTTCGTTCCAGGTGTACCGGACGGGAAAGGACGGCTGGACGGTGAATGGGGTCATCGACGCCGACGGCGCCTCCGCCTTCGGCGCCATCCTGGGCACGCTGCTGCGGCAGACGGCGACGGTGCGTCTGCTGTGCCACGGCCTGGACTTCCTCGACGCCGCCGGGATGGGCGCCCTCGCCGGCGCGGCCGGACGTCTGCACGACCGCAAGGTGGTGCTGGAGGGGACGAACGAGACCGTACGCCTGGCCTGGGAGCTCTCCGGCTACGCGGACCCCTCCGTTCCGGTGGTGATGGCACCGTGACCACCTCCCGCCCCACTCCGGTCCCGTCCGGCGACGGATACCGGCACGAGCTGTACCCCTACCGCGGCCGGGACGAGTTCCTCGAAGGCACCGTGGGCTTCATCCGCGAAGCCCTCGACGGCGGCGAGGCCGTCGTCGTCGCCGTCCCCGAGGACAAGGCCTTTCTGCTGCGCGCCGAGATCCCGGACGACGGGGCGGTGCGATACGTCGACACCACGAGCGTGGCGCACCACCCGGGCCGGCTCATCGGCGCCTGGCAGGAATGGATCAAGGAGCATGCCGAGCAGGGGCGCCCCGTGCGCGGGATCGGCGAGTCACCGTGGAGCGAGGTCCGGTGCCGCGCCGAGCAGGAAGAGCTGCGCTATCACGAGTGGCTGCTCAACAAGGCCTTCGCCGCCGGTCCGGCCTGGTGGCTGCTGTGTCCTTACGACACCGCGGGGGAGTCGGCTGCGCTGGAGCAGATGGCCCGCTGCCACCCCGAGATCCGGGCGGACGGCCGTACCGCGTCCTCCACGGACTTCGACCCGGAGGCACCGTTCGACTTCGCCCCGCTGAGTCACCCCTGCGACCCGTACGACGAGTTCGCCTACGCCAGCGGTGACCTGCCGGCACTGCGGGAGAAGATCGCCGCCTGCGCCGAGCTGCACGGGCTGGGCGGCCGACGGCTGCGCGAGCTGCACCTGGCCGCCACGGAAGTGGCTGCCAACAGCATCCGTCACGGTGGAGGCCAGGGCGTCCTGCGGACGTGGAGCCAGAATCACCGTCTGGTGTGCGAGTTCCGTGACGCCGGCTACATCGCGGACCCTCTCGTGGGTCGGTCCCGGCCCAGCAGCACGCAGGTCGGAGGGCGGGGCCTGTGGCTGGCGCACCAGCTGTGCGATCTCGTCGAGATCCGTTCCATGCCGGATGAGGGGACCACGATCCGCCTGCACACCGAACTGCCCGGCTGAGCTGTCCACGGAGGGGATCCGCAGCAACCCGGCGCCCCCGCGCCCGCCGCGGACCCCTGACCGCCGCAGCCAGTCTCCACGACCGCGGCCGGACCGCGCCCGTCCTGCGCGCCTGCTCGCCTCACCCGTGGTTCCCGCCCGCGCGCGGCAGCCGCCCGGCTCCGGCAGGCGCCGGAAGGGGCGCCTGCCGGAGCCGGGCGACGGCGGTGGTCGGTGCTACTTGGTGAGAGGGGACAGCTTGGGGTCGTTGGCGTAGGCCTCGGCCGCGTTCTCCTTCGTCACGATCACGGGCGGCAGGAGGTAGGAGGGCACGACCTTGACACCGTTGTCGTACGACTTGGTGTCGTTGATGGTCGGCTTGTCGCCCTTCTGCAGGGACTTGACCATGGCGACGGTCTCCGCGACGAGCTTGCGGGTGTCCTTGTTGATCGTCGAGTACTGTTCACCGGCCATGATCGACTTGACCGACTCCACCTCGGAGTCCTGACCGGTGACGACCGGGACCGGCTTGCCGGCGCCCTTCACCGAGGTGAGGATGGCGCGGGCGAGGGTGTCGTTCGGGGACAGGACGCCGTCGAGCGTCTTCTTGCCGCCGTAGGCCGAGGTCAGCAGGGAGTCCATGCGCTGCTGGGCGTTCTCGGCCTTCCAGCCCTGGGTCGCGGTCTGCTTGATGTCGGTCTGCCCCGAGCCGACAACGATGTCGCCCTTGTCGATCAAGGGCTTGAGGACCTCCATCGCGCCGTCGAAGAACACCTTGGAGTTGTTGTCGTCCGGCGAGCCGGAGAACAGCTCGATCGTCCAGGGACCCTTCGGCTTCTTCGCCTTCATACCGTCGACCAGGGCCTGGCCCTGGAGCTGGCCGACCTTGAAGTTGTCGAAGGCGATGTAGTAGTCGACGTCCGGGGTGTTGGTGATGAGCCGGTCGTAGGCGATGACGGTGGCGCCCTCCTCCTTCGCCTGCTTCACCTGGGTGGCGAGCTGCGAGGCATCGGTCGCGCCGATGACGATGACCTTCGCGCCCTTGGTGACCATGGACGAGATCTGCGCCTGCTGGTCGGCGACCGTGGTCGAGGCGCCCGCGTACTGGACGTCCGCCTTGAAGCCCGCGTCCTCGAGACCGTCGGTGAACAGGTCACCGGCGAGCACCCAGTTCTCCGAGGTCTTGGCGGGCAGGGCGACGCCGATCAGGGAGTTCTTCGAGAAGCCCTTGCCGTCGGCGCTGTCGCTGCCGGTGGAGCCCTCGCGTTCGTTGGAGCAGGCCGTGCCCAGGGTGAGCAGGGCGGCGGCGCCGACGGCGGCGATGCTTCTGATGACGATTCTGCGCATGGTGGAGTGGAACCCTTCGTGCGTGCTGGTTGCCGGAGTGAGCGGTGTGCCGTCGAGCGCGGCTGAGGCGGTGCGGTTCGACCGCCGGACCGTGTGCCGGTGCCGGGTCGTGCTGGTTGCCGGGGTGGGACCGGACACCCGGCCCGTCAGGGGGCCGGATGTCCGGCCGTCGGGGGCGGGGTGAGTGAAGCGTTCGGGGAGACCGGTCGGTGAGCAGAGCGTCCGTCGTCGCCCGGTGAGCGGGCTCTGCGGTCAGCCCGCGACCTTGGTCTTGCCGGCGTCGGCCGCCGGGGCCGCAGGTGCGGCCGTGTCCGCCGGGTCGTCCCGGCTGAAGGGGCGGGTCAGCGTTCCGATGATCGAGAAGCGTCCCCGGCTCTTGTTGTAGACGTCGAAGGCGACGGCGAGCAGAAGAACCAGGCCCTTGATGATCTGGACCATGTCCGAGCCGACGCCCTCCAGTTGGAGGCCGTTGTTGAGCAGGGCCATGACCAGGCCGCCGACGATCGAGCCGCTGACGGTGCCCAGGCCGCCGGAGACGGCCGCCCCGCCGATGAACACGGCCGCGATGGCGTCCAGTTCCCAGCTCAGTCCGTCCTGCGGGCCGGAGGCCGAGGACCGGGCGACGAAGATCATGCCGGCGAGAGCGGCCAGCACCGACATGTTCATCATGACGAGGAAGTTGACCCGCTTGAGCTTCACGCCGGACAGTTCGGCCGCGCGGGCGTTGCCGCCGACGGCGTAGATGTGCCGGCCGCCGACGGTGTTGCGGGTGTAGTGCGAGTACGCCAGGACCAGGACGATCAGGATGATGCCGGAGATCGGCAGGCTGGTGCCGATCCGGCCGCCGGCGAACCGGAGCGTCGCGAAGACGATGACGCCGACCATGACGGCCAGACGGATGCCCGTGACCCACAGCGGCGCGAGGTCCGCCTGCATCTCGCGGCGGGTCTGCCGCGCCTTCCACTCGCGCCACACCACGCCCGCGCAGGCGGCCACCCCGAGCAAGAGCGTCAGGTTGTTGTACCCGGTGTCCGGTCCGACCTCGGGCAGGAAGCCCGCGCCGATCTCGCGGAAGCCCTCCGGCACCGGGACCGTATCGGCGTTGCCGATGTACTGGTTGCCGCCGCGGAACAGCAGCATCCCGGCGAGGGTCACGATGAAGGCCGGCACGCCGATGTAGGCGACCCAGAAGCCCTGCCAGGCGCCGATCGCCGCGCCGACGAGCAGGCCCAGCAGGATGCCGACGGGCCACGGAAGGTCGTACTCCTGCATGGCCTTGGCGACGACGATGCCGGTGAACGCGGCGACGGAACCGACCGACAGGTCGATGTGCCCGGCGACGATCACCATCAGCATCCCGATGGCCAGGATCAGGATGTACGAGTACTGGCTGACGACGGCGATGAGGTTGCCGGAGGTCAGTGTCAGACCGTCGGTCCAGATCTGGAACAGCAGGACGATGGCCACCAGGGTGGAGATCATCCCGAACTGGCGGGCGTTGGAGGTCGTGCCCCCGAAGAGGTTCTTCTGCAGGTCAGTTATTCGGCTCATGGAGTCGGGCTTTTCTTGGTAGCGGTCATCTGCTTCATCAGGACTTCCGGATCGGCGTCCGCGCGGGCCACGTCGCCGGTGACGGCGCCCTCGAACACCGTGTAGATGCGGTCGCACAGGCCGATCAGCTCGGGCAGCTCGGAGGAGATGACGATCACCCCTTTGCCCTGGGCGACGAGCCGCTGGATGATCCCGTAGATCTCGTACTTGGCCCCCACGTCGATGCCGCGGGTCGGCTCGTCGAGGATCAGCAGGTCGGGGTCGGTGAACATCCACTTCGCCAGGACGACCTTCTGCTGGTTGCCGCCGGAGAGCTTGACGACCCCCTCGTCGACGCTGGGCGTCTTGATGCGCAGGCTCCGGCGGTATTCCTCGGCGACGCGGTGCTCGCGCACCGGATCGATGACGCGACGCCGGGCGATCTTCGACAGCTTGGCGGCCACCATCGAGGTCTTGATGTCGTCCAGGAGGTTGAGCCCGATCGACTTGCGGTCCTCGCTGACGTAGGCCAGGCCGTGCCGGATGGCGTCGGAGACGGTCTTCAGCCGGATCTCCTCGCCGTCCTTGAAGACCTGCCCCGACAGCCAGGTGCCGTAGGACCGGCCGAACAGGCTCATCGCCAGTTCGGTGCGGCCCGCGCCCATGAGTCCCGCGAAGCCGACGATCTCCCCGCGGCGGACGTGGAACGACGAGCCCTTGCACACCATCCGCTCGTCCGACGTCGGATGCCGCACCGTCCAGTCGCGTACCTCGAAGAAGACCTCGCCGATGTCGGGCGTGCGGTCGGGGAAGCGGCTGTCGAGCTCGCGGCCGACCATGCCGCGCACGATGCGGTCCTCGTTGACCCCGTCGGCCTTCACGTCGAGGCTCTCGATGGTGCGGCCGTCGCGCAGGATGGTGATCGTGTCGGCGACCGCCTCGATCTCGTTCAGCTTGTGCGAGATCATGATCGAGGTGATGCCCCGCTCGCGGAAGCCGCGCAGCAGGTCGAGCAGATGCCGGGAGTCGGCCTCGTTGAGGGCGGCGGTGGGCTCGTCGAGGATGAGCAGTTTGACGTCCTTCGCGAACGCCTTGGCGATCTCGACGAGTTGCTGCTTGCCGACACCGATGTCCTTGATGAGCGTGTCGGGGTCCTCGCGGAGCCCGACCTGCTCCATCAGTTCCAGGGCCCGGCGCTGGGCCGTCTTCCAGTCGATGGCGCCGCGGCGGCGCGGTTCGTTGCCGAGGAAGAGGTTCTCGGTGATCGACATGCCGGGCACCAGGGCCAGTTCCTGGTGGATGATCACGATGCCGGCCTGTTCGCTGGCCCGGATGCCGGCGAAGCGGACCGGCTCACCCCGGTAGACGATGTCCCCGGTGTAGCTGCCGTGCGGGTGCACCCCGCTGAGCACCTTCATGAGCGTGGACTTGCCGGCGCCGTTCTCGCCGCAGATCGCGTGGATCTCACCTTCCCGCACGACGAGACTGACGTCGGCGAGCGCGGTGACGCCGGGGAAGGTCTTGGTGATCGACCGCATCTCCAGCAGGTTCGGGGCGGTGGGCGTCATGAGCGGTGCTCCCCACCGCCGGGGACGCGCGGAGGCGTCCCCGAGTCTTCGGGCCTGCGGCCTTGCATGGACATCAACTTGCCTCCGATGGCACTGCCCTGTGCCGTCGTGTCCGAGATTTCGTCTGCGGGACCGGACACTAAATCCATTTGTTTTACTAAGTCAATGGGCCGCGAGAGATAGGTTTGGCGTGGGGTAACGAGAGAGGACCGTGCGTGCGGCAGGCAGGAACGAACCTTCCCAAGGTCGGGCGATACAACCGGGCTGTCGTCCTGGACCAGATCCAGCTCGCCGACGGCATCAGCCGGGTCGAGATCGCCGAGCACACCGGCCTCACGCCGCAGACGGTGTCGGGGATCGTGCGCCGGCTGCTCGACGAGGGCATCGTGCGGGAGGACGGCGCGAGCAGGGTGTCCAGCGGCGGCAAGCCCCGCACCACCCTGCGCATCAACGCCGACGCGGGCAGCGCGGTCGGTCTGCACTTCGACCCCGTGGAGCTCAGCTGCGCCGTCGTCGACCTGCTCGGCCGGCCGCTCGTCGTCAAGAAGCGCCCCACGCATCCCGGCGACGACCCCGCCCAGGTCGTCAAGGCCATGGCGGAGCTCGTCGCCGACGTGCTGACCGAGACGGGCGTCGACCGCGCCAAGGTCCTCGGACTGGGGCTCGCCACCCCCGGGCCCATCGACCCCGAGCAGGGCGCGATCGTCGGCGCGCCCCAGCTGGCCCGCTGGACGCGGGTGCCCGTGCAGCACATGCTGAGCGAGGCGACCGGCCTGCCGGTGACCCTCGACAACGACGCCACCGCCGCCGCCGTCGGCGAGCGCTGGTCCGGTGCGGGCCGGGGCGTCGCCGACTTCGCGTACTTCTTCTTCGGCACCGGCGTCGGCGGCGGCCTCATCCTCAACCACCAGGTGTACCGGGGCGGTTCACTCAACGCGGGCGAGTTCGGGCACTCCTCGGTGCTGCCCGACGGCCCGGAGTGCTACTGCGGCAACCGGGGCTGTCTGGAGGGGCTCGTCAACCCGACGGCCATCGTCGCCGAGGCGCACCGCAGGCTCGCCGCAGGACCGCACCCGGACAGTGCGCTGGCCGCGACGTTCGCCCGCGATCCGCAAGCCGTCGACCACGCCGCCATCGGGACGGCCGCGGCGGCCGGCGACCCGCTCGCCGCGGCCGTCATCGACGAGGCCGCGGAGCACGTCGCCTCGGTCGCGGTCGACATCGTCAACTTCATCGACGTGGACCTGATCGTCCTGGGAGGGCACGGCATCCAGCACGTCGAGTCCCGGTACGTCGAGATCGTCGCCGCCGCGCTGAGGAGCCGCCCGCTGTCCCGGCATGTGCGGGTCGTCGACGTCGAGGCATCCTGGCTCGGCACGGACGCTGCGGTCGTGGGCAGCGCGGCCCTCGTCCTGCACGCCACGTACTCCCCGCAGCTGTCGGCACTGCTGGGCACGGGCATGGTTCCCGGCGGAAGACGCTAGCCGGGCCGCTCGGCCGTCCGGCTCACGAGCTCACGATCCGGAACGCGGGCCCAGCGCGCTGTGCTGCACCACACCTGAGGGAAGATCGCTGTCCCCGGCAGCCCGGGCCGTCAGGACCACGAGCCCGGCCCGCAGGTCGGCAGCCGGCTCGCCGAGGACGATCGCACTGATGACCAGCTCCATCATCAGGCGATCGTAGGCCTCGCCCGGGCTCCGACAGCACCGCTCGTCGGTCTCCACCACAGCCGAGACGATCCTTCTCCCACCACCGGCCACGGGGGCGAAGGACGCCTCGAACACGCCGCGGCCGGTCCAACTCCGGTGCATGAACGCGACATCGGCTTCGACGAAGACGTTCCACTTCTCATCCATGTCCCGGTACGTTTCACCGCTCACCCACCCGGACGACGCCATGCGCGCCGCGTTCGGCGTCGCTCATGACGTGCGTGACGAAGGGATAGTCGCCTGCCTCCGGGAAGGACAGCTCGACGAACCCGCCCGACGCGGGCGCGAGATCGAGGACCTGCGCGCCCCCGCTCTGCGAGTCTCCCGGCCTGAGTTCGTAGGCACCCTCGCGGAACACCGTGTCGAACTGGCCGCCCACGACATGGAAGGCGCTGGACTGGTTCGGCCCGGCCGCCAGCACCCAGATCCGCACGCGCTCACCGGCCTTGACGGTCAGCGGGTCGTGATCGTACTGGTTGGCATAGCCGTTGAAGGCGACCATGTCGTAGTCCCTGGCGTTCACCTTGGCGGCGTCGGCCGTACCGCCCTGCTTGCCGAGGTAGAACTCCGACTGGACCAGCACGTATTCACGGTCCGCCGGCGACAGGCCGGGCGGGTCGATGATCACCGCGCCGAACATGCCGTTGGCGATGTGCAGGGACATCGGCATGGTCGAACAGTGGTACATCCACACGCCGCTGCGGGTGGCGGTGAACCGGTACGTCAGGGACTCGCCGGGCCTGATCGTGCGCATCGGCCCGTCCGGCGCGAGGGAGCCGGCGTGGAAGTCGACCGAGTGGCCGATCGATCCGTCGTTGACGAGGGTGATCTCGAAGGTGTCGCCGACGCGTCCGCGCAGCACGGGCCCGGGGGCCGTTCCGTCGAAGGTCCACAGCCTCTGCCGTACGCCGGGAGCGACGTCCCTCGTCACCTCCTTCACGGTGATCGTCCGCCTGTGCACCCGGGGCTCGGTCCCGCCCGTGGCAGGCGGGACTCGGGCGTCACGGGCGGTCGCGCCGGCGGCCGGTTCGGCCAGCGGGTCGAACGCGCTCGCGGCGGTGTCGTCCGTGGCTGCGGACGTGCCGCCGCCGCTGTGGTCATGGGTGGCCCCGTCGCCGTCCGCGCCGGAGTCGCCGGGGTCCGAACCGGACCCGGAGGCGCCGGTGACGTGCACGGTGAAGACCATCCCCATCTGCCGGTGCCCGACCATGGAGCACCAGCCCTCCAGGTCCCGGCCGACGACTCCCGCGTCCAGCGTGCCCTTCTCTCCCGGGCTCAGCCGGCCGGTGCGGGCACCGGTCTCCAGCACGAGGTCGTGGGTGTCGGTGCCGGTGTTGCGCAGGGTGATCACCAGGTGGTCTCCGGCGGGCACGTCGACGGAGGACGGCGAGAAGCGCATGCCGCGGATCGTCACCGCGATCCGGGTGGTGCGGCCGGTCGGCGTCACCGCGTCCCCGTCGGCGCCCGTGGCGGCGGACCGCTCGAGGACCGGCAGCGACCGCACGTCCGCCGCCCCGCCGCCCGCGACGGCCAGCATCACGACCGCGAGCCCGAGGGCGACGCCACCGAGCACCCGGAACGGCCGCGCCGGGACCTCGGCCGGAGCCGGGAGGGGCTCTCCCTGCGCCGCCACGGGAGCACCCTGCGCCGCCCTGCGGCGGTCGCGCATCCCCCGTACGACGGTCAGCGCGAGCAGCACCAGGAAGAACAGCAGCATGACCAGCAGCAGCCCGGAGCACGCCACCCGCACCATCGACGGCACCGGCAGCACGCACAGCAGCAGCGCGGCGTTGGTGACGGCCAGCCGGGCCGGCCACGCCCGTTCGAGGCCGGCGGTGGCGGCGCGTACGGCAGCGGGGCCGCCGCCCAGGACCACGGGGACGAGGAAACTCAGCGCACCGAGCAGTACTTGGGCGATCCAGCCGGCGGCGAGCGGCGCGGTCAGCAGCGCCGTGCGCTCTCCCACCGTGATCCAGGAGCCTGTGGAGAGGAGGATGCAGGCCAGGGCGGTCAGCGACCCGGCGAGCCATCCGCATCCCGCGGCCACCGAGCACGCGGCGTAGGAACGCGGCGCCTTGACCCGGGCCTCACGCAGCCAGGGCCGGCCCGCGACGACCAGTCCGGCGGCGTAGACGACCACACCGGGGGCGGCCAGGGGCGGCGGGCCGAGCAGGGTGCCGGCGACGGTGGCACCGAGGCCGGCGAGCAGGACGGGAAGGGCGGCCCGGGCCGCTCGTTCCGCGCCGTCCACCACCCGGGTGCGCAGCATCGTCGGCCACAGGGTGATGAGCGTTCCGGCGACGGTGAGGCCGACCCAGCCGAGCAGGTTGACCGTCTCGTGGGCGAGACGCAGCCGTTCGGGCAGATCACCGGCGAGACCACGGCGAGCCATGACGACCCCGAGCGCGGCACCCACGGGCAGCAGCGCGGAGGCGGCCACGTAGTAGCGCACGGTCATGGAGAACCGGCCCGGCAGCGCCCGGCGCATCAGCCGCAGCAGCCAGACGGCGTGCGCCGTGACCGCCGCGGCGACCAGGCATCCGCCGGCCAGGACGACGTACCACCGCTCGAAGAGCAAACCGCCGATCACGCCGACCGCACCGGCGTTCAGGCAGACCAGGCGCAGTGCGGCCGGGGCACCGCGGTTCGCCTCGGGCAGCCGCAGGACGGAGGCGGCGAAGTGGCCGGACCAGATGACGATCGCGGTGGTGACGGCGCCGAGGAGCAGCACATGGACGAGCAGCCAGAAGGCGTGCGGCAGGAAGTGGTGGGCCGTGCCGACCGCGGCGAAGAGGGCGAGCCAGACGACCACGATCGCGTTCACGCCGAGGTGCCAGGAGGCGCGCGAAGAGCGGCCGGGAGGCTCCGGGGCGGATCCGCTCGCCGTGGAGGGGGACAGGTTCGTGGTCACGGGGTGGTCCTCGTGCCTTCGGACAGGGGTGACGCGGGGGCGGAGACGGAGGCTGAGGGCGTCGCTGACGCGCGCCGTGCGGCGGTGACGGAGGCGGTGGCCGCCGAGACGACGAACAGCAGCACGGCGGCGATGTTGAGCAAGCCGCCGAGCTGCCAGGCGCCTCGGACGCCCCGCAGGTCACCGACGATCACGCGCAGCGACAGCGACAGGTGCAGCAGCCAGGCCGCCGCAGCGAGCGCCGGGTGGTAGGGAAGGGGACGGCGCAGGACAGCGGGCAGGATCACCGGGGCGTGCGCCATGATCATCGACATCACGAAGCCCAGGAACACCGCGTGCACCACCGCGTCGTACCCCGTCCCCTCGGTGACCGGCCCGGTGAGCAGCCAGAGGGCGCCGGCCACACCCAGCCAGGCGTACGCGGCGAGCAGGCATGCCGCGGTGAAACGGGGCAGGCCCGTGGAGCGCAGCAGCCGGCGGGCGACGTCGTGCACGACGAGCCAGGCGACCAGTGCGAGCAGCGCGGAACCGAGCAGCACGCTGCCGATCGCGGGCCACAGCAGGGTGGTGACCACGCCGACGGTGACCGCGCCGACGCAGCCCAGGAACATGTGTTCAGCCGAGGGCACCAGGACGCCGACCCGGGCGAGTTCCAGCCGCTCGCCCGCGATGGTCACCACCAGGAACGCCACCAGCCAGGGCAGGATGCGCGGTACGTCGGTCCCGCCCAGCCACAGCAGCACCGCGCCCAGCGCCGACACGGCGCCCGCTGCCTGAGCGATCAGGGCGACGCTCGGCTGCCGGCGCCAGAAGCGTACGTACAGTGCGACCAGGAGCGCGCATCCGGCGACGAGCAGCAGCCGGGGGACGACCAGGTCCACCGGGCTGAGCAGCAACAAGCCCCCGGCGCCGAGGCAGCCGGGGGCCAGGTACGCCCAGGGGCGGCCGAGGGCGACGGCGCGTTCCAGGGCGACCAGCGTGCCGGCGAAGCCGAGCACCATCAGCACGCCGTGCACCCGCGGGAGCCGGTCGGCGGTGACCGGGGCGGGGAGGCCGAGCAGGCCGAGGGCGGCGTCGAGTCCGGCCAGCAGGCAGAGCCCGGCGGCGAGCAGCAGGGGCGCACGCCGGGCGCCCGCACGCCGGGCGGCGGCCGTGCCGGGGGCGGAGCCGGATGCCGGGGTCACCGGTGCGCCCCGGGTGAGCCGGCCGGGGCCGGGGGCTCGTCGGCGTCCTCGCCGCCGCTTCGCTCGGTCACGCCCAAGTGCAGTCGGCAGGCGCCCGGTTCGGCGAACGGCAGCAGCTCGACCTCCTGCGGTGCCACGCCCAGAGCGGCGAGTGCGGCCCGGGCCAGGCCCTCGTGAACACCGCAGACGACGCCGGGGTGTTCACGCGCCGTCTCGACGAACGGACAGCACGGCAAACGGACGTGGCGTGATTGCGCGTCGGCCTCCGGGGCGAAGCCGATCTCGTCGAGGAGGCCCAGCAGCCGGGTCCGCGCCTCCTTGGGGTCCGCCGTGGGCGTCTGCCCGGCGGTGAGGACGCGCCCCCAGTGCTCACCCGCGGCGAGGGCGTCCCGGCGCGGGTCGGAGCTGGAGCGGGCGATCTGCGCGGCGAGGACGGCGGCGAGCCCGGCGTACTCGCGTGCGGGTGACTCCTGCGGCGGGCGGGCCCGGTAGCGGAAGGCGGGGCGGCCGCGTCCGGAGGGGTTGGACCGTTCACGGACGGCGAGGCCGTCGTCGACCAGGGCGTCCAGATGTTCGCGGACGGTGTTGACGTGCAGGGCGCACACCTGGGCGAGTCCGCTCGCGGTGACGGGAGCGGCCTGGCCGCGCAGGTACTGCAGGACACCGCGGCGCTGCCGGGACAGCGGTACGCGGTTGGTTCCGCTGCCGGGAAGCGGCCCGTTATTTTCCACGGTCATGTCCGTACTATATTGCAGTCATCGGCCCGGACCGAACGGGGACGGGTCGCCGGCTGCTGGAAGGACGCCTCCCATGAGCACGCTCACCATCGCATCGGATCCCCAGGACGCGGCGGCCGCAGAAGCCGTCGAGGCGCATCACACGCAGTTGGCGGGTGAGCTGGCCGGACGGGTCGCGATGCTGGTCGCGGCCGTGGACCGCGACCCCGCGGGGGCCGACGCGGTCCGGGCCGGACTGGTCGACTTCTGCGACCGCGACCTGCTGCCGCACGCGGCCGCCGAGGAGGAGACCCTCTACCCGGTCGCCCACGACCTGCCCGCCGCCCGCCTCCTCGTCGACGGCATGCTCGCCGAGCACCGCAGGCTCACCGCGCTCGTCGACGCACTGCGCACCGCCGGTTCGGCCGTCCAGGCGGCCACGGACGGCCGGGCGCTCCAGGTGCTGTTCGAGGAGCACCTGGAGAAGGAGAACACCCTGGTCCTGCCCCTGCTGGCCGGCGCCCCGGACATCTCCCTCGCCGGACTCCTCGCGGGCATGCACGACATCCTCGGCCACGGCCACGAGCACGCTGGTGCCGACGAGGCGGCCACGACCGGCGGTGGCTGCGGTGGCGCCTGCGGCTGCGGAGGCTCCGAGGAGACGGACGTGCCCGAACTGGACGTACGCGACGTCCCCCACTCGCTGCGGCACGCCACGGTGTTCGGCGCGCTCGCCGCGGTGCCTTCCGGACGCGCCATGGTCCTGGTCGCCCCGCACGACCCCCTGCCCCTGCTGGGCCAGATCGAGGACCGCCACCCGGGCGCGTTCGCGGTGGAGTACCTCGAACGCGGCCCCCAGGCGTGGCGCCTGATGCTCACGCACCACTGACCCTCCGAGGCGAACCGCCCTCGCCGCTGGGGGGACCGGACCCGTCCCGCCCCCGATGCTCGCGGTCCTCCTGCCGACCGCCCACCGAAGCACCCCGGCACGAGGGCCCCGAGAAGGTTCGGCGGGCCGGCGTTCCTGTACGAGGGCAACTTGCAGTCGGGGTGACCGGGGGCGGGCTCATGGTTGGCAGCCTCGGGCAGCGGCAGGCTCCTGCGCTCCTCCTGGCTCAGAAGGGCTTGCGCGGTCCTGGCCCGTCGGCGAGGGCCGGCCCGCCCCCGACCCGTTGCCGTGGTGGGGCGGCGCGGGCGCGGGCGGTCATGCCTGCCCGAGCAGCGGGTCGTAGGGAGTGGTGCGCCGGCGGCCGGTCATGAAGGACAGGAAGTCCTTCATGAACGCGCTGCGTGTGTACGCCGGCTCGGTGCCGGCTGTCTCGCGCTGGAAGGCCGTGTGGAACAGGGCGCGGTATTCGTCTGCGTCGATGCTCTGGTCGCCGTCTTTGTCGGTGGCGTCGAAGAGGACTTCGGCGACTCTGATCAAAGCGGGTCCGGCCAGGGAGGGAACGGCGGCGGCGTACTCCTGGGCGCTGATGCGGCCGTCGCCGTCGCTGTCGAGGGCGGTCTGCAGTTCCCGCCACCAGTCGGCGAAGGCGTTGTAGAGCCTGGTCTCCTCGGGTTCGTCCAGGTCGAGGCGGCTGGACAGCTCGCGGGCCATGGCGGCGAGGTCGGGCCAGTCCAGGTGTCCGTCGCCGGTCTGGTCCAGCACCTCTGCGAAGAACCGTTGCGCGCTGCGCTGTGTCCCGTCTTCCGGTACGGGCTCCGGTTCCGGGGGGAGCGGGGAGATGAGCCGGATGAGGGCACCGGCCCGGTTCATCGTGTCGCGCATGGCGGTGATCGCGCGCGCTCGCGGGTCGTCGCTGTCGGGGGAGAGGGACAGCAGGTCGGTGATGGCGTCGGCCTGGATCCAGCCGTCCGGCAGGAGGCGAGCCAGACCGACGGCCAGATAGGCGCCCTGCATCAGGGTCTGCGCACCGGGCAGTTCCGGCAGACCTGCCCGTCGGCGGAACGGCTCGGGCAAGGACGCCACGGTGACAGCGCCGATCACGGGGCCGGCGACCGCCCGGCCGGCCGCCCACAGAGTGGGCAGGCCGTTCAGCAGGGGCGGGGCCGGGAGGTGGTCGAAGAGTCTGTAGAGGATGATGCGCATCGCCTCCGTGTTCTCGAGCTCCTCCTCCACCACCCGGTCGTAGTAGCGCCAGAAGTCGGGCAAGGAGGGCGGCAGATGGCCGGCCTCGTCGCCCATGGCCGCGAGGAATGCCTGGAACTCCGCGTACAGCCGCTCCATGACCTCCTGTTCCAGGGGCTGTCCGCTCAGCCGGCACATGGTGACGGCGCTCTCGAACAGCGTCGCCACCACCCAGGCACGCACGTCGGGGGCCATCGCGTCGTAGGGACGCCCTTGCGGGTCGGTGCCGTTCAGCCGTGCGTGCAAGCGGTTCAGTCGGGCCGCCTCCCGTTGCCGGACGTGATCGTCCGGGCCGAACATGCGCTGCATGCTCACCAAGGTGTTGCGCAGTCGGCGCCACGGGTGCGCCACGAAAGTGGAGTTGTCGATCAGGGCGCCGCCGATCTGCGGGTGGGCCGCCTCCAGGACGGTCGCCCGGAGCATGGCCAGCGCCCAGCGCGGATCGTTGAAGAACTCGTGGAACTGCGAGCCGGGTCCGAACACCGGTGCTGTCCTGCCTTCGGCGTCCAGATGCTCAGAACTTCCCTTGCGTTCCGTCCCGTCCGCCTCGGTACCGGCACGGGCCTCGGTACCGGTGTTGGCGCGGCAGCCGCCGTCTGCGTGGGTCAAGGTCGGCGTTCTCCGTTCTGGTGGGGCAGCACGCCGCCGAAGCGGCGATCACGTTGCTGAAAGGTGTGCAGGCACTCGAGGAAGTGCGCTGCCCGGAAATCGGGCCAGAGCACCGGCGGGAACACCCATTCGGCATAGGCGACCTGCCAGAGCATGAAGTTGGAGATGCGCTGCTCCCCGGACGTCCTGATGACCAGATCGACGTCAGGGGTGTCGGGGAAGGGCAGGTGGGCGGCGAAGCTCTTCTCGTCCACGGCGTCGGCCGGCACCCCACTGCGGATCAGTGACCGTGCGGCCTCGACGATGTCCCTGCGCCCACCATGGTCGAAGGCGACAGTCAGCGTCATGCCCCGGTTGCCGCCGGTCAAGGTCATCAGGTCGGCGAAATCCCGGGCCAGTGACGCGGGCACCCGCGGATCGGTCACACCGAGGAAGCGGCAGCGGATTCCGCGCGCGTGCAGCAGCGGGGCGTGCTTGCGCACCACACGCCGCACCAGCCGCATGAGGAAGTCCACCTCGGCGTTCGGGCGGCGCCAGTTCTCGGTGGAGAACGCGTACAAGCTCAGCCATCCGACACCGGCCGAACGAGCCGCCTCGATGACGTCGATCACCGCCGTTTCCGCGGCGCGGTGGCCCGACGTCCGCGGCAGCGACCGCTGCGCGGCCCACCGCCCGTTGCCGTCCATCACGCACGCGACGTGACGGGGCAACCCGCGCGGCACAGCGCCGCCCGGACCTGATGAGGTGTAACTTCCGACAGTTCGCCGTTGTGTCACATCCGCCCCCCGCACAGACCGTGACGTCCCCGCCGAGGTGGGACAAGGCCCGGGCGGGGCCCTTCACACCGTCGAAGGCGACTGCTCTCTCTTCGAACGCGGCTTCGTGATCGGCGACGACGCCGTTCGTCGTGCTAATCCGCTCGCTCTTCAGCGTGCCGGTTCACGTCTTCGCAGGCAGTGCCTGTGGTGACCTTTCACCCTTGGCGCGCCTGTCCGAGCCGGTCCCTCCGTGTGATGCGCTGCTTCAAACGAGGCATGACCTCATCGGGGCGCCTCTCTCGGCCACAGGCACACCGCCGTCAGCGCAGACATCGAGGCGGCGGCGCCGGCAGGCGGCCCGGCCGAGCTCCGGGCCTCGTCAGGGAACACGTCCGGGACGGCTCCGGGCGGAAACCCCGCCCGGGCCGCCCCGAGGCATGACGGTCCAGAAGCGGGCACTGTCCCCGGCCGTTGCGGCCAGCGTGCTTCCGTCCTCGCTGAGCGCCAGGTAGTCGATGTCCGAGACATGGCCGGTGAGATCCGCGACCCTCGTCCCTCGTCCGGTCCCCTGGACCACGCCCGTGTCCCACACGCGTACCTCGTTGTCCCGGACGGCCGCGAGACGGGTGCCGTCGCCACTCAACGCGATCGGATAGGAGTGGTCCTGGAGACGGATGTCTGACCGCCCGGACTCGTCGATGGTGGGGACGTCGTCCGCGTCGGCGGCACTCGCGAGGTCCCACCGTCTGACGAGGACACCGCCTGATCCGAGGTCGACCGGGCCGCACACGGTCAGCCGCGTACCGTCCTCGTTCAGCCCGATCTGCCGTCCGAAGTCCTCGTCGTCCAGCCACGCCAGGGCAACGGGAGCCTCTTCGACGACGTCCCAGACCAGCAGGCAGCGTCTGCCCTCGAGGGCCAGGCGCGTGCCGTCACCGCTGAGAGTGATGGACTGATCCATGTCCCACTCACAGCGGTGACTCCTGTCCTGGTAGCCGTGGAGGCGGACCGACTTCGGGTGTCCCAGTTGCCTGCCGGTGACGGCGTCCCACACACGGATCGTGCCCCCCTGGTAGGCCACGATCCGGCCGGCAGCCGTCTCCGTGATGCTCAACAGTCCTTCCGTCGAAGGCAGTTGCGGGCGGTGCCGCAATCCCGCCGGCGCCCCCGTCCCGGCGTTCCAGCGGGTGATCTCCCCGCTGGAGACGGTGAGCGCGGTCGAGCCGTCCGGGCTGAGCACCATGCCGTCGATGTCACCGGTGATCGAGGTCGCCTGCGAGGTGTCGCTGGGCAGGGCCTTGCCCAGAATCAGGCACAGTGCCACGACGGCCACCGCGACCGTCACGGTCAGCCGACGCCGCCGCCGGCCGACGACGCCCGGATCGGGCGGCTCACGGTCCTCGGCGAGCGACCGGCTCGCCAGCCGTTCCTGGAGGCGGACATGCCTGAACTGATAGGTCCCACCGGACTGGCGCAGCAACTGCCGCCGCCGCGCATCGGCGAGAAAGGCCATCAGATGCCACGGAAGCCGGCGCTGCGCCGCGAGAACCAGACGTGTCAGCAGGAACCGCGGCCAGGCCCTCGTCAGCAGGACGAGCAGGGCGAGAACCGTTCCGGCTCCGCCCAGGCAGATCGTCACGAGCAGGCCGCCGCCGAGGTCGTCGACTGCCAGGCCGGTGAAGGCAGCGGCGAGGATCGGCTCGTGGGACCAACCGGTGGCCACCGCCACGATGACGGAGTCCGCCAGCACGACGATCGCCAGCAGGGGGAACGCGGAGAGCGACAGCACCGTTCCGGCACACAGCGCCGCGGTCAAGGACGACTTGCGGTCCTGGACGAGGAAGTCCAGTGGGTCGGCCCGGATCGAGCGTTCGGGGGGCGCGTCGAGCCAGTTGTGCACGGCCAGTGCCAGACCGACCGACGAGGCGACCGCCACCAGCGTGGTGATCCCGGCGAAGTAGCCCCATACCTCGTCGGCCGACCACCCGGTGTCGATCGAGGTGGTCACGGCCGCCGCGGCCATCAGGGGCACGGCGGGAATCGCGGTCAGCGCGAGCCCGGTGGCATATCCGCGGCGCAGTCGGCCCAGGGATCCGCGTACGGCGAACGACAGCCGGCCGGGGGGACGTTCGGGGGCCGCGAACCAGATGAACATCGCCAGGACGGCGAAGCCGCCTCCGGTGCCGGCACCGACGGCCAGAACGTCTTCGGTCGTGGTCGTGAGCATGAGGGCGGCCACGGCGCACGCCCCGAGCAGCACGATCATCCCCAGCCCGATACCGATGGCAGGTCCGGCCCAGCGGGACAGCAGGCGGCCGCTCATCAGCCACCAGGCGAGGTCGCGTTCGCGGTACTGGTGCAGGTACCTGGCCAGGTACGTGAGCCAGCGCTCGGCCTCATCGGCCCGCACTCGCCAGTCGGGCCCGGCGCTGGACAGGTCGCCCGGTGCCTGTCGGGGCGCGTACGCCGCGACGATCACCCGGTCGACGAGGTGGTCCTCCACCTCGTGTCGACTGGCGTGGTCCAGAAGAGCGGCCGGGGCCTCGGGGCAGTGCTGGTAGACGGTCCGGGCCAGGGACAGCATCAGCGGGGTCGACAGCGCTGTGGACACGGCGCTGTCGGGCTCCGACTCCAGACGCTCGTAGACCTCGCTCCAGTCGGTCGCCTCCGGCCAGTCGACGGCACTCAGGTAGGCGCGAGCGTCCGGCGCGGGAACCGGCCGGACTTCCACCACCGGCGCCCGGCGCAGGACCGGCGCGCCGCCCGCGATCACGTCCTCGTACTCCGCCGACCGACAGGTCACGACCACCCCCCGCCCGTCACCGCAAGCGATGTTGATGCCGCGGACCGCGCTGCGGCGCGCCGACTCGGGCATCTCGTCCAAGCCGTCGAGCACCGGCAGCAGCAGGCGTCGGCCGAGCAGACGGCGGGGGACCTCGGGACGGCCGTTGTAGTAGGACGTGGCGAGCGACTGCACGATCCAGTCGTCCAGCGACTCGCTCACCGGGTCCCAGCTCGACACCGACAGCAGAACGGGTACCGCGACACCGCTCTCGCGGCTTTCCAGAAGGCCGAGCACGAGCATGATGGCCAGCACGGTCTTGCCGGCTCCGGGCTCGCCGAGCACCACGAGACGTCCGCTGGGGATCTGGCGGTATCCGTCACCCAGCCGGCGAATCGCCTCGTCGAAGCTGCCGTGGAGGCGCCCCTCGAGGGCCTGGGACCGGATCCGGGTGCCGCTGGAACCGGCGATGGAGTTCGGGGTGTCGGCGACTGACCGCTCGGTGGCGGACCACACCAGGGGGATCACCGACGGGTCCCGCAGTCTGCGGGCCCCCACCTCGTCGTCCCACTGGCCCTGGAGCGTCTCCGCGAGGATGTCCGCCAGTTCTCTCTCGCTCGCCGGAGGCGGCGGTTGCAGGAACGGGACCAACGCGAGGGCCAGCCCCGCCACGGAGACGGCCAGTCCGGCCACGCCCGTGATCTGACCTGCGGTGTCGCTGCTGGAAACACCTATCCAGGCGAAGACCCCCAGGGACAGCACACCGAGCAGAACGAGCAGGACCTTGCCGACGCGCTGTCGCCGCGCGTGTTCGGGAAGACGTATCACCCAGAGGATTCTGACGGTCACGCAAGCCGACATCTGCCGCTATGGAAAAGCTGAGCTGTATGAATGCCGTCTTTTCGTGAATTGCCGAATGCGGGGGAGACAGGTGGTAGAGCTTCGGCATCGTCGCCGTCTGTACGGTCACGGCGCCGGCATACGTGTCGGCTCCTCCCGCCCGTGAGCCGATGCCGCTGGTGGTGTCAGCCGGCTCCCCGCTCCGCCGGGGACCCGGCGTCCTGAGTGGCGGCCCAGGAGGCGAGCAGCCGCAGTCCCTCCTCCGAGGCCGAGCCGGGCTCGGCGGTGTAGACGGTGAGCGTGAGACCGGGTTCGGCGGCCATCTCCAGGCCTTCGTAGGCGAGCGTGAGTTCGCCGACGGCCTGGTGGCGGAACCGCTTGGTCCCGGTGCCGTGGTGGCGGACGTCGTGAGCGCCCCAGCGGGTGCGGAAGTCGTCGCTCCGGGTGGACAGCTCGCCGACGAGGTCGTGCAGGTCCTTGTCATGAGGGTCGCGGCCGGCCTCGGTGCGCAGGATGGCGACGGCGACATCGGCGACCTGCTCCCAGTCGGGGTAGAAACGGCGCGACGCGGGGTCGAGGAAGGTGAAGCGGGCCAGGTTCGCCTGGTTGTGGGACGTGGCGTAGACGTCGTCGTAGAAGACGCGGGCGAGCCGGTTCGTGGCGAGCAGGTCCATACGGCCGTTGCGGACGAAGGCGGGGCCGGCGGTGACGGCGTCCAGCACCCACTGCAGGCTCCGGTGCGGAGTCCACGCCCGCCGGCTGGTGCTGCGGCGGGGCCGGGTGAGGGCGTCGGAGCCGTCTGCCGCGTGGGCCAGGTTCAGCAGGTGGGCGCGCTCGGCGTCGTCGAGCTGGAGGGCACGGGCGACCGCTTCCAGGACGGCCGGGGAGACGCCGGCGAGGTGGCCGCGCTCCAGCTTGGCGTAGTACTCCACGCTGACGTCGGCCAGCGCGGCGACCTCGCTGCGGCGCAGGCCGGGCACCCGGCGTCGGCTGCCCGACGGCAGGCCCGCCCGCTCGGGGGTGATCTTCGCTCGTCGCGAGGTGAGGAACTCGCGGACCTCTGCTTGGTTGTCCACGCCTTCGACGGTACGTCCCACCCGCCGCAGTAGGGATGTACTGGCGGTACACCCCTTGACGGTGTCTCGCTACCCCTGCGAAGAGCGGGTTACCTGGATGACATGGTGCTTACCGCCCGGCCTGCACGCCCGGCGTGCACCTGGCCCTGCACCCGGCGACGGCCCCGGACCTCCGGTGCCCCACGCCTCGGCACGCAAAGGAACTTCTGTCATGCGCGGCGCAGTGATCCACGCCCCCGGCGACATCCGCTTCGAGACCCTCGACGACCCCAAGATCCTCAACCCGACCGACGCCGTCATCCGCACGGCCGTGACCTGCGTGTGCGGCTCCGACCTGTGGCCCTACCGCGGCCTGGAGCCGACGGACGAGCCGCACCCGATGGGACACGAGTACGTCGGCTTCGTCGAGGAGGTCGGCAGCGAGGTCACCTCGGTCAGGCCGGGCCAGTTCGTGATCGGCTCCTTCGCCACCTCGGACAACACCTGCGCCAACTGCGAGAACGGCTTCCAGTCGCACTGCCTGCACCGCGAGTTCATGTCCACCTGCCAGGCCGACTACGTGCGCATCCCCAACGCCCAGGGCACCCTGGTCGCCACCGACCATGTCCCGGGCGAGGAACTCTGGCCGAGCCTGCTGGCCGTCTCCGACGTCATGGGCACCGGCTGGTGGGCCGCGGACGCCGCCGAGGTGAAGCCCGGCTCGACCGCCGTGGTGGTCGGGGACGGCGCGGTCGGCCTGTGCGCGGTGATCGCCGCCGAGGCGATGGGTGCGGAGCGGATCATCGTCATGTCCCGCCACGCCTCCCGGCAGCGGCTGGCCCGAGAGTTCGGCGCCACCGACATCGTCACCGAGCGGGGAGACGAAGGCGTCGAGCGCATCAAGGAGCTGACCGGCGGGATCGGTGCCGGCAGTGTGCTGGAGTGCGTCGGCACCGCCCAGGCCATGCAGCAGGCCCTGCGCTCCGCCCGGCCCGGCGGCAACGTCGGCTTCGTCGGCGTCCCCCACGACGTCGCCGTGGACGGACAGGAACTGTTCTTCTCCCACGTCGGCCTGCGCGGCGGCCCCGCCCCCGTACGCCGCTACCTGCCCGACCTCGTCGACCGCGTCCTGACCGGCGCCATCGACCCGGGCAGGGTCTTCGACCTCACCCTGCCCCTGCACCAGGTCGCCGAGGGCTACAGGGCCATGGACGAGCGCCGCGCCATCAAGGCCCTCCTCAAGCCCTGACCACCACAAGGAGTAACCGTGCAGATCACCCGCAGCTCGATCGCCACCGTCAAGGGCCCCGCCGACTGGTTCACCGGCGACGTCTACATCGACGCCGTCGCCGCAGCTCCGGCCCCGTCCCGGGTCACCGCGGCCCTCGTCCACTTCATGCCCGGCGCCCGCACCCACTGGCACCGCCACCCGCTGGGCCAGACCGTCTTCGTCACCGAGGGAATCGGTCTCTGCCAGCGCCGCGGCGGACCGGTCGAGGTCGTCCGGCCCGGTGACCGCGTCCTGTTCGAGGCCGACGAGGAGCACTGGCACGGCGCCGCGCCCGACCGGCTGATGGTCCACGTGGCCATCAACGAAGGGGACGCCGACCACGACGTCGTGCGGTGGCTGACCCCCGTCACCGACGAGGAGTACGCCGTCGCCCCGGCCACCGACTGACTCCCACGCCGGGCCGCATCCCCACCCCGGCGCCCCCACGTCGGGCAAGCTGCCCCTCGTCGAGTGGGTGCTCGCCGCCGGGCCGTGCACCCCGGAAGTGCGCCCGGTCACGGCATCAGGCGTCCAGGACGTCCTCGCCGCGGTAGTAGCGGACGGCGCTGGGATAGTCGGTGTGTTCCTCGTACAGCAGTACCCGTCCCTTCAGGGCGCTCACCTGCCAGGAGGGTCCGAGGCCGCGCGCGAGGATCCGGAAAGCCGCGTCGGCTCTCAGCGGCCCCGGAGGAACCTCCGTCAACGCCGCATCGGCGTGCCCGCGTGCCAAGGTGTACCGGAAGACGTAGGGAAGCCGCGCTTTGACGTGGCCGGCGAAGTCCCTGACGGACCACACCCGCTGGCGCCCGTCGTCGTGCAGGACCCAGCCCAGGTCGATCGGGTGGACCATGTCGAAGTGCAGGGCGCTGAGCTGTGTCCGGTCCCGGTTGCGGCCCGCCTCCCGGGAGCCGAATCCGTTCCGGTTCCAGGGGAGTTCGATCCCGCGCTCATCCCGCAGGTGCTTCAGGACGAGCAGTTCGGGCGCGACCGCGGACAGATCGTCCTCGACGTAGACGGACGTGAAGTACATCTCCTCGGGCAAGAGGTGCTCGCGGCCCAGGATCTTCATCCGGGCGTCCTCGAGTTGTCGCGGCAGGGAGTGGTCGGCCTTCCCCAGATAGACGGGTTCATCCGCCCGGTCGGGAGCCCTGCGGATCAGCTGGAAGATCCCCGGCCCGGGGGCCAGCATCCGTACGTCCGCCTCGGTCAGCGGCACGGCTGCCTGCTCGTCCAGGGTCTGCGCGAGACGGGCGCCCAGCGCCGCGGTGATGCCGAGGTGGAAGCTGACGCCGTCACCGTTCGTGGTCCTCGTGGCCCCCGTGGCCATGAAGACGTCCCGGTGCCCTGCGGCGCCCGCGCGCGCGAGGTCGTCGCCGGGCTCCCCGGCCCCCGCCGCGTGCTCCTCGGCCTGGGCCTCTGCCGTCTCCAACCGCTGTTCCAGGACGGCGCACCGCTCCTCGGCGTCCCGGGCGCGGCCCTCGGCGTCCGCCAGCTCTGCCGACAATCGGGTGAGCGTCGCCTGGAGGGCATCCCGCTCGGCCTGTACGGAGGCGAAGTCGGCTGTCCACTGGGCCAGTTCGGCCCGGTGTGCGAGCCGGTCGGCCGCACCGGCGTGCTCCAGCTGCCGCAGCCGCACCTGCTGTTCCCGCAGCCGCTCGTGCGCGCTGCGGACCATCTCGCGCAGGAGCTCGGTCTCCTGCTGCAGATGTCGGCTCTCCCGGTCGGCGGCCGCCAGCTCGTCCCGCAGGTCCTGAAGGGCGGCGCTCTGCGGACTCGTGGCGCGCAGGGCACTGCGGTGCAGCCTGCGCACCAGGTCCCGGGCCGCCGGCGTCAGTTCACTGCTCGTCTCCCGGTCGCCGTCGTCGATGAGCTGCTCCACGAACTCCGCGGGCGGCACGAGCACACCGCTGAAGTAGCGCGAGAGCGTGGAGCGGTCCCAGGAGACACGGACCGCGTAACGGCTGAGGCTCACGCCCAGACGCTGGGCCAGATCGCGTAACGCCAGGGCGAGTTCGTAGCGCTCGGCCCCGACGTGAGCCCGGTCGACGTCCCTCTGGAAGACCATCGAGCGCGGCCGGTACGGACCCGGCAGTTCCCCCTGTGACATCCGTTCCCTTCCCTCGAACTCCGTGCCGTTGCGCGAAGTCGCAATGGTTTGCGCGTGCCGCAACACCTGGTCGCCTTCCATGATCGGTGCAGCCGTACCGGACCGACCGAGGGACCCCCATGACCACAACGACCGCGCTGCTCGTGCTGATGTTCGCGGTGCTCGCCGCACTGCTCGGCGGGGGCCTGTTCCACCTCGTTCACACCCGCCCACGCCTGGCCGTCCCCCTCACCGTCGCCCTGGCCGGCATGACCCTGCTGGTGACCTGCGCAGTCGGCATCATCGCCCGGTGACTCCGCGAGGGCCGAAGCCCCCGGCACGCAGGGCGGCGACGAGTCCGGGGCGGGCGGTGCGCAGGGGGTCTCCTCCCTCTCGCGGGCCGGCAAGGGCGACGACAGCACAGCCATCCCCCACCCCCGCAGCCGGTATGGCAACTGCCGCGGCCCTGGACCGGACTGGCGGACCACGGCGGCCGCTGCTACCTTCGCCGAGGCCGTGCGAGAGAACGAGGAGGTGGTACCCGTGAACGTTTCGACATGGGTGCTCCCCTCCGGGGTCACGGTCGGGCGATAGGTCGTCCGGGAGCGCCGTTCCAGCGCACTCCCGAAAGGCACGACCATGCCCCTTCACTTCACTTCCGGACAACGCCTCGACGACGGCGTCCTCGAACGCGAATTCACCCTCGGCGACATCCCCGGCATCCTGTGGACGCCCGCATCCGCACCCGCACCGGCGCCGCTGATCCTGCTCGGCCATCCCCCGCTCGGACTGCGCACGATGTACCCCCGGCTCGTGGCGCGGGCCCGACACGCCGCGGCGGACGGCTTCGCCGCGGCCACCATCGAGCTTCCGGGGAGCGGTGACCGCCCCCGCTGGGCCGCCGCCGAGCAGGCCCGAGCCGGCCTGCGCCGGGCTGTGGAAGCCGGCGAGCCGGTCGGTGACGAGATCATCGACGCCCTCATCCTCCCGCTCGTCGACAAAGCGGTCCCGGAATGGCAGGCCGCCCTCGACGCCCTCCTGCCGCTGCCCGAGATCGGCGGCCCGGTCGGGTACTCCGGGGGAGTGATCTCCATCGGCGTTCGCCTTGCGGCGGTGGAGCCACGCATCGTGGCCGCCGGCTTCTTCGCCGGGAGCTTCGTGCCTCGCGCCATGTTCGAGGAGGCCCGCCAGGTCACCATTCCGCTGCACGTCCTGCTGCAGTGGGACGACGAAGGCAACGACCGGCAGGCGGCCCTGGACCTGTTCGACGCCTTCGGCTCCCAGGAGAAGTCCCTGCACGCCCACATGGGCGGGCACACCGGCGTCCCGCAGTTCGCGGGGGAGGCCGCGGCCCAGTTCTTCACCCGGCACCTGAGGTGAGGCCGGGCCGCCACGCGGCCGGCCGACGGTAGGACATGAACCGTTGATGCGGTGGGCCCCTGCCGGCTCGGCAGGGGCCCACCGCCCGAAGCCGTGCGGTGTCAGCCTGATCTTGCTGGATCCGGACGCGTGGCGGCGCTCAGCAGCGCAGGCCGACGATGCCCCAGCCGCGGCGCTCCGCCTCCGTGACCACCTCTCCCCAGTCGGTGAGCAGGTACGCGAACGATTCGAAGGTCGTGATCCAGCCGCTGGAATCCGCGGCATGCCGGGTGAACGGCATGCGCAGACTCTCCAGGTGCGGTGCCGCCCGCTGCCACCATCCCGCGATCAAGAGATCATCGCTGTACGCCTCTCCGGAGGCGGCATCGGTCAGCAGCGTCTCCCGGTCGCCGGGCGCCGCCTCCGCCCGCGGCCAGTCCACGATCAGGACCTCGATCCCCAAACCCATCACGCCAGCGCAGGGCACGCAGGGCCCTGACCAGGCGCGTTCCAGCCCCAGAGCCGGCGCGCCCCGAGTCGAGCGGGAGCCCGAGAAGAATTTTCGGCGGCGGGTGAAACCAACCCCGCCCAGGTGGCGGAATGCGTCCTCACAGATGCGAGACAGACTCGATCGAAGGGAACCGCCATGACCGCACGAGCCGCGGGTGCCGCCCTTGCCGCCGGTGTCGCCGTCGTTGTGTCCGTCGCCGCCGCCGCTCCTGCGCTCGCCCAGCCGAACGCCACGGGCGAGCAGGCCACCGTCTCCGTACTGCACGCCGTACCGGGCCTGACGGTCGACGTGTACGCGGGGAACGACGAACTGATCCCGGACTTCGAGCCGGGCACGCTCACCGACCCGATGAAGCTGGACGCGGGCTCCTACGACATCAAGATCTTCAAGGACGGTGAGGGGCCCGACGGAACGCCCGCCGTCGAGAAGACGGTCGACGTGCCGGCCGGCGCGAACGCCACCCTCGTCGCCCACCTGACGGCGGACGGCAAGCCCGCGCTGGACACCTTCGTCAACGACATGGCGAAGGTGCCGGCCGGAAAGGCCCGGCTGACCGTGCGCCACGTCGCCGCGGCACCCGCCGTCGACGTCCGCGCCGACGGAACACCCGTGTTCAAGGGCCTGGTCAACCCCAAGGAAGCCAAGGGCGAGGTGGCGGCCGGGACGGTCAGCGCCGACGTGGTACTCGCCGGCACCGACACCGTGGCGATCGGCCCGGCCGACCTGAACCTGGCCGAGGGCACGAACACCGTCGTGTACGCCTGGGGCAGCGCCGCGGACAAGAACCTGGCGCTCAAGACCCAGACCCTGACCGGCATGCACTCCGCACCGGCGGGCGCGGACGCCGGCGAGAGCGGACGGGCCGCCGCGCACAACGCGAGCCTGCCGCTGGGCGCGCTGTCTCTGGGCGCCGTGTCCTTCCTGGGGGCAGCCGGTCTGCTGTACCGGCTGCGCACGACCGCGCGCTGAGCCCCTCCGGACGCGTCCGCGGCTCAGACCCTGCCCCTGACGTGGTGTGCCGCGAGGGCGACGGCGGCACACCACGTCCCCACCGGTGAAGAGGAACCACCGCATGAACTGGCTCAGCTCTCGCTCCGCGCTGCTGATCGGTCTCACCGTCGCGCTCTGCGGGCTCGCCGCGTCCGTGGTCCTCGTGGTGCGTGCCGGCTCCGCCGGCGTGCGCGCCGACGCCGAAGATTTCGGCACCGAGCCGGTCACGAGCGCCGCCCCCGGTGCTCCCGCGGCGGCGTCCCCGGCCCCCACCGGTCCGACGGCGTCCGGCGCGGCCCCGGCCCCCGCAGGCGCCGGGGAGTACGGCTCGCCGGCCACACCTGTGTCCCTTCCCGCCCCGACGCGGCTGAGCCTGCCGCGCCTGGATCTGCGCGCCGCCGTCGATCCGGTGGGCGTCACCGACGACGGCCGCGTCGCCATACCGGAAGACCCGCGCCGCGTGGGCTGGTACCGCTACTCGCCGCAGCCGGGTGCACCCGCTGGGTCGTCCGTGATCGTCGGCCACGTCGATTCCGACGATCGCGGCCTCGGAGTCCTCGTCGCCCTCAACGACGTGCGCCAGGGCGACCGGGTGACGGTCGAGCGGGCGGACGGCAGCCGCGTGGACTACCGCGTCGTCTCCCGCCGTACCGTCGCCAAACAGGCGCTGGCGGCGTCCGGTGCCTTCCGCACGGACGGCCCGGCCGCCCTGACACTGATCACCTGCACGGGCCCCTACCTGCCGGACGACGGTGGCTACCAGAACAATCTCGTCGTGACGGCCGTGGAGGCGGCGAAGTGACCTCGGCATGGGGCGGCTCGCAGGTTCTGGCCGCTAGTGTGTCCCGTGTGACCTCCGTCTCCGACGAGCACCTCGGCCACGGTTTCGCAGACGGCGATGAAGCGTGCCTCAACGAGGCCTACCGCCGCTGGGGAGCCTTGGTGTTCACGGTGGCGGCCCGCAAGCTGGGCGACGCCGAGGAGGCCAAGGACGTCGCACAGCAGGTGTTCGTCGGGGCCTGGCGCGGCCGTGAGGGGTACGATCCACGACGTGGGTCACTGAAGACCTGGCTCATGGGCATCACGCACAAGAAGGTGGCCGACGCCCTGACGCGGCGGTCGCGGCAGCTGCGCGACGTCGAGGCAGTGGGCATCGTGTCCACGCCCGACCACGACCGGCAGCAGATTTCCCCGTCGGACTCCGTCGTGGACTACGTTCTGCTGACGGACGAGCTGGAGAGACTTTCCAAAGAGCAACAGATGGTGCTCCGACTGGCCTTCTACGAAGATCTCACCCAAGCGCAGATCGCCGAACGGACCGGGCTGCCGCTGGGCACGGTCAAGACCCACACCCGGCGCGGGCTCATGCGCCTGAAGAACAGGCTGGAGGTGGACGGTGAAGCACGCGGATGACGAGACGCTGGCGCTGATGGCGATCGGAGACGTACCCTCCCCGTCCGCCGAGGAGCACCTGCGTCACTGCGCTCGCTGCACGGAGGAACTCGAGGCACTGCGCCGCGTGGTCGCCACGGTCAAGACGCCCCTGCCTCATGACGACGACCTGATGGCCCCGCCCGACGACCTGTGGGAGGCCATCGCCGGAGAACTCGACCTGGCCTCCCACACCACCGGGGCGACCGGCGCAAGCGCGCCCGGACAAGGTCCGGCGAGCCTCCGGCCGCCGCCCACCGGACACCACGCCCCGTCGGCCACGACGGACGCCGCGGACCCGGGGACGCCGGTGCGCTCCCTGCCGAGGCCCCGCCGTCTCGCCCGCTTCACCGTCATGCTCGCCGCATGCGCCGCGCTCCTGGGCGCCGGCGCGGGCAGCGCGGTCACCTGGTGGGTCACCCAGGACAACACCTCCAGCACCTCCGCCGAGGACGGCAGACGGCTCGACTCCCTCCAGCCCCGCTCGGCCGGGTACGCCCGGCTCGACGGCAGCAGCGATCACCGCACCCTCGACATCACCGTCAAGGGGCTGCCGAAGACCCAGGGCTACTTCGAGGTCTGGCTGATGGACCGCTCCCACAGCAAACTCGTCTCGATGGGTGTCCTCGGCCCGGACGGCCACGCCGTGCTGCCGGTGCCCGACAACATCGACCTCGAGGAGTACTCGGTGGTCGACGTCTCCGTCCAGCCGTACAACGGCAAGCCGGACCACTCCGGGGACAGTGTCGTCAGGGGCCCCTACGCGGGCTGACCACTCCGAGCACCGGCGAGGATCTCGGCCTTGACGCATCCGTAACGGGCCTGCCCACACCGGTGGTTGGGGCATTGACTTCGTCAACGGGTGTTGGTTGAGTGGCTCATCCACTGAGCCACTGGGGAGGACCGTGTGGAGCCCTTGCCGCGCGAAACCATCGTCGACGTGCTGGAGAGCCGTCTGCGTGAGGACATCCTCACCGGGCGGCACCCGGCCGGAACCTACCTGCCACCCGAGCGCAGTCTCGCCGACGGCTACGGAGTCACCCGGACGACTCTCAAGCACGCCTTCGGCCGGCTCGTGCAGGCCGGATTGCTGGAGACCCGCCACGGCGTCGGCACCCGCGTACGGGACTACCTGCGCCTCGGCGGAGCCGACCTGCTGCCCATGCTCGTCCGGCACAGCCCCGACTGGCTCGGCGAGATCTTCGAAGTGCGGCGCAGTATCGGCGCGTTGATCGCCGAGCGCGCGGCCGCCCGGGCGACGGACAGGCAATGCGCCGAGCTGCGCAGCCTGTTGACCGCGGTGAGCGAGGCCGAGGGCGGCGACGCCGTGCAGCTCGCCGACATCGAGGTGCACCGGGCCCTGGCCCGCGCCACCGGCAACCGTGTCTACGTCCTGCTGACCAACACGCTCTTCAACGCCTACCTGCCGGTGCGCGCCGCGCTCGTCCGTCCTTTCACGGACGCCGCCGCGGCCCATGGGCGCCTTCGCCCGGTCGTCGACGCGGTCGTCGACGGCGACGCGACCGGCGCACGGCGCGCGGCCGAGGAGTATCTGACGGCCACCGAACGGATCATGCTGGAGGGTCTCGCATGAGCACGCTCCCCGCCTCGCCCCCGAAGAGCACCACCTCCGGTCGCGGCACCGTCTTCCGCGAAGCCATGGTCGGCACGCTGCGACTCCACCACGAGAACCGCACCCGCCCGCTACGCCTCGACCTGACCGTCTCAGCGGACCATGTCATGCGGCTGACCGGCACGACCGAGGCCCGCGCCACCGGCCGGATACGGGTCCCGGGCTGGGCCGACGACCCGGACGTCCGCGGCGAGTTGGAGATCTCGCCGTTCTCCAGGCGCCGTATCCGCTACCGCATCGCGTTCACCGCGGACGGCCGCAGGCTCACCCTCGACGGCTGGAAGTCCGTGACACCGCGCAGACCGGTGGCCTCGATGACCGTACTGCCGTACACCGTGTACGAGGACGGCGCGCCCATCGGCACCGGATCCCTGCGTTTCCCCCTGGCCACACAGCTCGCCCCGTTCCTGGCGAGCTTCCGCTTCCCCCGGCGGGAGAACCGTGACGCGCTCCTCGCGCCGCGCTGGAACGGCGAGCCAGGACGTACCGAGGTCTGGTACACCACCCTCACCGACCCGGCGACCGGGAGCGGGGTGTGGCTGCACCATGAACTGACCGCGCCTGCCGACGGATCCGAGCCGTACGCACACGGCTGGGCCGCCCTCTTCCCCCAGGACGGACCCGTACGGCACGCGCGCTTCGGACCCGTTCCGTGGACCGCCGGCCAGGCCGGATTCCGCGCGGACGGAGTCCTGGCCGGGCCCGGACGTCTGACCGGGTCGGCCGACGGCGGCTCGCTGCACTGGGAGCTGACCGAACAGCCCGTGGCCGAGCCGCTGTTCACCTTTCCCCGGTGGGCGTGGCGCCGGCCGGTGCTGCCCGCCGCCCACATGCTTCCCGCCGCACGGGCCTTCTACAACGGAACCTTCACGCATGACGGCACGCCCCTGACGCTCACCGCGGCCCCGGGCGCGTCCGCCCGGATCTACGGTCACGGCAACGCCCGCCGCTGGGCCTGGCTGCACGCGGACCTCGGCGGCGGCGACATCCTGGAGATCGTCGCCGCGGTCTCCACGCGCCCGGGCCTGCGCAGGCTCCCCCCACTGGTCTTCCTCCGTCTGCGCCGGGGCGGCCGCGCCTGGCCACGCCGCCCCGAACGCGCGGCCGTCGGCTGGGCCGGAGCGGGACGATTCCGCGCCGCCATCGGCCTGCCCACCTGGACGGTCACCGGCCGCGCCGGACTGCGCCGGATCCGCGTGAAGGTCACCCAGCCCGCGGACCGCACCCTCTCCCTGAACTACACCGACCCCGACGGCGCCCGCGCGACCTGCCGCAACAGCGAACGCGCCGACGCCCATGTCCGGCTCGAGCGATGGTGGTTCGGCGGCTGGCGCACCGAGCGGGAATGGACGCTGGACGGAACGGCCCATGCGGAGGTGGGCCACCGATGAGCCTCACCGGCCTGGTGGCCGCCGTCATCGCCGACGACGGCACGGCCGACTGGCCCACCCGCGTCCCCGCGAGGCTGGAGACGGTCCTCGCCTCGATGCCGCTCCCCGCCCGCGTCGGCGTACGGGCGGCGGCGCGCGGCCTCGACGCGTACGCCATGGCGCGGACCGGGCGCCCACTGGCCGCGCTCACCGGCCCCGAGCGCGAGTCGGTGCTGGCCGGGCTCGTCGCACGGCCGGCGCTTCTGCCGCTCCTCGACCTGCTCAAGGTGCCCGTTCTCCTCGCGGCCGGCACCGAGCGGATGCTCGAGGACGGCCTGCCGGGACACGGGCTCCCGCGGGCGGACCCACCGCTCGACTGCGTACCGTCGCACGCCTGGCCCGCGCGGTCCACCGCCGACGCCGTCGTCGTCGGATCCGGGGCGGGCGGGGCCATGGCCGCGCGGACCCTGGCCCGGGCGGGGCTCGACGTGGTCGTCCTGGAAGAAGGACAGCACCACCCCACCGCATCGTTCGGACGCCGCACACCGCTCGACCGGTTCGCCGAGCTGTACCGGGACGGCGGAGCGACCGTCGCCGTCGGCAGCCCGCCGCTGCTGCTGCCGGTGGGCCGGGCCGTCGGCGGCACCACCGTCGTCAACTCCGGCACGTGCTACCGCACTCCCGGCCATGTCCTCGCCCACTGGAGCACGGACTTCGGATTCGCGCTCGCCGAGGACCTCGACCGCCACCTGGACGACGCGGAGCGCACCCTGCGCGTGGCCACCCAGCCCCTGGACGTCCTCGGCGGCAACGGCCGGATCGCCCTTACCGGCGCGGGCAGGCTCGGCTGGCACGCGGCCCCGCTGCGCCGCAACGCGCCCGGCTGCAAGGGCTCCTGTCAATGCGTCGTGGGCTGCCCGACCGGCGCCAAACAGAGCGTGCAGCTGTCCGTGCTCCCCGACGCCTGCGCCGCCGGGGCCCGCGTCGTCACCGGAGCGCGGGTGGAGCGCGTGCTCGTCGACACGGACCGGCCGGGCGGGCCGCGCGCGGCGGGGGTGCGCGTGCGCCGGGAGGACGACGGGTTCGAGATCCTCGCCCCTCTGGTCGTCGTGGCCGCGGGCGCCCTCTCGTCACCGCCGCTGCTGCGCCGCTCGGGCCTGGGCCGGCATCCCCGGCTCGGGCGGAACCTCAGCGTCCACCCGGCCACCAGCGTCGCCGGACGCTTCACGGAACCGGTCACCGCCTGGCAGGGTGTGCTGCAGAGCGTGGGCGTGGAGGAACATCACCACGCAGGCGTCCTCATCGAGGCCACCGCCACCCCACCGGGCATGGGCTCCTTCGTGCTGCCCGGAGTGGGCGGCGAGTTGCGCCGTGAACTGGAGGGCGCCGACCGGCTGGCCACCCTCGGCGCGATGATCGCCGACCTGCCCTCCGGCCGGGTGCTCGGCCGTGACCGCACGCTGCTCCGCTACGACCTGCACCGCCGCGACGCGGGCCGTCTGATGCGGGCGGCACGCGCCATGGGCGAGCTGCTGTTCGCCGCGGGCGCCGAGGAAGTCCTCACCGGCATCCCCGCCGCGCCCCGGGTCCGCAGTCTGACGGACCTCGACACGGTCCTCGCCGGCACGAGCGCGCGGCAGCTGCATCTCTCGGCCTACCACCCCACCGGCACGGTCGCGGCGGGTGCGGACCCGGAGCGCTTTCCCGTGGACGGGACGGGACGGCTGCGGGGCGTGCGCGGTGTGCTGGTCGCGGACGGGGCCCTGCTCCCCGGCTGTCCCGAAGTGAACCCCCAGCTGAGCATCATGGCGGCGGCCCTGGCGGTCACACACGCGTACCTGGGACGGTGACAGGGCAGCCCCGGCCCCGCGCGCCACCGGCCGCTGGCCCGTGACACCACGCTCCCGGGCCTCCGGTCGCCCACCCGCAACCCGGCCCTCCTGGCCTGTGCGACGCCGCCGCCGAGGCCGATCCGTCCGAAAGTGATCAGTCGGCCACGACGCCCGTGTTCTGGCAGGCGGTCAGCAGCCAGCGACCGCCGTCCTGCTTGCTCATCACGTACAGCGGGGCGCCCTCGCTCTCGTCGCTGCCGCCCAGGTAGCGCTGACGTACCTTGACCGCCGCGACATCGGGGCGGATGAAGAGCACGTGGACCACCTCGTACCTGACCTCGCCGTCCCAGTGGGCCGCGGGGAGCACCTTGTGGGTGAACTCCGAGATCGCGTCGAGGCCGATGAGAACCTTCCCGTGAGCCGTCGTCCAGACCGCGTCGGGGTGGAAGAGGGCGAGGAACGCGTCGGGGTCCTTGTGCTGCTGGGAGTGTTCGACGGTGGCGACGACCTGCTTGATGGCTTCGATGTCGGCGGCGTACGCCGCGGGTTCCGCGTTCATGTGGAGCATGGTGCAACCTCAAGTGTGGTTGAGATCAAGGCGGTGACCGGTCCAAGGTCATGTGGAGCCGCGTGCGGGCCTGTTCAGGACATGAGCGTGCGGTTCCCCGACCGGAAATCTGACCGATAGTCGACAGCCCCTCACTCTCCGGAATGCCATCTACCTGAGCAGGGAAGACCGGTACGCCGCAGGAGGGAACGAGTGGGGAACCCGATGCTCGAACGGGATGAGGCAGGCGCCCTCGCGGCGAACGCGGGGGCGTCCGCGCGGGCCGGGACCGGGCGGTGGCTGTTGGTCAGAGGGCTGCCCGGAATGGGGCGTACCGCACTGCTTGATGACGTGGTCGGGCAGGAGTCGGTGCGCGGAGCGATGGCCGTCCGGCAGGCGCGCGGTTCGCGCGAGGAGGGAGCGTTCCCGTTCGCCCTGGTGCGCCAGCTCCTTCCGGCGACGGAAGAGGAAATACCCTTCGCCTGCGAATCCTCCGTGGCCGAACAGCGGACCTTTCACCGCCTCCTTGACGCAGTCGCCCGGGACGCGCGCCGAAAACCCCTGCTCCTGGCCGTCGACGACGTGCACGAGGCCGACGCACCGTCGAAGCGCTGGCTCGGCTATCTGGCCCGTCGGCTCGTGGGCTTGCCGGTGTTCCTCCTGCTGACCGCGAGCGCCGACGGGCTCGTCGGCCCGCTGCCCGAGGCTGCCGGCACCACGCTGCACCTGGACCCGCTCAGCCCGGCCGCCGTCCGCCGGCTCGCCGGCAGCGTCGCGGAGGAGGCGCACGGCAACCCGGCCCTCGTCCACGCCCTCCTCGCCGACGCGGCGGGTGAGCCCGGACCGGGCCGCTACGGCCGGACGATCGCGCACTGGGTCCGAGCCGGCGCCGACCCGGTCGTCCGCGCCCTCGTCCTCGCCCTGGCCGTCGCCGCACAGCACTGCCCGCATCCCCGCGCCATGATGCGCGAAGTCGCAGCGCTGGGACCGGAGTTCCGCACCCTTCCGCCGGGCGCCGACCACCTCGCGCGGATCCTGTCCGAGCCGCCTGCCCGCCAAGCCGCCCTCGGCGCCGCCGACCCGGCCGAACTCGCCGTGATCCGCGGCCGAATGGCGCGCGAGCTCGACGAGAGCGGCGCGTCCGCGACGACCGTCGCCGCCCACCTCGTGCACCTCGACCCGCTCACCGAGCAGTGGATGACGCAGTCCCTGGAGGACGCCGCCGAAGAGGCGCTGCGCGTGGGCCGGACGGCGGAGGCCACCGCCTTCCTCCGCCACGCGCTCACCGGCCCCCTCCCGGTGGGCCGCCGCGCCGACATCACCCTGCGCCTGGGCGGCCTCGAGTTGCGCCACAACGCCGACGCGGGCGTCCGCCGCCTGCGCGCCGCCCTGGAGTTGCACGCCGACCCGGGCCACCGGGCCGCTGTCGCATCGGCCCTCGGCACGGCCCTGGCAGCACAGGGACGGACGGAGAGCGCGCTGAAGGTCCTGCGTCGCGAGAACCGGACGGCGGACGACGCCCGGTGCGCCGACGCGCTCCGCTCGGTCGCCGCCCTCATCGCCTCGCACGACGCCGTCGCCTGGCGCGACGCGGTGGCCGGGATGCGGGAGTCGGTGGCCACCGCGCCCGCCGCGACCGAACCGCTGATGCGCACGCTGGTCGCCGAGTACGACGCGGGGGCAGGCCGGCTGTCCGCCACGGCGGTGCTCGACCTGGTGCTCCCGCGGCTCGCCGCACCGGAACCGGTGGACCCGAGGATCCGCACCGCCTGGCTCGGCAGCGCGGCCACCCTGCTCCAGTGGGCCGACCGGCTCGCCGACGCCCGCGCCCTCGCCGACGCGTGCCTCCCCGCGCCGCCCGCGCTGCCCGACCCGGCCGACGCCGGACACCAGTGCCTGGTCAGCGTGCGGGCCGAAGCCGCCCTGATGGCCGGTGACTTCGGCCGCGCCCTCGCCGAGAACGCCCCGCTGCTGGACGCCTGCACGGAACGCGGCATCCGCCTGAACCACCTCACGGCCATGGTGGCCCGTGCCCGGTACGAGCTCGGCGAGCGCGAGGCGGCCTGGCGACTCCTGGGGCGCGGGGGAGAGGAGACCCCGGACAGTTCCTGGGAATGGAACGAACTCCACTACGCCCGAGGTGTCCTGCACGCGTACGACGGCGACCACCAGGCGGCGCTCGACGCCTTCCTGGCCTGCGGGGCCGGTCAGGACGCCCGCGACTTCGTCAGCCCGGTGGCCACGCCGTGGCGCTCCGGTGCGGCCCTGGCGCTGGCGCGGCTCGGCCGGCCGGTGGAGGGCCGCGCGCTCGCGGACGAGGAACTGGCGCACGCCCGCACCTGGGGCACCCCGCGCACGGTCGGCCGGGCGCTGCGGGCCCGTGCCGCCGTGGTCGGCAGCCGGCAGGCGCTGGAGTCGCTGACCGAGTCGGTGGCGTTGCTCCGGACGGCGCCCGCGCCCGTCGAGCTGATCGAGTCGCTGCTGGATCTCGGCCGGGCACGGATCCTGGTCGGCAACCGCCGCAAGGGAAGCGCCGATCTCCGCGAGGCCCACGACCTGGCGGTCCGGCTGCTGGCCCGGTCCACCACCGGTGAGGGCAGAGTGGTCGTCGAGGCCCGGGACGCCGTCGCCGCCCACGCCACCCGTCGAACGTGCCGGGCGGCGCCCGCGGACGGCGACAGCCCGCTCAGCCCGTCCGAGCGGCGGATCGTCGACCTCGCCGTCCAGGGCCGGACGAACGTACAGATCTGTGCCGAACTCCACCTCTCCCGCCGCACGGTGGAAACCCACCTCACCCACGCCTACCGCAAACTCGGCGTCACCCGCCGCACGCAACTCCTGGCCAGGCTCACGGAGTTCGGGACGTCCTGAATCGCGAACGCGCACCGCCCCCGGACGGCTCGTGGTTTTCCACGATGCCCGCCGTCCCGCCGGCCCGGCAGGGTGATGCGTGCCCGGTGCACTGCCAACGCCCGTCCACCCTCCGCCGGGCCGGATGAGAAAGGCACGGAGATGCCCGTCCCCGCCCACCACACCGTCCGACGCCTCCTCGGCACCGTCGGTTTCGCCGTCGTGGCAGCCGTCGTCACGGCCGGCGCCGGCGCCCCGCCCGCCACCGCCGCCGATGCGCCCGCGGCTCTCGCCGCGTCCCCGCATCCGAGCAGTCCGGCCGTCGCGCCGCAGGCTCCCGAGGTCGCGCCGCAGGCTTCCGCGGCCGCGGCTCGGACCGCCGCCGACTTCCGCCACTGGGGCGGCGCGTACGCCGACAGGGCGTCGGCCGAGGCGGCCGGCGCGCTGCTGATGCTCGCCGGCACCGCCGCGTCGTTCGTGGTCGAGTACGTCCAGGCCCAGGGGCCCGACTGGGTCCTCTGGTACTGGTAGGCCGCGAGCGCCGCGTGATCCCGCCCGTCGTCCCTCCCGACCGAAAGGTGACTGTCCTGATGAGCACGAAGCGCCCGCCCCGAACCTCCGCCGCCATGACGCCCCGCGCGGTGGCCACGTCCCTGTCGAGCGCCGCCCTGGTGATCGGCGGCCTCGTCGCAGCGGTCCCGTCCGCGCACGCCGCCGAACCCGCCCCGGCGGCGTCCGCCCCCTCCTCCGCGTCCGCGGACCAGGACGCGGCCCGGCCGGCCGCGGCACCGTCCGCCGCCCGCAGCACGGGCGTGACGGTGAACAACTACAGCGGCAGCGGCATGCAGCGGGTCTGGGCCGGTCTCGCCCACGGGTGCTGGACCGACGGACAGCTGCCGGCCGACTATCTGCCCAGCGGCAGGTCCACCGCGTGGGGCAGTCAGTCCTGCGGTTTCATGACCGGCACCGAGGGCGACGCCGACTTCGCGGTCGACGGTGGGCAGGTCAAGATCCACTGGAACAACCCGTGGGCGGGTTCGAACAGTTACTCCTGCACCGTCCCGGACGGCTACTCGTGCACGCGCAGCGGCGGCAGCGGCGACAACGCCAACGTCACCTTCACCGTCACGGGCGGCCACCAGCGCCTGAAGGCCCTGACGAAGGCTCACAGCCCGGCCACCGTCCAGGCCGCGCGCAGCACGTACGTCACGCTCAACAACAACACCGGCGGTCTGCTCGGCCGCAGCTACGACCGCCTCGACGGGGGCATCTGGACCGACAACCGGCTGCCCCCGGGCAACATCCCGCCGGGCCGCAGCGGTTCCTGGCAGAGCGAGTCGGACGGCTTCATGACCGGCACCGAAGGTGAGGTCCAGTACCTCCTCGCCGGGGCCGGCTACGTGACCGTGCACTGGAACAACCCCTACGTCGGCTCGAACAGCTACTCCTGCACCGTGCCCGCGCACTACACCTGCTCGCGTACCGGTGGCGGCGGCGACAACGCGACGGTGGCGTTCACCGTCTCCCACGAGTGACGCCTTCCTCGAGACGGTGGCCCGGTCCCCCCGCCGGGCCACCTTGCCGGAACGCTCGCGTCAGCCGTGCTGAGGTTCCCGCGTCGTCTCTCTGGTCATTTCCGCCAGAAAAGATGGTGCGTCACGCCGCTCGGGCTGGGCACGACCTCCATGTGGAACCGGTCCAGCAGCTGTTCGGGTGAGTCCCAGAGGCGTAGCCCGGACCCGAGCTTCACCGGTGCGACGGCCACGTGCAGGGTGTCGACGAGGTCGGCGTCGAGGAACTCCCGGATGGTGGTCACGCCGCCGCCGAGCCGGACGTCCTTGCCCTGCGCGGCCTCCCGCGCCTGCGCGAGAACGGTGGCGGGGTCGCCGTCCACGAAATGGAACGTGGTGTCGGAGAGCGTGAACGACGGACGCTTGTGGTGGGTCAGGACGAACACCGGCGTGTGGAAGGGCGGCTCGTCACCCCACCAGCCGCGCCACTCGTGGTCGCGCCACGGGCCGCGCTGGGGTCCGAACTTGTTGCGGCCCATGATCTCGGCGCCGATGTTGTGGCTGAAGTCCCGGGTGAAGTAGTCGTCGAGGCCCCTGCTTCCCCCGGGCTCGGTGCGGTTGGGCCAGCTCGCCGTGGCGCCGGCCCAGAAGAAGAGCCTGCCCGGATCGATGTGGTGGCCGAAGGGCCTCTCCAGGCTCTGGTCCTCGCCCGCGGCGACGCCGTCGCTCGAGATGGTGAAGTTCTGCACTCGCAGCAGCTGATCCATGTGTTTCCTCATCAGGCCCGGTCGCCGCCTCGGATGGCGATGCGTCCTCCATGAGGATGTCGAACGGGACGTCGCTGGATCGACAACGGCGCCCAAGTTCTTCCACGGCGTGTCCCACGCGACCGTTCACTTGCTCCGTTCGGCAGCACCCGCGTGATCCGGCGGAACACCTGCTCTCGCTCCGCAGCCGGCAGGACGAGATAGGCCGAGATGGTGGAGAGACGACCAAGACACTCACGAGCGCTCGTCGTCACGCACCGTGCGATCACGGACTGCTGAACGCCAACGAACCACTCGGACCGTTGCAGCTCCGTACCCGGCCACTGCATCTCATGACCCGGAGGCGTCCCGTCGGGGGGCGGTTCGTACGCTTCCGCCACCGTTCCGAAGCTCAGCGCGCGCCCAGACATGCCGAGCATCCCGACACGAGCGACCCCGTCTCCCGGCCCTCAGCCGGGGGAGGGCAAGGCAGAAACGGCAAGCCGGTCCCGGTGGTTGGATCGACCCGGGACCTGGGCGCACCGGCTCAGCAGGCCATCCAGCGCTCCATCTCCCGGGCCCGCATGTCCAACGTGGTGACGACGGCCGACGCGGTCCGGGGACTGCCGGGAACCTGCACGTCGCGCTGGACGCCACCCCACACAGGGCCGGGCCCCGGTTCGGGCATCTCCACCTCGACTCCCGCCCGCCGCGCGAGCGCGACCGCCGTCGCCACGAACCCCTCGGAGAGCGCGAGGATCACGAAGTGCCCCGTCCGGCAGTGCCATGCGACCAGGCCGCGTACGAACTCCGCGTACACGGCCGGATCGACCTCGAGTGTGTCCGGGTCCCCCCAATGCCTTCCCTGGCCGATTCCCGAGGGCAGCTTGAGCTCCGCCTCAAAGACCTCGACCTGCCGCAGGAAGAGGCGGCCGGCACCGTTCGACGGGTTCCACAGCGTTTCGTCACCCATGTCGAAGTACATGCTCATCGCCAACCCCCTGCTCAGCCGCCCCGGCACAGGGTAGAAGATCGGCGGGTGGCAGGCACCCGGGTAAAACGGGGGCTCGTCACTGTGACAACTACCCGGACCCCAGCGCACAACAGTGACCCGTACACGCGCCAGAAGCGTCATTTCCTGAGCAATGGCGAAACTTGACGCATGATCACCTGAAACGACGTGTTACGACTTTCCCGGGGGCAGTGCGGGCGCCGCGGGGGAACAGTTCAATGACAAGTGCGAACAACGTCCACGTACACGGAGACGTCGACGGACAGGTGGTCGTCGGCAGTCGGAATGTCGTCCAGACCGTCGTCGTCAACGCCGCACGGGGCTCCTCCGTCATGGTGCGCCCCGAAGGACCCCCGCAGGTCGAGCGGCGCGGTCGGCCCGTGGGCCGGGCTCTGCCCGGTCGCATTCCCGCACTGCTCGGGCGCGAGCGTGAATTGGCCCGGTTCGACGACTGGCTGTCCGAAGGACACCCGGTGCAGGTGTACGGGCCGCCGGGAGTCGGCAAGTCCGCGCTGCTGCGGCGCGTGGCGGCGGACCGCGCCGCGAGACCCGGCGGCGGCGATGTGATCTACCTCCCGGCCACCGGGCTGCCCGTCGAGGATGTCGTCCAGGACCTCTTCCACGCCTGTTTCGAGACCGAGGGGTACAAGCCCGACCACGCCAGAGTGCGGCGGTTGATGGGGGCGGTCCGCGCCCTCCTCGTCGTCGACGACTTCCAGGGCGCCCCCGAAGATCTGGCCGCCCTGGTCGATGCCGCTCCGGGCTGCGAGGTGGTGGTGGCCTGTGCCGAGCGCATCGCCTGGGACGGGGCGAGAGCGTTGCGCCTCGACGGACTCGCCGAAGAGCACGCCCTCGCGCTGCTCGCCCGGGAACTCGGCCGCCCGCTGCGCGGCGGTGAACCGGAGGCGGCCAGAGGACTGATCACCACCGTACGGGGTCACCCTCTGACGCTCGTCCAGACCGCGGGTGCCGTTGCCGCCCTCGAACGCGGCCATGCGGCGACCACGCCGGACGCGGGTGAAGAGCCCGAATCCGAGGCGGGCCTCGCCGGCACGGGCTTCGACGTGCACCAGTCGGCGCTCGCGGTCGGGCTCGCCGGCCGACTGAGCGACGAAGCGGGCAAGCTGCTGCGTCTCCTTCGCGCCTTCGAGCCGTTCTCCCTCTCACCGGCCCTGCTCACGGCGCTCGCGGGCGGCGTGGAACGCGCCGCCGTCACGGAGCTGGAGTCGCTGGCCCTGGTCGTGTGTGACAGCACGGGCTACCGCGTCGTGGGACGGTTCGCCGAGCTGGTCGCTGAGCGGTCCGGGACTGTGCGCGGTGCGGCGGAATTCGCGAGCCCGCTGGCGGACTGGATACGGACCGCGGCCGCCCGGCGCGAGGTGGCCGGCGAAGCCGCCGCGATCTGCCACGTCCTCACGGCAGCGGCCCGGGCGGGCGACCACGCGGCCGTGCGGGACCTGGCGCGGGCCGCGGCGCCGGTGTTCGCCCGTACGCTGCGCTGGGGCACCTGGCGGCAAGTCCTGGAGTTCGGCCTGGAAGCGGCCCGTGCGCTGGGATCGGCCGAAGACGAGGCGTACTTCTCGCGCGAAGAGCAGGTGCGCAGGCGCGGTCTGGGGCTGGCGGCAGGGGTGACGGCCGGCGTCACGGCCGGAGCGGCGGCGGTGCTCGGCCAGGGCGCTCTGCACGGCGCCGCGGCCAAATCGGGCGTGGCCGCGTCGGGGGCCGCCAAATCAGGCGCAGCCGCGGTCGTCACCAGCCCGACGGCGATCGGTATCGGGGTGGCGGCCCTGGTGGCCGGAGGCATCTTCACCGTGGGCCTCGCAGGCGACGGCGGTGAGCAGCCGGCGGCCGCGCCCGCTGCGTCATACCAGGCGACGGCCTTCCCCCCGACTCGGTCGGCCCCGGCCTCGGTGCACGGACCCCGTCCATCCCGGTCCCGTGACACGACGGACAAAGTCTCCGGGCCCCCCTCGAAGAAGCCCGAAGACAGCCCCAGGGCGTGCACAGTCGTTTCGATGCGACCCGAGACGTTCGGCCCGGTGGCGGCCGGGAAGGAGGAAACCCGGCACATGGAGTTCGCCGTGTTGCCGGGCTGCGGCGACAAGGACACCCTGGCCGTCGACGACGCGGCCAACTGGCGGGTGAAGCCGACTTCCTGTCCGCCTCCGGACCGGTCCGGGGCCTGCGCGTTCGATGTGGTCTTCACACCCCAGGATCCGGGCCGGACCTACACCGCACGGGTCACCATGCTCGACGACTCACGGCGCGAATCCATGACGCTGCAGGTGACCGGAACCTCCGCCGAAGCCCCTCCCGGCGCACCCACCGATGTCGGTTCCTTCCCTGTGGACACGACCTCCATATTCGTCTCCTGGGGGTATGTCCCCGGCAACCCGACCGAGATCGAGATCAACAACGGGGAGACCTCACAGACGGTTCCCGGCGGCCGGAACACCTACACCTGGGAGGGCTTGGCCCCGGGCACCCACATGTGCTTCAGGGTCCGCGCCGTCAACAGCGCCGGAGCGTCGGACTGGGCCCCGCTCGAATCCCCGTACTACACGTGCGCCACGACACCCTCGAACGGTGGTTAGAGACATGACTGACAGCCAAGGCGACCGCTACGACGTGCGCGCCGACGACGTCTCCGGACAACTCGTCGTCGGCCGGGACAACACCGTGACCCGCCTCGAGGTGGCTTCGGCCGCGACCACCCCGGTCACCGAACGGGAACTGGCCGAGCTGCACGCCGAGTTCGCTCGTGTACGCGCGCTCGTACCACAGGACGCCCCGGAGGCGGACCGGGCGCGGGAACTGCTCGACGAACTGGAGGAGTCCGCCACCGCCCCCGACGCCGACGGTCTGTCCACCATGGCGTACGTCCGTCGCTGGTTCAGCCGCCACCTGCCCGCGCTCACGGAAGCAGTGACGGGACTGGTGGTCCACCCGGTGGTGATCCACCTGGTGGAGCTGGCAGGCGGCGCCGTGGCCGACGAATTCCATCAACGCTTCGGCGCCTGACGCGCGCACTTGTCGAAGCGAAGAAGGCGCCGTCGTGCGACGACGGCCGACATGTCGTCGGCGGAGGGGTCTCCGCGGCCTGCCGACTCGCGTACCAGACGAACGCTGCCCCGGCTTGAGCGCGAGTTCCGGTCCCGGTCGATCGCGGCCGGGATGGTGAGCGCCCGCGGTAAGGGCTCGTATGTGGCGGGATGACCAGACCCGAGCGGCCTGAGGCGTTCGGCGACGCCCTCGGGTCCGCCGCAGGTGCGCCGGCCATCGTCGACCCGCCGACGCCGGAGGCACAACCGGAGTTCGAGGAGGCCGACGAGCCGGCCGACGAGACGTTGAGGGGGCCGCTGGGCACGATGGCCTTGTTCTGACCGGCTCACCCGGCCGGCAGTTCACCGCCCGGGGTGATCAGGGTCGAAGCTCACCCCTGCGGGCCGAGCGCGACCGGCTGCGTACGGACGTCCAGCAGCTGGTACGGGTCTTACACGTCCTGTAAATCGAGAACCAACAGCTGCGCGAGTCAGCCGGCAGGGACGGTCGTCCGGGTACTGCCGGTCCAACACCGGACCTCGGATCACTGATCGTTTGCTCCGACTGGGTGGTGCCCTTGTCTGCAGGCACCGTTGCAAGAGACTTCGAAAGGATCGTTTCGGTACCGCAGTGCTGGGCCTGGGCCTTGGTGTGGGCGAGGCGCTGGGACTCCTGTGCCGGCTAGGACGATCGCGCCGTTGCTGGTGGCCGGACGACGGCGTCGATCTGTGCGCCGGAAGCGGCTCCAGCCGTCCGGCGCAGAGGCTTGAGGACCCGTCAGGGCCAGATGGACTTCAGTTGCCACGCCCGCAGATGGTCGAGGGTGGCGGTGCCGCCTTCGGCGAAGGCGCCGACACCCCTGCTGGAGGGGTCCGGGAAGATCTGGTCGGTGAGGGTGACCTGTTCGCCGCGTGAGTTCTCGGCGTAGACCTCGATGGAGGAGGCGTCGACGAGGATGTGCAGGCTCAGTTGGCCGCCGTGGAGCTCGAGGGGAGCACGCTGGACGTCGGTGAAGGTCGGGTCGAAGTCGGTGTCGCCGGAGGCGGAGCGGTCGATGTAGACCTCGCCGGTGGCGGTGTCGTAGCCGATGCGGGTGCGCTGCCCGTTGCCGGTGCGGACGTCCAGGCCGGAGCGGTCGGCGGTGCCGGGGGCGAGGTCGGCCCGGAGTTCCAGGCTGCTGCCGTGCACCGCGAGCGGGGCGGTGGTGTTCGTGACGCGCGTGCTGGGCATCCGGGTGACGGAGCCGCGCAGGTCGGTCAGTTCGCGGATCGGCTGCTGGATCAGCTGGACCTTGCCGTTCACGGTCTTCAGGGAGAGCTGGCGGGGGAACGTGTCGGCGCTGCGCCACGGGGAGGTCGGGATGGCCTGCGCGTAGTTCCAGTTGTTCATCCAGGCGATCATGGCGCGGCGGCCGCCCGGGGCGTCGGTCCAGGTGTTGGCGGCGTAGAAGTCCGCGCCGTGGTCGAGCCAGTGGGCGCGCTGGGTGGTGGACAGGGCGGGCTTGTCGGCGGCGGTGAACTGGTCGGCGAGGACGTGTCCCCAGCCTCCGGAGTTGGCGTCCACGATCTGGATCTGCGCCTTCTTGCCCCTGTAGGCCATGGTGTTGAAACTGGTCCAGTCGAGGTTCTCGGAGTCGGCGCCGGTGGCACTCCGGACGACCTTGCCGTCGACCAGCAGGTTGACACCGGTCTCGGTGGAGGCGGGCTTGATCTGATCGTCGGAGAGAACGACCTGGTCGAGGTTGAGGTGGCCCCAGCCGCTGGTGTTGTCGTCCACGACCTTGATCTGGGCCTGCTGGCCCTGCAGGTCGGACAGGTCCCACGAGGCCCAGTTCAGGGCTTCGCCGTTGGATCCGGTGGCGGAGCGCACCACCTTGCCGTCCACGACGAGCTCCACCGCGGTGGGGGCGTCGGAGCTCGCGGGGTGGTAGCCGCCGCCGATGAGGAAGTTCAGGTACTTCTTGTCGATGGTGAAGGCCGGCGAGGTGAGAGTGCCGGTGGTGGCGTCGCCGCCGTGGAAGCTGTTGGCCAGTCCGTCGCCGAGGTAGCCGGAGACCTGCTGTTGGTCTCCGATGGCGCCCTGGGCCGGTCCGCTGCCGAAGGCATCGCCGGTGGTGGTCCAGTCGCCGATGGGGCTGGTGTAGGTGCTGCCCTCGAAGTCGGCGAGGGTTTCACCGGTAGGGGCCGACTGGTCGCCCAGGACGGCATGGGGGTCGTACGGGTGGACTCCGCCTCCGACCTTGAAGTTGATGTAGTTGCTGCTCACCGTGAACTCGGGCGAGGTCAGCGTGCCGGTGGAGCCGTCGCCGCCGTGGAAGCTGTTGGCGAAGGCCTTGCCCTCGATGCCGGTGACCTCCGACTGCCAGTCCACCGCCCCGGCGGCCGGCGCGCTGCCGAACGCGGTCCCGGTGACCCTCCAGTCGCCGAACGAGCCCGACTCGAAGTCCTGCATCACGGTGCCGCTCGGCGGGGTGTAGGTGGTGCCGGCGTCGTCGGAGGTGAACTTCTTGCCGTCGAAGTCGCCGACGAAGTACTGGGCGCCGGAGCCGCCCGCGATGCCGCCGGGGTTGAGGTTGACGGCCAGCACCCACTTGGTCTTCTTCGGGTCGCCGTCCACGGGCAGCGGGAACAGGTCCGGGCACTCCCAGTCCCCGCCGGTGGCGCCGGCCGGGCCGAAGTCGCTCTGGTGTGTCCAGTGCTTGAGGTCGGCCGAACTGTAGAAGGCGATCTTGTGCTGGTCGGCGAGGGAGACCGCCATCAGCCAGCGCTGCGTGGGGGCGTACCAGAAGACCTTGGGGTCGCGGAAGTCGTTCGAGCCGATGTCGAGCACCGGGTTGTCGTAGTACTTCGTCCAGGTGGTGCCGCCGTCGGTGCTGTAGGCGAGGGCCTGCTGCTGCTTGCCGGAGGCCTTCTGCGCGCTGGTGTACACGGCGACGAGCGGAGGGTTCTTCTCGGTCCCGAAACCGGTGGTGTTGTTCCTGTCCAGCACGACGCTGCCGGAGAAGATCATCTCCTGGTCGTCCTGGGGGATGGCCACCGGAAGCTGCTTCCAGTGCACGAGGTCGGTGCTGACCGCGTGGCCCCAGGACATGTTGCCCCAGGTGTCGCCGGACGGGTTGTACTGGAAGAACAGGTGGTACTTGCCCTTGTAGTAGATGAGGCCGTTGGGGTCGTTCATCCAGTTCTGGGCCGGGGTGAAGTGGAACTGGGGGCGGTACTTCTCGTGGTAGAGGGTGTCGGCCGAGGCCGGCGAGGCGGCGACCAGGCCGAGCCCGGACAGGACGGCCAGTGCGGCCAGGAGTCTGCGGCGCGGACGAACGGTTCTGGACATGGCGCTCCTTGCAGGCGTACGGGCTTCGGCTCAGCCGCAGGGGACTGACGAGCGACGCGTGGCGGGTGCGGGCGGCTACGCGTGTCGGGGTACGGGCGACGGCTGCGCCGTGGCCTCGTCCAAGGCAACGGGCGAGCGGCTGTGGTGGCAGCACGCACCGGCAGCTCCAGCCAGCGACTGGAAACGTTTCGCCGAACGTACGGGCACATGTCGCCGAAGTCCAGACCCTGTGCGCGAAAACTCCTGAATGCGAGGATGAGCGCGGCTGCACCGTGCCACTGATCCTCGGGAGAAAACGTTGTCCAGCGAGCAGAACGACACAGGTCGGCGATCGGCGACCATGCGCGACGTCGCGACCATGGCCGGGGTCGGGATCGCCACGGTCTCGCGGGTCATCAACGGCAAGCCCGTCACCCCTGACCTGGCGGAACGGGTGACGCGCGCCGCCGAGCTGCTCGGCTACCGCCAGGACCTGACGGCCAGCAGCCTGCGCCGGGCCGACCGCCGCACCCACACGCTCGGCCTGGTCCTGGAGGACGCGGCCAACCCCTTCTCCGCCGCGCTGCACCGTGCGGTGGAGGACGCCGCCGCCGAGCGCGGCATGCTGCTTCTGGCCGGGTCCACCGACGAGGATCCGGTCCGGGAGCGCGGCCTGCTGAGGACGTTCACCGCCCGCCGGGTCGACGGCCTCATCGTGGTGCCCACCGGTCAGAACGACACCGACCTCGACGCGGCCCGCCGCGCCGGCACACCCGTCGTCTGCGTGGACCGCCGCACCACAGCGCCGCAGGTGGACACCGTCACCGTGGACAACCGTGCGGGTGTGCGGGCGGCGGTGAAAAGGCTGAACGAGGCTGGGCACCGACGCATCGCCTTCCTCGGGGACCTCCGCTCGATCTGGACCGCCGAAGAGCGCTACGCCGGGTTCGTGGAGGGGCTGGCCGAGGTGGGCTGCGTCCTGCACCCTTCTCTCGTGAGGCGCGGCCTGCACGGTGCGGAAGCCGCCCGGGAGGCCACCCGCGGGCTCCTGGCGCTACCCCACGCGCCCACGTCACTCGTCTCCGGCCAGAACCTCCTGACCATCGGGGCCCGCATGGCCCTGCAGGAGCTTCAGCTCCAGCGACGTGTGGCGCTGATCGGCTTCGACGACCTGCCCCTCGCCGACCTGCTCGACCCCGGCATCTCGGTGATCGCCCAGGATCACGCGGCGATCGGCAGGGAGGCCGCGGGCCTGCTGTTCGAGCGACTCGAGGGCGAGGGCGGCCCGACCCGTCACCGTGTGCTGCCCACCCGCTACCTCGCCCGCGGTTCCGGCGAACTCCCCGCTCCCGAGGACGTCTGACGGCTTCCCCGTGAACGAGTTGTTTCCGGTGTGTTGACGGGGCGAGCCTCGCGGTGCTTCACTGCCGGAACCGGTACCGAAACCGGTTCCGGAACCGCTGCCGGTACCGGTTCCCACCGATCTCTGTACGATCGGCACCTTCGGTGCGGGAGAACATCTTCCGCCTCTGCGTGGAGTGAGAGGAGGTGGCATGGGAGTCACCATCGCCGACGTGGCCTCACGGGCCGGCGTCAGCAAGACGACGGTCTCGCGAGTGCTGAACGGCAAAGGCGAGATCAACGAGAACACCGTCCTGAAGGTCCGCAAGGCGATATCGGAGCTGGGCTATGTGCCGAGCGCCGGAGCAGTCGGGCTCGCACGCGGCACCACACAGATGATCGGCATGCTGGTCCCAGACATGGCCTGGGCCTGGGCCGGCATCGTGCAGGCGGTCGTCGAAACGCTGGAGACCGAGGGCTTCGGGCTGCGCATGCTGACCTGGAACCGCGGTGAGGAGTCACTGCGCAGGCTCGGTCTGCAGGTCGCTGCGAAGTCGTTCGACGGGCTGCTGGTGATAGAGCCCGAGGGCGCCATGGGGTACATCACGGAGCTGCACGAAGCGGGGCTGCCGGTCGTGCTGATCGATGATCGCTTCCAGCGGCCGGGATTCCCCTACGTGGCCACCACCAACCGGCAGGGGGGTGAACAGGCCGCGCGGCACCTGCTGGAGATCGGGCGCCGTCGTCCCTTGGTGTTGACTGGTCCCGAGACGTTCGGCTGTACTCGGGAACGGCTGGACGGCTTCGTCAACGTGTACACGGAAGCCGGGATCCAGATCGACCAACGCGCCATCGTCTGCGGCGACTTCGATTTCGAACGCTGCCGAAGCGCGGTCAAACGCGCTCTCGCGGACGGCCTGGAGTTCGACTCGGTCTTCGCACACAACGACCCCTCGGCGGCCGGCGTGCTCGCCGCCCTGCACGAGGCCGGTCTGTGGGTTCCGCAGGATGTCGCCGTGGTGGGCTTCGACGACGTCGAGATGGCGTCGTACACCTACCCGGCCCTGACCACCATCCGCCAGCCGATGCGGGAAATGGGTGAGGCGGCGGCGCGTCTGCTGCTCGACCACGTGCGTGGATCGCCCGAGGCGGCCTCCTCGCGCATCGTTCCCACCAGCCTCGTTGTCCGTGGCTCGACGTTACAGCCGAGCTCCAACTGACGCCACGTCATCGCGATGCGCAAGTCATGCGCCTCGCAGTTGGGCGGTGCGTTGCCGGTGACGCACCGCCCCCATCTCCTCGAACCTCGGCGAACCACTTCAGCCTCGCCTTCCTCACAACCCCCAGCGGCTGCGCCTGCGCTCAGGCGACACCACCCACATGCACCGTTCCATCTGCTCGTCCCGTTCCGGGACGCCGAACGGTGCGCCTGGCACACCCGCCCGGCCGCTGCCCCTCCGCGTCGGATGCTCCAGCCGCGACCTGCGCCTGACCGCCGACGCCGCTGCCACCGCAGACGGTCTCCGCTCGTGTGCTGACCCATCCGGGCGTCCGCCCGCTCCCGCACTTCGCCGCCCCCCGCCTCTGTAAAGCTCAACGGCAAGGAGCCGCACCATGCGTATAACCACCCGTCACGCTGTCAGAACCGTCCAGACCCTGTGCATCGCCGTCACAGCAGCCCTGGTGGCCACCGGCTGCGGCCGGAGCGAGGATTCCGGCCCCGGCAACGATGCGCCCGCGAAACTCGGCGCCGGCAAGGCCAAGGGAACCGTGGTCATGTGGTCCATGGGCGACCCCGACGAGAACCTGAAGGACCTGGCCAAGAAGTTCGAGCAGGAGAACCCGGACGCAGACATCAAGATCACTGCCGTTCCCTGGGACGCCGCCCACGACAAGCTGACCACCGCGGTCGCCGGCGGCAACACACCGGACATGTCCCTGGTCGGAACCACCTGGATGGCCGAGATGGCCGCCATGAACGCCTTCCAGGCCACCCCGGCATCGATCAAGTCGTCGGACTTCTACCCCGGCCAGTGGGACACCACCAAGTACAAGAACACCTCCTACGGCGTCCCGTTCATCGCCGACACCCAAGCGATCTACTACCGGACCGACATCACCACGAAGGCCGGCATCAAGGGCGCCCTGGCTGGCGACCGGGCCGGATTCCTCAAGGATCTCAAGGCCATTCAGGCCACCGCCGGCAAGCAGAACCCCAAGCTGCGTCATGCCAGCGGGCTGGTGATGGGCTTCAACTCCTGGATCTTCTGGGTACCGATGGTCTGGCAGCAGGGCGGTGACATCTACGACGCCAAGACCGGGAAGTTCATCTTCGACTCGCCCGAGGTCGCCAAGGCGCTGGAGTACTACGCAAGCGTCCCGAAGGAGGGCCTGGCGCCCACCGACAGGTCGGACAACGTGCAGGGCTTCCGGGACGGGCTGATCGCCGTCTACCAGGAGGGTGCGTGGGCCGGCGGCAGCTTCCACAAGGACGCCCCGGAGCTGGACGGCAAGTGGAAGACCATGCCGGTGCCGTACTCCGAGCAGCCGGCCGGGTTCGCCGGCGGCAGCGACCTGGCGGTGTTCAAGGACGCCAAGAACCCCGACGCGGCATGGAAGTTCGCCCAGTTCCTGACCGAGCCCGCCAACCTCGCGACCTATGCCAAGGCCACCGGCAGTCTGCCCCCTTCGCCCCAGGCGTGGTCGGAGGGGAAGCTGACCGAGGACGAGAACATGAAGGCGTTCGACGAGCAGCTCAAGGTCAGCAAGGCGCCGCCCGCCATCACGACCTGGCAGCAGATCGCCGACGCCATCGACTCCGAACTGGAGAAGCTGATCCTCGGCAAGGCCACCGTCGCCGAAGTGCAGAAGACGCTGCAGTCCAAGGCCAGCAGCATCGGCACCGGCCGCTGAGTGCCGCCGCGTGAGGACCCCTCGTACGGACGGATGACATCCATGTCCACGAAAACGCTCCCTGGGCGGGGCGACACCCACAAGCAGAGCACCGCGGGGCCGCAGCGGAGTGCCGATCGCCGGCACTCCGGGTTCCGGAGCACGGCGCGCGGCAGGCAGGCGCGGGCCGCCTGGATCCTCGCCGCCCCGTTCCTCACACTGTTCGCGGCCTTCATGCTGGTGCCGGTGGTGTGGTCGCTGCTGATGAGCCTGACCGACACCAAGAGCGCCGACCTGCGCACCCCGCTGAACGTGTCGTTCACGGGCCTCGACACCTACGTGCGGCTCTTCCAGGACGATCAGTTCTTCACGGCCCTGCGCAACACGGCCGTGTTCGTCCTGGTGGCCCTGCCCCTGACGCTGGCCGCCGGGCTTGCGGCGGCGGTCGCCCTCGACCGCGGCATCCGCCGTTTCCGTGCCGTCTTCCGCGTCGGCTTCTACCTACCGGTGATCACCAGCATCGTGGCCGTCGCCGTGGTGTGGAAGACACTCCTCGAACCGCGCGCGGGACTGGTGAACCTCGTCTTGGGCTGGTTCGGGATCGACGGCCCGGCCTGGCTGGCAGATACCCGCTTCGCTCTGCCCGTCATGATCGTGATGGCGGTGTGGCGCAACCTCGGCACCGTCATGATCATCATGCTGGCGGGTCTGCAGTCCGTCCCGCAGTCCCTGATGGAGGCGGCCGAACTCGACGGCGCCGGGCCCTGGCAGCGATTCTGGCGGGTCACCTTCCCGCTCCTGCGTCCGGCCCTGCTGCTGACCGCCGTGACCACGGGCATCGGCTATCTGCAGTTCTTCGACGAGCCGTTCGTGATGACCGGTGGTGGGCCGCTGGACTCCACCCTGTCGGCCACGTTGTACGCCTACAACCAGTTCGGCAACGGCAACTACGACATGGCGTCGGCCGCCAGCTACGTCATCTTCGTCCTCATCGTGGCGCTGACCGTGCTGCAGTTCCGCGTGCTGCGAGACAAGGACTGATGCCCCATGAGCACCCTCTCCACTCTTCCGACGGCACAGCCGGGCCCGGACCGCAGCCTGAGGCACCGCCGCGTCCGGCAGACCTGGGGCCAACCCTGGCTGTACATACCGCTCACCGGCGCCTTGCTGCTGATGATCGCGCCGTTTCTGTGGATGCTCTCCGGCTCCTTCAAACCCGAGGCCGACATCCGCCGAGTGCCGCCCGTCCTGGTTCCCACGGCGCCTACGACCGCCAACTACGGTGAGCTGTTCAGCACGCTCGACTTCACGAGCATGTTCGCCAACTCCGTGATCGTTGCCCTCGCCGTCACCGCCGGGAACCTGATCTTCTGCTCGATGCTGGGCTACGCCCTGGCCAAGCTGGAGTTCCGCGGACAGCGCGCCGTGTTCCTGCTGGTCATGGGGACGCTCATGATCCCCGGCCTGGTCACCTTCGTACCGCTGTACGTGCTGGTGTCCAACATGCAGCTGACCGGCTCCCTGGTCGGGCTGATCCTTCCGTTCCTGGCCGGCCCCTTCGGGGTGTTCCTGATGCGGCAGTTCATCTCCACCCTGCCCGACGAACTCATCGACGCCGCCCGCGTCGACGGCTGCCGCGAACTGGCCGTCTTCGCGAAGATCATCCTTCCGCTGGCCAAGCCGGCCCTCGCCACCCTCGGGATCATCACCTTCCTCGGCTCCTGGAACAACTTCCTGTGGCCCCTGGTCGTGGCCCAGAACGAGAGCCAGTACACCCTCCCCGTCGGTCTCGCCCTGGCCAGCAGCGGACAGTCCTTCACCCGCTTCGGCATCCTGCTCGCCGGCGCCGTGGTCGTCCTGCTGCCGGTGATGATCGTCTTCCTCCTCTTCCAGCGCCAGTTCGTGGCCGGCATCGCCACCACCGGCCTGAAGTGACGCCCCGGCGCCCTCTGCGGCATCGGTCCCGCCCGTCGCGGCGGACGCACAGTCCACGACCCCCGCCGCGGCAGGCGGCGGCGTCGCTGCGACGAAGCGCTCGCCGTCGCCTGCCAACTCTCTGACCTGTGACAACTCATCTCTTGGAGAACAACGTGGGACAGCCGGTCCACTCCGCCGTGTACCTGGATCCGGAAGCATCCGTGGAAGCGAGAATCGACGACTTGCTGTCCCGGATGACCCTGCCGGAGAAGGTCGGGCAACTGCTGATGCTCGACGCACAGCACGGGGACCTGGCGGACATCGTCTCGGCCAAGCTGGCCGGATCGGTCCTGCATGTGTCTCCAGACCTGATGCCGGAGGCCATGGAACTGGCCCGGCGGACACGGCTCGGCATTCCGTTGCTGACCGCTGACGACGGCATCCACGGCCACTCGTTCTGGCCGGGCGCGACGATCTTCCCGACCCAGCTGGCCATGGCCTGCAGCTGGGACCCCTCCTTGCTCCACCGGGTCGCCCGTGCGGCAGCGACCGAGATCGCAGCGACCGGAATCCACGGGACGTTCTCCCCAGTGCTGTGCATCACCCGGGACCTGCGCTGGGGCCGCATCAACGAGACGTTCGGCGAGGACCCGTACCTGATCGGTGAACTCGGGTCGGCGATGGTGCGCGGCTACCAGGGGGAGGGCCTCAGCGACCCGACGGCCGTACTGGCGTACGCCAAGCACTTCGCGGGCTACTCCGAGACCCTGGGCGGGCGCGACGCGAGCGAAGCCGATCTCAGTCCACGCAAGCTGCGCTCGTGGTTCCTGCCCCCGTTCGAGCAGGCGGTTCGGGCTGGCTGCCGCGGCTTCATGCTGGGCTACCAGTCGATCGACGGGGTGCCCATCACCGCGAACGAGTGGCTGATCAACGATGTGCTCAAGGGCGAGTGGGGCTTCAGCGGGACGCTGGTGACCGACTGGGACAACGTCGGCCGGATGGTCTACGACCAGCGGACCTGCGCCGACTACGCCGAGGCGGCGGCGGTCGCCGTCAACGCCGGCAACGACCTCATCATGGCCACACCGGCGTTCTTCGAGGGTGCGCAGGAGGCGGTCGCCCGCGGTCTGGTCGAAGAGAAGCAGATCGATGACGCGGTACGGCGGGTTCTGCGGCTGAAGTGTGAACTCGGTCTCTTCGAGGACCCCCGCACACCCGACCCCCAGCGGCAGACGCAGGTGATCGGCTGCCGCGAACACGCCGACCTCAACCTCGAGACCGCCCGACGCTCCCTTGTGCTGCTGCGCAACGAGGGGATCCTGCCCCTCGAAGGCGGGCTGACTTCCGACGGGACCGGCCGCGCCGCGAACAGGGGCACACCACGGACGATCGCGGTCATCGGCCCCAACGCCGACAGCACGGAAGCCATGCTCGGCGACTGGGCGGGTGCGACCGGCCAGGTTCCGTGGATGCCCGAAGGACATCCACGGGAGTTGGTGGAGACGGTGCTCGACGGCCTGCGCGCCGTCGCACCCGCCGACTGGACCATCACGCACGCCCGCGGAGCCGACATCGAAAGCCCCGACCAGGACACGGGGTGGTCCACCGGGCCCGACGGCCAGCCACAGCCGGACGTTTTCACCCCCGCCCTGGTCGATCAGGCCCAGCTTCTGGAGGCCATCGCCGCCGCGGAGGCCGCCGACTACGCCGTAGTGGTCGTGGGGGACACCATCGCCCTCACCGGCGAAGTGCGCTCCACAGCCACGCTCGACCTCCAGGGAGGCCAGATCGCGCTGCTGGAGGCGGTCGCCGCCACCGGCACACCCATGATCGTCGTACTCGCCCAGTCCAAGCCGAGCACCCTCCCGGACCCGGCACTGAACGCGGCCGCACTCATCGAGGCGTTCAACCCAGGCATGCGCGGTGGCCGCGCCATCGCCGAACTCCTCTTCGGACTGATCGAACCGAGCGGCCGGCTCCCGGTCTCCTTCGCACGCCACGTCGGACAGCAACCGGTCTTCTACAACCAGGTGCGCGGTCAGCACGGCCAACGCTACGCCGACCTCACCCAGGACCCCCTGTTCGCGTTCGGTGAGGGCCTCACCTACACCACGGTCACCTACTCCGACCTCGTCGTGCACGACCCGGACGTCCCCGCTCACGGCACAGTCAACGCCACGGTACGACTCACCAACAGCGGCAGCCGTCCGGCCCTGGAGACGGTCCAGGCGTACATCAGCGACCTGACCACCAGCGTCACCTGGGCCGAGCAGGAGCTGAAGGCGTTCACTCAGGTCGAGATCCCTCCCGGCGAAACCCTGGACGCCACCATCAGCATCCCTGCCTCGCAGTGCTCACTCGTCACGGCCGACAACCGCCGCGTCGTCGAACCAGGCGAGTTCATGCTCCGCGTCGGCCCCAGCTCACGACGGGAGCAGCAGCTGAGCGCAGGATTCCGCATCCGGACCTGAAAGCCGTATCCGGCTTGAAGACCCCCGCCCCGCCGGCCTGCCGCCCCGCCGAACCGAGGGCCGGCGGGGCGGGCACTACCTGAACCACCGAAAGGCACGCGTGTGTCCACCTCACCCAGCGATCCGCACCGCCCCGTGGCGCACCTACGCCCGCCCCGCAACTGGATCAACGACCCCAACGGGCTGGCTTTCCACGACGGTCACTACCACGTCTCCTACCAGTACAACCCGTACGGTGCGACACACGCGAACCTGCACTGGGGCCACTTCCGCAGCCCCGACCTGCTGAGCTGGGAGCCGCTGCCGATCGCCCTGACCCCGACGCCCGGTGGCGTGGACTCCGACGGCTGCTTCTCGGGCAACGCCATCTCCGACGGCGACCGACTCGTCGCCTTCTACTCGGCGCACCGCGAGGACCGCTCGCCCCAGCACCAGCCGGTCACCTGCGCCGTCTCCCACGACAGCGGCACGACCTTCAGCCCGCGGGGCGAACTGCTCATCCCCGAGCTGCCCGAGGGCTGCACCATGTACCGCGACCCCTACGTCTGGCGGGACGGTGACGGCTGGCGGATGCTGGTCGGCGCCGCCCTCGCGGACGGCCGCGCCGCCGCCCTCCTCTACGACTCGCCCGACCTGGAGAACTGGACCTACCGAGGGCCCTTCGCCACCCGTCACCCGGAGCCCATCTGCGGCACCGAGGAGCTCACCGGCGATGGCTGGGAATGCCCCCAGTACCTCCCGGCAGCCAGCGGACTCGGCGCCCTCATCTTCGGTACCTGGACCGAACCCACTGGCCCGATGCGCGTCGCCGCCCTGATCGGCGAAGAGCACGACGGCCACTTCCAGGCCGGCCCGCCGGCGTGGGCGGACCACGGCCCCGACTGCTACGCACCCGCCCTGCTGCGCGCACCTGGCGGCAGATGGCTGCTGTGGGGCTGGTCATGGGAAGCCCGCGACCAAGCCTGGGCCGTCGCCGGCGGATGGGCCGGAGTCCTCACCCTGCCCCGCGAGATCCACGTCGACGTCGACGGCACGCTGCGCCAGCGGCCCGCCGCCGAACTGCTCGCCCTGCGCGGTGCGCACACCGTGCATGCCGGGGGTGCGACCCATGGCCCGGAGCCGGTGGACCTCGGCGACGTGGGCCGTGCCTTCGACTTGACGGCCCGTCTGGAGCCGACCGGGAACGCCGGCCTGCGGCTGCTCACCACCCCGGACGACTCCGAGTACCTCGACATCCGCCTCGATGCCGATGCCGGCGAACTGGTCGTCGACCGCGACCACGCCTCCCTGGACAGCCGCGCCCAAGGCGGCTCCTACCGGATGCCCTGCCCCACCAGCCGGTCCGTCGACCTGCGTGTGGTCGTCGACCACTCCATCGCCGAGGTCTTCCTGACCACCACCGGCCAGGTCCTCACGCTGCGCTTCTACCCGACAGGGCAGAGCCCGTGGCGACTTCAGGCCCGCACCGCACCGGGTGCGCGTCTCGGCTTCGCGGTCGACGCGTGGGAGCTGCACCCACTCGTGATCAAGACGCCGAGCACCGGCGCCACAGAGCAGGACTGAACAAACAGGTCTGAAGGAGGATCCTCAATGAGCTCGTACGGTCTTGGACGACGTCAGTTCCTCACCACCGCCATCGGCGTCGCCGCCTGGACCCAGGTTTCCGGCAACGCCGCCGCCTCGTCACGCAGTTCGTCTGTGCAGGTCTGGCTGACCGACATGTCGGCCAAGAAGTGGGTCGTCGGCCAGAGCGATGTGCTGTTCCGGACGAGGGACACGGACAACCCGTTCACGATCAAGGTCGACGACAGCGTCAAGTACCAGAAGATCCAGGGCTTCGGGGCGGCCATGACCGACTCTTCCGCCTGGCTCATCAACAAGCTGTCCACCGCTGACAGGGCGAAGCTGATGGAGAAGCTGTACGACCCCTCGAAGGGCATCGGTCTCAGCCTGATCCGCACGCCGATGGGCGCCACGGACTTCAACGCGTCCGGTAACTACTCCTACGACGACATGCCGGCGGGAAGGACGGACCCGACCCTGTCCAACTTCTCTGTCCAGCATGACGAGAAGTACATCATTCCGGTATTGCGGCAGGCTCTCGCACAGAACCCGTCCGCCAAGATCATGGCCAACCCATGGAGCCCGCCAGGCTGGATGAAGACCTCGGACTCCATGATCGGAGGCACCCTCAAGAGCGAGTACGCTTCCACGCTGGCCGACTACTTCGTGAAGTTCGTCAAGGCCTACGGCAAGGCCGGTGTGCCCATCTCCTACATCTCGCCGCAGAACGAGCCCATGGGCACGCCGAGTTGGCCCGGCATGTTCCTGTCCGCCTACCAGGAATCCGCGCTGATCCAGGAGATCGGCCAGGCATTCGCGGCCAACGGCATCTCCACGAAGATCCTCGCCTGGGACCACAACTGGGATGTGCCCTCGTATCCCGAGACGATCTTCAGCGACCCCGCCGCCTCCCGGTACACGGTCGGCACCGGCTGGCACATCTACAGCGGCAACCCGACGTACCAGACCCTGGTCCACAACGACTTTCCGGGCAAGGAGACCTACATCACGGAAGCCAGCGGCGGCGTCTGGCAGGGCGACGATGAGACCGCGTTCAATGACGCACTCGGCACCTGGATCATCAAGGGCATGCGCAACTGGGCGAACGGCGTGACGCTCTGGAACACAGCGCTCGACCCCGACTTGGGGCCGCTCAACAGCGACACCAATGGCATCCCCATGTGCCGCGGACTGGTCACGGTCGATCCGGGCAGCGGGCAGGTGTCCTACAACGTGGACTACTACGCACTCGCTCACGCCAGCAGGTTCGTGAAGCCCGGAGCGCATCGCATCTACTCGAACACCTTCGGGGAAGGAAGCATCGAGAGCGTCGCGTTCCAGAACCCGGACGGCTCGAAGGTCCTGATCGCGTACAACTCGGGGACCGCGGCGAAGAACTTCAGCGTGGCGGACGGGACGCAGTCCTTCGACTACACCCTGAACGCCGGTGACGCCGTCACGTTCACGTATTCCGGTCGGCGCAGCGGCGGTACCCCGGCGGCGACCAACGTCTCGGATCCGACCCATGACTTCACGTTCAAGTCATCGCTGGGGCCGATGACGGTCACGTACGACCCGGCACTCCTGCCTTACCAGAACGCAGTCCGCACCGGAAGCAAGCTGCTCACGTACTCACTGCCGATCGGAGCGGCGATCCGGACGCCCGGATCCTCACTGAGCCGTGGCAGGTGGACCGCCACGGCCTCGTCGAGCCCGGACTGGGGTGCGGCCTCGAACGCGATCGACGGCGACATCAACACCCGGTGGAATCTCGGCCAGGGGACGACCAGCGGTGCCTGGTTCCAGATCGATCTGGGGAGCCCGACGACCTTCGACAAGATCGTCTTCGCCACCGGAGAGAGCAACTCCTTCGACTACGTCACCAAGTACCAGGTGTACGTCTCGGACGACGGGGCCGACTGGGGCAGCGCGGTCGCGAACGGCAGCGGGAACATAGGCAGGACAGCCGTCACGTTGCCGGAGCAGACGGCACGGTACATTCGCATCGTCTGCGTCGCGGCATCCGGTTTCTGGTGGAGCATCGCTGAGATCAGCGTATACGGATCCTCGAGCGGCACCGGTTCGATCGCTGCGCCCACATCGGTGCCCAAGGGGCTCCAGATGAAGACCTGGACCAGTCCGGAAGGGGCGCAGGTCACTGCGGTATTCAATGGAACCGTCGGCAGCCAGAGCTTCTCGGTGTCCGCCGACGGCTCGTACACTTACACGCTGCCGAGCGGGACGTCGGCGATGTTCACCACACAGAACCTGTCCGGCTTCCCGGCGCCGGTCTTCAGCAGTCTGAAGCCGAAGCAGGGCATACCGCGCGCCAAGTTCACGATCAGCGGTTCTCACTTCGGTGACGCACAGGGGCTGGGTACGGTGCGTTTCGGGAAGCTCTTCGCCGAAATCGACAGCTGGTCGGACACGAGCATCAGCGCGTACGTGCCGAGCGGGCTTGCGGTGGGGACGTACAAGGTCTCGGTGAACGGCGCCGGCGGAGCGGACGCGGGTTCAGCATCGTTCGACGTCATAGACCTGGGCCCCGCGCTGTCGCGGACGGGCTGGACAGCGACGACCTCGGACACAAGCCCGTACAACGACGGTCCCGCGAACATGCTGGACGGCGATTCCGGCACCCGGTACAGCTCTGGAACGGGCCAGTACGACGGTCTCTGGATCCAGGTCGACATGCAGCAGACCCAAACGTTCGACAAGATCCTGCTGGATTCCGGCAGCAACATCGGCGACTATGCGCGAAGCGCGGACGTGTACGTCTCCACGAACGGAACCGACTGGACCAAGGTCTCTTCCATAACGGACGGCCAGCGGGTCGAACTTGTATCCTTCCCGACCCAGACAGCTCGCCACATCAAGGTCGTCAACACTGGCAACGTCGCGAGTAACTGGTGGTCAATCGCAGAATTGACCGTCTACAGCTGACCTCGGGCTTTCACGCGAGGCGGTCGTCCGCTTCATCCTCGCCTCACGCCTCGCCTGTCTGGAGTGGTGGCTCACCGAGAGCCCCCAGAGCGCACCGGAGAACATCGACAAGATCTTCCGCACCCTCACCCAGCCCGGCATGGAGGCCGACGGACGGTGACCGGCATCCCGGCACACTCAAGAGGCTCGCGCGGGCAGGCGTGGTATCCGTTGTGGGCGCAGGCGGCGTCGTACCAGTCGCCGCCGACGCCGGCCGGTCCGGCGGCGGTCCCACCGCGGCGCCGGAGAACGGGGTGAGGTCGGCCCTCAGCCCCCCCGGTCGACCAGCTACCCGATGAGCTGCTCGTCGAGCGCGTCCTGGCGCTCGGCCGCCGGCTTCACACCGGCGGCCTCGGCTTCGCACTCCGTGGCGTGAATCGTCACGTCACACATGCGGTGCTTCCTCTTTCCGGGCCCGCCGTGAGGTGCGTCCGGGAACGGCCCGCCGCTTTGTCCCCAGGGCCATCCCTGACGTGGTTCCGTTGCGAAGGACTCCGTGACGTCCAGCGAACGTCACTGATCCTCTGGCCCGCCCCCGCCGACCTGAGGGTCGGCGGGCCCTCACCGTCAGTCCGTCGAACGCAACCGGTCCAGTTCCCTGCCGATCGCCTCCCGCAGCACATCATGCTGCGAACCGAGTCTGAACCGCTCGTCACTCCACCGCTCACGCGGATACAGCCACACAGGCTTGCCCACCAGCTCGGCCGGCTCCCATGCGAAGCGCGGCCAGACATGGGCATGCAAGAACGGATCCGTGTTTCCCAGGATCTCCAGGTTGACCCGGCGGAAATCAGGGTCCAGCTGCCGACAGACCCGCTCAACCGCTTCCCCGAGTCGGTCCATGTCGGACAGAAACGCCAGCCGCTTGGCCCTCGGCAGGTCAGACAGCCGCTGAACGTTCAGTGCATCCACGAGGAGAACCGAGTAGCCCGGCAGGAACTGCACATCGCCGATCACCGCAAAACCCGACTCAAGCCGCCGCAACACGGTCGGGTTCTCACCCCGCAGAGCAGCCCCGATCCTGTCCATCCGCCAGTCACCAGTCATGGCCCGAACCTATCCACAGATGATCGCGACCTCCTCTTCGCTCCCACCCTCCCCACTCACTTCAAGGGTCGAAGAAGCGAGGCCAGGAGCGACTCCGGCCATTTCAGGGTGAGGCTGCACCCGGTGCCGCCTCCCTTCACCTGTTGGCGTGATCGACTACGACGATTCCGGCCTCCCCGTGGTCCAGGTGGGAAGTCCCGGTCCCGCTCACCCGCTGCTCTCCGAGCCGACCCGTCCGTTTGCGGGTGAACCGACACTCGATTTCCTCCTCAGGGCATGCGGGCCCTGGGGACATGTTGAAACCTCGGTGCAGACCTGGGCCGGCGACGGTCTCGCCGCCTTCTTCGCCTCACTCGCCGAAGACTTCAGGGGCTGGGCAGGAGCACGTACCTGGCATTCCCTCTGCTACGACCTGACCCTCGCAGCCGAACACCGCCCCGGTGGCCACGTCCATTTGACCTGGGGCATTCACGACCGGGCACCCGCCGAGGAGTGGCGCTTCGAGACCACCACGGTGCACGCGGCAGGCGAGGACATACGCGTCCTCGCAGCCGGCATCCAACACACGTTCATCGCGAGCGTCGCGGAGTAGCCGAAACGGCGCATCAGCCGATCCGCACACATGAGGCCATGCCTTGAGCGGGTGATTCGCGAGTGAATGTCTGTTTCGAGCTCGGGGTTGGGCGAGGCGGCCTGTTGGAGGGCGATGAGGCCGGGCCGCGTTCGCGTCTTTGGGTGCAAGCGACTCGGCTGACCGCCGTTCCCGGTCTGCGTAGTGGGGTCGCGGTGATGCTTCGAATCGGAGTACGCCGCAGGTAATGGATCGAACAGTCCGCTTCCTGCTGGATATCCCGGCCGAGAGCCGGTCCCGTCGGCCCTCCGAGCCGCAGTCTGGCTACGACGTTGCGGCCTTGCGCTCCCTGCGGGACCGAAACCACGAGCCCAGGAACCAGACGGCCACGATCGACGCGGACGTCACCGCAGTGTTCAGCCAGCCCTGGTAAATGCCTGCGAGGCCGGTGACGAAGCGCATGACGATGGTGAACACGACCCAAATCATCAGCCATCGAGCCGTCTTGGCCATTCGCCTCTGTTCTCGCATAGCGCGAGCATATCGGTGGGCCTGAAGGAGAGCAGGTCAGTCGTCGATTCGTCGTGTTCCACACGAACCGCAGGCGGTCTCGCTGTCGGACACCTGCCGACGACATCCTGGGCGGTGAAACGCTGGCGGCCCTGAAGGCGGCACGGTCGGCGGAGTACTGGTCGGCCATGCCCAGCGTCGTCGCACCACCTCAATAATCCTCATGCGTCCCATAATGCGTATGCACCGACTCCGTCACCAGGGGACCTGACGTCCGAATCAGATAGTGAGTCTCGGGTTCAAGAACACCTACTGATGCTGTTCGACAACGCCCTCGACTGCATCGAACAGCCTGACAACGAGATCCATCAGTCACTGGGCATGGTCAATCTCGCCCCGCCCGACTGGTTCGCCGCCTTCGACCCCGAGCAGGTCCGCGACCCCGACCGCGGACCACGGCCGGATGTCCGGCGCACCTCACGCCGATGCGGCGCCGGACGCGTCCACAGGAGGCGGCAGGGCGCGTAGGCGTTCGCGGAGATCGGCCACGTACTCGGCGGGGCGGGCGGCGAGCAGGCCCTCCAGTCGCTGCAGCCGGGTGCGGGCGGTACCCCGTCGAGGACGTCCAGGGCGCGCTGAGCGGCGTCGGACGGCTGGTCGGAGGCCCTCGGTACAAGCTGTGCTCGTCGGGCCGCGCAAGGGACGTTCTGACTTGTCGGGTGACAAGGTGTTCGACAGCATCGATCACTTCACGGACATCGGGCCGCCCCAACAAGTCGAGGTCCGCGAGTCGAGGTCCGCGAGGGCGGCCGCAGCCCTGCACTGTCAGCGTTCCTTCTTCGCTCACATGGATGCGTCCGGAGACCGTGTCGCCCGAGAAGGCAGGAAGACGCACCGCAACACTGCGCGCCCTCCACGACGAGCGCGAAGGGAACCTCGCCGCGGCCGAGCGGCACCGCACCGTTCCACCACATCGCCCTGGACGTGCCCGCTGGTCCCGCGAGCACTGCGCGCGCCTTGCCGACCTCGGCCACGAGCGCGGCCTCGACCTGTAGGGGCCCGTGGACGACGCCTCGCTGGGCGCCATCGCCGCGCGGCGCGAGGAAACCTCCGAGGCGCTCGGGCGGCGCCCGAGCCGGCCCTGCCGCTCCTGCACGACCTGTGCGACCTGCACGTGGCCGCGCCCCGCACCTCGCTGCCATGGGAGATGCTGGCGCAGGCCGCCGCGCAGGCCCTGCGCGACGAGGAACTGCTCGCCCTGGCGGCGAGCCACTGCCACCCGCAGACGCCGCGGCAGATCCGCTGGACGGACACCCTCCTCAGGGAGCAGGCACCGCAGGCCCGGACCAGCAGGTGAGGGTCACGGTTCGGGCAGGTCGGTCTCCTGCTCGTCGTAGTCCTCGCCCTCCGCCTGGGAAGGCGTCGTACGGTCCGGTTCGGTCGGGACGTCGTCCGGTTCGCGTTCGCCCTCGGCCTGGGACGGGGTCGGCATCGGGACGGGCTCGGTCATGGTCGCCTCCTGATCACAGGGACGATCCCCGGGTACCCCGGTCAGCGCACGGGATGCCCGCTGACACGGAGAGCCGGTCGAAGGCTTTGACGGTGACCGCCACCCAGATCACCACCGAGATCTGCTCCTCGGTGACGACCTCCCGGGTCGTGGCGTACGCGGTGTCCCGGGCGGCGTGGTCGGCTGGGCAGGTGGTCGCCCGCCTGGGCGAGCGCGGCCCGCTCCTGCGGCGTGATCAGGTCGGTTCGCCAGGCGGCCGGCACACCGAGTCGCCGGGGCGTCTCACCGGCGTGCACGGCCGCCTTGGTGTGCACGCCGAGGCAGCAGGCGCAGCCGTTGAGCCGTGACAAGGCCCCCGCCGTGACCGGCCTCGTCGTCGCCCTCCTCTGCCGCGCAGGTTCACCAAGGCTCGACGAGGATGCGGACCAGGCCCGCGTCCGTCGGCGGCCGTGGCGCGCACCGCCTCCGACGTCGGGACCAGGGCGTGGTAGGCCTTCGGGTGCAGGAACGCCGCAGGCAGCCGTCAGGACCGGCGCATCCGAGGTCTCCGCCCGCTCACCGGCAGACGACGGTGACAGGGAGCGACCGCCTCGTCCGCCGGTGTGTTCGGCGCACGCCTGCCTGACACCCCGGGGCGTCCCACCTCCGCCAGCGCGGCGATCACGGCGTCGTTGGCCTGCCGGCCGCCGATGGTGATCCGGAGCCCCTCGCCGGGGTGGTGGCGTGCCTGAACACCGGCCGCGGTGAGTGCCATGGCCCCCTCGTCGACCGGACCGGGTGCGGGGACCCAGAGGAAGTTGGCGTGGCTCGGGTGCACGCGCCAGCCGAGGCCGACGAGTGCGTGCCACACCCGTTCGCGTTCGGCGACGACGGCGTCCACGCGTCGGCGCAGCTCGCCGCCGGCTCGCAGCGAGGCCTTGACCGCCGCCGTGGCCACCGCGTTGATTCCGAAGGGCAGTTGTTGCCGGCGGATCCGCGCCACCAGCTCGGACGCGCCGAGTCCGTAGCCGACCCGCAGGGCGGCAAGGCCGTAGGCCTTCGAAAAGGTGCGCAGGACGAGCAGGTTGGGATGCGAGTCCAAGAGCGCGGGCGTGTCCGGCAGGGCGGTGTGGCGGGCGAACTCCACGTACGCCTCGTCGAGCAGCACGGTGACGTGTCGGGGAACCTGCCGCAGGAACGCCGACAGCGCGTCGGCGGTGACGAGGCTTCCGGTGGGGTTGTGGGGATTGCACAGCACCACCACGCGGGAGCGGTGGTCGAGCGCCGTGAGCAGGGCGCTCAGGTCCTGGTGTCCGTCCGGCGACAGGGGTACGGGGACGGGGTGCGCGCCGGCCATCGTGGCCAGCAGGGGATAGGCGTCGAACGTGCGCCAGCCGTGGACCACCGTGTCGCCGGGTCGGACCACTGCCTGGAGCAACTGCAGGGCCACCCCCACCGATCCGCTGCCGACCACGACGCGGTCGGAGGCCACCTGGCACCATGCGGCGATCCGCTCGGTGAGGTCGTCGGGATGGAACTGCGGGTAGCGATGGGCCTGCGCGACCGCCCGTTGCATCGCCTCGCGCACCGAGGGCAGCGGGGGATACGGGCTCTCGTTCAGGGCAAGTCGGTGCGGTACGGGGATGTCCATCGCTCAGTCCCGTCCGCCGTGCCAGCGGACGGCGACGGCACCGGCGAAGTCGCCCGCGTGGGCGAATCCTGCGAGCACCACCAGGTCGCCGTCCTCGACCTGCCGGGAGCCGATCGCGCGGTCCAGGGTGATCGGGATCGCCGCGCCGAACAGGTTTCCGTACTCGTCGAAGGTGTTCAGGTGCCGTTCGGCCGGCAGTTGCAGCGCCTCGCGCCAGTTCCGCAGAAACGTGCGGTTGGGCTGGTTGGTGATGAGGACGTCGATGTCGGTGGTCGCCACGCCGATCCGCCGGCACAGGTCCGCGACCACTTCGGGGACGAGGCGGTTCCCGCGCGCCAGGACCCTGGCGACACTGGAGTCGGTGAATCCGATCCGCAGCTGGGACTCTCCCGGCTCCCAGTACTTGCGTCCGTCGTCGACCGCCACGGTCATGTCCCCGGCGTACGCGCCGATGTGCCGGGTCTCCACGTCGAGGACCGGCGTGCCGGCCGACTTCGTCACATATCCCACTCCGCAGCCGTCGCCCGGGATCGCCGCCTGTGCGAGCCTGCGCACCTCGGACTGGGTGAAGCACTGGCCCGCCGCGCTCTGCGCGTTGCAGATCAGTGCCGTCTTCGCATCGGTGGTGGCAAGGATCTGCCGGGCCAGCTTCAGCATGTACACGAAGGACGCGCAGCCCGCGTTGGCCACGTCGACGAGCCACTCCGGGTTCAGGCCCAGCCGGCGTGCCACCTCGGTGCCGGCGCCTGTGAACGGCAGGTCCGGCAGCTGGCTGTGCACCAACAGCACGTCGACGCCCCGGATCTCGTCCCTGCCGTGCCGTTCGATCAGGGGCTGTACGGCGCGCTCGACCATGTCCGCGTTGGTCTCGTCCGCGGCCACGTGGTGCCGTGACGGCGGGACCTTGAACATGGGGTGGTTGCGGAGCTTGTCCTCGGCTCCGGGGTACTCGGTGTAGAACTCCGCGGGCACCGGAGCGCCGGGCAGGTAGCTCGCGACGTCGGTGAGACTGACCGGGGTCACCGCGCCACCGCCTTACCCGGGGCCACGCTGACCGGCAGGCCGTTGCGGTGGCGGTGTTCCAGGATCGCCTTGAGGTTGTTCATCTCCACGGTGTGCCCCGCGTAGAAGAGGTCCCAGTAGTCGCCCACCCAGGGCCGGTCCGGGCGGGGGGCCCTGTCGGGGTGCGGGTTGGCGTCGTAATAGGGGTGCCGGCAGTTGGTCCAAGTGATCACCGATCCCGGCTTGTCGAGCACCAGGCGGGCCGGTACGACGCGCATCAGGTAGATCATCCACAGCTTCTCGCCCTGGTCCCACGAGCAGTGGTAGTCCACGGTCATCGCCTCGGGGTTGGCGACGACCTTGCAGTAGATCCTGGTGTCGTCCTCGAGCCGGTCGTACCCGACCCACAGCCCCGGCGTACCGGAAGGCGCGAAGTCCCGCAGGCTGCAGGTCCACTCCTCCAGGTGGTGCCCCTGACGCAGGTAGCCGTAGGCCTGCTCAGGGGGGCAGTCGACGTACTCCTGGATGGTGCAGTACTGGCCGTAGACCTGATGGTGGGGGTAGACGGCGTGGGTGAGCTCCATGCAGTGCGCGGTCAGCTCATCCTTGCCGGGGTTCTCGATCCGCATCAGACCGGGGACGTCAGCCAACGTGGAGGACTCCTTGCTCATCTGAACTCTCCTTGCTGTCGGCACCGTTGGTGCTTTCGGTGAGGTCGGTGAAGGGCCGGAAGGGAAGGAACGGCGGGATCTCCCGCGGGTCGCAGTCCACCGCGACGAAAGCCGGGCCGCCGCCCGCGTTGCCGCGCAGCAGCGTCGTGCGCAGCTGCGCCGCGTCACCGGCCCCTGTGGCCTCAAGGGACGGGAAGGCAGCGGCCACCCCGGCGGCGAGGTCGGTCCGGCCGAACAGGTCGTCCCGGCGGACGCCGCCCTGGAGGAATTCCTCACGCAGCGCGCACATGGCGTGCGCGTTGTTGTTGAAGATCACGAAGGTAACGGGTGCGGCGTACTCCACAGCGGTGTGCACTTCCATCCCGTGCATGAAGAAGGCCCCGTCTCCGGCGAGGACGTAGGTGCGTCGACCGGTGGTGAGCGCGGCGCCGATGCCGGCACCGAAGGTGTAGCCCATGCCGCCCATGCCGACCGCGACCACGAACCGGCCGCGGCGCGGTGCCGGGAGCAGATGGATGGCGCTGGCTCCTGCGTTGCCGGCGTCCACGAAGACGTGGGCGTCCTGAGGGAGTGCCGCCTCCACCGCGGCAAGTGCCTGCGCATAGGGGATGGTTCGCCCCGGGGCATCGGAGAGCGGGCTCGGCATGGGGGCGGGAAGGGGGCCGGCGTGCGGTGGACAGGCACGTGGGCGGGGCGGCAGGCGGGCGGTCACCGCGTGCAGGACGTCCCGCATGTTCCCGTCCAGCGTGGTGGCTGCCACGAACGGCGGTTGGGGGCCGAGGCAGACGACGTCGGTGGCGGCGAGGGCCCGGTCGAGCCCGCCGCGTGCCAGGAGCGGCAGCCGGGTTCCGACCAGCAGGCACACGTCGGCTCGCCGCAGACAGTCTTCGACGTTGGCGTGGCCCATCACCCCGGCCACGCCGGCGAATCGCGGATCACGGTTGTCGAAGACGTCCTTGGCGTCCGGGGTGACCGCCACCCATGCCCCGAGGCGCCGGGCCAGTTCGGCCAGCTCCGTACGCGCGTCCGCGGCGGCGAGATCCTCACCGGCGATGACGAGGACGCGGCCGGCCCCGCGGAGGGTGTCCGACACGGCGGTGAGCGCGGCTGTGTCGAGCCGCGCCGCCGATGCCGTCGGCGCCGGCACGCGCGGTGTCGGGGCTGTATCGCGGCCGGGCAGCGGGATCTGTGCCTGCTGCACGTCCTTGGGCAGCAGCAGTACGGCCGGCCCACGTGGATGGGCCTGGGCCGCCGCCATCGCCCGGGGCAGCAGCTGCGTGAGCGAGTCCGCGTCGTCCACCCGTGCGCAGAACCGGGAGACGGGTGCGAAAACCTCCCGGGCATCGAAGGAGCCCGCCTTGCCGCTGGAGTCCTGGAACGCCCCGTGACCTTCCTGGCCGGTCGGTGGCTGGCCCACCAGGGCCAGCACGGGCACCTGCGAGGCATGGGCTTCCGCCAGGCCCGGGACGAGATTCATCGCCCCGCCGCCCGAGGTGGCGGCAACGACGCCGATGCGCCCGGTGGTGCGCGCGCATCCGTCGGCCATGGTGACGGCGGAGAACTCGTGCTTGGCGACGACGCCGCGGACGGCACCGCAGCGGTGAATGGCGTCGTACAGGTCCTCGATGTTCGCGCCGCCGACGCCGAATACGTGGGTGACGCCGGCCCTGGCGAGTTCCGCGGCCAGATGGTCGACCAGGCGTACCGTCTTCGCCTCGGGTGAGTTCGAGGCCGTGCTGGTCATACGGGGCTCCTGTCCCTCTCGTGGTGCCGGTCGATGAGGCCGGATGGCGAGATGACCTGAAAGCGGTGCCGGTATTCCTTGGGGGTGAGCCCCAGGGTTCGTCCGAAGGAGCGGAAGAAGGTCTCGGGGGCGGCAAATCCGCAGCGGCCGGCTATCTCGCTGATCGTCAGATCGGTGGTTTCCAGCAGTTCGCGAGCGCGGGCGATACGCGTCCGCTCGACGTACTGGCCGGGTGTCGTGCCGACCTCGCGCCGGAAGACCCGGGCAAAGTTGCGCTGACTCATGTTGGCCTGCCGGGCGATCTCCGCTACGGGCAGTGGGTTGTGCAGGTTGCCCAGAATCCACTCCTGTGCTGCCCTGATCGGCGGATGGTCGGCCAACTGGGCGTCGAGGACGGCGCTGTACTGGGACTGTCCTCCGTGCCGCTTGAGAAACAGCACCAGGAAACGTGCCGTCTCCAGCGCGAGCGTCGCACCGTGATCGGCCTCCACCAGAGCCAGCGCCATGTCGATGCCCGTCGACACCCCCGCAGAGGTCACGAAGGGTCCGTCCCAGACGAAGATCGGCTCGGCGTCCACCGTCACGTCCGGATAGCGGCCGGCCATTGCTTCGCTGTACGCCCAGTGGGTGGTGGCGCGTCTGCCGTCGAGAAGGCCGGCCTCGGCCAGCAGAAAGGATCCGCCGCATACGGAGGCGACTCTGCGCGACCGGGCGGCCGCCCCGCTGATCCAGGAGACGAGCCCCCGGTCCCGAAGTGCGCTGTGGAGACTCCAACCGCCCGGCACGAGGAGCGTGTCGATCGGCCCCTGCCCCGCCTCCAGGGGTGAGGCCTCCATCACCACTCCGGAACTCATGCGCACCAGTGGTGCGTCGGCGGAGACGAAGTCGACGACGTAAGGGGGGCTGGCGCTCGAGAGGTCGAGGAGCCGGTTGGCGGTATCGAACACTTCAATCGGTCCGGTGATGTCCAAAGCCATCGCGCCCGCGTACACCACCACAACAACACGTCGCTTCAACACAGTCACAGCCTGTATCGACCGTCGTACTGGCTGCAATGACAGATTATTGACGTATCCGGCCAACAAGCGGTCGGTGGACCGGGAATCGGGGGGCTGGCCAGGCAGTTCGTGTGTCCGGGCCGACAGTGTCGGGTGAGGCAGCTCACAGGGCGTCGATGCGGTGCGCCAGGCCCTCCGCTTCGGACCGCGCCGTCGCGGCACCTCCCCGCGCCGCAGCTCATTCGGCGGCCGGCAGCTGTGCCTCACGGAGACTTTTGTTCATTCTTCAACCCGACGCCACATCGGCGAGCAGCTCGTTGAGCGATTCCACATCGGCTCTGCTCTGGGCGCCCTACTTGGTTTCGAATCACCCGCCGGTGATCCCGCCATCTGCCACAACGCCCTTTGCCGACCGGCGGGAACGGGCGAGGCTGCTCCCATTCGGCATCCGGCAGGTCACCCCGCCCCATGACCACGTGAACGATTCGCCAACGGAGTAGTCACATGATCGGTGGACGGCGACAGCCCTGCCGGCCTCGCTGCCGAGGGCCGCGTGGTCATCGGTCGCTCAGACCTGGGACTTCGAGTTGGCGGAGGCTCACTCCGCACCATCCAGCCGACTCCAGGCACCTGCCAGGGCGCACGGCACCGCAGTGCAGCACCACGACAGCTGCCGAATGCGCGGTCTCACAACCCGGTGTCCGCCGCGCGCCGCCTGTGCCAGGCCCGTTCGCGGCAGGAGGGAGAGCAGTACATTGCCGAGCAGGATGTTCGACCCCGATCGTCCACGACGCGCCGCACTCCGGGCAGTTGGACGTCACACCGGCCTGGACCGCCTCGGCCCTCGCTCCCGCCCGCCGCATCCGCCGCCAGTGCCGTGACCGGCACGGTGACGAGCAGAACACCGCCGAGGCCTTCACCGAAGGCGTCAACGGACCACCGCACCCCCGGCACAACCTCGGCCCGCTATCGTCGTCCGTGACCACGACCAGCCTCAGCCGGGGCGCTCCATCCCTGCCCACGGGACCACCATAGGGGTCCAGCCAAGGTAAGCCGAAACCCTGTGGAGCCCACCTGCATGGCGTGGAATGCTCTTGGGCGACTGCTGACGGAAGGGAAGGTCGCAAAGGTGTACGTCCCGTCATCTGCACGAGCTCTCGATGATGACGAGCGTGAGCTCGTGGAGTTGGCACGCCGCACCATAGACGCGCAAACCGACGCCGGGCCCGACGAAGACGGGATCCACACGGTGGGCGCCGCGGTCATGGCCGCCAACTACCGGATGTTCGCCGGCGTGAACCTCTACCACTTCACCGGCGGACCCTGCGCCGAACTCGTGGCTCTGGGAGCCGCGCGAGCCCAGGGCGCCCGCCAGATGCGCTGCATCGTCGCCGTGGGAAACCACGGGCGCGGGGTCATCGGCCCGTGCGGGCGTGATCGGCAGGTCTTCGTGGACTACTACCCCACCATGCGCGTCATCGTGCCCACGCCCGCGGGGCTCAGGTCCGTTCTCGCCGCAGATCTCATGCCGCTGGCTCAGCAATGGACCCCGGAGGCGGGCATGAACGGTCTCGACCCATCGCTCTGCCAAGACCCCGAGGCCGGTCCCCCGATCATTCGGTTCAACCCCCGCTACCTCGAAGTCGTCCGCTCCGGCGCCAAGACCAAGACCACCCGCTTCCGGGACCCGGCCCAACTCGGGTCGGCCCGGCTGGTGTTCGAGAGCGACCCCGAAGTCGTCCTGTCGGCAGAGGTGACCGGCATCAGGCACTGCCTGGTCAGCGAACTCACCAACCAGGACGCCCAAGCTGAGGGGCTGACGACGGCAGCCGAACTCCGGGAAGTCCTCAAGGGCCACTACCCAGGTCTGGCGGTATCCGACGAAGTCGACGTCGTCACCTTCCAAGTCAACGACAAGGCGGGCGCCGCTTAGACCGCGGATGCGCCGACGACGACTGGGCCACGAGGTGACGACGAGCACTGAGGGCGCCATGATCATCCCACTGCCCTGTTCGGCTTACCTCGGCTGGACCGCACATATGGACGGCATCGGCGTTCGTCCGCCCCGCGCCGCCGTGGCAGAGATGCTGCGGATGCTTGGCCCCATACCGCCGAGGACTGGACGGTGCCGGCGGGGCCGCTCGAAATGGACCTGCTGGCAAACAGCAGCCCACATCGGCCACGACCTGCTGGCCTACGCTGGGCAGCTGGCAGCACAGCCCGCCGACGCCTACCTTCCCATCGACCTGAGCGTTCGCCCCGCTGCCTCGCCGGTGGAAGTACTCCAGGTCGTCACCGCCTGCGGCGGACTGCTCGGCAGCGCCCTGGCCACAGCCAACCCGACTCTGAGGGCCTGGCACTGGGGCCCGTGCGACCCCGAAGGGTTCGCGGCGATGGGCGTCGCCGAAACCCTGCTGCACACCTACGACATCACGCAGGGACTGTCCGTGGACTGGCTGCCGCCGGCGCCGCTGAGCGCAGCAGTGCTCGACCGGCTCTTCCCCGCCGCCCCACACGGAGACCCCACCCAGGTACTCCTCTGGTGCACCGGCCGCGGAGAACTCGACGGCTTCCCTCGCCAAACCTCATGGAGGTGGTAAGCAGCACGATCGGACTGATCAAGCAGACCCCGGCGAACGTTCCCAGCCGTGTTCCGGCTGGTCTGCATGTCGGGTGAGCTCTGCCGCGATGCGTTGGCTGCTCTTCAGGATGGCCGTTTCCGCGGAGGCTGAGGGCCAGACGGTCAACAGATAGCGCTCGATGGGGTCGGAGGCGGTGCCGTCGGGGTTGGTGCTGCGGCCGTGTGCGTGGACGCGGATGCGGTAGCGGCCGGGGCCAGCAGTGGCCAGGTTGGGCGGGTCTTCGGCGGGGCCCAGGTCGAGGGACTCGACGAGGAGCCGGCCGGACTGGCACAGGACGCTGACCTCGACGATCTCGTCCCAGCGGGCATGGTCGGTCTCGTGGGGCGGGGTGTCTCGTGTCTCGGAGGTCACCTGGACGTCGCCTGTGCGGATGCCGGTGAGGATGATGGCGCCGTGCGACATGGGAGCGGCCAGGCCGTTGGACCAGTCGGCCGTGTCCACGGGGATGTCTCCGCCGTCCAGGACGCCGAAGGTTCCCTCCGCGACGAAGAGTCGTTGGGGGGCGCTCATCTGGTGGGCCTCTCCTTGCCGGGGATTCGGCGGCAGCCCGGGGGCTCGGGCTGCGATCGTAAGTCGGTTTGCTTCCCCGTCGGTCTCGGACACTGCAGTCGCTCCTGGGCTTCCTCACGGCCCCGGTGCAGGACGACTCGAGCGGGTGCTCCTGGCTCTGGCCCGCCGGCACTGGGGTGCCGAACGCGTCGTGGCGCTCCTGGCTCCGGTCCGGAATACGGCGGCGGACATCCTGGAGAGGGGCCGGCGGGAGGGGGCCTTCCACTCCTACCTGCCGCCCGTGGCGCTCAGCAGCGGGACTGGAGGCGCTGACGGTCGCCCTGCTGGAAGGCATCAACGACGGCGTACTGGAGGATGACGCCGTCCCGATCGTCATCGCCGCCCTGATCGCGCCGGGGTGCCGGACAACAAGCCAGTGCCATGGTCGTCGACGCCGCTGTCACGATCAGCGCCGAGCCCGGTCCCGACGATGGGGTCTGACGGCGGTCGCTTCCGCTCCATCGCGCCGCGCGGCACTGCCGGACCAGGACGAGGAAGCTGAACCCGAGCCCGCCGTGGCCGCCTCTCCTCTTCATCCCTTCGCGCGGGTGCGCGCGGCGTGGTTTTCCACGCCCGCGATCGCTGCGGCCAGTGCACAGCTGAACATCGCGTCGATCACGTCGTTCGAGGGTGCGGTTGCCTCCTTCGCCTCGGGCTCGGCCGCGGCCGGGGGGAAGGCGCTCCACCGCTGCAGCGCTCCGGTCAGTTCGCTGACCAGCAGACCCGTGAAAACGGCGCGCAGTGTGGCGGCGACGCGGGGGATCTCCAGGGCGGGCAGCTGAGCGGCGGCCAGTGTGTCGGTCAGTCCACGCCAGAACGGGTCGTCCGGCTGGATGAAGTCCGCGCGCCCGAAGGAGTACCCCATCAGCTTGGGGTGACGGTGCGCCAGCGCGCGGAAGTCCAGGGCCAGTTGGCGCAGCCGGTCCTGCCAGGGTGCGTCCTCCCGCTCCGGTGTTCGGAACTGCGATCCGACGCGTTCGGTCACGCCGCGCAGCACGGCGTCCTTGTTCGGCACGTGGTGGTACAGAGACATCGGGTTCGCGTCCAGCGTCGCCGCGAGTTTACGCATGGTCAGCGCCTCGACACCGTCGGTGTCGATGAGTTCCAGCGCCTTGGCGTAGATGCCGTCCTGGGTGAGCGGTACATCCCTCTTCCTCGTCCCCCGCGGAGGCTTCTTTGGAGTTTCCATACGTCGTATGGTACCACTGAAGCAGTTCCATACGGCGTATGGAAACCGGGGTCCTGCTGCCCGTCGGCGGCTCCCGGCATGCACAGCGCCCTTGCCCATCCCGCACTCTCCGCACGAAGGAGCAAGCCATGACCACGCAACCCGTGACCGACCTGCGTCCCATCCGATCCCCGCGGGGCGTCCCCCTTCTCGGTCACACGCCGCAGATCCCCGGCACCAACCCGGTGGAGTACTTCGGCGAGCTGTCCAAGCAGTTCCCCGAGGGCATCTACGGCTTGGACATCGCCGGTGTCGAGCAGATCTTCGTCTACGACCCGGACCTGGTGGCCGAGGTCTCCGACGAGACGCGGTTCTTCAAGCAGATCGAGAAGACGCCGCTGCAGCATGTCCGCGACTTCGCGGGCGCGGGGCTGTTCACGGCCCACCAGCACGAGGAGGAATGGGGCATGGCGCACCGGATCCTCCTGCCGGCGTTCAGCCAGCGGGCCATGAGGGCCTACTACGGGCAGATGCTGGAGATCGCCCGGAACCTGGTGGGCAAGTGGGAGCGCAAGACGGGTCAGCCGGTCAACATCACCGACGACTACACCCGGCTGACGCTGGACACGATCGCCCTGTCGGGGTTCGGCTACCGGTTCCGGTCCTTCGACAAGGAGGAACTGCACCCCTTCCTCAACGCGCTGCTGGGCGCGCTGGTGGAATCGCTGCGGCGCTCGCAGGAGCTGCCGATGATGACCAGGCTCCGCAAGTCCGATGCCAAGAAGTACGGCGAGAACATCCAGCAGATGCGGGACCTGGTCGAGAGTGTGATCAAGGAGCGCCGCGAGGGAAAGGGCGGCGGTGAGGAGGACCTGCTGGGCCTGATGCTGGAGGCCACCGACCCGGAGACCGGCAAGCTGCTGACCGACGACAACGTCCGCGACCAGGTGCTGACGTTCCTGATCGCCGGTCACGAGACCACCAGCGGCCTGCTGTCGTTCGCGACGTACTCGCTGATGCGCAACCCGCACGTGCTGGCCCAGGCGTACGCCGAGGTGGACCGGCTGATGCCAGGTGACACGGTCCCGGACTACGACACGATCATGCAGCTGGACGTCATCCCGCGGATCCTGGACGAGACCCTGCGCCTGTGGGCTCCCATCCCGGCGTTCGGCAAGACGGCGCGGGAGGACACCGTCATCGGCGGCCGCTACGAGCTGAAGAAGGGCGCGAAGGTCCTCATCCTGGAGGGCCCGCTGCACACCCACCCCAAGGCGTGGGACCGTCCCCATGAGTTCGACATCGACCGGTGGCTGCCGGAGAACCGGGTCCAGCAGCACCCGCACGCCTACAAGCCGTTCGGCAACGGCCTGCGTGCCTGCATCGGCCGGCAGTTCGCGCTCACCGAGGCCCGCCTGGCCCTGGCGCTGGTGCTGCAGAAGTTCAAGTTCTCCGACACCGGCGACTACAAGATGGACGTACGGGAGGCGCTGACGCGCAAGCCCGGCAACTTCGAGCTGATCGTCCGCCGTCGTCAGGAGCACGAGCGGACCGTCTTCGGCGCCGCGGACGTGCAGGCCGGCGACACGCAGGCGCAGGCAGCGGTCAGCGGTGTCGGGGTGAACCTGACCGTCGCCTACGGCTCCAGCCTCGGCTCGTGCGAGGACCTGGCCCGCACCATCGCCGACCGCGGCGAGCGCTCCGGCTTCGGCACCACCCTCGTCAGCCTGGACGAGCTGGGAGACAACCTGCCCACCGAGGGCCTGCTCGCCGTCGTCGCCGCCAGCTACAACGGCAAGGCGCCCGACAACGCCCAGCGCTTCGACGACCTGCTCGCCGCCGGACTGCCCGAGGGCTCACTGGCGAATGTGCGGTTCGCGCTGCTGGGCGCCGGCAACACCCAGTGGGTGGCCACCTACCAGGCGTTCCCCCAGCGGATCGAGGAAGGTCTGCTGGCCGCCGGAGCCACCCCGGTCGTCGAGCGCGGCATCGCCGACGCCGCCGGAGACTTCGACGGCATGGCCAGTCGCTGGATGGACACGCTGTGGGCCACCCTGGCCGAGGAGTACGCAGCCGACACCTCCGAGGCGAGCGGCCCGCGCTACCAGGTCCAGCTGCTCACCGAGGCCGATGTGCGCCCCGCCATCGTCTCCGAGCAGGCCTACCCGCTCACGGTGGTGGCCAACGAGGAGCTCGTCAGTGATGCCACTGGGCTGTGGGACTTCAGCATCGAGCCGCCGCGCCCGTCCGCGAAGTCCATCACCGTCGAGCTGCCCGAGGGTGTCACCTACGACACCGGCAACCACCTGGCCGTCTTCGCCAAGAACGAACTCGCCCTGGTGGAGCGCGCACTGAGGCGGCTCGGCGTCGAGTACGACCAGGTGCTCCGGCTCGACCAGCCCTCGGGCGGCCGCACCCACCTGCCGGTCGGCGTCCCCGTCACCGCCGGCATCCTGCTCACCGAGTTCCTGGAACTGCAGGACGTGGCCACCCGCTCCCAGATCCAGACGCTCGCCGAGTACACCCAGTGCCCGTGGACCCGGCCGCAGCTGGAGGCGTACACGGCCGACACCGAAGAGGCCCAGAAGCGGTACCAGGAGGACATCCTGAACAAGCGCGTCTCCGTGCTGGGCCTCCTGGAGCGCTTCCCCGCCGTCGAACTGCCGCTCGCGGTGTTCCTGGAGCTGATGGGCCCGATCCGTCCCCGCTTCTACTCCATCTCCTCCGCCCCGCTGGGCAACCCGCGCCAGGTGCGCCTGACCGTCGGCCTCCTCGAAGGCCCCGCGCTGTCGGGCGACGGCCAGTACCGCGGCACCTGCTCCTCCTACATCGCGGGCCTTCAGCCCGGTGACGTCATCTACGGCTACGTCCGCGTTCCCTCCCCGACGTTCGCCCCGCCCGCCGACCCCGCCACGCCCCTGATCCTCATCGGGCCCGGCACCGGCATCGCACCCCTGCGCGGCTTCCTGGAGGAACGCGCCCACCAGTACGCGACCGGCACGCGGGTCGGCCTGTCGCAGGTGTTCGTCGGCTGCCGCCACCCGGAGCACGACTACTTCTACCGCGACGAGATGGAGATGTGGGAGCTGTCCGGCATCGCCCGCGTCCACACCGCCTTCTCCGCGGTGAGCGGGCACCCGGCCCGGTTCGTGCAGAACGCCCTCGCGAACGCATCCGAGGAGGTGTGGCAGGCGCTCGAGGACGGCGCCTACGTCTACGTCTGCGGTGACGGCCGCCGCATGGCACCCGCCGTACGCGAGGCCCTCGCCGCGATCCACCGCGAGCACACCGGCGGCGACGACGAGGCCGCCCAGCAGTGGCTGGCCCGGCTGGAGGCCGAACAGCGCTACCAGCAGGACGTCTTCGCCTGACCTCCGTTCCCCGGGAGGCGTGCGGCACCCCCTCCCTGGCCGTGCGTCTCCCGGCCCCCAACCACCCACGAACCACCACCCACAAACCACCACTCGCACACCACCAATGGGCACCCATCGGCCGAGCCGCCGTCGCGTGCCGCTCACAGAAAGCAGTTCCCCATGGACACCATGCTCGCCGGACGCTTCCACCTGGACAGCAAGAAGTTCGCCGTGGAAGAGGTCCCCGTCCCCGTGCCCGGCCCGGGCGAGGTCCTCATCGAGGTCAAGGCCGCCGGCGTCTGCCTCTCCGACGTCCACCTCATCGACGGCTCTCTCGTCCCGCTGTTCGCCACCTCCGACACGGTCACCGTCGGCCACGAGGTCTCCGGCGTTGTCCACACCCTCGGCCCCGGCCTCAAGCGCGGCCTGACCGTCGGCACCCGCGTCACCCTGGAGGCCGGCAAGACGTGCGGCCAGTGCGCCGACTGCGTACGCCGCCGCCCCTGCACCCGGATGCTCACCGCCGGCATCGACTACGACGGCGGCTGGGCCCAGTACACCGTCGCCCGCGAGGACACCCTCATCCCCATCCCGGACAGCCTCCCCTTCGACCAGGCCGCGATCATCCCCGACGCGGTATCCACCCCCTACGCCGCCGTCGTGGCCACCGCGGGCGTCCGCCCCGCCCAGTCCGTCGGTGTCTGGGGCGTGGGCGGAGTCGGGGCCCACAACGTACGCCTGGCCCGCCTGGTCGGCGCCGCGCCGATCATCGCCGTCGACCCGCTGCCCAGCGCCCGCGAACGCGCCCTGGCCTTCGGCGCCGACATCGCCCTGGACCCGGCCGCCCCCGACTTCGCCGACCAGGTCCGCGGGGCCACCGGCGGACGGGGCCTGGACTTCGCCTTCGACTGCGCCGGCGTCCCCGCCGTCCGCGAGCAGGCCGCCTCCGTGCTCGGCCTGGGCGGCTCCCTGATCCTGGTCGGCATCACGCCGCACCCGCTCACCATCAGCGAGGGCCTGACCTTCAACTACCTGTCCAAGCAGGTGCGTGGCCACTACGGCGGCTTCCCGGAGTCCGTCAGCGAACTCGTCCGGCTGACCGCGGCCGGCCGCCTCGACCTGGCCCCCTCCATCACCGACCACATCCCGCTCGCCGACGCCGCCGACGCCGTACACCGCCTGGAGAACAAGACCGGCGACCCGATCCGCCTCATCCTCGTCCCCTGACGCCTGTTCGACCGGACCATCAAAGCCACCCTGGGCAGGGGTGAGTGGGCGCCGGTGCTTGAGGGAGCACCGGCGCCCACGACGTCTTCCCGGAGCGCGGCACCTCTTGAGCGGTCGCCCTGGAGGTCGGGCCGCTGCGGGATCGAGGCGGCACACTGCGTGGTTCCGGCCATGAGCTGTTCACCGTCCTTGAATGCGCGGCTCTGAACCGAAGTTGCCGGTCGGACACGCACGCGGGATCGTTTCCAGTGGAGGGGCCGCCGAGCGGGCCGAGGCCGCCGAAGATCATGTCTCCCAGGCCGCAGCCCAGAGCCGCGAGCAGTCGCAGGCCGAGGTTGAAAGGGCGCGCGAAGACGCCCAGGCCCAAGCCGCCAAGCTCCAGGAGTCGGCGCGCGGCGCCGAAGCGAAGATTTCGCCGTGGTGGGCCGAGATGCAGCAGAACTGGCGCGACCACACGGCCAAGGTGAGCAGAGACGTCGAGACCCGCAAGCAGGAGCACGACGCGGCTCGTGCGGCCCGCGAGGCCGAACGGGCGGAGGCGGATGCTGTCGCCGCGGTCGCATTCGCGTCGGCCGCCATCGAAGAGGCCGAGTACACGGTCCTCGATGGCAGGCTGGCCCGCCTGGAGGCTGACGAGAAGGCAACCGGACAGCGCCCCGACGGCATCGCCAAATGGGCGGGCCGCTCCCGATGATCACCGGAAGCGGCCCGCTTCGTATGAGGGCGACGGGACGAGGAGCGGAGCAGGCCATCCGGTCGTGTTGTGCGGCACGGGTCCCTCAGTGGCGCACCGCGCGCTCCGGCGGGAGCCCTGGCCGGTCCTTCGGCAGCAGTACCCGTAGGGCGCCCGGCCGGATTCCGCACCGGACGGGGAGAGGAAGCCGCACTGCTTCACCGTCGACGCCCGCGTCCAGGTGCCGCACCTCGCCGTGCAGCGTGATGCCGGGAGCCGACCAGACGACAACCCCTTCACCCGGCGGGTCGGCACCGCGCTGGTGCTGTCGCAGTTCGCCGCGCAGGTGCCGCAGGAGGTCCGGGGGCGCCTGCGCCGGGCGCTTGAGGACAACGGCGCCCAGTTGTCCCGTGGTGAGGGAGAAGCGACGCCCCAGCCAGCGGGGTGTGGCCAGGTGGTAGGGGTTGTTGGAGACCAGCACCACCTGCGGGAACTCGACGGTCCCCCAGGGGGTGTCCACGCGGGCCTCGACCCACTGCCTGCCCTTGAGATAGTCGGGGGCCACCGTGGCGAACGCGCGCGGCTTGTCCTCCCGGTAGCCGGGCTCCAGCAGGGCGTCGGCGTACATGCCGAAAGAGACGTTGTTGACGAAGACACGCGAGCCGAGCACCCCCAGGTCCACCTGTGCGGACTCACCGTCGACCAGGGCGTCCAGTGCCCGCCCCGGATCGCGGAGGTCGAGGCCGAGGTCGCGGGCGAAGTGGTTGCGGGTGCCCGCCGGGACCACGAGCAGCGGGAGGCCCTCGTCGGCGGCCACCGCGGCGACCGCCGACACGGTGCCGTCACCGCCCGCCACCCCCAACACCTGCGCCCCTTCCTCGACCGCGTTCCGGGCGAGCGACGCCGCGTCCCGTTCCGCGCTGGTCATCCAGACCTGGGCTCCCAAGTCCTCGGCCCGCTGCACCAGGCCGTAACGAGCGGTCTTGCCGCCGCCCGAGCGTGGGTTCGTCACGACCACCACCCGCGCACGGGTCCGATCGCCGGCCATCACCGCACCCACTCTCGCTGCTCAGGCCGATCTACGGCCGTCGGGTTGACGTAGGACATCGCTCCTCCTGACGGCGTGGCGGAGGTACGAGCAGCGCCGGTTGGCGGCGCGTCCGTGCGCCGCGGGCAGCCGGACAGCCGCTGTCTGCCGCAGACATCCGGTACGGCGGACGTCTGCGGCAGCGGGGCGGCCGGAGTCTGCGCCGCGATCAGTGCTGAGGGTGCGGTTGGGAGCGGAACGCAGGTCGCCGCCCGGCAGTGGTCCCTGGAGCGAGACGGCCGACCTCGATGCGCATCCTGATGGCGTGGACCACCTCGATCACGCCGAGGACGATGGCCATGATGCCCGCCGCCAGGGTGAGCGCGCCGATCGAGGTGAACGGCGAGACGATCAGCACGATGCCCGCCAGCCCACCGATGATCCCGTTGAACAGCATCCATCCACGCGCCGGCGTGTCCGGAGTCATGGCCGCAGTGGCCGTCACCATGATCCCGCGCAGCAGCCAGCTGAAGCCGATCCACAGGGCGAGCAGCAGGATCGACTGCATCGTGCCCCGGAAGCAGATCAGCCCGAGCAGGACGGAGAGCGCGCCCGTGAGGAAATGCAGGGCCCGAAGATGCCCGGGGATGTGCGTGCCGAAGGCGGCGGCCAGCTGGAAGACACCGATGACCAGCAGATAGACGCCGAAGAGCACGCCGACGACCCGCAGCGTCTCCTCCGGCCAGGCAAGGACCACGACGCCGAGGGCGGTGGTAGCCAGGCCCGTGGTGAGAAGGATCTGCCAGCCCATGTTCGCCAAGGCCGCCAGGCTTCCGCCAGGGGAGGCGTCCGGTGGCCCGGTGCCGTGCTGGGGCCTGGTACCGGTGCCTGATGGGGAATCGGAGGGAGACGTCATACCAGCTCACCCTTCCGAGAAGAGAGGAGGCGGATCGGTTCCCCTCCATCGTCACCCCGCCCGGCCCCGTATCGCCTGACGAGGGGGGATGTGGCCGAGTGAGATCTGTTGCGCCGGCGCCGTCGCTCCCGGGGATGCCGCTTCGCGCGATCTCCATGCGTTGCTGACGGCGCCCAGGGTGCCGGGTCACCCGCCGCCGAGCCCGGTGCGGCGGCGGGGACGGGGGTTGCCCCGGCTGACGTTCCCGCACCCGCGAAACGACCCTGTGAACAGGCACGACGGAGTGCAGGTCGCGGCTGCGCGATGGGCCTTCAGCCACCGTCACACAGGTGCGTGGGCACGGCAGCGGAGCTTCCGGTCGTACCGGCGCCGCTGCACAGTATGGGCGCCCAGGCCGCCGCGGCGGCCGCAAGGTCGTCGCCACATGCCCTGCCGCGGCGGGGCCGGGTCGCGGTGGCGAGGACGACTCGGTCGGGGCGGAGCAGGACGGCGCCCGCACGGCCCATCCAACGGACCAGGGCGCCGATGCCAGGATCGGCCCCGTGCCCGTTGCCGCCCGTGCCGGGCTGTTGCCGCCGGGGGGTGTGCAGATTCAGGACGCGGGCGTCCAACGCTCGGACGAGGGCGTGCAGGGCCGGGCTGATCGGTGCAGTGGCCAGAAGTGCGAAGTTCTCGCCGAGCAAGTCGTCCAGCAGACGTGGGGTTCCGTCGGCGTCGGGGATCAGCGGCTGGGGGCACACCGTGCCCGGGCGTGGATGGCCCGGGCGGCGGAAGCCGACCAGAGGTCCGGACCGCAGCGGTGGGCTGACGGCGGACAGGACGAGACCGGACGCGCCCGGCACGCGGGAGAGGGCGGGCAGGACGGCGTTGCGGGCCAGTACGGTGCCCGTGCCGCCGCCGGTCATGACCGCACCCACGCCCACGGCGGTACGGATCAACTGACGTGCGTGGCGACGCCGTTCGGCCTGGTAGGTGTCGAGCAGGGCCTCGCTCGCACGGCCGGTGAGGACACGGGCGAGCTTCCAGGCGAGGTTGTAGGCGTCACGCATCCCCGCGCCCATCCCCTGCCCGATGAAGGGCGGGGTGAGGTGGGCGGCGTCACCGAGCAGGAAGACGCGGCCCTTGCGCCAGTGGTCGGCGGCCTGGGCACGGAAGGTGTAGAAGGCGGTGCGCAGGACGTGCAGCTCGTCCTCGGCGATGCCCGGTGTCCAGGGAGCGATCAGCTCGAGCAGACGCGCCCGGTCGGTGAGCTCCTCCGGCTGTTCGCCGGCGCGCAGGCGGAACTCCCAGCGGTAGCGGTCCTCTCCGACACGCATGTAGGTGGCCGCCCGCCCGGGATCGCAGATCTGGTGAACGCCGTCCCAGGCGGGCAGCGGCACACGGCAGCGAATGTCGACGACAAGCCACTGCTGCTGGGATGCGAGGTCCTGCATCCGGGAGCCGATGGAGGCGCGGACCAGGCTGCCCGCGCCGTCGCAGCCCAGGACGGCGTCGGCCAGGAGCCTGTGGGAGACGCCGGTGCCCTCGTCGCGGAAGGAGACCTCCACCGGGAGGCCGCCGTGCGGGGGCGGGGTCACGGCGGTGACCTCGATGCCTCCGCGCAGCGTGATCGAGGCGTGCTTCGTGAGGGTGTCCCGGAGCAGTTGCTCCAGCTCGGGCTGGTCGAACATGTTGGCCTGGGGAAAGCCGTGCCATCCGTACGGACTGTCGCGCAGGAACTCGGCCAGCACCCGGTGCGAGCCGTCCAGCAGCCGCATGCCGCGGGCGGGACGGGTGATTTCGCTGAACGCCTCGTGGATGCCCACGGCTTGGAGGATGCGGTGCACCTCGTCGTCCAGGTGGACGGCGCGCGGCAGCGGATACGGGGCGCGGTGGCGTTCCAGGACCAGGGCGGGCACGCCGTGACGGGCGAGGAGGGTCGCGGCGGTCAGCCCGGTGGGTCCGGCACCGATCACCACGACGGGTACGTACTCGGGGGCGGTGGCGGTCACTTGCTCAGGGCTTTCATCAGGCCCATCAGCCGGGCTCGGTCGATTTCGTTGTCCTCGCGCAGTGCGGAGATCGCCTGGAGGAGCGCGCCTGGAGAGGGGGTGATGCCGAGGAAGTCGCGGGTGGCGGGCGGGCCCCACTGGGCCAGGCCGGAGGCGGACATCGCGGCCCAGCCGGGTTCCAGCGTGCTGTCGAAGACGTCGCCGTCGGCGTAGTGCTCCAGCATGAAGCGGTCGGGGTCACGCCAGTAGTCGAAGATCTGGCTGCCCTGGATGTGCCGGCCGATGCCCCAGGAGTGGTGGTAGCCGCGCTCTCGCAGGTACTCGCCGCCGGCGGCGAGCGTGTCGAGGTCGGCTACCTGATAGGCGGAGTGGACATACCCCGTGTCTGGGCCGAGATGCATGGCCAGGGTGTGGTGGTCGGCGGGTTCGTCGCCGCGGTCGCAGCGGATGAAGGCCATGGTGGGGCCGCGGTCGCGCTGCCCGTCCAGATAGAGGAAGTCGCTGACGATCAGGCCGAGGTGCTGCAGGTACCAGTCCAGGGCGCGCCGGAAGACCCGGGTGGAGAGCACGACGTGGCCCAGACGCTGCACCTGGGAGGGTTTACGGGGCGGGCGCTGGGTGGCGTTGACGCGGGCGGCCGCGGTGGTGGTGCCCGTGTTGAGGATCAGGGGCTGTCGCAGCGGTCGCGCGGGCTGCTCGGTGACGCCGTGCACGACACGGACCGGGATGCCGGAAGGGTCGAGCAGGTCCACGGCGCGGCCTCCGCCGTACTCGGTGAGGGTGCGGACCTTGTGGCCGGTGGCGCCGGCCAGCCGGACGAGGTCGGCGGCGTCGGCGGCCTGGAAGGCGGGGCCGATGAACCGGGAAGCGGGGCCGCGGCGGATCACCAGGCAGTGCGGTCCGGCCATGGCACCCCGTAGATAGAGGACGTCGTCGGTACGGGCGGCGGTGGTGAAGCCGAAGTCGTGGGCGAAGGTCTCGGCCCGGTCCAGGTCGGGCTTGGTGAACTCCAGCCAGGCCAGGTCGACCACCTTGATGACGGGCTGAGCGGCTCGGCCGGGGTGCTCTCCGCGCAGGGCGCCCTGCTCGCTGTGCAGACCCTGATGGGCGTCGGAGGTAGGGGCGGGGGTGGATGTCGGGTCGTTCACGGGGGATTCCTTCCTGTGGCCTCCACGACCTGTCGCGATGGCGGGGCGGGTGCCGCGGTGTGCCGGAGGCGAGGGTGAGGGGTGGGGGGCCCGGCCCGCCGATTGCGGCGGTGATCGGCGGGCCGGGTGGCACGGCAGGTGAGCGGTTCCTACCGTGCGAGGAGGGTGTCCAGTGCGGTGGTGAGTGCGGCGACCGGGTCGGTGGCCGCACCGTGGGCGCGCCAGCCGATGAAGCGGTCCGGGCGCACCAGGACGGCGCCTTGCGGTGTGTGACCTCGGGCGGCGGTCCAGGTGGAGCGCAGGTCGCGGTAGTCGCCGTCGAGGTGGCCGATCCGGATGGCGTCCACCGGCAGCCCGCACTCGGCGGCGATCTTCTCGGCGGCTTCGCACCAGGCCTGACCGTCCTCTCCCGCGATCAGCAGCAGGCGGCCGGGGCGCACCAGGCGGGCCAGGGCCACGCGACGGCCGTCGAGGTCCTCCAGCCAGGCGTGGGGCAGCGGGTGTCCGGGGCGGGCGGCGGGCTGGTAGACGCGGACCGGGTCGGGGTTCTCGGGTGCGGGAGTGCCGTCGGGGACGACGGCCGCGGAGTCGTACGTGTAGCCGAACTCGACGCCCAGTTCGTTGAACTCCATGGACTGGGCGGCCACGGCAGCGAGGAAGGTGCGGCGGAAGCCGGCGTCGGCGGGGTCATCGCTCCACAGGCGGCGGGCCTGCCGCCAGTTCTCCTCCTCGCCGGCCTCGGGCCCGCCGCCGAAGAGGGCGTTGACGGCGATGTGGTTCATGGCGTTCTCCAGCGAGCGCTGGACGTTGGTGGCGTCCGCCGGGCGCCGTTCGGCCTCGTAGGTGTCGAGCAGGGCGTCGCCGGCCTGGCCGTTCAGGACGGCGGCGAGTTTCCAGGTGAGGTTCTGTACGTCGTGCATGGCGGAGGTCAGGCCGAGGCCGCCGGTGGGCGGGTGGCGGTGGGCGGCGTCGCCGGCGATCAGAACGCGGCCGACGCGGTAGCGGTCGGCGACCACGCCTTCCAGAGTCCAGCGGGAGATCATGTGGACCGTCAGGTCCTCCTCGCTCAGGCCCAGCCCGGTGCGCAGGTCGGCCAGTACCGACTCGTCGTCCAGCGCGCGGCCGTCATCCGGCCCGTAGTTGAGGTGGAAGACCCACTCCTCGGACTCGGGCCCCCAGTGGTGGGGCCCCATGGGCACGAGAACGCCGGGGATGCCGAGGCCGGGCAGCCACAGCCAGCGGATCAGCACCTCCGGGTCGTGCGCCCAGCGGGACAGATCGGCGGAGATGTGGAAGGAGACCACGCGGGCGAGGTCGCGCACGCCCTCCTGGACGATCCCCAGTGCGGGTCCGACGGTACGGCCGCCGTCGCAGCCCAGCAGGTAGCGGGCCCGCACCCGGTAGGTCTCGCCCGTGTCGCGGTCGGCGACGGTGGCGGTGACGCCCTCGTCGTCCTGGGCGAGTCCCGTCAGCTCGTGGTGGAAGCGGACCCGGCCGGGCGAGAGTTCCTCGGCGCGGGCGCGCAGGACCGGCTCGAGGCGGATCTGGGGCAGGTTGGCCTGTCGCTCGGGGCTGGCCGCGAGCCACTCGGGTGAGCGGCCGCCGGCTCCCCAGGCCTCCATCCTGGCGACCCTGCGGCCGTAGTCTTCGTGGTCGCCCGCCAGGCCGACGTACCAGGCGGTGTGGGACATCTGCCCGGCCGGGGTGGAGGCGGCGTAGATGGTGTCGGCCACGCCGGCGTCGCGCATGATCTCCATGGCGCGCTGGTTGAGGACGTGGGCCTTGGGCAGGACGGAGGTGCTGGGCCAGGCGGTGACCAGCAGGGACTCTATGCCCATGCGGCTGAGCAGCATGGAGGCGGTGAGCCCCGCACCGCCGCCGCCGACGATGAGGACGGGGACGTCGAGGTCGTTCATTGGGTACTCCATGGGGTGTCACGGCTCGGGGCCATGGGGTGGGGACGGCTCAGGGAGCGGCGGCGGAACAGCGCCAAGAGCGTTTCCCGGTCGATCGACCGAGGCGGGGTGCCGGTCCCGTTCGCGGGTTGAGCGAGCGGCGGCGCGTACGGTCCGGACAGCGCGGAGGGGCTGATGGGGACCGGCAGTGCCGAATGAGAGGGCCGCTTCGGGCCTGGGCGGCCAAAGGCGGCCTGCGGCGGTGCTGAGAGTGGAAGCTGGGCGGTCACGGCGACACGCCAGCCGGCGACAGGGTGTGCGGTCGGCTAGCCGCAAGCCAGCAGCACGAGATGGGCTGCGGCCAGGGCACCCGCGATGACGGCCGGCAGGCAGCGGGCCGCCGGATCGCCGCTGCGCAGGTGGACGACGACGGCGCCGGCCATGAGCAGGAGCAGGCCGATGGATGCGGCAGCACCGAGCGCGGTGATCCGCAGGCCGAGCAGCAGTCCGGCCGCTGCTGCCACCTCCAGGGCACCCAGGAGGCGGTAGTGGGTGGTGGTCATGCCGACGTGTGCCGCGGCCTGGCGCATCGCGGGTACTGCCGCGAGCTTGGCCGACCCGAGCACGAGGAAGATCCCTGCGAGGAGGACGGCGAGGACGATGGCGGTGATGCTCACGGGGTTTCTCTCTCAGGTGGCTGGCTGGGGGCGTACTGCCAGTGCAGGACGTACCGGTCGAGGGCTGCGCTGACCCTGCGGCGTACCGTCTCGTCGGCAGGGGCGGGCACCGTGACGCGGACACCGCCGTCGTGCGGCCGGCACAGGATGCGTTCCGGGTCGCAGTCCGCGCCCTGGGCGGCCAGTTCGGCGTGGACCGCGCGGAGGGTCGCGTCCAGGCGGAGGCCGAGTTTGTAGGGCTTGCCGACGGCGGTGAGCGGGATGGCGTCGATCACGATCACCTCGCGCGGGGTGGCGGCGCGTTCGGGGACCCTTTCGGTGGCCCAGGTGAGCAGTTCGGCGGGGTGGGTCCGGGCGCCGGGGGCGAGGGTGACGTAGGCGACGGGCACCTCACCGGCGTGCGGGTCGGGGCGGCCGACCGCCGCGGCGGCGGTGACGTCGGGGTGGGCGAGAAGGGTGTCCTCGATCGCGGCCGGGTCGATGTTGTGACCGCCCCGGATGATCAGGTCCTTGGCGCGGCCGGCGAGATGGATGAAGCCGTCGGCGTCGATGCGGGCCAGATCGCCCGTGTCCAGCCAGCCGTCGCGGATCTTCCCCGCGGTCTCCAGCCGGGGTCCCTGGGCGGTGTGCCCGGCCACGTATCCGGCGAAGACGACCGGGCCCCCGATGGCGAGCACCCCGGTGGCGCCCGGCGGCAGGTCGTGCCACTCGCCGGTGTCCGGGTCGATCCGCACGGTCTTGACCTGCTGGTAGGGCAGGCGCCGCCCGACACTGCCGGGACGAGTGTGACCGGGCAGGCCGAGCGCGGAGGCGCAGGTCGCCTCGGTCAGCCCGTAGCCCTCGCACAGCGGGATGCCGGTGTGCTCCTCGAAGGACGTGCGTACGGCGGGCGGAAGGGGCGAGGCGCCGACGGCGGCGAACCGCATGCTGGAGATGTCCGCGTCGACGGGGACGTGGGCGAGGACCGAGTACACGGTGGGCACGCCGGACATGGCGGCGATGCGGTAGTGCTCCACCAGCTTCCAGAACACCGGATACAGCTCGGGGTCGCGGTAGCCCAGCGGCCCGGCCCACACCACTCCCCGGCCGCGCAGCAGCGGGCCGAGCAGGGTGACGATCAGGGCGTTGACGTGGAACAGCGGCAGCGCCGCGAACATCACCCCGTCCTCATCGAGAGGAATGCTCGCCGCGACCATCCAGGCATCGACGACCTCGTTGGCGTGGGTGTGCGCGGCGAGCTTGGGAGTACCGGTGGTGCCGCCGGTGTGGAAGTAGGCGGCCAGGTCGTCGGCGGCCGGGGGCTCGATGTCCACCAGTCGGTCGGCGGGATGGGCGGCGGCCAGCTCCGTGAGGTAGCCGACGCGCACGCCCTCGATGGGGTCCAGAGCGGGGGCGGGTCCGTCGGCCAGGGTGGGGGTCAGGGCCAGCAGTGCGTCCAGCCGCAGATCCGTGGCGACCTGCCGGGCCGTGGCCCACACCTGTGCATCCAGCTGCGGACCGGCGGCGATGAGCACCCGCGCACCGCCGCGCCGCAGCAGCTGCTCGACGTGCTCGGATGCCAGGCCCGGGTTGACCGGGGCTGCGATGCCCGCTGCCTGCGCGGCCAGCAGGGCGGCAGGCAGCTCCGCGGTGTTCGGGGAGAGCAGGCCGACGGCGTCTCTGCGGGTGACGCCGAGCGAGCGCAGCAGGTTGGCCGTGCGGTGCACCTGATCGCGCAGCTGCGCGAAGGTCGCGGTGGCGGGGCGCAGGAAACGCGCGGCGTCGGGCAGCACCGTCAGGGCCGGGCGGTCGGGCCACAGACGGGCGGCACGTCGCAGGGTGTCGTACGTGGTGGCGGGCAGGCCGCGCTCATGCAGCGGAACAGCCTCGATCGCGGACAGGTCCGCGATGCTGTCGTGTGCGGGCCACAGCAGGTCGGTGGGTGTGAGTGTCACCGGTGCGCCTTTGCAGGGTGAGGGAGGGGGTCGAGTGGCCGGCCCGATACGGGGATGCCGGGCCGGCCGGTCCCGGGCGGGGGTCCCGGGAGTCTTCAGCGGGCGCGCACCACCGTGCGCTGCTCGCCGAGATCGAGTGCGCCGTCATCGGTCGCGATGCGAGCCGTGACCGCGTCGCCGTCCTTGAGGTAGTCGGGGTTCGCCTGCTGGCGGGCGAAGAACTTCTGCCAGCGCTTGTGCGGCGGCAGCAGGGCGGCAAGCGTGGTCAGAAGCCTGCCGGGGGATTTCAGGGCGGTGCCGCCGGGGGTTCCGGTGAGCAGGACGTCACCGGGTTGCAGCGTCTGAAAGCGGGCGAGAAGGCTGAGTGCACGGGCGGGTCGGACGATCATGTCCGCGGTGGTGCGGTCCTGCCTCGTGGTCCCGTTGACCTTCAGCGTGAGCCGCAGGTCCGGCAGCCGGGCCAGGTCGTCGGCATCGACCAGCAGCAGCCGGGGCCCGAGCGGGGTGAAGGTCGGGTACGACTTGGACTCGTAGAACTGCGTCTTGGGCAGCTGCAGGTCGCGGGCGCTGACGTCGTTGGCGACGACCAGCGCCGCGACGTACTGGGACAGGGTGGCGTCGGTGACCTCGGTGCCGACCGGCAGGTCCGCACCCATCACCAGCCCGAGCTCCACCTCGTAGTCCAGGAAGCGCACGTGCTGGGGACGCACGATGTCCTGGTACGGGCCGCTGACGGACCCCGACGCCTTGCGGAAGAACGCGGGCGGGACGGTGTCCGGGTCGAATCCGGAGTCCACCGCGTGGGAACGGTAGTTGACCATCTGCGCCACCACCCGGCAGGGGGTGGTCACGGGCGACAGCAACTCCGCTTCTCCAGCGGAAAGCCCGGAGTCGGGGGCGGCCGCGGCCCGGGCAGCCGCCCGCTGTACGGCGGAACGGTCGGCGAGCAGGCCGGCGGTGGTGTCCGCGTCGGTGTCGACGCGGTGCAGCAGTGTGCCGCTCTCCACCCACCAGCCGTCTGGGGTGCGGACGACCTGGATACTCATCGGCTCTCCTGAGTCCTGGACAGACGTCGACCGGACCGCTCCCGCGAGCAGCTCCAGTCAGCAGTGATGAGAGAATCAGCCCAGATGGCGCCCTCGTCAACGCCCATCACCCCTGAGGTATCTATCAATACTGATCCATCGGATACGATGAGGGCATGATGAGCATTGACCGACAGGGCAGGGCGAACAGCCGGACGCCCGGCCGCGCGCCCAACCGCCTGGACCGGCGCAAGGCGCGCACCCGGGCCGCGCTGATCGCCGCCGCGCAGGGGTTTCTCGCCGAGCAGGGGCGGACCGACGTGAGCATCCAGGAGATCACCGAGGCGGCGGACGTCGGCTTCGGCTCCTTCTACAACCACTTCACCAGCAAGGACGAGCTGTTCGACGCCGCCGTCGCCCTCACCCTGGAGCAACACGGCGAACTCCTGGAATCCGTAGTGGGAGACCTCAAGGACCCCGCGGAGATCTTCGCCGCCAGCGTCCGCCTGACCGGCCGACTGCAGCGCACCCACCCGCAGATCGCCCGGATCCTCGTACGCACGGGCATGCCCTATCTGACCTCGGACAGCGGCCTGGCCCCGCGGGCGATGCGGGATCTGCGTGCCGCCGCCGACGACGGACGGCTGGACATCGACGCCCCGCACACCTCCGTGGCCATGGTCGGCGGCGCCCTGCTCGGAGTGCTCCACCTGCTGGAGACGCGCCCGGACCTGGATGCCGCACATGTCTCCGACCAACTGGCCTTCCGCCTGCTGCGCATGTTCGGCATGACGCGCGCCGAAGCCCAGGAGATCGCCACCCGGCCCCTGCCGTCGCTGCCCCGGACCTGACGTGGGCGAGAGACGGCTTCAGTTCCTCACGCAGGTGTGTGATGAGCTGCTCGCGCGCGTGCTTGTCCGCGTCGATGAGGCGTTGCTGCTCGGGGTCTGAACTCGTCTCCGGAATGACCAGCTGGTCGTAGTGCTGCTCGAAGTGGCCGCCCTCGATCGTTGACGCATGGAGGACGAGCGCTGCTTCTGTGCTCTTCTCCCACAGCTGCCGAGTCTTCGGCGAGGCGAACAGATCAACGCGAGCGCTCAGCTGCCGGCGTAGTTGGTAGCCCTCTGCAGTCTTCGGCCCGTATCCCATGAGGTAGGGGTCGGAATCAGCGGCGAACGAGACCTGGCCGTCCAGGTGCGTCAGTAAGTCGAGGCAGAGGCTGGATCGGCGGTCCCACAGCTCCTTGGCGCGGATCTCCTTGCGCTGAATCCGGGCCTGCAGTCAGGCAGTACCGGAACTGGCCACAAGGGCGATTGCGCCGCCAAGCAGGACTCCGAAGAACTGATCCACACTCGCTCCTTCCCGAGCGAGCTGGCCGCGCAGGCCATTGGCGCCGGCGCCCCCAGCCAGGCGCTCGCCAAGGTTTTGGCGACGCTGGAGCCGACGATCGCCCAGGATCGCCCGCACGTGTGCGGCCAGGCTCCCGCTGTCCCTCCGCTGTGTCCGGCCTCCGTACCCCAGCAGGCCACCGAGACGCTGCCTGCTGACGATGCGAAGGAGTTCCCCCGTCCTGCTCGCTGCTCGCCGGCTGAGGCGTTCGAGGAAGCCATCCTCCCGTGGAAGCCGCCACGGTCCGCACCTACTTCAAACGTTCGCGTGATCGTGGCATCCCGGTCCCCACGGGCGAGTTGGACGGCGGAACTACCCGCAATACAAAGGGTGAGCTCACCACCTGGGAGCTGGCGTGGGAGCGGCAGGCCGGCCTCTCCAACGGAGGGCGTCCCACCGAGCCGAAGGCGCCGCATCCGGATGACCGAGCGTGATCGTCACACGTCACGCTCGCAGTGTCACGCCGCCTGTCACGGACCCCTCCCACGGATGTCACGCTATCGCGCTGATCACCGCCGGTCAGATGTACCGCTACTTCCTGCGCCAGGTCCTCGTCGGCGACGGCCGCCGACCGGGCGCACGCCGCTGGAGAAGGCGCAGCAGGACGCCGGGCCTGCCCGCCCTCGGTCTCGCGCTCGGTCAGGAGGTGGCCGAGGCGCAGCTGCGCTCCCTGTACGGCGAAGGCCGGCACCCGGACGCTGACCGGCTCGGAGCCGACCCTGCAACTGCTGTGGGCGCTGGGGGATGAGGAGACGCGGAAGGCGATCGAGGCCGCACACGAGCGGGCCATCGCCCTCGTGCCCGCATGGATCGAGGACGACGTCGCCGTCATCCGCTACGGCCCGCAGGGCATCCACCGCACCCGCCCCGCGCACGGCCTGGTCGCCGCCCGCTACCGCCACTACGAGGCCAGATCGGGCATGCCGCTGCTCCACGACTACCTCCTTCTGTCCCTCAAGGGCCTGCGTCGGAAGGACGGTGTCTGGGGGTGCGGTGCACTCCACGGCCCTGCTGGAGTCGGCCGTCGCCGCGTCCGCGCTCTACAACGAAGTCGTCATGGCTGAGGCGTGCGAGGCGCTGGGGCCGGCTTCCGAGCCGCGCACTGTCACGCCGGGCCGCCGACCGGTCATGGAAGCCGCCGGCGTCCCGCACGAGCTGATCCGCTGGACATCCCGTCGTAGCGCGCAGATCGCCGCCTGCCTCACCGACCTGGAGCACGAGTACGTCGCCGCCACTGACGACGACGGCAACCTGAAGTTCGGGCCCGAGGTCTCCGAGTGGACCCGGGCGAAGCTGAACCGGATTGCCGCCCGCAAGACCCGCCCCGCAAAACCGCGGCCTCGCTCCCTGACGCAGCTCCGCGAGGACTGGCGGGACAGCGCGCGGGCCTTCCCCGCCGCCGGCGCCGACATGCGCACCTGGTGCGGTGGTGCGCACAGGGTGGATGCTCACCACCGCACCAGGTGCAGGACTTGAACGAAAGTCCGTTCAGCAGCTCAGAGGGTACGGCGAGATGGCTCCCGAAACGCTGTACCCCAGGTCCGGGAACGCCGGCCATTTGCTCGGCGCTTCGACCGGCACGAGAGGGTAGTAGGTTGCCGACGGCCACCAGGGCGCGGTCGACGTCGCCGAGCTCTCGGGGGATCCCGACCCTCGATGCCCTGAGTACGTCTCTTTTCAGCCATGCCTCTATGACGTCCCTGCGCGGAAAGGTACTTCCGTACAGGGCATGCACCTGACATCTTGCATCCACCACTCGTTTCCTACGGCCCGGCCGGTGCCCTCAGCACGGCCGGGCCGTCTCCGGAGGACGCATTGATACCCCCCATATCCAGCCGCCCCAGACGCACACTGGTGCTGGCGGCCACGCTCGGTGCCGCCCTCGCCTTCGGCGCCCCGGGAGCCCTCGCGGGCACGCTCCCCGTCGTCCCCTCCGCCGCGCCGGCCGCCAAGGCCCACGCTCCTGCCGCCGTGCCGGCATCCCGGAGTGCGACCTGGGTGGCCGGGACGCGTGCCTACCTCGTGATCACCGCCCCCGGTGACAGTTCGGCGGTCCGCTCGGCGATCACGGCCAACGGCGGCACCGTCTTCTCGAACTTCGACGCCATCGGCGTGATCGTCGCCCACTCGGCGTCCAGCGGATTCGCCGCCACCATGCGCGACGTCGCCGGCGTGCAGCACGTCGGCGCCACGCGTACCTCGGACGTCCCGGCCGACGCCTACAACCCGGCACTCCCGGCCAATCCGGCCCAGGCCTCGACCCCGGCCGGAGAACCGGTCCGGGCCGACATGAGCCAGATCAAGGCCGACCAGGCCTGGGCCGTGAACCCGGGCTCCGCCTCCGTCACGGTCGGCATCCTGGACACCGGTGTGGACGACCAGCACCAGGACCTGGCGCCCAACTTCGACGCGGCCGACTCGGTCTCCTGCGCCTACGGCAAGCCCGACACCCGTGCCGGCGCGTGGCGGGACGTCGACACGCACGGCACCCACGTAGCGGGCACCGTCGCCGCGGCCAAGAACGGCAAGGGCGTCGTCGGCGTGGCACCCGGGGTGAAGATCGCCGCGGTCCGGGTCGCCGAGCCGAGCACCTCCTTCTTCTTCGCCGAGAACACCATCTGCGGCTTCGTCTGGGCCGGTGACCACGGCTTCAAGGTCACCAACAACAGCTATTACACGGACCCGTGGCAGTTCAACTGCCCGGACAACATCGACCAGGCCGCCATCATCGAGGGCGTCAAGCGCGCCCAGGAGTACGCCGAGGGCAAGGGCTCCCTCCAGATCGCCGCCGCGGGCAACGAGAACTACGACCTCGCCCACAAGACGACCGACTCCGCGAGCCCGAACGACTCGACGCCGGTCACCCGCACCATCACCAACGCCTGCCTCGACATCCCGACCGAGCTGCCGGGCGTGGTCACGGTCGCGGCCAACGGCACCGGCGTCACCAAGGCCTCGTTCTCCAACTACGGTCAGGGCGTCATCGACGTCGCGGCGCCGGGCAGCAACGTGTACTCCACCGTCCCCGGCGGCGGCTACGGCAGCAAGAGCGGCACCTCGATGGCCACCCCGCACGTGGCCGGCGTTGCGGCACTCATCGCCAGCGCCAACCCGGGCATCACCCCGGCGCAGCTCCGCGCCAAGCTGGCCGAGCAGGCCAACGACATCGCCTGCCCCTCGGACAGCCGCTGCACGGGCACGACGGCCAACAACGCGTTCTTCGGCGAAGGACAGGTCGACGCCCTCAAGGCCGTCGGGACCGCCCCGCCGGCCGGCAAGTACTTCGAGAACCTCGCGGACTTCGCCATCAACGACAACGCGACCGTGGAGAGCCCGATCGCCGTAACCGGTGTGACCGGCAACGCCCCGGCCACCCTCAAGGTGGGTGTGGACATCAAGCACACCTACATCGGTGACCTGAAAGTCGACCTGGTGGCGCCGGACGGCACCGTCTACACGCTGCACAACCACGCCGGCGGCAGCGCCGACAACATCGCCCAGAGCTACACCGTGAACGCCTCCTCGGAGGTCGCGAACGGCACCTGGAAGCTGCGCGTCAACGACAACGCCGCCTCCGACACAGGCAAGATCGACGCCTGGAACCTGACCTTCTAGCGCAGGGCCGGGCAACGCCCGCGTACAGCACGCACATGGCCGCGGCAGCTCCCCGCCCCGCGGCCGCGGACAAGGCGGGCTGCGGCGTGTTCGGCCAGGGCTGCGAACTGCTGGGCGGGCAGAGGGCATACGGGTCCCGGCGGCGGTGTACGCCGCGGTCGGTGCCACCATGCCGGAGGCGTCCAGGAAGGCCGCGGACGGCCTGGAGCTGGTGTCCAGCTCCAGGCCGTCCGCCTCCCTGACGAGCTGCAGGGCTGTGTCCGCGCTGCCCGTACGGGCAGCGCGGACACAGCCCCGAGGAGTGCCGGCCGGCTCGAGCGGTGGGCCACCGTCCCGGCCGGACCGCGGGGGCGGCCTCGCCGCGGGAGGCCTACGCCTTGCGCACCAACTCCTGCCGGCCGCCCGCGAGTGACCCTGCACGTGGCATCTTCCTCACCCATGGTTCGGGATGACTCCAGTGCCGCTATAAGCACGGCGCAAAAACGCCGCCCAGGACGCCCACCGGCAAGAAGGCCGAACGCGAGGGAGGCGGGGCACCGAGTTCCGCGCGCGGTTTCGGCCAAGTCCCCCCAGATGCGCGACCATCCCCACGGTGGTGCGGCTACCGGTGCGCACCGGGTGCGGAGTGCGCGTGAGCCAGCACCAGCTGGTCGTCGCGCATCGCGCGTCTGGCTGAGAGCTGAAGTGCTGGCGATCTTCCGCTTCTATTCGGACGAGGAGATCGATTTCGACGTTGACCTGCGCGAGTTGCAGGGGCAGGAGCGACTTGATGTGTTCCGCGGCTTCTTGCGCGAGATCGGGCGGCGGTTGGGCAAGCCGGTGTTGATGCATCCGGAGGGTGCCCATGGTCATCCGGTGCTCGGATTCGATGGCGAAGCCGATCGAATCGTCCTCCTTGCGGAGCCACTGGTCAGGTGGCTGCTGCTGAGGGCTGGAGTTCGTGGAGAGTGCCATCGCGGAGCAGCACCCCGTTCAGCCTCCGAGGCGGTGTGCAAGGTGGAGCAGATCTGCTAGGTGCAGTACCCGTCCGTCGAAGCCGGGGAGGGGGACATGGAGTGGCTGGGTCCAGCGGGCGGGGATTGCGTCCAGCCCGTAGTACGCCCCCGCGAGGCCTCCGGTGACCGCGGCGACGGTGTCCGTGTCGCCGCCCAGGTCGATCGCCGCGCGTATCGCGTCTTCGAAGCCGGTGGTGGTGCGCAGGGCCCACACGGCGGAGCCCAGGCAGGGCCAGACGGCACCGTTGAACTCGGTTGCCTGATCGGGGTGCCAGTCGGGCGAGAGGACGGTGGCGTAGCGGCTGCGGTGGTCGGGGTGGACATGAGCCAGGATGTCCGGGAGCGCGGTGAGGGGGTCGGTGTCCTCGAACGTGACGCGGATGAGTTCGTGGAAGATCGCGGTTCCTTCCCAGGCCGCGCGGTCACCGTGGGTGAGAGCAGCGATGCGGCGCGCGGCGTCCATGGTGGCTTCTTGGCCGGCGGCCGCGAAGTGGACTGCGGAGGTCGATGCCCGCATCAAGGAGCCGTTTCCGGCTGCTCGTTGGTTGACCTGGAAATGGATCGCGGCGGCGAGGTCCCAGGGCATGCCGTTGGTCAGGACGTCTTCGGTCTGCAGGCCGATGTCCTTGGGGTCTGACGCTGCCCACCGCTGGAAGCGGGCGAAGATGTCCGGAAGATCCAGTCCGCCCTGCTCCAGCAGTGACTCCGCGACCAGGACGGCCATCTGCGTGTCGTCCGTGGCCTCGCCGGGGTCCCAGCCACCGCCTCCGCACATCTCGTCACCGGCACCAGGCGCGGGAAACCGCGCGGAAAACGCTCCCTGGGGACCGAACTCGAAGGGGCCGCCCAGGGCGTCACCCACCGCTGAGCCGACAACTGCGCCAGCGGCCCGCTGAATCCGCTTCATTCGCGCAGGTTATCTGTGCCACGCTGACGGCCGCACGGCCCTGTTCCTTCTTCGGCTCCCTGAACCATCGGCGACCACGGCGAACGCCACCTCATCCAGCTCTGGCCCGCCCCCCACACGCCCCCCGTACCCGCCGAGATCACCGAGGAAGACCAGGAGGCACGCGCAGAGTACGTAGCCGACCAGGCCCTCACTACGGACGACTACACCACTACCTATCCCGACGTTCACTACGGTGAGCAAGACCGACGGCTGGCCGCCTCCCCGGGCCGAAACGCCTGCAGTTGACGGCCCAATCGCCCTTCCCGCTTGGCCCTTCCCCATGGGTCGGGCAATTGCGTGGATGTCTGTAATAGGTCGCCCACGCGTGGGCGGGGCGCGCCCCAGGGCTGGCATCGTCAGTGCGGTGGCGTTATGTGGAGGACGCCGGTGGGGGAGAGGTCTAAGCGAGCGCAGTGCCAGTGTGTGGGGTGGCGCCACCAGCCGGCGGTATCGCGGGCGTGATCGCACCTGGCGGGAACACCCCTGCGTCGGCGGGGGTGCTTCGGTATCGTCTGAGGTCACGCTCCTGCCCAACGCTCGGCGCTCGCGTGGTCCATTCAGGTCTGGCACCCCATTCCTGTCGGCTGCACCACCCGATCACCTCCTGCTGCTGTGGATGCCCGATCCGGCCTACGATCGCCGTGATGACCAGTGGCCTGTCGTTGCGACGGAAGTGTCATGGCTGAGCTTGTCCTGAAGCAGCACTTGGAAGCGGATGTGGGTTACCACGCCTTTGGGCTCCAGGAATGTGATGATGCTGCGTTGCCTGTCCCGTTCCCGGACGGCTTCACGCGGGGCGTGTTCCTCAACGTCTTTCCGGGGCGTCTGGACATCTTCAGTGCGGGGCACACCCATACTGCTTCGGTCGACGTCGAGGTGTGGGACGCACAGCCTCACGTACGAGAGCCTGGGGCCTGGGACGAGCAGGCGGAGGCCGACTTCGAGTCCACCAGCGGTGAGGTTGCGCTGTGGTCGATGAGCCTGGGCCGCACCGAGGCCGCTGCCTTGTCCGAGGACGAGGGAACCGGCCAGGGCGTGGAGCGATACCTGATGCAGTTCTGGCCCGCCAAGTCCTGAAGGCGGTGCGGGCGGAGACGGCCGTGGGGCCGTCTCCGCCCGGACAAGCCTCAGGAGACGATCTTCACGATGAAGGCGTCGTCCATCCCGTCGATGATGCGGTTCTTGGCGGTGAAGCTGAGCAGGATGCTGCCGCCCGCGCCGTTGTCGTCTGCCGCGATCGATTTCGCGGAGAAGTTGAATTTCTTGGCGTCAGGGGCGTAGTCGTGCTCGACCGCGCCCTCGTAGGTCGTCGCGAGAACGAGGCGGGATCGTCGGCCGGTCACCGCGCCGATGCGTTGCGCGTGCTCGGGGTGCTCAAGGCCGCGACTGCGGACCAGACGCAGAGCCTGTCCTCACCGCACCTGACGTATCGGCACACCACGAAGAAGATGGCGGCTGAGCGGAAGGAGGCGCGCATCGCCTCCCATCGCGGCGCTCTCAACGATCTGCGTAGGCACGGCTTGTCCATCGACGGCGGCCGCACCTGAGGGGGAGAGGAGCTGCGAACAACGGGAAGGTGCCGATCGTTGCGACCAGGACGATGTCGGCCCACGCGTACCCCATGCCGGGGGTCTTCCACGTGCCGGTCGCCGGGAAGGCGACCTCGGTGGCGTAGGAGGTGATGGCGCCGATCCCGTCGGGCGCGTCAACGACGGCCTGGGCGGCCGCGATGGCTTCGGCTGGCTCACCGGAACAACAGCCCGTTTGTTCGTCGAACCCACGCCGTGACCGAGCACCGCTCGGCGTTGAGGTCGACGTCACGGTCGTCCGGGACCGGCCAGACGCCATTTTCCTCGTGGTACCAGTGGACCCAGGCAGGGGCACCAACGCCGAACTCCTTCGGCGTGTGCACACTGCGGGCCATGCGTTGCGCTCGATGGACCATCCCACCGGGAAGGTGCTGATCGCGCTTCCCAACGGTGTCGACTTCTTCGTGTCGGTGCTGGCCGCCTGGAGTGCCGGCCCCGCCGACGCGCAACCGGCTGACCACGCCCCGATCCCCTCGCCGGCCGTCCAGCCTGCCCCACCCACCCACTTTCCTTGTTCTTCCTGCTGTGGGGCTGGTCCGGGGGCATCGAGGGATGTCGGGCCTCCGACCACCGCCTAACCGGCATGGTGACCTGCACGGCACGGGGACGCTCCTGCGGGGCGCGCAACAGTAGGCGCAACCCCTGGCGCAACATCCAGCGCACCGATAGGCGCAACCTCGTGCTCGCGGTCGCCCGAGGCGCCCGGTCACGCGGCCTGGACGGCTCCCCGGGCGCGGGCCAGCTGCCGCAACTCCGAACGCGCCGCCGGCACCCAGGGGGCGGGGGACCGACGGTTATGGACCGTCGGACCGCGACGTCCCACCGGCAGTCCCCGGCACTTGGGCACCGTGCACAGCTGACGGGCGAATGTGGTCAGCGTGCACCGTGGTACCGCGAGTGCGGCTGCTTCTAACGTCCTACCTGATGGTCCGGCCGCCGGCCGGAAGGCTCTGCCAGAGAGGCCGTTCACTCATGTTCGCGTCCATCGGTCACAGACGGGCCGCCACCCTGGCGGGCTCGTTCCTCGCGCTCGCCGCCACCTCCGTACTGGTGGCATCTCCCGCCAGTGCAGGCGACTATGACGTCTTTGACGCAAAGTCGTGTTGCAGCAACGGATCGCTCGTCACGTTCACGGCGTACGGCGAGCACCTCTACGTCATGGACGGGTCCCGGGACGACCACGGTGCGGTCGGGCAGTGGCGTTACACCGTCAGCGGCGCCACGATCCACTCGTACTACAACGGCCGTGGCTACAGCTACCAGGACGACAATGACCTGGACCTGGGAGAGAACCTGTCGATCCAGGTCCGGGGCTGTCTCCAGGACGGCTCCGGCGGCACCCCGTGGGATTGCGGCTCCTGGGTGAACGCCCACACGTGAGCCTCCCCGGGCGGCCACGGAACGGTCACGGGCTCCGGCAGAACGCGTCTGCCCGGAGGGCGGTGTGCGGGCGGCCGCCGGTCACGCCCAGGGCGTGAACCAGGTCGTGGATGCCCGATCCGGTGGTCAGCCGATCGCGGTTGAGCAGGCGTTCGGCGGCACGCAGATGAGCCCGGACGGTATTCCGGCTCAATCCCCCGCGTGCCGCCGTCCGCCGGGCGTCGGTGTCGGCGTCAATCCATGCGCTCACGGTGATGTGGAGGGTGGAGGGCCGGGCACCGTGAAGGGGGCGCAGAAAGGACTCCGCCCAGTCGACGGCGAGTCCCGTGCGCAGCAAGTCTTCCAGGTGCGGCGGCGCGAGGTGCGGCAAGCCCGTGGCAACGGACTGGGGTCCTGTGAGGGACAGGGCCAAGTCGACGGTGGCGCGGGCGCGGACATCACTGAGGTCCACTCCCAGGGCCTCCTCCGCCCTGCGGCAGTGGGCCGCGACCGTGGTGCGGCTGATGTGCAGCAGTCGGGCCACGGCGGATCGCGGGAATGTCACGGCGAGGCGCGTGACGTCCACGGGGGTCTTCGGCAGGTCGTGCAGCGGAGCCAGGAAGGCGGCCGCCCAGACCGGCCAGGACCTCCTGGCGGGGCAGGAGGTGTGCCAGCGAAAGCCGGCCGCGTAGGCGGCCATCCGCCGGGGGGTGCGGGGCGACGGCCAGGGCGTGCAGAGTACGAGGATGTGGAGCACCGTGCCGTCCTGGTCGACGGCCCGCCACAGGTACTTCTGCTCACTGTTGATCTTGATGAAGACCTCGTCCAGGTGCCACTTGTCGCCTGCTCGGGGCAGGCGGCGCCGCAACTCGCGGGCGTAGGCCTGGCCGAACTTCGCACACCACCGCCGGACCGTGTCGTAGGAGACGACGACACCGCGCTCCATCATCAGCTCCTCGACGTCGCGGAAGCCGAGCGGGAAGCGGTGATACAGCCACACACAGTGGGAGATGACCTCGGCCGGGTACCGGTGTCCCTTGTACGACGGTGACACGTTCCCCACGGAGAGCCCCCTCCAGCATGATCAACTCGGAGATCATCCCACCCCGGTCAGTGAACGTGACAGCGCCCTCATGCCTCGTACATGCTTCCGGAAGTCTCCGGTTGCAGCCGCTCGCCCTCGATGTGCTCGCCCGCTTCTTGCCGGGCTGACGCACCGCGGGAACGGGCGGGGCTCGCCTTCCCCGAGTGCGGCTGGACGGCAGGGGCGATCACGTCACCCCTCGCCGAATAGCGCATGGGTGGAACACTGCCTCTTCACCAGTCGACGCGCCTGACGGCGGAGGGATCATCGGTGCGGTCACCGGCACCTCGCACGCCCCCGCAGTCTCCTGCTCGGCCGGCTCGACGCGACGGGCCGTCTGCGGCTGATCGCCCGCTCCACAACGCTGTCCCGCACGGCGGCGATCGAGCTAGGTGCGGTTCTGCGCCCGGCGGGAGCCGAGCACCCCTGGTGGGGCCGGGAGTTCTCGGCAGGATGGGGAACGAAGGAACTGCTGGTCTTCCAGCCCGTGGTGCCCGAGCACGTCGCCGAAGTCGACGCCGCTACCGCGCTGGACCTGGGCCCGGCACCGGCACCCGGTGCGCTACCTGCGACTGCGCGACGACATGGTCCCCAGTGACGTCCGGGAGTGACTGCCGCTCGTCAAATCCCTCTCGTGCTGCCCGTTCGGCCGGAGAGGGAGCCGGGCGAGATCAGCACCAAGACCGGCATCCCGAAAACCTCCCTGCACCGCTACCTACAGGGGTAGCCGCACCGGATGTGCTGAGGTGGTCAAGGCCGGACGGCGCCTCCACCGGATGTCGGCGAGCCCCGACGGCCCGCTCTGATGGTTGCCGCGGTGCGCGGCCTCGGGGCCAGTGCCACGCGCAGCGCCGGGGTGAGGATGTGGCGGGTCTCGGACGGGGTGAGGGCGGCGGGGGTGGGGAGGGGGTTGAGGTAGCGGGTGTAGATGAGGCCGCCGAGGATCGTCACCACGGCCGTGGCCCGGGCGGTCGCGTCCGGGCCGCCGAGAAATTCAACAAGCCGGTCCAGCAACTCGCGTTCCAGGTATTCGCGGATCGCCTCGGCAGCCTCGTCGCCCTGGGCGGTGAGCTGTAGGAAGTCGGCGTCCTCCCACAGGTCCGTCACCGCGTCGATCAGGCGGGCGGGGAGGGTGTCCGGGTCGCCGCCGAGGACGTCGTCCACAGCCAGCGCATTGGCGCATTGGAACTGCATCACATCCGCGAACAGGCCCTTCTTCGAGCCGAAGTGGTACGCGATGAGCGCCGGGTCGACCCCGGCAGCCCCGGCCACCGCGCGCAGGGTGGTACGTCGGTAGCCGCGCTCCAGGAACAGCGCACGGGCCGCCGAGACGATGGACTCACGGGTCGGCGGGTTGCCGCGGGGGCGGCCTCGGGTGCGGGTGGGGGCAGGGGCGGCGTTATTCATCAGCGTTGAGCCTGCGCTTCATGATCGGCACAGTCAAGGGCGTTCCGGGAACCACACGAAGGGATGACCCGACACCATGCGTATCGCAGTCTTCGGCGCCAACGGACCGACCGGCCGCCACCTCACCGACCAGGCCCTCGCCGCCGGCCACGAGGTCGTCGCCGTGACCCGCCGCCCCGGCTCCCTCCCCACGCGGCCCGGCCTCGCTTTGGCCGTCGCCGACGCCACCGACCCGGCGGCCGTCGACGCCGCGATCGGGGGGACGGACGCCGTCCTCTCCGCGTTGGGCGCGCGCTTCAGCAAGGAGACCATCACCACGTACTCGGCGAGCGCCACGGCCATCACCGGGGCCATGGCCCGCCACGGCATCAAGCGGCTGCTCGCCGTCAGCTCCAGCATCGCCGACCCGAACTGGCGTCCTGCCGGCGCGCATTTCTTCAACCATGTGCTCGACCCGCTGGTGAACCGGCGCCTCGGCCGTACCCTCCACGAGGACATGCGCCGCATGGAGGCCGTGATCCGTCAGACGGACCTGGACTGGACCCTCGTCCGGCCCTCGGGCCTCTTCGAGCACCCCGACGTCACGGACTACCACACCGCCGAGACGAGCGCTGACGGCGTCTTCACCGCCCGTGCCGACCTCGCCGCGAGCATGCTGCGCGAGCTGGAGGAGCGGCGGTACGTCCGTACAGCCATGGGTGTCATCACCACCACCGTGAAGCCGAACATCGCCAAGCTGATCTGGAACGAGGGCGTGAAGAGAAAGTGAGCCGGGCGACCGTCGAACTATCGGCCGTCACACGGGCGTTCCTCACTCGCCCTCATACGGCCACCCTCACCACCCTCCGCCCCGACGGCACCCCGCACGTCACCCCTGTCTGCTTCACCTTCGACGCGGCCACCGGCCTGGTCCGGGTGACCACCCGGGCGGGAGCGCGCAAGGCCCGGAACGTGGTGGCGGGCGGCCCGACGGCCCGTGTCGCGCTCTGCCAGGCGGACGGCTTCCGCTGGGTCACCCTCGAAGGCCGGGCCGCCGTCACCGACGACCCCGCGCGCTTGGCCGAGGCGGTCCGCCGCTACACCGTCCGCTACCGCGCGGCCCCGCCCGCCCCGCTGGACCTGGTCGTCGTCGAGATCGCCGTCGACCGTGTCCTGAGCCTCAGCCTCTGAATCCCCGTCCTGAAAGCGAAGAGAAACACCGCCGTGCCCACCCTCCCCGTCCTCGACTCCACCCTCCACTACCGCGAGTCCGGCGACCCCGACGGGCTGCCCTTCGTCTTCCTCCACGGCAACCCCGCCTCCTCCCACTTGTGGCGGAACGTCCTGCCGGGTGTGGCCGCGCCCGGCCGCCGCCTTCTGGCCCTCGACCTCATTGGCATGGGCGACTCCGGCAAGCCTGACCTCGCCCACTCCTTCGATGACCACGCCCGCTACCTCGACGCCTGGTTCGACGCCCTGGGCCTTGCCGAGGCCGTCCTCGTCGGCCACGACTGGGGCGGCGCGCTGGCCTTCGACCGCGCCGCCCGTCTCCCGGGCCGCGTCCGCGGTCTTGCCTTCACCGAGACGATCATCAAGCCGCTGGTAGGCGACGAGTTCCCGGCGGCAGGGCGGGAGTTGTTCACCCTCCTGCGCGCGCCCGGGGTGGGCGAGGAGATGATCCTGGAGAAGTCGCTGTTCATCGAGGGGCTCCCGGACACGCTCGCCACCCCGCTCGACCCTGCCGACCTGGAGGTCTACCGCCGCCCCTTCCCGACCCCGCAGAGCCGCCGCCCGGTGCTGGCGTGGACGCGCATGATGCCGCTGGACGCCGAGCCAGCCGACGTCGTGGCCCGTATCGAGCACTACGACGCCTGGCTGGCCGCCAGCCCCGAAGTCCCCAAGGTGCTCGCCGCGTTCGAGCCGGGCCCGGGCGCGATGACCGATCAAGGGGCCGTGGCCTGGTGCGAGGAGAACATCGCGGGCCTGGAGGTCTCCCGCCACGGCCTCGCCGGCCACCACTCCCCGGAGGACCGTCCCGAGGAGCTGGCCGCGGCGATTGACGCCTGGGCTGACCGCCACAGGCTGGCGCGCCAGTAGGTGTCCTCGATCACGACGGTGCCGATCGTCCCGGGCCGGCTGTAATGCCGCCGACAGGTGTATGCGCCGCGATCGCCGTCACTGTGGAAGCCTCAGCGAACGGGAACCCTCGCACGCCGCCTCCCGGCCAGCTCCTGGAAGCCCTGTGCGCGGGACCGCAACGACACCATGGCGAAATGCCTGCTCAACCAACTCACGGTCGTGTGCAGGTGACTTCGGACCTCAGTGCAGCCGACTCCGAAAGCTGACACTTGATCGGGCGTCAGATCCACCCCGGCCCGAGATGGCGGACCCTGCACATCTGGAGCGCGACCCGGGGGACGGCCTCGTCGCTGATCTGCCGCATCGCGAGCCGCTACGGGCTGGAAGCGAAGGCGTTGCGCTTCTACTGGCACTGGCGCAGCTACCAGCTTGGGCACGACCGCGGGGGCCCGCGGGCCGACGCCGAGGTGCTGCTGAACGCAGCCGGACGGCAGGTACTGACAGCCGTCTGCCACACCTACACCCAGGCGGGTGTCCAACTCGTCCTCATCGACGAAATCCACCGCCTCAACCCCCGCACCACCACCGGCGCCCAAACCGCCGACCTCTTGAAAGACCTCACCGAACGCCTCCCCGCCACCTTCGTCCACGCCGGCATCAACCTCCCCGACACCCCCCTGTTCACCGGCACCCGCGGCGCCCAACTCGCCCGACGCGCCACCCTCATCACCAGCGACCCGCTCCCCGCCCGCCAAGGCACCCGCCGCCCTCGGGGTTGGTTTCGATGTCGGTGATGACGTCGGTGTCGGCCTTTGGCTCGCCAAGACCCGCACCAATCTGAACAACGGGCAACTGACGCCTGGCCAGGAGCAGATGCTGGCCCAAGTGCTCGCCGAACACGGCCTCGATGCCGCCCCCGCGTGATCAATGAGGGTTTTCAGCGTTGCCTTTCCAGGGTGAGGACGGCTTTGGCGATGACCGTGATGCGGTTGGGGCTGCACCGGGCTCTGCGGAAGATGCGCCAGGACTTCAGTCCTGCGACGCTTCGTTCGACTGGCGCCCGCGCCGCTGACAGGGCTCGGTTGATCGTCCGCTGGGTCGGGGTGAGGTCATGGTGCGGGAGTCGCCTGATCGGCGTGGTCACCCAGGGGCCGGCCCCGATGTAGGCACGGTCGGCGAGAACGGGAACGCCCTGGCGTTCGCAGATCCGGATGATGCGGTGGGTGCGGGCTGCGGTCAGGTCGTGGGTGCGCCCGGGCAGTGTGGGCGAGATCCGCAGCAGCTCGCCCACGGGATCGGCGACGACCTGCACGTTCACGCCGTGTCGGCGGTGCTTGTGCGAGAAGTTTCGGCCCGGCTGTCGCCGACCCGGTCGCACTCGGCGAGCGTGCCGTCGAGCAGGACGTGCTCGGGATCGGTCTCTCTCAGGACTCGCAGCAGGCCGGGTGCCCGCCGGGCGAGGTGGTCGACGACGGCAGTGACGTAGGCGTGAGTGGTGCCGACGGATATGCCGAACCCGGCGGCGATCTGCGTAAGCGGGTCGTGCCGCCGAAGGTAGACCAGGGCGACGAGCGCACGCTGGTGAGGCGGGAGCTTGCAGCGTCGGTCACCCTCACGGGTGACGATGAGCATGGTTACCCACTCGACGAGAGCGTGAGGGGCAGGATAGGGAACCAACGAGACTCCTGCGCTGATGAGTTGAGACGTCGAACACCTCTCTCAACGGCACGGGAGCCTCGTGCGTTGCGGGACACCTGTGGACGATCGCGAAATTCCCCAGGCGGAGGTTCACGTAATTCCCCAGCTACTGACGTGAGCTGACGGTGAGGCAGACCGTGAGCCGTTTCCAACCTCAGCTTGAGCAGGTCAGATGCAAGGTGAGGACCGCACCCGCAGCAACCGCTTCAAGCGCTCAACACTTCGCGAAGCACTGCAGGCGGTCGCGAGCTGGCAGGTCGGCAACGACGACGACGAAAGGCGTGATCAGTGCGCCGGCTCAGACGTGCCTTGCGCCTGGTCACGGCTGGCGACCACCAGGTATCCATCGCTCTCGGGGTCGAAGGTGGTGGACTGCACCGTGAGCCCAACGCTCCGCAACTGCGCCACGAGGTCCTCGTACCGGTAGGGCCAGATGGACAACCGCTCCGAGCAGGCTCGCACTGCCCCATCCGGCTCGATCTGGGCGACCACGATCTCGAGGAAGTGTTCCTGCTCCCAGTGCTGCTCGATCTGCCAGTAGTAGCTGACGACCGCATCGCGGTCGTTGCGGCGGATGAGTCGATCGCGGACGTCTACCCGTGAGCCGGCGGAGCGCACGAGCTCCCAGTTGCGTGACGTGAGCACGAGGCGTCCGCCCGGATTCAGCAGCCGCGACATCGCGTCCAGTGCGGTCAGGCGCCCGGCTGCGCCCTCAGCGTGCCCGAGCGAGTTGCCGACACAGAACACCAGATCGAACGTGGAGTCCTCCAGGTGGTCGGGCAGCTCGTCCCAGCTCGCGCGGAGGGCTCGAAGAGAGACACCCTGCTCGTCGGCGGCCTTCTCGGTCCGGCGAACCATCCCACTGCTGGCGTCTGCGGCGACCACGTCAAGGCCAAGACTCGCAAGACCGACGGCGAGTTGGCCGGTTCCACACGCGCAGTCGAGGACGCGCGCGTTGGGCGGCAGAGAGCCCACGACATCGCTGTAGTAAACCGCGGCTGCCTTGGCGGGGGTCAACCTGTCGTCCCCGATCAGCCACTCGTATACGTCGGAAAGCGCCCCATAACCAGCCACCGCGATAACCTCCATCACTCGACGACATGCGGGCTAGACCGCGCCTGCGATTCGGACCTTGCGCCTCGCACTGTGCCGGGCCGTGTCAGCGAAGCATTGAGCAGGACCCAACCACTTCCGGCCGCTGAGACTCCACCGGATTTCGTGGGAAACCGCGACACGCCGCACCGACGCAGGTCCCCACTCCACCGGCGCCCCAACGGCCACGATGGGACCGCGGCCGGCAAGCGCGCGTTCACCGCGGAGCGCTTGAGGCACAGCCATCCAAACTGATTGCCGAAACGCCGCGTCCGGATGAAGGACCGCCAGCGACCGCCTCTACTGCCACGTATCCCGACGACGTCCACCGGTTTTTCCTATTTGGTCTTGTCGGTGCCGATCGCCGAACGCGACGGGAACCGCATCGACGGATCTCTGTCCATGTGCGGCCTTGCCCAGGGCGGCATCGCCAACTGGAACGACGCCCTCGACGCGGTCTTCGCCCTCAAGACGTTGATCGCGCCTGATGCCGACATCCCGCTGACCGACCTGTCCTCCCCGCAGACCGCCGCTGACTCCGCCGGCGCATTGAGCGCCGCGGTCACCGAGGCACAGTCGACCCCGGAGGGCCGGGCTCGGATCGCTCTCGCCGCCGCCCTGCACAACATCCCGGTTTGGAACTCCGCGAGCCAGACCCGTCCCGCACCAACCGACTGGGCTGCCCGGGAGGTCAACCAGTACTCGGCGGTCCTGGGCTTCCTGCAGCGCACCTTCGTACGTCGCCAGGACGCCGAGGCCCGAGCTAGCGGAAACCCCTCCTGGACCACTGGGGTGAACTTCGCCGCGCTGCTGGCGAAGTCCTCCGTGGCCAAGGAAGTGGGCGAGATTTACAGGTCTTCCGGCCTGTCCCTGACCGGCGACCTCACCACCCTCAACCACGCCCCCCGGATCAGCGAGAACCCCGCTGCCCTGGCCGAGACCAGCACCACCAGCGCCCTTACCGGCAAGCTGACCAAACCCCAGATGGACATCCACACCATCGGCGACGCGACTGTGCCAGTACAGGTCGAGAACGCTACCACCGCGCCGTGACCGCAACCGGCTCCGGTGGCCTGCTGCGCCAGGCCTACGTCGACAACGCCGGCCACTGCGCCTTGAGCACGGCCGAACGCCTCGGCGCCCTCAACACTCTGGAAGACCACATCACCACCGGCCGCTGGCCCGAAACCGACCCCACCTCCCTCAATAGCCGCGCCACCACCGCCGACCCCAGCACCCCGGCCCGGTACATCGCCTACCGGCCCGGCCCCTACCCGCGCCCCTACGACCTCGCCCACACGGCCGACCGCCGCTGACAGCACCCGAACGTACGACTGAGACCGGGGCCTCCTCCTCCCCGAGGCCCCGGTCTCACAGGCAGGCACAGAGTGAATGATTCCGCGGGGAATTCCTATTCCGTGAGTGAGCTCTTTCAGCGTGGCCACTGATCGGGTGACAGGTCGGTGTTGTCGACGATCAAGTTTTTCCCCAGGTTGGGCGGTTTGAGCGTCATGTAATTCCCCATCCCGAATTCTCCTAATTGGCCATGGGTAGCGCGGAGGTCGGGATCGAGGGACCTGGTCGTCGCGGAGCTGGTCAAGTTCCTCGTCCCGTGGTTCGGATGGCCGATGGGCAGCCCGGATGGCGAGGAGAACGTTCGTCGTGGTCGACATCACCGAGATCTACGTCCACTGGTACGCGGGCCGCTCGAAGAGCGAGCTGGCTGCGTCGCTGGGGGTGGACCGCACGACGGTCAGGAAGTACCTGGCGCCGGCGGAAGCGTCCGGGATCAGCCCGGGCGGCCCGCCGATGAGCGAGTCCGACAGGCGAAGTCGGTGGTAGTGGCCTCCTCCAGGACGTACGCCCGGATGCGGAAGATACGTGTGGCTTTGTTCACGGGAAGCGACAGCAGATATTCACCATGTCCGGAGGTGGTCACGAGGGCTGCAGCGTTCGAGTTGTTCACGAGCTGCGGCAGCGCCAATGCCGATCCTCAGTGGCGGTACGCGGCTGTCGCGATCTTGATGAATGACCGGGTCAACGGGTTGGTGTCTCCTTCGTTACACACCGCCACCACTCGGCTCGGCGCCATGTCGATCAGCGGCACCACGGTGAACTCCGCGGGCAGGTCGTGTCCGAGCGGGGCCAGGCCGACCGTGCCGTTCCACAGCACAGCCTGCAGGCATTCCTGGACGGCGCGCACCACTGGTCCCTCCCGCGGCCTGCCACCGTTCCAGTACGACTGCCAGATGGGGTCTGTGCCCTGCGGGAACTGGAACCACCGGCGGTCGCGCAGCTCGGCCAGCCGCAGCTCATCGCGGCGGGCCAGCGGATCGTCGACGCGCAGGACCACGCCGACCGGATCGGTCCGCAGCGCACGCACCGTCAGGGCGGTCTCGTCGAACGGGGCCCGGGTGAGGGCGACGTCGACCAGTCCAGCGCGCAGTCCGCACGTCGGGTCAGTCAGATCGGTGTCGCGGATGCGGATGTCGACTCCGGGGTGGTTTCGGCGGTAGGCCGCGGCCAGCCTGGCCACTCCCGGGTCGGTGCCGTCGCCCAAGATGCCGACGGTGATAGTCGCGACGCCGGCTGCTGCGCTCACACGTACCCGGACGCGGTCGGCGTGGTCGAGTAGGGCTCGCGCCTCGTCGAGCAGCGCCGCGCCCACTGGAGTGAGCGTGACGCCGGTGGTCGAGCGGGCGAAGAGCAGGGCCCCGACCTCGGCTTCCAACTGCTTGATCGCCCGGCTCAGTGGCGGCTGACTCATATGCAGTCGGGTGGCGGCCCGGCCGAAGTGGAGTTCCTCGGCGACCGCCACGAAGTAGCGCAAGGTCCGTAGCTCCACGCTGCAACGATACCCATGAGGTATCGGCTCTGCTGAATGGGTCTTGGACACCGGAGAGGTCCCGGCGGTGCACTCGTGACCATGACCGAAAAAGCGAAGACCAGCGAGCCGCAGGCCGACCCCGCCGTATCGGTGGTGGGTCCCCACGACGGCGAGACGATCGTTCTGGGCGCCACGCGCATGCGCGTTCTGGAGGACGGCAGCCACACCGGGCACCGCCTCGCGATCGCCGAGTCCGTCCTCGCCCCGCACACGCAGGGCCCGCCGCAGCACCGCCATGGCCAACACGACGAGGGCTTCTATGTCCTCTCCGGCACCGTGCGGTTCACCGTCGGGGACGAGGACTACGACGCCGCCGCGGGGACGCTCGTCATGGTTCCGCCCGGCACCCCGCACACCTTCGCCAACCTGACCGACCAACCCGCCGTCATGCTCAGCACATTCACACCCGACCTGTATGTGCAGTACTTCCGAGACCTTCATGAGGTGCTCGCATCCGGACAGCCGCTGACGCCACAGGCCAACATCGACACAATGAGCCGCTACGCGACACAGCCCGCGACCGACCTCGCCTGAAGTCGGCGGGACGGAACGGCCCGGCCGCCCTCCTTTCGGCCTCTGGGGCCGTGGCGCTCCCGCCTTTCACGTCCGAACCCCTCGGACGACGGACCGGCCGTCTCCAGCGGCTTCCCTGGCACTCGACGCAATCGACAGGACCCCGCGAACCGGGGCCCCCGTGAACGGAAACCATGAACATCGCCTACTGGATCGTCGCGGGACTGCTCGCGATCTTCTACTTCTACGCAGGCACGCTGAAGGTGATCCGCAGCCGCGATCAACTCCGACCGATGATGGCTTGGGTCGACCGTATTCCCCTGCCCGCCCTCAGGGCGCTGGGGGCGGTCGAAATACTCGGCGCGGCCGGTCTGGTCCTGCCACCGCTGACCGGTACCGCTCCTTGGCTGGCGTCGGCCGCAGCCATCGGCTACGTACTTCTGCAGACCGGTGCGATCGCCGTTCACCTGACCGGAGAAGACCGCCGGATCACACTCAATGTCGCACTCACCGCCACCGCGGCCGTGACCGTCTGGTTGGCCACCAGGCCGTGACCGTGGCTCAGTCCTCGACCGGCGGAGGCGACTGCTCGGCCAACCGCCTCACGGCCGCTGTCACTTCTCATGAACATCGAACACGCCGCCGTCCACGCGCTGCGCGGTGAGGCGTACACCTGCTGTCGAAACTCGTGAACAAAGCCAGTACGTGTCTCCTTGGGCGGCGAGGCCACCGCGACGCTGCCGTCGGGGTCGTAGCGCCAGGGCAGGCCACCGTCGGCGACCTGAATGCCGACCCCGGCCGGGGTGTAAGACGTCGTTTCTGATGGCGTGATCGCTCGTTGTGCCGTGCATGACGGATCTGGTGGAGCGGTTGGTGCCGGACGAGTTGTGGACACTGTTCCGGCGGGTGGTCCCGCCGACGGAGGTCATACGCCCGCAAGGCGGCGGCCGACGGCGGGCCGGGGACCGCGAATGCCTGGCGGCGATCATCTTCGTAGCCACCTCGGGCTGCACGTGGCGGCAGCTGCCGCCGGCGTTCGGGCCCGCCTGGCCTACAGTCTACCGGCGCTTCGCCCAGTGGAGCCGGGACCGGGTCTGGGCCCGGCTCCACCGCGTCATCCTGGACGAACTCGGCGCTCGGGGCGAGCTGGACTGGTCGCGGTGCGCGATCGACTCCGTCAGCGTCCGGGCGACAAAAGGGGGCCACTGACCGGACCGAATCCGACCCGACCGAGGCAAGCCGGGATCGAAAATCCACCTCATCACCGACCGAAACGGCGTGTCGTTGTCACTGGGTATCTCCGGCGCCAACATGCACGACAGCCTCGGCCTGCAGCCGCTCGTGCGAGGAATCCCGCCCGTCCGCTCCCGCCGCGGCCCGCGCCGCCGGCGTCCGGCCAAGCTCCATGCCGACAAGGGATACGACTACGACCACCTGCGGCAATGGCTTCGCGAGCGTCGCATCCGCCACCGCATCGCCCGCAAGGGCATCGAGTCGTCCACGCGGCTCGGCCGACATCGCTGGGTCGTCGAGAGAACGGTCTCCTGGCTGGCCGGATGCCGAAGGCTGCACCGCCGCTATGAGCAAAAGGCCGAACACTTCCTGGCCTTCGTCGGCATCGCCGCAGCCCTCATCAGCTACCGCCGACTCACCAAGTGAAACAACGTCTTAGCTTGGCGTTTAACGTCCGCCTTCGAACAGGCTGGCCTGGTGATCACCCGCCTGCACGGCTGACCTCGTGTCCGCCCTGCGGTGCGAACGCAGCGCGTCGGCACCGAGGTCGGTCCGCTCGGGCATGATTGGCTTTGATCAGACTCGGCGGTGGGGTGGCGTGACGTGGGCGAGTGGCGGACCGATCCGACCTTCGCGATGTGCCGGGCGTTGGCGGACGGGGTGGAATTGCCCTCATTCGCGGGTGGGCCGTTCGACGTGCGGGCGGTGGTGGCCGCCATCCGGGCCGAGGCCAAGGACGGATTCCTGCTCGACGAAGTCCCCTGGGAGCATTTCCCACGGGGGGATCGCGTCAGGGAGGCCGTTCACCTGCTGCATGCCGGCGACTCACCCGTTCGCACCGGAACGGGCGTTGTGAGCGGCATGTGCGCCAACGACATGCGGGCTGCGGCCGTGCTCGCCGTGCCGTTCCTGATCCGGATCGCCGCCGACACCCGCCACCCTCACCGTGTCGACGCGCTCGACGAAGTTTCCTCCCCGGCCCGCGCCCGCTACTTCGGCGTCGCCTCCCGCGACGAACTGCTGCTCCACCGCGCCGACACCCAGTACGACGACCTCTATGACGACTACGGCGTCGAGGTGACCGGCTACCCGGCGGGCTGGTCGATCGCTGCCGCCCGGGCCGCGATCACCGCCGACACCGCCCTCCTGCAGCCCCTTCTCGACGACCCCGACCCGTCGATCCGCATCCACTCCGCCTACGCATTGGCCACGGCCACCGACCCCGATCGGATCGTCCGCTCCGCTTTCCGCGCCCGGCTCGCCGCCGAGCAGGACCCGATGGTCCGCGCCGCCCTGGTCCTCGCCATCGCCGAAGCCACCCGCTCTCACCCCCACCCGCCGAGCACCGCGTGGATGCGAGAGCGGTGGCGAGACCGGACACAGACGCCCGAGGTCCGGCTGGCCGCCGCGATCGGCTGGCTCTGCCTCACCGACGAACCCGCCCCTGACGACCTGCGGGCCGCCGTCGACGGTCTCGCCACCGACGAGTGCGCCCACGCCATGGACGTCCTGCCCTGGATGGCCGCCGCCGGCGGATCCGGCGAGACGGGACTGCGACACTGCGTCCGAAAGATTGCTCCATCCTGAACGGCCTGATCCGGTGGGGTGCGACGACCCGTGGGCCCCGCGCCACTGACGGCGAGAGCAAGCCCCCTGCGCGCCCCGGCTCGCTGCCCGCAGTGGGCACCGAAGGGTGTTCAGATCCAGTTGCCCCAGCCGAACGTGGCGATGTAGGCCCGTCGGACGGCGTCCCAGCCACGGCCGCTGCCGATGTGAATCACTGCCAGCGCAAGAAGGAACCAGGCCGCGAAGGCACCAGCAACTATCAAGGTCCATCGAGCGCCGGAGAAACTGGCGATCACGATCAAGGCGATGACGGTCACGCCCAAGCCCATGTGGGCGGCAGGCAGATCTGAGCGCAGTGCCTCGCGCACTGGGTGTCGTTCTTCCTGCATGTCCCGGGTGTACCGAGAACGAGCTGAGCTGTCGCCGTTCTCCCGCTCAGAGCTGTGCTCCATGGGTGGCCCCCCGTAGATCTCAGGCTGAAGCTGCAATCCGAGCAGCCTATCGACGGCGGCCATCATCGGTCGTTCGCCGGGGCTTCGTCCCCTTCTTGTGGTGTGAGGGCCGGGAGTAGGACTCGCCGGTGGCGAGGACGAGTCCGACGTCGTAGCGGGTGGCGGGCCGCCGGTTCTTCGAGCCGAGCGGGCGGCCGGGACCGGGGCGCGTGGGTTTCGGTGCACCGGCTGGCGTGCCCGCCTTCGCGTACAGGTACCTGAACCCGCGGCGGACGCGGGCGGGGGTAAGTCTGTTCGGTTCCGCTGGCCGCTCCCATGGCCGGCGCAGATCCCGTGCGAGGGGGCGGGCGAGGCGGAGTTGGGCATGCGCGGCCAGGACGAGCCAGGTCCACCGGTCCGCCGCGCCGGAATCCCGGAGCTTGGGCCGGGTCCATCCGAGCGTCTGCTTGAGGAAGCGGAACGTATGCTCCACATCGAACCTTCGCAGGAACGCCTGCCAGCATCGGTCGACGTCTTCGGGGCAGGCGTCGGTGCCCGACCACCAGAGCCAGACTGGCTTGTTCACCCCGCCGCTCGGCAGTTTCGCCACCGACAGCCGGATCACGGTGCCCTCGATGATCGGCAAGGGCACCTCATGGTCGAGCCACGCCGCCCGCCGGGTCAGCCGGGGGTGCAGCCGGTCCCACGCCTGGGCGGTCGCCGTCCCGTACCGCTCCGTGTCGGTCACAGTCACCACCGCCACCTCGCCCCAAGTCTCGGGACGCCCGAAGACGAACTCGCCGCCGTGCTTGGGCGGGCGCCCGCCCTGAGGCGGGCAAATCCACGGCACCGGGACCGGCTTGCGCATGACCCGGTCCGACCGGAGCCTGCCCAGCACCTCGACCGGCAGGTCAGCCAAGAGATGGGCGATGCGGGGAGCGTCGTAGCCGGCATCAAGCACGACCATGACATCGCGGTCACCCGGTCGCCACTGGCCAGCCTCCACGAGGCGTTCGATGACCTCGCGGACCTGGACGGCGGTGACCGCGGCCAGGTCCGCGCCGGGCTCCAGCCGGATGGCGTCCAGCAGCGCGGTCCACGAGGTCCGGCCCGCCTCCAGCGCGGCGACGATCGAGTACGGCCAGCCGGGCACCATCTGATGCTTGCCCAGGCCGCGGCCGAAGGTGTGGCAGAACGAGCGGTCCGAGCAGGTGTCCGCGTCCGGCCGCAGCCACGGAGAAACGTCCACCGCCAGCACCAACCGGCCGTCACGGGCCCGGGGCAGCGGCACGCCGACCAGGGCCCGTCGCAGCCGGGCGACGTCGATCCGGCCTTGGTTGAGTCCGGAATACAGGGCACCGTGCCCGCGTCAGTGCTCGGGAGCGAGGGCCAGGTCCACAAGCGTGCGGACCGGGCCTTCGGTGCACAGCAGGGCGTCGCAAAGCTCGAACAGGGCGTCGCTCCGGGAGACCAGGCATGCGTACAACTCCAACCGAAACCCCGTCACCGCCACGAACGCGTCTCGTTGAACCCCGTACTCGACCAGTTCCACGATCCCCGCCTCCGTGCCGCAGAAACCCTGTGCACAGGATCAGGCGCCAGCCCCGCACACGTCCCGTGAACTGGGGAAACCCCGAGCAAGTTCGAGCATCGTTCGACAGCGGACGATAAACGACAAGCTTAGTACTGCAACGGTGCTTGCCGTGACTGCTGGCCAGTTCAGGGGCTGTGTCCGCGTCGTTTGTAGTGGCTGGTGCGGGCCTGGTGTTGTCGTCGTCGGCGCCACGCCGATCAGCGCAGGATGTGCTCGACGGGTGTGGGTCGGCGGTCGGTGAGGCGGGTGATCAGCCGTCGTATCTCGGCGAGGCTGAGGTGGATGAGCTGGGAGGATCCGTTTCTGCTTTCCCGGCGTCCAGCTCGCGGGCTCGCAGGACGGTCAGGCAGGCGTGGGCGGCCATGGCGAGGGTCATGTGGCGGTGCCAGCCGGGATAGCGGCGGACCTGGTAGTCGTCCAGGCCGCATTCCTGTTTCGCGCTCTGGAAGCACCTCTCGATGGCCCACCTGCTGCCCGCGATGCGGATCAGGTCGTCAAGCGTTGTCTCAGCCGGGCAGTAGGCGATATAGTAAGAGATCTCCCCGGGTCGGCTCACGCTGCGGCGGGCGATCACCCAGTGGCGGCGGTCGGGCCGGTGCCAGGGCCGGACCTCGACGCGTGCCCAGTCGTAGATCCGCAGGCCGTGAGCCCCGCTGCCGCAGGAACGGCGCTTCCATTTCTGCCGGGCAAGGCCGGTGAACAGGTCGTGGACGGGATGGTCGATCGCCCAGCGGGTGACCACGGTGTCGTGCCGGGTGGTGGCCATGACGTGGAAGACGTCCGCCCGCTCCAGCTCGGAGCGGCGGCGGCCGGTTCGTTGCCCTGGGCAGGGCTGCGAGTTGAGTACGTGCACGCGGCCACGGCATGTGTGTCGGCGGAGTGGTGGTGCTGGCGGTCCGTTTGTTCAGCGGGTGACCAGCAGGCCCCGGCCGCGCAGCACCCGTCGCTCCAGCGGGCTGAAGATCAGCAGGTCGATGGCGATGCCGACGAGCAGGATCAGGAAGATGGCCAGGAACACCTGCGACATGCTGGCGTTGTTGCGTCCGTTCTCCAGCAGCTGGCCGAGGCCGACGCCGAGGTCGGGTGAGGAGGCGATGATCTCGGCGGCCATCAGTGATCGCCAGGAGAAGGCCCAGCCCTGTTTCAGTCCGGCGAGGTAGCCGGGGAGCGCGGCCGGCATCACGATGTGCCGGGCGCCGCGCAGGCCGGTCGCGCCCAGGGTGCGTCCGGCGCGCAGGAACAGCGGGGGGATCTGGTCGATGCCTGCGACGAGGCCGTTGGCGATGGAGGGGACCGCGCCGAGCAGGATCACGGCGTACATCATCGAGTTGTTCAGGCCCAGCCAGAGCACGGCGGGCGGCACCCAGGCCACGGACGGCAGTGACTGCAGTCCGGACAGGATGGGGCCGACGGCGGCCCGGACGAATGTCACCCGGGCGACCAGCAGGCCGAGCGGTGTACCGATGGCGAGTGCCATCAGGAAGCCGAGCAGGCCGCGTGAGACGGATGTCCAGATGTAGTCGAGGAGGGTGCCCTGCCGCCAGGCGTCGCTCACCTCGTCCCACACCGCCAACGGCGAGGGCAGTTTGTAGTCGGGGGCGACCTCGGCCCACACCAGCAGCTGCCAGACCGCCAGCACCAGTGCGACGGCGGTGATGGGCGGCAGTGCTTTGCGGATCAGGGTCTCGCGCAGCGGTGTACGGCCGGCCTGTACCGAGTCCAGCGCGTCGAGCCCGGCCTCCAGCCCCGTCAGATCGTGCGTGTCCTGCATTTCCCGGGGCTCCCCGGCTGCCGGTGAGCCGGCCTTGTCGGCGTCGGTGCCGGTGTCAGTGCTGGCCATGGCGGCGGATCTCCCTGCGCAGTTCTTCGGTGATGTCGACGGACAGTGCGGCGACCGCGCTGTCCTCGATGCGGCGCGGCTGCGGGATGCCGACGGTCCATTCGCGGGCGATCCGGCCCGGCCGCGAGGACAGCAGCACCACCCGCTGCGCCAGCTTCACCGCCTCGCGCACGTTGTGTGTCACGAACAGCACCGACACTCCCGTCTCGTGCCAGATGCGGGTCAGCTCGTCGTGCAGGACGTCACGGGTGATGGCGTCCAGCGCGGCGAACGGCTCGTCCATCAGCAGCAGCCGGCTGTCCTGGGCCAGCGCGCGGGCCAGCGCGACCCGCTGGCGCATGCCGCCCGACAGTTCGTGCACCCGCTTGCCGTGGGCGCCCTGCAGCCGTACGAGGTCCAGCAGCCGTTCCGCCTCGGCGCGGCGCTCCGGTTTGGCGACGCCGCGCAGCTTCAGCGCGAGTTCGATGTTCTTGCCCGCGGTCAGCCAGGGGAACAGGGCATGCTCCTGGAACATCAGGGCCGGCCGGCCGTCCGTGCCGATGGAGCCGGCGGACGGCAGGTCCAGTCCCGCGACCAGGTTGAGCAGGGTGGACTTGCCGCAGCCGGAGGCCCCCAGGAGGGTGACGAACTCGCCCGGTGCGACATCGAGGGTGATGTCGTCCAGCACGAGCTGCTGCCCGCCGGGCGTGCCCGGCGCGGGGAAGGACTTCGAGACGTGCTCGATGCGGGCGGCGTGCGTCACCGCCGTGGCGTCCTGGACAGCCTTGGCGACCGTGGTGGCCATGGTCGTCACCTCCTGGGTACTCATCGGGGCGGTTGCCGTTTGTCAGCTGTTCGGCTGCTCGGCGCCGAGACCGGCGTCGTCGACCTCGTCCTTGCCCTCGGCCTTGAGGACCTTGTTGAGCGGTGCGAGGTCGTAGATGCCCTTCAGGTCGGGCTTCTCCAGCAGACCGGCCTTCACCGCGTGCTCCGCCTCGGTGTTGAGGGTGGAGGCCAGCGGGTCGTCGAGGAAGGTGATGGACTTCCAGGCCGGGTCGATGACCTCGGCGGGCAGGGCCTTGCCGGACTCCTCCTTCAGTGCCGCGTTGGCGGACGCCTTGGCCTTGTCCGGGTTGGCGTTGATCCACTCGTTGGTCTTCACCGAGCCGCGCAGCACGGCCTCGACGACGTCCGGGTGATCCTTGAGGAAGTCCTGGCGCACGATGATGTTCGTGATCACGAACTTCTTGTCGGGCCACAGGTCGGCCTCGTCGAGGATCACCTTCGCGCCCTCGGCGACCAGCTTGGAAGCGGTCGGCTCCGGCACCCACGCGCCGTCGATGGAGCCGGACTTGTAGGCGTCCGGGGTGATCTTGTTGTCCGTGCGGACGACGGAGACGTCGCCCTTGCCGCTCTCCGCGTCGACCTTCCAGCCCTGCTCCGCGATCCAGTTGAGGAACGCGACGTCCTGGGTGTTGCCGAGCTGCGGCGTGGCGATCTTCTTGCCCTTGACGTCGTCCAGGGACTTGATCTTCTTCGGGTTGACGACGAGCTTCACGCCACCGGAGGCGGAACCGCTGATGATGCGCAGGTTCTTGCCGCCCGACTTGGTGTAGCCGTTGATGGCGGGGGAGGGGCCGATCCAGCCGATGTCGATGGAGCCGGCGTTGAGCGCCTCGATCTCGGAGGGGCCGGCGTTGAAGGTCGAGGCCTTGATCCTGGTGCCGCCGAGCTCCTTCTGGAGCAGGCCCTCCTGGACGCCCACCAGGGCCGTGGCGTGGGTGAGGTTGGGGAAGTAGCCGATCTTCACCTCGTCGGCGGAGAGCTTCTCGGCGCCCGCCGCGACCTCGGTCTGCTTGCCGTCGTCGGCGGCGTCGGATCCGTAGCCGCAGGCGGTGAGCAGGAGGGGGAGCGCTGCTACGACGGCGATGGTGCGCAGGGCGGTGAGCGGTCTTGCGGCAGACACGGAGGTGTCCTCTCGGGGAATGGTTTGATCAGGGAGATGCCGAAAGCGCGAGGCGCACAGCTCATGGGCATGCGCTTCGTTCGCCGGACCTCGGCGGCGGGAATGCCGTCGCGGATCCGGGGGAGGAGCTGCGCGGGGAGGGGCGGGCGCGGGTGCCGCTGCCGACCGAAGGATCTTCTGCCGACGGCCTCGGGCACGACGGCCTCAGGCGGGCCGACAGAGGGCGCTGGACGTGCGGCCGAGGTCGATGTGGCGGCGCGAGGTCAGCAGGGGGAGCGACAGGTCTGCGCGGTTGCGCGTTCGCATGACCCCCCCGGATCCCTAGTTTTCCTACCTGGCTGATAGGGATCGTGGCAGAAGGAGGCGTTCACCCCAAGAGGGCGTTCATATGATGGACGCGACTATCTCACTCTTCGGGATTCCCGGTCGGCGGCCCGGCGTGTCAGGGGTTTGCCCACGCTCTCGGGGCGTCGGTCAGCGCGGCTACATCGGCGGGCAGTTGGGCCGATGCGACGTCGGCGAGTGACACGCCGTCCAGGATCTCGCGCACGTTGGACCGCAACGCGATCCACAGGGGCAGCAGTGACTCGGCGGGGCCGGTGTACGACAGCTCGGGCGGGCGGACGCCGCGTACCGAGACCAGGGGGCCCTCCACGACGCGGATGACGTCGGCGATGCTGATCGACTCGGCGGGCTTGGCCAGCCGGTAGCCGCCGTTGCCGCCGCGCTGGCTGAGCACGAGACCGCCCCGGCGCATGTCGTTGAGGATGCTCTCGAGGAACTTGTGCGGGATGTCCTGGGCGTCGGCGATGGCCTCGGCCTTCAGCGGCCCGTCATCCCGGGACGCGGCGAGCTGCAGTGCGGCACGTACCGCGTAGTCCGCTCTGGCTGAGATCCGCATGCGTCCATTATCCCGTATGGCCTCGGCCGTCATCGGACAGAGGCAGACCGCCGGGCGGGAGCCGATGCCCCCTGCCCGGCGGCCGCGCGTGGCGGGTGCGGTGCTCAGGCCGCGGCCGGGGTGTAGTGGGCGGCGTCGTCTCCCTCGATGACGTGGCTGAGGCGGCCGTCGACACCGGCCGGGACGTCGCCCGCGACGGTCACCCGGTGCAGCAGGCGCGGCAGGTCGCCGTAGTCGTCGGGGGCGTAGTGCTGGGTGATGCGGTTGTCGAACAGGACGAGGTCGCCGGGCGCCCAGGCCACGCGCACGATGTTCTCGGGACGCGTGACGTACGACTGGAAGATGCGCAGCAGGTCGCGGGAGTCGGACGGGCCGAGGCCCACGATGCTCTGGGCGAAGCCGCCGACGAACAGCCCGCGCTCCCCGGTCTCGGGGTGGACGCGGACGACCGGGTGGGCGGTGCGGTACTTCCGGGAGACGAACCGCCTGCGGTGCTCGGCCGCCTTCTCGCTCTTCGGGGCGGCGTAGTCGTAGTCGTTGGTGTGCACCGCCCACAGCCTGTCCGCCAGCTCGCGCAGCGCCTCGGGCAGATCCCGGTACGCGGCGGCCGAGTTGGCGATGAGGGTGTTGCCGCCGTAGGGCGGGACCACGATGCTGCGCAGCGTGGACGCCTTCGGGGGCGTACGGACGAAGGTGACGTCGGTGTGCCACTGGTTGGCGCGGATCCCCTCGTCGCCGTCGACCGGCAGGATGTTCGGCTGGCCGTCGACGGAGGGGACCGTCGGGTGCGCGGTGGTCAGCTCACCGAAGAGGGAGGCGAAGCGGAGCTGGCCCGCGTCGTCCAGGTCCTGGTCGCGGAAGACGAGCGCCTTGTGTTCCAGGAGCGCGGAGTTGATCTCGGTGACGACGGCGGGGTCGAGGTCGGCGGAAAGATCCACGCCGAGGATTTCGGCGCCGATACGGCCGCCGATCCTGCGGATGTCGAAGCCGGTGCTGGTGGTCATGCGCGGTGTCCTTTCGAGGGGCGATCAGCCGGGAGGCCGTCAGGAGGTGATGGGCAGGGAGGTTCCCCGGGACCCTGGCGGGCCGAGGGCAGGGCCGACGGCCCGCAGCGCGCCGGGGGTGCGGCCTCGTCCCCAGCCGATGTGCCGGCGGTAGCTGCCGAGCAGCCCCGTACGGTCCAGGTGGTCCTCGTCGCGGGCGGTGGAGTCGTCGGGCAGCGGATGGGTCAGGGGCGCGACGTACAGGGCGTCGGCCGGGCAGTTCGCCTCGCACTGGAAGCAGGTCTGGCAGTCGTCGCGGCGGGCGAGCACCGGGATGCCGTCCTCGCCCCGGTCGAAGACATCGGTCGGGCAGACCCTGATGCACTTGTCGCAGGCGATGCAGCGTTCCGCCGAGACCAGTTCGATCATGAGGCCGTCTCCAGGGCAGCGGCTGACGCGGCCGACGCATCCGTCACGGGCTCGACGCGGGTCCACACCCGGTCCAGACCGCCCGTCGTGATGCGGTGGTGCTGACCGGGGTCCTGCGCGGGGAAGTCGAGCCGCTTGGCCATACCGCGGGTCTCGGTACGGGCCAGTGCGGCCGCGTACATCCAGCGGGCGTGTGCCGCCATCGCCACCGCCTGCCTCGCCCGTATCGCGTCCCCGCCCTCGGCGTGCAGGGAGGCGCGGGACTCCGCCCACACGGTGTCGAGGACCTCCAGCGAGGCGGTGAGCCGGTCGCCGTGGCGCAGGTAGTTCTTCTCGTACGGCAGCACCTCGGCCTGGACCGCGGTGACGACCTCGCGGAAGCCGCCGGCCGGACCCGGTGTTCCGGTGGGCCGCAGCCCGGCCCCGCCCACGGCCACCAGGCGCCTCGTGGCGGCGCGTGCGCCGAGCGAGCGGGCGTGGCGGGCCGCGCCCCGGCCGGCCCAGATGCCGGAGGAGATGGCCCAGGCGGCGTTGTGGCTGCCGCCACCGGTGAAGCCGCCGCAGATCAGCTCACGGGTCGCCGCGTCGCCGGCCGCGTACAGTCCGGGGACGGTGGTGGAGCAGTCGTCGCCGGTGATGCGGATGCCGCCGGTGCCGCGCACGGTGCCCTCGGCGAGCAGGGTGACGGCGAAGCGCTGGGTGAAGGGGTCGATGCCGAGCCGGTCGAAGGTGAGGAAGAAGTTGGGCTGGGCCAGCCGCATCGCCTGCCGGGCCGCCGCGTCCGCCCGGTCGAGGCGGCAGTACACCTTCTCGCTGAGCAGCGCCCGCGCGATCACCGACCGGCCGCCCTGGCTGGCCGCACCCTCCAGGACCGTACCGTCCTCGTGGTAGAAGGTCGCGAACGAGTAGAACGCGGTCTTGGTGACGGAGGTGCCCTCGGGCGCGATGCCGTACGCATTGGAGAACTCCATCCCCGACAGCTCCGCGCCCGCCTCGGCGGCGAACAGCGCGCCGTCGCCGGTGTTGACGTTGCAGCCGAGCGCGCCGCTGAGGAACGCGCAGCCGCCCGTGGCCAGCACGACCGCCCCGGCACGCACCCGGTACGGCTGCCCGGCCTGCCGCCGGTGCCCCCGGGCCCCGGCGACCGCCCCAAAGGGATCGGTGAGCAGTTCGGTGACCGGGCTGTGGTCGAGGACGCGTGCCCCGGCCCGCTGGACGCGGATGCGCATCCTGCGCATGTACTCCGGCCCCTGGAGGCCGTTCCTGAACTGTTTGCCGTCGGGCCCGGTCGGGAAGGGGTAGCGCCCCGCCGCCGCGAGCTCGTTGATCCCGGCGTATGTCTGGTCCAGCACCCGGGCCATCCAGCGCCGGTCGGCCAGGTATCCGCCCAGTCCCTCCCTGCTCGCCATGGCCGCCTCCCGCGCGGCGGGCTCCGGGGGGACGTACCAGACGCCCGTTCCGGCGGAGGCGGTGGCGCCGCTGGTGCCGCAGTAGCCCTTGTCGGCGAGGACCACGTCCGCCCCGTCCTGGGCCGCCTTGAGAGCGGCCCAGGTGGCGGCGGGGCCGCCACCGACCACCAGGACGTCCGTGGTGAGGTCGAGACCGGTCATACGGCCACTTCCTCTCCTGCGGCTGTCGCGGCCAGCCGGTTGGCGGGGCGGGCCAGGCCGTAGTTCTCGCGCAGGGTGCGGCCGGTGTACTCGGTGCGGAACAGCCCGCGCCGCTGCAGGATCGGGACGACGTGGTCGACGAAGTCCTCCAGGCCGCCCGGCAGATGGGGCGGCATGATGTTGAAGCCGTCGGCGGCGCCCTGGGTGAACCACTCCTCGATCTCGTCGGCTATCTGCTCGGGAGTGCCGGCGAAGACGCGGTGGCCGCGGCCGGCGCCGAGGCGGGCGATGAGCTCACGCAGGGTGAGGCCGTCACGTCGGGCGAGTTCGGCGACGAGCGTGAAGCGGCTCTTGTTGCCGTTGATGTCCCGCTCCTTGGGCAGCTCGGGCAGCGGCCCGTCCAGCGGCAGCCCGGTCAGATCGGTGCCGAGCATCCCGGACAGCTGGGCGAGCCCGTACTCCGGGACCTGGAGGTCCGTCAACTCCTGCTCCAGGGAGCGAGCTTCCGCCTCCGTCGAGCCGATCACGGGGGCGATGCCGGGAAGCACCAGCAGCTGGTCCCCGGTGCGGCCGTAGCGGGCGAGGCGGGACTTGAGGTCCTTGTAGAAGGCCTGGCCGTCGGCGAGGGTCTGCTGGGCGGTGAAGACGGCCTCGGCGTACTGGGCGGCGAACTCCTTGCCGTCCTGCGACGAGCCGGCCTGCACCAGCAGCGGGTAGCCCTGCGGGCTGCGCGGTACGTTCAGCGGGCCCTGCACCCCGAAGTACTCCCCGCGGTGGTCGATCTCCCGCACCTTGCCGGTGTCGGCGTAGACGCCGCGCTCCCGGTCGAGGAGGATCGCGTCGTCCTCCCAGCTGTCCCACAGCTTGGTGGCGACCTCGACGAACTCCCGCGCCCGCTCGTAGCGCAGCGCGTGCTCCAGGTGTTCGTCCTGCCCGAAGTTGCGGGCCTCGTTCACGGTGCCGGAGGTGACGATGTTCCAGCCCGCCCGGCCGCCGCTGATGTGGTCCAGGGAGGCGAACTTGCGTGCGGTGTGGAAGGGCTCGTTGAAGGTGGTGGAGACGGTGGCGATCAGACCGACGTGCTCGGTGACCGCCGCCAGGGCGGACAGCAGGGTGAGCGGTTCGAAGCCGCCGAGGGCGTTGTAGCGGACCTTCCCCCACAGGGCGAGGCCGTCGGCGAGGAACACCGAATCGAGCAGACCGCGCTCGGCGGTCCGGGCGAGCTGCTGGAAGTAGCGCAGGTCGGTGACGCGTTCGGGCTGGGTGCGCGGGTGCCGCCAGGCGGCGTCGTGGTGGCCCGCGTTCAGCAGCAGGACGAACACCGGCAGCAGGGCCAGCGCCGCGGTGTTGCGGAACACCTCCAGCAGCGGTCCGACGAGGTCGGCGACCGGCCGGTACCAGCCGATCAGCAGCCCGAGCGGTACGGCGACGGCCACGGCGATACCGAATCCGCTGAACGAACGCGCCAGGCTGGCACGCGCGTTGTCGGCGAGCTGACCGTCTGCGGCGAGCCCCCACCAGGCGTCGGCGACCTCGCTGAACGGCGGCAGGAAGGTCCGGTCCACCAGACCGGCTCGTGGCGCGATCTCCCACAGCAGGAGCAGGGCCACGATGGCCGCGGACTTGGTCGCCCCCTTCAGCAGCAGGTACGGCAGCCGGCGGACCGTCCGCAGCGCTGTCCGGCGGACACGGGCCGTGAGGAAGGGGGCCCGGCGCGCGTCCGGAGGTGATGAGACGCCGGACGGGGGCGCGGTCCATGGGCCGGTCTCAGGGGACGTGGCGGACTCGGCGGGCTTGGTGAGGGAAGGTGCCTGCACTTCTTCTGCCGTGTTCGCCGCGTCGGCCGTGTTCGCCGCGTCGGTGGTGGCGGTCGCGTGGGTCGCGTCGGCCTTCTCGGCGGTCGTGCCGGTCGTGGAGCTCATACGGAGGCCTCCTCCTTCTCCAGCTGCTGGGCCCTGGCCACCTCGTCGTGCAGCAGCGACCAGATCTCGTGGCGGTGCCGTGCGAACTCGGCACTGGAGCGCAGGTCGTCCGTCGCCGTACGGGAGCCGAGGGCGACCGGCACGATCTGCTTGATCCGGCCGGGCCTCGACGTCATGACGGCGACGCGCTGTCCCAGGTAGACGGCCTCGTCGATGCCGTGGGTGATGAAGACGACGGTCTTGCCGGTGCGCTGCCAGATGCGCAGCAGTTCGTCCTGCAGCGACTCCCGGGTCTGGGCGTCCAGCGCGGCGAACGGCTCGTCCATCAGCAGGACGTCGGGGTCGTAGGCGAGGCTGCGGGCGATCGCCACCCGCTGCCGCATCCCGCCCGACAACTCGTGCGGATGGCGGTCCTCGAACCCGGTCAGGCCGACCAGATCCAGGAACTGCCGGGCGCGTGCGGCTCGTTGGCGCCGGGGGACGCCGGTGGCCTCCAGGCCGAACTCGACGTTGCCCTGCGCCGTGCGCCACGGCAGCAGCGCGTACTGCTGGAAGACGATGCCCCGGTCCAGTCCCGGCCCGGTGACGGGTGCGCCGTCCAGCAGGATCCGTCCGCCGGTGGGCTGGGTGAGGCCGCCGAGCAGCTCCAGCAGTGTCGACTTTCCGCAGCCGCTGGGACCGACCAGGACGACGAACTCGCCGTCCGCTATCTCCAGGTCGATACCGTCGAGGGCGGTGAAACGGGTGGTCTGCCCGGCCCCCGTGCGGTCCTTGACGGTGAAGTCCTTCCGTACGTCCTCGAACACGACCTTGGGCGTCGTGGATTGCGTGGTGTCTTCCGGCATGGGATCAGCTCCCGCTCTTCGCGGCGGAGGAGGGCTTCTTGTAGGCGTTGAACTCATTGGTGTAGAGGTCCGACAGCGTGACCTGGCCCTTCTTGATGTCGCCCCGCTCGGCCAGCCAGTCGATCCACAACTGGAGTTCCTTGCCGGTGATCCGGCCCGCCGTCTCCGCGACGCCGTAGGACCGCCAGAACTTCAGCGGTGCGGTGTCCTCGTTGCGGCCGCGCTTCTTCACGATCTTTGTCATCCGGTCGACGACCTCCTCGTGCGGAGTGGAGCGGGACCACTCGATGGCCCGCCCCACGGCGGTGACGAAGGTCCGGGCCGTGTCGGGGTTCTGCTTCAGGAAGCGGTCCGTCATCACGTACGTGCCGGCACTGAACGCGCCGAGCAGCCGGTAGTCCGTGAACAGCGGGCGGATGCCGCCGGTGGCCAGGGCCTTGTCGCGCAGGATGCCGCCGAGTACGGCCACGTCGATCTGCTTCTGGCGCAGGGACTGCTCGGTGTTGACCGGGGGCACCACGAGCGGCTCGACCTTGCCGATGTCGGCCTGGGACAGACCGCCCCGCTGAAGGTAGATGTCGAGCATGGCCTCGGAGTGGGCTCCGAGGGTGTTCATCCCGACCTTCTTGCCGATCAGGTCCCGGGCCGAGCGGATCGGGCTGTCCTTGAGGACGTAGAAGCCGTTGTAGGCGTACTTGTCGGCGCCGTAGTAACTGATGACGGCCTTGACGGGAGCGTTGTTGGCGGCCAGTTTGACGACCGCGCCGTTGAAAGCGCCGCCGAAGTCGACCTGCCCGGTGGCCGCGGACTGGATGTCCTGCGGTCCGCTGATCGTGTTGCCGACCCACTTCAGCTTCACGTCCTCCAGATAGCCGAGATCCTCGGCCAGTTCGGGCAGCGTGACCTGACCGGCCCAGCCCTGGTATCTCAGCGTCTTGGTCTGGTCCTTGGCGGCCGGTGTCCCGGACGCGGTCGTGCCGCAGCTCACCGACACCGCCGAAAGTCCGAGAAGGGTGAGGAAGTGACGTCGGGTCGATGCCGTCGTGGCCATGGCAGGTTCCTGTTCGGGAAACGGGGAAAGGAAAGGCAGACGTCGAACGGCGGAGAAAAGATCTCAGCAGAAATTGCTACGACGAGGACCGACGTCTGTTGTGAAAAGCAGCGGCTTGCGTAGAAGAAGCCGACTGTGAAATGGAGCGAAGGGGAGCTGTGCCTGTCAGCGCGTGCGGCGGCCGACGGCACAGATGGCGCTGGCCTGACGTCGCAGATCGACGTGCAGACGCGCGGCGAGAATCTCGGACTTGCTCACAGCCACGAGAGTTGCAGCGAAATCCAGCCAGGTCAACGTCGCTTGTGTATGCGTCATATGTTCTCAACGGTCCGACATGCGAATGAAGCGAGGCGTTCACAATGGTCTGGATGGGCGGTGGGGTGGTGACCGCCGTTTCATGCCGCCACCGCCGTCAGCGCAGTGACTGCACGGCGTAGAGGGCACCGAGGGCGGAGGCCAGGGCGCCGAGCAGGAGACGCAGTGCCGTTTCGGGCAGCCGAGGTTGCAGGTGCGCCCCGAGGTAGCCGCCGATCAGTCCGCCGAGGCCGCAGGCCAGTCCGAGGTACCAGTCGGGGGCGATGTCACCGGAGCCCGTCAGGGACAGCAGCGCGAACGTCGCGGCCCCGGCCACGGAGGTGGCGAACGTGGAGGCGAGGGCGGCCGGCGCCACGCGGGCGACGGGCATGCCCCGGCCGACCAGTACGGGGCCGAGGATGGATCCGCCGCCGATCCCGTAGATTCCGCCGACAACCCCGACGAGCAGGGCCAGGCCGGTGATGGCGCGGGGCGAGGGTTCCGCAGCCGGGGCGGGCCGGGCGGGCCGGAGGGTGCGCCCGACGAGCCACAGGCCCAGTGGCATCAGCAGAGCGGCGACCAGAAGGCGGAAGACGGTGGCCCCCGGGACGGCGAAGACCCGTATCACGGCGCCGATGACCACTCCGGGCAGCGTGCCGGTCACCAAGCGGCGCGTCAGCGGACCGTACAGCAGGCCCTCGCGGCGGTAGCGCGCCAGGGCGCCGGGCCCGGCCACCACGTTGAACAGCAGATTGGTGGGAGTGACGGCCGGACTGGGCACCCCGAGGACACTCAACTGCACGGGCAGCAGGAACACGGCACCCGACACCCCCACCGGCGCGGTCACCACTGCTATGAGCAGGCCGACCGCCAGTCCGGCCAGCCCCGTTGACCATGTCACGGCAGGCCCCCCGATTCGCATGTCCGGCCAGTATCGCCGCCGTGGTCCCGCTGCCGGCCCACCGGGCTGCTGGGCACCCCCGGTAGCGAGGGATCCTGGCAGCAGGCCGATCGGCTCAGGCAGGGGCGCGACTGCGGAATCGATCCCCGGAACCGGTCCTGCCGGACGTCCCCGCCTCCCGATCAGGCGGGCAGGACGAACGGAGGGTGAGCGCCGTTGAGGAAGTACTCCCCGACATCGCGGAGCCGGTGGGCGACGGGCTCGTACAGGGTGTGGGTCCGGGCATTGCGCCAGAACCGGTCGAAGCCCAGCCGTGCGGAGGCGGAGCGGGCGCCGATGATGTCGAGGGCGCGGGTGGTGGACTCCTGCGCTGCCCGGGCCGCGGCGGTTTCGGCCATGGCCACGAGGGCGGAGATGTCCGCACACTCGTCGTAGGTGAGCTCTTCGCCGCGATCGAGGCCGCCCCGCACGGCTTCCAGCGCTTGATCGGTGAGTGCCGACGCCGATCGGGTGAGGACGGCGAGTTCTCCGTAGGCGGTCTGCACCTGCGGGTCGTGCGGGGTGCCGGCCGGCCAGGCGGGGTGCCAGGGTGCGTGGCCCGTCCTGCTGTACTCACGGGCTTCGGCGAGCACTCCCTCGGCCATGCCGACAAGGAGCTGGGCGGAGAAGAGCCGCCCGGCCGGAGATGCCAGGGCGGCCCGGGGCGACAGCAGGTCCTCGTCCGCGGACAGGGAGCCGAGCACGTCGTCGGCATCCACCGGTACGTCGTCGAACTCCACGCTGCCGCCGGCCGCGAGCCGCTGGCCGAAGGTGTCCGCATCGCCGTCGACCACCACACCGCGACGGGCGGGATCCACCACGACGGCGAGCGGTTCACCCGTGTCCTCCCGCACGGCGCGCACGGCGAGACGATCGGCGACCAGGACCCCGGTGGTGTAGCTCTGCCGACCGCCGAGCACCAGCCCCCTGGAGGTCCTGGCCAGCACCAGAGGCGGCTCCTGACGCGCGAAACCGCCGCCCCAGCACCACTGTTCGGCCGCGGACCGCTCCTCTGTCTGCGCGGCGAGAGCGGGCCCGGCGAAGAAGCGGGCGCTCCACGACAGGAAGTAGTGACAGCCGAGCAGTCGACCGATCGCGCCGTCGGCCGCGGCGATCTCCCGGACGACGGCGTAGGCCGTGGGCCAGTCCGGGCCGCCTCCCCGGGGCTCGGCCGGCGTCAGGAGCGTCAACAGTCCCGCCTCGCGCAGCCGGGACACCTCGTCGATCGGGGCCTTGCCCGCCTGCTCCCTGGCCGCCGCGTCCGTGGCCAGGTCGTCCGCCGTCTCGCGGGCCACGCGCAGCCAGTGCGCATGGCCGGGCCCGGTCCGGTCGGACGGCGAGGCGGGGTGGGACGGCGCGGAGGCAAGGCCCATGGAAGTGGTCTCCTCAAGGTCGGCCGCAGAGCGCGGCGTTGGAGCTCTCCTGCAGGTCGGGCACGTACTTGTAGCCCACGCGCCGAACCGTGACGATGCGGTGCCGGTGAGCTTCGCCCAGCTTGCGGCGCAGGCGGGCGATGTGGACATCCACGGTGCGGCCGTCGCCGATGTGGTCGTAGCCCCAGACGGCGGCCACCAGCCGATCACGCGTCTGCACGTGGTGGGGATGCTGAACGAGATGCGCCAGCAGCTCGAACTCCAGGTAGGTGAGGTCGAGTTCACGTCCGTTGACCTCGGCGACATGCCGCGCCGGATCGATGCGGACGACGTCGTCCGCCGTCGGCCGGACAGGGGCCGGGCCTGCGGCGCCGACCGGTCGGATCTCGGGCCGTGGCCTGTCCTTGGCGAAGAGCTCGGTGGGATCGGTGCCCTCGGGGACGAGCACGAGGTAGCCGACGAGCGGCGCGGACGTGTGTCCCTGGGCGGCTCGCTGAGCGGTATCGCCCACCAGACGAAGACGGGGTGTGTCGGCGGGGAGCGGAACGTGTGGGGCGGCCTGGGCCGGAAGTGCCGTGGTCATGGCGTTGTCCCTCAGAAGTGTGTCGGGCCGTCAGGCGCAGTGGGTGAGTTCGCCTGATCGCCTGTGAAGGGGGGAGCGGAGTGGCACGGGCGAAGGTGTGAGTCGCGTGCCTTACGCGCGGCAGCAGGCGGCACTGACGACGTGACCAAAGTCGACATGCCGACGACGAACGAGTCGTTGCTGCTTACGGGACATGTTCATCATCCTGCGCACCCCCGGCGGACGCAGTCAAGGCTTCCCTAGTAATCCAATAGGAAAAGTAGGGAAGGTCTCACGCTCTGAGAGGCCGGCCGTCCACCGGTGACGTGGCCGTGTCAGCCTCGGTGGCGCTCAGGGCACGCAGGAGCGCGCGGGCCACCGCGTCGTTCTGGCGGAAGGCGGGCGCGTTGGTGCGGGGGCGGGCGAAGGCGGCGACGGCCCGGCTGTTGGTGGGGGCGCCGAGGGCGATGCGGCGGGGGTGGGGGCTGCCGAGGGACGGGTCGAGGACGTGGCCGTCCGTGGGGGAGACGGCGAGCAGACCGGAGCGGTGGATGTGGGTGGGGTCGGCGATGACCTCCTCGGTGAGCGCGCCGGCCCGGTGCAGGGCGCGCAGGAGTGGGTCCTCGGTGCGGTCGAGGGAGGGGCCCGGAAGGTACGCCTCGACGAGGGCGGTGGCGTGGAGGGTGTGGCCGGGGACGGTGGGGCCGGTCGCGGTGAAGGCGCCGGTGCTCTCGTCGGTGTCGATCCGGATGCCGGCGCCCAGGAAGCGGACGATCCCGGCCCGGGACAGAGCCAGCAGCTGCCGCAGCCGGAAGCCGGGCGGGCCGGAGGCCAGGAAGCTGAAGAAGCCGTGCCACCAGCCGTCGAGTTGCCCGGCGACGGAATGCGCGGTCAGCCGTCCCGCCGCGACCAGGCGGGGCAGTTGCCCGTAGACCGAGAGCAGGGCGAGGAATGCCCCGAGGTCGGCGCTGAACGCCGGGTCCTCGCGGCGGGCGACGTCCCGGGCGATGTGGTCGCGCAGGTGGTCCTGGAAGGCCTGAGGCGTGGGGAAGGCGAGGCCGTCCAGAGGGCGGTCCAGGACCTCGAAGTCCAGGCGGTCCGCCGGGTCGGGTACGGCCGTGGCGACGAGGACCGCCATCTCGGCGTCGTACCAGCCCAGGCGGTCGTAGACGGCGACGAAATCCGGCCAGGGGACGGCCGTGCGCTCGGGGTGGGCGTGGAAGAGCTCGTGGTAGTGGCCGAAGCCGATCTCCTTGGCCATCAGCGGCCACACATCGCGCCGCAGGTCCAGCGGGCGGCCCTCGGCGAGCAGCCCGTCGACCGCCTCGGGGCCGAAGTGGCGTGGCAGCGGAGGCCGGGGACCCTGGAGGCGGTAGCGCGTCTTCGCGTGGTACGGCACCCCGCGCCGCGATCCGACGTGCAGGACCGGCTCGCGGCCGGACGGGAGATAGGTGAGGGTGCCGTCGGCCTCGCTGCGGTAGGTGCCGCCGCGGCCCTCGGTGAGCAGCGCCATCAGGTCGATGAAGGCCAGTCCGAAGCCGCGCACGATGACGTGCTCGCCGGGTCGCAGTGCGGACAGGTCGGCGTCGGCGGAGAACTCGGGCGGGAGGTGGAAGCGGCCGTGCCGGCGGGCGAAGGCGGCGTGGTCACGGTACTCGGCGGCGGGAGTGGAGCCGAGGTGTCCCTGGGCCAGGACCACCAGGTCGGCGGTGAGCGCAGTGGCACGGTCGGCGAGGTGCACCTGCTGAGGGCCGTCCGGCGGACCGGTGACGGCGGTCGCGGTGGTGCGGTGCCACTCGACCGTGACCGAGGGCGGCAGCTGGGCCAGCGCCCTGCGGAACACCCAGTCCAGGTAGGCGCTCTGGGCGCGGCGGGTGGGGAAGTCGGACCCGTCGAGCGTGCGCAGTTCGGCGAGCACCTCCGGGTCGGCGGGTTCGGCGTACGGGGCGTGGCGCGGGCTCCGGCCGGAGAACTGGGCGGCCCACTCGGCGAGCGAGGGGCCGGGCCGCACCGGGCCCTCGATGGTGGACGACTCGTCGGTGAACATGGTGACGTCCTCGGCCATGGAGTTCATCCGCAGCAGTGCCGACTGCTCGTGACGCCAGACGCGTCCCGGGCCGGGCGGGTGCGGGTCCACCAGGTGGATGCGCAACTCCCGTGCCTCGTGCCACAGTTCGGGCGCGTTGGCGGCGATCCGCTCCAGCAGGCCCGTGGCGCGCGGCCCCGCGCCGACGACGACCAGGACGGCCGGCGAAGGGGTGCTGCTCACCGGTCACCGCCGATCGCCGGGCGGGCGTCGGCGGCCGTGGCCGCGCTCAGCCGGTGGCGCACGGCGGTCAGGTGGCCGCGCAGCCGTTGCAGCGGGGTCGGCGGCAGGGCGCGGGAGTCCCCGCGCGCGTAGTACCGCTCGACGTGGAACTGGCCCGCGCTGAGCACTGTGGTGACCGCGATGTACCACAGGGTGGCGACCATCAGCAGCGGGATGACCTGGTAGGTCTGGTTGTAGATGAGCTGCACCGAGTACAGCAGGTCGTGCACGGCCAGCACGCTGACGATGCTGGTGCCCTTGAGGGTGCCGATCAGCATGTTTCCGGCCGTGGGCACGATGGAGCGCATCGCCTGGGGGACGACGATCCGGCGCAGGGTGCGGCGTCTGCTCAGCCCGAGGGCATGGGCTGCCTCGGTCTGCCCGGAGTCCACGGAGAGGATGCCGCCGCGCACCACCTCGGCGGCGTAGGCGGTCTCGTGCAGGGTCAGGCCGATGACGGCGGTCAGGGTGGGACCGAGCAGATTGACCGTCTTGACGGTGAGGAACTGCGGGCCGAACGGGATGCCGAGGCCCAGCGTCGGATACAGGGCGCCGATGTTGAACCAGAACAGCAGCTGCACCAGCAGCGGCGTGGACCGGAAGATCCACACATACCCCCAACTCATCGTGCGCAGCACGGGGTTGGCGGAGAGCCGCATCACCGCTAGCACGGTGCCGAGCAGGAATCCGAGCACCATCACCACAGCCGTCAGCCACAGGGAGAGCAGCAGTCCGTCGAGCACGGCGGCGGTGGTGAAGTACCGGCCCACCACGCTCCATTGGAAGGCGTCGTTGCGGACGACGGAGTTGAGCACCATAGCGAACAGCAGCAGGGCGACCGCAGCGGTCAGCCACCGGCCGACGTGCCGGCGCGGCACGATCCGCGGGAGGTCGGGGCCAGGCACGCTCGCCCGTTTCGGGGGTTTCGTCGCAGGGGCCGGCGTGACTTCGGAAGGGGTGACCATCGAGAGGCTCTCCGGGAGAGGGAATCGCAGGCTTGGGTGACCACCCGGTGGCACTCGCAGGGAGCACAACGGCACAGGCGCTGCATGCATACGGTGCGGCCGGGGTTCGGCGCCGTCACGATCGCCGCGTCCCTCAACGCGGCCGGAAAGGCTGCCGGGCAGGGCGGCCGATCCGCTGTCGATCGTATGTGCCCAGGGCATCGATGTGTCAACAGCGCCCAGGGCGGCGCCGGCCCCGGGCGGTCCGGCATCCGGGCACTGCTTGACGAGCGCCACGATGTACTGCTCAATTAGTCGCATGAATGCCCAGCAGCGCTTGGTCTCGCGCGATCACATCGACTTCGGTCGAGTGTGGTCCGCCGCGTGTTGCGCCTGACTCGGCAGCGGGCCGTCTGACCGGCCCTTCCCTCCCTCGGTGACCCCGTCGCGGGCCGAGTTCTCTCCTCACGCGCGCTGCCGCAGCTCTGTTTCTCCCGACGCTCGACGTCGTCACGACTGCACCGACCCGTCTGCCTGACGGTCTGTTCACTCATGCCTGCACGCAAGGCGATTCCGTCATGCCTGCGTGTCGCCGCACCCTGAAAGGCCATCTCCCATGCCCGTGGAGTTCCTCGGCATCGCCGCCACCAACGACGGCTCCGAAACCACGCCCCGCTCCGGCGCCGCGTTCGACAAGGAGTACACGCTCCGGCTCGCCCGGGCACACGAGGACCACGGCTGGGACCGGGTGCTGTTCGCCTACGGCTCCGGATCGCCGGACCCCGCACCGGCCGCCGCGTACATCGCGAGCAGGTTGGAGCGCCTGCAGATCCTGCTCGCCCACCGGCCCAACGTCTCCTACCCCACCTTCGCCGCCAAGACCTTCGCCACCCTCGACCGGATCAGCGAGGGCCGGCTGACCGTGCACTTCATCACCGGTGGCAACGACCACGAGCAGGGCCGCGAGGGCGACACCCTCACCAAGGACGAGCGCTACGCCCGCACCCGCGAGTACATCCGGATCGTCAAGAAGATCTGGACCACCCACGAGCCCTTCGACCACGAGGGCGAGCACTACCGCTTCCACGACTTCGTCAGCGACGTCTTCCCCGTCCAACAGCCCCGCCCGAATGTCTCGTTCGGCGGCTCGTCCCCTGCCGCGTACGCCGCCGGAGGCGCCGAGGCCGACATCTACTGCCTGTGGGGCGAGCCGCTGGCGAAGACCGCCGAGCAGATCGCGAACGTGAAGACCGCCGCGAAGGCCGCGGGCCGCACCGACGTGCCCCGCATCCAGGTCGCCTTCCGCCCGATCATCGCCCCGACCGAGGAACTGGCCTGGGAGAAGGCCCACCGCACGGTCGGCGCGATCAAGGCCCGCAGGCAGCGCGGCGAGGCCATCACCAAGCGCCACAACGGACACGCCCAGCCGCAGAACACCGGCTCGCAACGGCTGCTCGCCATCGCCGAGGCGGGGGAGCGCTACGACCGCGCCCTGTGGACCCCGACCGCCGCCGCGACCGGAGGCGCAGGCAACTCCAACGCCCTGGTCGGCACCCCGGAGACGGTCGCCCAGGCGCTCCTCGACTACTACGACCTCGGCGTCGACATCCTCTCCGCCCGCGGCTACGACCTGCTGGACGACGCCATCGACTTCGGCCGGTACGTGATCCCGATCGTCCGCGAGGAGGTCGCCAAGCGCGACGCCAAGCGCGACGCCGAGCGGGCGGCAGGCGGGACGCAGACCCTGAAGGCGGTGAACGGATGACCTCCGCCCCCGAACTGACGGTCATTCAGGTACTCGTCTCCGACCCGCGCGTGAGACCCCTGCTGCGCGAACTCGGCCACGAGTACTCCACGCGCTACGGCAAGGACGCCCACACCGAGATCTCCCGCTACCCCGACGAGGAGTTCACCGAACCGTACGGCGGCCTGCTGCTCCTGCTGCTGGAGCGCGGGCAGCCCGTCGCAGGCGGCGCCTTCCGGCGGTACGACGCGACCACCGCCGAACTGAAGCGGATCTGGACCCACTCCGCCCACCGGCGGCGTGGCCTCGCCCGCCGTGTCATCGCCGAGCTGGAACGCGAGGCGGGCACACGCGGCTACCGGCGGATCTACCTGACCACGGGGCCACGCCAGCCCGAGGCCCGCGGCCTGTACCTGGCCACCGGCTACACACCGCTGTTCGACACCGAGGCCGACCCGGAAACCATCGGCCCGCTGCCCTTCGAGAAGCATCTGCCGGCCGAAGCACGCACAGCACGCACGGGAAAGGCAGCCGACCTGTGAACCCTCGCCCGATCAGAACCCGCCTGCGTATCGTCGCGGCCATCGCGCTGCTGCCCGTACTGGCGCTGACCGCCTGTGGCTCCGGCGACACCTCCGGCACCGCACCGGGGGGCGCTCAGGCGTCTCCCGCCCCGACCGACGACCCGGTCGCCGCCGTACGCAAGGTGGACTCCGCCGCCGCCCTGCTGCCCGCCGACGTCCGCGAAGCGGGCACGCTGCGGGTCGGCAGCTCGGTCGGATTCCCGCCCGGGGCGTACTACCCATGGGGGTCCCCCCGCTCGAGCGAAGTCGAGAGTGGGGGAGGGCAGGACAAGCCGCCCGCAGGCCAGGACATCGACATCGCCGACGCGGTGGCCAAGGTCCTCGGAGTGAAGCTGGAGCGGCAGGACGCCTCCTTCGAGACGATCCTGCCCGCCCTGGGCAGCGGCAAGTACGACTTCGGAACCGGCAACTTCGGCGTCACCACCGAACGCCTGAAGACCATCGACTTCGTCACCTACATCAACGACGGCCAGGGCTTCGCGGTGAAGACGGGCAACACCGCCCTCGGCAACAAGGTCACCGACCTCACCCAGCTGTGCGGGCTGACCATCGGCACCGGCGCCGGCACCACCTTCGAAGCGACCCTCACCGCGCAGAAGGGGGTGTGCGCCAAGGCGGGCAGGAAGCCGTACGACGTGAAGGTCTACTCGGAGAACGCGGCGACCCTCACCGCACTCCAGCAGGGCCGTATCGACGTGATCATGTCGACCATCAACGGCCTGCGCCACCAGGCGGCCCAGCCCGCCTCGCAGACCACCTTCCTCGGCGAGTTCCACCGCCTCGACGTCGGCTTCGCCTTCAAGAAGGGCTCCCCCCTCACCAAGGCATTCCAGGCCGCCGTCAACGAGCTGATCAAGGACGGCACGTACGCCCGGATCCTCAAGAAGTGGGGCACCTCCGCCTCCGCGATCGACACGTCGCGGATCAACCCGCCCGAGCAGACCTGAGAGTTGAGCAGGAACGTCCACGATGTCCACGCTGCCATCCACCACCGACACCGCGCCGCCCGGCGCGGCCACCCCGGGCACCGGCCCCGGGGCCCCGCCCGCTCCGGACGATCCGGCCTCCCTCAAGGTCGTCCCCGCCCGCCACTACGCCCGCTGGGTGGCGGCCGTCGCCGTGACCGTGCTGGTCACCCAGTTCGTGCACGGGCTGGCCACCAACCCGGTCTGGGAATGGGGCGTCTTCAGCGACTACGTGCTGTCCGAGACGATCGTCCAGGCGGTGTGGGTAACCCTCCAACTCACCGCGTACGCCACCGTGCTCGGCTTCCTCCTCGGCACCGTCCTGGCCTTCATGCGGCTGTCGCGCAGCCCGGTGCTCCAGACCGTCGCCTGGACCTACATCTGGATCTTCCGGTCCATCCCGATGATCGTCCAGCTGGTGTTCTGGTTCAACCTGAGCGCGCTGTACGAGAGGCTGGGCTTCGGCATCCCCTTCGGCCCGGTGTTCTGGTCCGTCGACAGCAACAGCATCATCGGCACCATGGGCGCGGCCGTCATCGGGCTGACGCTGCACCAGGCCGCCTATGCCGCCGAGATCGTGCGCGGTGGGGTCATCGCCGTCGACCACGGGCAGCTGGAGGCGGCCGCCGCACTCGGCATTCCCCGGCTGCGGCAGATCCGCCGGGTCGTGCTGCCGCAGGCCATGCGCGCCATCCTGCCCACGGCCGGCAACGAGATCATCGGCCTGCTCAAGGGCACCTCGGTGGTCTACGTGATGTCCATCGGCGAGCTGTTCTACCAGGTGCAGGTGATCTACGGCCGCAACGGCCGGGTGATCCCGCTGCTGCTGGTCGCCACCGCCTGGTACGTGGTGCTGACCTCCCTGCTGTCCATCGCGCAGTACTACGTGGAGCGCCGTTACGCCCGGGGCGCCAACCGCACCCCGCCGCCCACCCCGCTCCAGCGCGCCCGCCGCTTCGTCCGCACCCTGCGCGCGGCAGCCGCCCAGCGCAACCAGCCCGTCAGACCCCTGAAGCCCCTGGGAGACAGCCGATGAGCGACGTGACGGTGGCCGTCAAGGACGCGACGCCGACGGTCGACGACGTGATGGTGGACGTCCACGGCGTCCACAAGAGCTTCGGCCCGCTGGAGGTGCTGCGCGGCGTCGACCTCCAGGTCCGTACCGGCGAAGTCACCGTGATCCTCGGCCCGTCCGGCTCCGGAAAATCCACGCTGCTGCGCACCATCAACCACCTGGAGAAGGTCAACAGCGGCTGGATCAGCATTGACGGCGAACTCATCGGCTACCGCCGCGCCGGGAGCAAGCTGCACGAGCTGAAGGAGAAGGACGTCCTGAAGCAGCGCACCCACATCGGGTTCGTCTTCCAGAACTTCAACCTCTTCCCGCACCTGACCGTGCTGGACAACCTGATCGAGGCCCCCGTCTCCGCACTGCGCCGCCCGCGCAAGGCCGCGCAGGAGACCGCCCGCCGGCTCCTCGACCGGGTCGGCCTCGCCGACAAGGCCGACGCCTACCCCCGCCAGCTCTCCGGCGGCCAGCAGCAGCGCGTGGCCATCGCCCGCGCGCTCGCCCTCGAACCGAAGGTGCTGCTCTTCGACGAGCCCACCTCGGCGCTCGACCCGGAACTGGTCGGCGAAGTCCTCGACGTCATCAAGGACCTGGCCCGCACCGGAACCACCATGATCGTCGTGACCCACGAGATCGGCTTCGCCCGCGAGGTCGCCGACACCGTGGTGTTCATGGACGGCGGAGTCGTCGTGGAGCAGGGCCCGCCCGCAGCCGTCCTGGACGACCCGCAGCACGAGCGAACCCGCGCCTTCCTCTCCAAGGTCCTCTGACCGACCCTCACCCCTTTCCGCAAGCAAGGAGCACGACCATGCCCACCTCGATCACCCGCCGCACCGCCGCAGCCGCGCTCGGACTCGCCACCGCCCTCGTCCTCGCCGCGTGCAGCAACCCCGACGACGGCGGCACGACCGAGGTCGCGGCCACGTCGGGCAGCAAGACGAAGATCAACATCAGTCCCGACCAGAACCGCATCACCACCGACAAGGTCGACTCCATAGCCGCCGAGGTCCCCGAGAAGATCCGCAAGAGAGGCACCCTGGAGATCGTCGACTCCTCCGGCTCCGCCGCGCCCCTGACCTTCTTCGCCACCGACAACAAGACCGTCATCGGCGTCGAGCCCGACATCGCCTCTCTGGTCGCCGACGTGCTCGGCCTCAAGCTGCACATCAACACGGTTTCCTGGGAGAACATCTTCGTCGGCCTCGACAGCGCCAAGTACGACGTCGGCTTCAGCAACATCACCGTCACCGAGGAGCGCAAGGAGAAGTACGACTTCGCCACCTACCGCGAGGACAACCTGGGCTTCGAGGCGAAGAAGGGCAGCGGCCTGAAGATCACCGGGCCCGAGGACGTGGCGGGCAGGACGGTCGCCGTGGGCAGCGGCACCAACCAGGAGAAGCTGCTCATCGAGTGGAGCAAGGAGAACGAGAAGGCCGGCCGCAAGCCGGTGAACATCAAGTACTACCAGAACGACAGCGACACCTACCTCGCGCTCCAGTCCGGCCGCATCGACCTCTACCTCGGCCCCAACCCGACCGCCGCCTACCACGCCGCCACCACCGGCAAGACCGAGGTCGTCGGCACCTACTCCGGCGCCGGCTCCACCCTCCAGGGCCTCATCGCGGCCACCACCAAGAAGGACAGCGGCCTGGTCAAGCCGCTCGCCGACGCCCTCAACCACGTCATCGACAACGGCACCTACGCGAAGGTACTCGAGCGCTGGGGCCTGTCCGACGAGGCCGTGACCAAGTCCGAGATCAACCCGCCCGGCCTGCCCAAGACCAACAAGTAGCAGACCCGGGGTGCGCAGGCCGTACGACGCCTGCGCACCCCGGCCCTCGAGCGGGTCGCGACGCACGCCCTGCGAGGCGCCCCGCGCCTGTTCGGCACGCTGTGAGCGGCGCCGGCACCAGGAGCGGCTGCCCACGGAGTGTCCCTGGCCATCACCGGGCTCGCGTCGTAGCGGTCGGCTGTTGCGAGCACCGCACTCGGCTTGAGCCCGGGCTCGGAGGGACCCACCGCCTTGCTGTCGAGCCTGCTCACGTCCACGCCCGGTGCGAGGCGGCGGCTCTCGGCGCTCGGCGGACGAATCCACGCATGACCCCAGGGACGGAGGTGGTGGACGTGACGCACATATTCCACGCTGTCCACCTCCACACCCGGCCCCACGTAGACCTCCAGCGCGTGGCCGGCGCGCTGTGTTGTTCCTGACCCGTTCCTTCACCGCCGTTGCCTCCTCCTGTCCGAGGGGGCCGGTGTTCTCGTCACGGACTTCCAGGAAGGCACCCACTCGTGTCCTCAACACCTCCCTCTTCCCTGCACCTTGCCGTCGCACTGGACGGCACCGGCTGGCATCCCGCCTCCTGGCGCGAGCCGGTGGCCCGCCCGCGCGACCTGTTCACTGCCGGATACTGGGCCGATCTGGTCACCGAGGCCGAGCGCGGTCTGCTCGACTTCGTGACCATCGAGGACGGCCTCGGCCCTCAGTCCTCCCACTTCCTGGACCCGGACGAACGCACCGACCAGGTACGCGGCCGCCTCGACGCCGTCCTCATCGCCTCCCGCGTCGCACCGCTGACCCGGCACATAGGCCTGGTGCCGACGGTGGTGGCCACGCACACGGAGCCGTTCCACATCTCCAAGGCGATCGCCACCCTCGACTACGTCAGCACCGGCCGCGCCGGCCTGCGCGTGCAGATCACCGCCCGCCCGAACGAGGCCGCGCACTTCGGCCGCCGCACCGTCCCGCGCATCGAGGCCTACGACCACCCGGACACCCGGGAGCCGGTGGCCGACCTCTTCGACGAGGCCGCCGACTACGTGGAGGTCGTGCGCCGCCTGTGGGACAGCTGGGAGGACGACGCCGAGATCCGGGACGCCGCCACCGGCCGCTTCATCGACCGCGACAAGCTGCACCACATCGACTTCGAGGGCAGGCACTTCAGCGTCACAGGCCCCAGCATCACGCCCCGCCCGCCGCAGGGCCAGCCGATCGTCAGCGCCCTCGCCCACGACACCGTCCCGTACCGGCTGGTGGCCCGCGCCGCCGACATCGGGTACGTCACCCCGCACGACGCCGACGAGGCCCGCGCCGTCGTCGCCCGGATCCGCGCCGAACAGAACGCGGCGGGGCGAGCCGCCGACACCCTCCATGTCTTCGGCGACCTGGTCGTCTTCCTCGACGACGACCCGGCCGCCGCGACCGCCCGCCGGGAACGGCTCGACGCGCTCGCGGGACAGCCGTACACGAGTGATGCCCACATCTTCACCGGCACGCCCTCCCAACTCGCCGATCTGCTGCAGGAGTTGCACAGCGTCGGGCTGACCGGATTCCGGCTGCGTCCCGCCGTCGCCGGCCACGACCTCCCGGCGATCACCCGGGGGCTGGTCCCCGAACTGCAGCGCCGGGGCGCCTTCCGCCGCGCCTACGGGGCCGGCACCCTGCGCGGCCTGCTGGGCCTGGCCCGCCCCGCCAACCGCTACGCCGCTGCCTGAGCCGGAAGGATCCCCGACCGATGACCAAGCCTTTGAAGCAGATCCATCTGGCCGCCCACTTCCCGGGCGTCAACAACACCACCGTGTGGAGCGACCCGAAGGCCGGCAGCCACATCGATTTCAGCTCCTTCGTCCACTTCGCGCAGACCGCCGAACGCGCGAAGTTCGACTTCCTGTTCCTCGCCGAGGGACTCCGGCTGCGCGAACAGGGCGGGCAGATCTACGACCTGGACGTCGTCGGCCGCCCCGACACCTTCACCGTGCTCGCCGCGCTCGCCGCCGTCACCGAGCACCTCGGCCTGACCGGCACCATCAACTCCACCTTCAACGAGCCCTACGAGGTCGCCCGCCAGTTCGCCAGCCTCGACCACCTCTCCGGCGGGCGCTCCGCCTGGAACGTCGTCACCTCCTGGGACGCCTTCACCGGCGAGAACTTCCGCCGCGGCGGCTTCCTGCCCCAGGAGGAGCGCTACTCCCGCGCCAAGGAGTTCCTGGCCACGGCGAACGAGCTCTTCGACTCCTGGCACGGCGACGAGATCCTTGCCGACCAGGCCACCGGCACCTTCCTGCGCCACGCCAAGGCCGGAGCCTTCGTCCACACCGGACAGCACTTCGACATCCACGGGCAGTTCAACGTGCCGCGCTCCCCGCAGGGCCGCCCGGTGATCTTCCAGGCCGGCGACTCCGAGGAGGGCCGCGAGTTCGCCGCCTCCGAAGCCGACGCGATCTTCAGCCGGCACGCCACCCTCGAAGCCGGCCAAGCCTTCTACACCGACGTCAAGAACCGCCTCGCCAAGTACGGCCGCCACCACGACCAGCTGCTGATCCTGCCCGCCGCCACCTTCACCCTCGCCGACACCGACGCCGAGGCGGAGGAACTGGCCAAGCTGGTACGCCGCCAGCAAGTCAGCGGCGCCACCGCCCTCAAGCACCTGGAGTTCGTCTGGAACCGGGACCTGTCCTCCTACGACCCGGACGGGCCACTCCCCGACATCGACCCCGATGTCAGCGACAACCACATCTCCCAGGGCCGCGCCCAGGTCCGCATGTACCGCGACCCGCTGGCCACCGCCCGCGAGTGGCGCGAGCTCGCCGCCGCAAACAACTGGTCGATCCGCGACCTGGTCATCGAGACCGGCAACCGGCAGAACTTCATCGGTTCGGCCGAGACGATCGCCCGCACCCTCAACGAGTTCGTGCAGGCCGACGCAAGTGACGGCTTCATCCTCGTCCCGCACATCACCCCGACCGGCCTCGACGAGTTCGCCGACAAGGTCGTCCCGCTCCTGCAGGAACAAGGCGTGTTCCGCACGGAGTACGAGGGCCCGACCCTGCGCGACCACCTCGGCCTGGCCCTCCCCCACTCTCGGCTTCGCTCGAGCGGGGGGACCCCCATCGGCGACGTCCGCGACGAACGGGCAGCGTCGTGAAGTTCCTCGCCATCACCCTGATCGTGCACCGGCCGGATCCGATCACCGGCGTGCACAAGCCGACCCAGGACCGCTTCCGCGAGGTCCTCGACAACGCCCTGCTCGCCGAGGAACTCGGCTTCGACGGCTTCGGCGTGGGGGAGCGGCACGAGCGGCCGTTCATCTCCTCCTCGCCGACCGTCGTCCTCAGCCACATCGCGGCACTGACCCGACGCATCCGGCTGTTCACCGCCGTGACCACGCTCAGCCTCCTCGACCCGGTGCGCGCCTACGAGGACTACGCCACCCTCGACCATCTCTCCGGCGGACGCCTGGAATTGATCATCGGCAAGGGCAACGGCGCCGCCCAGCGCGAGCTGTTCCATGTCACTCCCGAGGACCAGTGGGACCGCAACGCCGAGAGCTATGAGGTGTTCCGGCAGATCTGGCGGCAGGACAAGGTGACCGCGGCGACTCGCTTCCGCCCGCCGCTGACGGACGCCGAGGTATGGCCGCGGCCCTACCAGCGGCCCGTCCGGGTCTGGCACGGCAGCGCCACCAGCAAGGAGTCGGTAGACCTCGCCGCCCGCTACGGCGACCCGCTGTTCTCGGCGAACGTCACCAACCCCATCGAGCCGTACAGCGAGTTGATCAGCCACTACCGCGAGCGCTGGGAATTCTACGGCCACGACCCGGCGAAGATCGCGATCGGTGCCGGCACGGCCGGGCTCCTCGTGACCCGCACCTCCCAGGAAGCCCTCAAGGCGTACCGGCCGATCTTCGAGTCGACGCTGGCGTTCCAGAAGCAGTCCGGCCTGCCGGTGGTCTTCGAGACCGTGGAGGACTTCGCCGAGCGCAGCTCCGCCCTGATCGGCAGCCCGCAGCAGATCATCGACAAGGTGCACCGCTACCACGAGCAGTTCGGGCACACCGTGCTCCATCTGCACGCGGACGCGAACGGGTTGACCGATGCCCAGCACCGCGCCTCGCTCCAGCTCTTCCAGTCCGAAGTCGCCCCGGTACTGCGCCGCGACATCCCGGACCCGCCCTTCGTCTGGGGACCGGTCCTGCCCGTCACCGAGGAGGAGCCCGCCCATGCCTGACATTCCCCTCGGCGTCCTCGACCTGGTGCCGATACCGTCCGGCTCGACGGCCGCCGACGCCCTGCGCAACTCCATCGACCTGGCACAGCACGCCGAGCGCTTCGGGTACGCCCGGTACTGGTTCGCCGAGCACCACCTCAACCCGGGCGTCGCAGGCACGTCCCCCGCGGTCGTCCTCGCGCTGACCGCCTCCGCCACCTCCACGATCCGGCTCGGCTCCGGCGCCGTACAGCTCGGCCACCGCACCGCGCTCAGCACGGTCGAGGAGTTCGGCCTGATCGACGCCCTGCACCCAGGCCGCTTCGACCTCGGCCTGGGCCGCTCGGGCGGCCGCCCGCCGGCACAACCGACCGCAGCCCCCGCGACCGTGACCCCCGTCGTGAGCGGCCGGGCCCCGAACGGCCTCCTCATCCCGCCCCGCTTCTCCTTCGAACGCCTCCTCGGCTCACCCCGCATCGCCCTGCAGCGCAAGCTGCTCCTGCTGCCCGGTGCCCAGTCGCAGGACTACGCCGAGCAGATCGACGACATCCTCGCCCTGCTGGCCGGCACCTACCGGACCCCGGAGGGCATCGAGGCGCACACCGTGCCGGGCGAGGGCGCCGACGTCGAGGTGTGGATCCTGGGCAGCAGCGGCGGCCAGAGCGCCGAGGTCGCCGGCGCGCGGGGGCTGCGGTTCGCCGCGAACTACCACGTCAGCCCCGCCACCGTGCTGGAGGCCGTGGACGGCTACCGGGCCTTCTTCCAGCCCTCCGACGTCCTCGACAAGCCGTACGTCAGCGTCTCGGCCGACGTGGTCGTGGCGGAGGACGAGGAGACGGCCCACGAGCTCGCCACCGGCTACGCGGCCTGGGTCCGCAGCATCCGCACCGCCGAGGGCGCCATCGAGTACCCGACGCCGGAGCAGGCCCGGGCCTTGGAGTGGAGTGAGGAGGACCGGGAGCTGGTGCGGGACCGCGTGGACACGCAGTTCGTCGGCTCACCGAGACAGGTGGCCGACCGCCTGTTCCAGCTCCAAGAGGCCACCGGCGCCGACGAGTTGCTCATCACGACCATCACCCACGACCACGCCGACCGGGTGAGGTCGTACGAGCTGCTCGCGCAGGAGTGGAGCCGGAGGTGAGCGGGCGGAGGCCCGGCATGCGGGAAACCGCCGCCAGGCCTCCCGCGCGCAGGCCGGCAGGGAGCGGGCGCGGGACCGGCCACAGTGTTCCCGCGCAACCTGGGGCCACGCCGGGCCTGCTCACCGGGGTGCCCTGTTCCCAAGCAGGGGGATCAGGCCGCCGCGGCGGCCTTGACGGCGTGGGCGATCTGCGCGCGCAGCTCGGCGAACTCGCGGGAGCTGCGCTCGACTGAGGCCAGCCGTTCCGAGCAACATCCGCTGACCGGACGGGGACAGCGCGATGTCTGACTCAGGAAAGGGCTTGGCATGCACGGGCGTTGCGCACGAACAGCTCGTGCAGATCGCGGACGGCTCGCGGGACGGAACCGGAGTGCCGGCGCTGCAGGATCAGCAGCACGTCGGCCGCGTCCCCGGCCAGCGGCCGTACGGTGATCGTGCCCCGCCGTTCCAGGGGATCGCCGATGACACTGAAGTCGGGCAGCACCGTGGCTCCCAGTCCCTCGGCGACCATCAGCTTGCCCATCTCGGCGCCGTCGGTGGAGTACGAGAAGGACGGCGTACGGCCGCCCAGCAGACGGTGGACAAAGCGGTGCATGACATAGCCGGACCGCATCACGACCAGCGGCTCGGCCAGGAGGCTGTCCACGTCCACCGCGTCCAGGGCCGCGAGCGGACTGTCCGGGCGCACGCACACCACCGGCCGGCCCCGCAGGAGTTCGGTGGTCTCGAAGCCGGGTGGCATGTCGTCGCCTCCGAGGTAGTTCACCAGCCCCAGGTCGAACGCGCCCTCCAGCAGCCCGCGGTGGATCTCGGACTGCTGTGCGCCGACCAACTCGACCTGGGTGGCCGGGTGCGAGGCCCGGAACTCCCGCACCGTGGGTATGACCAGCGGGACGGTGGCCGTGTTGACCGTGCCGAGGCGGACCATGCGGCTGATGCGGTGCTGGTCGCCGGCCGCGCCACGCAGCCGGTCGACCGCATCCAGCACGGTCATGATGTACGGCAGCAGTTCCCGGCCCTCGTCGCTGATCTTCGCCCCGGAACGCTTCCGCTCCAGCAGGTCCACGCCGAGTTCGCGCTCCAGGTTGCGTACGGTCTCGCTGAGCGCGGGCTGGGACAGGTGCAGTTCTTCTGCGGCGCGCCGCAGCGACCCCAACCGCGTGACGGCAGCGATGTATTCGAGCTGTTCGATACGCACGGCAAGGAGACTGCCGTTCACCGCGCGCCGCGTTCAAGGGAATCCCTGTCACAACCTCGTGAATACCGACTCTCAGCATGTGAAATGACATCCGGGCATTCTTGACCGGCCGTACCCCCACTGCTTTGATCGAAGGCATGAAGCGACAGGACCTCACGCGGCGACGCCACGTCGACCTCGCGCGTGTCTCCAGCTCCTGCTGTCGCTGTCGGGTCTGAGCGCACCCGACGGAAACCCTCGAACCTGCGCCGACACGCCCTTCCTGGATTCCACTGCCGGCCTTTTCCGTGGTGATTTCTGCCGTCCCGGGAACGCCGTCGCCGCACGCCTGAATCCCGATCACTGAACACGTTTCCCTGTCACCGCACGCGCCTTTTCGCATGCGCATTCCCGCCAGGAGTTCCCCATGCCCGCACCCCCCGGACCCGACCCCGTCCGCTTCGCCTACTGGGTACCCAACGTCAGCGGCGGCCTGGTCACCAGCACCATCGAGCAGCGCACCGACTGGAGCTACGACTACAACCGCGAACTGGCCGTGCTGGCCGAGAACAACGGCTTCGACTACGCCCTCAGCCAGGTCCGCTACATGGCCAGCTACGGCGCCGAGTACCAGCACGAGTCGACCAGCTTCAGCCTCGCCCTGCTGCTCGCCACCGAGCGGCTGAAGGTCATCGCCGCCGTCCACCCCGGCCTGTGGCACCCGGGCGTCCTCGCCAAGCTCGGCGCCACCGCCGACCACCTGTCGAACGGCCGCTTCGCCGTCAACGTCGTCAGCGGCTGGTTCAAAGGCGAGTTCACGGCCCTCGGCGAGCCCTGGCTGGAGCACGACGAGCGCTACCGCCGCGCGGAGGAGTTCATCACCGCCCTGCGCCAGATCTGGACCGAGGACCACACCGAACTCGCCGGTGACTTCTACCGGTTGCGCGACTTCTCCCTCAAGCCCAAGCCGCTGAACACCCCCGAGCGTCCGCACCCGGAGATCTTCCAGGGCGGCAACTCCACCGCCGCCCGAACCATGGCGGGCCGCGTCTCCGACTGGTACTTCAGCAACGGCAAGGACTTCGACGGCGTCACCGAGCAGATCGAAGACGTCCGCGCCGCCGCCGCCCAAGCCGGACGCACAGCACCGAAGTTCGGCCTCAACGGCTTCCTCATCGCCCGCGACACCGAGGCCGAGGCCCGCGACACACTCCGCGAGATCGTCGCCAAGGCCGACACACCGGCCGTCCACGGCTTCCGCGCCGCCGTCCAGCAGGCCGGGCAGTCCACCGCAGACGGCAAGGGCATGTGGCAGGACTCCAGCTTCGAAGACCTCGTCCAGTACAACGACGGCTTCCGCACCGGCCTGATCGGCACGCCCGAGCAGATCGCCGAGCGGATCGTCGCCTACAAGCGGCTCGGCGTCGACCTCTTCCTCCTCGGCTTCCTGCACTACCACGAGGAGGTCGAGTACTTCGGCAAGCGGGTGCTGCCCCTCGTACGCGAACTGGAGGCCCGGCAGTTCGAGTCGGAGCCCGTCGCCGCCCGCGCCTGACCGCACGCCCCGAACCCTCCCCCACCCGAGACCGAAAGGGTCCCACCATGAGCACCGCCGCACCGGCCGACTGGAAGACCGCCCCCGACCCGACCGACGCCGCAGGCTGGATCGCCCGCGCCGCCGAGATCGCAGCCGTCCTCGCCTCCGACGCCGCCGCCCGGGACAAGGCCGCCGCCACCCCGTACGCGGAGGTCCGGCTGCTGAAGGAGTCCGGCCTGGTCACCCTCCTCGGCCCCGTCGAGCACGGCGGCGCGGGCCAGGACTGGACCACCGCCTACCGCGTCGTCCGCGAGGTCGCCAAGGCCGACGGCTCCATCGGCCAGCTGCTCGGCTACCACTACCTGTGGAACTGGGCCGCCCGCCTGGTCGGCACCCGCGAACAGTGGGAGCACGTCGAGGCCGAGGCCGCCCGCAACCAGTGGTTCTTCGGCGGCGCGGTCAACCCGCGCGACGAGGACGTGGTGGTGAAGGACGAGGGCGACACGCTCACCTTCACCGGCCGCAAGACCTTCTCCACCGGCAGCAAGGTCTCCGACGTCACCGTCCTCGAAGGCGTCCTGGAGGGCACCGACGACCACGTCTTCGCCATCGTCCCCTCCGACAGCGAGGGCCTGACCTTCCACGACGACTGGGACAACATCGGCCAGCGCCTCACCGAGAGCGGCGGCGTCACCCTCGACGCCGTACGCGTCCCCTGGACCGCCGCCGCCGGATACGTGGACAAGCAGTTCCGGCCCCGCGTGTACAACACCCTCAACGTGCCGACCATCCAGCTCGTCTTCGTCAACTTCTACCTCGGCATCGCCGCCGGAGCGCTGAAGACCGCCGCCACCTACACCCGGACCAAGTCACGGCCCTGGCTGCACGGCGGCCACGAGCACGCCGTCGACGAGCCCTACGTCATCGACATCTACGGCGACCTCACCGCCCAGCTGTGGGCCGTCGAGGCCCTGGCCGACGCCGTGGCCGACGAGGGCCAGAAGCTGCACGACGACCCGGACGCGGTCACCGCACAGGCCCGGGGCGAGTTCGAGGTGCGGGTGGCCGCCGTCAAGGCCCGCGCCACCGACGTCGCCCTGGAGATCACCCACCGCATCTTCGAGGTGACCGGAGCCCGCGCCACCGCCTCCGCCGAAGGCCTCGACCGCTTCTGGCGCAACATCCGCACCCACACGCTCCACGACCCCGTCGCCTACAAACGCCGTGAGGTCGGCCGCCACGTCCTCACCGGTGAACTGCCGCAGCCCACCTGGTACTCCTGAAAGGTCCCTCCCATGGCCACCATCCTCTCCGTCTCCGGCAGTCCCTCTCCCACCTCCCGCACCGCCCGGCTGCTGCGCCACCTCGACGACCGGCTCGCGGCCCAGGGCCACGAGGTGATCCCGTTCGACGTCCGCACGCTGCCGGCCGAGGCCCTGCTGCACGCCGACTTCGCTCACCCGGCGATCGTCGAGGCCAGCGCCCTGGTCAAGCACGCGGACGGCGTCGTCATCGGCACCCCCGTCTACAAGGCCGCCTACTCCGGCCTGCTGAAGTCACTGCTCGACCTCCTCCCGCAGTACGCCCTGGCGGGCAAGACCGTACTGCCCCTGGCCACCGGCGGTTCCACCGCCCACGTCCTGGCCATCGACTACGCCCTGCGGCCGGTCCTCGCCTCCATGGGACCCGCGCACATCACACCGGGGTGGTTCACGCTCGACAAGGACATCACGGTCGGCGACGACGGCTCGCTGATCGTCGCGCCCGCCTCGGCCGAGGCGCTGGCCCAGGTCACGGACCAGTTCTCGCTCGCGCTGGGCGGCCGTACGACGCTGCTGGCGGCCACCGGATGAGCGCCCCGGCCGTGATCGGCGGCGACGGGGAGGCCCTCGCCGTCGCCGCCGAGCTGGCCGCGGACTTCCGCAAGGGCGCCGCGGAGCGGGACGCGCTCCGCCGGCTGCCGCACGCGGAGCTGGGGCGGCTGTCCGCCTCCGGACTGCTCGGGGTGACGGTGCCGGCCGAGTTCGGCGGCGCGGACGTCCGCGTGGAGACGCTCGCCGAGATCTTCCGGCTGCTGGCCGCCGCCGACGCCAGCCTCGCCCAGATCCCGCAGAGCCACTTCGTGTACGTGGGTGTGCTGCGCCGGCAGGGGACCCACGAGCAGCAGCGGTTCCTCTTCGGCGAGGTGCTGCGAGGCAAGCGTTTCGGCAACGCCCAGTCCGAGGCGGGAACCAAGCACGTGCTGGACATCCGCACCCGGCTCGCTCGCCGCCCGGACGGGTCGTACGTCCTCGACGGCGTCAAGCACTACTCCACCGGCGCCCTCTTCGCCGACTGGGTCCCGGTCCTCGCCCGCGCCGACGACGACAACCTGCACGTGGCCTTCGTGCCGCGGGAGGCCCCCGGCCTCACGGTCGTGGACGACTGGGACGGCATGGGGCAGCGCACCACCGCCAGCGGAACCGTCCGCCTGGAGTCGGTGCCGGTGCCCGCCGACCGTGTGGTGCCGCACCACCTCACCTTCCGGGGACCGCAGCTCCACGGTGCGGTGGCGCAGTTGCTGCACGCCGCCATCGACGCCGGGATCGCCTCCGGAGCGCTGGCCGAGGCCGTGGACTTCGTGCGCACGAAGAGCCGTCCCTGGTTCGAGAGCGTCGACGAAGGACACCCGACCGCCGCCGACGACCCGCTGCTGATCCAACGGCTGGGGGAACTGGCCATCCGGGTGCGGGCCGCCGACGCGTTGCTCGCCACCGCAGCCAGAACCGTGGACGCCGCCCGCACCGAGCTGACGGACGACTCCGCGGCGGAAGCCTCGATAGCGGTGGCTGCGGCCAAGGTGACGGCGGCGGAGGCGGCCGTGGAGGTCGGCAGCGCCCTGTTCGAGGTCTCCGGCACCCGCTCGGCGCTCGACTCCGCCGGCCTGCACCGCCATTGGCGTGACGCGCGCACCCACACCCTGCACGACCCGGCCCGCTGGAAGGTCCAGCACATAGGCCGTTACCTGCTCAACGGCACACGGCCGCCCCGGCACGGCCTGCTCTGACGAACCAATCCCCCATCGGAGGCCCACGTGTCCCTCACCTTCCACTGGTTCCTGCCCACCAATGGCGACAGCCGCCACGTCGTCGGCGGCGGCCACGGCACCCCGGTCACCACGACCGGCGGTGACCGGCCGCCGACGGTCGCCTATCTGAGCCAGATCGCCCGTGCGGCCGAGGAGTTGGGCTTCGTGGGCGCGCTCACCCCCACCGGCGCATGGTGCGAGGACGCGTGGCTGACCACGGCGATGGTCAGCCAGAACACCGAGCGGCTGAAGTTCCTGGTCGCCTTCCGGCCCGGCTTCGTCTCGCCGACGCTCGCCGCGCAGATGGCGTCCACCTTCCAGCGGCAGACCGGCGGACGGCTGCTGCTCAACGTGGTCACCGGTGGCGAGAGCCACGAGCAGAAGGCTTACGGCGACTTCCTCGACAAGGATGCCCGCTACCGCCGGACCGGCGAATTCCTGGAGATCGTCCGGGGGTTGTGGCAAGGGAAGACCGTCGACCTGACCGGTGAGCACCTCCGGGTCGAGGAGGCGAAGCTGGCCCGGCTGCCCGACCCGGTGCCGGAGGTGTACTTCGGAGGGTCCTCGCCCCTCGCCGGGGAGGTCGCGGCCAAGCACGTCGACGTGTACCTCACCTGGGGCGAGCCGCCGGCCGCGGTCGCCGAGAAGATCGCCCGGATCCGAGGGCTGGCGGCCGAGGAGGGCCGCACCGTGCGCTTCGGGATCCGGCTGCACGTCATCACCCGCGACACCTCCGGGCAGGCGTGGGCGGAGGCGAACCGTCTCCTGGAGGGCTTCGACCCGGAAACCGTGCGGTCGGTCCAGGCCGGGCTCGCCCGCAGCGAGTCCGAGGGGCAGCAGCGGATGCTCGCCCTGCACGGTGGCGGCCGCGACCGTCTGGAGATCCACCCCAACCTGTGGGCCGGCATCGGCCTGGTCCGCGGCGGCGCGGGCACCGCACTGGTCGGCAGCCATGACGAGGTCGCCGAGCGCATCGAGGAGTACCACTCCCTCGGCATCGACGAGTTCGTGCTCTCCGGCTACCCGCACCTGGAGGAGGCGTACTGGTTCGGCGAGGGCGTCCTGCCACGGCTTCAGGCGCGCGGGCTGTGGAGCCATCCGTTCCGCGGCGCGACGGCCGCACAGCCCGTTGCTCAGATCCCGTTCGCGGACGCCGGGAGCCGGCGATGACCCACGTGATCGCCGACGCGCCGAGGCGGACGCCCTCGCCGCCGAGCCGGCCGCCGAGTTCGCCCGCGAGGCCGCCCTCCGTGACGCGGAACGCATCACCCTCGAAAGGGGCGCTCCGGATGATGTCCGGCTGAGCAGTCTGGGCTTGCCAGTGGCGGGCGGGCGGCCGGGCGCAGCCGTCCGACGACGATGCCTGATGCGATGCCGACGGTACGGGCGAATGCCGGATCGAGCACCACCGGCTTCCCTCGGCCTCGGCGCACAGTCGCGGAAGCTCGGTCAACCTCCGCATGGCTTGTGAGGGCCCTTGTCAGTACGGCCCACGTCGCTACCCGCGCTCCGCAGCTGTCGTCTGCGTCGCAGCGGTTCGCTCACAGTGCCCGGGTCGCATAGGCCCTGACGTCCGCGTCCGTGTCCGTCTTCGCCGTGGCCAGGGCCGCTCGGGCGTCCTCGGTGGCACGGTGCCGGGTCAGTGCTGCCACGGCGGCCTTGCGGACGTCGGCGTTGGGGTCGGCGAGGGCCTTGGCGAGGGCGGGTACGGCGAGGCCGGGGGCCGCGAGGGAGAGGGCGGTGGCCGCGCCGGCCCGCACTTGCCAGGCCGGGTCGGACAGGGCCGCGTCCGCGTGTGCGGCCAGGGGCGCCGGGCAGCCGGTCGTGCCCAGTGCTTCGTAGGCGGCCGCACGCACCAGGGCGTCGGGATCGTCGATGAGTTCGGTGAGGGCCGCAAGGACCATGTCGGGTCCGGGGCCGCCCGACGTGGTGTCGTCGAACTGTCCCGCGGTCACGGTGGCCAGGGCCTTGGCGATGGTGACGCGGACCTCGCGGGACGGGTCGCAGGTCGCCGCGCGGGCCAGCTCTCCGGCGGCGTCGACCGACACGAGTGCTCGCACGGCAGCGATACGCACGGCGATGTCCGCGTCCGAAAGGGAGCCTGCGAACAGCCCGGTGGCGCCGAGGCGCAGGGCACGCAGGACGTCGAGTGCGGCGGCACGGGCGACGGGGTCGGCTTCGGACAGGGCGGCGACGAGGCCGTCGCGCAGGGCTGGTTCAGGGTCCAGCGTCTCGACCAGTTCGCGCAGTGAGGCGGCCGCGGCAGCGCGGACGCCGGCGTCGGGGTCGGCGAGCGTGGCGGCCAGTGCCGGTCCGGTGCCCGGCGGCACCGTCTCCGTCAGCACGGTGACGGCCGTTCGGCGAACGGTGGGCTCGGGGTCGGTCAGGTAAGGGGCGAGGGCGGAGAGCCGGGGCTCGTCCTCCGCGAGGGAGAGCAGTTCGAGCAGGCGCGGTGTGGCCGGCGTGTCCGTGCCGGAACCGGGGCGGGCGGTCGTATCGGTCAGGGCGGGCTTTTGCCGTATCGCCGCCGGCGCCGCCTCCCGGGCCCCAGCGGTCGCCACCTGTTCCGGGTGGACCTCGCCGAGGTGGCGGGAGGGCCCGCCGATCGCGGTGAGACCGTCGACCGGGACCAGATAGGGAGCCACGGGACGCGCCGTGAACTCCATCGCACCGGTGGGGGACTTGCGCAGATCGAGGTGGTGGAACCAGGACGCGTCGTCACGGTGGGGGTGGTCGAGACGGTCGTGGTAGAGGCCCCAGCGGGACTCCGTGCGGGCCAGGGAGGCCCGCGCGGCCATCTCCGCGCAGTCGCGGATGAAGCTCACCTCCGCGCAGCGCATCAGCTCGTGCGGGGTGCGGGCGCCCATCGTGGCGATGTCGTCATGCATCCGCTCGAACGCCTCCAGGGCCAGCGACAGCCGGGCGCCGGACTTCGGCGGTGCCACGTAGTCGTTCACGAAGCGGCGCAGCTTGTACTCGACCTGGGGCTGCGGCGGGCCGTCGGGGTTGCGCAGCGGGCGGTAGATCAGCTGGTGCGCCTGCTTTAGCTGGTCGAGAGGCAACTCCCCTTCGTACGGCGTGTACTGGGACGCGTCCGCGCCCGCCAGGTCCCCGAAGACGAACGCGCCGATCATGTAGTTGTGCGGGACGCAGGCCAGGTCCCCGGCGGCGTACAGGCGGGGGACGGTCGTACGGGCGTGGTCGTCGACCCGTACTCCCGAGGCCGAGTGGCCGCCGCACAGGCCGATCTCGGAGATGTGCATCTCCACGTCGTGGGTGCGGTAGTCGTGGCCCCGGCCGGAGTGGAAGGTGCCTCGTGTCGGGCGCTCCGTCGAGTGAAGGATCGACTCCAGGGCCGAGATCGACTCCTCCGGGAGGTGGCTCAGCTTCAGGTAGACCGGGCCCCGGTCGCTCGCGACTTCCTCCGCGAACTCCGCCATCATCTGGCCCGACCAGTAGTCGGAGTCGACGAAACGTTCGCCGTGCCGGTTGACCTGGTAGCCGCCGAAGGGATTGGCGACATACGCGCAGGCGGGACCGTTGTAGTCCTTGATCAGCGGGTTGATCTGGAAGCACTCGATGCCGGTCAGCTCGGCGCCCGCGTGATACGCCATCGCGTAGCCGTCACCCGCGTTCGTCGGGTTCTCGTACGTGCCGTACAGGTACCCGGAGGCAGGCAGGCCGAGGCGGCCGCAGGCGCCGGTCGCCAGGATCACCGCGCCCGCGCGGACGGTGACGAAGGCGCCCGTGCGGGTGTGGAAGCCCACCGCCCCCACGGCCCGCCCTTCCGCCGTGAGCACGCGTACCGGCATCACCCGGTTCTCGATCCGGATCCGCTCGCGCATCTCGCGCCGCCGCAGCTGCCGGTACAGGACCTTCTTGACGTCCTTGCCCTCCGGCATCGGCAGGACGTAGGAGCCGGAGCGGTGGACCTGGCGGACCGCGTACTCGCCGTGCTCGTCCTTCTCGAACTTCACCCCGTACGACTCCAGCCGCTGCACCATGGCGAAGCCGCGGGTGGCGGTCTGGCGGACGGTGGACTGGTCGACGATGCCGTCGTTGGCGCGGGTGATCTCGGCGACGTAGTCGTCAGGTTCGGCGCGGCCCGGGATGACCGCGTTGTTGACGCCGTCCATGCCCATGGCGAGCGCGCCCGAGTGGCGGACGTGGGCCTTCTCCAGGAGCAGCACGTCCGCGCCGTGCTCGGCGGCGGTCAGGGCCGCCATGGTGCCGGCGGTGCCGCCGCCGATGACGAGGACGTCGCAGGTCAGTTCCTCGGCGTCGGTGAGGTCCGGGATCTGCAGGGGGGTGTCCACCAGGGTGCCTTTCAAGAACCGAGTGACGTGAGGACTTCGCGCCGCAGGGCGATACGCGCCGGAGCGTCGTGGGCGGCGCGCTCGCGCGGGCGCGGTACGTCCCGTACGGCGATGAGGCGGCCCGCGCCCAGCAGGGCCACGCGGTCGCCGAGGAAGAGGGCCTCGTCCACGTCGTGGGTGACGAAGACGACGGTGGCGCCCGTGCCGCGCAGCACCTCCACCAGCAGGTCCTGCATGCCGGCACGGGTCTGGGCGTCGAGGGCACCGAACGGTTCGTCCATGAGGACGGCACGGGGCGCACCCGCGAGGGCCCGGGCCAGTTGGGCGCGCTGACGCTGGCCACCGGAGACACGGTGCGGCAGGTGCCGGGACTGCTCCGTCAGCCCGACGCGGGTGAGCCATGCCTCGGCCTGGGTACGGCGTTCGGCGCGGGGCAAGCCCTTGATGGCGAGGGGAAGTTCGACGTTCGCGCGCAGAGTACGCCAGGGGAGCAGGGCGTCCTCCTGGAACACGAGGGCGCGTTCGGCGGACGGGGCGGTCAGGGGGCGTCCGTCCTGCGTGATCCCTCCGGAGAGCAGGGGCAGAAGTCCGGCCAGGGTGCGCAGGAGGGTCGACTTGCCACAGCCGGAGGAGCCGACGACGGTCAGGATCTCTCCGGGGGCCACATCAAGGTCCACCTTGTCCAGCACGGGCGTGCCGGGGCGTCCGAGAGCGGCGTCGTGCAGGGCGAGGCGGGTGCCGGTGCGGGACGGTGAACGGACGTCAGACGAGCTGGTCATGAGACACGTCCTCCTTGGGTCTGGGGCCGACCGGTGCGGGGGAGGGGGCTTCGCGCGTCCGCCGCGTGAGGCGCGAGCCGGGGCGGTACGAGGTGCGCGGCAGCCAGCGGGTCAGGCGGCGGCCCAGCAGCTCGACGGCCGTGGAGGTGAGCCAGCCGAGGACGCCGATCGTGACCATCCCGACGAAGACACCGGGGTAGTCGACGATCGTGTAGTCCTGCCAGGTGCGGTAACCCACGCCGTACTGGCCGGAGATCATCTCGGCGGAGATCACGCAGATCCACGAGACGCCGATGCCGACCGACAGGCCGCCGAAGACGCCGGGCAGGGCGCCCGGCAGGACGACCGAGCCGAGGATGCGCCACCGGCCGCCGCCCATCGTGAGTACGGCCTCCTCCCACACGGGCGTCAGCGCGCGGACGGCGTGCCGGGTGGAGACCAGGACCGGAAAGAAGGCGGCGGTGAAGGTGATGAAGACGATGCCCTGCTCGTTGGAGGGGAACAGGAGGATCGCGACGGGGACCAGGGCGATCGCCGGGATCGGGCGGACCACCTCCAGCAGCGGGCCCAGCAGGTCCTCGGCCAATCGGGAGCGTGCCACGAGCACGCCCCCCGCCACACCCAGCACCGCCGCCAGCAGGAAGCCGGTGAGGATGCGGGTCAGGCTGTCGGTGAGGTCCGTCCAGTAGTCGGCCCCGGCGAGGCGGTCGGCGAAGGCGTGGGCGACGTCGGTGACCGTGGGGAACTGCGAGAAGCGCAGCCACAGGTCGACGTCCAGGCCGGTCAGGAGCTGCCACAGGCCGAGGGCGGCGGCGAGGGCGGCCACCCGCAGCGCGTACCGGGCGGCTCGTGGTGCGGGCCGGCTCACGAGGCACGCTCCAGGGCATCGGCATACGTGATGACCCGCGCCCCGTCGTGTCCGTCGGCGTACGCCTGCGCGGTCGCGGGGGCGACGAACGGCAGCAGCTCCTCGCCGTCGGTGACCCACACCGCCTTGCCGGCGAACCAGAGGGTGCCGGTGGTGGCGTCGGGAACGTAGGCGGCGCGGAAGCCGTCGGGGTGGGCGGCCAGGTAACCGAGCAGCTGCGCCGGGGACTTGAAGGTCCTGGTCTCCTGGGCGCCCTTCGGCCACACCTCGCTCGCGGCGGCCGGTGGCGTGGCCGCGAGCTGCTTCTCGTACGAGGCGCCGAGCGCCTTCTTGACGTACTGGTCGTCGACGAACGAGTCCACGTCCACGTCGCCGGTCAGCTTCGCCGCCTTCAGGACCGACACGTCCTGCTTCAGCGCGGAGACGAGCTGCGGCTTGACGGCCGGGTCGAAGGTGGAGATGCCGTGGGCGCCGTTGTAGAGGTAGACGACCTCGGCGGGCAGACCGGTGGCCTTCGCGACCTTCTCTGCGGCGGCGACGGGATGGTCGTTGAGGTAGTCGGTGGCCTGTGCCTGGGCCTTGAGGAACGCCTCCAGCACGGTCGGCCGCTCCTTCGCGAAGTCCTCGCGGGCGGTGACTCCGTGGAATGTGGGCAGGTTCAGCTGGGCGCCGTCGTACAGAGCCTTCGCCTTGCCCTGGTAGGTGAGCAGGCCGGGCCAGGCGACGAACTGCGACAGCGCGTCCGCGCTGCCCGCGGCCAGAGCCGAAGCGCCCACCGCGGGCTGCTGGTTGAGTTTCTCGATGCCGTCGTTCGGGTCGATGCCGACGCGTTGCAGGGCCCGTACGAGGGTGCCGTCGGCGGCGGAGCCGACGCTCGTGGAGACCTTCTTTCCCTTCAGGTCCTTCAGGGAGGTGAGCCCCGAGTCGGGTGCGGTGACGATGGTGTTGAGGCCACCGCGCAGGTTGTAGCCGGTGACCGAGACCAGATGGGTGGGGCGGTTCAGTTGCTTGCCGCGGGCGGCGTTGATGAGCAGCGGGAAGTCGCCCATCGAGCCGATGTCGATCTTCCCGGCGGTCATCTGGGCGGTGATGGGGGCGCCGGTGGCGTAGTCCTGCCAGACGACCCTGTAGGTGCGGCCGTCGCCGAGCGAGGTCAGCTGCTTCTCGAAGTAGCCGAGGGAGCGGAGCAGGGTGCCGGCTGTGACCGTGTTGATGGTCTTGGACTGGTAGCCGACGGTGACGGTGACCGTGGAGCCGCCGCCGGCCTCGGCGTCACCGCCGCAGGCGCTGAGCGGGAGCAGAAGGACGACTGCGGATGCTGCGACTGCCGTGCGTTTCATGGTGGTTCGGCCTTTCACCGGAGCAGGTCAAGGGGATCAGCGGAGCAAATAGGGCATGTTGACCGTGACGGCTCCGGTGGGACAGCGGGCCGCGCACGGACCGCAGTACCAGCACTCGTCGACGTGCATGTACGCCTTGCCGCTGTCGGTGTCGATGGCGAGGGAGTCCAGCGGGCACATGTCCACGCAGAGCGTGCAGCCGTCGATGCACTTCGACTCGTCGATGGTCACGGGCACGTCGGCCCGCTGGGGCACCAAGGCCATGGCTGTCTCCAGGAATGTCGCGCTGTAGGTCTTGCTGTGGGGGAGAGGGCGGTGTCAGAGGGAGCGGTGCAGCAGGCCGCGCATCGTGATGCGGTCGCCGCGGAAGCGGATGAACTCCAGGTCTACGGGGCGCCCGTCGGCGAGGTGCGTGAGACGTTCCAGCATCAGGACGGCCGCACCGCGCGGGGCCTGAAGCACGGCGGCGGAATGGGCGTCCGCGTTGACCGCCTCCAGCGTGATGTCGGCGTGTCCGAGGCGCTGGCCGGTGAGGGACTCCAGGAGGCGGAAGACGTCGGTGTTCTCCAGGTCGCAGCCGAGCAGGGCCGTGCCGATGTCCAGGGGGATGTAGGTGAGGTCCAGGGACAGGGGGAGGCCGTTCAGGCGGCGCAGGCGTTCTATGTAGAGGACGTCGGTGCCGGGTGGGACGCGGAGGCGCTCGGCGACCGGGGCGGGGGCCGGGACCGGGCCCATGGTGCGGACCTCGTTGGTGACGCGGCCGTGCTCGTGCAGGGTCTCCGCGAGACCCATCAGCCGGTCGAGCCCATGGGGGTACTTCTCGGCGACGACCACCGTGCCGACGCCGGGGAGGCGCTCCACCAAGCCCTCGGCGCGCAGGAGGTCGAGGGCCTGACGGACGGTGTTGCGGGAGGCCCGGTAGTCGCTGGCGAGAGTCGACTCGTGCGGGAGGGTGCCGGCCGGGAAGCCCCCGGTGAGGAGCTGGTGACGCAGAAGGTCGGCGAGCTGGCGTGCCCGGTCCGCGCGCAGCCGACGCCGCGTGCGCTGGGCGGCGACGGTGGGCGCGCCCTGGCCGGCGTGGTCTCGGATGCGGTCGGTGGGCGGCATGGCCGGAACCATACCGATCCGGTAGGGATAGTGGTGTTGCGGAAGTGTTGCGCCACCTGACGCACCGTCGGATGCGTCGCTGACCTGGGCTTTCGGTGGACGGAAGGGAAGATCTGCCAGGGTCCGCCGACACCGAACGGGAAGCGCCTACACCCGTCCTGTCCGCTGGGCCAGCCGGGCGCGCAGCCGGCTCAGGCGGCCGATCTCGGCGTCGATGGCCGCCAGCCTCCACTCGACCACGCCGGAGGCGGGGGACGTCGCGTCGGCGTTCGCGCAGCGCCGCCCCGGATCCTCGACCATGAGCCGGAGCCGGTCGGCGAGCCCCGAGTAGGCGGACCAGGAGACGGGGGTTGCGACGGGTAGAGCGCCGCGCGGATGCCGGCGTGGGCGAGCGCCGCGATCTGGTGGGCGGCCGTGACGCCGGACCCACAGTAGACCCCCACCTCGGTCGCGTCATCGGCGCCCAGCGCCGTGAACCGCACGGCGAGTTCCTCCACGTCGCGGAAGGTCCCGTCGGGACGGAGGTTGTCGCCCGTGGGCGCGGACAGCGCACCGGGGATGTGCCCGGCACGCGCATCGACCGGCTCGCTCTCACCCCGGTACTGCTCGGCGCCGCGGGCGTCCAACAGCACCCCGTATCCCGGGCGACTTCGGCAGCAGCATGGGCGTCCAGCACCGGCAGCCGCCCCGGCGTGAGCACGATGTCGCCCCGCACGGGGGCCTCGGGCTCGCCGGCTTCCGTCGGCAGACCTGCCGCCCGCCAGGCGCCCAGGGCCCCGTCGAGCAGCGTCACCCGCTCGACTCCCGCCCAGCGCAGCAGCCACCAGGCGCGGGCGGCGGCGGTGTTGCCGCTGTCGTCGTACACGACCACCGGTCGGCCCGTGGTGAGGCCCCAGCGGCGCGCGGACGCCTGCAACTCGGCGGGGTCGGGGAGAGGATGGCGGCCGCCCTGAGGGGTGGGCGGGGCGGCGAGTTCGGTGTCGAGGTCGACGTAGACGGCGCCGGGGATGTGTTCCCTGACGTAGTGCTCGCGCCCGTGCGGGTCGCCCAGCTTCCACCGCACGTCCAGGACGACGGGCGCCGGAACACCGCCGCGCAGCAGGGAGCGCAGCTCGGCCACACCGGTCAGCACCGGGGCGGTCACGCGAGGTCTTCCCGTACGGCGATGGGTGCGAGGGCCGGGGAGAGCCGCAGCCGCTCCAGGAACAGCACGACCGTGGCGGCGGCCGTGCGATGGGTGAGGTCGTTGAGGGCGTCGTGCCGGGTCCCGGCCAGGCTCACCAACTCCACGCCGGGCAGCGCCCGGTAGGCATGGCGGGCCTCCGGGAGCGGGCTGACCGTGTCGTCGGCGCCGTGCAGGGCGAGGACGGGGACGGAGATGCCGTCCAGGGCAGGCAGTTCGGCAGGCGGTGGGTCCGTGAGAGCGCCACGCCGGAACGCCGCGTCGGAGGTGAGCCTGCCGCGGTGGGTGGGGCAGGCGGTGCGCCGGTCGAGTTCGGCCTCCCAGTCGGGTGCCGCAGCGACGGCGTGCGATGCGGTGGGCAGCCCCGCGAGGATCAGCGCGTCCAGGCCCGGTGTGCCACGTGCGGCGAGCCGCGCCGCGTACAGGGCCCCGGTGTCGGACCCGACCAGCACCCGGGGGCCGGGCAGCGTCTCGTCGCGCAGCAGCTTGGCGGCCTCGTCGGTGACCGCCGCCGGGTCGGGGGAGGGATCCGTCAGGGCCCGTACGCGGTAGCCGTCGGCGGCAATGCGACGGCCGAACCGCTCGTACACACCGCCGTGTTCGCCGCGGCCGGGGAGGAGGACGAGGGTGCCACGCGGGGCGATCCCCTCTGGTTCGTCCCAGGCGTGGACAGGCTGAGGAGAGCTCATGGTGACTCGATTCATGGGAGGGCTCAGGGAGGCGCCAGGGCGCACCTGTGCCGTGGGCGGGGGAGAACGTGACGCGCACATGAGTCGAGGGCCCGCACAGCGCCGGGCGTACGGGATCAGCTCAAGAACCGGTTCGGCTCAAGGGGAATGTGCGCGTGCGCGGATCAGCGACAGCGCATGGTGACGGCACGGCCGAGATCGACCACCCGCCGCCGGGTCAGCCACGTGCCCGCACCGCAGCACACCGCCGACCCGGCGGCCGTCGGCCGGAGTCCGGTGCTGAGGGGACGCGGCCCGCAGGCCGGCGCGTTGGCTGTACGCGGCATGCGCCCAGCATGCAGGAGGCGAAAGACGTACGTCCAACGACGATTCGCCATCAAAACCGATCACGATCCTTAATCAATCGGTGCTAGCCTGCGCCCATGCGACCGGTCCTGGACATCGTGGCGCTGCGCAGCCTGATCGCCGTCGCCGACCACGGCGGCTTCCACCGTGCCGCCGGCGCGCTCGCGCTCAGCCAGTCCGCGGTCAGCCAGCACGTACGGCGGTTGGAGAAGACGCTCGGCCGTCCCGTCGTCGAACGCGACGGCCGCAAGACCCGGTTCACGGCCCACGGCGCCCAGCTGCTTCAGGAGGCGCGGCTGATCGTCGGAACGCATGACGCGGCCGTGCGCAGGCTGCTGGGCGAGGACGGCCCGGCTGCCGCGACCGTCGTCATCGGCGCCACCGAGCACGGCGCCGACCAGATCCTCCCGGTGCTCACCGAGGCGGTACGGCAGGTGCGGCCGGGAGCCGAGGTCCGGGTGCGGATCGACCGCTCGGCGCGACTGACGGACGCGGTCGACCGGGGCGAGCTCGACCTCGCCGTCTACGTCACCGAGGCGACCGCCGCGGCCGGCACCCCCGTGGGCGGACTGCCGCTGCGCTGGTACGCCGCCCCCGGCTGGAAGCCGCCCGCCGCCCCCGCCCCGCTGCCGCTGGTCGCCATCAACGAACCATGCGTCATCCGCCGCCGCGCCCTTGCCGCGCTGGCCGCCGACCACACCCAGGCCACCGTCGTCGCCGAGGCCGGATATCTCGCGGGCGTCCTGGACGCGGCCCGCGCCGGACTGGGCGCCGCGCTGCTCGCCGTGCCCGGCGGCCAGCACCCCGAGGGGCTGACCCCGGTCGAGGGCCTGCCCGCTGTTTCTCCGGTACGGCTCAGCGCGCGCTCTGGGCATGGCGCGGACCCCTCGCTGACCGGTGCCGCCGTCGAGGCGGTCCGCGCACTGCTCGCCGCTTGCGAAACCCGCCGCGCGGCCTGACCGCACCGGCGGGCCCGGGACCCTCTCATGTGGTGAGACGTCCCGGTGCGGCACGACCGGCCCTCTTGACGCAGCCTGGACGCGGCCCGACACTCCACTACAGGAATCCTAGTGAACTGGTAGGGAATCATGGGCCGCGCTGCGCTGGAACTCGGCAGTGACGTTGTCCGTACCGCCATCCGTCCGCTGCCCCTACTGACGTCCCGCCGCCACATCGACCTCGTGCGTGTGTGCAGTGCGGCAAGTTCCCTGCACGCCGACGGCCCAGCCCCCGTCCACGCCTGACCCTCCCCCACAAGTACCGCCGCCCCGGCCGTGCCGAAGCCGCCGCGTGCCGTCGCCTCCGTATGCCAGTGACCGAGCACCCCAGGGAGACGCATGCCCACCACATCCCCAACCGCCGTGCCGTCCTTCCGGAGCAGGATCGGATGTGACGCACGCAGCGGCTACTACGCCACGCCGCACCGCTACCGGCTCCACCTCTCGCCGGCCTGTCCGCACTGTCTGCAGATCGCCGTCACACACAGCCTGCTGAGCCTCGACGACACCCTGCCGGTGACGCTGCTGCCCGCCGTGCCCGACGCACCCGGCGGCGGACACCAGGCGTTGCGTCCGCTGTACGAGGCCAGCTCACACCAGCACCCCGGTCCGGCCGTGGCGCCGGTCCTCAGCGACAACTGGACCGGGCGGATCGTCAGCACGCACACCCCCGACATCCTGCGCGACCTGGCCCGGCAGTTCGCCGGTCACGGTCCCGATCTCCACCCGCGCGGTGCCGACGAGGCGATCGCGGCCGTGGGCCAGCTCTGCGACCAGGGCATCACCCGGGCCGCCCAACGCGCCGGGCAGCCCGGCGGCGACCCGGCGGCACGCGACACCGCGCTGGCCACCCTGCTGCGCGCGCTGGACGTGCTGGAGTGGCGGCTCGCCTCCCGGAAGCACCTGCTGGGCGGCGAAATCACCCTCGCGGACGTACAGCTGTGGGTGACACTGGTGCAGCTGGACACCGTGCACCGCTACCACCTGGACGCCGCAGCGGTGCACCGGATCACCAACCACCCCCGTCTGTGGGCGTACGCACGACGGCTGGCGGCGCACCCCGCCTTCGGCTCCCACCTCGACCTGGACGGCATCGCCCGCAGACACCACGCCCACTGCCGGGGGCAGGAGGCCGCCGGCGCGGCGGTGCAGATCGTGGACTGGGCGGCGTATGAACGTGTCGTCGCCCAGTTTTTCTGAGTGGTTGCTGTGGCTGCGAGCTGGGGTTTCTCAGTTCCTGTGGGTGATGTTCGCGATGCCCTGGGGGCTCGCAGGGTGTGGAGCTGGGCGGGGTGGTGTCTGTCTGACCTGCGCATACGCGGGTGTGCGCAGGTTGATCGAGCGTAGTGCAATTCCAGTGAGCTGCTACTTGGCGCGGCCGATCAGGTGGTGTCGGGGTTGGTGAGTTCGTCGTGGGTGAGGGTGACGCGGGTGGCTTTGCCGGCTTTGCTGGCGGTGGTGGTGGGTGGCAGGACTCGGACGTGGATGAAGTAGACGCGGACGCCGGTGAGTTCGGTGTACGGGGGCCAGGCGTCGGGGGTGCCGTCGGTGGGCAGGTCGAGGAGCTTGTCGGTGATGTTGTAGATGACGAGGTAGGCGGTGTGCTGGCCGTAGTCGTGGGCGTACTTGAGGATCTGGTGCACGCCTTTGACGAGGTAGCTCTTGCCGCGGCTGCTCCCGTCGAAGATCTTGCCGTCGCACACCAGGGGGTCGCGGCCGTCGAGTTCTCCGACGAGGTCTGCTTCGCCGGAGGCTGAGCGGGGCTTGGCGTGGGTGATGTGGTCGCCTTCGAGGAAGAGGAAGCGCTGCAGGTCTAGGTTGTAGACCTCTTCACCGTTGGGCCGGTCAGCTTCGAAGCGGGCGTAGAGCTCTTCGCGGTCGAACCATTCGATGCGGGTGCGGTAGCGCTCGAGGGTGTGCAGGATGCTGCTTTCGGCGCCGACGCGTTCGCTGAGGAAGTCGAAGAAGGGCTGGAGGATGTCCTCGGCGAACTCTCGCCAGCTGTCTTGGATGTTTCTCTTGTTGCTGTAGCCGCTTGCGATGCGCCAGCCGGAAGAGGGGTTTGTTGCCTCGCCTTGGGCGATGTCCTGCATGAGTCGCCAGATGAGGGTGGCGCGTCCTTCTTCGGTCTGGCTGCACCAGATGAACTGCAGGTCGCCGTCCGTGCCGGCGCGGAAGCGCTCGTAGTCGAGATCTTGTTCGGCCTGGGCTGCTTCTTCGAGGAGGCCTCGCAGGGCTGGTTGGCTGTTGATCCAGGTGACGGCGAGGTGGACTTCGTGGCCGGCGCTGGAGAAGGGCGCGGTCATGAGTTTGCGCAGGCGTTCGCGTACGGCGACCTGGAGGCGCTGTTGGTACTTCACCCGAAGAGGCCTTTCAGAGCTTGTGTGATCTGCTGCTGGATGACATCGCCCGCGTTCTGGGCGCTGCCGGTCTCGTCGACCAGCCATACCTGGGTGTAGCAGCAGGGGCAGGTCACGGCGGTCTGGGCCACGACCTCCGAGTAGCGGACCCACATCAGGTAGTCGCAGGCGGGGCAAGCCGTTTCGAGGTCCGTGCTGAGGAACTGTGTCGCGAGGGATTCGCCCATGGCGGGATTGTTCCGTATGGGTCTGACAGTGGTGGTGTTGTCGGTTCTACTCGGGTTGGATGCCGATGTTGGTGAGGAGGTGTTGCTGGGTGGGGTGGAGAGTGTTCCAGCAGGTGCGTTGCTGCTCGGTCCATCGCTGGAGGGCGGGGGAGTGGTCCTGGCCGGCATCGTGCTGCTCGCGGGCTTGGTGGTAGGTGCGTTGCCAGGTGTGGGGCCAGGGCGGGCACCACCAGGGGTCGAGGTTTTCAAGGACTTGGGTGATGGTGGGGGAGAGGCGGCCTTGCCGGGCGGCGCGGCGTTTTTGTGTCAGCCACTCGCCCAGCGCGAAACCGTCGTGGCGGGTGTCTTTGCTGCAGGCGAGGTGGCCGTTGAGGGCGGCGTAGGCGCGGGCGTGGGCGAGTCCGGGGCTTGTGGGGTAGACGCGGATGGTCCGGCGGCGGCCGACGGGGGCGATGCCCAGGTCGGTCAGGAGTTGCTGCTGTTGGGGGCGTAGATGTGTCCAGGCGGCGTGTTGTGCTCGGATCCAGCTTCGTACGTCAGCCGGCAAGCCGGTGGGGCGGCTTTGTGTGATGCGGGCGCGGGTGTAGGCGCGCTGCCACGCCAGGTCCCAGGGTGGGTTCCACCACGGGTCGATCGTGGTGAGGGCCTGGTGGCGGGCGTTTGTGGTGGTGTCGCGTCGGGCTTGTTGGCGTTGGTCGTTGAGCCAGCGGCCGAGGGGGAAACCGTCGTGGATGGTGGAGTAGGCCACGGCCAGGGTGTGGTGGGCGGCGGCGTAGGCGCGGGCGTGCGCGAGCGCGGTTTCGGCGTAGGGGTTGAGGGGCCGGGTGCGGGCGGTTTCGCTGGTGAGGCCGATGTCGGCGAGGAGGCTCTGTTGGTCGGGGTGGAGGTCGTCGTAGTGGTTGCGTTGTGTGCGTAGCCAGGTGCGCTGGGCGGGGGCGAAGCTGCGGAAGTGGTGGTCGGCGTCGAGGTGATGGCCTGCCTTGATCTGGTCGTGGATGTGCTGCCAGGCGCGCTGCCACGCCAGGCTCCAGGGCGGACACCACCACGGATCCACGGCGGTCAGCGCCTTCGCCGCAGCAGACTGAGGCGCGCCCCTGTCGGCGTCGGTTCGGGCGTGCTGGCGTTGCCGGCGCAGCCACCGCTCCAGTTCGAACCCGTCGTGGACGGTACTGATCGCGGCGGCGAGGGTGCCGTGTGTGGAGTGGTAGGAGCGCGCGTAGCCGAGGCCGACAGCAACGTCGGTCTCGCGCTCGGCGGGCCGTGCGGCAGCGCCGCGAGCCCGGTCTGCGGTCAGCCCGATGTGGGCGAGGAGGTCCTGCTGGTCGGGCTGGAGGGTGTCGTACTGGGCGCACTGGGTGGTCAGCCACGTGGCCAGCGCGCTGCTGGTGCTGGGGAACCCGGCCGCGGCGTCCAGGACGTGACCGTCTTGGACGTGGGTGCGTGCCTGTTGCCAGGAGCGCTGCCATTCCAGCGTCCAGGGTGGGTTCCACCAGGGGTCGATCGCCGACAGCGCCAGGGCCCGGGGTGAGGGGGTGCCGTGGCGGTTCTGGTAGGCGCGGTCTTTGCTGCGCTGGTTGGCCAGCCACTGCCCCAGCTTCAGTCCGTCCTGGACGGTATCGGTGGTCGCGGTCACCAGCGTGCCGTGGGTGCCGGTGCAGGAGCGGGCGCAGGCGAGGGCGCGCTGGAAGTGGGTGGCCATGTGCTTGCGGCGGGGCCGGGCCGCCTGTACGGCCTCGGGGGTGAGGCCGATGTCGGCCAGGAGGCGCTGTTGTGCGGGGTGCAGGGTGTCGTAGCCGGTGCACTGGTTGTAGAGCCATTCGCCCAGGCCGAAGCTGGTGGTGGGGAAGCCGTGTTCGGGGCGCAGGGGACCGCGGGCGCGGGTGTGGTCGCGGGCCTGGTAGTAGAAGCGCTGCCACATCACTGTCCACGGCGGCCGCCACCACGGATCCAGCGCCTCGAGCGCGGCGACGTGTTCGGGCGGCATCGCAGGGAATTTCCGGTGATTCGACAGCCACCGGCCCAGGGCGAAGCCGTTGAAGCGGCTGTGGATCGGGGCGGCGAGGTGGCCGTGGACGGCGGCGTAGGCACGGGCGTGCGCCAGACCGGTGGTGAACGCCTGATCCGACCTGTGCCGAAGTCCCAGGTGAAGCCGCGTCCCGCCCTCTGCCCTCTCGGAGTTGTGAGCGGCGTCGCGGTAGGCGGTGAGTTCGCGGGCGATGGGCCGGGGCCGGTGCGCCATGTGCAGTGTCCACAGCCGGTCCGCGCCGGCTGGGTCTGCGTCGGCCCGTGCGCAGTGCTGCACCCAGAGCAGCAAAGGACCGGCCGAGGTCGAGGCGACCCGCTCGGCAAGCCACGGCCGCCCCGTGACCCGCGCCAGTTCGCCGACCAGACCAGGCACGTGAGCGAGCGTGTGGGGCAGATGCCCGCCGGTGTCGGCGAGCAGCCGCTGCCTGGCGCGTTCGTCGGTGAGGAGGGAGGTGAGGGCGACGGTCTCCGGGTAGGTGACCGCGTCCCTGACCAGCAGCCGCCACCAGCCGGGATCGGCCCCCTGGGGCGTGAGTTGGCGTACCCGGTGCGGCCACTGCTCTTCTTCGGGCCACTGCTGCGCCCACCAGGAGACGACCACGGCATGCGCGACCTCGAACGCGCGGGCCGCGTCCGGCCGATGGCGCAGCAGATCCAGATGCCGCCGGTGCGCCGTGACCATCTCCGGCAGTCCCGTCAGGCCGACCTGTTCGGTGTCGGCCGGCGCGCCGTCGATCCAGTGGGTGCCGAGCATCCACCGCTGGTGGCGCGGGCAGATCCGGGTGTGCGGTTTCAGGTACACCCGTGCGGGCTTGGTCCGTCCGGTGCGTGCGGCCGTGCACGGCCGGCAGCCTTCTCCTGTGGCTGGCACTACGCTCCCGAAGCGGAACCGCCCGGCCGCGCCCGCCCCGTCCGGCGAGAGGGGTTCCTGGGCGGTCCAGGCGGGCAGGGCCCGCCCAAGGATCTCTTCGGGCACGCGGCTGAACGCGGAGATGCGGGCGCGGGCTTCGGTGTTGAGGTAGACCTCGCCGTCTGTGCGGTAGCCCTTGAACAGGCCTCCGCCGGTCTGGAGGAGGGCGGGGATGAGGTCTCTGACGCTGAGCCGGTAGCGGTCGGCCAGGCAGTCCAGGTACGACAGGTTCGTCTCGCCCTGCACTGGCGCGAGCCGTACCGGCCCCGGACGTGCCGCTGCTGTCCGAGGCGGCTGCGGCTGGGGCGGAAGAAAGTCGTGCATGAGGCAGCAGAGGCCGTTCCTGGCGGGCCCGGATGCGCCGGCCGGGGGTGGGCCAAACGGGGGGCGGGGCGGACGGTTGAGGCGGACGCCGTCGGTCAGGGCCGACGTTGCGAGGGCGTCCGGCGGCGGTGTGGTGCCCGGGCCCGTTGTTCGGCGGCGGTGTCGAGTTCGATCTGTTCGAGCAGTTTCTTGGTGATTTTCTCGGTGCCGTCCAGCAGGGAGACGAGGGCGGCTTCGCGGATGAGGTGGGAGAGGCTGCCCATGCGGCCGCCGGTGCGGGCGTGGAGGTAGGCGGCGTGCGTGAGCAGGGTGCCGGGCCGGTGGTGGCGCAGTCGCAGGGCGCTGTCCATGCTGTGTACCAGGTCGTGCCAGATCTGCTTGTCGGCTGCGCTGCCGTAGCGCAGGGGCTGGTTGCGCACGATTTTGAAGCGGCCGGCGAGCTGGGAGCCGCGCACTCCGGTCAGCAGGGGCGAGGACTCGACGTCGATGCCGGAGTAGACGAAGGTGGCCGGGATCCGCTCGCCGAGGTACTTCAGCTGGTCGGAGGTCTCGGCGCCGGCCCGGCTGCGGGTGTCCATCAGGTGTACGTCGTCGACCAGGACCAGCTGGGTGCTCAGCTCGCACAGCAGCCCGCACACGGCGTTGGTGATCTGGATCTGGTTCATCCTCTCCAGGGCGGGCAGGCCGAGGAAACGGGCGAACTCGCTGATGAGCATCTTCGGGGTGGAGGACGGCGGCACGGTGATGAACAGCACCGGCAGCCGCCCGTCCTGGTTGGGGTGGCGGCGCCGGTCGGCGAGTTCGACGGTGCGCCCGAGCTGCTGCATCGCGGTGGTCTTCCCGGTGGTGGCAGGCCCGGAGATGATCAGGCCGCGTCTGGCTCCGCCCTGCTGGCCGCGGTTGAGCAGCAGCAGGCGGCGTACCGCGGTGGAGATGGTGTCCATGGCGGGGGTCTTCAGCACCACGAACCGTGCGTGGTAGTCCTCCCGTTGCTCCAGCGTCCATTCCTGGTCGCTGGTGTCCCGTGCCGGTGCGTGGGGTGTGTCGACGAACTTCTGCCATCCGTCCCACGTGGTCAGCGGACTGAACGCGCTCGTGGTGGCGGGCTGGGCCGCTGTCACCATGCCTGGGCCTCCTGGTACGGGTCGTAGATGCGCATGCCGCCCGCCCCGGCGGCGTCCGGCGTCTGCTCAGCGGCCTGGTCCCGGGCCGTTTCGGCCGTCGGCTCGGATGCTTCGGCCTCATCCGCGTGGTCTGCCGCGGCGTCTGGGCCGTCGGCGAGGGCGGCGAGAAGGTAGTCCTCGCCGTCCGGGTCGTCCTCGAGGTTGTCCAGGCTGTCGTCGGTGTCCCAGCCGTCGCCGTCTTCAAGCGGGACGGTGAAGGAGCCGGGCAGCCCGAACGAGGCCCCCGGCGCGAGAGGCGCAGGCCACTGCTGCCCGGTGGTGGCGGGGGAGGGATCGGTCATCTGCGCGGCCGCCTGGGCCCGGGCGGCTACCGTCCGCTCGCGCCTGCTGCCCAGTCCCTGGCTGGCACGGCGCAGCAGCGCATCCAGTGCCTGGGCGATCGCCGCCTCGTGCTCTTCACGGCCATGCCGGCGCTGGACGGTGCGGCGGACGTGGTCGAAGGTGAACGCGGTGAACGGGCGCCTGACCGCCCCGGCGTTGACCCACGGCACCTCGAGCCATCCCTCGGGCAGGCGCACCCACACCCGGTTCGGGTCGTAGGGGTTGTGGTGGACCTCCCACCGTCCGTTCTTGTCCGCCCGCGGTGAGCGGCGACGCCGGTAGGGATTGAGGCCGGGGTGGTCGTAGGTGCGGTAGCCGAAGCGGATGCCGTAGTCGTTGACGGCCTGCCACCGCACAGGCAGCAGCTCGACGTAATCGTCGGCGGCCAAGGGCACCGGTACATGCCCCGTCACTGCCACCAGCGCCGCCCACATTTCGTTGGGTGAGACGGCGACCTGCGGCATCATCGGGTGCCGCAGCGCCTCGTGCCGGCGCTCCTGCCACCCGCAGATGACCCACTCGTCCAGCAGTTCCTGAAGCTGCGCCAGGCTCCAGCAGGCATCCTGCTCCGCGGTCGCGCCCCGCTGAGAGACGTCCGAGCCGGTGTGGCCGGGCAGGTACTGGCTGAACCCGTCGGCGATGGCGCGGAAGGTCCGCTCCACGTTCCCCTTCGCCGGGCCGTTCGCCGGCGGCACCGGCTGCACCGAGATCCCCAGGCTCTCGCACGCGGAGATGAACGAAGCCGACACATACACCCGGCCCTGGTCCACCACTACCGTCTCCGGCATGATCACCGGCCGGGCAGCCGCCCCCTCGAGCCGTGCGTCCACCGCGATCAGCCGCTCATACGGGATCACCGACCGCTGCATGGACAGCGCCGCATCCCAGCCCGGCCGCATCGCGGCCGGCACCACCATCTGCGCCAGCAGCATCGCCGCATCCACCGACGTCGTGCCCACCGGCCGCAGCACCGCGGCGCAGATGCTGCGCGTCGCCACGTCCAGCGCGATGCTCAGCTCAACCCGGCCGGTCACACCGTCGTCCAGCACCGCCAGGACATCCAGCGGTGTGCTGTCCAGCATCGCCAGCTCACCCGGGCGCAGTGCCACCGTCGGCGTGAACGGAGGTGCTGGCCGCGACGCATGCCAGCGCCGCTGTGTGGCTGTCCCCAGAAGGCCCTGTCCGTCGGCCACCGCGTGCACCAGCCGGTTGAACGTCGACGCCGGCGGCAGGGCCACCACTCCGGTACCGTACTCCTCCTCCAGCAGCCACCCCACCCGGCGGCGCAGTCGCACCAGCGTGCCCGTCGACCGCTCCCGCTGTTCCTCCAGCACCTTCCGGACTGCCGCGACCACCCGCTCATCGGCCCGCCCCACCGCCGACCGTTCCCGCACCGCCCGGCCGTCGACCAGCCCCCACAAGCCCTCGCTGCGGTAGCGCGCCCGCATCCGGCGCACCGTCGCCGCACTCGCCGACCAGCCCGCCGCCGTCAACTCCTCTGCCTTCGCCCGCTCCCGCTGCGCCAGGCTCCGCGTCGCCGGATCGAACTGCTCACGCGGGGCGCCCTGCCCGACCGCGTCAGGAAAGCCGGTCTCCACCTCCCGCACATGCCGCTCCCACGCCAGAGCCCGCTCCCGCACCTCAACCGGCAGCGCCTCCAGCAGCCCGAACGGCGGCACCCTCCCCGGCGCCGGTCCGCCTTCCACCTCAAAGGACGGATGAGCGAACAGGTAGGGCAGCAGTACCACCGCCGAGGTGCCCTCGTCGGTCACCAGCGTGGCCCGGGCGCCTTCCAGCACGGCGAGCGTCCATACCCGTCCGTCGTAGCGAAGGCGCGCCCCGACCTCGACAACCGCCTGCGTCACGCCGCTTCGGCCTTCTGCCGTGCGACCGAGACGACAACGCGCTCGTGCAGCGGTTCGTCCAGCCGCACCCGCAGCACACCGTTCCACAGTGCGTGAAAGACCGCGGGCCACACGGCGATCGGGTCTCCCAGCTCACGCACCGCCTCCACCGCCGGCCGCGGACTACCGAAGGCCTCCAGCAGAGCTGGCGTCCACGGCCCTGCGGCGTACCCGGGATGCCGGTATCCCGCCAGCCACCGCACGTTGGCCACCAGCACCGGATCCGGCGGCCCCGCGAGCCGGTAGGACCAGCCCGCTGCCTTGGCGGCAGCCGCCACAACCCGTGCCCGCTCCGCCAGCCGGGCAGAGGGCCCGCTGCGTCCGGCGCAGTCGAGCAACAGGCCGCTGCCGTCCTGCAGCCTGGCCATCAGCTGCGGCGCATGACCGACAGTCTTGCCGTCCTCACGCCACACCAGTTCCACCGGTCGGCAGGCCAGCGCCGCCACCGCCGGATCCCGGTCCAGCAGCATCAGCTCGGTCCGCATGACACCGGACCCGTACGCCACCAGCCGCCCGGTCGTCGACGACCACCACCAGCCAGGAGCAACCCGCCGCCCGTGCCGGACGGGGAAAGGCCGTACTGCAGGAGAGTCCTCGAAGGGGACGTCCTGCGCAGCCTCAAGCCAGGGGACCTGACGCGAGCACCCCAGAGGGTCTCGAAAGCGCACATCGATCAGGCTGGCATCTACAGCCGTAGCGCCTTCACGTCGCACAGCACCACCCGTACTGTGCGGCTCGGGGATGCGGCACCCCGCCCCGGGTACCGCGGACGATGCGGCCTCATGGCTGCTTTCGATGATCACGTACTCCACACAACGCCATGCCTGACCTGCCGCGCAGGAGAACCGGCCGGTAACCAACATCGGTGCAGCCGCCGGATGTTGGGCTGCGCGCGGCACCCAGAGTGCCGGGCGGGGGCACCGGTGTCAGTGCAGAGTTCTGCACTCTCACCCCGCCGCGCCGCACCCTGTCGGGCAACGGCTCGCCGACTGCCGACCGGCCCGCGCCGCCATTCGGCTGCCGCCGGTCGTGTCAGTCCTCTCCTTCACCCGCGGCGAGCACCTCGGCCAGTTCGTGGGCGGGCAGGCGGGACCACGCGGCGACCTCCTCCAGTGCCACCCCGGCGGCGACGGCCGCGGTGGCGGTGTGCACGAGGGCCTGGTCGATCAGGGCGGCACTGCGGCTGAGGTGCTCCAGTAGGGTGCGGGCCACCTCGGCGGTGGTGCCGCTGTGCACGCCGCGCAGCTCCACCAACTGTTCACGCGCCTCGTCGACCAACTGCGTGATACGGAAACGCTGTTCGGCGCTCACCGTAGCCCGCCACCGGGTCCCCGAGCCGCCCGACTGGGCTCCTGCCGCCAGGACGCGCAGCTGGCCGGCCATCGTGGCGGGCTGCTGCTCCCGCTTCAGCCGCCACGGATCCTCCCGCCACCCCGCCGGCCCCGTCTCGTGGCGGCGGGCGCGCACGATCGCACCCCTCCAGTCGTTCAGCGGGCTGCCGTGGTCAGCCGCAAGCTCGGGTCCCAGCCAGGTGCGGCCCACCAACTCGCCCAGCCGGTGACAGAACGCATCGTCGGCGCCCCGCGCCCGAGGCTGCATCCCGCCGCTTGCCCGCCAGGCCACCTCGGCCATCGCCGGCTCCAGCAGCGCCTGCGCCACGGCCGTCACCTCCGGGAAGATCGCCGCGTCCCGGCCCACGATCCGCCACCACTCAAGCCGCGATCCCGCGTTGCCGCCCGCCAAGTGGTGCAGACGGCGCGGCCAGACCTCCTCCTGCTCCCAGTACAGAGCCTGATCCCACCAGCGGGCCACCACCGCATGCGCCAGCGTGAACGCCTGCTGCGGCTCCATTCCGGCGCGCACCGCACGCCGTGCCACGCCCGGCCACCGCCGCTGCGCGGCCACCACCTCCGGCAGCAGGCACAGATCGAGGTGTTCCAGCGGCTGGTCGGCGTCCGCGTCCAGCAGCCAGCGCCCGTGCCGCAGGCAGACCCGCTGCCAGCGCGGCAGATAACGCACCGCCCGCAGCGCCTGCCCGGTGCGCCGCGCTGTGCACAGCCGGCAGCCGAACGCTGCTTCCCCCGCCACCGCGGCCGCCGCCCGCCACCGTGCCTGCGCCAGGGAGGCGTCCCGGCCGGTGCTGATCGTGGGATCGTCCACGGTGAACGACGGAAGAGCGCGCACCAGCACCGCCGGTTCCACCCTGCACAGCTCGGCGAGGACACCCCGCCCGGCCCCGTTCAGGACGACCTCCGCATCTGCCCTCACACCGCCGTCGTCGTGCCGGGTGGGGGAGTTGCGGCACGTCCACAGCCGCAGCACGCTGCCGGCTGCGAGACCGTATCGGGTCGCCACCCGGCTGATCAGCGAGGAGGTCAGCTCCCCGGCCAGCGGCACGGTTCGCAACACCCCTGCGGCCACACCTCACCCCCGATGCCTTCTTCGGCTCGTACAGTGACCGGGGCAGCCTCCTGCCCCGGTCGGCGTTTGGTCAGTAGTCGAGGTCGAGGTAGTCGATGTCGTTGAGGGTGACGTCGGAGAGTCCCATGGCGCGGTTTCCGCCGTCCTGGAAGTACACGTCCTTGAATCCTTCGGCGATGATCTGGCGCATCTGCTGGTCGCTGGCTCCGGCGTCGCGGGCGTCGAAGAGGCGCTGCGCGTAGGTGGGGGGGAGGTGGACGGTGAGGCGGCGGAAGCGTCCGTCGTCGGTCGTGCCGATCGGCGCGGTGTAGCCGAAGCGGGCCCTTGTCTCCACCGTGATCCCGCGTGTGGTGGCGGCCTGCTTCTGCCGGCGTTTGCGTACCTGTGGCTGCCAGCGGGCCCGTACGGCCGCGTCGATCCGTTCGGCGATGGCCTGGGGCGGGTGCTTGCGTTCGCCCTTGCGGTAGCGCTCCACCGACCGCTGGCTGACCCCGATCTCCGCCGCGACGGCTTTGGTCGTCTTGAGCTGCTTGATCAGGAAGTTGATGCGGGCCTGGAGGGTCTTGGGCGGCTGGCGGGTGAAGGCTTCCTGGTCGGCGCGTTCGATGGCATCGTCGATCTCTCCCACAGCGCCTACTCGCCTTCGTCCAGGACAGCGTCGCCGCCCTTGATGTGACGGGCCGGGTTGAGGCCCTGTTCCATGAGGTCGACCGCCCACAGCATCGACTGAACACCCTCCAGCTTCGCCAGGCCCGGTGTGGGCCCGAGGCGGAAGGCGCCGGGCTGCGGCTTGCCGGACGCGGCGTAGGGCAGGAAGTCCAGAGGGCTGTCGCCCGGTGAGGGGTAGACGACGCAGTCGGAGAGTACGGCGAGCGGATACAGGCCCGTCATCGTGGCCATGTTGCGCATCTTGCGGTGCATGTTGACCCGGGCCTTGGAGATGACGGCGGCACGGATGTCGGGGCGCCAGGTCGGCCGCTGAAGAGCCGGCCACCGCTCGCCCTCCTTGTACTTCTTGCCCTGGGGGCGTTCACGCAGCTTGCCGATGCCGCCCTTGACGGTGGCCTTGATGGCGGCGAGGACGGCCGCCATCGCCGGGTCGACGTCCTTGTGCCGCTCCATCGCCGCGAGGAACTCGGTGTCGGAGAGCTCCCGGGTGACGCCGAGGTCGGCGAGGGTGTCGACGTAGGCGTTCTTGAGCCGGTCGTGCCACGGGTCCAGGTACGCGCCGGCTTCCCGCCGCAGGTACGCCTCGACCGGGTGGACGTCGTAGCCGATCTCCTGGGCGTAGGCGACGGTGTGCGTCTGGTACCAGGCCGGTCCCGTGGGCCGGGAGCCGTCCGGCGTGAACGGCGAGGGCAGGCGCGGGTCCAGCTCGATGTGGCTCAGGTCGACCAGCCAGCTTCCGGGGATCTTCGGGTTGAACTTCGGGGCGTGGAAGTGGTCCGGAGCGCTAAGGCCAACGACCAGGCGGGCCGCGGCGGCGAGGAAGGCGGTGTTGAGGTCCAGGCCGACCGCGAAGGGCAGCGTGCACTCCTCATCGGTGAGCAGGTCCACCGGCCGCACCCACTGGTACGCCTCCTCATCGAGGAAGCCACCGGTCCAGCCGCTGCCCACGACGACGGGGTGCTCAGCGGTGGCCTCCGGCGGCGCCGGGTCCATCGGCTCCGTCCCCAGCGAGCCCGGGTTGTAGGCGGACACCCAGTTCCCGGTCTCCTCATCGCGCTCCGGCTTCGTCGGCGGGCGCAGCGCCGTCATCAGCTCCAGCCCGGACACGGCCGTCGATCCGCGCGGGGTGATGACCCGGGTGGCGTACACGCCCAGAACGCGGGCGATGTCGGCCGGCTCCATCTCGCTCACGCCAGGCCAGGACCGCTCATCAAGGGCGTCCCAGGATAGGACCGCCAGCTGCACACACTGCCGTTCGCGGCCCTGCGCCTTGCGGTAGATCCTTACCCACGGGCCGAACCCGCGCTGGGTGAGCCGCCACTTCGCTTTTACCACCTGCTTGACCACCGGATGGTCCTCGGGCAGGCGCAGGGAGCGACGCTGCTCGTGGCCTTCCAGGCGCTCCGGCAGCCCGAGCTTCACGGCAGCCGCGGCGGTGAGCACGATCAGCGGGTCGCTGTCCTTGCCGTACCGGTTGAGCTTCGGCGCACCGAGACCGGACTCACGCAGCGTCCACTCCACCAGCTCCACCACCGTGGTCGCCGGGCAGTCCAGCACGATCCCGTCGACGCCGTACGCGCAGCCGTCACCGTCCAGGACCGCGAGGGGCCCGTGCGGGAAGCGCGGGTCGGCTGCGGGCTGCGCCGCCTTCTGCGTGGCCGGCCGCCGCGATGTCGCAGCGGGTCGGAAGGCCGGGCGAGCCGGCGCCGCAGCCGGAACGGCGGGAGTCTGTGGGGCATCTGCCGTCTCCCCCCTGGACGCGGCCGGCTCGGTAGACGCCGCTCGCGCCGGAGCATGTGCCGGGGCTGCACCGGGGGCGGGATACTTCGCCGCCCACCCCTTCAGCAGCCGCTGGTAGGCATCCAGCCGCGGAGACTTCGGCTCGCTGCGGCCGTTCTCCCAGTTCTTCACCGACTGGGTCGTCGTCTTCAACGCGGTGGCCAGGCGGGCCTGGGTGATGCCAGCGGCCTCACGCAGCCGAGCACGCTCCGCCGGAGGCGGCAGGTGCGGCTCCTCGTTCAACAGAGCGTCGACCGACGCGAACAACTCTTCCTCAGATGCCATGACCCCGCACCCTTACTCCAGGCCAGATTACTTAACCACAAATTTACCCCATTATTTAACCTTCCAGGGCCCATTCCAGCCCCAGCGCGGCGAGTGCGGCGAGTTTGTCGGTGGTGAGCTTGGCGCGCCTGGTCTTGGTGTTCGACAGGAACACTCCGAGCTTGACCTCCGATCCGTCTTCGAGTCGTTCTACGTGGCCTCTGGGGACGGTCACAGAGCCCTCGCGGGCCTTGTACTGCGCGAGGGCTGCTACGCCCCGCTCGAAGGCGCTCAGAGGCGCTGTGGACGGTTTCGCGGGCTCCTCCGGCTTCGGGGCGTGCGGTGTGATGCCGAGCTGCTCCAGGCGTTCGCGCTGTCCGTCGGCCAGGGCCTGCCAGATCTCGGGCTTGCGCTGCCGGGCCAGCCATTTGCCGATGTCCATTCCGTGGACCGTGACGCCCGGCAGGACGTCGGCTCTGCCCTCTTCGTCGGCCACGAGCTCGCGCAGGGCTGCGTAGTGCCGCTGCCAGTCGGCCGGCCACTCCGGGTTCCAGTCCTCGTCCACGGCCTCGAGCGCGGTCTTCCAGTCGGGGTGCCCGTCGAGGGCGCCTGGGCGGCGGAGGTTGGACAGCCATTGCCCGATCGGCCGGTCCAGCATCGTCGCGGTGCGGGGTGCGCAGAGTGTCCAGTGCTGGTCGTAGTAGGCCTTGGCGGCTTCCAGGTTCTCCTGGAAGCGTTCATCGGCCACGGACCACACCATGCCGAGCCGCTCCAGCCGCTGCGCGCGCTGCCCGCTCATTTCCCCGGCCGCGTAGGCCCGTCGCTGCTCCGCGACCCACTGCCCAAGGGGTGTCGCACCCTCCCGGTGCCCGTACGGCACCCGTGCGTTCCCGACCCGCTCGACGTACGCCTTCAGTTTCGCCCAGCCGCGAGCCCAGTCCTGGCGTTCGGTGTCGATCACGTTGAAGGAAACCCAGTCCGCGACCATCACCGGATCCCTCGGGGCGGCAAAACGGAGCAGCAAGCGGGATTCTTCTTCGCCCTCTTCTGGCGCGACACCGATGTTCATGGACGGCTGCGCGACGTCTTTCTGAGGCTCCTGCGGGATCGCGAGCAGCTCGATGGCCTCTTCGTCGTGAGCCCGCAGACCTTCCAATACCTTCACCAACGGGCGATACGATCCCGAGGTGAACATATCCTCCGGCTTTTCTCCGGGCTGGAGAAATACCGGTACGATCAGAGAGGCGAGCTTTCCTTCTCCTGGCTTTTGACGGAGCGCCCGGCCGATGGCCTGGACGATGTCGTGCGGAGCACCCTTGGGGTCCAACAGGGCAACGCTGTCCACCGCTCTGATGTCCACGCCCTCGCCCAGGACACGGCAGTTCGAGAGCACGGCCCGCCGCGCGGTGGACCCGAACCCTCCCAGGACCTCGCGTCGGCGCTCGGGGACGTGCTCGCCGCACAGCCAGTCCGCCCAGATCTGAGCGGGGTACTTCTCCGGCTCGTTGGCGTGCAGCTTCGCCGCGACGCGCTCCAGGCCCTCCGCGTAAGCCTGTGCCTCTATCGTCCGGTGGTGGAAGGTGATGCAGGTCTGGAGCCCGTGCTGCGCCATCGTATGCAGGAGCGCGGCCTGGAGCGCCCCGAGGCGCTGCCCGCGGACTTCCTCGGTGTGCCGGTCCTCGCCCATCAGCCGCTCCGGGGTGACGACCGGGTCCTTCAGCTCCAGGACGATGATCTGGTACCGCGCCAGCAGCCCACGCGACACGGCCGACGCGAGCGAGAGCTTATAGAGGACCGGCCCGAAGACCTTCTCGTCGTCCATAGAGGCCGCCATCTCGCGCGGCAGCGGGTCCCGCGCCCCCTCTGCGACCTCGCGGTTCAGCCGCTCTTCCCAGATCCGCGGGGTGGCCGTCAGATACAGGCGGCGGTGCGACGGGATGACGCTTTGGTTGTGGACGTCGGCCCACGCCTTACCCATCGAGCCCGAAGTCCGGTGGGCTTCATCGACCACCGTCAGGTCCATCGGGGCCAACTGCTGCCCGTAGGCGCCCTCGAACGCCTCCGCCAAGACTCCCAGCGAGGCGTACGTCCCGAAGATGGTCACCGGCCCCTGCCCGTGCCACAGCGCCAACTGCACGGGGTTCGTGGTGGAGCGCACCTTCAAGTTCCACAGCTCCGGGTCGTCCAGGAGCGAGCACACAGCAACCGCCGGCCCCGTGTGCCCAGCCGCACGCCACGCCTGCACCGTCTGGGTCAGCAGATCCAGCGTCGGCACCAGCACGAGAATGCGGCCCTTGGGGACAAGACGCTTTGCCGACACCGCCGCAATGATGGTCTTCCCCGTCCCGCACGCAGCGTGTACCTGCCCGCGCAGGCCATTAACGGGAATGCCGCCCTGCGGGATATCGAGACCGCGCACAATGCCGGCAACGGCCTCGATCTGATGGTCACGCAGTTTCACGGCCATTCCCGTGTTCTCCTTTTCGCGGAATGTGGCGCGCAATCTGAAATGAAAGTCCGGCGCGATGAGGGTGGCCGGGGGTGTGGTGTATGATCCCAGACTCTACACAGCAAATCCATGTGATGCATCACCCGCGTACCATGTTCCCGCCCCAGGGTGACACATGGCCGAATCCCGCCCCGATGCGGCGAGTTGTGGTGTATGGTGGCGGGGTATTGGTGAACGTCTCGGGATGGTTCGAGGGTGGGGGAGGGGTTCGGGTGGAGCGTAACGGAGCCCGTCGCTGCGGTGCGGCCGGCACACCGTCAGCCCGACGGTCCGTCACTTCCGTTTGGGGGGTGGTGGTTGGGATTCCCAAGCCCTACACAGTCCCGCGGGTGATGCACCTCCCTTGCTGCCAGCTTCGGCACCCGCGCTTGCGCGGGTGCTCGCAATTCGCGCTTGCGCGAATTGACTCGCTTTCAGAATTCCGCTTGCGGAATTCAATTCCCGCGCTTGCGCGGGAATTTGGCGGAGCGTCAGCGGAGCCGAAACTACCGCGCGGCTTGCCGCGCGGTATCCCGCTCCGCGGG
>NZ_JBIAWO010000005.1:469690-717872 GCF_042895685.1 Streptomyces sp. NPDC001381 | reverse complement strand
CCGGGACGGGCTCCGGCCGGGACGGGCTCCGGCCGGGACGGGCTCCGGCCGGGACGGGCTCCGGCCGGGACGGGCTCCGGCCGGGACGGGCTCCGGCCGGGACGGGCTCCGGCCGGGACGGGCTCCGGCCGGGACGGGCTCCGGCCGGGACGGGCTCCGGCCGGGACGGGCTCCGGCCGGGACGGGCTCCGGCCGGGACGGGCTCCGGCCGGGACGGGCTCCGGCCGGGACGGGCTCCGGCCGGGACGGGCTCCGACCCGGACAGGCTTCAGCCGAGGCGGGCCCCGACCCGGACGGGCTTCAGCCGAGGCGGGCTGCGGCCGAGGCGGGCGGCTCAAGGGGGGCGAGAAGACCGCGGAGACGGGCGGCCCGGAGGGCGAGAGCTCCGCGGAGACAGGTGGCCCGCGTGGGTGGGCTCCGGCCGAGGTCGGCTTCGGCCTGGGATGAGGGGCATGGGCCTGGCTGAGGGGGCGGCGGTGGGGGTCATTCCTCGGCTGGGGGTGGGGGGACCACCGCGACCGGGCTCGCCGCGTGGAGCAGGACGGCGTGGGTGACGGAGCCCAGCATGCGGGCGGGGACCAGCAGGCGGCGGCGGTGGCGGCCCACGACGACGAGGTCGGCGTCCTTGGAGGCGGCGACGAGGAGTGCGGCCGCGTCGCCGGGAAGGGGAAGGGGTTCGGCGGCCACCCCGGGGTGCCGGGTGCGGTGCGGGGCGAGGAAGCCGTCGGCGAGGGTGCGGGTCTCGTGCTCGATGGCCCGCTGGTCGTAGACCGGCGCGGCCAGGTCACCCGGCGAGACCCAGGTCTGGATCGGCCACGGATAGGCGGCGATCACCTGGAGACGCGCGCCGCGCAGGGCCGCCTCGGTGAAGGCGAGGTCGAGGGTGGCGTCGTCCGGGCCGTCGACCTTCAGGCCCACGACCACGCGGGGCCGTGGCCCGGCCGGGAACGTGTCGTCGACCTCGCGGCCGGGCCGGGGCACCACCACGACCGGGCACTCCGCGTCCCGGGCCGCGGTCAGCCCGTTGGAGCCGAGCAGCAGGCTCGCGAAGCCGCCCCGGCCGCGTGAGCCGAGCACCAGCAGCTGGGCCTCGGCGCCCAGTTCGGGCAGGAGGGCGCCGGGGGCGCCGTCCAGGGCGAGGTACTCCGTGTCCGGCGGGTCCTCGGTGTCCGCCAGCCGGGCGCGGACGTCGGCGAGGACCGGATCGTCCTTCGGCGGCGGGGGGACGACGACGGGCGCGCCGGGCTGGGTCCAGGCGGAGTGGTGACGTACGTGGGCCACGCGCAGCGGCGCACCGCGGCGGCGGGCGGCGTCGACGGCCCAGTCCAGGGCGCGCCGGCTGTCGTCGGAACCGTCGACCGCTGCGACGACCGGCAGGGTGCTCATGGTCCTCACCTCCGGAATGCGACCTACCTCCTGCTGGAGCCCAGCCTTGCCCAGGCGGAGCCCCAGGAGGGCCTACGGCATCGCGTGTCCGGAAAAACGGGCGGAACACCCCCGGTTCGGCCCGCCGCGACGGGCCGTGTCTGACCTAGGGGGTGTTTCGAAAGTCCCGCACAGCACCCGCGGTGTTCGGTGCGTGCCCTCGGCGTGCCGGACGAAGGCCCTCGTAGCGGAGCTACTTGGGTCTTCGGCCGGTGCGGCTAGGGTGCGTGCCGGGCGCCGCGGGTGCTGTGCGGGACTTTCGAAACACCCCCTAGGTGAGGTCGAACTCCCCCTCTCGCGCCCCCGACACGAACGCGCCCCACTCCGCGGGCGTGAAGATCAGGGAGGGGCTCTCGGGGCGCTCGCTGTTGCGCATCGCGATGAATCCCTCGACGAAGGCGATCTGGACATCCCCCAGACCCCGGCTGCTCGACTGCCACTCGGCGTTGCTGAGGTCCAGCTCCGGCTTCTCCCAGCCCTTGGGCGGCTGCTGCTGGATGGTGCTCTCGGCCACGTCCGTGCTCCTCCCGGTTCGTCGTCCGCGGGCCAGCCTAGCCATCGGTACCGGGTGCCGACAGAGCACGTGAGGGGTACCTTTCAGGACTCGGGTGGCCGCGCTCCCACGAGCCACATGGAGAAGAACTGCGAGCCGCCGCCGTAGGCGTGTCCGAGGACCTTCCGGGCGCGTTCCACCTGGTGCTCCCCGGCCTGGCCGCGCACCTGGAGGGCGGCCTCGGCGAAGCGGATCATGCCGGAGGCGCCGATGGGGTTGGTGGACAGGACGCCGCCCGACATGTTGACGGGCAGGTCCCCGTCGAGTTCGGTCACCCCGGCCTCGGTGAGCTTCCAGCCCTCGCCCTCGGCGGCGAAGCCGAGGTTCTCCAGCCACATGGGCTCGTACCAGGAGAACGGCACGTACATCTCCACGGCGTCGATGTCCCGGCGCGGGTCGCCGATGCCGGCCTGGCGGTAGACGTCGGCCGCGCAGTCCTTGCCGGCCTGCGGGGAGACGGCGTCCTTGCCGGCGAAGAGCGTCGGCTCGCTGCGCATCGCGCCGCCGAGCATCCAGGCCGGCGGGCGGGGCGAGCGGGCCGCGCCGGCCCGGTCGGTGAGGACCATCGCGCACGCGCCGTCGGAGGAGGGGCAGGTCTCCGAGTAGCGGATCGGGTCCCACAGCATGGGCGAGGCCTGGACCTTCTCCAGGGTGATGTCGTGCTCGTGCAGATGGGCGTACGGGTTCTTCAGCGCGTTGCGCCGGTCCTTGTACGCCACCAGCGAGCCGATGGTGTCGGGCGCGCCGCTGCGCCGCATGTACGCGCGCACGTGCGGGGCGAAGAAGCCGCCCGCCCCGGCCAGCAGCGGCTGCTGGAAGGGGATGGGCAGGGACAGTCCCCACATGGCGTTGGACTCGGACTGCTTCTCGAAGGCCAGCGTCAGCACGGTGCCGTGCACGCGGGCCGCGACCAGGCCCGCGGCGACGAGCGCGGTGGAGCCGCCCACGGATCCCGCCGTGTGCACCCGCAGCATCGGTTTGCCGACCGCGCCGAGGGCGTCGGCGAGGTAGAGCTCGGGCATCATCACGCCCTCGAAGAAGTCGGGCGCCTTGCCGATGACCACGGCGTCGACGTCGGCCCACGTCAGCTCGGCGTCCTGGAGCGCGCGGAGCGCGGCCTCGCGGACGAGCCCCGCGATCGACACGTCCCGGCGTGCCGCCACGTGCTTGGTCTGGCCGATTCCGACGACGGCCACGGGCTCCTTGCTCATCGCGGATCCCCTTCGAGTACGGCGACCAGGTTCTGTTGCAGACACGGTCCGGACGTGGCGTGGGCGAGCGCCCGGTCGGACTCGCCGCGGTGGACACGGGCGGCGGCCTCGCCGATGCGGACGAGCCCGGCCGCCATGATCGGGTTGGCGGCGAGGGCGCCCCCGGAGGGGTTGACGCGGACGTCGTCGCCGAGCTTCAGCGCCTTGCGCAGGACGACCTCCTGCGAGGTGAACGGCGCGTGCAGCTCGGCGGTGTCGACGGGCCGTTCGAAGGCGCCGGCCTTCTCGGCGGCCAGCCGGGTGGAGGGCGAGTCGGTGAGGTCGCGCACGCCGAGGGCGTGGGCCTCGATGCGGTGGTCGACGCCCCGGATCCAGGCGGGGCGCTCGCACAGCTCACGGGCCCGCTCCCCCGCCGCGAGGATCACGGCGGCGGCGCCGTCGCCGATCGGCGGGCAGTCGCCGGTGCGCAGGGGGCGTACGAGGTAGTCGCCGTGCGGCAGGGGACCCCGGAGCTGCGCGTGCGGGTTGCCGGCCCCGTCGGCCCGGCTGCGGGCGGCGATCCCGGCGAGCGCGGGCTCGTCGGTGTCGCCCGCGTCGATCAGCGCCTGAGCCTGGAGGGCGGCGAGGGCGACGGAGTCGGGCCACAGGGGGGCGAGGTAGTAGGGGTCGAGCTGCCGGGTGAGCACGTCCCGCACGGACCCGGGCGAGGACTTCCCGTACGCGTACACCAGCGCGGTGTCGGCGTCCCCGGTCAGCAGTTTCGTCCACGCCTCGTACAGTGCCCAGGCGCCGTCCATCTCGACGTGCGACTCGGAGATGGGCGGCCAGGCGCCGACGCCGTCGAGGGCGAGGGTGAAGGAGAAGGCGCGGCCGGCGAGGTAGTCGCTGGAGCCGGAGCAGGTGAAGCCGATGTCGGCGGTCTTCAGGCCGGTCCGCTCCAGCACGTCGTGCAGGACCGGCATGAGCATCTCCACCTCGGACTGTTCCTCGGTGGTGCGCTGGGTGTCGGTCTGCGCGTAGGCGACGACGGCGATCTCCCGGGTCACAGCAGCTCCTTGTACGTCTCGTAGTCCGCGTCGGGCTCCCCGGTCGGCCGGTAGTGGTCCGGGTAGCGGCCGCCGTCCGTCCACACCGGTTCGACCCGCAGGCCCATCCGCACCTGGTCGTACGGGATGCCGCCGATCCGGCCGTGCAGCGCAAGGCCGGCCCCGTCGAGGGCGATGTGGGCGTAGACGTAGGGGACTTCGATGTCCAGGTTCTTCGCCTTGATGTTGACGATGCAGAAGGTGGTGACGGTGCCGGCCGGTCCGACCTCGACCTGCTCGTCCGTGGCCACTCCGCAGGTGGGGCAGGCGCCGCGGGGCGGGACGTACACCTTGCGGCAGGACGGGCAGCGTTCGCCGACGGTCCGCCGCGCGGAGAGCGCGGTGATGTAGGCGGACTGGGCGCGGCCGGGCGAGTAGGTGTAGTCGAGGCGGGCGTGGGCGACGATCCCGGCGACGGCGTCCTCGAACTCCCCCGTGTGTCCCGCGGGTCGGACCGCTTCCCCGTCGTGCGGTTCGAAGCAGGCGATGTCGGTGATGGCGCCCGTGCGGTCCTCGGCCCAGCGGATCCGGACCCGCATGCCGGTGCGGACGGCCTCGGGGCCGGGGGCGTCGAGGGCGTGCAGGATCGCGGTGTCGGCGCCGTCGAGGCGGACCAGGACCCAGGCGAAGGGGGCGGAAAGGGGCTGGCCGCGGCGGGGCTCGTGGTTCCAGGCCCAGGTGGTGACGGTGCCGGTGGGGGCGACCTCGACGAGGTCGCGCAACTCCTCCGCGGTGACGGGGTCGTACTCGACGGGTGGGACCAGGGTGCGGCCGTCGGTGGTCGTCACGCCGAGGACGACCCGCTCGCGCAGCCCGGTCAGGAAGGCGCTCTGGACGGGGCCGAGGGAGCGGGTGAAGGGGAACTCGACGACGAGGGGGGCTTTGAGGACTTCGGGCATCGGGTGCTTGCCTCCTTGGGGGACGGCGGGGGCGGTGCCTGAGCAGGGTCGGTGAGTGAGCCGCCCCGGGGCGCGGGGCGGTGACGTCCGCGGCTCCGCCGCGTGGGCGCGACCAGTCACTCGCGGCCCGCGGTGTCCGAACGGCCGAACCCGGTGGAGCGCTACGCGCGCTTGTAGACGGGGGGCCGCTTCTCCGCGAAGGCGCGGGCACCCTCCTTCGCGTCGGCGGTGTCGAAGACCGGCCAGCCGCGGACGAGTTCGGCGGCGAGCCCGTCGGTCTCGGACATCTCTGCGGTCTCGTACACCGAGGCCTTGACGGCTTCGACGGCCAACGGGCCGCAGGCGTTGACGCGTTCCGCGATCTCCAGGGCCTTCTCCAGGGCCGTGCCGTCCGGGACGACATGGCCGATCAGGCCGATGTCCGCGGCCTCCCGCGCGCTGTACGGGCGGCCGGTGAGCAGCATCTCCAGGGCGTGGGTGCGCGGGATCTGGCGCGGGAGACGGACCGTGGAGCCGCCGATGGGGAACAGGCCCCGCCGGACCTCGAAGAGGCCGAAGGTGGCGGACTCGCCGGCGACGCGGATGTCGGTGCCCTGGAGCATCTCGGTGCCGCCCGCCACGCAGTACCCCTCGACCGCGGCGATCACGGGCTTGCGCGGCCGGTGGTGGCGCAGCATCGCCTTCCAGTGCAGGTCGGGGTCGGCCTTGAGCCGGTCTCGGTAGTGCTCGCCCTCCATGCCGTTCCCGGCGAGGGCCTTGAGGTCCATGCCGGCGCAGAAGGTGCCGCCCGCTCCGGTGAGGACGACGGAGCGGACCGAGTCGTCCTCGTCGGCCTCGATCCAGCCGTCGTACAGGCCGACGAGCAGGGCGAGCGAGAGCGCGTTCCTGGCCTCCGGCCGGTTGAGCGTGAGCACGAGCGTGGCGCCTTCGCGCTGCACGGTGAGGTGTTCGGTACCGCCCATGGCACATCTCCCCTCGGAAAGAACGAGAACAGGTTGCAGGAGGTGTCGAGGCACTTCAAGAGTTTTCTGACACTCAGTCAGATTTCTTGGCGCGGAACCCTTCCCACTTGCCGCACCCTTTGCTCTGATGACCGGCGAGCCGTTGCAGGAGCCGGGGCGCCGAAGGTCAGGAGGAGCGGTGGAGTACAACCTTGCCGACCTGTTCGAGTCGGTCGTCGACGTGGCGGCGGACCGCGAGGCGCTCGTGTACCTCGACCATCCGGGCACGGGCGCGGAGCGCCGGCTGACGTACGCGGAGCTCGACGCGGCGGCCAACCGCATCGGTCACCATCTCCTGGACAGCGGGATCCGCCCGGGTGAGCACGTCGGCCTGCACCTCTACAACGGCGTCGAGTACCTGCAGACGGTGCTGGGCTGCCTGAAGGCCCGGATCGTGCCGGTCAACGTCAACTACCGCTATGTGGAAGAGGAGTTGGTCTACCTCTACCGGGACGCCGATCTGGTGGGGCTGGTCTTCGACGCGGAGTTCACGGAGCGGGTGACGGCGGCGCTGCCCGAGGCTCCGGCACTGCGGCATCTGGTCCGGGTGGGACCGGCGGACGTGCCTGCCGTCGGGGTCGTCCCCTTCGCCGACGCCGAGGCGGCGGGCTCACCGGAGCGCGGCTTCCCGGCCCGCTCGGGCGACGACCAGTTCATCATCTACACCGGCGGCACGACCGGTATGCCCAAGGGTGTGATGTGGCGTCAGGAGGATCTCTTCTTCTCGGGACTGGGCGGGGGCGCGCCCACCGGGGAGCCGGTGAAGAAGCCGGAGGAGGTCGCCGAGCGGGTGGCGGCCGGCGGGACGGGGATCACCTTCTTCCCCACGCCCCCGCTGATGCACGGCACCTCCGCCCTCACCGCCTTCATCGGCTTCAACTTCGGCCAACGGGTCGTGATCCACCGCAAGTTCGTGCCGGAGGAGGTGCTGCGGACCGTCGAGAAGGAGAAGGTCACCAGCATCTCCCTGGTGGGCGACGCGATGCTGCGGCCGCTGATCGACGCGCTGGAGGGGCCGATGAGGGGCACCGACTGCTCGTCGGTGTTCAGCGTGTCCTCGTCCGGGGCGATCATGTCGGACACGGTCCGCCGCCAGTTCCGGGCGCTGCTGCCGAACGCGATGCTGCTGAACAACTTCGGGTCCTCCGAATCCGGCTTCAACGGCACGGCGACGGAGGACTCGGGCCCCGAGCGCGGCTTCCGGGTCCGCGTCAACTCCCGTACCCGGGTGGTCGATCCGGTGACGCACGAGCCGGTCGCACCCGGCGAGGTCGGCCGGGTCGCCCAGCACGGTCACGTCCCGCTCGGCTACTACAACGACCCGGTGAAGACAGCCGAGACGTTCTTCGAGAGGGACGGCGAACGCTGGGTGCTGCTCGGCGACATGGCCACGGTCGACGAGGACGGTGTCGTCGTCGTCCTCGGCCGCGGCTCGCAGTGCATCAACACCGGCGGCGAGAAGGTGTATCCGGAGGAGGTCGAACAGGCCCTGAAGTCCCATCCGGACGTGTACGACGCCCTGGTCGCCGGAGTGCCGGACGCGACCTGGGGCAGTCGTGTGGCGGCGGTGGTGCAGGTGCGCGCCGGGGCGCCGCGCCCCTCCCTGGAGGACATCCAGACCCACTGCCGGTCCCGGCTCGCCGGCTACAAGATCCCGCGCCGGCTGGTGATCGCCGAGTCCATCCGGCGCTCGCCGAGCGGGAAGGCGGACTACCGGTGGGCGCGGGAGGTGGCGGGGGCGGAGAGCGGCTGACGGGGCTCACTCCGTCAGGAACGGCTCCACCACGGCGAGGAACTCCTCGGGCCGGGGGGCGTGCACGAGACCTGGTCGTCGGCGGCCGGCACCAGCGCGCCCCGTCGAACGACAGCTCCCCGTCCGGCCGCGGGGTGGGCGGCCGGGGCGGGTCGCACGGGCCACCGCGCGGGCACGTCCTCGAAGCCCAGCCCCCGGCGGCCTGCGGACACTTCCGTGCCGGAAGGTACGCCACGGCACGCCCGTCGGGCGGCCGACGACGTCGGCGCGTGCGACGCCGAGCGCGGCGAGCAGCGCGCGCACGTCGTCGCGCATCGCCTCGACCGTGCGAACCCCCGGTGTCTCTCCCGGGCACTCACCGCGTCCGTGCCCGCGCGGACCGGGCGCGCACACGCGGCGCGCTCCCGCGCCCGCGGCCAGTCGTCCGGCGGCCGCCGTCCAGTCGCGCCGTCGGCGCCGCGGCCGTGCAGCAGCAGGGACGGGCGGCGTGTCCTCGGGGCCCCGGGCGCGGCGGGCGAGGGACGCCGCGCGCCTTGATCATGCGCATGCCGGGCAGGCCGTCGACCGGGCCCCGCGGGCGGCGGCCTACTCCGCCGAGGGCGGAGCGGACCCGTCGAGGAAGGCGCGGGTGCGGGCGACGAACCACTCCGGGTCGTCCAGCCACGGATAGTGTCCGGCGCCGGGCTGCACGGCGAGTTCGCCGTGGGGGAAGGCGTCGGCCAGGAGGCGGGCGCGCTCGGGGCGGGGACCTCCGTCCAGCTCTCCGGCGAGCACCAGGACCGGGGCGGCCAGCTCCGCGAGGGCGTCGCGCAGGGCCGGCGGGTCGAAGGCGGCCGGGTCCAGGAAGCGGTCCTCCGCCTCGACGTTGGTCTGCTCGTCCGTGGCGGCTTCGTGGGCGCGGGCGGCGTCGTCCCAGCGGCCGTGGAAGAAGCCGGCGAAGGCCGGCCGGTCCGGGTCCTCCGCGCCCGCCAGCCAGGCCTCGAACGCCGCGAAGGCCGTGGCGAACCACGGCTCGCCCGTGCGCAGCCGCGCCGCCGCCAGCCGTTCCTCGGCCGTGGCCGGCCTCCCCAGCGCCCACGGGTTGACGGTGATCAGGGCGAGCCGGGCCACCCGGCCGGGATGGCGCGCCGCGTACAGCAGGGCCAGGCTGCCCCCTGCCGAGTGCGCGAGCACGTCGATCCGCTCCGCGCCGAGATGGAGGCGCAGCGCCTCGACGTCGTCCACCTGGCGGTCGCAGCGGTAGGTCGCGGGGTCCGCAGGCGGCGCGGAGTCGCCGGTGCCGCGCAGGTCGAGCAGGATCAGCCGGCGGTGCGCGGTGAGCCCGCCCAGGTCGCCGAGGTAGGCGGAGGCCCGCATGGGCCCGCCGGGCAGGACGAGGAGGGGCTCGCCCTCGCCCCGCACGTGATAGGCGAGCTCGGTTCCGTCCGGCGCGGTGAAGATCGGCATGCCCCGATCCTCGGTTCCCGGCCCGCCGGTCCGCAACGGAAATCCGCGCCGCCCTCTTGCCTGCCGCCCGTCGGCCTGGATTACTGATCCAGAGCAGCTCGACCGAATGATCGGTCGCCCGGATTGGTACGGTTTGACGAGGGAGCAGCCGCATGACGGACACGAGGGACCTGCTGGACGAGGGCGAGCGCCTCGACACGGCCGCCCTGCGGGCGTTGCAGCTGGAGCGGCTGCGGGCCACACTCCGGCACGCGTACGCCCGGGTGCCCTTCTACCGGGAGTCCTTCGACAAGGCGGGCGTCCACCCCGACGACTGCCGCACCCTCGCCGATCTGGCCCGTTTCCCGTTCACCGCCAAGGCGGACCTGCGCGCGCAGTACCCGTACGGGATGTTCGCCGTCCCCCGCGAGCGCATCCGCCGTATCCACGCCTCCAGCGGCACCACGGGCCGCCCGACGGTCGTCGGCTACACGGACGGCGACCTGGGCGTCTGGTCGGACATGGTGGCCCGTTCGATCCGCGCGGCCGGCGGCCGCCCGGGCGACACGGTCCATGTGGCGTACGGATACGGTCTGTTCACCGGCGGCCTGGGCGCGCACTACGGCGCCGAACGCCTCGGCTGTACCGTGATCCCCGCGTCCGGCGGCATGACGTCCCGTCAGGTGCAGCTGATCCAGGACCTGGAGCCCCGGATCATCATGGTGACTCCGTCCTACATGCTGACCCTGCTGGACGAGTTCGAACGGCAGGGCGTCGATCCGCGTACCACGTCCCTGCGGGTCGGGATCTTCGGCGCCGAGCCGTGGACGGAGCGGATGCGTCAGGAGATCGAGGAACGGTTCGCCATCGACGCGGTCGACATATACGGGCTGTCGGAGGTGATCGGCCCGGGCGTGGCCCAGGAGTGCGTGGAGACGAAGGACGGGCTGCACATCTGGGAGGACCACTTCTTCCCCGAGGTGGTCGACCCGATCACGGGTGAGGTGCTGCCGGAGGGCGAGGAGGGCGAACTGGTCTTCACCTCCCTCACCAAGGAGGCCATGCCGGTGGTCCGCTACCGGACCCGGGACCTGACCCGGCTGCTGCCCGGGACGGCGCGCGCGTTCCGCCGGATGGAGAAGGTGACCGGCCGCACCGACGACATGGTCATCCTGCGCGGGGTGAACCTCTTCCCGACGCAGATCGAGGAGATCGTGCTGCGCACACCGGGCGTCGCGCCCCACTTCCAGCTCCGGCTGACCCGCGAGGGCCGTCTCGACGCCCTCACGGTCCGGGCCGAGGCCCGCCCCGGTGCCACGCCCGAGGACCGCGACACGGCCGCGCGCTCCATCGCGGCGGCCGTGAAGGACGGCATCGGGGTGTCGGTGTCCGTCGAGATCGTCGAACCGGAGTCACTGGAGCGGTCGGTGGGGAAGATCAGGCGGATCGTGGACGAACGCCCGAAGGAGTCATGAGCCGAACCGGTCCCGCAACTCCCGCTTGAGGATCTTGCCGCTGGCGTTGCGCGGCAGCTCGTCCACGAACAGCACCCGCTTCGGGGCCTTGAAGGGGGCGAGCTTCTCCCGTGCGTGGGCGATGAGTTCGTCCTCCGTGACCTCCACGCGCGGGACGACCACGGCGGTGACCGCCTCGATCCACTTCTCGTCGGGCAGCCCGATCACCGCGGCCTCGGCGACGGCCTCGTGGGTGTAGAGGGCGTCCTCGACCTGGCGTGAGGCGATGACGACGCCCCCGGAGTTGATGACGTCCTTCACCCGGTCGACGATCGTGAAGTAGCCGTGGGCGTCGCGGACGGCGAGGTCCCCGGAGTGGAACCAGCCGTCCCGGAACGCCTCGGCGGTCTCCTCCGGCTTGTCCCAGTACCCCTCGCACAACTGCGGTGAGCGGTAGACGATCTCCCCGGGCGTGCCGTCGGGGACGTCCTGTCCCTCCTCGTCCACGACCCGGGCGTCGACGAACAGGACCGTGCGCCCGCACGAGTCCATACGGCCCTTGTGCTCGTCCGGGGCGAGGACGGTGGCGAGCGGTCCGATCTCGCTCTGCCCGAAGCAGTTGTAGAAGCCGAGCTTCGGAAGGCGTTCCCGCAGGCGCTCCAGGACGGGCACCGGCATGATCGAGGCCCCGTAGTACGCCTTGCGCAGGCCGCTCAGGTCGCGGGTGGCGAAGTCGGGGCGGCCCGCCAGGCCGATCCAGACGGTGGGCGGGGCGAACAGGCTGTCGACCCGGCCGGTCTCGATCAGGTCGAGGAGCCGGTCCCCGTCCGGAGCGTCCAGGATGAGGTTCGTGGCGCCGACCGCGAGGTAGGGCAGCAGGAACACGTGCATCTGCGCCGAGTGGTACAGCGGGAGGGAGTGCGCGGGGCGGTCGCCGGCGCTCAGGTCGAGGGCGGCGATCGCGCTGAGGTACTCGTGCACCAGCGCCCGGTGGGTCATCATCGCGCCCTTGGGCAGGGCCGTCGTACCGGACGTGTACAACAGCTGGACCAGGTCCTCGGTGCGCGGTTCGGGGCCGTCGTACGGCTCGGTTCCGGCCAGCCGGGCGAGGAGCGAGTCGTCGGCGTCGCGCAGCGGCACCGTCCGTACGCCGTCCGGGAGGCGGCCCGCGAGATCCGGATCGGCCAGGACGAGGGCGCTGCCCGACTGCTCGACGATGTAGGCGAGGTCGTCGCCGGTGAGGTTCTGGTTCACGGGGACGTGCACGAGCCCCGCGCGGGCGCAGGCAAGGAAGGCGACGAGATAGGCGTCGGAGTTGTGGCCGTAGGCGCCGACCCGGTCACCCGGGGCGAGACCTTCCCCGAGCAGGACGCTCGCCGCGCGGGAGACGGCGTCGTCGAGTTCCTCGTAGGTCCAGGTGCGGTCGCGGTACTCGACCGCGAGGCGGGCCGGGGTGCGGCGGGCGCTGCGCCGCAGCACCCCGTCGACCGTGCTGCCGTGTCCGGGCGTCATGGCACATGATCCTCGGGCGGCCGCCCGGGCAGGTCAAGTCGACGAGATCAGCACCGTCAACGGGCAGGTCGACCAGGGCCGGGACTTCCACGGGCCGACCGTCGGCAACCCCGCGCCGCCACCAGCCGCGGGCGGAGGCACCTCACCGGCACCCGGCTGACGGGCAGGACGTCGGTGAGATCCCCGGTGATCTCCGCACGCCTGCCCGAGTCGCGGCCGTCCTGTCACACCGGTCGCGTGCGGCCCTCCCAGTACGGCTCACGCAGCCGCCGCTTGTACAGCTTGCCGTTGGGGTCGCGGGGCATCTCGGTGATGAAGTCGACGGACTTGGGGCGCTTGTAGCCGGCGAGGTGGTCGGCGCAGTGCGCGAGGAGGGCGGCGGCGAGATCCGGGCCGGGGGCGTGGCCGGGCGCCGGTTCGACGACCGCCTTGACCTCCTCGCCCCAGTCGTCGTGCGGGATGCCGAAGGCGGCGGCGTCGGCGACGGCCGGGTGGGCGAGCAGGGCGGACTCGATCTCGGCGGGGTAGATGTTGACGCCGCCCGAGATGATCAGGTCGATCTTGCGGTCACGGAGGAACAGATAGCCGTCCTCGTCGAGGACACCCAGGTCGCCGACGGTGAAGAAGTCGCCGATGCGGTTCTTCCGCGTCTTCGCCTCGTCCTTGTGGTAGGCGAAGCCGCCGGTCGTCATCTTCATGTAGACGGTGCCGAGCCGGCCGGGCGGGAGCCGGTTGCCGTCGTCGTCGAAGACCGCCAGTTCGCTGATGGGCCAGGCTTTTCCGACGGTGCCGGGCTTCTTCAGCCAGTCCTCCGCCGTGGCGAAGGCGCCGCCGCCCTCACTCGCCGCGTAGTACTCCTCCACGCAGTCGCCCCACCAGTCGATCATCGCCCGTTTCACATGGTCGGGGCAGGGAGCAGCGCCGTGGATGGCGTGCCGCATGGACGAGACGTCGTAGGACCGTCTGACGTCGTCCGGGAGGGCCAGCAGGCGGTGGAACTGGGTCGGGACCATGTGGGTGTGCGTGCAGTGGTGGGCGTCGATGAGGCGGAGCATCTCCTCGGGCGTCCACTTGTCCATCACGACCAGCCGGTGCCCGATGTGCAGCGACGCGCCCGCGAACTGGAGGACCGCCGTGTGGTAGAGCGGTGAGCAGACCAGGTGGACGTTGTCGTCGAAGGGCCGGATGCCGAAGATGCCGAGGAATCCGCCCAGGTAGGCCTCCTCGGGCGGCTTGCCGGGCAGGGGTCGCCGGATGCCGCGGGGACGGCCCGTCGTACCGGAGGTGTAGTTCATGACCCAGCCGAGGGTGCGGTCGGCCGGCGCCGACTCCGGCTGCCCGTCGAGCAGTTGGGCGTACGGGCGGAAGCCGGCGATCTCGCCGACCGCGTACCGGTGGGTGGCGGGGAGACCGGCCTCGTCGGCCGCGCGGGAAGCCTGCTCGCCGTAACGCTCGTGCGCGAGCAGCACCTTGGCGCCGGAGTCGGAGACGATCCACGCGATCTCGGGCCCGACGAGGTGGTGGTTGACGGGCACGAGGTAGAAGCCGGCCTGGGTGGCCGCCAGGTAGGCGGTGAAGAACTCGGCCGAGTTGGGCAGGACGACCGCGAAGGCGTCGCCGCGTTCCATGCCGGCCGCGCGCAGTCCGTGCACGAGCCGGTTGACGGCGGCGTGCAGGCGTCCGGCGGTCCACTCCTCGCCGTCCGGCGCGATCAGGACCGTACGGCCGGGGTCGGCGGTGGCCTGGGCCCAGAAGCCCGCGGGGGGTGTGCTCGTGCTCGTCACCGGCCGCTCCTTCCAGCGATGCGGTTGACGCGGTCCACGGCCCGCTCGAAGCCGCGGGTGAGGTCGTCGAAGACCGCCTGGACGCCGCGGACCTCGTTCATCCGGCCGACGATCTGGCCGACCGGGGTGCCGAGCAGCGGGTCGACCTCGTACTTCTGGATCCGGGAGACGGCCTCGGCGACCAGCAGGCCCTGGAGCGGCATGGGGAGGGTGCCGGGCCCGTTCGGGTCGTCCCAGGCGTCGGTCCATTCGGTACGGAGCTGACGTGCGGGTTTCCCCGTGAGGGCGCGGGAGCGGACCGTGTCGCCGGAACCGGCCGCGAGGAGTTTGGCCGTGAGGGCGGGTGAGTGCAGGTCGGCCTCGGCGGTGGTCAGCCAGAGCGAGCCGAGCCACACCCCCTGGGCGCCGAGCGCCAGGGCGGCGGCGATCTGCCGTCCGCTGCCGATGCCGCCGGCGGCGAGCACGGGGAGGGGGTCGACGGCGTCCACGATCTCCGGGGTGAGCACCATCGACGCGATCTCCCCGGTGTGCCCGCCGGCCTCGTAGCCCTGCGCCACCACGATGTCGATGCCCGCCTCCTGGTGCTTGCGGGCGTGCCGGGCGCTCCCGGCGAGCGCGGCGACCAGCACGTCCCGCTCGTGGGCGCGGGCGACGACGTCGGCGGGCGGGGATCCGAGGGCGTTGGCGAGCAGCCGGATCGGATAGTCGAAGGCGACGTCGAGCTGGCTGCGGGCGACCTGCTCCATCCAGCCGGTGATGCGCCAGCCGGACGCCTCGCCCTCGGCCAGTCCGGGCACCCCGTACTTGGCGAGGGTGTCCCGCACGAACTGCCGGTGGCTCTCGGGGATCATCGCCTCGACGTCGGCCTCGGTCAGTGTGCGATCTCCCGCTGCCTCCACCTTCTTCGCGGGCATCACGACGTCCAGCCCGTACGGCCGTCCGTCGACGTGCGCCTCGATCCAGTCGAGGTCGCGCTTGAGGTCGTCGGGGGCGGTGTAGCGGACCGCGCCGAGCACGCCGAAGCCGCCCGCGCGGCTGATGGCCGCGGCGACGGCGGGGAACGGCGTGAAGCCGAAGACGGCGTGCTCGACTCCCAGTTGATTGCTCAGCTCCGTCTGCATGGGCGCAGGATGCCGCAGCCGGTGCGACGACGGAAGGCCCTTTCTGATACTCCGTCAGATTTCTGGGATCCGCCGCTCCCGCGCCCTAGTCCGCCGGTGACTCCAGCACGGCCATCGCCGCGTTGTGCCCCGGCACCCCGCTCACCCCTCCCCCGCGCACCGCGCCCGCCCCGCACAGCAGCACGTTCGCGTGAGCGGTCTCCACGCCCCAGCGGCCGGTGCCCTCCTGGGCGTACGGCCAGGACAGCTCGCGGTGGAAGATGTTGCCGCCGGGCAGGCCCAGGTCCCGCTCCAGGTCGAGCGGGGTCCTCGCCTCGATGCAGGGGCGGCCGTCGGCGTCGGTGGCCAGGCAGTCGGCGAGGGGTTCGGCGAGATGGGCGTCGAGCTGGGCGAGGGTGGCCTTGAGCAGTTCCTCGCGCACGGAGTCGTTGTCCCGTGCGAAGAGCCGGGCGGGCGTGTGCAGACCGAACAGGGTCAGCGTCTGGTAGCCCCGCTCGACGAGCTCCGGGCCGAGGATGGTCGGGTCGGTCAGGGAGTGGCAGTAGATCTCGGACGGCGGGGCGGCGGGCAGCTCACCGGCGGCGGCCTGGGCGTGGGCGGTGGCGAGTTGCTCGTAGCCCTCGGCGATGTGGAAGGTGCCGGCGAACGCCTCGCGCGGGTCGACGGAGCGGTCCCGCAGCCTCGGCAGCCGCTTGAGCAGCATGTTCACCTTGAGCTGGGCGCCTTCGGCGGGGGCGGGCGGCTCGTCGCCGGTGAGCGCGGCGAGCGCCTGCGGGGAGGCTCCCACCAGGACGTGCCGGGCGGTGGCGACGCCCTCGCCGTCGGCGGTGCGGTAGGTGACCTCGGCGGTGCGGCCGTCCGTGGCGATCCGCACGGCCTCGTGGCCGGTGGCGATGACGGCGCCCGCGTCCCTCGCGGCGGTGGCCAGCGCGTCGGTCAGGGCACCCATGCCGCCGACGGGCACGTCCCAGGCGCCGGTGCCGCCGCCGATCACGTGGTAGAGGAAGCAGCGGTTCTGCCTGAGGGAGGCGTCGTGGGCGTCGGCGAAGGTGCCGATGAGCGCGTCGGTGAGCACCACGCCCCGTACGAGGTCGTCCGTGAAGTTCTCCTCCACCGCGACCCCGATCGGCTCCTCGAACAGGGCGCGCCAGGCCTCCTCGTCGTCGACGCGGCGGCGCAGCTCGTCCCGGGTGGGCAGGGGTTCGGTGAGCGTGGGGAAGACCCGCTCGGCGACGCGTCCGGTCATGCCGTAGAAGCGCTGCCAGGCCGCGTACTCGCGCTCTCCGCCGGTGAGCCGCGCGAACGCCTCCCGGGTGCGCTCCTCCCCTCCGCCCACGAGGAGTCCCGTCGGCCGTCCGCCGCGCTCGGCCGGCGTGTACGACGAGATCGTGCGGCCCTGGACGCGGAAGCGCAGGCCGAGGTCCCGCACGATCTTCCGCGGGAGCAGGCTGACCAGGTAGGAGTAGCGCGACAGCCGGGCGTCGACGCCCGCGAAGGGGCGGGTGGAGACGGCGGCGCCGCCGGTGTGGTCGAGCCGTTCCAGGACCAGCACGGACCGTCCGGCCCGGGCCAGGTAGGCGGCGGCGACCAGTCCGTTGTGTCCGCCGCCGACGACTACGGCGTCGTAGGTGTGGTGTCCCTCGTGAGCAGGCATGGTTCTTCGTAACACGATCCACGCCCGGTGGGACACGAGGGGGAGCTCATGGAGGCCGAGCCGAGTCATACGGCGGCACTGCTGGTCGACAGGCGGGGGCGGTACCTGCTGCATCTGCGGGACGCGCACAAGCCGATCTGGGACCCGGGCGCGTGGTCGCTGCCCGGCGGCGCGCGGGAGGGCGACGAGTCGCCGGAGGAGGGGATCGCGCGGGAGCTGCTGGAGGAGACGGGGCTGGTGATCGAGGGACTGACCCGGTTCACGGTCATCGCCGACACCACGGTGTTCCTCGGCCGTTGGGACGGCGATCCCTCCCGGCTGCCGGTCACCGAGGGCATCATGTTCGCCTTCTTCGACGCGGCGACCACCGCGCAGCTGACGATGGCGCCGTGGGCGGCCGAGGTGCTCGCCCTGCACCGGGGCGACGGAACCGTGCCCGTCCGGCGGACCGTCCCGCACCTCGTCGGCGTCCACCTCTACCTGGAGCGGGACGGCAGGATCCTGCTCGGGCTGCGGCACCCCGACGTGCCCTTCGCGCCGATGACCCACCACTTCCTGGCCGGTCACTGCGAGCAGGAGTCCGCCGTCGCCTGTCTGATCAGGGAGGCCCGGGAGGAGGCCGGACTGGAGATCGACGCGGCCGACGTGGAACTCGCCCACACGGTCCACGTCGACAACGGGCCCGGCAGACGTCCCCGTGTGCAGTTCGTCTTCCGGGCCCGCCGCTGGCGGGGCGAGCCCCGCCTGCTGGAGCCGGACAAGTGCCTGGGCTGGGACTGGTGGCCGCTGGACGCGCTGCCGGAGCCGATGGTCGGGTACGCCCGGGCGGCGATCGAGGGCATCCGCGCCGGGCGTCCGTACACGGAACTCGGCTGGAACTGACCGGCTCAGGCCCCGCCCGCCGGCGGCCCGGCCCGCCGTGAGCCTCACCCGCCGTCCACCCCGTCCGCCTCGGCCTCACTTGCCTTCGACCCCACCCGCTGCCCGCCCCGCCCGCCGTCCACCTCGCCCGCCGTCGGCCTCATCTGCCTTCGACCCCACCCGCTGTGGGCCCGCCCGCCGTCCGCCCCGTCCGCCGTCGGCCCCACCCGCCGTCCACCCCACCCGCCATCCGCCTCGCCCGCCGTGGGCCTCATCTGCCTTCGACCCCACCCGCTGCCCGCCCCGCCCGCCGTGCCTCGCCCGCCGTCGGGCACCTCCGCAGCGGCGCGGCTCGTCGGTGGAGCGCCTCCGTCTCCGGGCCCCGGCCGGGCTGTTCCCGGCGGGGGTCTCCTCGCGCCGGACGGCGAGGGTGCCCGGGTGGTCGGGGCCCTGGGGCCGTTCACGGGTGGCGGCCACCCGGCGCGGTACCCGGCCGGGCCGCCGGGCCGACGCCCCCGGCGGGTACCGCGCCGGCCCGGGCCCACGGCGACGTCACGACGGCCGACCGGGGGGGGGACGGCGGTCTACAGCGGGACCTTGTCCGGCGCGGGACGGGTGTCCGGGCCGAGTCGTGCCATGGCCCGCAGGATGTGCTGGGGCGGGAGCCGCCAGCGCAGACGTGCGGGGACGCGGCGCAGCAGGGCGCCCGTGACGCGCAACTGCCGGGTGACGGTGGCCGGTCGGGGCGCGGGTCTGCCGTACAGCTCGTGGGCGTGGGGCGGCAGGGAGGCGTACGCCAGGTGCGCCACGCGCCGCCACAGCAGGGCGCGCGCCGGGACGAGCAGGGGGTGCGTCGGCGGGCGGAGCAGGAAGTCGTCCACCGCGCGCGCGTCGGCTCCGACGGCGAGTCGGGGCCGCATCTTCTCGAAGTAGGCGTCCATCTCCGCCCGGTCGGCGGGTACGGCGTCCGGGTCGAGGCCCACCAGCCGGGCGCTGACCCGGTGTTCGGCGAGGTAGCGGTCCGCGGCGGCGTCGGTGAGGGGGTAGCCGGAGCGGCGTAGGACGTGCAGGTAGGAGTCGATCTCGGCGCAGTGCACCCACAGGAGCAGCTCCGGATCGTCCACCGGGTACCGCTCCCCCGTCTCCGGGTCGGTCGCCGAGAGCATCCGGTGGATCCTGCGCACGCGCGCGCCGGCCTTCTCGGCGGCCTCGCTCGTGTCGTAGGTCGTGGTGCCGACGAAGCCCGCCGTGCGCATGAGGCGGCCCCAGGCGTCGCGCCGGAAGTCGGAGTTCTCCATGACTCCGCGTACGGCGCGGGGGTGGAGGGCCTGGAGGTAGAGGGCGCGGACGCCCGCGACCCACATCATGGGGTCGCCGTGGAGTTGCCAGGCGACGGACGACGGACCGAACAGCCCCGGGTCAGCGGTCATGTCGGCAGGCTAACGCCGCACCCGGGGCATCCCCAGCCCTATCCAGGAGATGATCTCCCGCTGGATCTCGTTGTTGCCGCCGCCGAAGGTGAAGATCACGGCGGAGCGGTAGCCGCGTTCGAGTTCGCCGCGCAGCACGGCTCCCGCCGAGCCCTCCTGGAGTGCGCCCGGGGCCGCGACGATCTCCAGGAGCCAGGCGTAGGCGTCCCGGCGGGCCTCGGAGCCGTAGACCTTGACGGCGGAGGCGTCCTGGGGGGTGAGGGTGCCGTTCTGGAGGGCGCCCACCATCTGCCAGTTGAGCAGCTTGAGGGCGTCGAGCCGGACGTGGGTCCGGGCGAGCAGCCGGCGGACCCAGGGGAGGTCGACGACGCGGCGGCCGTCGGCGAGCTTGGTCTCGGTGGCCCAGCGCTGGACGTCGTGCAGGGCACGGATCGCCATGGTGCCGTGCGCGGCCAGGGTCACGCGTTCGTGGTTGAGCTGGTTGGTGATGAGCCGCCAGCCCTGGTTCTCGGCGCCGACCCGCCGGGAGACGGGGACGCGGACGTTCTCGTAGTAGCTGGCGGTGGTGTCGTGCGAGGCGAGGGTGCGGATGACCGTGCAGGAGTAGCCGGGGTCGGTGGTCGGCACGAGGAGCATGGTGATGCCCTTGTGCGGCGGGGCCTCGGGGTCGGTGCGCACGGCGAGCCACACCCAGTCGGCGGTGTCGCCGTTGGTCGTCCAGATCTTCTGGCCGTTGACGACGTACTCGTCGCCTTCGCGGACGGCGCGCGTCCTGAGGGCGGCGAGGTCGGTGCCCGCGTCGGGTTCGCTGTAGCCGATGGCGAAGTCGATCTCACCGGAGAGGATCTTCGGCAGGAAGTACGCCTTCTGCTCGTCCGTGCCGTAGCGCATGATCGTCGGACCGACGGTGTTCAGGGCCATCAGGGGCAGCGGCACGCCCGCCTGGGCGGCCTCGTCGAAGAAGACGAACTGCTCGATCGGGGTCAGGCCGCGCCCGCCGTACTCCTCGGGCCAGCCGACGCCGAGCCAGCCGTCGGCGCCGAGGCGGCGGATGGTCGCGCGGTAGAAGCGTTTCGCGCCGACCGGGTCGGCGTGCCGGGCGTAGGCGTTGTCCGGTACCAGCTCGGCGAAGTAGGAGCGCAGTTCGGTGCGCAGTCGCTGCTGCTCGGGCGTGTGGTCGAGGTGCACGGCGCCTCCTGGCTTCCCAAGGCCGGTCTCCTGACGGCGCACACCGTAGAACGTGTTGCAGAAATTGGGAATGCCGGGGAGGGAAGAGGGTGCGGGAGGGCGAGCTCAGACCAGGGTCGCCATGAAGTCCGTGCAGGCCCGGGCGCACGCGCGGCACGCCTCCGCCGTCTCCTCCGCGCCCGCCTTGTCGAAGACGTGCGCGCTCTCCAGGCACACGGTCCGGCACCACTCCAGCTGGACGCGGATGCCGGCCTCGTCCATGCGGTTGTCCTCGGAGAGCACCCGGCAGGTCGCGTCGCACACCTCCGCGCACATGATGCCCTTGCGGCGCACCAGTTCCTGCTGTTCCGTCCCGTCCGGATCCACGAGGCTCGCGCGCAGCGCGCAGGCACGCGCACACTCGGTGCACTCCTGTGCGCAGGCGAAACGGTCCTCCAGGAACCGGAAGAGGTCCTGTTGGGAAGTCGTCGAAGTCACGCCTCGCGGGTAGCCGGGACGGCCCGCCCCTAAACGCGGAGGCGGGCGGGCGATCTGCCGCCCGGACGCCCTGCGTGCCGGCTCGCGGACGCGGAGTGAGGAGGGCCGTCGCGCGGTTTGCGCCCGTTTTCTGGGGTATTCAGCCGATATGAATACCGCAAGCGAGCAGCTGGCCGCCGCGAGCGGCCTGCTCAGCCTCGTGCTGTTCCTGGTCGCCGTCGTCGTCGTGGCGCTGCTGGCCGGCAGCTTCTGGCTGGGCGCCCGGGTCAAGCTGCGCGAGCCGCCGAGGCCGCGCCCCGACGAGCAGCCGCACCTGCCGCCGGGCGGCCCGGTGCACGAGATCCGTGAGAACCGTGAGCCCGAGGAGGTACCCCGGACCGCCAAGGGCGAGCGCCCCCTCACCCCCTACGAGCTGACCAACATGCAGACCCGTCCGAGCGCGGACAAGACACGGTCGCGCTGGAGCAAGGGCAGCAGCGGTTCCTTCGGCGGCGGCGGTCTGGGCGCCCACTGACGGGGCCTGTCCCGGGAAGGCACGGCTACGAGACCGTCCGGGCCACCGCCAGCGCCTGCTCGGCGTACGGCCTCCCGAACAGCACGGCGTGCACCAGCAGAGGGAAGAGCTGGTGCACGCCCACGCGTGCGGCCCACCCGTCGGCGAGCGGCGCGACCTGCTCGTACCCCTCGATCACCTGCTCCAGACAGGGGCAGCCGAACAGGGCCAGCATCGCGAGGTCGGTCTCGCGGTGCCCGCCGTGCGCGGCCGGGTCGATGACGCGGGCCTGCCCGTCCGTCCCCCAGAGCACGTTGCCGTTCCATAGATCACCGTGCAGCCGGGCGGGCGGCTCGGCCGGTCCGGCCAGCCAAGGCAGCCGGGCGCACACCCGCTCCACGACGGCCGCCTCGGCGGGGCGCACCGTCCCGGCGTCGACCGCCGACCTGAGGTAGGGCAGCACCCGCTGCTCGGCGTACCAGCGCGGCCAGTCCTCGCCGACGGCGTTGCGCATCGGGGCGAGCCCGATGTACGCGTCCACGGGTCCCTCCGGCGGCGGCGCGCCGAACGCGGGGGCGCCGGCGGCGTGCAGCGCGGCGAGGTCACGGCCGAACCGTACGGCGGCCCCGGCGCTGGGCGCTCCGGCCGGCACCCGCTCGGTCACCAGCCACCGCCCGTCCCACCCGTGCACGAGCGGCACCCGCACCGCGCCCGCCGCGGCCAGCCAGCGCAGCCCCGCGGCCTCGGCCCTCACCGCGTCCCGCTCGTGGCCCCTCTTGACGATCACCGCCCGTCCGTCGTCGAGCTCGGCCTCCCAGAGCGTCCCGGACAGCGGACGCGTGCGACGGACGGACGCCCCGGTGAGCCGGGCGGCGACGGCACCGGGACCGGGTCCGGATGCGGGCGGGTGCGGCGAGGACACGGGGACGAGCGTACGGCGCGTCCCGGGCCACGCGCAGAAGTGCGCTCCGGATCAGGTGGCCATCTCGTGACCCCGCGTTCACGTTCGGACAGTGAACGGACAGTAAACGACTTCGTGGAGCGAAGGCGGCCGAAAGGCGCTGTAGTGGCCTGAACCGTCGCGCAGGGTGAGGTGGAAGATGGCCGACGTGATGCAGGCTGGAGCCGTGCGGCGCCCAGACTCGGCTCAGCAGAAACGGTGCGGCTGTGACGCACCGATACCGGCACCTGACGGTGCCCCTAGCGGGGCCGAGGAGAGGTTCCGGGGCCTGCTGGAGGCGGCTCCGGACGCCATGGTCATCGTCGACGACACGGGCGCCATCCGGCTGGTCAACGCCCAGACGGAGGCGCTGTTCGGCTATGGCCGCGAGGAACTCCTGGGCAACCCGGTCGAGTTGCTCATCCCGGACCGCTTCCGCGACCAGCACACCGGGCACCGGGGCGGCTACACGGCCAACCGGCAGGTGCGGCCGATGGGCGCCGGGCTGGAACTGCACGGGCTGCGCAAGGACGGCACGGAGTTCCCCGTCGAGATCAGTCTGAGCCCGCTGGAGACGGCGGACGGGCTGCTCGTGTCGGCGGCCGTGCGGGACGTCAGCGACCGCAAGGCGGCGGAGGCCCGGATCAACGAACTCGCCGCGCTGGTGGAGTCGTCGCAGGACGCGATTCTCGCCAAGACCCTGGACGGCTACATCACCTACTGGAACGCGGCCGCGCAGCGGCTGTACGGCTACACGGCCGAGGAGGTGATCGGCCGGCACGTGTCGGTGCTGGCGCCGCCGGAACTGCGGGGCGAGGTCAAGGCGTTGCTCAAGCGGCTGCGGCACGGCGAGAAGGTGGAGCACTTCGAGACCCTGCGGCTGACCAGCACGGGGGCGCTGCTGGACGTGGACGTCACGCTGTGGCCGACCCGGGACACGCACGGCACGGTGGTCGGGGCGTGCGCGATCGTGCGGGACATCAGCGACCGCAAGCGCGCCGAGGCCGAACTCACCGCGCTGTACGAGCAGCAGCGGCACATCGCGCTGACCCTGCAGCGCAGCCTGATGGGCACTCCGCCCGCCCTGCCGGGCCTGGCCACGGCCAGCCGCTACCGGCCCGCCACCCAGGGCGCCGGCGTGGGCGGCGACTGGTTCGACCTGATCCCGCTGGGCGCCGACCGGGTGGGCGTGCTGATCGGTGACGTGATGGGCCGCGGGCTCGAAGCGGCCGCCGTGATGGGCCAGTTGCGTTCGGCCGCGCACGCCCTGGCGAAGACCGGGATGCAGCCGCGCCAGCTGATGCAGGCGCTGGACACCTGCGTCGCCGACCTCGACGTGCCCGACCAGCTCGTCACCTGCTGCTATCTGGTGATCGCCCCGGACACGGGCACGGTCACCGTCTGCTCGGCGGGCCATCTGCCGGTGCTGGTCGCCGGGACGGGCGACAGCATCACCGCTCTGCCCTGCCCGGTCAACGCGCCGCTCGGGGTGGGAGACGTCCTGTACGAGCAGTCCAGTACGGAGATACCGCCGGGCGCCACCCTGGTGCTCTACACGGACGGGCTGGTCGAGACGCCCGGCAGCGACATCGAGCTGCGGATCGGTGAACTCACCGTCCTGCTGGAGGAGATGTTCGGCGGAACACCGCTCCTGGAGGACGCCGCCGACCAGGTGCTGGCCGGTCTGCTGCCGGACGCCGACGGCCACAACGACGACGTGACCCTGCTGTTCGCGCAGCTTCCGGCGGGTCCGCTGGCCGCCGTCACCGTGGACCTGCCGGCCGAACCCGCCTCCGTGCCTGAGGGGCGGGCGTTCCTGCACAAGGCGCTGACCTCGTGGAACTGCATGTCACGGGCCGACGACGCCCTGCTGCTGCTGTCGGAGACGCTCACCAACGCCGTCCTGCACGCCCACGGCCCGATCGGACTGCATCTGCACCGCACGGTCACCGATCTCACCGTCGAGGTCAGCGACCGCAGCCCGCATCTGCCCCAGCCGCGCATGGCGACCGAGGAGGAGGAGTCGGGCCGGGGCCTGATCCTGGTCCGGGCCCTCGCCGCCGGGTGGGGAGTGCGGCCGACGGACGAGGGCAAGACCACCTGGTTCACGCTGAGGCTGTGAGCCCCCGGGACCGGCCGCCACGGGCCAGTTCGAACGCGTCCAGGTGGGCCTGGACGTACGGCACGGCCACCTTCTCCACCTCCACCCGTCCGTCGACGAAGGCGGGCTGGACGTTGACCTCGAAGACGACCCCGCCGTTCTCGACGGCCAGGTCGACTCCGGCGAAGGGCAGCCCGACCGAGGCGGTGGCGGCGACGGCGAGTTCGCCGAGGCGGGCCGGGAGGTCGGGCGGGTCGATGTGCACGGCGGTGGCGCCCCGGCAGGTGTTGCAGGGGGTGTCCGGTTCGGGCTGGAGGTGCTCGCGGGCGTGCACGACCCGGCCGCCGAGGACGAAGACGCGGAACTGGTGGCGCCGGCCGTCGGCGGTGATGTTGCCCGCGTCGCGCGAGAGCATCCAGTCGGTGCCGTGCTCGGCGTAGTAGGCGGTGGCCTGCTCCAGCAGTTCCGGGGTGGTGACATGGAAGGTGTCGTTGCCGCCCGTCCCGACGACGGGGCGGGCCCAGGTGTCGCCGCCGAGCCGCTCGAACGCCTCGGACGCCTGCCGCGCGGAGGGCCCGGACAGGACGACCGTCTCCATCTGGGCGACGCCGTCCCGGTGGAAGCGGGCGACGGTGAGGTTCTTCTCCGTCGCCGTCCGCCAGGCTTCCGGGCCGGTGCCCAGGGTCACCACGTCGTGGGTCTCGAGGAGTTCCTGAAAGGCGGCGAGGTCCCGCCGGCGGTGCGGCGGGATCTCGTAGAGCAGGACGACGTCGGGCACGAAGTCCAGCCGCTCCTCGGGGACCCGCAGCCGTAACCGGCCTCCGTCGGGGATCCCGCGGCCGGTTCCGCCGGCCGCGAAGTGGCGGGAGTCGATACGGACGGGCGGGGTGCCGGTGAGCAGTTCCACGGCGTCGGCGAGGTACTCCCGGCAGCCTTCGGGCGACGTGGGATCGGCGATCAGGGCGATGCTCGGTCGGGACACAGCGGCCTCCAGTGGTGTCGACGCGCGCTCGTGCCGCGGGTGCCCTCGTGCGCGGTGCGAGCGGTGTCACGGATGGTGCCTGTCGCGCGGGTGGTCCTCGCACCCGTCGCCCTGGAAGCCGCGCCGGTGTGCGGGGCCGTACCGGGCCCGGACGGTGCCGGGTCGCGGTGGCCGGTGACCACGGGGGGTGGGGCTCGCCCCGCCGGATCCGCGTCGCAGGGCTGGCCGACCACTGTAAGCACCGGGCGAGGCGCCGTACCAGGGCGCACGCGCGCCCTCGTCCTGCCCCTTCCCCTGCGCCGTCCGCCCCCGTCCGTGCGCCCCGCCCGGCCACCGGTGACCTGCGGTCTCAGCCGCCCCAGGACCAGTCCGCGACCTCGGGAAGGTCGGTGCCGCGGGCCCGGATCCAGTCATGGTGGCGCAACCGCGCGTCCTCCATCCGCTGGCGTACGGCCGCCGCCCGCACCGCGAGTCCGGGGACGCGGTCGATGACGTCCATGACCAGGCGGTAGCGGTCGAGGTCGTTGCGGACGACCATGTCGAACGGGGTGGTCGTGGTGCCGATCTCCTTGTAGCCGCGCACGTGCAGGTTGCGGTGGCCGGTGCGGCGGTAGGCCAGGCGGTGGATCAGCCAGGGGTAGCCGTGGTAGGCGAAGATCACCGGCTTGTCGGTGGTGAACAGGCCGTCGTACTCGAAGTCGCTCATGCCGTGCGGGTGTTCCTCGCTGGGCATGAGGCGGGCGATGTCGACGACGTTGACGACGCGGACGGCGAGGTCGGGCAGGTTGCGGCGGAGCAGCTGGGCGGCGGCCAGCACCTCCTGGGTGGGGACGTCACCGGCGCAGCCGAGCACGACGTCGGGTTCGCGGCTGCCGTTCTCGGTGCCGGCCCAGTCCCAGATTCCGGCGCCGCGGGCGCAGTGGGCGCGGGCCTGGTCCAGGGTCAGCCAGTCGAAGCAGGGCTGTTTGCCGGCCACGATCACATTGACGTAGTCGCGGCTGCGCAGGGCGTGGTCCGCCACCGACAGCAGGGTGTTGGCGTCCGGCGGCAGATAGACCCGCACGACCTCGGGGCTCTTGTTGAGGACGTGGTCGACGAAGCCGGGGTCCTGGTGGGAGAAGCCGTTGTGGTCCTGGCGCCACACGTGCGACGTGAGCAGGTAGTTGAGGGAGGCGATGGACGCGCGCCAGGGCAGCCGCCGGGTCACGCGGAGCCACTTGACGTGCTGGTTGACCATCGAGTCGACGATGTGCACGAACGCCTCGTAGCAGGAGAACAGTCCGTGACGGCCCGTCAGGAGGTAGCCCTCCAGCCAGCCCTGGCAGGTGTGCTCGGAGAGGATCTCCATCACCCGGCCGTGCCGGTCGAGGTCCTCGTCGACCTGGAGGGTCTGCGCCTGCCAGGCCTTTCCGCTGGCTTCGAAGACGGCCTGGAGCCGGTTGGACGCGGTCTCGTCGGGTCCGAAGAGCCGGAAGTCCCGTCGCCCGGCGCTGGATCGCATGACGTCGCGCAGCAACTCACCCAGAACACGGGTGGGTTCGTGCAGGTTCGTGCCGGGCTTGTCGACCGGGACGGCGTACGAGTCGAGGGCGGGCAGGGGGAGTTCGCGCAGGAGCAGGCCGCCGTTGGCGTGCGGGGTGGCGCCGAGGCGGCGGGTGCCCTCGGGAATCCAGGCCAGGACGTCGAGGCGGGGGCTGCCGTGCTCGTCGAAGAGTTCCTCGGGCCGGTAGGAGCGCAGCCACGCCTCCAGCTGGCGCAGGTGGTCGGGGTTGTCCCGGACGGCGGACAGCGGGACCTGGTGGGAGCGCCAGGTGCCCTCGACGGGCAGCCGGTCGACGTGGGCGGGGCCGGTCCAGCCCTTCGGGGTGCGCAGGACGATCACCGGCCAGCGGGGGCGTTCCCCGGCCCCGTCCTGGCGGGCCGCGCGCTGCGCGGCGGCGATGCGGTCCAGGGCGGTGTCCATGGCCTGCGCCATCGCGCGATGGACGGCGTTCGGCTCGTCGCCGGTGACGTGGATGGGGTCGTGGCCGTAGCCGCGCAGCAGCTCGTCGAGTTCCGGTTCCGGGATCCGGGCCAGCACGGTGGGGTTGGCGATCTTGTAGCCGTTGAGGTGCAGGATCGGCAGCACCGCGCCGTCGTGCACGGGGTCGAGGAACTTGTCGGAGTGCCAGGCGGCGGCCAGCGGCCCGGTCTCCGCCTCGCCGTCGCCGATCACACAGGCCACCAGCAGGTCCGGGTTGTCGAAGGCGGCGCCGTAGGCGTGCGCCAGCGAATAGCCGAGCTCACCGCCCTCGTGGATCGAGCCGGGCGTCTCCGGCGCGACGTGGCTGGGCACACCGCCGGGGAAGGAGAACTGCCGGAACAGCCGCGCCATGCCCGCCCCGTCCCGCGGCACGTCCGGGTACGTCTCGCTGTAACTGCCCTCCAGCCAGGAGTTGGCGACCACCGCCGGGCCGCCGTGGCCGGGACCCCAGACGCACAGGGCGTTCAGGTCGCGGTTGCGGACGACCCGGTTGAGGTGGGTGTACACGAGGTTGAGCCCCGGTGAGGTGCCCCAGTGGCCGAGCAGCCGGGGCTTGACGTGCTCCGGGCGCAATGGCTCGGTGAGCAGCGGGTTGGCCATGAGGTAGATCTGGCCGACGGACAGGTAGTTCGCGGCGCGCCAGTGGGCGTGCAGTGTCCTGAGCTCGTCGTCGGTGAGCCGGGCGGACGACTGCTGCGGGTCGACGGACATTCTCGGGTTCCCTTCCGGATCGGGGTGGCGCGGAGGTGCGTACCGGTCCGTACCTCCCCACCCTCTCCCGGCGCCGGGTACCCGACCGGGCCGACCGGACCATACGGGCGAGCGGATCCGTCCGTAAGAGGACTCCCCCGGGCCGTCCTCGGGCTCCCCGGGCCGCCCTCAGGCCTCCCTCCCCCCGCTCTGCGGCCCGCCTCGCCAGGAGGCGGAGCGGCCCGCGTCGAGCCCGTGGATGTGCTCGACGTTGCGCCGGTCCTCGGCGTCCTGGCCGGCCTCCGCCGCGAACCAGGCGTCCAGGATCTCCTTGAGCAGGGGCACGGAGGTCAGGCGCAGGCTCAGGGCGAGGACGTTGGCGTCGTTCCACCGGCGGGCGCCGTCGGCCGTGACGGCGTCGGTGCACAGGGCGGCCCGGACGCCGGGCACCTTGTTCGCGGCGATCGACGCGCCCGTGCCGGTCCAGCAGCACACCACGGCCTGCTCCGAGGTGCCGTCGGCCACGTCCCGCGCCGCCGCCTCCGAGCACACCGCCCACTGCGGGTCGGAACCGGGGCGCAGCGCGCCGTGGGTCACCACGTCGTGTCCGCGGCCGCGCAGCTCCGAGACGAGGGCGCGGGCCACGGGTTCGTCCATGTCCGAGGAAACGGAGATCCGCATGTCGCGAGCCTACTGAGGGGACGTCCCCGCTGTCGCCTCCAGGAGCCCGCCGGAAGCGGGGCACCGGGTGACGTCCTCGGGCGCCCCGCGTCCCCCTCCGGCAGCCGAGCCCCGTCCGCCCCGGGAGCCGAGCCCCGCGGTCCCGCCGAGCGGCCCGGCCCCGCGCTCACCCCGCGCTCACCCCGCGGTCACCCCGCGGTCGGGTCCCATGTGCCGCTGGTCAGACCGACCGGGTTGGCGTCGGGGATGATCCCGGAGTCCAGGACGGTGCGGGCGAGTGGTTCGAGCAGGTGGGCGAGGCGGGCGGTGCCGTCGGCGCCGAGGGCGGTCCACGGTGCGGCGGCCGCGGCGTCGGTGTCGGCCTCGATCTCCTGGTGGGCGGCGGCCCCCTCCTTGGTGAGCCGCCCGTCCTCGTCGAGCCATCCGCGCGCACGCAACCCCGCCCGGGCCGCCTCCCAGTGGGCCGGGTCCCACTTACGGGTCTGCCGCTGGAACTCGTCGTCCGACTCCCCCGTCGCGCACTTCAGCGCCATGGCCTCGACCGGCCCCACCCCCCGGCCGACGAGGACGGCGACGTGTCCGTCGCCCCGGTGTTCGCGCAGGGTGGTCAGGGCCTGCCAGAGCCTGACGTGGGGCTGCGCCGGGCGGGCGAGGGCCTGGTTGGCGGCGGCGAGCACCCGCCCCGCCGTGTCCGCGGCCCGCGCGGCCTCCCAGGCCAGGTCGGCCGCCTCGGCCATCTCGTCGGAGGCGACCGCTTCCGGGCCGTGGAGGCCGGTCATGGCGGCGTCGACGGCTTGCGCGCGGGCCGCGAGGACGTCCGCCGGGTCGGCGTAGGTCCAGGCGTCGGGCAGGGCGCGGGCCACCCGGTCGGGGTGGAAGACGTAGAAGCAGCTGGTGACGACGGAGGCGGGAGCGGGGCCGAGCGGGGCGGCGCGCAGGGCGAAGTAGCCCATCCAGTAACCGCGCAGGCCGAGGCCGTCGGCGGCCCGGCGCACCTCGGGAGCGAAGTACACCAGGTCGTGGACCGGCTCGAAGCGCTCCCACATCGTCCGTGCGACGGTGTCGCCCACTGTGTGCCCTCCCGGGTCTCTCGGCGGCGGGTGCCGGAGGCAGCATCCATCATGACAGCGGTCATAACAAGCCCCCGGCCTTCACGGAGGCCCTGGACGACCCGCCGCACCGACCCCTGCCGCAGGCTCCGGGAACGCCGAGACCGCCGCCACGAACCGCTCGGCGTCGTCGAGCCAGGGGTAGTGCCCGGCACCCGGCTGTACGACGAGGGAGGCGTCCGGGAACAGGCGCGCGAACCGCGCCACCGAGCGGGGCGGGCTGTTCAGGTCGACCTCTCCGGCGAGCAGCAGGACGGGAGCGGCGAGGGCGGCGAGCGCGGCGCGGGTGGCGTGCGGGGTGAAGGCCCCTTCCTCCCCGAAGCGGGCCACGGCCTCGGCGTTGTCCGGCCGGGTGTCCGTGTGGTGCCGGCGCGCTGCGGCGTCCCAGCGGCCGTGGAAGAAGGGGGCCACGGCCTCCCAGTCCCGGCCGGTCCCCTCGGTGACGGCCACCAGGGCGGCGTACGCCTCCGGGAACCACGGCTCGTGCCGCCGCAGCCGCGCCAGCTCTCGGCGCGTCTCTCCGGTGATCTCGATGCCGACGGCGCGGGTGCCGGGGGTGACCAGGGCGAGGCTCGCGACGCGCTCCGGATGCCGGGCCGCGTACTGCGTCACGACGTTCGCACCGGCGGAGTGGGCGAGGAGGTCGATGCGGGGCAGTCGGAGGTGGGCGCGCAGGGCCTCGACGTCGTCGACGAGACGGTCGCAGCGGTAGGAGGCGGTGTCCTCGGGGATCGCGGACCGTCCGGTGCCACGGAGGTCCAGCGTGATCAGTTCGCGGTGCGCGGACAGGCCGCCGAGGTCGCCGAGGTAGGCGGAGGCCGCGGGGCCGCCGGGGACGCAGACGAGCGGGGCTCCGGATCCGGTCACGTGGTAGGCGAGCCGGGTTCCGTCAGGTGCGCAGAAGGTGGGCATGCCGGGGATCCTGGCATGTATAACCTGGTTGTACAACCCGGTTATGAGGCCCGAGCAGGGTGTATAACCGGGTTGTGACAGGTGAGGAGAGCACGGGGAGCGGCCCCGGGGCGCTGACCGAGGAACAGGCCGGGCGCATGCTGGCCGACATCAACGAGGTCATCCGCGCGGGCGAGGAGATGCGCGCGCTGCGCGCCGAGATGATCCAGGTGTTCGCCGGCCTCGGCTGGACCCAGGACACCATCGCCCGGCTCGCCGGGATGAGTCAGCCGGCCGTGTCCAAGCAGATGACGAAGCACCGGGACGACCCGCCGCCCCCGGTGGAACTCGCCCTCGACCAGCGGGACGCCCCCTGGCTCGAGGGGCGCCTGTGGGGCCTGGCCGAGGAGATCTCGGAGTGCCTCGGCCACTCCGCCCACTGCACCCGGTACGTCGAGGCCGTCACCCGGGGCAGGAAGCGCTTCACTCCCCAGAACGTCGACGCACTGCGCCGCCTCGTCGAGGAGGACCTGCGGGTCCACCGCGCGGAGCTGCCCGCCGGACACCGCGCCGCGTACGACACGATCAGCCGCGGACTCGACCTGCCCGAGCGGGCCACGGCCCCCGCCACCGCTTCGGCGTCCGTACGGCGCACGCTCGCCCGCCGGCTGCAACGGGACCGGCTGCGCGAGGACTGAGACGCGCGGCGGTCGGCCGGCGACCGTCCCGACGGGGCGGAACAAGGTCTCGGGCCGCGCCCCGCACCACCCGCGGCGCCCCGGCGCCGCCGTCCGTCGGTGCTGCGGGATCACGCCCGGCGCCGGACGGCCGGCGGGCAGGAGGACATGATCACCGACGGCCCTGGACCCGGTGGCACGGGCGCTTGGCGGGGCCTGAACCGGGCCGGTCGGGGCGGCCCCGCCCGGGAGGTCACCCGTTCCGGGCGGGGCAGCGGCCGTCGGCCGGTCAGCGGCGGGCGCGCTGGTGGACGCGGGCGAGGAGGAGGTTCGGGTCCTCCTGGGTGAAGTACGCCGCGCTGGGCACGTAGGCGGTCCGCCCGCGTACGGCCACGGAGGTCGGGTTGGACAGCCCGTCCTCGCCGGTCAGGACGACGGCGTGGGTGCCGTCCGGGCGGACCCGGACGACCTCGTTGGCGGCGATCAGCGCGGCGAGGACGGTGTCGCGGTGCCGCTCGACGAAGCCGAAGTCGTCGATGCCGGGCAGGCCGGTCGCCCTGGTCCTGATGGGGCCGGCGGAGCCGTTCTCCCGGACGGGGATGCGCAGGAGGGTGCCGGCGTCGGAGTTGGACACCCAGACGGCGTTGTGGTGGAGGCGGAGGCCGTTGACGCCGAAGCCGGACGCGTCCGGGCCGGTGCCCGGCTCGAGTTCGGGTCCCGTGGCCCAGGCCTTGGGCCTGCCGCCCCGGCTCGGGACGCGCCAGACGGTGCCCCGCACCGAGTCGGCGGTGTAGAGGACACCCCGGCGCTCGTCGAGGGCGAGGCCGTTGAGGAACCCGTCGGGCGGCAGCTTCGCGATCTGCCGCGGGGCGCCACCGTCGCGGGGGATGCGCCAGATGCCGGTCCGCCTGGTGCCGGTGGAGTAGTTGACGTAGAGCGTGCCGTCGTGGGCGCGGGCGATGCCGGTGACGACGGCGGCGCCGATGTTGGGGGTGTCGGGGTTCGCCACGGCGGGCAGGGTGGCGATGATCCGCGCGGTGCCCTTGCGGGTGACGTTCGCGACCTTGCGGGCGAAGCTGAAGGTCAGGTCGGCGGAACCGTCGGGTTCGAGGGCGATGTTCTCGGGTGTCTGCCCCTGGGCGAAGTCGAAGTGGGCGATGACGCGCGGGTCGGACACGGTCGGTTCGCCGGCCGCCGCGGTGGCCGTCGTGAGCAGGCCGAGAGCGAGGGCGGCTGCGGTGACACCCGCCAGGCGTGGAAGTCGGGACATGGACCTCTCCTCGGAGGGGAGCACGAAAGGCGCCGGTGTGCGGCGCGAGACGAACATGGCGGCGGGCCGGTGGCGGCGGCGGCAGTCGCGGCCGGGGGATCCCCCGCGTGGCCCAGGGCATGAACCCGCCTGCCGCATGCACGAGACTGGGCCGTGCAGTCAGGCACCGACCGAGAGGGAAACAGCGGCGTGATCATCTTCGGCACCAAGGGCTGTCTGTACCAGCTGGCGATCGTGACGCTGGTGTGCGGCCGCTGCGGCAACCCCTCCGCGCACACGCTCAGGAAGCGCGTCACCAAGTTCACGCTGTTCTTCGTGCCGCTGTTCCCGGTCTCCGTGAAGTACCTGACGCAGTGCACCTTCTGCGGAGCCGAGGAGAAGGTGACGCGGGAGCAGGCGGAGCGGCTGCGGACCCAGGGGTCCGTCACCGGGTGAGCCCGGCTCGCTCGCAGGCGGCCCGCAGCTCCCGGGTGCAGATCCGGTCGACGGTGTACACGCCGTCCTTGACCAGGGTGCGCCCGATGTCGGCGGCCGTCACCGCGTGCGGGGTGAGCAGGACCGCCGGGATGTCCCTGGTCGTGGGGCTGTCGACGGTGGTCGGTGCGTGGTCGCGGATGTCCTCGTCGCGGCCCAGGGCGACGGCCATGGCGGCGGCCGCGGCGGCCTCCTTGCGGAACGGCTTGTACACCGTCATGTACTGCTCGCCCTTGACGATGCGCCGTACGGCGTCGAGGTCGGCGTCCTGGCCGGTGACGGGGGGCAGGGGGGTGACGCCGGCGCTCTTGAGGGCGGCGATGACGCCCGCGGCGATGTTGTCGTCGGCCGCCACGACACCGTCGATCCCGCCGGGGCCGAGCGCCGCCACGGCGGCGGACATGTTGGCGTGGGCGACCTGCGTGCTCCAGTCCTGGGTCTCGTACGACCTGGCGACCCGGACCCGGTCCTGGATGACGGAGAGCGCCCCCCGCCGGAACAAGGCGGTGTTGGGGCTGGTCGGGTCGCCGTTCATCATCACGACCGTCCCGCCGTCGGCCTGCTTCCCCATGCCCTGCAGAAGCGCCTCGCCCTGGAGTCTGCCGACCCGCGTGCCGTCGAATCCGACGTAGCCGGAGACCGGGCCCTCGGCGAGCCGGTCGTAGGCGACCACCGGGACGCCCGCCTGGCGCGCCTCCTGGATCGAGGAGCGCAGCGCACGGGTGTCGGCGGCGTCGAGGATCAGGACCTCGGCCCCCTTGGTGATCATGGAGATCATCTGCTGCCGCTGCCGGGTCGCGTCGTTCTCGGCGTTGGCGTAGTCGAAGGTGCACGCGGGGCACAGCTTCCTCACCTGGGCCTGGATCATCGGCCGGTCGGCGTGCTCCCAGCGGGGGACCGAGCGGCTCGGCAGGAGCAGGCCCACGGTGAAGCCGTCGGACCGCGGGCCGCTGTCTTCGCCGCAGGCGGCCACGGGCAGTGCGAGGAGCACCGCGGCGAGCGCCGCCGTGACCGTCCGTCCGCGCGCTCTCATGGCGGGCCGCCCGCCTGCTGCTGGGCGACCGGTTCGTGGTCCGGTACGACGATCTCGCTCCACACCTGCTTGCCGCCGGCCACCGGGACCGAGCCGGAGGACTCCGACATCGCCTCGACCAGCATCAGTCCCCGGCCGCCGGTGGACTCCCAGTCCACGATCACGGGCTTGGCGGGCGCGCGGGGCGAGGAGTCGCTCACGCTGACCCGGACCCGGTCGCCGCGGAGCACCAGGTCGAGGCGGACCGGGCCCTGGGTGTGCACCAGGGCGTTGGTGACGAGTTCGGAGACGACCAGCAGCACCGCGTCGGCGGCTTCCGCGACCTTCCACCGGCGCAGGGTGCGGGCGGTGAAGCGGCGGGCGTGCATGACGGCGTCGGGCAGCCGCCACACCATCCACCCGGCGCGGATCGGACGGGTCGTCATGCCGTCGTAGCGCAGGAGCAGCAGGGCCACGTCGTCCTCGCGGCGGCCCGCGTCGCCGAGGAGTTCGTCGGCCATCGTCCCCGGGTCCGCCGGGTCGGCGGCGGCGAGCGCGGTGCGGGTGCGGCGCATGCCCTCGTCGAGGGGCAGGTCGGAGGCCTCGACCAGGCCGTCGGTGACCAGGGCGAGGACCGTGCCGGGGGCCAGCGCGACGGAGGTCATGGGGAACTCCGCCTCGGCGAGGATGCCGAGCGGGGGCCCGCCCGCGACCTCCACCTCCTCGGTGCCGCCGTCGGGATGGCGCACCAGCGGTGCGAGGTGCCCGGCGCGGACGAAGAGGGTGTTGCCCTCCTCCATGTCGAGTTCGGCGTAGCAGCAGGTCGCGAAGAGGTCGGTCTCCATGCCGACGAGGAGCCGGTTGGCGTGCGAGACGACCACGTCGGGCGGGTGGCCCTCCATGGCGTAGGCCCGGACGGCGGTGCGCATCTGGCCCATGATCGTCGCGGCTCCCGCGCTGTGTCCCTGCACGTCGCCGATCACCAGGGCCACCCGGTCCTCGGAGAGCGCGATGACGTCGTACCAGTCGCCGCCCACCTGGAGTCCCCGCCGGGCGGGCAGATAGCGGGCGACGGCGATCCCGCCGGGGAGTTCGGGCAGCCGGCGGGGCAGCAGGCTGCGCTGGAGCATGGTGGCGAGCTCCTGCTCCGCGTCGTGGGCGTGGGCGCGCTGGAGGGCCTGTCCGACGAGGGCCGCGGTGGCGGTGAGCAGGGAGCGCTCCTCGGGGACGAACTCGTGCGGCTGGTGCCAGCCGACCAGGCACACGCCGGCGATGCGGCCCTTGCCGGGGAGCGGCAGGACGGCGAGCCCGCCGGGGCCGATGCCCGCCAGGCCGGGTTCCAGGGCGGTGCCGGCGGGCCACAGGTCCATCCGGCCGTCGCTCAGCGCGGCCTGCAGGGTGGGCAGCGCCCGCACGGGTGTGTCGGGCCACTCCGTACGCCATTCGGAGCGCCACACGTCCGGCCAGGCGGCGGGCTGCGGCGGGTCCAGCACGGTGACCATCAGCCGGTCGTCCTGGACGGCGGCGAGGGCCACCCGGTCGGCGCCCAGCGGCTCGCGCAGGGCGGCGACCACCACCCGGCCGACGTCCCGGGTGGTGACGGCGTCGTCGAGCGCGGCGGTCAGCCACTGGATCCGGGAGACGTCGTCGGGGCTGCGGCGCAGGACCGGGGTGGCGGTCACCACGCCGACCACCTGCTCGGGCCGGTCGGCGGTGGCCGGTTCGGCCCGGCAGCTCAGGCTCAGCCAGCGCATCTCGCCCGTCGAGCCGCGCACCCGGAACTCCAGGTCGCGCCGGCCGGACGCCTGGGAGGCGGGTTCCAGGACGGACATCAGCGCGTGCATGTCCTCCGGGAGGGCGTGCGCCAGCAGGGTGTCGACCTTGCCGTCGAAGTCGTCCGCCGAGATGCCGACCAGGTCGAGGAGCGTGCCGTCGGCCTCGATCAGACCGGTGTCGGGGACCAGGACGAAGGAACCGACGCGCAGACTCCGCAGGGCGGGGTCCAGCAGGGACGACGGCTCGGGCGGTCCCGTCACGGGCTGGAGCAGGCCGGCGACCGCGTCGGCGTAGCGCTCCAGGAAGCGGCGCTGGTCGGCCTCGAAGCCGTCCGTCGAGGCCCCCGTCACGACGAGACAGCCGAGCCGTCTGCCCTCCGCGTCGAGGGGCAGCGCGCCGAGCGAGGGGTCGGCGGTGAGCCACAGCGGGCGGTCGGTGAGGAAGGCCCGCGCCGCGGGTGAGTCACCGGACAGGGGCAGCCGCTCCGGTGGTGCCGGCTCGGCAGGGGTACCTCCTGCCGAGTCCACCAGCCGAAGCTCTTCGTTCCCGGCCCCGGGCGTGTAGACCGCCGCCTGTGTCGCTCCGGCCAAGGTCAGGGCCCGGTCGAGGCATGTCCGCAACGTACCTCCCGTCCCTGCCGCAGGTGCCGACAGGTTGAGAACGGGGCACCCACCCACCAGAATCGCATATACGAACCAACCGGACATACCTACTCATCGTCCCTCTTGTCGTCTACGGCAGGTGGCACCCATGAAGGCCTGCATACGGGACACGGCCGCCACCCTGACCGCGGTCTCGGCGGCCGTCGCCCTGGCGGCCTGCGGGGCGGACGGCGGCACCGACCCCGGCGGGGGGACCGCGCCGCGCATCGGCCTGCTGCTGCCGGACTCCACCACGGCACGCTGGGAGGCGCAGGACCGGCCGCTGCTCGAGAAGAGGATCGAGGCCCTGTGCGACACATGCGTGGTCGAGCACGCCAACGCCAGGGGCGAGGTGGCCATCCAGCAGGAGCAGATGGACTCGATGATCACCAAGGGCGTCGACGCCATCGTGCTGGTGGCCGTGGACGGCAAGTCGCTCGCCACGTCGGTCTCGGAGGCCCGGGCGGCGGACATTCCCGTCATCGCCTACGACCGTCTCGCCGAGGGCCCGATCTCCGGCTACGTCTCCTTCGACGGGGTGGAGGTCGGCAGGCTCCAGGGCCGGGCCCTGCTGGAGGCCATGGGCGACGGGGTGAGGGAGCCGCAGATCGTCATGATGAACGGCGATCCCGCCGACCCGAACGCGGTGTCGTTCAAGAAGGGCGCGCTGTCCGTGCTCCGCGGGAAGGTGAAGATCGGCAAGGAGTACGACACCCCGCAGTGGCGGGCGGAGACCGCGCACATGAACATGTCCGCCGCGATCGCGGCCCTCGGCGCCGACGCCATCCACGGGGTCTACTCGGCCAACGACGGCCTCGCCGCCGGGAGCATCTCGTCCCTGAAAGCCAACAAGGTCGATCCGCTGCCGCCGGTCACCGGCCAGGACGCCGAGCTGGCGGCCCTGCGGCGGATCCTCGCCGGCGACCAGTACATGACCGTCTTCAAGCCCTTCGGCCCGGAGGCGGCGGCCGGCGGTGCGATGGCCGTGGCCGCGGCCCGCAGGGAGGGCCTGGACCGGGTGGCCACGGGCGAGGTGACGACGGGGAACGGCGAGAAGGTCCCGGCCGTCCTGCTCACGCCGGTGTCCGTGACCGCGGACAACATCGAGAGCACCGTGGTGAAGGAAGGCCTGCACACGGTCCAGCAGATCTGCACCCCCCAGCTCCGGTCCGCCTGCGAGGAGGCAGGGCTGACCTGACGGGCCGGTTCCGCGGGCTCCGGGCACGCCCGGGTCCAGGGAAGGAGTTGGTTGCCGTGCCGGATCCCCCCTTGCTGGCGCTGCGCGGGGTGTGCAAGCGCTACGGCGTCGTCGACGTCCTCACGGACATCGAGCTGGAGATCCACTCCGGCCAGGTCGTCGCCCTCCTGGGGGACAACGGAGCCGGCAAGTCGACCCTGGTCAAGGTGATCTCGGGGGTCACGCCCGCGGAGAGGGGCGTCATCGAGTGGGAGGGCCGGGCGGTCCACATCAGACGCCCGCACGACGCCCGGGACCTCGGCATCGCCACCGTCTACCAGGACCTCGCCCTGTGCGGGAACCTCGACGTCGTCGGGAACCTGTTCCTCGGGCGGGAGATCCGCCGGTACGGGTTCCTCGACGAGATGGAGATGGAGCGCCGCACCCAGCTCCTGCTGGAGCGGCTGACCCGGCGGGTCCCCGATCTGCGGCTGCCCGTCGCGTCGCTGTCCAGCGGCCAGCGCCAGACCGTCGCCATCGCCCGCTCACTCCTCGGCGACCCGCGGGTCCTCCTCCTCGACGAGCCGACGGCGGCCCTGGGGTTCGAGCAGACGTCCGAGATCCTGGACCTCATCGACCGGTTGCGGGACCGCGGACTGGGCGTCCTGCTCATCAGCCACAGCATGGGCGACGTGAAGGCCCTCGCGGACCGGGCCGCGGTGCTGCGGCTCGGCCGCAACAACGGCTTCTTCGACGTGAACACCGCCTCGCAGGAGCAGATCATCTCGTCCATCACCGGCGCCACGGAGAACGTGCCCCGCCGGCCGGCCCACCGGGAGGCGGGGTGGTGAAGGACATGCGCAGGGTCGCGGACGGCAGCCCGGGCGAACGCACCCTGCCGGAGGGCGAACCCCGTGCGCCGAGCCGAGCGCGGCTCGCCTCCCGGGCCGTGGGCGGGTGGACGCGTGCCGTGCGCGGCGGGGTGGAACTCCTGCGGCACAAGGTGACCGCGGGCGAACTGGGCTCACTGCCCGTCGTCCTCGTCCTCGCCGTCGTCTGGATCACCTTCCAGTCCCTGAACGAGAACTACCTCTCCCCGCGCAACCTGTCGAACCTCTGCGTGGACATCGTGGGCACGGGGCTGATCGCGGTCGGCATCGTCTTCGTGCTGCTGCTCGGCGAACTCGACCTGTCCGTGGGCTCGATCAGCGGTCTCGCGGCCGCCGTCTTCGCCGTGCTCAACGTGAATCACGGGGTGCCGGAGTGGCTCGCCCTCGTCGTCGGGGTGCTCACCGGCACCGTGGCGGGCACCGTCCAGGGGTTCTCCATCGCCAGAACCCGGGTACCGGCCTTCGTGGTCACGCTCGCGGGGCTGCTCACCTGGAACGGCCTGATGCTCGCCGTCCTCGGCGACAGCGGCACCGTCAACCTGGACGAGGACGGGCTCGTCGCCGACCTGACCAGCTACTACTTCACCCAGGACGCCGTCGCCTACGCCCTGGCGGCGGCCGCCACCGCGGCGGTGTTCCTGGTGGCCGACCGGGACAGACGGCGCCGCCTGTCCGTGGGCATGCCGCACCGCTCGCTGCCGGCCGTCGCGGTGCGCACGGGGGTCACGGCGGTGGTCGCGTTCGGCACCGCGTACCTCCTCAACCGCTTCCAGGGTCTGCCGCTCGCCCTGCTGATCTTCCTCGTGATGGTCGCCGGCCTCGACGTCCTGCTCCGCCGCACCCACTACGGGCGGCAGGTGTACGCGCTCGGCGGCAGCATCGAGGCGGCCCGGCGCGCCAGCCTCAGCGTGCTCCGGGTCCAGACCGCGGTGCTCGCCGTCTCCGGCACCATGGCCGCGATCGGCGGCCTGTTCCTGGCCTCCCGCATCACGTCGGTCAGCCAGAGTTCGGGCTCGGGCGTCCTGCTGGTGAACGCCATCGCCGCGGCCGTGATCGGAGGGACCAGTCTGTTCGGCGGGCGCGGTACGACGTGGTCGGCGGTGCTGGGCATGCTGGTCATCCAGTCCGTCGCCTCGGGCATGGCGATCACCGACACTCCCCCGGCCCTGCAGTTCGTGATCACGGGCGGGGTGCTGTTCGCGGCGGTGGTCATCGACGCGTTGTCGCGGCACTCGCAGGAGGCCCACGGACGGGCGTGACGGCCCGCGCGGCCCGGCACTCCCCCGGTGACCCGGACCGGCCGCATCCCTCTGTGATCTGCGCCACATCACGCGACTGCCGCAACTTTAATTGAAAGTTTTGTCATCTAGGCTGACAAACCTTCCGCCCCTCCGCAGGCCACCGGAGCGTCCCTCCATGCCCGACAGGTCCACCTCCGCCCCCGCGCAGCCCTCCGTGACCGCCGCGTACGCCCGGATCTACGAGGAACAGCAACCGCGTCTCGTCGCGTACGCCCGCACACTCACCCGGAACGCCTGGACCGCCGAGGACCTCGTCGCCGAGGCGCACTTCCGGGTGTGGCGGCGGCTGGCCGAGGGCCATGAGATCGACAACGTGCCGGCGTATCTCAGGACGACGGTGCGGCACCTGGCGATCGCCTCCGGGACCGCGGTGCGCGAGACGCCGCGCGATCCGCACACCGACGAGCGGGCGGAACCGGGCACGCCCCAGGGCGACCCGGCCGAGCAGGTGTCCCAGGTCGACCTGGTGGTGCGGGTGCTGGGCCAGCTGCCCGAGCGCTGGGTGAAGGCGCTGTGGCTGGCCGAGGCGGAGGGCCAGCCGCTGGCCGCGATCGGGCCGCAGCTCGGGACCAAGGAGGGCGCGACGGCCGTACTGCTGCACCGCGCCCGGGAGGGCATGCGGCAGGCCTTCCTGCGCACGCAGAGCGGCGCCCCCGACGACCCGGCGTGCCAGGTCCACTGGGCCCGGATGCCCGCGTACGTCCGCGGTGCCGCGACCCCGCGCCAGGGGGAACGGCTGCTCGGTCACGTGGACGGGTGCGCGGACTGCCGCGCGCGGCTCGCCGCGCTGATGCGGGCCAACGACCGGCTGCCGGCGCTCGTCGCCCCGGCGCTGCTCGTGTGCGCGCTGGGCGGCACGGGCAAGTTCCTCCCGGCCCTCGCGACGGGATCCGCCGGCGCGGCGACCGCGGCCGGCGCGGCGGGCGGGCACGGCGCCGGACTGCTGCACGGCGTGCGCCATGCCGTGGTCGGCGGCTCGAAGGCCCCCGCGGCGGTGGCGGCCGGCGCGCTGGTGGCGGGCGCCGCCGCGGTCTGCCTCGTCCTCGGCACGGCCGAGTCCGCTCCGACGCCCGCACAGCGCACGCCGGTCGCCGACGCCCCCGTGACCCGGGTGCCGGTGACCGGGACGCCGGTGGCACCGCCGGCGGGGGCCGCGCTTCCGGTGAAGGCCACCGGCGACGACCGGGCGACCTCCGCTCAGGCGGCCGACGACCGGGGAGAGGGCGCCGCCCGGACGGGGGACACGAGCAGTCCGCCGGAGTCGGCTCCGGGCGGGACGACCGCCTCCGCACCCGGGGACGACACGTCCCCGCCCGCCGAAACCCCGCCGGAGGAGGAACCGGCCGCTCCCCCGGCCGACGAGGGCGATCAGGACGGGGGTGGCCAGGAGGCACCGGAGCCCTCCGCTCCCGCCCCCGAGCCTCCGCCCGCTCCCGCTCCCGTTCCCGGGCCCGGGAACGGTACGGGCACCGGAACCGAGGAGCCCGGCGGGGACACCGACCCGGGCTCAGGCTCGGGCTCCGACACGACCGGCCCGGACTGCGGGACCGGCGGCGGGGACGCCGGGCACGGGGAGGACGGCGTGCACGGGAAGGGAGCCAGGCACGGGAAAGGCGGCGTGCACGGGAAGGAAGCCGGGCACGGGAAGGGCCGGGAGGGCGAGGGACGTCACCACCGGCCCGGGCACGCGAGCCCGCTCGGCGACTGACCCCGGCTCACGGCTCCCGGCCGCGACCGTCCGGGGGCGCCTGCCGCGGCTCCCCCGGACGACCCGATGGACCGGCCCTCACACGTTACGGCGGTACTGGCCCCCCACCTCGAAGAACGCGTCGGTGATCTGCTGCAGGGAGCAGACCCGGGCCGCGTCCATGAGCACGGCGAACACGTTGCTGTCGTTGACCGCCGCGTCCTTGAGGGCGGCCAGGGCCGCGTGCGCCTCGTCGCGGTGACCGGCCTGGTAGTCCCGGACGCGCTCCAGCTGGGAGCGCTTCTCCTCTTCGGTGGCGCGGGCCAGCTCGACCACTCCGTGCTCGGCGGTGTCGGCGTGGGGGTTGCGGAAGGTGTTGACGCCGATGATGGGCAGCGTGCCGTCGTGCTTGCGCTGCTCGTAGAGCATCGACTCGTCCTGGATCCGGCCGCGCTGGTAGCCGGTCTCCATGGCGCCGAGCACACCCCCGCGCTCGTTGATCCGCTCGAACTCCTGGAGGACGGCCTCTTCGACCAGGTCGGTGAGTTCGTCGATGACGAACGAGCCCTGGAGGGGGTTCTCGTTCATCGCCAGGCCCCATTCCCGGTTGATGATCAGCTGGATGGCCAGGGCGCGGCGGACGGATTCCTCGGTGGGGGTGGTGACCGCCTCGTCGTAGGCGTTGGTGTGCAGGCTGTTGCAGTTGTCGTAGATCGCGATGAGCGCCTGCAGCGTCGTACGGATGTCGTTGAAGTCCATCTCCTGGGCGTGCAGGGAGCGTCCGGAGGTCTGGACGTGGTACTTCAGTTTCTGGCTGCGCTCGTTGGCGCCGTACTTCTCCTTCATCGCGACGGCCCAGATCCGGCGGGCCACCCGGCCGAGGACGGAGTACTCGGGGTCCATGCCGTTGGAGAAGAAGAACGACAGGTTCGGGGCGAAGTCGTCGATGTGCATGCCCCGGGCGAGGTAGGCCTCGACGTAGGTGAAGCCGTTGGCCAGGGTGAAGGCGAGCTGGCTGACGGGGTTCGCGCCGGCTTCGGCGATGTGGTAGCCGGAGATGGACACCGAGTAGAAGTTGCGGACCTGGTGGGCGATGAACCACTCCTGGATGTCCGCCATCATCCGCAGGGAGAACTCGGTGGAGAACAGGCAGGTGTTCTGGCCCTGGTCCTCCTTGAGGATGTCCGCCTGCACCGTGCCCCGCACGTTCGCCAGTGCGCGGGCGCGCAGTTCGGCGGCCTCGTCCGGAGAGGGGTCGCGTCCCTCGGCGGCGCGGAAGGCGTCCAGCTGCTGGTCGACGGCGGTGTTGAGGAAGAACGCGAGGATCGTCGGGGCGGGGCCGTTGATCGTCATGGAGACCGAGGTCGTGGGGGCGACCAGGTCGAAGCCGTCGTAGAGCGCCTTCATGTCGTCGAGGGTGGCCACCGAGACCCCGGAGGTGCCGACCTTGCCGTAGATGTCGGGGCGTTCGTCCGGGTCGCGGCCGTAGAGGGTGACCGAGTCGAAGGCGGTGGACAGCCGGGTGGCCGGCTGGCCCTCGGAGAGCAGTTTGAAGCGCCGGTTGGTGCGGAACGGATCGCCCTCGCCGGCGAACATCCGCGCCGGGTCCTCGCCGTCGCGCTTGAAGGGGAACACCCCGGCGGTGAAGGGGAAGTAGCCGGGCAGGTTCTCCCCGCGCCAGAACCGCACCAGCTCTCCGTGGTCGGTGAACCGGGGCAGCGCGACGCGCGGGACCTTGTTGCCCGAGAGCGACTCACGCGTCAGCTTGGTACGGATCTCCTTGTCCCGGACCTTCACCACCTGCTCGTCGCCGGAGTAGGAGGCCACGACGGCGGGCCAGTCGCGGAGCTGTTCCGTGAGGTGGTGGGGGAGCTCGTTGCGGGCGCCGTCGAGCAGTGCCCGCACGTTCGCGGCGTCGGAGCCCGCCGCGGCGAGTTCGTCCGCGACGGCCTCCAGCCGCTGCACCCGCCTCGCCGCCTCGGCCAGCCGGCCGGTCTCGGCGTGGTAGGCGCGCACGCTGTCGGCGATCTCGGCGAGGTAGCGCACCCGGTCCGCGGGGACCACCTGCCGGATGCCGGAGGAGTGGCGTACGCCGACCGGCGCCAGCGCGCCCTGGATCAGCGGCAGGCCCCGCTCGGCGAGGGTGGCCTTGAGGTGCTGGTAGAGCGCCGTGACCCCGTCGTCGTTGAAGGTGGCCGCGGAGGTGCCGTACACCGGCATGTCCTCCGGCCGCTTGCCGAACGCCTCGCGGTTGCGGACCAGCTGGCGGCCCACGTCGCGCAGCGCGTCCTTCGCGCCGCGCCGCTCGAACTTGTTGATGGCCACGACGTCGGCGAAGTCGAGCATGTCGATCTTCTCCAGCTGCGAGGCGGCACCGAATTCCGGCGTCATCACGTACATCGAGGTGTCGACGAACGGCACGATCGCCGCGTCGCCCTGGCCGATGCCCGGCGTCTCCACGATCACCAGGTCGAACCCGGCCGCCTTCACGACGTCGATCACGTCCGCGAGGTGCTCGGGCAGCTCCCGGCTCCCCCGGGTGGCCAGGCTCCGGAAGAAGACCCGGTTGCCGTCGAGGGAGTTCATCCGGATCCGGTCGCCGAGCAGCGCGCCCCCGCCCCGGCGGCGGGTCGGGTCGACCGCGATCACCGCGATCCGCAGTTTGTCCTGCTGGTCGACCCGGAAGCGGCGCACCAGTTCGTCGGTCAGGGACGACTTGCCCGACCCGCCCGTGCCCGTGATGCCGAGCACCGGCGTGGTCCGCGCCGCCGCGCCGGCCCGCATCTGCTCCACGAACTCGGCGGGCAGCTTGCCCAGTTCGGCGCCGGTGACGGCGCGGGCGATCGCGAACCGGTCGCCCGCGAGGACGGCGGCCGCGTCCGCCGGCCTGCCGTCCCACAGGTCGAAGTCGCAGTCCCTCACGACCGAGTTGACCATCCCGGCCAGGCCCATCCGCTGGCCGTCCTCCGGGGAGAAGATGGTCACGCCGCTCCGGCGCAGCCGGGCGATCTCCTCGGGCACGATGACACCGCCACCGCCGCCGACCACACGGATGTGCTCCGCGCCCTGCCGGCGCAGCGACTCGACCAGGTACTCGAAGTACTCCACGTGGCCGCCCTGGTACGACGAGACCGCCACACCGTGGACGTCCTCCTCGAGCGCCGCGTCCACGACCTCCTGGACCGACCGGTTGTGCCCGAGGTGGATCACTTCCGCGCCCTGGGACTGGAAGATCCGGCGCATGATGTTGATCGAGGCGTCGTGCCCGTCGAACAGGGCCGAAGCCGTGATCAGACGGATGGGGTGCACGGGACGGTGCACTTCACTCATGGGGGGCCTTCCCGGAGAGGTCAGGGGTACGCCGACCCCGAGATAGTAGGACGTCCTACTAATTTACCGCAGGCGGCGCCGCTGTGACGTGTACCGCACGGTCGACCCCCGCGGGCCCGTCCGGGCCACCTCCGCGAACCGGGCGTCAGGGGCGTCCCGCCTCCAGGGAACGCACGGCGGCCTCCAGGACTTCGTGGACGGACTTGGCGGGGTGGCCGACGACGGCTTCGAGCGCGGGGCCGGCGGCGTGGAACTCGCCGCCGCGTGCCGCGGTGAACATCGTCAGGGCGAACTCCGCGGCCGGTCGCGGCATCCCCGTGGCGACCGCCGCGGAGATCCATTCGTCGTCCTCCACGACGGTCCGGGTGACGGTCCGGCCGGTGATGCGGCTGAGGATGCCGGCGACATCGGTGAAATCCAGTGCGTGGGGGGCCGCCAGCGGCGGCGTGACCCCTTCGAGCGCGTGGCCGCCGGTCAGCGCGAGGGCCGCGGCTTCCGCGAGATCCTCGTGGGCCGTCCAGGAGACCGGGCCGTCCTGCGGCACGGCGAGGATGCCGGTCCGCAGCGCGGCGCCGATGTGACGTTCGAGCGTGGAGGCGTAGAAACCGTTGCGCAGAGCGGTCCAAGGGACCCCTTGCCGCTGGAGGTGCTCTTCGGTGGCCGCGTGGACCTTCTGGGGCGGGAAGAGCGAGGTGGGAGATGCGGCCTGGTGGCTGGTGTAGAGGATGTGCCGGGCGCCCGCTTCCCGTGCCGCGTCGATGGCGGCGCGGTTCGCGCTCACCGCGGCGCCGCCCCGTATGGCCGCGGAGACGACCAGGACGCGCTCGGCACCCTCCAGGGAGTGCTTCAGGCTGTCGGGGTCGGTGAAGTCTCCCGCCCGGACCCGGACGCCGCGCTCGGCAAGGTGAGCGGCTTTGCCCACGTCGCGCACGCTCACGCCGATCCGGTCGGCCGGCACCTGCTCCAGCAAGCGGTTGACGATCAGCGATCCGAGGCGGCCGGTGGCTCCGGTGACGATCAGCATCGAGAACTCCCTCTGTCGATTTCCAGTGGAACCAGAAAAGACGGTAACACTGATACTTCCACTGAGACCAACAGGGGCGTCCGGCCCACGGGGGCGATGTCCGCCGCCCTCACATACAGCCAGTTCAGCGGCCTGCCACTGACGACGATCACCGGCAGCCCCGGCGGTATCATCGTTCCCATGCCTTCGAAACCGCAGGGGAGAGACAGCACCCGGGACCGCATCGTGAAGGCCGCGGCGGACCTGCTGCGCGATCATGGGCCGACCGCTGTGACCACCCGCCGCGTGGCCCACGAGGCGGGGCTGCAGCCACCCGCGCTGTACCGCTTCTTCCAAGGCAAGGACGACCTGCTGGACGCCGCGGTGGAGCACGTGTTCGCCGAACACGTGGCGGGCAAGCAGGCCACGCCGCCCTCGCAGGATCCCGTGGAGGACCTCCGCGACGGATGGAACACGCAGATCAGCTTCGGCCTCGCCCACCCCCACGTGTACGGCCTGCTGCTGGACCCGACACGCGCACGCGACACCCCCGCGATGTCCGCCGGTGTGCGGGTCCTCGCCGAGCGGGTGCACCGAATCGCCGCCGCCGGACGGCTCCGGGTGAGTGAGGAACGCGCCGTCAACCTCATCCGCGCGGCAGGAACCGGAACCGTCCACACCCTTCTGACCCTGCCACCGGGCCAGAGCGATCCGCACCTGGCCGACGCCGCCTTCGACGCGGTCGCGCGGGCCGTCTTCACCGACGAGTCGGCCGTCCCCACCCGGGACCCGGCGGCGATCGTGGCGGCCTTCCGCACCCTCCTGCCCGAACTGCCCGGCCTCAGCACGGCCGAGCTCACCCTCCTCGACGAGTGGCTCCAACGCTGATCACCGGCTTGGTGCGAGCCGCCACACCGGTCTTCTCCGCGACGGCGGCCGGCCCGGGCCCGTGCCGCCGTCACGATCGCGGATGCTCCGGGGCCGAAGCCGCGGGCCTCCCGATCTCGCGGTCGTGAGCCGCCTTCACGGCCCGCCCCGGATGCCGCTCAGGTGACCTTCACAGCCGCAAGGCCGATACTGCCTTTGTAGGACTCCAGTCGGCACGCCGTCGATCCACCGCCAGGTCTGACACGACGTCACCGAAGTCGGCATCACGTCGGCATCGGTGCCGCCACCACGCCGCTCCGGCCGCACCGGCCCGGGGCCGACGGCTACCGAACCCGATCTGACCAGCGAAAACACAGGCCGAAGACCACCTTCTAGGCTCGCTAGGAGATCCCCATGAAGATGCTGATCAACGTTCCGGAATCCGTGGTCGCGGACGCGCTGCGCGGCATGGCGGCCGCTCATCCCGAACTGACCGTCGACGTCGAGAACCGGGTGATCGTACGGCGGGACGCGCCGGTGGCCGGCAAGGTGGGCCTGGTGTCCGGCGGCGGGTCGGGGCACGAGCCGTTGCACGGCGGGTTCGTCGGACCCGGGATGCTCTCCGCGGCGTGTCCCGGCGAGGTGTTCACGTCTCCCGTGCCCGATCAGATGCTGCGGGCGGCGGCCGCCGTGGACAGCGGCGCGGGCGTGCTCCTCATCGTGAAGAACTACACCGGCGACGTGCTCAACTTCGACATGGCGGCCGAGCTCGCCGAGGACGAGGGCATCCAGATCGCCAAGGTGCTGGTCAACGACGACGTCGCCGTCACCGACAGCCTCTACACGGCCGGACGGCGCGGCACGGGCGCGACGCTCTTCGTGGAGAAGATCGCGGGCGCCGCGGCCGACGAGGGGCAGCCGCTGGAGCGGGTCCAGGCGGTCGCCCGGCAGGTGAACGAGAACTCCCGCACCTTCGGCGTCGCGCTGAGCGCGTGCACCACGCCCGCCAAGGGCAGCCCCACCTTCGACCTGCCGCCCGGCGAGCTGGAACTCGGCATCGGCATCCACGGCGAGCCGGGCCGGGAGCGGCGGGCGATGATGACGTCCGGGGAGATCGCCGACTTCGCGGTGCAGGCGATCCTGGACGACATGACCCCGCGCAATCCCGTTCTCGTCCTGGTCAACGGCATGGGCGCGACGCCCCTGCTGGAGCTGTACGGCTTCAACGCGGAGGTGCAGCGGGTGCTGACCCAGCGCGGGGTGGCGGTCGCCCGGACGCTCGTCGGCAACTACGTCACCTCCCTCGACATGGCCGGCGCCTCGGTCACCCTGTGCCAGGCCGACGAGGAGCTGCTGCGGCTGTGGGACGCGCCGGTGAAGACGCCGGGCCTGCGCTGGGGCATGTGAGCCGGGAGAGCAGGGCAGGCAGCCACCGAATCGACCACGCAAGGAGACCCAGTGCTCGACGCCGACTTCTTCCGCCGTTGGATGACGGCGACCGCCGCGTCCGTCGACCGCGAGGCGGAACGGCTCACGGCCCTCGACTCGCCCATCGGGGACGCCGACCACGGCAGCAACCTTCTGCGCGGGTTCACCGCGGTGACCGCGGCGCTGGAGAAGGAGGCGCCGCAGACCCCGGGCGCGATCCTCGTCCTCGCCGGGCGCCAGCTCATCTCCACGGTCGGCGGAGCCTCGGGCCCCCTGTACGGCACGCTGCTGCGGCGGACCGGGAAGGCGCTCGGGGACGCGGCGGAGGTGAGCGAGGAGGAGTTCGCGCAGGCGCTGCGGGCGGGCGTGGACGCCGTGATGCAGCTCGGGGGTGCCGCGCCGGGCGACAAGACGATGATCGACGCGCTGGTGCCGGCGGTGGACGCGCTCGGTGACGGTTTCGGCGCCGCCCGGACCGCGGCCGAGCAGGGCGCCGAGGCGACGATCCCCCTCCAGGCGCGCAAGGGCCGGGCCAGCTACCTCGGGGAGCGCAGCATCGGGCACCAGGATCCGGGGGCCACCTCGTCCGCCCTGCTCGTCGCGGGGCTCGTGGAAGCCGATGGGAAGTGAGGCGAAGGTGAGCGACGAGAAACTGGTCGGAATCGTGCTGGTCTCGCACAGCGCCGCGGTGGCGACCGCCGTGGCGGATCTGGCCCGGGGGCTCGCGAGTGGCGGCGCGGCCGTGCCGGTCGCCGCGGCCGGGGGCACCGAGGGCGGCGGGATGGGCACCAGCGCCGAGCTGGTCGCCGCCGCTGCCGCCGCCGTCGACCGGGGGGCCGGCGTCGCGCTCCTCACCGACCTGGGCAGCGCCGTCCTCACGGTCAAGGCGCTGCTCGCCGAGGGCGACGAGCTCCCCGCGACCGCCCGCCTGGTGGACGCCCCGTTCGTCGAGGGCGCGGTGGCCGCGGTGGTCACGGCGGCGACGGGGGCCGACCTGGACGCGGTGGAGGCGGCGGCCGTGGAGGCCTACGACTACCGGAAGGTGTGAGCGCGTTCCGGGCCGGCCTCCGGGTCAGCTCAGGCCCTCCGCGGCGACGGCGAGGGCCGAGCGGACGGCCTCCGCGAGCCCGGCGCGTACCGCCGCCGGGTCCGTGACGGGGTCGGCGGTCCGCCACGCGTGGTGGTCCACGGCGGCGGGCAGGGCCGCGTTGAACATCGCCGCCTGGATCGCCGGCCGGAGGTCGACGGCCGGCCGGCCGGCCCGCTCGGCGAGGGCGCGCGCGAACGCGGGCTCGGCCTCGTCGTAGGTCTGGAGCCGGACGGCGCGCGGGCCCGGTTCGGTGCGGGTCGGCCGGACGAGCGCGCCCACGACGGGGATCGTGGTGGACGCCGACCCGGCGGCCCACGGCCCGGCGGCGCCGGGCCCGCACTTCGTCAACGTCGGCCGGCTGGCCGAGCCGGAGGAGCAGGCCGCCGCGATCGTGTTGCTCGCCTCGGACACCGCGAGCAACATCAACGGCGTGGTCCTGCCGGTGGACGACGGCTGGTCCGCCGGCTGACACCCCACCCCCGCGGACGTCGGACGGCCCTCGGCCCCCCACCCCGGCCGTCCGACCTCCGGCGGGCCGCACTACTCCTCCTCCCCCACCTCTTCGTCGGCCTCGGCCAGCGCGGTCCGCGCCGCCTCCTGCACGTCCTCGGCCCAGGCGGCCCCATGGCCGCCCCGGGCTTCCCCGCCGTCCTGCCCACGGGCCTCTCCGGCCGCCGCCGTCCGGTCCGCGGGACGCTCCCCGGCGGCCGCCGGCTTCGGCCGTCCCGGCCGCGGGGCCGCGGACATCTCCGGGCCCCACCGTCCCGACGGCAGCGCGGACACCTCCGGACCCCTCGGATACCGGGCCGCCGTCCCGGCGTCCACCGGCGCCACGGACGCCTCCGGTGCCTCCGGTGCCTCCGGCGGCTGGTCCGTCCGCACCACGGCCCGCACGAACGCCCGGGCCAGCCGCTCCCCCGTCTCCCTGGCGGACACATGGCTCTCGATGGGCGTGGCGCGGGAGTTCTTGAAGACGATGTAGGTGACACCGGACGGGGTGCCGCCGCCGTGCGGGTCGGGTCGGATGCCGAGAGCCTCCGCGGTGGCGTAGGAGGCCTCGCCGATGATGTCGGGCGGGCCCACGTCGCCGACGACCGCGTACTGCACCCGGTCCCGGTAGACGACCGCCGCCACCGCTCCGCCGCGCACCCCGTGCTCGCGGTGGTTCCAGACGTCGCTCACGTCGGGCACGACGATGTAGGGCAGTGTCTCGGCGCTCAGGTAGCGGCCGTCGGACTGGGTGAAGGCCGTGGTCCCGGAGAACAGCGGGTCGACGCCGCTGTTGCAGTGCGGGCCGGGGCGGCCGTCGCAGTCGATGTCCATGTCGGCCGTCCAGAAGACCGCCTCGGGAGTGCCGCAGACCGGGACCGTCGCGGGCACGCCGTCGTCCGTGCGGTAGCGGCCCCGGGAGACGGGGGCGCAGTCCCGCACCCGGGCCAGCAGGTCGGCGGCGCGGACGGAGCCCTCCTGCCGTATCGCGGGCGGCCCGGGGGTGCCGTGCGTCTGCCGGACGGCGGACGGGACGGAGCTCGGGGCCAGCAGGGCGAGGCCGGCCGCGGCCAGGGTCAGCGACTGGGCGCGCACGATACGGGACCCTCTCGTGGGACGGTGACGGACACTCAGCCCAATCTGGTGGGGGTCGCATCCCGGGGCCATTCCGAGGGGGCCGTACGGTGCACGCTTCTGACGCCCCGACAGGGGCCCGGGGGCCGGCGCCGTCTCGGGCTCCGGCCCCCCGGCCACTGCGCCGGCGCGGGATCAGCGACGACAGCGTTCCGCGCCGCCGGCCCGAACTCAACCGCCCTCAGGGAGAGTTCGGCCGGGAGGAACATCAGCATACGAAACTTTCCCGAGCCGTCACGCAACCCCCGCCCCCGTACCGCCGTCTTCATTCGTTCGCCGTCTTGCCGTGCCCGCACCGCCGCGCCATATTGGTCCGGACCAATGCCGCCGCGCCGGTTCCGGGAGGCGAAGCCGTGCGACGCGTGACGCTCTGCGCGTGGGTGCTGGCCGTGTCGTGCGGGTGCGCGGCCGGCGACGGTGACGACGGGCGGGCGCCCGGCGCTCCGACGGGGGTGACCGCACGGGCCGGGAGCGCGACCAGCGTGCACGTGATGTGGAACGCGGTCGCGGCGGACCCGCCGGTCGGCGCGTACGAGGTCTACCGGGGCACCACGAAGGTCGGCGACGTGCCCGGCTCGGCGCACATGCTCGACGTCGTGCGTCTCGCGCCGGCCACCTCGTACGTCTTCACCGTGCGGGCCCGTGACGGCGACGGCCGGCTCGGGCCGCCCAGCCGGCAGGTCCGGGCGAGGACACCGGCGGCCACGCCGGCGGACACCTCGGCGCCGACCCGCCCGGGCGAAGTCACCGGCCGGGCCGCCGGAAGCCGGGCGGTCCAGCTGTCCTGGTCGGCGTCCACGGACGACCGCGAGGTGGTGTCGTACGACGTCTACCAGGGCGGAATGCGCATCCACAGCGTCGCCGGGACCCAGACCGCGACGGTCGTCACGGGACTGCGGCCCGGCACCCGTTACTCCTTCACCGTCCGCGCCCGCGACGCCGCCGACCATCTCTCGCCGGCCGGCGCGGCCGTGCGCGTGACCACCCCGTCCGGCGCCGGCGGGGGAGGCGGCACGGCGCCCGCCGGCTTCCGTGCCACGACCCGGCGCGCGGCGGACGGGGCGTACTACATCGACCTGTCGTGGGTGGCGCCGCGGGTGGACGGCGTGGTCACCGAGTACGGGATCCAGCTCGACGGGGCGGCGGCCACCTCGCTGGTGTGGGGCGGTCCGCCGCCGCGCGGCCGGGCGGCGTACAGCTTCTACGCGGGACGCGAGAAGGGGGTCACGCACCGGGTGCGGCTGCGGGCTCGGCTGCCGGACGGAACCTGGGGGGCGTACTCGGCGGAGCGGACGGTGACCACGGGGGCGCCCGGCTGACGCCTGGGCCGTCCGAAGGAATCCGTCACCTGCCCGGATGCGGTCCGCGTGCGCGACGCCACCGGGGCACGTTGGCTTCCTCTGAGGCAGCACGGGCGTACCCGACCCTCGGCGGCGCACGGGATGTACCGCCAACCGTGCCGCCGGAGGACATCCGATGCGCACTTCCCGTCTTCTTCTCCGCTCAGGAATGACCGTGACAGCCGCCGCCGCGCTGCCGCTCGCCCTGACCGCGCAGCCGGCTGCCGCGGTCTCCGGCATCTCGGTGAGCACGACCGGCACCACGGTGTCCGTGGTCACCAGCGCCTGCGCCCAGATCAACGGCAACTGGGGCACCGCGGCCCTGCTCAACAGCAGTCAGGCGAGCTTCGCCCAGGGGCGCCAGGTGGCGCTGTCGGGGACGGCCGTCAGCCAGTCCGCCGCCTGGTCCAGCGTGTCCCCGGGCACGTACACCGTGATCGTCATGTGCTCCAACGGCAACACTGCGGGCACCCAGTCCGTGATCGTGTCGACGCCGCCCACCCCGACGGTCTCCCCCAGCGTCTCCCCGACCGCGACCGCCTCGCCCTCGCGCGGTGTCATGGGCGGCCTCGGCGGCGCGGCCCGCGACGTCGGGCCCGTGACGATGGGGGTCGGGGGTGCGCTGGTGGGCGTGGGCGTCATCGCGGCGGCCTGGTTCCTGCGCCGCCGCTCGAAGCCGTACCGCCTCTAGGCCGTGTCCGCACCGTCCCGCCGTTCGCCCGCAGGGCGGGCGGGACGGTGCGGACACGGCCTAGGACCCCTCCTCCACGACGGGCAGTTCCCGCAGGGCCTCGGTGAGCCACTGGATCCAGAAGGTCTCCAGTTCGATGCCGGCGCGCAGGACCAGGTGCTGCAGCCTGGCCTGCGCGCCGGTGTCGCCGGGCGGGAAGTCGCGCTTCTCGATCTGCTCGTACTCGGCCAGCTGCCGCCGGTGCAGGTCGAGATGGCGGCGCAGGTCGGCGTCCAGACCCGCGGTGCCGACGACCGCCGCGGCCCGCAGCCGGAGCAGCAGCGTGTCGCGGTGCGGCTTGGGGTCCTGGGACGCGGCCGTCCAGCGGGCCAGTTCGGCGCGGCCCGCGGGCAGGACCTCGTAGGCCTTCTTCTGCCCGCGGGCCGGCTGCTCGGCGGGCAGGGCCCGGATATGACCCTCGGCCTCCAGTTTTCCCAGCTCGCGATAGATCTGCTGGTGCGTCGCCGACCAGAAGTAGCCGATCGACTTGTCGAACCGGCGGGTCAGGTCGAGTCCCGACGACGGCTTCTCGAGCAGGGCGGTGAGGATCGCGTGCGGGAGTGACATGGGGTCATCCTAGGGACGTGCCCCTGCGGGCCTACAGTGCCGCCGCGAGCTCGGTGCCCTGCTTGACGGCGCGCTTGGCGTCCAGTTCGGCGGCCACGTCGGCGCCGCCGATGAGGTGCGCGTTCACACCGGCGGCCAGCAGCTCCTCGTACAAGTCGCGGCGCGGGTCCTGGCCGGTGCACAGCACGATGGTGTCCACCTCCAGGACCGTGCTCTGCTCACCGACGGTGATGTGCAGACCCGCGTCGTCGATGCGGTCGTAGCGCACGCCCGGGACCATCGTCACGCCCCGGTGCTTGAGTTCGGCGCGGTGGATCCAGCCGGTGGTCTTGCCGAGGCCGGCGCCGACCTTGGTGGTCTTGCGCTGCAGGAGGTGGACCCGGCGGGGCGGGGCGGGGCGTTCGGGGGCCGCGAGACCGCCCGGTGCCGTGTAGTCCGTGTCGACGCCCCACTGGCGGAAGTACGCCGCCGGGTCCTCGCTCGCCTTGTCGCCGCCGTCGGTCAGGAACTCGGCGACGTCGAAGCCGATACCGCCCGCGCCCAGGATCGCGACCCGGTCGCCGACGGGCGCGCCGTCGCGCAGGACGTCGAGGTAGCCGACGACGCTCGGGTGGTCGACGCCGGGGATGTCGGGGGTGCGCGGGGTGACGCCGGTGGCGACGACCACCTCGTCGTAGTCCCCCAGGTCGGCCGCCGTCACCGGCGTGTCGAGGCGTACGTCGACACCGTGCGCGTCGAGCTGGTGGCGGAAGTAGCGCAGCGTCTCGTCGAACTCCTGCTTGCCGGGCACCTTGCGGGCGACGTTGAGCTGGCCGCCGATCTCGCTCGCCGCGTCGAACAGGGTGACCTCGTGGCCGCGTTCGGCGGCGCTCACGGCGCAGGCGAGACCCGCCGGGCCCGCGCCGACGACCGCGACGCGCTTGCGCAGCCGGGTCGGGGACAGGACCAGCTCGGTCTCGTGGCAGGCGCGCGGGTTGACCAGGCAGGAAGTGATCTTGCCGCTGAAGGTGTGGTCGAGGCAGGCCTGGTTGCAGCCGATGCAGGTGTTGATGGCCTCGGGTGTACCGGCCGCGGCCTTGTTCACGAAGTCCGGGTCGGCCAGCATCGGGCGGGCCATGGAGATCATGTCGGCGCAGCCGTCGGCGAGCAACTGCTCGGCGAGTTCCGGGGTGTTGATGCGGTTGGTGGTGACCAGCGGGACGGACACCGCGCCCATGAGCTTCTTCGTCACCCAGGTGTAGGCGCCGCGCGGCACGGAGGTGGCGATGGTGGGGATGCGGGCCTCGTGCCAGCCGATGCCGGTGTTGATGATGGTCGCGCCGGCCGCCTCGACGGCCTTCGCGAGGGTGACGACCTCGTCGAGCGTGGAGCCACCGGGCACCAGGTCCAGCATGGACAGCCGGTAGACGACGATGAAGTTCTCGCCGACCGCCTCGCGCACCCGGCGCACGATCTCGACGGGGAAGCGCATGCGGTTCTCGTACGCGCCTCCCCAGCGGTCGGTGCGGCGGTTGGTCGGCGCGGCGATGAACTCGTTGATGAGGTAGCCCTCGGAGCCCATGATCTCGACGCCGTCGTACCCGGCCTGCTGCGCGAGGCGGGCGGTGCGGGCGTAGTCGTCGATGGTGCGCTCGACGTCGGCGTCGGTCAGTTCGCGGGGCGCGAAGGGGCTGATGGGGGCCTGCAGGGGGCTCGGCGCCACCAGGTCGCGGTGGTAGGCGTAGCGGCCGAAGTGCAGGATCTGCAGCGCGATGCGGCCGCCCTCGCGGTGCACCGCCTCGGTGATCTGCCGGTGCTGCTCGGCCTCCTCGTCGGTGGTGAGCTTGGCGCCGCCCTCGGCCGGGCGCCCCTCGTCGTTGGGGGCGATGCCGCCGGTGACGATCAGGCCCACGCCCCCGCGGGCGCGGGCGGCGTAGAACTCCGCCATGCGCTCGAAGCCGCGGTCGGCCTCCTCCAGGCCCACGTGCATCGAGCCCATCAGGACGCGGTTGGGCAGCGTGGTGAAGCCCAGGTCGAGCGGGCTCAGCAGATGCGGGTAACGGGTCATGGCGGCCTCCGTGCGCGGCGTTGGTCGCCTCCAGTTCTAGAGGACCGCACACGGTTTATGCAACTAGTTGCACAATCGCTGCCGGGGTGTGTGCCGCACCTCACCCGCCGTGCGGCACACCCGCCCGCGCCTCACCTGCTTTCGAGAAGGACGTGCAGCTCCTGCTCCTGGTCACCGGAGGCCGAGGAGAGGTCGCGCACCGCGAAGAGCGAGTCCAGCATGGAACGCAGCCGCTCGATGGCCCAGTAGCCGCCCTGTGCGTCGGCCTCGACGGAGGACGACAGCCGGGCCGGCGGCGGACAGGAGTGGGCCTCGGTGACCTCGAACGTGCCCAGCCACACCATCGGGCGGCTCTCGTGGAGTTGCTGCGGCACCTCTTCCGGGCCCCGGTCGGACTCGAAGCAGGCACAGAGCGCGTCGAAGACGATCCGGGCGTCCTCCTTGCTGCATCCGCTGATCTCGAGGGAGACGGCCTCCTCGTGCAGACGCTCACGGTCCATCGTGATCGCTCCTCTCATGGCGGTGGCACGGCGGTGCGGGTTCCCCGCACGCCGCGCCACATCCCCAGAAAAGCACCACTTTCCGGGCGCCACCAGTGACGGCCGGCGTCGACGGCCGCCGCGGTCAGCTCTTCGTGAAGCGGTACGTCCTGCTGTCCGTCAGCACGCAGAAGCCGGGCGACACCACGATCACGCGCAGGGTCGCGGTACGGCGGTCGTAGTCGATGCCCTCCGCCTCGAAGGTCCCCGAGCAGGAGCTGCGCAGCGGCAGCCGGCGCAGGGCCGTGACATGGCCGGTGACGTCGGAGGTGCCGCCGGGCGCGGCCGACAGGTCGACCTGGAGGAGGGGCTTGGTGATGCCGAAGAGCGTGCCGGCCGGGTCGTCGGAGGAGCACAGCAGGGTCGTCGGCCCGGTGAAGTCGCAGCCCTGGACGTCGCGCACGGCGTGGTCCAGGCGGACGGTCGACACCTGCGGCAGGTTCGCCGAGGGCGAGGTGGTGGCGTTGGCGCCCGGGGTCGGGAGGACGAGGAAGCGGGTCATGGTGCCGTACTCGCCCGACAGCATCCACTGGCCGTCCGGGGTGATGGCCACCCAGGAGTTGTTCAGCGCCTCGCCCTGGCCCAGCGCGTGGACGTACTCCGACCAGGTGCCGCCGGGCGCCTGCACCCGGTACATCTTCGAGGTGCCCGAGTCGCTCTGGTAGGGCGAGACGTAGTAGCCGTCGTAGGAGGCGTCGGGGTCGCCGACGTGGTTCCAGCCGCGGCTGGAGACGGAGAGGGGGATGGTTCCGATGCCGGTGTACCGGTTGGCGCTGCCGGCGGGGACCTCGACGGAGGTCAGGCCCTGGCTCTCGGTGAGCGGGTCGGCGCGGTCGGAGCCGGTCTCGGTCCAGGTGTCGGCGGCCGAGGCGGGCGGGGCGGCGAAGAGGGCGGCGGCCGTCGCGGTGGCCAGCGCGACGAGGGCGGTGCGGACCGCGTGGCGGCGGGGCCGGGCGGGGCGCAGGGGCATGCGGGGGCTCCTCGTGGGGGGGCGGGGGCGCAGTCGGCGGACAGTCTGGCGGGACGTGGTCGTCATGTACAGACCAATCCGATGGACGGGGCCCGTCCTTGAGGGGAACAGCGGTCGCCGCCGTACTGGAGGAAGCGAGGGAGAAAGGTGTCCGGAGCCGTGGGAGAAAAGGGTTGAGCGCGGTAGAACAGGGGGAGTCGGCACGGGGGACGGCGTGCCGCGGCGACATGCGGAGGCGGTGCGTGGCATGAGTGCAGCCGGATCGTCCTCGGCCGCGGGTGGTGGGCCGGTCGGGCCCAGCGGGCTGCTGGACGTGCTGAACGTCGCCTCGGTGGTGCTCGACACCGAGGGACGCATCGTGCTGTGGAGTCCCCAGGCCGAGGAGCTGTTCGGATACTCGGCGGCCGAGGCCCTGGGGAAGTACGCGGCCCAGGTGATGATCCACGAGCGGCATGTCGACCTGGTCGTCAAGCTGTTCGCCGACGTCATGGCCACCGGACAGAGCTGGGCGGGCGCGTTCCCGGTCCGGTGCAAGGACGGCTCCACCCGGATGGTGGAGTTCCGCAACATGCGGCTGGTCAACGACCGGGGCGATGTCTTCGCGCTGGGTCTCGCGGCGGACCAGTCGACGGTGCGCCGGCTGGAGCGGGACGTGGCGCTGTCGACGCGGATGGTCGCGCAGTCCCCCATCGGTCTGGCGGTCGTGGACACGGAACTGCGCTATGTCTCGGTCAACGAGGCGCTGGCCCGCATCAACGGCGTGCCGGCGAAGGACCACGTCGGCCGCAGGATGCGCGACGTGCTGCCCGCGGTGGACGCGGACGCCCTGGAGGCGGCCGTGCGCGACGTGCTGCGGACCGGGGTGCCGCTCGTCGACCGGTCCACGGTCGGGCGCACCCGGGGGGACCCGGTCGAGGAACACGCCTGGTCGCTCTCGCTGTACCGGCTGGAGGACTCGCGCGGCACGGTGCTGGGCGTGGCCGCCTCGGTCATCGACATCACCGAGCAGTACCGGGCGGGTGTGGAGGCCGAGGCGGCCCGGCGGCGGCTGACCCTGATCGCCGACGCCTCCGCCCGGATCGGCACCACGCTGGACCTGGAGCGCACCGCCTGCGAGCTGGCCGAGGTCGCCGTGCCGGAGCTGGCGGACGTGGCCGCGGTGGACCTGCTCGACGAGGTGGTGGCGGGCCGGCGCTCCGGTCCGCGGCCCACCGAGGCGGCGGCCATCCGTTCCCTGGCGGTGCGGGCCGTCGACGCGCCGGAGGTGCTGCGGGCCGCCGACCCGGCCGGGCAGGTGGTCCGCTACGCCCCCGACCAGCTGATCACCGAGTGCGTGCGCACCGGGCAGCCCGTCATGGTGGCGCAGGTCAAGGACGAGGACCTGGCCCGCATCGCGCCCTCCCCGGAGGCGGCCGGTCTGCTGGCCCGGGCGGGCGTGCACTCCTACCTGGCCGTCCCGCTCATCGCGCGGGGCGAGGTGCTCGGCGCCCTGGACCTCAAGCGGATCCACAACCCGCTGGCGTTCGGCCGGGACGATCTGCTGCTCGCCCGGGAGCTGGCGGCCCGTGCCGCCGTGCAGATCGACAACGCCCGCTGGTACCAGAACGCCCGTACGACCGCGCTCACCCTCCAGCGCAGCCTGCTGCCCAGCCATCCGCCGGTCACCGGCGGCCTGGAGGTCGCCTCCCGCTACCAGCCGGCGGGCGCCACCACGGAGGTCGGCGGCGACTGGTTCGACGTCATCCCGCTCCAGGACGGCAAGACCGCGCTCGTCGTCGGCGATGTGATGGGCAGCGGTATCGACGCCGCCGCCACGATGGGCCGGCTGCGCACCGCGACGACCACACTGGCCTCCCTCGACCTCGACCCGGCGGTGCTCCTGGAGCACCTGGACAAGATCACCGACGGCCTGGACCACTCCATCGCCACATGTGTGTACGCCGTCCACGACCCGCGGCTCGGCAGGTGCCGCATCGCCAACGCCGGGCATCTGCCGCCGGCCCGGGTGCGCCCCGGCCTGCCGCCCGAACTGCTCGACCTGCCCACGGGCGCGCCGCTGGGCGTGGGCGGGGTGGCCTTCTCGACGACCGACGTCGACTTCGCGCCCGGCGACCAGCTCGTGCTGTACACGGACGGCCTGGTGGAGACCCGGCTGCACTCCCTGGACGAGCGTCTGGACGCGCTGCTCGCCCTCCTCGGCGATCCCGGGCGCCCGCTGGAGGAGCTCTGCGACCATCTGCTGACCGCGCTGCACCACCCCGACAACCACGACGACGTCGCACTGCTGGTGGCCCGGGCCCGCGGATGAGGGCGCGCGGGCGGGCACGCCGTACGCCCCGATTCACAGGCATTTATTACCTCTTCCTTACCGCGTTCCTCCGACAATCACAGTGAGGAGTGCCCGTCGTGCCCGCCCGCCGGGCCGAGGAAGGTGAGCCGAATGCACGAGCATGAGCAGCAGCCGGACCGGATCGAGGTGCTGTCGGGGCCGGGCGGCGAGGAGCGGCGGCCGGACTCCCCGCGCGCGCTGTGGCGGCGCCGCCCGGCCCGCGGGCGGACGGTGATCGCGGCCACCGCCGTCGCGGTCCTGGCCCTCGGCGGCACGGTCGCCTACGCGGCCACGTCGGGCGGCACGCCCGGCGGTTCGCCGTCCGCGTCCCCCTCGGCCTCGTCGTCCTCGGAGGATCACGGTGGCCGGCACGGCCACGGCGGCCCCTGGTCCGGCTTCGGTCTCGGCGGCGACGCGGTGCACGGCGAGGCGACCGTCAAGGACCGCGACACCGGCGAGTGGGTGGTACGGGTCTGGCAGCGGGGCACGGTCGAGAAGGCCGACGGCGACCGGGTCACCGTGAAGAGCGAGGACGGCACCTCGTGGACATGGACGGTCGGTCCGGACACGCCGGTGCGCGCCGACGGCACGTCCGGTTCCGGCGCCGGCGCGCTGGAGAAGGGCGACACGGTCGTCGTCGTGGGGTCCCGTTCCGGCGACACGTACACGGCGGCCCGGGTCCTGTCCGGCGACTTCCGCGACCGCGGCCCGGACCGGGACGACGGCCGCGGAGGCTTCCCGGGGCACGGCCCGTGGGACCGCGGGGACGACCGCTCCCCCAGCCCCACGGGCGGCGGCGCCGCTACCTGAGCCTGGTGCCGACGACGACGTGGGCGTACCGCTCCCCGTCCTCGGCCAGGCGCGCGCCCAGACCGGCACGGGTGAAGGCCCCGACGGCGTCCGGGGCCTGCCGTTCGCTGGTCTCGACCAGGAGGATCCCGCCCGGCATGAGCCACTCGGGGGCCTCGGCGGCGACCCTGCGCAGCACGTCGAGGCCGTCGCCGCCGCCGTCCAGGGCGGTGAGCGGCTCATGGTCGCGCGCCTCCGCCGGCAGCAGGGGGACCTCGTCGGTGGGGACGTAGGGCACGTTCGCGGCCAGGATGCCGATCCGGCCGCGCAGCCGGTCCGGCAGTGCCTCGAACAGGTCGCCCTCATGGGCGTGGCCGCCGTGGGCGGCGACATTGGCGCGGGCGCAGCGCACGGCCGCCGGGTCGATGTCGGCGGCGTGCAGTTCGACCTCGCCCAGCGCGGCGGCGAGGGCCGCGCCGACCGCGCCCGAGCCGCAGCACAGGTCCACGACGACGGAGGTGTGCGAGGCGTGCGCGAGGGCCTGTTCGACCAGGAACTCGGTGCGGCGGCGGGGTACGAAGACGCCGGGTTCGACGGTGATGCGCAGCCCGCGGAACTCGGCCCAGCCGACGACGAGTTCGAGAGGGTGACCGGCCACGCGGCGCGTCACCATCGCGTCGCGTTCGTCGGGCGTCCGGGCGGCGGAGAGGATCAGCTCCGCCTCGTCCTCGGCGAAGACGCACCCGGCGGCGCGCAGCGCGGCGACGACGGCGTCTCGGGAGGGGAAGGAGGCGGGCGGGGAGAACGGAGGCATGGAGAGCCGGGAGCCTTTCGGGAGTCGAAGGGCGCTCCCGCGTGAGCCTACGGGCGGCGATCCACGCCGCTCCGAGGGGAGAGCACCCGACCTGACACTGCGGTGATGGGTCCCACCTCCTCGGTCGCGCACGGCTGGGTACCTCCGCAGCCGGACGATCACCCTACCCCAGCGGAAACGGCCGAAGGCCTCCCCGGCCCTCAAGTTGTACTATGCAACAAGATGAGCGAGGAGGAGCGGACATGGTGGACACAGCCGAGGCCGTGGAGACCATCCAGCGGGAGATGACGGTCTTCGCCCGCCGCGCCCGCGCCTCCGCCGGGCGGCTGCATCCCGAGCTGTCGCTGGTCTCGTACACCCTCCTCGGTCATCTGGAGGAGAGCGGCGGCTGCCGGGCCACCGACCTGGCCGCGCACCACGCGCTGGACAAGTCGACGGTCAGCCGCCAGGTCGCGGCCCTGGAGCGGGCGGACCTGGTCGAACGGCGGCTCGACCCGCAGGACCACCGGGTGCACGTCCTGCATCTCACCGAGGCCGGCCGGCGCATCCTCGCCCAGGTCACCGAGAGCCGCCGCGCGGCCTTCCGGGAGCGGCTCACCGGGTGGCCGCGCAAGGATCTGGAGCGGTTCGCGCAGTACCTGGTGCGGTACAACGCCTCGCTCCCCGACGCCGGCTGACCACGGCCGCCGGGCACACCGGCCGGTCCCGCACCGGCGCGGCCCACCCCCGGCGGACCACTCGCCGCCGTCCGCCGCACGGCGGCAGCGCCCCCTGCGTCCACGGCGCCGGAGCCGCCGCCCCCTACGGCCCGAGAGCCGCCGGCCGCTCCGGCACCCGCGCCGCGAGGAACGCCGTTCTGCGGCGCAGGCGGAAGCCCAGGGACTCGTGGAGCCGGCCGGCGCCGGTGTTGCCGGCGCCGGTGTGCCGGAAGGGGGTCTCGCCGCGGGCGCGGATGCCGTGGGCGACGGCGAGGATCAGCCGGGTCGCCAGGCCCTCGCCGCGGAAGGCGGGGTCGGTGCAGACCGCGCTGATCTCGGTCCACCCCGGCGGACGGAGGCGCTCGCCGGCCATGGCGATCAGGGCGCCCTCCCTGCGGATGCCGAGGTACGTGCCGAGTTCCACGGTGCGCTGCTCGAAGGGGCCGGGCCGGGTGCGGGCGACCAGGTCGAGCATCTCGGGGACGTCGGCGGGGCCGAGGCGGACCGCCTCGGGGTCCGGCGCCGCGGCCGGCCCGTCGTCGACGAGCTGCACACCCTCGACCCGGAAGGTGATCTCCCAGCCCTCGGGGACCTCGCCCCGGAAGCCGGGCAGCGGGACCTCCGCGCCGGGTCCGGCGAGAGCCGCGAGGTCCGCCCAGTCGTCGGCGTCCGGCTCGTCGGGCAGCGCCGGCCAGGGCGAGACGTCCACCGGGTAACGCAGCACCCGGCCCCGGCGCTCGGCGAGGTGCGCGTGCGGGCCGGTGAGGGAGGCGAGGGCGGGATTGTCCAGGACGTGACGCCGTGCCGTGTCGCTCGTGCGCCCGCCCCGATCACGCTCACGCCCCTGCCTCCGGCGTGGCCGGCCGCGGAACCGGCGGGGTGCCCGCCCGCCGCGGGGACCTCCCGGCCGGTGCCCGGCCGGGGCCGGTCGACGTCCACGAGCGCCTCGGTCCCCGGGCCGCCGCACCGGGTGAAGACGTACGCCTTCGGCATTGCTCCCACTCTCCTTCGCTGCCGCCGGACCGCCGGGTCCGGAACGGCACGTGCAAGGAAGATCGCCGAAGGGCTGTTCCCCGGGCGGCGCACTGTTCACACGGGCTTGACGTTCGGCGGGCGGGGGTGGTCCGGAGCACCGCCGGCCTGCCCGTACGGTGGTATGCGCAAGCAACCGTCACCCTCACGCTGGAACCGCATGAACGTCACCCGAGGCTTCACCGGCCGCCCCCGCGTCGCCAACGCCGGGCTCCCACCCGGCCAGTACGACGCGGGCGAGGACTGGCCCGTGCTCTCCGCGGAGGTCACGCCCGACCTCTCCCCCGCCGACTGGACCTTCCGGATCGACGGGCTGGTCGCGGCGGAGCGGACCTGGGACTGGGACGAGGCGCACGCGCTGCCGGAGTCCGCGTACGAGGGCGACATCCACTGCGTGACCGGCTGGTCGAAGTTCGGGGTGCGGTTCTCGGGGGTGCCGCTGGACGCGTTCCTCGACGTCGTACGTCCGGACGCGGCCGCCACGCACGCCGTCGCCTACTCGCACACGGGATACACCACGAACCTGCCGCTCGCGGACCTGACCGGCGGACGGGCCTGGATCGCCTTCGCCCACGACGGGAAGCCGCTGGCGCCCGAGCACGGGGGGCCGGCGCGGCTGCTGGTGCCGCATCTGTACTTCTGGAAGAGCGCCAAGTGGATCGCCGGCCTCCGGCTGCTCGACCACGACGAGCCGGGCTTCTGGGAGCGGAACGGCTACCACGGGCGGGGCAACCCCTGGGAGGAGCAGAGGTACTCCGGTGACTGAGACGTCCCCCTCCCCCGTCTTCACCCCTGCGACCCGGTTCGCGGTGCCCGGCCGGATCGAGGTGAGCGACCGGGCCGCCGCCGTGTGGCAGACGGCGACGCTCACCGGGATCCGCCGTGAGACCCCGCGCGCGGCGACCTTCCGGTTCGCGGTGCCGGCCTGGGCGGGGCATCTGCCCGGCCAGCACCTGTCGCTGCGGCTGACCGCCGCCGACGGCTACACCGCCCAGCGGCACTACTCGATCGCCTCCGCGCCCGACGACGAGGGGCACCTCGAACTGACCCTCGACCATGTCGAGGGCGGCGAGGTCTCCGGCTGGTTCCACACCGTGGCGCGGCCGGGCGACCGGGTCGAGGTGCGCGGTCCGCTCAGCGGCTTCTTCGCCTGGCCCGGCGACCGGCCCGCGCTGCTGATCGGCGCGGGCTCCGGCGTCGTACCGCTGATGTCGATGGTCCGGCACCACCGGGCCCGCGGCCTGGAGGTCCCGCTGCGGCTGCTGGTGTCCGCGCGCAGCCCCGAGGAGCTGATCTACGCCCGGGAGTACGGCGCGGAGACCACGCCCGTCTTCACGCGCGGCGCGCCGGCGGGCGTGCCGGTGGGCCGGCTGACGGCCGCGCGTCTGGCGCCGGTGCTCAGGGAGCGGCCGCCGGGCGGCTGGGAGGCGTACGTGTGCGGGTCCAACGCCTTCGCCGAGCACGCGTCGCGGCTGCTGGTGGCGGCCGGGCAGCCGGTGGACCGCATCCGGATCGAGCGGTTCGGCTGAGCGGTCCGCGCCGCGCGCCCGCTCCTGGTGGCGGATGTACTCCGATGGGGGTACCACTGAGGTGGGCACTCGCGTCAAGCGAGGAGGTCCGGCAATGCGAACCCGGGTGCGTGGCTGGCGCTGGCGGAAGAACCCGCTGCGGCGCCGGTCGGATGTGGTGGAGGCGTGGACGGCGCTGGTCGTCGCCGTGCTGCTGCTGGTGGCCGTGCCGCTGGCGGGGGCGGTCGCGGGGCGGTGGGCGCACGACGAGGCGCGCACGGCCGCGGCCGTGCAGCGGGCCGAACGCCACCGGGTGCGGGCGGAGGTGGTGGGCCAGGTGCCCGAGAGCCTGCCGTCGGCGGACGGCGTACGGCAGCGGACGTACCGGGTGGCCGTGCGCTGGACCCCGCCCGGCGAGCGGGCGCGGACGGTCGAGGCCCGGGTGCCCGAGGGCACGCGCCGGGGTGACGTGGTGGACGTGTGGTTGGACGCGCGGGGACGGAGCGTTCCGGCTCCGCCGGGCGGTACGGCGGTGTGGCAGCACACGTTCACCATGGGCGTGTGCGCGGCCGGCGGGACGGCCGCCGTGGTGCTGCTCGGGCACTCGGTGGTCCGCCGGGTGGCGATGCGGCACCGGCTGACCGAGTGGGACCGCGCGTGGGCGCGTACGGAACCGGAGTGGACGCGGCGCAGGCCCGCGTGAAGCCGGGCGGCCCGGAGTCCGGGGCCTGGGCGAGGTGGCGGGACGGGGGCCGCGACGGAAGCCGGGACCGGTCTGGCGGGGGATCCGTGAAAGCCGCCCACGAGGCCTGGCGAGGGGATCCGTGCAGCCCCGACGGGGTCTGGCAGGGGATTCCGTGCAGCCTCCGACGGGGTCTGGCGAGGGCTCCGGGGAGGAACGTACGGTGTGATCATTCGTATGGCCACTTAACAAAAGGCGGTCTTCATGGCCCTGTTCGACCTGTCCCTCGAGGAGCTCCACGAGTACCGCAGCGCGTCCCCCGAGCCGGAGGGGTTCGACGCCTTCTGGTCCAAGACGTTGCAGGAGGCCCGCGAGCACGACCTGGACGCCCGCTTCGAGCCGGTCGAGACCGGGCTGGCCACGGTCGAGGTCTACGACGTGACGTTCGCGGGGTACGGCGGCCACCCGGTGAAGGGGTGGCTGAAGGTGCCGGCCGCCGCCGAGGGGCCGCTCCCGCTGATCGTGGAGTTCATCGGGTACGGCGGCGGGCGGGGGCTGCCGCACGAGAACCTGCTGTGGGCGTCGACCGGCCGCGCCCACTTCGTCATGGACACCCGGGGCCAGGGCAGCGCCTGGGGCGGCGGCGGTGGCACCGCGGACCCGGTGGGCGGCGCGCCGTCGTACCCCGGCTTCATGACCCGGGGCATCGACGCGCCCGAGAACTACTACTACCGGCGGGTGTTCACGGACGCGGTGCGCGCCGTGGAGGCGGCCCGCTCCCACCCGCTGACCGACGCGAGCCGGACCGTGGCGCTCGGCGGCAGCCAGGGCGGCGGCATCACGATCGCCGTCGGCGGTCTGGTGCCGGACCTGGCGGCGATCGCCCCGGACGTGCCGTTCCTGTGCGACTTTCCCCGTGCCGCCACGCTGACGGACCGTCACCCGTACCGTGAGATCGGCCTGTTCCTCAAGACGCACCGCGGCCGCAGCCAGGACGCGCTGCGCACCCTCTCGTACTTCGACGGCGTCCACTTCGCCTCCCGGGGCACGGCGCCGGCCCTGTTCTCGGCGGCCCTGGAGGACCAGACGTGCCCGCCGTCGACCGTGTTCGCCGCGTTCAACGCCTGGGCGCACGAGGACAAGACGATCGAGGTGTACGACTTCAACGACCACGAGGGCGGCGGCCCGTACCAGGAGGCGGCCAAGGTGCGCTGGCTGCGCTCGTACGCCTGAGGTCGCCCGCCCGGGGTCCGGGCGCCCGGGATCGCGCACATGAGGCACCGGAGGCGGTGCACCCCTTCCCTCCAGTCCGACCAGTCGGTACGTTGCGGGAGGCCGGGCCGCACCGTCGCGGTCCGGGACACCGCCGGACCACGGAGGGCCCATGTCCGAGCACGTGCCCCAGGTGCACGGCCACTGCGACGCGCGTTTCGCGGCGGTGCGCACGGCGTTCGAGGAGAACTTCCGCGACCGGGGCGAGCTGGGCGCCGCGGTGGCCGTCACGGTCGACGGAGTGACGGTGGTGGACCTGTGGGGCGGCTGGGCCGACGCCGCGCGCACCCGCGCGTGGGAGCGGGACACGCTGGTCAACGTCTGGTCGACGACCAAGGGCCCCACGGCCCTGTGCGCGCACGTCCTGGCCGACCGGGGGCTGCTCGACCTGGACGCCCCGGTCGCCGCGTACTGGCCCGGGTTCGCGGCCGCGGGCAAGGAGAACGTGCTCGTACGGCACCTGCTGTCGCACCGCGCCGGCCTGTCCGGACTGCGCGAGCCGCACACGCTGGAGCAGCTCTACGACTGGGAGGTGACGACCTCACGCCTCGCGGCCACCGAACCCTGGTGGGAGCCGGGCACCCGCTCCGGCTACCACGCGCTCACGTTCGGCTTCCTCGTGGGGGAGGTCGTACGGCGGGTGTCGGGCCTGCGGCCGGGCGCCTTCCTGGAGCGGGAGGTGACCGGGCCGCTCGGGGTCGACTTCCGCCTCGGGCTGCCGGAGAAGGAGGCCGGGCGGGCGGCCGAACTGGTGCATCCGCCGGCCGTGCCGTCCAGCGAACAGGCGGCCGTCTTCGCCCAGTTGGCGCCCGCCGCCGTCGCGGCCCTGACCAATCCCGTGGTCGGCGCCGCCGAGGCCAACTCGCCCGGCTGGCGGGCCGCGGAGATCCCGGCCGCGAACGGCCACGGCACGGCACGGGCGGTCGCCGCGCTGTACGGCGTCCTCGCCGGGCGCGGCTCCCACGGCGGTCGTCGCATCCTGTCCCCGGAGGCGGCCGAGCGGGTGCGCGAGGGACAGGGCGGCTGCCGGGACCTGGTGCTGGGCGCCGGGTTCGAGCACGAGACGGAGGTCGCGCTGGGCCTGTGGCTCAGCGGCGCCAACGGCTCCTACGGGCCCAATCCCCGCGCGGTCGGCCACGACGGCTTCGGCGGCTCCTGCGGGCTGGCCGATCCGGAGGCGGGGGTGTCGCTGGGTTACGTGATGAACCGGATGGGGCCGCGTATCGCCGACGACCCCCGCAAGATGGCCCTCGTCGACGCCCTGTACAGCGTGATCTGATCACCGCCGACTCCGGTGCCGTCGTCGTGCGTACGCCGTTTCACCCGAGCACGGCGCGGGCGCCCCGCCGGCCCCGGCGTCAGTCCACCCGTCGTGCCTCGACCATACGGACCCGTGGGCTTCCGTCGCTCCTCGTCCCGAACCCGGGCAGCGCACGGAGGTCCACGCGGAACCCGGCGCGCTCCAGCTCGCGCCGCACCTCGCCGAGGCGGAAGGCCCGGTAGTACATCACGAACGGCGGCCGCCACACGGCGTTGCGCACCCGCATCACGGCGTCGAAACCGAGGAGCGTCCAGAACGCCGGGGAGGACGGACGGGGCGGGGCGAGCACGGGGAACGCGAACCGGCCGCCCGGCCGCAGCACCCCGTGCACCTGGGCGAACAGTCCGGGCAGTTCACGGGGCAGGAAGTGCCCGAACGCGCCGAAGCTGACGACCAGGTCGAAGGCGGCCGTGAAGGGCAGGGCCCGGGCGTCCGCGCGCACCCAGGACACGCGCGCTCCCGTCGCCGGCGTCCGCCGGCGGGCCTCGTCGAGCATGCCCGCGCTGAAGTCGACGCCGGTCACGCTGCGCCCGCAGACCGTCGCCAGGACGTCCATCCCGGCGCCCGTGCCGCAGCACAGGTCGAGTCCGTCGTCGCAGGGGCCGGACTCCTTCAGGGCCGAGGCGACCGCGGCCAGGACGGAGTCCGGAGTACGGAAGGGCGTGTGGTCGAACTTGGGCGCCAGGAGGTCGTAGCCGTGCTCGACGGACGACAGGGCCTGGACGGCGAGTTCGCGCAGCGTGGGGCCTTCGGGACTGAACATCGCCCTCAGCCTACGGCGGCACGGCGCTTCAGGAGCAGGAGTGCGCGCTCGCACCAGCGCACGTTCTCCTCCTCGAAGGCGATCCCGGCCATCAGGGTGAGGTACGGCCCGATCCGGTCGGCCTCGACCAGGTACTCCTCCTCGGTGCGCCCGGCGAGCAGCCGCTCCCGGACGCGCTCGTAGCGGGCGAGCTTGCCGCGGGCCCAGCCACGGCGCTCCTCGATCAGCTCACGGCTCACCGCGGGATCCACGCCGTCCGACGCCTGGATCTTGATGAGGAGTTCGTCGCGGATGGCGGTGGGCCGGCGGGGCGGGGCGGCCGCGAAGGCGCGCAGATCCGCCCGGCCCGCCTCGGTGAGGGTGAACATCCGCTTGTTCGGGCGGCGTTCCTGCCGCACCACCCGTGCCTCGATGAGACCGTCCTCGGCGAGTCGCTCCAGCTCCCGGTACAGCTGCTGCGGGGTCGCGGGCCAGAAGTTCGCGAGGGAGACGTCGAAGACCTTGGACAGCTCGTAGCCCGAGGCCTCGCCTTCCAGGAGGGCTGCCAGGACGGCGTACTTGAGGGACATGTGGACACGGTAGCAGCAGGTGATTATTGTCATCCGCACTTACTGAACAAATTGAGTATGAGGACGAGGTGATCCGATGCGCGCGTTCCGTGAGGCGGTCGAGGCCGGCGATCTCGCCGCCGTCGAGGCGCTGCTGGCCGAGGACGTGGTCTTCACCAGCCCGGTCGTGTTCAAGCCGTACCCCGGCAAGGCGATCACCGCCGCGATCCTGCGGGCGGTGTCCGAGGTCTTCGAGGACTTCCGGTACGAGCGGGAGCTGGCCGGGGACGCGGGCCGCGACCACGCGCTGGTGTTCACGGCCCGGGTGGGCGACCGCACGCTCACCGGCTGCGACTTCATCCATCTCGACGACGACGGGCTGATCGACGAACTGACGGTCATGGTGCGGCCGTTGTCGGGCGCGCAGGCGCTGGCTGCGGCCATGGGCGCGCGGTTCGACGAGATCGTGAAGGAGGCGGAGGCCCGGTCGGTCTCCGCCTCCTGACGCTTCTCGCGGCTCAGCCGACCGTGAGGGTGAGGGCGCCGGTGTAGGTGCTGCCGGGGGTGAGCGCGGTGACCGTGCCGTCGACCGTGAGGGTCACGGTCCTGCCGCGCGGCGCCTTCACGGCCGCGTCGTCGGCGAGGGTGAGGGAGGTCAGGTACGAGGTGCCGGTGACCGTCCAGGTGGAACCGCTGTCCAGCGTCACGATCACGCCGTTGTTGACCGCCGGCTGCGCGGTGTTGGTGACGATGCCCAGTTCGTGGAAGGTGGAGGCGTCGGATGGACGGCACCCGGTGCTTGGCGGCGGTCGCGGAGATCACGCCCTCGACGGACGAGCCGGTGAAGGTGAGGACCATGTTCTTGCCCTTGCGCACGCCGTTGTAGAAATCGCCCTTGATCTTGATCGCCGTGAAGGCGGCGGCTCCGTCCGTGGCATGGGCGGCGGTGACGTCGAAGGAGGCGTCCTTGGCGGGGTCGGTCGTGGGCTCGGTGTAGACACCGACGTTCATCATCCTGCCGTCGACGTTCACCGGGCCCGGGTCGTCCAGCTCGATCATCTGCAGGATGATCCCGTCGCGGGGGTCGAGCCGGGCGCCGCCGGAGCCGTCCACGGTGATGGCGGTCTGCTGGCCCTTGTTGAGGAACGTGGCGCGTTCGGAGTTGACGACGGTCCCGCCGTCGAGGGTGAGGGTGCCGGCGCCGAAGAACATGTAGCCGAAGTGGCCGGAGTTCACGACCGTGTTGCGGACCGGCAGGGCGGCCAGCTCCGCCTCGGTGAGACCGAGCTCCAGCTCGGTGTCGAGGGCGGCGACGGCCTCGCGGGTGCTGTCGCCGTAGTGCACCACGGCCGCCGGGCCCGCGATGACGGTGGCGTAGCTGCCGACGTCGAAGCGGGAGCCGAGGACGCGGACGGTGGCGTCTCCGATGGCGTAGGTGCCGTACCCGTACTCCCCCGTGTTGCCGACATGGCTGTTGACTGCGGTGAGCTTGAGCCCGCTGCGGCGCACCGCTGGCTGCGGGAGAGCGTGCGCAGGGTCGGGGCGTCGCTGGACGAGCCGGTGATCGCCGACGCGGATGACAGCCATGGGGAACGCGCGTTTCCGGAGCTGACCGCGGCTTCCCAGCGTGGACGGGAGACACCCGTACCCTCCCCCGCTCTCGGCTTCGCGGAGCGGGGGGACCCCAGGAGGAGCCGTGAGCCGTACACGTCTGGCGGGCCGGACCGTCGTCGTCACCGGAGCAGAGCAGGGACAGGGGGCCGCGGAGACCGCGGCCGCCGCCCGGGAGGGTGCGACGGTGGTCGCGACCGACGTCCTGGACGAGGCGGGTGAGAAGCTCGCCGCCTCCCTGCGCGCCGAGGGCCTGGACGTGACCTACCGGCATCTGGACGTGTCGTCGCCGGACGGCTGGGCGGCGCTGGCGGGCGAGCTCGACGTGGTCCACGGTCTGGTCAACAACGCGGGCATCCCGGTGCGGGCCCGCCTGGGCGAGGTCGAACTCGCCGACTGGGAGCGGGCGTTCGCGGTGAACACGACCGGTGCGATGCTCGGCATCCAGGCCCTCGCCCCGCTGATGCCGGCCGGCTCGGCCATCGTCAACGTCGGTTCCGTCGCCGCTCTGACCGCCCATCACGCCGTGGCCTACACGGCCAGCAAGTGGGCGTTGCGGGGCCTGCCGAAGGTGGCGGCGCTGGAGCTGGCGCCGCGCGGCATCCGGACGAACCTCGTGCACCCGGGGTCATCGAGACCCCGTTGATGGCCACCGCGAACCCGGTGTTCGTCGCGGCGCACCTGGCGATGACGCCCCAGGGCCGCGCGGGTTCGGTGGACGAGGTCGCCCCGCTCGTGGTCTATCTGCTGTCCGACGAGGCGTCGTACGTGAACGGCGCGGAGATCACCGTCGACGGCGGGTACGCGGCGCACGGCGGGGTGAAGGCGATCACGAACGCGCTGGACGCCGCGGTGGCCGACCGCTGAGGCGGGGGGTGCCGGCCACCGTGCCGTGAAGTCCTGCCCGGGCCTCAGTTCTTGAGGTCCGCCAGGGTCGTCCTCGTGTCCGTCTTCAGCATGTCCGACACCTCGTCGAGGGTCGGCGGGTCGGTGTCGTCGTCGTACGAGGAGTAGTAGGCGCTGTAGCTCATCGTGTACGTCACCCAGCCGTCCCGTACGGCGAGCGTCGCGTAGAGCGAACCGCTGGACGAACCGGAGGTGGTGTCGTTGCTGACGAGGTAGGCCTCGTCGCCGATGCCCGTGACGGGTTCCACGTCGTAGCCGGAGTGGCTGTCGCCGTAGTTCTTCCAGGAGGCCGTGAACTCGGGTCCGGGGTCGGTCTTCTTGTGCAGGTCGAGCTGGAGGTAGAGGTACGCGTCCGCGTAGGTGGACGTGGTCTTCTTCAGGCTGACGCTGCACAGGCCCTCGTCGAGGGCGTCGTCCTCGAGCCTGTTGCGGGTCGGTGCGCCGTCGGTGTCGGTGTACTCGTCCTTGAAGGACGTGTAGTCGGCCGCGTTGCACAGGTTCGTGGGTGCCGTGTAGCCGCGCAGGTCCGGGTCGGCGCCCGTGCCGACGAGGAAGACGCCGGCCGCCCACGCGGCGGACGCCACCAGTGCGCCGAGGCCGGCCCACAGGACGGCTCGGCCGGCGCCGCCCCCTCGGGTGGGCGGCGGCCCGACCACGGGGTAGGGGGTCTGCTGGAGGTACGGATTCCCGGGTTCGGGCCGGGCCGGCTGACCGGGCTGACCGGGCTGACCGGGCTGGGCCGGCACGCCGACCAGGGTCGGCTGGGCGTAGACGCTCTGCGGGCCGGTCTGGGTGGCGGGCGCGGCAGGAGGGAAGCCCAGGGGGCCGCCCGCACCGGGCGACTGCGGATTCGGGTAGGGGTAAGCGCTCGGCTGGGCCGGGGCGTCGGACGGCTGTCGGGGCTGCTGCGGAGGCTCAGGCGGCGTGGACATGTCGTGAAGATAATGCTTTGATGGGGGTCAAGTCCCTTGACGTCCGTGATCGTTACGCTCTAGGGACATCTGCCGTAAACCTCGGAAGAGGCCGGGTTCTCCGACCCGGCCTCTTCCGCGTTGTGCAGGGGTTCGAGGGTTACGCGGACGCGGTCTGCACCGGCGCGGGCACGGCCGCGCGAGCGGTGTTCCCGCGCACCAGCAGCAGGGTCACCAGCGCGCCCAGCAGGGAGGCGCAGCCGCAGATCACCACCCCGACCGCCATGCCGTGGGCGAGGGCGGTCTGCGCGGCGGCGCGGGCGCCGTCGCTGCCGGCGTTGACGACGGCGAGCGGACCGGCCGCCGCCTCCATGCCCGCGTCGGCGCCGCTGAGCTTGCCGGCCAGCGCGGAGGACGCGGCGCTCATGGCGACGGTGCTGATGACGGCGGGGCCGAGGCCCTGCCCGAACTCGCGCACCAGGCTGGTGGCGCCGCTCGCCATGCCCGTCAGGTGGAGCGGTACGGCGTTCACGGCGGCGGAGGTGAGCGAGGAGACGACGCAGATGAAGCCGATGCCGAGCAGCAGCACCGGGCCGATGAAGGCGGCCAGGGAGGTGGTGGTGATGGGCAGGGCGGCGATCCAGAACTGGCCGGCGGCCATGGGCAGCAGGCCGCCCATGAGGAGCCGGCGCGGTTCGACGCGGGTGAGCATGCGGCTCAGGACGGGCGCGAGGAGCAGCGGGACGAGCTGGAGGATCACGAACGGCATGCCGGCCCGCAGGGGGCTGAGGTGCATGACGGCGCCGAGCCGGATGGAGACGCAGTAGGCGGTGCCGATGAAGCCGAACATGCCGGCCAGCGCGACCACGGCGGCCGCCGCGAACGAGGGGATCCTGAGCAGGTCGAGGTTGAACATGGGCGACTCGGAGCGCTTCTCCGCGACCACGAAGGTGTCGAGACGGAACTCGAAGACGGTCTCCAGTCCGAACGCGGCCTTGTACCAGGCCGTCTGGCTCGCCAGGTCGCGTACGTTGACGCCCACGTGGTCGAGTCGCGTGTCCATGCGGGCTCAGCCGGCCATGGCGCTGTCGCCGCCGTCGACCATGAGGTCGGCGCCGTTGACGAAGGCCGCCTCGTCGGAGCAGAGGAACGCCGCGGCACGCGCGATGTCCTCGGGTTCGCCGACCCGTCCGACCGGGATCCGCGCCTCCAGGTGGGCCTTCGGACCGTTCGGGTCGTCGAGGAAGGGGGCCGTGGCGGAGGTGCGGGTCATCCCGGGGGCGATGGTGTTGACACGGATGTGGTGCGGGGCACCGGCCGCGCACAGGTGCTTGCTCATCGCGAGAACCCCGCCCTTGGCGGCGCCGTGCGGGACCATCGGCAGGAACGGGGCGCCACGGACGGCGGCGACCGAGGCCACGTTCAGGACGGCCCCGCCGCCACGCGCGATGAGGTGCGGCCAGGCCGCCTGGGAGCAGAAGTACGGGATGTCCAGCTCGTTCCTGAGGGTGAAGTACCAGTCCTCGGCGGGCATGGACTCGACCGGGCCGTTGCGCAGCGCGGAGGCGTTGTTGTAGAGGATGTCGATCCCGCCGAAAGCCTCGATCCCGGCCTCGATCCACTCCCGCGCCCCGTGCTGGGTGGAGAGGTCGACCGGGGCGAGGGAGCGCATTGCTCCCCGGCCTTCTCGACGCGTTCCACGGTCTCGGCCGCGCTGTCCTCGTCGATGTCACAGCCGAATACCAGCGCGCCCTCAGCCGCGAACACCTGTGCCGCGGCCCGGCCGATTCCGGCTCCTGTTCCACTGATGAAGGCGATTTTCCCGGCCAGTCGACCCATGATGGCGAAGTCCCTTGTTCATGCCGCCCGAGTGCGGTGGTGGCAGCGTAGGGAGGGGAATTGGCCGGAACAAGAAATGTGTCAGCCCGGGGGCATCGGGCGTTCGTATGGCTGGTATGCGGAGGACGCCGCCCTCAGTCCGTCACTCCGGCGCGGTCAGTGCCTGGAGGCGGAATTCGCTGGGTGAGGTTCCGTGGGCGGCGCGGAAGGCGCGGGTGAAATCGGAGGCGCGCGGATAGCCCCAGCGGGCGGCGACGGCGTGGATCGGGGTGCCGCGCAGCGCGGAGTCCGCGAGGTCGCGGCGGGCGCCCGCCAGCCGCCGGCTGCGAATCCAGGCCGCGACCGTCTCGCCCCGCGCCTCCTGCGAGAAGATCCGGTGCAGATAGCTGAGGGAGATGTGGTGCGCCTCGGCGATCGCGGAGGGGGTCAGCTCCGGGTCGTGCAGGTTCTGCAGGATGAACGCCCGCACGCGCTGCGCCAGCGCCCGCTGCCGGGTCTCCTGCGACAACGCGGCCTCCGCGTCCAGCAGTTGGGCGAACCAGGCCGACAGCAGGTCGAGGACGACCGTGCCCAGGCGTGGCGCCAGGGACGGCTCCAGGCTCTCGGCCTGCCGGTCGAGGCCGACGAGGAAGTCCGTGAGCAGCGCGCCGGCGCCCTCCCGTCCCGGAAGTCCCCGGCCCAGCAACTCCCGGATCCGGTCCGGCGGCAGGGGCAGCAGCACCTTGGGGAAGTCCACCGCCACGCCCTTGACGACACCGCGGTCCCGGTCGTCGACGGGCCGCAGGTCGTACGGCCGTGAGCTGTCGGCCAGATGCAGGTCACGCGGGCCGAAGGTGTCGGTCCGTCCGGCGTGGTCCAGCGCCAGTCCGCCGTCGAGCAGCAGCGTCAGGTGGAACAGCTCGGGGTCGGACTGGCGCACCATCTTCGGGCTCCGCCGGTACCGCGTCGGCAGCGACGACGACGGCCACACGGTCACCGGCCCCAGCTCCATGCGCCGGCACTCCGCCCAGAAGTCGGCGGCGTGGGCGCTGATGAAGTCGCTGGAGCGGGTCAGGCCGACCAGTTCCCGCCAGTGGTCGAACCGGTCCGCCGCCGGCACGTCGTCGCTCCGGAACACGGTCCCGATCATCCCGTACGTCTCCGCTGTCGCCCCGCTGGATGCTCCTGCCGCCATCCTCCCATGCGAGATCACCCGTTTGGCGGGCACGTCCCCGTGGTACAGTGCGAGCAGTACCTGTGTAAGTCCCCGTCGGGGCACGGTACGAGTTCTCCTTCACTCCGCCGGTCCGCCCGCCGTTTTTCTCCGGCCGGCGCAGCGGCTTTCCCGCACCACCTCGCCCGCGGCGCAGTCCGCCGTACCCGAGGTGCTGTTCCCGCCGCCCGAGGCGCGCAGCGGCGCCCTCCCTCCGCGGCCGCATCCCAACCCAACCTCTCTCATGCCTTCCGTCCGTGAAAGGACCGACCACCATGACCACCACTCTCGAACACCCCCCTGTCCAGCGGCAGCCCGCCCGGATCGCCTCCGGTGTCCTCGACGTCGACGCGAGCGGGAAGGGGTACCTGCGGGCCGCCGACCTCCTGCCCACGCCCGCGGACCTCCAGGTCCCGGCGGCACTGATCCGCCGGCACGGGCTGCGCAAGGGCGACCTCGTCGAAGGGGTGCGCGGCACGCAGCGCGCCCTGACCGAGGTGGCGCGGATCGACGGGCGTACGCCCGAGGCCCTGAGCGCCCGTCGCCATTTCCGTGACCTCACGCCCCTGCACCCGCACCGTCGGCTGCGCCTCGAACACCCCGCGGCAGGTCTCGCCGGGCGCGTCACCGATCTGATCGCGCCCGTCGGCAAGGGCCAGCGCGGGCTGATCGTCGCACCGCCCAAGACGGGCAAGACCGTGCTGCTCCAGCAGCTCGCCGCCGCCGTCGCCGGCAACCACCCCGAGGCCCGGCTGATGGTGGTGCTGCTGGACGAGCGCCCCGAGGAAGTCACCGACATGCGGCGCTCGGTGCGCGGCGAGGTGTACGCCTCCACCTTCGACCGGGCCCCCAGGCAGCACATCGCCCTCGCCGAACTCGTCGTCGAACGGGCCAAGCGGCTCGTCGAGGCGGGCGAGGACGTCGTGATCCTCCTCGACTCGCTGACCCGGCTGTGCCGGGCGCACAACAACGCGGCCGCCGCCGGGGGCCGCACCCTGAGCGGCGGGGTCGACGCGACCGCGCTCATCGGCCCCAAGCGGTTCTTCGGTGCCGCGCGGGCGGCCGAGGAGGGCGGCTCGCTCACCGTCCTGGCCACGGCGCTGGTCGAAACGGGTTCCCGCGCGGACGACTTCTTCTTCGAGGAGCTGAAGGGCACCGGCAACATGGAACTCCGCCTCGACCGCGAACCGGCCTCCCGCCGTGTCTTCCCGGCCGTCGACATCAACGCCTCCGGTACCCGCCGCGAGGAACTCCTCCTCTCACCGGCCGAGTTCACCGCGGTGCGGGGGCTGCGCCGGGCGCTGCGGACGCGCGACGGGCAGGCGAACCTCGAGGCCCTTCTGGAGCGGATGCGGGAGACCCCGGACAACGCGGCGTTCCTGCGACGGGTCCAGCCGACGCTGCCCGCCGACCGGTGAGCGTGCGGCATCCGGGTGCTCGCGGGCCGGTGTACGGCACGGGCAGCACGGGGGAGGCGCCCCCACTTCCTACGTTGATCATATGAAGATCGGATTCTCCTCTCGGTCCGCCCTGTCGGCCTGCGCATGCTGTGCGGCGGGCGTCCTGGCCCTCGGGCCCCTCGCCGCCGCCGCGGCCGGAGCGGACCCGGGCACGCCCGGCGGACGCGGCACGGCACACACGCAGGCACGCCCGGCCGCGCAGGGACAGCCGGAGGAGCAGGCGCAGGCCCCGAAACCCTCGCTCCTGTACCGCTCCGGCACGCAGGTCAGACCCCACCGCGGAGCGCCCGGGGTCCCGGACGTCTCCGCGCTGTCGTGGCTGGTGGCCGACGCCGGGAGCGGTGAGGTGCTGGCCGCCTCCGGCGCGCACCGCAGACTCCCGCCCGCCAGCACCCTGAAGACCCTGTTCGCCCTCACGGTGCTGCCGGTCCTGCCCGGGGGGATCCGGCACGAGGTGTCCGAGGAGGAACTCGCCGGCATCGGGCCCGGCAGCAGTCTCGTCGGAGTCGCCGAGGGGCGCACCTACTCGGTCGCCGACCTGTGGCGCGGCGTGTTCCTCAACTCCGGCAACGACGCCGTGCACGTCCTGGCCGCCCTCAACGGTGGCTGGCGCGCGACGAGCGCGCGGATGCAGGAGAAGGCGCGGGCGCTCGGCGCGCTGGACACGCAGGTCCGCTCGCCCGACGGGTACGACACCCCGGGGCAGGTGTCGTCGGCGTACGACCTGGCGGTGTTCGGCAGGGCCGGGCTGCGCCGGGCGGACTTCGCGCGGTACTGCGGCACGGCGGAGGCACTGTTCCCCGGCCGCGAGGGAACGCCGTACGGGATCGCGAACACCAACCGGCTGCTGACCGGGCACGACGGCGTCGAGCCGTACCCGGGGCTGATCGGGGTCAAGAACGGCTACACGAGCAACGCCGGCAACACCCTGGTCGCCGCCGCGCGCCGGGGCGGGCACACGCTCCTGGTGACGGTGATGAACCCGCAGGCGGGCGGAGGCTACGCCGTCTACGAGGAGGCGCGCGCGCTGCTGGACTGGGGGTTCGCGGCCGGCGGCCGGGTCGATCCGGTGGGCTCGCTGGACGCGTTGCGCGCCCGGCCCCGTCCCGCGCCCGGCCCCGTGGCGGAGCCGGTGGCCGCCCCGGCCGTCGTCGCGGCGGCCGAGGACGAGGGCCGTCCCGGCCTGGCGGAGGCGGCGGCGATCGCCGGGGCCGCCGTACTGGGCGGGTCGGCCGTCGCGCTGGGACTGTGGTGCGCGGGCCGGCGCTCGGCACGGAGATGACCCACCGGAAGGCACAGCAGCAGACCGAGCGTGACCCAGGTGTACGTGCTGCCGCCGAGGAAGCCGTCGACGCCGGACGCGTCGTCGGACCAGAGCCACACCACGCTGGTGCACAGCACCGCGTACAGGGCGCCCGCGAGGCGCGGACGCCCTGCTCGGACCAGGACGGCGAAGGACGGCAGCAGCCACACCAGGTGATGCACCCAGGTGACCGGGCTGACCAGGCAGGCGGTGGCGCCGGTGAGCGCGAAGGCCGCCCGCCAGTCCCCCGCGTCCACCGCCCGACGGGCCCGCCGGGCCCAGACGCACAGCACCACCACGGCCAGCCCCGCCCACACGGCCCGGCTCTCCACGCCGAGCCGGGCCAGGACGCCCTGGAGCGACTGGTTCGAGACATAGTCGAGCCGGCCCACGCGACTGGTGTCCCAGACCGCGCGCGTCCAGTAGACGCCCGAGGCGTCGGGGGCGACCAGGGCCGCGCACGCCGTCGCGGCCACCGCGACGCCCGCGGCGACCGCGGCCGCGCGCCGGCGCCCGGCCACGAGCAGCAGGCCGATGAAGACCGCGGGCGTGAGCTTCACCGCGGCCGCGAGCCCGATCCCGGCACCGGCCCAGCGGCCCCGGCCGCTCGCCAGCAGCCAGGAGTCGGCCAGCACCAGGGCCAGCAGGAGCAGATTGACCTGGCCGAAGCTGACGGTGTCCCGCAGCGGCTCGAACAGCGCGAGGACACAGCCGGCCAGGACGGCGCCGTACCAGCCGTACCGCCGCCACACCGGCCCGGCCAGCACGTGTACGACGACCGCGAGCGCCGCCAGATCGAGCAGCAGGGCGGTCGCGATCGCCGTCCGCGGGCCGATGAACGCCATCGGCAGCATGGCGACGGCCGCGAACGGCGGATAGGTGAAGCCGTACGGGGTGCCGGGCACCCGGTAGTCGTAGACGCGTCCCCCGTGGTGGACCCAGCTGTCGACGGTGCCGTAGTAGACGCGCAGATCGAACCAGTCCCGCAGCAGCGGGACCGTCGCGGTGAAGAGGACGACGGCGGCGACCAGACAGCCGAGCAGCAGCAGACGGCCTCGGTCCGTGGCGGGTGCCCTCATGCCGTACGTCCCACGGCGACCGGGGCCGGCGCGGCCAGGCGGGCCTGCCACAGGACGACCACGGCCAGCGCGCCACCGGAGACCGCGAGGACCAGCCGGCCGGTGTCGGCGGGGCCGCCGTCGGGCAGCACGGCGAGGGCGAGGACGCCCGCGACGGCCGCCAAGCGGTGCCGCACGGAGGTGCTGGGGGCCGCGGCGGCGATGAGGAACAGGCCCCACAGCGCGTACCAGGGGCGGATCGCCGGGCCGAAGGCGGCCACGGCGGCGAGGCTCAGGCCGAGCGCATACACCGGGCGGGGGCGCAGCCGCCACCAAATGGCGACCAGGGTTGCGGCGGTGACCGCGAGGCCCAGCGCGTGCCAGGCGGGGACGGCCAGCGGGGCCAGGTCGCTGCCGAGGTGGTGCAGCAGGGCGCCGGTGGCGCGGCCGAGGAGGCTGGTGAGGGCCCAGTTCTGCGGGGACACCGGGGTGTTCAGTGCGGCGATCCAGCCGTATCCGGTACCCGCGACGGCGGTCGCGGCGACCGTCGTGGCGGCGCAGGCCGCCAGGGTGGTCAGCAGGGCCCGCGCGGGACGCCGGCCCGCGCGCACGGCCAGGACCACGACCGCCGCGAGGCCGAGGACGGCGGGTGCCTTGACCAGGCCGGCGAGCGTGACGAGGACGGCCGCCGCAACGGGGCGGCGGGCGAGCGCGGCGACCAGTCCGGCCCCGAGCAGACCGAGCATGATCGCGTCGTTGTGGGCGCCCGCCACCAGGTGCAGCAGCACCAGCGGGTTGAGGACGCCCAGCCACAGCGCGGCGGCCGGGTCGGCACCGCTGTGCCGGGCCAGACGGGGCAGCGCCGCCGCCATCAGCGCCACGCCGCACAGCGCGACCAGCCGCATCCCGATCAGCCCGGCGGGCAGTTCCCCCTTCGTCAGGCCGGACAGCGCGGAGGCGACCGCCATGAAGACCGGGCCGTACGGAGCGCAGGTGTGCCGCCACAGCGGGGCGACCTCCGCCGCGAGCGGGCCGCCGAGCCGGGCGGGTCCGTGCGCGTACACGTCGATGTGAGCGTCCACCATGGCGCCCTGGGCGAGGTAGCTGTAGACGTCCCGGCTGAACAGCGGCGGTCCGATCAGCAGCGGCGCCGCCCAGACGGCGAGGACCAGGACGAGGGCGCGCGGAGCCGGCGGGTCCGCGCCGCGGACGAGGCGGCCGAGCAGCACCCAGGCCACGGTCAGCAGCACCAGCCCGAAGTACACGCCGACCAGGCCCAGTACGGCGTGGACCGACGAGGGGGCCAGGAGTTCCCGCGCGGGCAGCGCGCCGGCGCTCTCGCCGCCCAGCGCGAGAGCGGACGTACCGGCCAGGCCCAGCACCTGGCAGCGGCGGAGATCGACGGGGAAGGCCATGGCCGACATTCCGTCAGCGTGTCGACGCCGGGTGGCCGGAACCTGACGCGCCGCCCTCGGCCCGGGGGCAGGTGTGTGACCGGTGTGTGCGCGGCACCCGGGTCAGAACACGGACAGCCCCGTGAGGGTCGTGAAGCGGTCCAGGGCCGCGACGCCGGCCACCGAGTTGCCGCGCTCGTCCAGGCCCGGGCTCCACACGCACAGGGTGCAGCGGCCGGGTACGACGGCGATGATGCCGCCCCCGACCCCGCTCTTGCCGGGCAGCCCGACCCGGTAGGCGAAGTCGCCGGCCGCGTCGTAGGTGCCGCAGGTCAGCATCACCGCGTTGACCTGCTTGGCCTGGCTGCGGGTGAGCAGGCGGGTGCCGTCGGCGCGGATGCCGTGGCGGGCGAGGAAGGTGGTGGCGAGGGCCAGGTCGGCGCAGGAGGCGGTGAGCGAGCACTGGCGGAAGTACTGGCCGAGGAGGACCGGCACCGGGTTGTCGATGTTGCCGTAGGACGCCATGAAGTGGGCGAGCGCGGCGTTGCGGTCGCCGTGCGCGGACTCCGACGCGGCGACTTCCTCGTCGAAGTCGAGCGTGGCGTTGCCGCTCTCGGCGCGCAGGAAGGCGAGGAGTTCCCCGGCCGCGTCCCCGCTGCGGGTCTGGAGGCGGTCGGTGACGACCAGGGCGCCCGCGTTGATGAAGGGATTGCGCGGGATGCCGTTCTCGTACTCCAGCTGGACCAGGGAGTTGAAGGGGTTGCCGGAGGGCTCGCGGCCCACGTGCTCCCAGAGCGCGTCGCCCTCGCGGGCCAGGTCGAGGGCCAGGGTGAAGACCTTGGTGATGGACTGGGTGGAGAACGGCTCGCGCCAGTCCCCCACCCCGTACACCGTGCCGTCCAGTTCGGCGACGGCCATGCCGAAGCTGCGGGGATCGCGGGCGGCGAGCGCCGGGATGTAGTCGGCGGGGCGGCCGCGGCCGGGTGTGCGCTCCATCTCCTCGGCGATGCGCTCCAGGACCGGCTGGAAGGTCAGGGACGACGTCGTTGTCATGATCACTATTGTGCCTCCGGGCCGGTTCCGGCGCGTCACCGCAGGTCAGGAAGGGGTCATACGAGGGGGGCGCCGCTGCCCGCCACGACCTCGGGGCGCAGCAGGTCCGCGAGTCGATCGGCGGGCAACAGGCCCTTCTCGAGGACGAGTTCGGCGACCCCGCGGCCGGTGACGAGGGCCTCCTTGGCGATGTCGGTGGCCGCCGTGTACCCGATGTGCGGGTTGAGGGCGGTGACCAGGCCGATGGAGTTCTCGACACTCGCGCGCAGTGCCTCGGTGTTGGCGGTGACGCCGTCCACGCAGCGTTCGGCGAGGGTGAGGCACGCGGCGCGCAGATGGGTGATGCTCTCCGACAGGGAGTGCAGGATGATCGGCTCGAACGCGTTGAGCTGGAGCTGTCCGGCCTCGGCGGCCATGGTGATGGTGACGTCGTTGCCGATCACCTCGAAGGCGACCTGGTTGACGACCTCGGGGATGACCGGGTTGACCTTGCCCGGCATGATGGACGAACCGGCCTGCACGGGCGGGAGGTTGATCTCGCCGAGGCCCGCACGCGGCCCGGAGGACAGCAGCCGCAGATCGTTGCAGCTCTTGGAGAGCTTGACGGCGACGCGCTTCAGCACGCCGGACATCTGGACGAACGCGCCGCAGTCCTGGGTGGCCTCGACGAGGTTGGCGGCGGTGACGAGGGGCAGGCCGGTGATGGCGGCGAGGTGGCGGCGGGCCGCCTCGGCGTAGCCCGCGGGGGCGTTGAGGCCGGTGCCGATCGCCGTGGCTCCCAGGTTGATCTCATGGATCAGCTGGACGGCCTCGTCGAGACGGTTGCGGTCCTCGTCGATCATGACGGCGTACGCCGAGAACTCCTGACCGAGCGTCATGGGGACCGCGTCCTGCAACTGTGTACGGCCCATCTTGAGCACATCGCGGAACTCGACGGCCTTGCGGGCGAACGAGTCCTGCAGCACCGCCATGGCCTTGAGCAGTCCCCGCACCGCGAAGACCGTCGCCACCTTGACGGCGGTCGGGTAGACGTCGTTGGTCGACTGGCCCAGGTTGACGTCCTCGTTCGGGTGCAGGAACCGGTACTGCCCCTTCTCGTGGCCCATCAGCTCCAGGGCGCGGTTCGCCACGACCTCGTTGGCGTTCATGTTGGTCGAGGTGCCGGCACCGCCCTGGATGACGTCCACGACGAACTGGTCGTGCAGCCTGCCCCCGCGGATCTCCCGGCAGGCGGCGACGATCGCGGCGGCCTTCTCGGGCGCCAGCAGACCGAGTTCCTCGTTGGCGAGGGCGGCGGCCTCCTTGACGGCGGCGAGGGCGTCGACGAGGTGCGGATAGGCGGAGATCGTGGCGCCCGTGATCGGGAAGTTCTCCGTGGCGCGCAGGGTGTGGATGCCCCAGTAGGCGTCGGCGGGGACGTCCCGGTCTCCGAGCAGATCGTGTTCGCTGCGGGTGGCGGCGGTCATGAGGGTGCGGCCTCTTTCTGAGGTGAGGTGGGGGGTGGGGTGAGGAGCAGGTGACGTCGGGTGGGCTGGTGGCCGGCCCGGGCGGTACGGGGTGTCGTCCGCCCGGGCCGGTCGTGGCACCGGTCCGGTGGTGACCGGACCGGCGGTTCGGGGGCCGGCGGTGGATGCGCCGGCGGGGGTCGGCGGTGGATGCGCCGACGGGGATCCGCTCGGCGGTGGATGCGCCGAGCGGGGATTCGGTCGGCGGTGGATGCGCCGACCGAACGGATCCGGCCCATGGTCGGCGCGCCGACCGGGGGCTTCGGCCCACGGTCCATGCGCCGACCGAACGGATCCGGTCCGCGATCAGCACGACGACCAAGGGATCCGGCCCGCCGACCAAGGGATCCGGCCCGCCGGCCGGGGGACCCGGCCCGCGGTCCACACCCCGGCCGAGACGACCCGGCCCGCGGTCGGCACACCGGCCGCGACGATGCGGTCGGCGGCCGGTGCGCCTGCCGCAGGGGTTCGGTCGGCGGTGGATGCGCCGGCCGAACGGGTCCGGTCCGTGCGCCGTGCGCCGACCGGGCGGACCCGGCCCGCGCGCGACCGGATCCGGATCCGGATCCGAATCCGGGGTCCGGATCCGGGGTCCGCCGGTGACCACCGCGCACACTCGGTGGTCACCGGAGCCTTCAGGCGCAGGCCCGCACCGTGAGGGGGTCCAGGGCGCGCACCGGGCGGATCGAGCCGACCGGTACGCCGCCGCCGAGGAGCGGTTCGCCCGCGAACTCCGTGAGCAGGGCGGGGTCCACCCCCGCCCGGGCCAGGGCCGCCGCGGTGACCGGGACACGCGCCCGGTCGGCGCCGTCGGAGATCTTGACGGCGACGGCGCGGCCGTCCGGGAGGGCGGCGACCTCCACGCCCTCGAAACCGTCCTTCGCCAGCAGGCCGGGCACGGCCCGCATGAGGGCGGCCACGTCCCGGCCGGAGCCGGAGGCCATCTCGGCGTGGTCGCGCATCGCGTCCGCCACCCGGGCCTCGGGGGTGCCGGGGGCCGCGGTGGTGATGCGGGCGGCGGCCCGGGCGAGGCCGTGCAGGGAGACGGAGAAGAGAGGGGCGCCGCACCCGTCGACGGTGACCCGTGCGATCCGCTGCCCGGTGAGGTCCTCGACGATCTCGGCGATCGCCTGCTGGAGCGGGTGCTCCGGGTCGAGGTAGCCGTCGAGGGACCAGCCGTTGAGCTTGCAGGTGTACAGCATGGCCGCGTGCTTGCCGGAGCAGTTCTGGGCCAGGCGGGAGGGCGCGCGGCCCTCCCGTATCCACGCGTCGCGGACCGCCGGGTCGTACGGCATGTCCTCGACGTTGCGCAGGTCGTCCTCCGTGATGCCCGCCAGGCCGAGGATCTGCCGGGTCCCGGCGAGATGGCGTTCCTCGCCGGAGTGGCTGGCGGCGGCGAGCGAGAGCAGCGCGCCGTCGAGCGGCAGTCCGGCCCGCAGCATGGCCACGGCCTGGACGGGCTTGAGCGCCGAGCGCGGGTAGAAGGCGGCCTCGATGTCGCCGAGCTGGAAGTCGACCTCACCCCGCGCGCCGAGGACGACGACGGAGCCGTGGTGGACGCCCTCGGTCACCCCGCCGCGGACGAGATGGGCGACGGGCACATGGAGGGGTTCACGGATCACGGGGGCGTCCGCGAGAGAACTGCTGTACATCACTGCCTGGATCACTTGTGGGTTGTCGGGGGCCGGCGCCGGGTTCACGCGTCGGCCTTGGCCGAGGTGCGCGCGAGGCGGCCGCGGATGGCGTACCAGCCCGCTACGAGCGCTCCGACGATCAGCGGCAGGCACAGCACGGTGGTGCGTCCGGCGCCGCCGTCGGCGTACATGAGGACCAGGACCGAGGCGAGGAAGAACAGCGTCACCAGTTCGGTCCAGGGGGAGCCCGGCAGCTGGTAGCCGGGGCGGGTCAGCTCGCCCTTCTGGGTCTTCTGCCAGAAGAGGAGGTGACAGATCATGATCATGCCCCAGGTGGAGAGGATGCCGAGGGCGGCGAAGTTCAGGACGATCTCGAAGGCGTCCGCCGGGACCACGAAGTTGAGGCCGACGCCCAGGACGCACATCCCGCTGGTGAGCAGGATCCCGCCGTACGGCACCTGGCTGCGGCTCATCTTCGCGGTGAACTTCGGTGCGGAGCCGTTGACGGCCATGGAGCGCAGGATGCGGCCGGTGGAGTAGAGGCCGGAGTTGAGGGAGGACATCGCCGCCGTCAGGACGACGAGGTTCATCACGCCGCCCGCCGCGGGGACGCCGATGTTGGACAGCACGGTGACGAAGGGGCTCTCGCCGGCCGTGTACTTGTTCCACGGGAGCAGCATCGACAGCAGGATGACGGAGCCGACGTAGAACAGACCGACGCGCCACATGATCGAGTTGATGGCCTTCGGCATGATCTTCTCGGGGTTCTCGGTCTCGCCCGCCGCGACACCGACCAGCTCGACCGAGGCGTAGGCGAAGACCACGCCCTGGATGATCAGCAGCATGGGCAGCAGGCCGTTGGGGAAGACGCCGCCGTGGTCGGTGATCAGGGAGGGGCCGGGGGTGGTGCCGTCCACCGGGTGCTGGGTGACCAGCAGGAAGATCCCGATGCACATGAAGACCACCAGCGCGCTGACCTTCACGATGGCGAACCAGAACTCCAGTTCGCCGAAGATCTTCACCGAGATCAGGTTCACGGTGAGGACGACGGCCAGGGCGATCAGGGCGATCACCCACTGGGGTATGTCGGAGAACATGCCCCAGTAGTGGGTGTAGGTGGCCACCGCGGTGATGTCGGCGATGCCGGTGGTGGCCCAGTTCAGGAAGTACATCCAGCCGGCCGTGTACGCGCCCTTCTCGCCGAGGAACTCTCGGGCGTACGACACGAAGGCGCCGGAGGAGGGGCGGTACAGGACGAGCTCGCCGAGGGCGCGCACGACCAGGAAGGCGAAGACGCCGCAGACGGCGTACGCGACGAAGAGGGAGGGTCCGGCGTCGGCGAGCCGGCCGCCCGCGCCGAGGAAGAGGCCGGTGCCGATGGCGCCGCCGATGGCGATCATGTTGACGTGCCGGTGCTTCAGCGACTTGCTGTAGCCGTGGTCTCCGGCGTCGACGTGACGGGACGAGGGGCGCGTCTCGTCTTTGAGGTGCTGTTCGCTCACGCCTCGGGTCCGCCTTCCAGGGGATTGTTCGTGCCAGGGGAACGCACGATGTCGGTGAGGGTCGTCTCGACGCGGTCGAGGTGGTGGCTCATGGCCTCCACCGCGTCGTGCTCGGAACCGTCGATCAGCGCCTCGACGATGGCCCGGTGCTCGCGGTTGGACTGCTCGCGCCGGCCGCCCAGCTCGTTGAGGAAGGCCGACTGACGCGCCAGTGCGTCCCGGATCTCCTCGATGACCCGGCGGAAGACCGGGTTCTGGGCGGCTTCGGCGACGGCCAGGTGGAAGAGGGTGTCCATCGCGACCCACGCGGTGGTGTCCGTCTCCCGCTCCATGCGGTCGAGCAGATGGGCCAGGTGGTCCAGGTTCTCCGCGGTGCGGCGCCGTGCCGCGTACCCGGCGACCGGGATCTCGACGTGACGGCGCACTTCCAGCAGGTCGCTGGCCGCGTAGTCGCCGAAGGTGGGGTCCTCGACGGTGTTCGCGATCACGAAGGTGCCCTTGCCGGTCTTGGCGACCGTCAGGCCCATGGTCTGCAGGGCGCGCAGGGCCTCGCGCAGGACGGGCCGGGACACCTCGAGGGTGCGGCAGAGCTCCGCCTCGGAGGGGAGCTTGTCGCCGATGGCGTATTCGCCGCGTTCGATGGCGCCACGGAGATGGCCGAGAACCGCTTCCATGGCGCTGACGCGCCGCGGTGCCCTGCCACCTGTCTGGCTGTCTGACAGGTTCACGGGAGAGATGTTCCGGGTCACGTGCCGGTGGTGTCAAGGTCGACGAAAGGAGAAATTCAGCGGGCGGGAAGCCTGAAAACAGACTTCCCGCCCCGAGAGCGCGGAGGGGAACGGAGTTCAGCCGCTCAGCACACCGGTGCCGAGCAGCCCGAACAGCAGGACGCCGACGGCGATCCGGTAGATCACGAAGGCGTTGAAGGAGTGCTTGGCGACGAACTTCAGCAGCCAGGCGATGGAGGCGTAGGCCACCACGAAGGAGACGGCGGTGCCGACGACCAGCGGGGCCGCGCCCGCGCCGGTGCCGAGCGCGTCCTTCAGCTCGTACAGGCCCGCGCCGGTCAGCGCCGGGATGCCGAGGAAGAAGGACAGGCGGGTGGCGGCGACCCGGTCCAGGTCGAGGATGAGCGCCGTGGACATGGTGGCGCCGGAGCGGGAGAAGCCGGGGAAGAGCAGCGCCAGGATCTGGGAGCTGCCGACCAGCATCGCGTCCTTGAAGGAGGTGTCGTCCTCGCCGCGCTTGTGCCGGCCCATCTGGTCGGCCGCCCACATCACACCGCTGCCGACGATCAGCGAACCGGCGACCACCCAGAGGGAGGCCAGCGGGCCTTCGATGAGCGGCTTGGCGGCGAGACCGACGACGACGATCGGGACGGTCGCGTAGATCACCCACCAGGCGAACTTGTAGTCGTGGTGGACGCGCTCCTCGCGGTGGCGCAGGCCCCGGAACCAGGCCGACACGATCCGGGTGATGTCCTTGCGGAAGTACACCAGCACGGCGGCGATCGCGCCGACCTGGATCACGGCGGAGAACCCGACGACGGCGTCGTCGTCGACCGGGATGCCCATCAGGCCCTCGGTGATCTTCAGATGGCCGGTGGAGGAGACGGGGAGGAACTCGGTCACTCCCTCGACGGCTCCCAGGACGACGGCTTGGCCGACGGAGATGGCGCTCATGGAATCCAGTTCTGCGTGGGTCGACAACTGCGGTGGACAGTCCTACCAGGCGAATCCTGGCGGGCGTGGCGCGGCGGACCGGCTACGGCCACACCGCCTGGCCTATCGCGACCCCGGCGAACGCGGCCCCGAGGCCCGCCAGCACGCTCCCGAGGACATTGGCGGCAGCGTAGAGGCCCGCGCCCGTCTCCGTCAGCCGCAGCGTCTCGTACGAGAACGTCGAGTACGTCGTCAGCGCCCCGCACAGGCCGGTGCCCAGGAACAACCGCAGGTCGGGGCCGACGGCGCCGGCGCCGGTGAGGATGCCGAGGATCAGACAGCCGGTGACGTTGACGGCGAAGGTGCCCCAGGGGAAGACCGAGTCGTGCCGCGACTGCACCGCGCGGTCGGTCAGATAGCGCAGAGGGGCGCCGATCATGCCGCCCGCGACGACGACCCACCAGTTCACAACGACTTCTTACCCTCCGTGTCCGCTTCGCCCTGGTTCGCTCCACGGCCCGCGTACCGCACGACATGGCACTCGTCGAGGACCACCAGCCCTTCCGTGACCAGCTCGTCGAGCTGGGGCAGGAAGGCCCGCACCCGGTCCTCCGTGTCGACGACGACCACGGCGACGGGCAGGTCCTCGCTGAGCGAGAGCAGCCGTGAGGTGTGGATCAGCGAGGACGCGCCGAAGCCCTCGACGCCGTGGAAGACGCTGGCGCCGGCCAGTCCGGCCGCGCGGGCGCGGTGCACGATCTCGGTGTAGAGGGGCTTGCGGTGCCAGGTGTCGTTCTCGCCGACGAAGACGGTCAGGCGCAGGGCGTTGCCGGTCAGTCTCGTCATCACTGCCTCCACAGCAGAAGCCGGCGCGTCGCGGTCGCCGCGAGCCACACGGCCGCGAGTGCCGCGCACAGGGTCGCGGCGAGGTAGGCGAGGGCGGCGCCCGGGCGGCCCGCGTCGACCAGCCGCTGGATGTCGACGGCGTACGTCGAGAAGGTCGTGAAACCCCCGAGGACACCGGTGCCGAAGAAGGGGCGCACCAGCCGGTGGACGGTCAGGGCCTCGGTGATCAGCACCAGGAAGACACCGATCACCGCGCAGCCGACGACGTTCACCCCGAGGGTGGTCCAGGGGAAACCGCCCGTGCGTGTGGGCCACCACAGCGTGGCGGCGTAGCGGGCGGCGGCACCGATCCCGCCCCCGACGGCGACCACGGCGACCACCGGGAGCCGGCCGCTCCCGGTGGTCCCGCGGGGGGCGCCGGTGCGGAGGCTCTCGGCCTGCGGGGCTGTCATGTCGTACGTCTCCTGACCGGTCCCTGACCGCCGCTGTTCTCCGGGGCGATCACGGCCGGGCACCAGCGTAGCGCCGTCTCACTTGGTCACGGGCGCCTCGCAGACGGCGATCCCGCGCTCCCACAGGCTGCCCAGGACCAGGCGGCCACCGGTCTCGCAGACGCTGGTGACCATGCGGAAGCCGGAGCGGCGGCGGGTGAGGTGTTCGAGGATCCGGCCCTCGTCGTCGACCGCGAGGACCCCGGTCGTGCCCGAGGGGCGGAAGGGCGCGCGCAGGGCCACGCGGGCGGCACGGCGGCGTGCGGCGGGGCCCGCGCGGTGGAGGAGGTCGAGGGGTGGGACGCGAGGGCCGGCCAGGGCGACCCGGATCGGGCCGTCGGGAGCGCCGCGCCACATGTTGTCGGGGAAACCCGGCAGGTTCTCGGCGAGGGGTTCCGCCTGGCCGGCGCGGGGGCCGGTGAGGTGGAAGCGGGTGAGGCGGCGGGCGCCGGTCTCGGCGACGACCAGGAACGAGTCGTCGGCGCCGCGGACCAGGCCGTTGGCGAACTGCAGCCCGTCCAGGACGACTTCGGCCTCGCGCCGGCCCGGCTCGAGGCGCAGCAGGCGGCCGGTGCCGGTGTGTTCGACGATGTCCCCCATCCAGTCGCGCAACGGGTGGACCCGGCTGGAGACGGTGAAGTAGACGGTGCCGTCGGGCAGGGCGACGACGTTGCTGCAGAACCGCAGCCGCTCCCCCGCCGCCGATTCGGTCAGCACGCGGACGTTGCCGGGGCCGCGCTCGGGGTCGAGGCGCAGCAGAGCGCCGTCGGCGTCGCAGACCAGCAGGTCACCGTCCGGGAGGAGTTCGAGGCCGAGGGGACGGCCGCCGATCTCGCCGATGTGCTCGACGCGGGCCGAGGACGGGTCGTCCAGGCCGTCGATCCGCAGGATCCGTCCGTCCGCCACCCCGGTCAGCACACGTCCTCCGGGGTCGGCCACGACGTCTTCGGGGCCGTGACCGGGGAGAGTGAGGTAGCTGGTCGGGACGAGGGCCGTCCGACGGTCCATGAGGTTCCGTCCTTCCTGGAGGAAGTGGCCATCCTCGCAGGCAGGGGTGTCGGCGACGGGCCGTACCCGTGGTGTTTTGCCGGGGCTTTCCGGAAACGGTTCTCCGTGGTGCCGCCCCGCCGCACGGCGTGCCCGGGCGTCCCTTCCGCCCGCCCTTCACCATCCCTTTTCGAACATGCGCGCCACCTCGGCGATGCGCACCTCGTCGCGCCGGTAGTAGACGCGCCGGCGTACGCGGGTGGCGCGCAGCAGGCCGAGGTCGGTGAGCAGGGTGAGGTGGGTGTCGGCCACCCGGCGGCGCACTCCGAGTTTCGCCGCGATGGCGTCGGCGGTGACACCGTCGTCGGCGAGGTGGCCGTGCCGCTGGGGCGGGAAGTGCCGGGCCGGCTCCTTCAGCCACTCCAGGATGTCGAGCCGCCGCTCACCGACGGGAGTCCTCAGCATCGTCGTCCCCCTCCGTCCGGGCCTCCTCGTGCCGCGGCTCCCCACTCTTGCGCAGTCTGGGGCGCCGTGTAGGGAACTTGTGAAGGCTTGGCTGGGATCGAACACCCTTGTCATGGAGGGGTGTTCGGATCAGGAGGCCCCATGGACACGGTCGCCGCGACGCGGAAAGGCCCGGCCGCGGGTGCGGCCGGGCCCCCGGTTCACCGGGTGACGTGGTCAGCGGTGGCTGAACCACGCCATCGAGGACAGGGCCTTGTCGTCGTAGCCGAACAGGGCCTGGTTCTCCCAGCCGTTGCCCGAGGTGGCGTCGGCGGGGTCCCAGCCGTTGCCGCTGACGGCGGTCCAGGTGGCCTCCCAGTAGAAGACACCGAGCCCGCGGCCGTTGGGAACGGCTTCCACGATGTTCGCGACGGCGTTCATCCACGCCAGCTGGCCGGCCGCGCTGGCCGGGTAGCCGGAGACCAGCTCACCGGTGGTGTCGATCTGGTTGGTGAGCGAGTCGTCGCTGTCGAGACGGAAGGGGTAGGCCGTCTCGGCGATGAACACCGGCTTGGCGTAGCGCGAGGCCACGTCGTCGAGGGTGGTCTGGGCGGCGGCCGGCGAGCCGTGCCAGTAGCCGTAGTACGACAGGCCGATCACGTCGTAGGTGATGCCGTACGTCTTGGCGTTGTCGAACCACCAGCGGACGGTGGCGTCGTCACCGGCGTTGGCCAGGTGCAGTGCGACCTGTGTGCCGGAGGAGACGGCCTTCACCGCGCTGTAGCCGGAGTTGAGCAGCCCGGCGAGCTGCGACCAGTTGTCCGTGGAGCCCTCGGACCACAGCATGCCGCCGTTGATCTCGTTGCCGACCTGCACCATGTCGGCCGTGGTGCCCTGTGCCTTCAGCGCGTTGAGCACGTCGTACGTGTGGTTGTACACGTCCGTCTTCAGCTGGCTGTAGGAGTGGCCGGACCAGGCGGAGGGCTTGGTCTGCTTGCCCGGGTCGGCCCAGGTGTCCGAGTAGTGGAAGTCGACCAGCAGTTTCATGCCCGCGGCCTTGACCCGCTTGGCCATCGCCAGCACGCGCGTCTTGTTGTTGTAGCCGTCGGCGGGGTTCACCCAGACCTTCAGGCGCGCGTAGTTCATGCCGGCGTTCTTGAGGATGGTGACCGCGTCGCCGGTGGTGCCCGAGCTGGTCCGGTAGACGCCGCCGAGGGCCTCGCTCTTGGCGAGCGACGAGATGTCGGAGCCCTTGACGGACAGGCCGGTCGATCCCGACGTGAAGGTCAGGTCGTCGACGTTGATCCAGTTGCCCGCTTTCGCGTCGCTGTTGATGCTGATCGTGCACTGGTTGTTCGTCACGTTGACCGACGTGACGATCCGGACCCAGCCACTGGCCGACACCGGCAGGTCCGTGCGCTGTTCCGAACTGCCGCAGTTCTTCAGGGCTATGTAGGCGGAGTTCTGGCCGCCGCCGGAGCGGACCCAGGCGGTGAGGGTGTGGTACCCGTTGGTCAGCCCGGACAGGTACTGGTACGTCTCCACCTTGTAGGCGGTGGACGCCCAGTGGGTCAGACGGTAACTGCCGCCGTGGCCACCGGACTCGGTGAAGGAGGCGGAGTTCTGCCCGGCCGCCGAGTACGTCGACCAGCCGGACGGGGTGGCGGTGCCGGTGCCGTCGGACTCGAAGCCGCCGTTGCTGAGCGTGGCGGCCGCCTGGGCGGTCTGCGCGGGCAGGGCCGTGAGGGCGAGCCCCGCGACGAGCGGCAGGAGCAGGGCTCTGAGGGTGCGTCTGGGATGGAACATCGTCGTCCGTCGTCCCTTCGACGTGATGGGGATGGGGTTCCCTCCCGAGGTGGGCGCCCCGCGGGGGCTCTCTCGTGAGGGGCCCCCTCCGCCCGCGGCTCGCGGCTCCACGGGCGGAGGGGGAGTCGGCTCAGCCGTCGAGTCGGACGACCCGTACGGCTCCCGCCGGGACCGCGAGGCGGCCGGCGGCGCGTTCGCCCGTCAGCAGCTCGGTGCCGGGCGTCTCCAGCGGCACCTTGGCGTCGGTGGCGGTGTGATTGACGGCGAAGAGGTAGCTGCCGCTCTCGCCGGAGCGGCGCACGACCTCCACGTCCCGGGGCAGGTCGGCGCGGGGGGCGAGCCGGGCGTCCTCGGCGGCCCAGCCGATGAGGGCGTCCAGGCCCTCGTGGCCGAGGCGGGTGGAGACGTACCAGGCGGTGCCCTCGCCGAGGCGGTGCCGGGTGACGGCGGGGTGTCCCGCGGTGAGGCCGTCGGCGTACGTCCAGACGGTCTCGGCGCCGCGCGGCACCACGAACTCGGTCCACACGTCGCCGCCGAGTTCGGAGCCGTCGGGACCGGTCAGGCGCACGTCCTGGCCCGGGAGCAGCGGGGAGAACTCCTCGACGGTCAGGCCCAGGACGTCGCGCAGCGCGCCCGGGTAGGCGCCCTCGTGGACGGCGTCGTGCTCGTCGACGATGCCGGAGAAGTACGACACGACGAGCGTGCCGCCGTTCTCGACGTACTCCCTGAGGTTGTTCCCGGCCGCCTCCGTCGTCAGATAGAGGGCGGGCACCACGACCAGCGGGTACGCCGACAGGTCGGACTCGGGGTGGGCGAAGTCGACGGTGAGGTGGCGGTCGTAGAGCGCCTCGTAGAAGGCGTCGGCGCGCTCCCTGGCGTCATGGTCCTCGCTGGGGCGCCAGGCGAGGTTCTGCGCCCACCAGGAGTGCCAGTCCCAGAGCACGGCCACGTCGGCCTCGGTGCGGGTGCCGCGGATCGTGGCCAGCGAGTCGAGGGAGGCGCCGAGCTCGACGACCTCGCGCCACACGCGTGTGTCGGTGCCGCCGTGCGGGACCATCGACGAGTGGAACTTCTCGGCACCGCGCCGGGACTGCCGCCACTGGAAGAACATGGCGCCCTCGGAGCCCCGGGCCACGTGGGCGAGTGAGTTGCGGGCCATCTGGCCGGGGGCCTTGGCCGGGTTGCGCGGCTGCCAGTTGACGCCCGACGTGGAGTGTTCGAGGAGGATCCAGGGGGCGCCGCCCGCGACCGAGCGGGTCAGGTCGGCGGCCATCGCCAGATTGACGTGGGTACGGCGGCCGTCGGTGATCAGATAGTGGTCGTTGGTGACGATGTCGACCTCGCGGCCCCAGGCCCAGTAGTCGACGGAGTCGCACTGGCTGAGGGCCGTCATGAAGTTGGTCGTGACGGGGACGCCGGGCGCGAGGCGGTGCAGGATGTCGCGCTCCGCGCAGAAGTTCTCGCGCATGGTGGCGTCGGCGAACCGCCGGTAGTCGAGGGCCTGGCCCGGGTTGCCGACGGTCGGGGTGGCACGCGGCGGGTTGATCTCCTCGAAGCTCGCGTAGCGCTGGCCCCAGAAGGCGGTGCCCCAGGCCTCGTTCACCGCCTGCACCGTGCCGTACGTCGTCTCCAGCCAGCGGCGGAAGTGGGCGGCGCAGGAGTCGCAGTAGCAGGCGGAGACGGGGACGCCGTACTCGTTGTGCACGTGCCACATCGCGAGCGCCGGGTGGTCGCCGTAGCGCTCGGCGAGCCGGGTGGTGATCGCCGCGGCCGCCGCGCGGTAGTCCGCGTTGCTGTGACAGATGGCGCCGCGGGAGCCGAACTCGTAGCGCACGCCCTCGGACGTCACGGGCAGCGCCTCGGGGTGGGCGCGGTAGAACCAGACCGGCGGGACGACGGTGGGGGTGCCCAGGTCGACGCGGATGCCGTTCTCGTGCAGCAGGCCGATGATCCGGTCCAGCCAGCCGAAGTCGTACACCCCGGGCGAGGGCTCGAGCAGGGCCCAGGAGAAGATCCCGACGCTCACCATGGTGACGCCGGCCTCCCGCATCAGCCGGACGTCCTCCTGCCAGACGCTTTCCGGCCACTGTTCGGGGTTGTAGTCCCCACCGAAGGCGAGCCTGGTGAGGCCCCTGGGGGTGGTCTCCGGCATGGATGTCTCCCGTTTAATCGATCATTTGGGAACGTGCACACACTGCGGCGGCGTTCGGAGCCCAACATAACCGCACAGCAACAACCATTGACAAGTGTCCGGGATGTTTCTCTACTGTGAACGCTCACAGACAGCATGACGGGGCCCCGCGACGGGCGGGGACCCAGGTCGTGCCATTCGCATGGCAGGTTTCCGCACCCGGCGGGGACCCAGGTCAGGGGAGAGATCCATGCCCAACACGAAGCGCCGTCGCCTCGTGGCAACTGCTGTTGCCGTCGCTCTCGGCAGCACCGCCCTCGCCGCCTGCGGCTCGTCCGACGGTGACAGCAAGGCCGAGTCCGGTCCGGTCTCGCTGACGTACTGGACCTGGACGCCCGGCATGGACAAGGTCGTCGACCTCTGGAACAAGGGCCAGGGCAAGAAGGACCGGATCACCGTCACGGTGAAGAAGCAGGCGTCCGGCGACACGCTGGTCACCAAGATCCTCACCGCGCACAAGGCGGGCAAGGCGCCCGACCTGGTCCAGGCCGAGTACCAGGCGCTGCCGACGCTGGTCAGCAATGACGCGCTGGCGGACATAGCGAAGAACGTCGGGGACGCGAAGAGCAAGTTCGCCGACGGTGTGTGGCAGCAGACCACGCTGGGCACGGACGCGGTCTACGCGGTGCCGCAGGACATCGGCCCGATGATGTTCTACTACCGCGCCGACCTCTTCAAGAAGTACGGCCTGACGGTCCCGACGACCTGGGACGAGTTCGCCGAGACCGCCCGCGCGCTGAAGAAGAAGGCGCCGGACACGGACCTCACCACGTTCTCCGCCAACGACTCCGGTCTGTTCGCGGGCCTCGCCCAGCAGGCCGGCGCACAGTGGTGGACCACCTCCGGCGACAAGTGGAAGGTCGGCATCAACGACGCGGCCACCAAGAAGGTCGCCGACTTCTGGGGCGGCCTCGTCAAGGAGGGCGCCATCGACAACCAGCCGATGTACACCCCGGCCTGGAACAAGGCGCTGAACACCGGCAAGCAGATCGCCTGGGTGTCGGCCGTGTGGGCGCCCGGCACGCTGACCACCGCCGCGCCCGACACCAAGGGCAAGTGGGCCATGGCCCCGCTCCCCCAGTGGTCGGCGAACGAGAACGTCACCGGCAGCTGGGGCGGCTCCTCCACGGCCGTGACGACGGACTCGAAGCACCAGGAGGCCGCCGCCGAGTTCGCCGCCTGGCTGAACACCGACGACGAGGCCCTGCAGGCGCTGGCCAAGGAGAGCGGCATCTACCCGGCGGCCACCAACGCCCAGATCAGCGGCGCCTTCTCCACCCCGCCGGAGTACTTCTCGACGCAGCCGGACTTCTACACGCTGGCCGCCGGCATCGCGAAGACGACGGCGCCCTCCGCCTGGGGCCCGAACGTGAACGTGGCCTACCAGACCTTCAAGGACGCCTTCGGCGCCGCCGCGAAGAACAAGTCCGACTTCTCCGCCGCCCTGGACGAGATGCAGGACGACACGGTCGCCGACCTCGAGAAGCAGGGCTTCGAGGTCTCCGAGTGACCACCGCACGCCGGACGTCGTACGGGGTCGAGGAGGCCCCGTACGCCCTCCCGTCTCCCGCCGGTGCCCTCAGACGAGCGCGAAGCGCCCCCTACTTCTTCCTCCTCCCCGCGACACTCCTCTTCGCCCTGTTCTTCGCCCTGCCCATCGGGTACGCGGTCTGGCTCAGCTTCCACAAGGTGAAGGTGTCCGGGCTCGGCCTGGGCGCCGGTGCCCGGAAGGAGGTCTGGGCCGGCATCGAGAACTACACCGACGCCTTCACCGACAGCGAGCTGGTGAACGGCGCGCTGCGCGTCCTCGGGTACGGCTGCGTCGTCGTCCCGGTGATGCTGGGCCTGGCCCTGCTGTTCGCGCTGATGCTGGACTCCGAGAAGGTGCGGCTGGCCCCGTTCACCCGGCTCGCGATCTTCCTGCCGTACGCCATCCCCGGCGTGGTGGCGGCGCTGCTGTGGGGCTTCCTGTACCTGCCGGACGTCAGCCCCTTCTACTTCGTGCTGGAGAAGCTGGGCCTGCCGCAGCCGGACCTGCTGGACGGCGGTCCCCTGTACCTCGCCCTCTCCAACATCGCGGTCTGGGGCGGCACCGGCTTCAACATGATCGTCATCTACACCTCGTTGCAGGCCATCCCGGCCGAGGTCTACGAGGCGGCGAAGCTGGACGGCGCCACCCCGCTGCAGATCGCGCTGCGGATCAAGATCCCGATGGTGGCGCCCTCGCTGGTGCTGACCTTCTTCTTCTCGATCATCGCCACACTCCAGGTGTTCAACGAGCCCACCACCCTGAAACCGCTCACCAACTCCGTGTCCACGACCTGGAGTCCGCTGATGAAGGTGTACCGGGACGCGTTCGGCACGGGCGACATCTACCAGGCGGCCGCCGAGGCCGTGATCATCGCCCTCGCCACGCTGGTGCTGTCGTTCGGCTTCCTGCGGGCCGCGAACCGTCGTAACAAGCAGGAGGCAGCACTGTGAGCTCTCTTGCCGTCCACAAGGCGCCGTCGGCGGCCGGTGCGACCGGCGCCGCGCGGAGCCGCCCGCCGCTGCGCGGCCGGGTCGCGCTGGTGCCGACGATCACGCTGCTGCTGGGCGCGGTCTACTGCCTGCTGCCCGTGGCATGGGTGGTGATCGCCTCCACCAAGTCCGGCCGTGAGCTGTTCTCCACGTTCACCTTCCTGCCGGGCACGGGCTTCGCCGACAACATCAAGGACCTCAGCTCCTACCGCGACGGCGTCTACTGGAAGTGGCTGGGCAACTCCGCCCTGTACGCCGGCCTCGGCGCGCTGCTGTCGACCTGTGTGTCGGCGTTCAGCGGGTACGCGCTGGCGACCTACCGCTTCCGCGGCCGTGAGTCGATGTTCAACATCCTGCTCGCGGGCGTGCTGATGCCGCCGATCATCCTGGCCGTCCCGCAGTACCTCCTGCTGGCCCAGGCGAACCTCACCGACTCGTACTGGTCCGTGCTCCTGCCGCAGATCCTCTCCCCGTACGGCGTGTACCTCGCGCGCATCTACGCGGCCGCGGCCGTGCCCGGTGACGTGGTGGAGGCGGGCCGGATGGACGGGGCGGGCGAGTGGCGGATCTTCACGCGGATCGCGCTGCCGATGATGGTGCCCGGGCTGGTGACGGTGTTCCTGTTCCAGTTCGTGGCGGTGTGGAACAACTTCCTGCTGCCGTACATCATGCTGAGCGACGACGAGAGGTTCCCGATCACGCTGGGTCTGTACACGCTGCTGGAGCAGGGCTCGAACCAGCCCGCGCTGTACACGCTGGTGATCACCGGGGCGTTCCTGGCCGTGATCCCGCTGGTGGCGCTGTTCCTGGTGGTCCAGCAGTTCTGGAGTCTGGATCTGCTGTCCGGGGCCGTAAAGTCATGACCATGAGCAATGGTGCGGGGGGCCGGCGCAAACCGCCGACGATCCACGACGTGGCCCGGGAGGCAGGGGTCTCCCGGGGCACCGTCTCTCGGGTGCTCAACGGCGGGCACTACGTCAGTCCCTCCGCGGCGGAGGCGGTCAACGCCGCGATCCGCAAGACGGGTTACGTCGTGAACCGGCACGCCCGCTCATTGATCACCGGCCGCTCGGACTCCGTGGGCTTCCTGCTGACGGAGCCCCAGGAGCGGTTCTTCGAGGACCCCAACTTCAACGTCCTGCTGAGTGGGTGCACCCAGGCCCTGGCGGCGCACGACATCCCGCTGCTGCTGATGCTGGCGGGCACGAAGGACGAGCGGCGGCGCATCACGCGGTACATCACCGCGGGTCACGTCGACGGGGTGCTGCTGGTCTCCAGCCACTCCGGGGACCCGGTGGCGGAGGAACTGCGCGAGGCGGGGGTGCCTCTCGTCCAGTGCGGCAAGCCGATGGGGCTCCGCTCCAAGGTGAGCTACGTGGCCGCGGACGACCGGGACGGCGCCCGTGACATGGTGCGCCACCTGCTGTCGCTGGGCCGCCGGCGCATCGGCGTGGTGAGCGGCCCGCTGGACACCCCGGGCGGAGTCGATCGCCTCGCCGGTTACAAGGAGGTGCTCACGGAAGCGGGCATCGAGGTCGACGAGCGGCTCATCGTCTCCGGCGACTACAGCCGGGCCAGCGGCCAGGCGGGCGCCGAACGGCTGCTGGCGCAGGCGCCGGACATGGACGCCGTGTTCGTGGCGTCCGACCTCATGGCCCAGGGCGCCCTGACCGCGCTGCACCAGGCGGGCCGCCGGGTTCCCGAGGACGTGTCCGTGGGCGGCTTCGACGACTCCGTCGCGGCGACGGAGGCCACCCCGCCCCTCACCACGATCCGTCAGCCCTACGACCGGATCAGCGCCGAGATGGTGCGCGTGCTGCTCGCCCAGATAGGCGGTGAGGATCCGGCGGCGGTGATCCTGCCGACGGAGCTGGTGAAGCGGGAGTCGACCTGACGGATCGCCGGCGGGGCCGGTCACGAGGACCGGCCCCCGTTTCCGTGCTGTGCCGTGCCCCACGATCCGGTCAGGATTCGAGAAGCGTCCTCCCCTGCCCTCGGCCTAGCGTGAAACCACCGACGCCGACGATCCCGTCGGCGGCACGCACCAGCGAGGAGTGACCAGCCATGGCTGACGGACTGCAGACGATCATCTACCCCGTCAAGGACCTCGACCGGGCGAAGGCCGTGTTCAGCGCGTTGCTGGAGGTCGAGCCGTATGCGGACGAGCCCTACTACGTCGGCTTCAAGGCCGCCGGCCAGGACGTCGGCCTCGACCCGAACGGGCACGGCAAGGGCATGACCGGCCCGGTTCCGTACTGGCACGTCACGGATCTGCGCGAGCGGCTCGCGGCGCTGCTGGCGGCGGGCGCGGAGCTGCTCCAGGACGCGCACGACGTCGGCAACGGCCGGCTGATCGCCTCCGTGAAGGACCCGGACGGCAACCTGGTGGGGCTGCTCCAGGACCCCTCGTAGCGAACTGCTTGCATCCGCACTAGTTGCACTGTCAAGGAAAGGCGGAGACGGTGTTACCGTGCGGGTATGGCAGCGAAGACGGCCGGGGCGGGCCTCGAGGAACGGTGGCGGGACATCCTGTCGGTGCACGCGCGCACCATGTGCGAGATCGACCGCGCGCTGCACCCGCACGGCCTGGGCGCGAGCGACTTCGAGGTGCTCGACGTCCTCGCCGCCGAGGCGCCCCTGCGGGGCGACCAGTGCCGGGTGCAGGACCTCGTCGGGCGGGTGCACCTCAGCCAGAGCGCTTTGTCCCGCCTCATCGGCCGGCTGGAGAAGGACGGTCTCGTGGAGCGTGCCGTCTGCGTGGAGGACCGGCGCGGGGTGTACGTGACCCTCACCCGGAAGGGCCGTGACCTGCACTCCGAGGTGCTGCCGCTGCAGCGGGCGGTGCTGGAGCGGATGCTGGGCGGCGCTTCCCGGGCCTGATCCCCGTGCGTCCTTCCCACGGATCACCTGGCCGTGCCCGGCAGGCGCCGTCTGCCTACGACCGTGTCTCCCCCGGCCTGCGGTCCGCCGGCCGGCGCGGGGGGATCGGCGCCGACGGGAAGTCGCGCGGCCCTGTCCACAGGGCCGGGACCGCGTCGCAGCGGCGGCACAGTTCGTAGCCGAGCGCCTCGTAGTTGACCCGCCAGCCCTTGAAGTGCGGCCATGCCTCCTCGGTGTCGCGTTCGGCCCGGAAGCCGGCCGACTCCAGCATCGACACCGCCGCGTCGAACTCGACGTAGGTCAGGCGGACCGGGGCGTCCGGCGAGGGGTCGGAGTCGAAGGTGAAGCGGATCGAGCGGGCGATGTCCCGCAGGGCGGTGAATCCGGCGCGCAGCACGAGCCGGGCCTCCGGCGGGGCGGAACGCGGTGTCAGCGCGAGCTGCATGGCCGCCGCGTCCATCACCGCGATGAGCCCGACCAGCCAGCTGCGGTGCGGGCGCGGGGAGCGGAAGGCGAGCAGCACGGGGTACGTCGAGTGGCTCTCCCCCATGTCCGAGGCCAGCCGCTCCCAGGCCCGGTACAGCTCGGGCAGGGCGGTCTCGGTGTCGACGAGCCACTGCCGGGCGAGGATCTCCGGACCCCAGGCGGGCTCGCCTGCCCGGGACTGGAGCAGGGTGACCTCCAGCTCACGGCGGTTGTAGGCGGCGTAGAGGGTGGGGAGGTAGGCGATCTGCAGGGCGATGACGACCGGGCCGGTGATCGCGGCGGCGAAGTCGAGGCCGGTCAGTCGCAGGCGGGCGCCGCCGGCGAAGCCCAGGGTGAAGAGGCTGGAGCCGGCCTCCCGGAAGGAGGTGGTCCAGTCCAGCGGGGACAGGGCGTACAGCAGCAGGCCGTACCCGATCAGGGCACCGACCAGCCAGATCCCCAGCATGCCGACCAGCATCAGCGGGGCGAGCCAGGCCTGCAGACGGTCGATGGCCTCGTAGCCGCGGCGCAGGGCGGCCAGGTGCAGCAGGCGGCGCAGCGTCCACCACAGCCGGTACACCACCACGGAGTACAGGCCGCGCGGTACGACGAGGGTCCGCAGGATGCTGCCGAGGACCAGCGCGAGCACGAGTCCGCCGGCCACGCCGGAGAGCCAGATCATGCGGTCATTCTGGATCACGTGCCCGGGGCGGACCGTTCTCTCCGTGCAGCGGTTCGCGCCGGAGCGGCCGGCCCCGCGGCCCGCGTGCTCCGGCGCCCTCCGCCGGCTGAGGTCTTCGGTCCGTGCGGGATCCTCTGTCCCGCTCCGGGTCTCCGGCTCACCTGACGAGCAGGGTCCGTACTCCTTCGGAGGTGAGCGTCAGCGGGTGCTCGCCGGCCGCGTCGATCGCGAGCGACAGTTCCTCGGCCGGCCACTGCGCGGCGAGCGCGCCGAGGGGCACCAGACGGTAGCGGTCGACACCGGGCAGCAGTCCGGCCATCTCCGGTTCGGAGGTGAACACCGGTACGACGGGTGCGCCGCCGGGGTTCTCCAGCACCGGCAGGGCCACCGTCGCGGGGTTGGTGACGTCCTCGTCGGTGGCGTCGTCGGGCACGGGCACCAGCACGTCGCAGTGCGCGAGCGTGTCCAGGGCCGTCGTGTCCTCGGTGTCCCGGGCCAGCGCGTCCAGCGCCCACTGGGCGGGGTTGGCCTTGCGGTCGTGGGCGGGCGTCTCCATGGCAGATCCCCTCGTCGCGGCGGTCGTACGGCCCGCTCCGGAAGCATTCCCTCCGGGCGGGGTCCGGCCACGCGTACCCGACGGGGCGAGGATCAATCCCCTCGCTCCCCGGGGTTGACCCGGCCGCGCCGGGGCGGAGGGGAGGCGAGGAGACCGGCCGAGGGGAGGCGAGGGCGCGGCACTCGCTAGGTGGTGTGCCGCCGGGCCGACTCGTTCTCCTGGGCCATGCGCCGGAGTGCCATCAGGGCGGGTTCCAGCAGGACGGTCAGCAGCAAGGCGCGTTCGGCGGTCTCCAGCGGGTCCTCGATCCCGTCGAGCTGGTCGAGGTCGAGCACCGCGGTGTGCTCGGCGAGGCGGGCGTACGGCAGCAGGGTGTGCCAGTCCAGGGGGACGCCGAGGGCACGCAGTGAGCCGAGGGTCTCGGCGAGGGTGGCGCGGGCGGGTGCCGCCTCGTGCACGTCCCAGCCCAGCTCCCTGACGAGCGCGTCGACGTCGGCCGCCTCCGGGACCTCGTCGGCGGGCTTCTCCCCCACCCGGACGGAGCCCAGGGCGAGGCCCAGGAGGCGGTGGGTGTCGCCGGAGTGCTCGGCGAGGGCGTCCAGCACCTCGCGGGTGGTGCTGACCGACAGGCCCCGCACGCCGGTCAGGGCGCGGATCAGGCGCAGCCGGCGCAGGTGCTGGTCGTCGTACTCGGCCTGGGTGGCGGCCGTCTGACGGCCGGGCGGGAGCAGGCCCTCGCGGAGGTAGTACTTGATCGTCGTCACGGAGACGCCACTGCGGCGGCTCAGTTCGGAGATGCGCATGCGGTTCGGCTCCGATTTCGTGCGGCCCCACTCTTGAAAACTGGATACCTCTACTGTCTAACATAGATAGTAGAGGTATCCAATTACCCCGCACCGTCGGAGAGAAGGCCTCAGCCATGCCCACCCTGCGCTGGACGACTGTCAGCACCCCCGCACCCGACACCGAGGCGTTCGTGATGGCGTCCCGGTTCGAGGTCCGCTCGTTCAAGGACGTACCGCGCTTCCTCTGGAAGTCGCTGGCCGCGTGGCGGCAGGTCTCGGGCGCGCCCGGCGCGTACGGCGCCTCCCTGATCGCCGAACCCCTCAAGCGCACCTTCTGGACCCTGTCGGCCTGGGAGGACGAGAGCGCCCTGTACACGTACGCGAGGAGCGAGCCGCACCGGTCGGTCATGACCGGCCTGCGGCCCACGACGAAGGAGTCGGTCTTCACGTTCTGGCAGGTCCCGGCCGCCGGACTGCCCATCGACTGGAACGACGCCCGCCGCCGCATCGCCGAGCAGGCCCGCTCCGGTGCCTGACCGCCCCCACCCAGGAGAGATCCCCGCCATGACCCTGTCCGAAGAGAGCCCGGTCCTCGACGCACCGGCCGTCTCCACCCCCGGGGCCCGGAGCCGACGCACACCGCTCTGGCTCGCGATCGTCGCGGCCGCCGTGCCGATGTTCATGGTCGCGCTGGACAACCTCGTCGTCTCCACGGCCCTGCACACCCTGGCCGTGGACCTCCAGGCGGACACGCAGGAACTGCAGTGGTTCGTCAACGCCTACGTGCTCAGCTTCGCCTGCCTGCTGATGACCGGCGCCGCCCTCGGCGACCGCTTCGGGCGGCGGCGGGTGTTCGTCGTCGGCATCGCCCTGTTCACCCTGGCCTCCATCGGCTGCGGGCTGTCCGACACCAGCGCCCAACTGATCACCTTCCGCGCGCTCCAGGGCCTCGGCGCGGCCGCCGTGATGCCGCTGTCGCTGACCCTGTTGTCGCAGGCCGTGCCGGAGCGGCTGCGCGGCATGGCCCTCGGGGTGTGGTCCGGGGTGAGCGGTCTCGCCGTGGCGATGGGCCCGGTGGTCGGCGGCGCGGTCGTCGACGGCTGGGACTGGCGGTGGATCTTCTGGATCAACGTGCCGGTGTGCGTGATCGCGATCCCGCTGGTGCTGTCCGCCCTGCGCGAGAGCTCGCTGCCCGGCGTCCGGCTCGACCTGACCGGCATGGTGCTGGCGGCGGCCGGGCTGTGCGCCGTGGTGTGGGCGATCGTGCACGGCGAGCCCGACGGCTGGACCTCCTGGAAGGTGCTGGGCGCGTTCGCGGCGGGCGTGGCGCTGCTGGCCGGGTTCGCCCTGTGGGAGGCACGGGTCCCCGCGCCGATGCTGCCGCTGTCGTTCTACCGGGTGCGGGCCTTCACCCTCACCAACTTCGTGTCCGCGGCGATGTACTTCGGGGTCTTCGGCTCCCTGTTCCTGCTCGCCCAGTACCTCCAGATCGTGCCGCCGCGCACCCCGCTGGAGGCCGGTGTGCGCACCCTGCCCTGGACGCTGATGCCGATGTTCGTCGCCCCCGTCGCCGGACTGCTCACCGACCGGGTGGGCGGCGGCCGGCTGATGGCTCTCGGCCTCTTCCTCCAGGGGGTCGGCCTGGGCTGGATCAACCTGGTCGCCGACGTCGACACGGAGTACGCGTCCCTGGTCGGCGCGATGATCGTGGCCGGCGTCGGCATGGGCTTCGTGTTCGCCCCCACGGCGGCGGTCGTGCTCGGTTCGGTCGCCGGGGAGCACGCGGGCAAGGCGTCCGGCGCCAACGCCACCGTGCGCGAGATCGGCGGCGCGCTCGGCATCGCCGTCCTCAGCACGGTGTTCGTGGCACACGGCAGCACCGTGGAGCCGCGGCAGTTCGTCGACGGCCTGCACCCCGCGGTGTGGGTCGGGGTCGCGGTGGTGTTCGCCGGCGCGCTGTGCGCCCTGGGGATTCCCCGGCGGCCGCGGCCGTCCGAGTCCGCACCCGCCCATCCGCACACCTGAGCGGACCCCCGCTTGAATGATCGAAGGGGCATCGGGTTAGCATCTGAGCGCCACCTAGCTCGAAAGATAGGCCCGTGACGCTCAACGACGATTCGTTCACCAACTGGAAGAACCGCGAGGAGATCGCGGAGTCGATGATCCCGATGATCGGGAAGCTGCACCGCGAGCGGGATGTGACGGTCCTGCTGCACAGCCGCTCCCTGGTGAACAAGTCGGTGGTCAGCATCCTCAAGACCCACCGGTTCGCCCGGCAGATCGCGGGCGAGGAGCTCTCGGTCACCGAGACGCTGCCGTTCCTCGAGGCGCTCACCACCCTGGACCTCGGCCCGTCCCAGATCGACATCGGCATGCTCGCCGCCACCTACCGGGCCGACGACCGCGGTCTGTCGGTCCGCGACTTCACCGCCGAGGCCGTGGCGGGCGCCACGGGCGCGAACAAGATCGACCGCCGGGAACCGCGTGACGTCGTCCTGTACGGCTTCGGCCGCATCGGCCGGCTCGTCGCCCGGCTGCTGATCGAGAAGTCCGGTTCGGGCAACGGCCTGCGGCTGCGCGCCATCGTGGTGCGCGGCGGCGGCGACCAGGACCTCGTCAAGCGGGCGTCGCTGCTGCGCCGGGACTCCGTCCACGGCCAGTTCCAGGGCACGATCACGGTCGACGAGGCGAACGGCACGATCATCGCCAACGGCAACGAGATCAAGGTGATCTACGCGAACGACCCGACCGAGGTCGACTACACCGCGTACGGCATCGACAACGCCATCCTCATCGACAACACCGGCAAGTGGCGCGACCGCGAGGGCCTCTCGAAGCACCTGCGGCCCGGTGTCGACAAGGTCGTCCTGACCGCCCCCGGCAAGGGCGACGTCCCGAACATCGTCCACGGCGTCAACCACGACACCATCAAGCCGGACGAGCAGATCCTGTCCTGCGCCTCCTGCACCACCAACGCGATCGTCCCGCCGCTGAAGGCGATGAACGACGAGTACGGCGTGCTGCGCGGTCATGTGGAGACCGTCCACTCGTTCACCAACGACCAGAACCTGCTGGACAACTACCACAAGGCCGACCGCCGCGGCCGCTCGGCGCCGCTGAACATGGTGATCACCGAGACCGGTGCCGCGTCCGCCGTCGCCAAGGCGCTGCCCGACCTCAAGGCCCCGATCACCGGCAGCTCCATCCGGGTGCCGGTGCCGGACGTCTCGATCGCGATCCTCAGCCTGCGGCTGGGCCGCGAGACCACGCGCGAGGAGGTCCTCGACCACCTCCGCGAGGTCTCGCTGACCTCGCCGCTCAAGCGCCAGATCGACTTCACCACGGCTCCCGACGCGGTCTCGATGGACTTCATCGGCTCGCGTCACGCCTCGATCATCGACGCCGGCGCCACCAAGGTCGACGGGGACAACGCCATCCTCTACCTCTGGTACGACAACGAGTTCGGCTACTCCTGCCAGGTCGTGCGCGTCGTCCAGCACGTGTCCGGGGTGGAGTACCCGACCTACCCGGCCACGAGCGTCTAGCCCGGCGGCGCCGGGGAGGGGCAAACGTCTTCCGGCTTCCGGCTTCCGGCTTCCGGAAAGGCACGTTCCCCTCTCCCGGCCCGTCGCGGGACCACCGATGCAGTAACGTCGGGCCGTGACGGATCACGCGACCGGGGACCCCGCGGGCCGACGGCCCGTGGGCGGCGGCAGGCGGCGCCGCGGCGCCACGGGCCAGGACAAACCCAGCACCATCCGCGACGTCGCGGCCCGGGCGGGAGTGTCGGTGGCGACCGTCTCACGGACGCTGGCCGGCAACTACCCCGTCTCCGAGGCGACCCGGGCCCGGGTGACGGCCGCGGTCGAGGCGCTGCACTACGTGGTGAACGTCCACGCCAAGGCGCTCTCCGGCGGGGTCCCCGGCCCGATCGCGCTGGTCCTGCACGACATCACCGGCCCGTCCCTCGCCCATGTGGCCGCCGGGGTGGAGCAGGAGGCGGCGACCCGGGGGCGGCTGAGCCTGGTCTGCGCCACCCACGGCGATCCGGCCCGCGAGGACGATCTCGTCCAGCTGATGCGGGAACACCACGCCGCAGCGGTGGTGCTGGTCGGCGGCGCGGAGATCGACGACGCGTATCACGCGCGGATGGCCGGCTACGCGAAGGGGCTGGCCTCAGCGGGGTCCCGGCTGGTCCTGGTCGGCCGCCCGCCCCTGCCCGCCGGCCTGCCGGCCACGGTGATCGAGTACGACAACCGCGGCGGCGCCTTCCAGGCCTCCGCGCACCTGCTCACCGCCGGGCACCGGCGCGTCCTGTTCCTCGGCGGCGAGACCGGGTTCAGCACCGCCGAGCAGCGCCGGGCCGGCCACCTGGACGCGCTGCGCGCGCACGGGGTGCCGTACGAGGAGGACCTGGACGTGCCGGGTCCCTACACGCGTACCTCCGGCTATCTGCGCACCCGGGACGCCCTGCGCGCCGGGCTGGGGTTCACCGCCGTCTTCGCCGGCACCGACATGGTGGCCCTCGGCGCGCTGGCCGCGCTGCGGGAGTTCCGGCTGAGCGTCCCGGACGACGTCTCGGTGATCGGCTACGACGACGTGCCCTTCGCGGCTGACCTGACCCCGGCCCTGACCACCGTCCGGGTGCCCTACGAGGACCTCGGCCGGTCCGCCGTGCGGCTGGCCCTGGAGCGGGAGGAGCGGGTCTCCGGGGACGACCACGTGATACTGAGCACACAGTTGGTCATCCGCCAGTCAGTGCTCCCACCCACCTGAACCACCCGTACGCCCGAGCCGGACCACGTACCCGACCCGACCAGACGCCCCCGCGCCGAATGGACGGCCGAACCAGGCAGACACCGGAGCCGGACGGCCCCCCGAGCCAGACCAGACACCCGAGTTGGCCAGGCCTCACCGAGCCAGACCGCACGACCGAGCGGACCAGACACCCGAGCCGGCCGCACGACCGAGCCAGACCACACGGCCGGAACGACCCAGACACCCGCACCGGACGAACCCCCAACCGGACGGCCCCCCAGCCAGACCCGGCCCCGCCCCGGACAGACGGCAGCCAGGCAGACGGCCGAGCCGGACCAGACAACCGCGCCGGCCAGGCCGCCAAGCCAGACCACACGGCCGGAACGAACCAGGCACCCGCGCCGGGCGAGCGCCCCAACCGGACGGCCGGCCGAGCCAGACCCGGCGCCGCGCCGGACAGACGGCACCGGGCAGGCGGCCGAGCCGGACCAAGCGCCCGTGGCGGAGAGGTGGCCGACGGGGACGGGTGGCTGCCCCGGCTGACGGCGGAGGGGTGGCCTCCGTGGGTGGGGGACCTTCCGGTCCGTGCGGCGGTCGGCCGGCGGGCCGGAAGGGCGGGCAGCTGTTCCGGCCTGGGTCAGGCCGAGGTCTCCGGGCGGCCGGGGCTGGACCAGTGGGTGTGGAAGGCGCCGGGGCGGTCGGTGCGACCGTAGGTGTGGGCCCCGAAGTAGTCGCGCTGGCCCTGGAGGAGCGCGGCGGGCAGCCGTCCCGCGCGCAGGGTGTCGTAGTGGGCGAGGGCGGCGGAGAAGGCGGGCACGGGGATGCCGCGCCGGGCGGCGGAGGCGACCGTCTCCCGCCACGGCACCTGCGCGTCGGTGATCTCCATGGCGAACTCCATCTCGCCGAGGAGGCTCACCAGTTCCGGGTCGGCGGCGTACGCGGCACGGATGCGGTCCAGGAAGGACGCGCGGATGATGCAGCCGCCGCGCCAGATCTTGGCGACCGCGCCCAGGTCGATCTTCCAGCCGAACTCGGCGGCCGCGTCCTGGATCATCTTCCAGCCCTGGTCGTAGGCGATCACCTTGGAGGCGTACAGGGCGTGCTCGACCTGGGAGGTGAAGCGGGCGGCCTCGGTGCGGCTGAGCGCGGGGGTGGTGCCGCCGGGCAGCCCGGCGTAGGCGGCGCGCAGTTCACGCTGGCCGGAGGCGGCGCGGGCGAAGGTGGCCTGGGCGATGGCGGTGACCGGGGAGCCCAGGTCCAGCGCGGTCTGCACGGTCCAGCGGCCGGTGCCCTTCTGGCCGGCCGCGTCCGTGACGATGTCGACGAACGCCAGGCCGGTGGCGGCGTCGGTGTGGGCGAGGACCTCGGCGGTGATCTCGATCAGGTAGGAGCCCAGCCGGCCCTGGTTCCAGGTGCGGAAGACGTCTGCGATCTCGCCGGGGGTGTAGCCGGCGACCTGGCGGAGCAGGTCGTACGCCTCGGCGATGAGCTGCATGTCGGCGTACTCGATGCCGTTGTGGACCATCTTGACGAAGTGCCCGGCGCCGTCGGTGCCCACGTGGGCGGCGCAGGACTCGCCGTCCACCTTCGCGCTGATGGAGTCGAACATCGGGCCGAGGACGTCGTACGACTCGCTCGAACCGCCGACCATGATCGACGGCCCGTTGAGGGCGCCTTCCTCACCGCCGGAGACGCCGGTGCCGACGAAGTGGATGCCCTTCTCGCGCAGGGCGGCCTCGCGGCGGCGGGTGTCGGCGAAGTGGGCGTTGCCACCGTCGATGATCATGTCGCCGGGCTCCAGGAGCGGGGCGAACTCGTCGATGACGGCGTCGGTGACCGCACCCGCCTGCACCATGATCATCAGGCGGCGGGGGCGCTCGAGCGCGGCCACGAACTCCTCGGCCGACTCGGCGGGGACGAAGGCGCCCTCGTGGCCGAACTCCTCGACGAGCGCACGGGTGCGGCCCGCGCTGCGGTTGTGGACGGCGACGGTGTGGCCGTTGCGGGCGAAATTGCGCGCGAGGTTGCGGCCCATCACGCCGAGGCCGGTGACGCCGATGGCGGCGGTTGCGTTCACGAGGTACGTCCCTTGGATCGGTGGCGTGTATCGGAGGGGGGCGGGCAGCCCCGTACCCCCAGGTACGCGCCGTGGGCCGGTTCTTCTCGATGCCGGCACGTCGAACTCCTCGGACGGCTGCCGGACGACGGCGGGCCACCGCTCCCGCGCCGGGTCTCAGCGGCGCCGCCAGGGCAGCACCGCCGGGTCGGCCTCGGTGCCCTCGGCCCGGTGCAGGGCGTCGCTGATGGCCTCGCCGATCTCCGCGAACTGCCGTACCTGCTCGGGCGTGAGCACGTCGAACACCGCCCGGCGGACGGCCTCCACATGCCCCGGGGCGATCTCCACCAGCAGGGCCCTGCCCTCGTCGGTGAGGAAGGCGAGCTGACCGCGGCCGTCGGCGGGGTCCTCCCGCCGGTCGACGAGACCGATCTCCCGCAGCCGGTTCACCGCGTGGGTGAGACGGCTGCGGGTGATCTTCAGCCGCTGGGCCAGCTCGGACATCCCCAGGCCGCCGTCCGGCGCCATCGAGAGGTACGCCAGCAGGCTGTAGTCGGCGTGCGTCATACCGGCGTCGCGCCGCAGCTGCCGGTTGAGGTAGTCGGCGAGCAGGGTGGAGAAGTCGACGTAGGCCAGCCAGGCACGTCGTTCCTCGGCGGTGAGCCAGCGCGGCGTCGTGGACATGGCCACACCTTACCCAGAGCGACTTTTGTTTGAAATGTCAGATACAGCGCGTGGTCATCGCGGGGGCGGCGAGGAGGGGAGCGGTTCGTGGAACACGGCCTCGGCCAGGCGGTCCACCTGGTCGGGGTCCGGGGCCCAGCAGTAGAGGACGACCTCGTCGGCGCCGATGTCCGAGAGGGCTGCGACGGCCGCGCGGATCGCGCCCGGCGTGGTGAGCAGACCGTCCGCCATGTACTCGGCGCGGCCGCTGAACGCGTAGTAGTCGAGGAGGTTGCGCCGGGCCCGGTCCAGGGTGTCCCGCCCGCCGAGCGCGACGCTGACCTGGGCGACCAGACGCGGCCGGCCGGGGCGGTCGTACCTCGCCCAGGCCTTCTCCACGTCACGGAACAGGCCGCTCAGGTACGTCGGGGGCAGGGCGGCGCCGAGGAAGCCGTCGCCGAAGCGGCCCACCCGCTCGACGGCCGCCGGGGCGAAGCCGCCGAAGAGCACTTCGGGGCCGCCCGGTGTGCAGGGCGCCGGTCCGATCGGCCCGGCGCCTTCGCCGTACGGCTCACCGGCCCAGGTGCGACGCAGCCGGGTCATCTGCTCGTCGAGGCGGCGGCCCCGGGTGCGGAGGTCGATGCCGGCGGCCCGGCAGTCGTCCTCACGGCCGCCGACGCCGATGCCGAGGGTGAAGCGGCCGCCGGACACACGGTCGAGGGTCGCGGTCTGCTTGGCGAGCAGCGCGGTGTTGTGGTGGGGCGCGATCAGCACCTCGGTCTGGAGGCGGATGCGGGAGGTGGCACCGGCGAGGGCCGCCAGGGTGACCAGGGGCTCGGGGTTGTGGAAGACGAGCCGGTCGAGCAGGCCGAGGGTGCGGAACGGGGCCGCGTCGGCGCGACGCGCCCAGTCGAGGAGCAGGGCGGGGTCGTCGATGGGAAGGCCGAGGCCGATCTTCATGGAAGCAGTCCTCCGGAGGGTATGCGGACGGTGGGGCCGCCCCTCCTGACTCCGCGCGCTGATGCGCGGGCCTGCTCCCGTTCTGCGGCGATGGTTCCAGAGAGCGTGATGCGTAAGAGTGCCGCGACCGTAACGAGTCTGGCCGGCCCCGGGCAAACCCTTTTCCCTCCGGCCGGCCGGCGCCGGGTCCGTCGGCCGGCCGGAGGAAGGGCGTCTCACGTGGTCGCGCAGGCGCTGCCGTTGAGGGTGAAGGCGGTCGGTGCGGTGTTGGTGGCGCCCTTGCCGCCGATGAAGCCGACGGTGACCGAGCCGCCGGCGGGGATGGTGGAGGTGTACGACGCGGGCGCGACACTGACGGTGCCACCGCTCTGGGTGGGGGTCCCGCCCCACATGTTGGTCACGGTCTGCCCGTCGGCGAAGGCGAACACGAGCTTCCAGCCGTTGATCGCGGCGGTGCCGGGGTTGCGGAGGACGAGTTCGCCCTGGAAGCCGCCGGGCCACTCGCCCAGGACGCGGTAGCCGACGGAGCAGGGCGTGGCGGGTGCGCTCGTCGTCGTGACGGCGACCGTGCCCGAGCGGGCCGAGCGGTTGCCGGCCGCGTCCCGGGCGTAGACGGCGAAGGTGTACGCCGTGCTCGCGCTGAGCCCGGTCACGGTCACGCTGTTGGTGGTGGAGGCGGCGACCGTGGTCTCGGTGCCGCCGCCGACACGGACGACGTCGTAGCCGGTGACGCCGACGTTGTCGGTCGCGGCGGTCCAGGAGAGCGTCACCGACGTGGCCGTCACGCCGGAGGCGGTGGGGGTGCCGGGGGTGGTCGGGGCCTGGGAGTCGCCGGGGGTGCCGCCGCCGTAGACGGTGGCTTCCTTCGCGGTCTGGGCGATGCCGTCGGCGCCGTTGAAGACGCGCCGGCCCCAGGAGCTGAGCCGGGTGGGGTCGAAGTCGGTGACCAGGTCGAGGATCGGGTCGGTGTTGCCGCTCCACGACCAGGCGAGGTAGCCCAGGTCGAGCTGCTCGGCGGCGGCCATCATGGTGTCCTCGTCCGGGTCGCCCCACTGGTCGGCCGGGCCACCGAACTCACCGATGAGGATGGGCAGTTCGGCGTCGACGAAGGCGTTCAGATAGTCGGTGATCTCCGCGGCCGTGTCGAAGACGCTGTACATGTGGATCGAGAAGATCAGGTTGCCTGTGGTGTCGGCGGCGTAGACGGACCGGGCGTTGGCGCGCATCACGCCCTGCCAGTCCTGGCCCCAGTTGGGCGCGTCCACCATGATCGTGTGCTGGAAGCCGGCGTTGCGCAGCTTCTTGATCGCGGCGATCGTCGGGTCGGTCCAGCCCTCGGGGGCGGTGTTGCCCCAGGGCTCGTTGCCGATGTTGATGACGACGTAGTCCTCCTGGCCGGCCAGGACGTCCTTCAGGCCGATCCAGTAGTCGGCGGCCTGGTCGAGGGTGCCGGCCGCGCTGTCCTCGCCGTAGCCGGTGGTGTCGTGCACCTCCAGGACGCAGATGAGGCGGTTGGCCTTGCACTGGGCGACGACGTTCGCCACGTCCGAGGCGCTGTTCGCGCTCCAGCGGTGGCCGTCGGCGAGGACGACGCGGACCGTGTTGGCGCCCAGCGCCTTGATGTCGGCCAGCGACTGGAGCTCGCCGGGGTACCAGGTGTGGGCGTGATTGACGCCACGCATGACGAAATCGTTCCCGTTGGCTTCGAGCAGCCGGCCGTCGCCGATGTGGAGGCCGGTGGCGGCGAGGCCGCCGGAGCGGGCCTGGGCCTGGGCGGGGGCCGGGGCGAGGGCACCCAGGGCGACCAGGCCGAGGAGCACGGCCAGCCTGGTCAGCAAGGTGGTCAAGGGGCTCTTGCGCGGCGGACCGCCGGTGGTGCTTCTTGTCGTTCTCACTGCGACTCCAGGAGTGAGGCCAAGAAGGCAAGGTGGGGGACATGACGTGGGGGCACTATATGGGAGCGCTCCCATGAAGCCACTGTGCCAAGTACACGTCAAGGGACCGCGCAGTGCTCCGCTACCGTTTCGGAGGAACCCGAATCCTCTCGGCCCCTGTCACCCCGCCCCCGCACCCCGCTCGGACGGTCCTCTGTGCTCGCAGACCTCGCCCCGCTCATCGCCGCGACCACCCAGTGGCTGACCCGCGCCTACCCCGCGTCCGGTGGCGCGCTCGCCGCCGCCCTGTGCGAGGCGCAGGCCCGACAGGCGGTCACCGTCGCGGCCTGGCTGCGCTATCCGACGGCCACGGACACGGCGCTGGTCGGGATGACGGGCCCCGGCGGCTCGGCCGGGCTCGACCGGATGAGCGGCGCCGCGGAGGACCCGGACGACTCGGCCTGGCGCAGCTGGGTGGACGAGGTCGTGGCGAGCTGGGCGGCCGGTCTGCTCGCCGATCCGCAACTGGCCGCACGGGCGGTGGCCGGCCTCACCGGCGGCGCCCACACGAGCGGTACGCCGGTGGAGTTCCGGCGCCTGATCGCCCCCGACGCCCACGACCGCCGAGCGGCGGCCCTCCTGCGCCACCCCGACCTGATCGCCCCCGTCGCCGACCTCCACCACGCCCGTCTCCTGGACCGGTTGAGGCCGGGGCAGGCGCTGATCGCCTGAGGGTCGGGGTCGGCCGACGACTCACGCGGCGGCCCGCTGATGGCCCGGCGGGGTGGCGGGGCGCTGATCGCTTGCGGGCGGCGCGCTGAGCGCCGGTGCGCGAAAGCCGCCTGATCACTCGCGGGCGACGCGGGGAGCCCGGTGGGCGAAGGCCGGCTGATCACTCGCGGGCGACGCGCGGAGCACCGGCGGGACAACGGCCGGCTGATCGCCTGAGGGATGCTCGCCGGGCGGCGGCGAGGCGTGGCAGCGGCCGGCCGATCGCTTGATGGCTGCCCGCACATCGCCAGGCCGGATGGCGGGTGGACCCCGGCGCCTACCGTCAGGAACGCCCCACTCCCTGGCCTGCGAGAGATCCCGAGGAGAGGCCGAACAGCGCGGGACGCCGCCGAGCGTGCGGGCCTCCAGGCCGAAACCGGGGCGGGCGGGCGGCTCCGCCGCAGGCGGACCCTGGACCGGCGGCAGCACGCTCACCCCGGGGGCCGCCCAGGGCCACGGACGATCCTGACCGCCAGGCGGTCAGAAGCCGGGCCGGAGGGGGTGACTTCCCGTCAAGGCGTGCCTGCTACGGAGCCCAAAGAAGCCGAACACACGGGACGCCGCCGAGCGCGCGGGCGCACGCGCCGCGAACGAGGCGCCCGGTCGCCGCCCGAGGGCGGCCGGCTCCGCCGCAGGCGGACCCGGGGCCGGCGGCGACGCGCTCGACCCGCGGGCCGCCCAGGGCCATGGACGACCGTGACCGCCGGGCGGTCAGAGGCCGTGGTCCCCGGACCGGAGGGGGTGGCTTCGCGTCAGGCGTGCTTGCCTCGGCCGGACAGGGCGTCGCGGAGGCGGTCGATCATGCCGACGCCCGGAGCCAGCATCTTGTTCGCCGGGGGCTTGTCGGGGGCGGCCGGGTGCGGCCGTGTCGGCGCCGTCTTCTTCGCCATGCGGACCTTCTCCCCCAGACTGTCCAGGGCGTCCGGCGGACACGCGGCGCGCAGCCGGGGGAAGAGGTTCTGCTCCTCGTCGGCCACATGCTCGCGGATCTCCCGCATCAGCTTCACCATGAGCTGGTCGAACCGCGCGTCGTCCGCCGCGCAGCCCTCCAGGTCCTTCATGATCTGCTCGGCCTCGGCGTGGTCCTCCAGTTCCTTGTCGGCCAGCGCGTCACCGCCGTCGACGTGCTCGCGCACCGCCGGATAGAGGTAGGCCTCCTCGGCCACCGAGTGCCGGACCAGCTCCATGGTGACCTGGTCCGCGTACATCTTGCGGTCCTTGTGTCCCGACGGCAGCGCCGCGATCTTCCCGAACAGCTCCTCGACCTCGCGATGATCGGTCACCAGTTCGTCGATGACGTTTCCACCATGACCCATGCCGTCCTCCTCCAGCCGAACCCGGCGGGCTCCCGGAACGGGCCCGCCAGGCCCCGGGTGCCCCGGCCGCCGCCCCTTGAACTTCGCCCGTCCTGGCTCGCCGGAGGTCTCCCGGAGACCGTCCGGGGCACCGGGCGCGAAGCCCCCGGTGATCACGAGCCGACGGAAGTGTTTGAAAGCCTGAGCACAGGCGGCGACTGGGCTAGCCTCGTTCTCCGCGCCTGAGAACGAACTGACGTACGGCGAACATCACTTCGGGAGTTCCGTGACTGACCAGCGGCCGACCCCACCGAGTGCCACGGCGAACGAGGCCGCCGCACTGCGGCAGACCGGCGCCTCACCCCTGCGGGTCGGCGATCCCGGCCGTGTCGGCCCCTATGTGCCGTTGGCGCTGCTCGGCAGCGGCGGGATGGGACGGGTCTATCTGGCCCGGGCGGCCGACGACACCCCGGGGCTGTTCGCCGTGAAGGTGATCCGGCCGGAGTACGCCGAGGACGTCCGCTTCCAGCGCCGTTTCGAGCGCGAGGCAGCCGTGCACGCCCGGCTCGGCCCGCCGTACGCGCCGCTGCTGTGCGGTACGGGCTTCGAGGACGAGTTGCTCTGGATGGCCACCGAATACGTTCCGGGGCTCGATCTGACGGAGGCCGTACGCGGGGACGGCTCCCTGCCGACGGCCACCGTGTGGCGGCTGACGGCGGACCTGGGGCGGGCGCTCGCCGCCCTGTCCGCCGCGGGCGTCGTCCACCGGGATCTGAAGCCCTCCAACGTGCTGCTGTCCGACCAGGGCACCCATCTGATCGACTTCGGGATCTCCAAGGCCGCGGACGCGAGCGCGCTCACCGGCACCGGAAACCGGGTGGGCACCCCGGCCTACATGTCGCCGGAGTACCTCAGGACCGGCCGGTGCGACACCGCGTCGGACGTGTTCTCGCTGGCCTGCACCCTGGTCTACGCGGCGGCCGGGCGCGCCCCCTTCGGTGACGGCACCGGGGTCGACGTCATGCACCGGGTGGCGTTCGAGGAGCCCGACCCGGAGGTGACCGCCGCCGTCTCGGCGGCCGACCCGGAACTCGCCTCGCTGCTGTCCCGCTGTCTGGCCAAGGAACCCGGTCAGCGGCCCACCCCCGAGGATCTGATCGAGCTCGCCGGGGCGCGGACCGGGGTGTCCGACTGGCCCGAGCCGCTGCACGGCGAGGTACTGGCCCGCCGGCGGGCGTACGAGACGCTGCACCGGCTCCCCGCCGAACGGGCGGCCCTGCTGCGTCCCTCGCGGCACCGTGTCATGGCCGTGGTACCCCCGCCCGCCGCGCTGAGCCGCCCCGCGGCACCCGGCGTCGCCGCCGTGCCGTCGGAGGCCGCACCCGCGTCCGCCTCGAAGCCGGCCCCGGCCTCGGCCTCGGCTTCGGCGCCCACGTCCGCGTCCGCCGACGCGTCGTCAGGAGCGTTACCCGGCGCGGGACCCCGAGGGTGGCCACGCCGGAGAGGGGTGCTGGTCGTCACGGCGGCCGCCGCCCTCTGCGCCGTCGCCGCAGGTGTGCTCGTCCTCGTCCGCCCGGACGGTCCCGCGACCGCCGCCCCTCCGGCGGACCAGGTGACGGTGACCGGCGCCGTGCCCGCCGACCGGCCCGGCAACGCCGCTCCGGGGACGCCCGACGTGGCGGACCGGGCCTCCGCCGCGGGCTCGTCCGACGGACGCGCCGACGTCGCCGGCGGCAGCGGCTCCGCGCGGCCGGACGCCTCCGCTTCCACGACCGGTGACGCCGCGAGCGCCCCGGCCACCGGCGCGGCGGGCGCGGGGACCAGCGCCCCCGCCACTCCGGGCACGGACCCCGCCACCCCGTCGGCCGAGCCGGCCGGCGAACCCTGGAACACCGACTGCACGTACTACGACGGCAGCGGACGCACCCGTCAGGGCGACAGCGGCGTGAAGGTGTCGCAGGTGCAGTGCATGCTGACGAAGCGCGGATACAGCGTCGGAAGCGCCGGTGTGAACGGGGAGTTCGGGCCCGAGACGGCGAGCGCGGTGAGCGCCTTCCAGAGTGACAAGGGCCTGTCCGCCGACGGTGTGGTGGCCCGCGCCACCTGGGTCGCGCTGCGCGCCGGCGACTGAGCCACGCCTGCCGGACGACCTCGCGGCCCACGGCGCCGGCAGGAGCGGTCACCCGGTTCCCGGATCCATCGGAACCGCCCCCGTATTGCGGACGGCCGGGAGGGCGGCGCCGAGGTCCGCCACCGTGCGCGGGTCGGAGAGGGAGCGGCCGGTCAGCTCCTCGACGCGGCGCAGCCGGTAGCGGACGGTGTTGGGGTGCACGAAGAGGGTCCGTGCGGTGTCCGCCGCGGAACCGGCGGCGGCGAACCAGTGTTCCAGGGTGGTCAGGAGGCGGGCCCGTTCCGCCGCGGGGAGGTCGAGCAGCGGTCTGAGGACCACCTCGGTCAGATGGGCCGCCTCGGCCGGCGCGGCGGCGACGAGCATCGCCAGCGGATTGTCGTCGAACCGTGCGACGCCTGGTCCGGTGCCCGGCAGACCGGCCAGGGCCAGCCGGGCGAAGCGCAGGGCCCGCGGAGTGTCCCGCAACGAGTGGAAACCGGGGCTGACGCCGACCCGGGCGCGGGCGCGCCGCAGGGTGCGCAGACAGGTCTGCTCGGCCGTCGGCGTGGCCAGGGCGACCACACCGATCTGCTGGTCCGGCAACAGCCGCCAGGCGGAGGGGAGTTGCGCCTGACGCAGCGCCGTCTCGATACCCGCGAGGGGCTCCTCGCCGGGGGCGCCCGCCACCGCGGCGACGACCGCGAAGGGCCCCTGTTCGGGCAGGCCCAGCTCATGCGCGGCCTCCCAGAGCGTGGTGCGGTCCGAGATGACACCGGTGAACAGCGCCTCCACCAGCGCCGAGCGCCTGGCCTCGCGCTGCAGGGTCAGCTCCGCCGCGGTCTCCCGGTGGGCCGCCGCCACGGCCTCCGCGTAGCGGCCGAACAGGGCCCAGATCTCCGCCGACTGGGACACCAGCTGGGCGTCGGAGACCTCGGGGTGGGTGCGGGACTCCTCGACGATCTCCGACCACAGGAGTTCGAAGCCGATCCGGTAGGCGTGCAGGGTGTCGGCCAGCGGCATGCCCTGTTCGGCGCGCATCCGGCCGGTCTCGCGGGCCGGGCTCGGATCCGGGGCGCCCGCACGGTGGAAGTGGCTCAGGATGAGGTCGGCGTTGGCGGTGCACGAGCGGCGCAGCGAGTCGAAGGGGATCAGTGACTCGTCCTGGTAGGCGTCGACGTCGGAGCGGATGCGCTGTGCCATCCGCTCGCCCAGTTCCGGCAGCCGGGCGTGGAGCGCCGCGGTCACCCCCGAGAGGTCCATTCCCCCAGCTTAAGCCGCTCTTCTTGTCCTCCGGAACAATCCCGGCGGGGAGACACTGTGCCACCGCCCATAGGCCGTCGCCGATTGCGCCAGCACCATGTCGTGCACGTGAACGGCGGATTTCGACGGGGACATTCGTGGAGGCGGGCATGGCCAATCTGGCGGCGTTTCTGGTGGACACGGCGGCGCGGCAGCCGGACCGTCCGGCTCTGCGGCTGGGCGGTCAGGTGACCGCCTACGCGGAGCTGGACGAGCGCAGTGCCCGCGTCGCGGCGCTGCTGCGGGCCGAGGGCGTGCGACCGGGCGACCGGGTGGCTCTCATGCTGCCCAACGTCCCCGAGTTCGTCGTCCTGTACTACGGCGTGCTGCGTGCCGGGGCGGTCGTCGTACCGATGAACCCGCTGCTGAAGGCGCGGGAGACCGAGTACCACCTCACCGACTCCGGGGCGAGAGTGCTGTTCGAGTGGCACCAGGCACCGGGTGAGGGCACGCAGGGCGCGGTGGCCGCCGGGGTGCGGCACCTGGCCGTGGAACCCGCCGCCTTCGCCGGTCTGCTGGCCGGGCACGAGCCGCTGGCCGGCATCGCGGAGACGGACGACGAGGACCTGGCCGTCCTCCTGTACACGTCCGGCACCACGGGCCGCCCGAAGGGCGCCTCGCTCACCCATGGCGGGCTGCGGCACAACACCGAGGTCAATGCGGTCCATGTGCAGCAGATGACACCGGACGACGTGGTGGTGGGCTGTCTGCCGCTGTTCCACATCTTCGGCCAGATCTGCACCATGAGCGTGGCCGTGCGCGCCGGCGCCTCTCTCACGCTGGTGCCCCGTTTCGATCCGCAGGCCGTGCTGGACGCCATCGCGCGTGACCGGGCCACGGTCTTCGAGGGCGTGCCCACCATGTACGCGGCCCTGTTGCAGCACCCGTCGGAGACGGACGTGTCGACCCTGCGCATGTGCATCTCCGGCGGCGCCTCGCTGCCGGTGGAGATCCTGCACGGCTTCGAGCGGCGCTTCGGATGCGCGATCCTCGAAGGGTTCGGCATGTCGGAGACGAGCCCGGTGGTGACGTTCAACCACCCCGACCGGCCGCGCAAGCCCGGATCCATCGGCACCCCGATCCGGGACGTGGAGGTGCGGCTGCTGGACGAGAAGGGGCAGGACGTGACGCCCGGCGAGGTCGGCGAGCTGGCCGTCCGGGGACCGAACGTGATGAAGGGGTACTGGAACCGTCCGGAGGAGACGGCGGCCACCGTTCCGGACGGCTGGCTGCGCAGCGGCGACCTCGCGCGGCAGGACGAGGACGGCTACTTCTACATCGTCGACCGCAAGAAGGACATGATCATCCGCGGGGGCTACAACGTCTACCCGCGGGAGATCGAGGAGGTCCTGCACGAGCACCCGGCCGTCGCGCTGGCCGCCGTGGTGGGCGTGGGCCACGCCCACCTGGGCGAGGAGATCGCGGCCGCGGTCGTCCTGCGCCCGGGTGCCCAGGCCACCCCCGACGAACTGCGTGAGTTCGTCAAGGACCGGGTGGCGGCGTACAAGTACCCCCGGCAGATCTGGCTCATGGACAAGCTCCCGACCGGCCCGAGCGGCAAGATCCTCAAGCGGGAGATCACGGCACCGGCGGGGTGAGCATCGCGGCTGTCCGGCGGTGACGACGGGCGGATCCCGCGTGACGGTGGGAAGGGGGCGGCCGGCTGACGACGGCCGCCCCGCCGCGTGGTGGGCGGGTGCGTGCAATCGGGTGGTCCGTCCACCCCACCGCCTGCCGAACGGCGACGTCGTCAGGACGGGCTCGTAACCTCGGCGGAAATGACGGTGGCCGGCTCCGGACCACCGCGGGCCATGCCAAGTGCTGGCGGGATTCCGGGACTTCACAGGCCGCCCTCACCGACACCGAGCCACGCAGGGAGCATCATGACGTCGACCGCCACCCCGAGGTTCTCCGTCTTCACCCCCAGCCACCGGCCCCGCTTCCTGGACGAGTGCCTGGCCACCCTGCAGGCGCAGACCTGTACGGACTGGGAGTGGATCGTCCTGCTCAACAACGGGGCCCGATGGCGACCGGAGCACCCCGACGAGCGGATCCGGGTGGAGATCGCGGACGACATCACCGGTGTGGGCGCCGCCAAGCGCAGGGCCTGCGAGCTCGCACGCGGCGAGATCCTCGTCGAGCTCGACCACGACGACCTGCTGGCGAAGGCGTGTCTGGCGGAGCTCGGCAAGGCGTTCGACGCGCACCCCGAGGCCGTCTTCGTCTACAGCAACACCGCGCAGATCACCGAGAAGGGCAAGCGGGACGAGAGCCGTTTCAACGAGACGCACGGCTGGCACTACGAGGACGTACGCGTCGACGGCCGCAAGCTGCTGCAGGTGCGGTCCATGGCGCCGACGCCGCACAACGTCTCGTACATCTGGTACGCGCCCAACCATGTGCGCGCGTTCCGCAAGGACGCGTACGAGCGAGCCGGGGGGTACGACGCCGCCCGTTCGGTGCTGGACGACCAGGACCTGATGTGCCGGCTGTTCCACGTCGGCGACTTCCACCACATCCCGCGCTGTCTGTACCTCCAGCGGATGCACTCCGCGAACACCCAGCTCGACCCCGAGATCAACGCGTTCATCCAGCGCGAGACGGTCGCCCTGTACGACCGGTACATCGAGGCCAACGCGCTCGCCTGGACCCACCGCAGGGGGCTGCTCGCCCTGGACCTCGGCGCGGCCCACCGCAAGCCGCCCGGTTACGTGGGCGTGGACAAGTACCCGGGCAAGGGCGTGGACATCGTCGCCACCCTGCCCGGCAGACTGGACCTGCCCGACGACTCCGTCGGCCTCGTGCGGGCGGTGAACTTCCTCGAGCACGTGCCCGCGAAGGTGCCCCTGATCAACGAGCTGTACCGGCTGCTGGCACCCGGCGGCATGCTGCTCGTCACGACGCCCAGCTCCGACGGCCGCGGCGCGTACCAGGACCCGGGTCATGTGGCGTACTACAACGAGAACTCGTTCTGGTACTACACGGACGACCAGTACCGCGCCTTCGTGCCCGACCTCGAGGCCAGGTTCCAGAGCTCACGCCTCGCCACCTACTTCCCCTCCGAGTGGCACTCCGAGAAGAACATCTCGTACGTCGTCGCCAACCTCATCGCGATGAAGGACGGCGCCGAACGGTGCGGCGGTCCGTTGCTGGTCTAGGACGAACGCCGAGGGGCGCCCCGGGGCCGAAAGCTCCGGGGCGCCCCTCGCACGGGGGTGCTACGTCACGTCGCGCAGAGCACGTAAGCCGTGATCGTCTGGTTGGAGGTGGTGGTGACCGTCCAGCCGGTGGGCGGCGTATCGGGCAGCACGCCACCGCTCGGGAAGCTGTCACGAATGGAGCCCGTGCTGGTGGTGAATCCACCACCCACCACGGACTCGCCCGGGAGACACTCCACCGTCGCCGTCATGACGTCGGTGTCGGTGAAGGTACGGATCGTGATGCCGTTCAGCCCTCCCTGCGCACCCTGGGCTCCCTGAGCACCCTGGGCTCCTTGCGCACCCTGGGCTCCCTGGGCTCCCTGGGCTCCCTGGGCTCCCTGAGCACCCTGAGCTCCCTGAGCTCCCTGGGCTCCTTGGACGCCGACGAGCCCCTCAGCACCCTGGGCCCCCTGGGCCCCCTGAGCACCCTGGGCTCCTTGGACGCCGACGAGCCCCTCAGCACCCTGGGCCCCCTGAGCACCCTGGGCCCCCTGAGGACCGCGCGGGCCCTGGACACCCTGGGGACCACGCGGGCCCTGGACACCCTGGGGACCACGCGGGCCCTGCGGACCCTGCTTGCCCGGCTTGCCCTGCGGGCCACGGGGGCCCTGTGGGCCACGGTCGCCCTTGTGGTGGGGATCGCGGTCCCCGTAGCGGTCGACGGTGGCGCCCGCACGGCCCGGTGCCATCATCTCGCCGCCCTGGGCACCCGCCCGGCGCAACGCGTCGGCGATGGCCACGGGCAGTTCCGCGGTCGAGCGGGACCGGGCGGCGGAGCTCTCGGTCGCGTGTCCGTGCACCGCCTCCGCGGCGGCCACCGTCCCCGGGACGACGCTGAGCGCCACGGCGGCGGCGCCCGCCGTCAGCAGCGTGGCGGACTTCAGGCGCGAATTTCGGATCGTTCTACGGCTCAAGAGAACCTTCCTCACATCTGGAGGGTCGGAGCGCAGGAGCGCACTCGGCGTGCTTCATTCCGCCTGCGTCGCAACACCCTCTGCCATGAACGACGTCATCCCTTCCACCGGTATGAAGAAATGATGGAGAGGACAACCCGCCTCGCGTACGAAGATCACCCGTGCGGCGTCGAACACCTGCGCCGAAGCCGACGTTGTGGTTGCCTCGAGGTCCGCCCCCGGCGATTCCTCAGGTGCCGCTCACGAGACTTCCGCGATATGCGGTGCAGTCCGAGAAGGAAGGCAGCAGCCCCTGCCGCTCGGCCTCCTCCAGCGTGGGCGCGGCGGCGTCCTTGTCGGAGAGAAGGGGGGTCAGATCGTCGGGCCAGGCGATGGCCAGTGCCGGGTCGAGCGGGTTGATCCCGTGTTCGCGCTGGGGCGCGTACCCCTGCGAACAGAGGTAGACGACCGTGGAGTCGTCCTCCAGTGCCATGAACGCGTGGCCCAGCCCTTCCGAGAGATAGAGGCAGCGATGGGTGGTGTCGTCGAGCCGGACGGCCTCCCATCTCCCGAAGTCCGGGGAGCCGACGCGGATGTCGACCACGACGTCGAGGACGGCGCCGCCGACGCAGGTGACGTACTTCGCCTGGCCCGGCGGGACCGTCGCGAAGTGGACACCGCGCAGGGTGCCGCGGACGGAGCGGGAGCAGTTGGCCTGCTCGAAGCGGAATCCGTGCCCGACGGCCGCACGGAAGGCGTCGCTCCTGAACCACTCGTGGAAGCGTCCCCTGTCGTCCGTGAAAACCCGGGGCGTGTCCACCCACGCCCCCTCGATGCCGAGCGGTTCCATGTGATCACTTCCTTCCGCCGGGCAGCCCGGGCGCGTCGCACAGCAGCTCCTGGCCGCCTCGGGCCGGGACGGGGTCGCGGGTGTCGTCCAGCAGGCCCAGCAGATAGTGGCCGTATCCGCTCTTGAGCAGCGGCCGGGCCAGTTCCCGCAGCCGGTCGTCGTCGATCAGGCCGGCCCGCCACACGGCCTCCTCGACACAGCCGACCTTGAAGCCCTGGCGCTCCTCGATGACCCGGACGAATTCCGAGGCCTGGACCATGGAGGTGAAGGTTCCGGTGTCGAGCCAGGCGGTGCCCCGGTCCAGCCGGGTGACCTGTAGTTCGCCCGCTTCCAGATAGACGCGGTTGAGGTCGGTGATCTCCAGCTCGCCCCTGGCACTGGGGCGCAGGCCGCGGGCGATGTCCACGGCGCGGTTGTCGTAGAAATAGAGCCCGGGTACCGCGTAGCGGGACCGGGGGCGGGCCGGCTTCTCCTCGATGGAGACCGCGCGCCCCAGGTCGTCGAACTCCACCACACCGTAGGCCGAGGGATCGGCGACCTGGTAGGCGAACACCCTGCCGCCCGCCGAGACGTCGTGCCGGGCCAGCCGGGTGCCGAGGCCGCTGCCGTGGAAAATGTTGTCGCCCAGAATAAGGGCCACGGATTCGTCGCCGATGAATCCGGCGCCCAGCACGAATGCGTGGGCAATTCCCTCCGGGCGATTCTGCGCCATGTATTCCAGCCGCAGGCCCAGATGGCTTCCGTCACCGAGCAGCCGTCGGAACTGGCTCTGGTCCTCCGGGGTGGTGATGATCAGGATGTCCCGGACGCCGGCCATCACGAGCGTGGACAGCGGGTAATAGACCATGGGTTTGTCGAAGACCGGCAGCAGTTGCTTCGACACCGAACGGGTCAACGGCCACAGCCGCGAGCCGGTCCCTCCGGCCAACAGGATTCCGCGCACGGCCACACCATAAGTCAGCCATTAGTGAATACCGGCTTTTAACACGGTTTTCCGGCACGTGTACGGCCGGCGGTGCGGGTACGGCTCCCGGGACCTGGGCGGCCCGCCTCCCCGCCGGTCACGACATGCCCGAGATGACAGGAGACGAGATGATTCAGTCATCACGGCGACGCGCGACCGGCGTCCCCCCACAGAACAGGCAGGTCGGCCATGCCGAAGAAACCACACGGGTCCGAGCCTCCCCACGGAAAGGGCCCGAGCCGGCACGAGGGCACCGAGCAGCACGGCTGGGCGCCCGACGTCGACGAGACACGTCAGCAGGACAACCCGAGCGCCCACCGCTCCTTCCACCCCGAGGAGCACGCGCCCGGACGGGGCCCGGGCCGGACCAGGTCCAAGGAGGAGACCAGGTCCGTTCCGGGTGACGAGGTCAGCAGTGACGGCGTCCGCGGTGAGGAGTACGCCGGCGAGGACGAGAAGGGCCGCCGGGACACCGGACGCAGGGGCCGCTCCCAGCGCCCCAGCGGCACCAGGGACGCGTCCGCCACGACGGGCGTGGACCCGCAGGACCCGCCGTCCCGGCGCGGCCGGGGATAGCGCGGGCCCTTCCCGGGCCCCTGCCGCAGTCCCCTTTCACGTTCCGGGTGCGGTGGCGTGGGCAGATCCGACCGTCCCGGTCCGGCGGCGTCAGCAGATCCGCGGCAGCTGCTCCCCGATCGGCAGATCGACCACCCGCGTGCCGCCAAGGCCGGTGCGGGCCACCACCATGCCGGGATGCGCCTCGACGGTCTCGCCGACGACCACGGCGTCCGCGCCGAGCGGATGGGCGCGCATCGCCTCCAGGACGGCGTCGGCGTGCTCGCGCGGGACGAAGGCCACCAGCTTGCCCTCGTTGGCGATGTACATGGGGTCCAGGCCGAGGATGGCGCAGGCGTTGGCGACGGCCGGCGGCACCGGGATGTCGCGTTCGCGGAGGACCACGCCGGTGCCCGAGGCCGCCGCGATCTCGTTGAGCGCGGCGGCCAGCCCGCCCCGGGTGGGATCGCGCAGCACGTGCAGATCCGGGGTGACGGCGAGCATCGCCTCGACCAGGCCGCCGAGCGGCGCGCAGTCGCTGGCGATCTCCACCCCGAACTCCAGGCCCTCGCGGACACTCATGATGGCCACGCCGTGGACGCCGATGGCGCCGCTGACGATCACGACGTCACCGGGGACCACCCGCTGCGGACGCAGGTCCACGCCCGCCGGGACGACGCCGATGCCCGCCGTGTTGATGAAGATCCCGTCGCCGTGGCCGGCCTCCACCACCTTGGTGTCGCCGGTGGCCACCTCCACGCCCGCCGTGCGCGCCGCCGCGCCCAGCGCCTCGGAGACCCGGGTGACCGTGTCCAGCTCGACACCCTCCTCCAGGATGAATCCGCAGGAGAGATAGGCGGCGCGGGCGCCGCTCATGGCGAGGTCGTTGACGGTGCCGTTGACCGCCAGGTCGCCGATGCTGCCGCCCGGGAAGAACAGCGGGCGGACCACGTAGGAGTCGGTGGAGAAGGCCAGCCGGGCGCCGCCCAGGGAGACGACGGCGGCATCGCCCATCCCGGCGAGCACCTCGCCGCCGTAGGCGGGGGCGAAGATCTGCTGGACCAGCTCGGCGGAGAGGACTCCGCCGCCGCCGTGGCCCATGACGACCCGGGGCCGGTCGCGCAGGGGCGCGGGGCAGGTCCATCCCTCGATGTCGAGGGCGGGGAGTCCGGTGGTGTCAGACAACGGGGCTCGCCTCCCGGGCCGCGGTGGCGGGCACGTCCAGCCGCCGGTACAGGTAGTACGCCGCGCAGGCGCCCTCGCTGGAGACCATGGTGGCCCCCAGCGGCGTACGCGGGGTGCACAGCGTGCCGAAGGCGGCGCACTCGTGCGGCTTGAGCAGGCCCTGCAGGACCTCTCCGCTGCGGCACGCGGCCGGTTCCTCCGTCCGGATGCCGTCGACCTGGAAGCGGTGCTCGGCGTCGTGGTCGCGGTACTTCGGTGACAGCCGCCAGCCGCTGCCGGGGATCACCCCGATGCCCCGCCAGGCACGGTCGGTGACCTCGAAGACGTCCTCCAGCATGGCCCGTGCGGCGGGGTTGCCCTCCGGGCGGACGGCGCGCGCGTAGGCGTTGTCGACGGTGTGCTCGCCGCGTTCCAGCTGCCGCACGGTCCGGCGTACGCCTTCGAGGATGTCCAGGGGCTCGAAGCCCGTGACGACGATCGGCACGCGGAAGCGTTCCGCCAGTCCGGGGTACTCCCCCACGCCCATCACGCTGCACACGTGCCCGGCCGCGAGGAAACCCTGCACCCGGCAGCTCGGCGACGACATGATCGCCTCGATGGCGGGCGGTACGCGGACATGGGAGACCAGCATGCTGAAGTTCCGGACGCCCTGCTCTCGGGCCTGATGGACGGTCATGGCGTTGGGCGGCGCCGTCGTCTCGAAGCCGATCCCGAAGAACACCACCTCGCGGTCCGGGTTCTGGCGGGCGATCCGCAGGGCGTCCAGCGGCGAGTAGACGACGCGTACGTCGCCGCCCTCCCCGCGGACCTGGAACAGGTCCCGGCCGGTGCCCGGCACCCGCAGCATGTCCCCGAAGGAGCAGAAGATCACTTCCGGCCGGGAGGCGATCTCCAGCGCCTTGTCGATGACCTCCAGCGGGGTCACGCACACGGGACAGCCCGGACCGTGGATCAACTCCACCTCTTCGGGCAGGAGTTGGTCGATGCCGTGCCGGATGATGCTGTGGGTCTGCCCGCCGCAGACCTCCATCAGCGCCCAGGGCCTGGTCACCGTGGCACGGATGTCGTCGAGGAGCCGGCGGGCCAGCTCCGGGTCCTGGAACTCGTCGATGTACTTCACGGCCCGTGCACCTCTTCCACCGGCTCCACGCCCGCCTCCGCCGCCGCCATCTCCCAGGCGTCGCCGAACTCCTCCTGCAACATGCCGAGTTCGGCGAAGAGTTCGAGCGTCTGCTTGGCCGACTCCTCGTCGAGGCGCTGCAGGGCGAACCCGACGTGGACGATGGCGTACTCGCCGACCTGGAGATCGGGCAGGTACTCCAGGCACACCTCCTTGACCACGCCGCCGAAGTCGACGGTGGCCATCCGGGTACCGTCACGTTCCTCGATGTCCAGCACTCTGCCGGGTACCGCCAGGCACATGGGCCTCTCCTCGCTCTGGGTCACGGGTGGTCATGGGGTGGGGACGGCCCGGGCGGCCACGATCAGCTGGCCCAGCGCCAGACCGCCGTCGTTGGGCGGCACGAGGCGGTGCCGCAGGACCGTGAAACCGTCCTCGCGCAGGGCGGTGGCGCAGGCCGAGGAGAGCAGGGTGTTGGCGAACACCCCTCCGGTCAGGGCGACCGTGTCCAGGCCGTGCCGCTCCCGGGCCGCCGCGCACATCCGGTGCACCAGGCCGGTCACGCCCCGGTGGAAGCGGGCCGCGACCAGGGCCGGCGCGTGGCCCGCGCGCAGGTCGCGGACGACGGCCGCGAGGACGGGTGCCGGATCGGCCCGTACGGCACCGCCGTCCCGCTCCTTTGGCGCGTGCAGGGCGAAGGCGTAGGCGGCGGTGTCCCCGGCGGGCGCCCGCAGGGCGGCCCCCTCCAGCTCGACCGCGGCCTGGGCTTCGTATCCGGCCCGGTGGCACACCCCGGCGAGCGAGGACACGGCGTCGAAGAGCCGGCCCATGCCGGACGTGCGGACGCAGTGCAGACCGGTCTCCAACTGGCGGCGCAGGACGGGGAGTTCCTCGGGCGGGCAGGCGGCGGTACAGGGCAGGTCGGCCGACCAGTCGATCCCGGCCGCCCGCAGATGGGACAGGGCCATGCGGTACGGCCGGCGCACCGCGGCGTCGCCGCCGGGCAGCGGGACGTACGCCAGGTGCCCGAACCGGGTGAAGCCGTCGTAGTCGGCGAGCAGGAACTCCCCGCCCCACATGGCGCCGTCGTCGCCGTGACCGGTGCCGTCGAAGGCGACGCCGATCACCGGCCGGGTGCCGTCGAGGCCGTGTTCGGCCATCACGGCGGCGACATGGGCGTGATGGTGCTGGACCCGCGCCACGGGCCGGCCGGCCGCGTTCCGGTCGGCCCACCGGGCGGAGCGGTACCCGGGATGCCGGTCGGCCACCAGGGTCTCGGGCCGCACCCCGGTGAGGGACCCGAGGTGCGCCGCCGCGTGCGCGAACGCCCGCTGGGTGCCGAGGTCGTCCATGTCGCCGATGTGCGCGGACAGCCACGCCCGGCGGCCCTGTCCGAGACAGAAGGCGTTCTTCAGGTCTCCGCCGACGGCGAGCGCGGGACGGACGGGCAGCGGCAGCGGGACCGGCAGCGGGGCGTAGCCGCGCGAGCGGCGGATCAGCAGCGGTTCGCCGTCGCAGACGCGGACCACGGAGTCGTCGCAGGGAACGCGGATGGGCCGGTCGTGGGTGAGCCAGGCGTCGGCGAGGTGCGCGAGCCGTTCGAGTGCCTCGGTGTCGTCGGTGACGATCGGCTCCCCGCAGACGTTGCCGCTGGTCATGACGAGCAGCCGGGGCCCGTCGGGATCGCCCGGCAGGCCGAGCAGCAGGTGGTGCAGGGGGGTGTACGGCAGCATCACCCCGAGGTCGGGGCTGCCGGGCGCGACGGCCTCGGCGGGGCGCGGGGCCCCCGCGGGGTACGACGGGTCCGGGCGGCGCCGCAGGAGTACGACGGGCCTGATGCCGCCTTCGAGCAGGCGCCGTTCCTCGGGGCCCAGCCGGACGAGGTGCTCGACGTCGGCCGGGCCGCGGGCCATGACGGCGAACGGTTTGTCGCCGCGGGCCTTGCGGTGCCTGAGGAGGGCGACGGCCGTGCCGTTGGTGGCGTCGCAGGCCAGGTGGTAGCCGCCCAGTCCCTTCACGGCGAGGATCGCGCCGCCGGCGAGCAGCGCGCGGGCCCCGGCGACCGGGTCCGCTCCGGCCGGGGTGTCGGAGCCCGGCAGGATCAGCCGCAGCCGCGGCCCGCAGGCCGGGCAGGCGACCGGCTGTGCGTGGAAGCGCCGGTCGCCCGGATCGCCGTACTCGCGGGCGCAGTCGGGGCACATCGCGAAGCCGGCCATCGTGGTGTGGGCCCGGTCGTAGGGCACGCCGGTGACGATGGTGAAGCGCGGACCGCAGTGGGTGCAGTTGACGAAGGGGTGGCGGTGGCGCCGGTCCGCGGGGTCGGCCAGTTCGGCGAGGCAGTCGGCGCAGGTGGCGCTGTCCGGGGAGACCAGGGTGCGGGCCGGCCCTCCGGTGCGGGAGGCGAGGATGGTGAACGCCTCACCGCCGGTGGGGGGCAGTTCCTGGTGGTGGACGGACTCCACGCGGGCCAGCGGGGGTGCCTGGGCGGCGATCCGGGCGCAGAACCGGGCCACGGCCGAGGCGCTGCCCTCGACCTCGGCGACGACGCCCTCCGGGGTGTTGGTGACGTGTCCGACCAGCGCGAGTTCGGTGGCGAGGCCGTACAGGTACGGGCGGAAGCCGACGCCCTGCACCACTCCGCGGACGACGACCCGGCGGCGCAGCGGAGGGTCGCCGGCGACGGCGGCCGCTGACGGCGGAGCGCTCACGAGCGCTGGGGGGCCAGGGCGCCGGCGTCGGCCGCGCCCGGGTGGGGGTGGGTGTGGCCGTGGTGAGCGTCCGGCTGCCCGGCCATGACCGGGGTGTGGACGGGGGTGCCGGCCGCGGCGGCCAGCGCCCTGTCGAGCAGCGCGCCGACGCCCTTGCCCCTGCGTGCCGAGGTCAGGACGACCTCGACGCCCGGGTTGACCTGTTCCACGTTCGCGCGGAAGGCGATCTCGTCGAACTCGACGGCTTCGGCGATGTCGGTCTTGGTGACCACGACGAGATGGGCGAGGCCGAAGGCGGTGGGGTACTTCAGCGGCTTGTCCTCGCCCTCCGTCACGGAGGCGAGGACGACCCTGAGGGTCTCCCCCAGGTCGTAGGAGGCGGGGCAGACCAGGTTGCCGACGTTCTCCACGAACAGCAGCCGGGTGTCCCCGGGCAGCCATCCGTCGAGGTGGCCGGCGAGCATCCCCGCCTCCAGGTGGCACAGTCCGTCGGTGAGCACCTGTCTGACCGGGACGCCCGCCCGGGCCAGGCGCGCGGCGTCGTTCTCGGTGGCGAGGTCGGCGGTCAGCGCCGCGACGGGCACGGACCGCTCGCGGGCCCGCAGCAGTTCCTGCTCCAGCAGCGCGGTCTTGCCGCTGCCGGGGCTGGAGAGCAGGTTGACGACCGTGGTGCCGCGAGCGGCGAGGTGGTCGCGCAGGGTGTGGGCGCTCGCGTCGTTCTTCGCGAGCACGGCCTGCCGCAGGTCGGCGACACGACACATGGTTCAGCACTCCTCGGGGATCGGTGCGCCGGTGGGCGCGGGTGCGGCGTCGCCGTCCTCCCACCGCACGCCGGTGATCTGCAGTTCCCGCCCGGCGACCAGGTCGGTGCTGCCGCCGCCGCACCCGGGGCAGGTGAGCCGGGGCGGCATGCCGACGGCCCAGGCGTGCGCGCAGGAGGTGCAGCGGGCCCTCCCGGGCACCGCCTCGGTGACCAGTTCGGCGCCTTCCAGCAGGGTCCCGGCGCAGGCCAGTTCGAAGCAGAAGGCGAGCGCGTCGGGGACGACTCCGGCCAGTTCGCCCACCTGGAGCCGTACCGAGCGGACCGCCGTGACGTCACCGGCCCGCGCGGCGGCCTCGGTGACCTGGTCGACGACGGCCAGCGCGACGGACATCTCGTGCATCGGTCCTCGACCTCCCGGGTGTGGCTGCCGCCGGCCTTCATTAGAGGCGGGTGCACCCGGGCCGCACGGCCCGGCACGCCGTCACCGGCCGGCGGGTACGCCGTTCGACGCAACCGCCCGGCCCGCACGGCGGCGCCCGGTGTCACATGCGGCGGATCCGGAGGTAGCGCCTGATGTCGGGGAAGACCTCGACGACGACCACGGCCATGGCGGCGAGGGCCGCTCCCCCGAACACGATCTTCTTCATCCGTCTCTCCTCATCTCGGAGCCTCAGTGGTTGAGGCCTGGGCCGGGGACGGCTCGGCGTCCGCCAGCAGCTCTTCGATCAGCCGAACGGCCCGGGGCACGGCGTCGGACACCGGCGGGCTGAGGCCGATGCCCTCCTCGGTCGAGGCAGGCTCGCATCCGACGATCAGGACCCGCCGCGGCGGCTGTCCGCCGGTGCCGGCGCAGAGGGTGCCCAGCAGCGCCAGGACGGTGTCGGGGGTCATCCGGTGGCCGTCGAGCGCGGGAACCGCTGCGGTGCCGCCGCCGGGGCCGTCGTATTCGATGACGTACAGCGTGCCGGGTGCCTCGCCGCGTGCCGTGGCGTCCACCAGGACGAGGGTGTCGTAGCCGTCCAGCAGCTGGTAGGCGAGGTGCACCCCGCGCACGCCGATGTCCACGACCTCGGTGTGACCGGGCAGGTCGCGCTCGGCCAGCCGGCGTGCGGTCTCCACGCCGAAGCCGTCGTCGCCGAGGAAGATGTTGCCGATGCCGGCGACGAGGGTGGGCCGGGGGCCGCTCATCCGTCGTCCTCCGCGGGGGAGATCTCGTCGGGCTGGAAGTACAGGAAGCGGCCCTGCTCGCGGCGGATGTCGGCGCCCGGGTCGCCCTCGACCGTGACCGCCAGGTGCACGACGCCGTCGACGTCGTGCAGGACCGCTTCGACCGTCGCGGTGCGGCCGTGCAGGAACAGGTCCTGTGCGTCCGTGTGGCGCCGGCCCGGGCGCAGTACGACGCGGCTGCCCCTGGACACCGGGCGGCCGTCCACGACCACGCCGTCCCGCTCCGGGTCGAAGCCGGCCTCGCCGGCCGGGTCCCACCAGGGCGTGTCCGGGCGCCGTACGCCGTGCTCGTCGGGGAAGCCGGCGGCCGGGCCGGAACCGGTCACCTCGCGCAGGCTGCGCACCGCCCCGTGCAGACGTTCCAGCACCTCCGCGGGCATCGAGTCCGCGAGGTCGATCACGGCGGCGGCCCGCTCGTCGGTGCCCCGGGCCTCGCGCTTCTCCTCGTCGGTGAGGGCGGCGGTGCGCAGGGCGAGGATCTCGTCGATCTCGGTGGCGTCGTAGAGCGCGCCGGGGCTCTCCGGAGCGATGGCCGGATGGTCCTCCAGGATGATCGGTGAGGACAGCACGAGGTCGGCGCGGCCGGGTTCGCCGGCGAGCACGGGCCAGGTGTGCAGGTTGCGGCAGGCGGCGGCCGCGCCCTTCGCCCATTCGGGGGGATCGGTCATCGACAGGAACGATCCGGCGCTGAGGGCCATGAGGAGGTGGGTGGCCACCAGGGAGTGCGGCAGCGCCGCGTCCCGGTCGGCGGCACGGCCCTGCGGCGGTGTCCAGTCGCTGCTGTTCTCCACGACGGCGGTCAGCCGCATGGTCCGGTAGGGCCCGTCGAGCTCGCGGGCGGACAGCCTGAGCGTTCCGCTGATCTCCTCGCTCCGCCGCGCCAGCCGGCCGACGACGCGGCCCGCCGCGTCCAGGACCGGTTCGGTGTCCTCCCGGGCCGGGCGCCGGAAGGGGTGCGTGACGCCGTCGCCGAGGAGTTCGTCGACCGGTACGACCAGTTCGACGCGCTCCTCGCCGCCCTCGTCCCAGGGCACCAGCACCCGGTCGTCGAGGCGGAGTTCGGCGACCGTCTCGTAACCGCCGTCCGGGCAGGCCCGCTGCACGGTGCGCCGCCGGGCGTGCAGGAAGCGCACCTCGACGGAGAGGGTCGCGCCCCTTCTCGGTTCCATCAGGCACTCGGTGTGCTGGAAGTCGTGCTCCTCGCACTCGGCGCCCCAGGCGGGGGGCACGAGCACGCCGAACTGCCAGCGCAGCCGGTTCTTGGCGGAGGAGGCGCGGTACGGGTAGAGCACGTAGCCCTCGAAGAGGACGGCGTCGGCCACCTGCCGGGCGAGGGCGAACCGCTCCTCGGTCTCGGGGGCGAACGCGGTCACGGTCACGGGTCGGTCCTTCCGGTGGTGCCGGTGAGCGCGCGGAACGGGTCCCTCGCGGGCGGGTCCGGGGCGCCGCGGTCGTCGAGCAGGGCCTTGAGGGTCGCCTCCCAGGAGGGCAGGGCGTGCCGGGAGCGGTAGGCGAGGAGGGCGGCCATGGTGTCGCGGGGCAGCCGGATCCAGCCGCAGCCGGGGAAGTGCTGCTCGACCATCTCCCGCCAGGTGGCGACCGGCAGCCGGAAGGATGCCTCGCGGTCCCACGGCACCGGCTCGACCTGGAAGCCGCCGGCGCCGGTGAAGGCCGTGCCGGAGAAGAGCAGCAGCAGGGGGACCTCGCCGTCGGTGAGGGCGTCGAGGTAGCGGGTGGCGGCGATGTCCATGTCGTAGGTGCAGGGGACGACGAGGTCGGCCTCGGTCTCCCCGGTGAAGGAGGAGACCATCAGCGGCACCTGGGCGAACTGCACCGGCTGGAGGGTGCTCCCCCAGCGGGAGCGTTCGCCGAAGAGGTCCTTCAGGCCGTCCGCCTCGGCCGGCGCGTAGGCGCGGCGGGCGGGTTCGATGCGGATCTGGCAGCGCAGGGCGAGGGCGTGCACGGGCGTGTCGCCGGAGGCGGTGACGCGCAGCCGGAAGACGAGGGTCGGTCCGGCGGCGAAGCGGTCGGCACGGACGCCGGTGCAGGCGAAGGAGAACTCCGTCACGGGCGTCCCGCCCCGCCCGGGGAGCGCCCCGCGTCGTGCGTCGGACGCCCCGCGTCGTGCGTCGGGCGCCCCGCCTCTTCTGCCGGGCACCGCGCGTCGTCCACGGGCCGCACGCGGCGCTCGACGTCCGCGAAGAACGCGTCCAGTGCCGCGCGGGCCTCGGCCCCGCCGTCGAAGCCCTGCCACAGCAGGCGCATCCGGCCGACGAGTTCGTAGCAGATGTCGATGGGGACGAGGTGGCATGCGTGGCGGCCGTCGGTGCGGCGCAGCAGCAGTGCCTCCACGTCCGGTTCGAGGAGTCCGGCGAGGCGGCTGCCGCCGAGGACCTGCGTCCAGGTGGCCGGGTCGAGTTCGCTCTCGGTGGCTCCGGCCGGGCTCGGGTAGAGGGCGACCAGCCGGTCGAGCGCCGCGTTGCGGAAGAAGAAGGCGACGCCGACCGGGATCTGCAGCGCCTCCCAGGCCCACTCGTCGAGGCGGTGGCCGGGGTCGGTGAGGTAGCGGGCCGGGACCGCGCGGAAGCGGCCCGCGGCGGCGCCCGGTTGTTCCATGAGCAGCGCGCAGGCCGCGCAGGCGCAGACGAGGGCGCGCTTCTCGGTGTCGACCAGGTGCCGGTGGTCCTCGGGCACCACGACCGCGCACAGCTCGCACCGCTCCGGCCGCGGCGGACGCTCGGTGAGGAACCTCCGCAGGCCGACTGTGGTCGCGCTCATCGGGCGCCCGTCGGTGCCGTGCCGATCTGCAGGAGCGTGGGCCCGGCCGGGGAGGTCTCCACGTCGACGGCCCTGACCTCGGGTGCGAAGCAGGCGAGCGCGGCCTCCGCGGCCTGCCGGGCGTCCGTGCCGGAGCCGCAGCCGCAGCCGCCGCCCGCCCGGGCGCGCACCCTCAGCGTGCCGCTGCGCTCCTCGAAGCCGACCACTTCCAGGGTGTGGTCGCGGACGCTGTCGAGGGCCCGGGCGATCCGGGTGTCGCGGTCCTCGGGGTGCAGGTCGTGCAGGACGAGCAGGCTCGCGACGAGGTCGTCGCCGAGCAGCCCGGCCAGCGGTGCGCCGGGAGCGGAGTCCAGCAGTTCCACGACGCGGGCGAGGCCGGAGCCGTAGAAGTCCATGAGGGTGCGGACGAGTTCCTCGGCCGCGGCCGCGGCGGCGTGATCGCCGCTCGCGGCCAGCCGGTCCAGGACCTCCTCGACACGGCGGCCCGTCTGTTCCGCGGTCACGGGCCGCGTCGCGGCCGGCGCGCTCATCCGCCCAGTCCGCTCAGGCCGGTGGGCACGTGCATCGACTTCACGGTCCTGCCGTCGCCGACGTACATGTGGACGCCGCAGGGCAGACAGGGGTCGAAGCTGCGCACGGCGCGCATGATGTCGATGCCCTTGAAGTTCTCCGGCGGGTTCTCCTCGAAGATCGGGGTGTTCTGCACGGCGTCCTCGTAGGGGCCCGGTGTGCCGTAGGAGTCCCTGACGCTGGCGTTCCAGGGGGTGGGCGGGTAGGGGTGGTAGTTGGCGATCTTGCCGTCGCGGATCACCATGTGGTGGGAGAGGACGCCGCGGACCGCCTCGGTGAAGCCGACGCCGATGCCCTCGTCCGGGACCTCGAACTTCTCCCAGGTCTGGGTGCGTCCGGCACGGACCTCCTCCAGGCCCTTCTCCGCGAAGTGCAGCGCCAGGGCGGCGGTGTAGGCCTGGAAGTAGGTGCGCGCGCGGTTGCGTTCCAGCGCGTTGCTCCACCGGGGGATCTTCCACTCGAAGGTGGTCTCGGGCTTGGTCAGGGTGCGCGGCAGGTTGATGACCACGCTGTGTCCGGTGGCCTTCACATGGCCGGTGTCGACGAGTCCGGACAGGGCGGTGGACCACAGGCGGGCGAGGGGGCCGCCGCCGGTGTCGAGGGCGAGGTGGTCCTTGCCGTCGAACCAGCGCGGGGACATGACCCAGCTGTACTTGTCGTCGAAGTTCCGCTTCTGCGGGGCGGGGATGGTGTGCTGGTTCCACGGGTGGCGCGGGTCCACGGGGTTGCCCAGCGGGTCGTGGGTGACGAACTGCTCCTGGCCCTGCCAGTCCTCGTAGTAGGAGCTGCCGAGCAGGATGCGGATGCCGAGGTTGATCTCGGTGAGGTCGTTGGTGAGGAGCTTGCCGTCGACGACGATGCCGGGCGTGACGAACATCCGCCGGCCCCAGTCCGTCATGTTGGCGTAGGTGAAGTCGCAGTACTCGGGGTCGTTGAGCGCGCCCCAGCAGCCGAGCAGGACACGCCGGCGGCCCACTTCCTCGTAGCCGGGCAGTGCCTCGTAGAAGAAGTCGAACAGGTCGTCGTGCAGGGGCACGACCCGCTTCATGAACTCGACGTACCGCATCAGGCGGCTCATGTAGTCCGTGAAGAGCTGTACGGAGGCGATGGTGCCGACGCCGCCCGGGTAGAGCGTGGAGGGGTGGACGTGGCGTCCCTCCATCAGGCAGAACATCTCGCGCGTGTAGCGGCTGACCTGGAGGGCCTCGCGGTAGAACTCGCCCTCCAGGGGGTTGAGCGAGCGCATGATGTCGGCGATCGTGCGGTAGCCGTGTTCCGCGGCGTGCGGGGCCTCGGTGCGCTCGGCGAGTTCGAGCACACCGGGGTTGGTCTCCTTGACCATCTTCTCGCAGTAGTCGACCCCGACCAGGTTCTCCTGGAAGATGTTGTGGTCGAACATGTACTCCGCGGACTCGCCGAGGTTGATGATCCACTCGCCGAGGTGCGGGGGCTTGACGCCGTACGCCATGTTCTGCGCGTACACCGAGCAGGTGGCGTGGTTGTCGCCGCAGATCCCGCAGATGCGGCTGGTGATGAAGTGGGCGTCCCTGGGGTCCTTGCCGCGCATGAAGACGCTGTAGCCGCGGAAGACCGACGAGGTGCTGTAGCACTCCGCGACCCGCTTCTGCTTGAAGTCGATCTTCGTGTGGATGCCCAGGCTGCCCACGATCCGGGTGATCGGGTCCCAGGCCATCTCCACCAGGCCGCTGCCGTCTCCGGCCGCCGTCGTCCTTGCCATCGTCTTTGCCGTGCCCTTCGTTGCGCGGGAGGTTCGGGTGTGCGGGGTGCACGAAGCAGAAGCGGTTGACGCGTGGTCAGGTGCGGGAGGAGGTCACCAGGGGGGCCGGTAGCCGGTGGTGATCTTCTCTCCGGTACGGCGCCACTTGGGTTCCTTGTCCACCGTCTTCGCGGTGATGTCCCGCAGTTTGCGGATCACGGCGCCGTAGGCGCCGCTGGCCGTGCTGGAGACCTTCGCCCCGGGGGGTTCGTCCATGAACGGCATGAACTTGTCGGGGAAGCCGGGCATGGTGCAGGCGATGCAGATGCCGCCGACGTTGGGGCAGCCGCCGATGCCGTTCATCCAGCCGCGTTTGGGCACGTTGCACTTGACGACGGGACCCCAGCAGCCGATCTTGACCAGGCACTTCGGCGAGTCGTACGACAGCGCGAACTCGCCCTGCTCGTAGTAGCCCGCGCGGTCGCAGCCCTCGTGGACGGTGGCCCCGAACAGCCAGGTCGGACGCAGCTTGTCGTCCAGCGGGATCATCGGGGCGGAGCCTGCCGCCTGGTAGAGCAGGTAGGTGAGCGTCTCGGCGAAGTTGTCGGGCTGGATCGGGCAGCCGGGCACGCACACGATGGGGATGCCGGCCTGGGACTTCCAGTCCCAGCCGAGGTAGTCGGGCACACCCATCGCGCCGGTCGGGTTGCCGGCCATGGCGTGGATGCCGCCGTACGTGGCGCAGGTGCCGATGGCGACCACCGCCAGCGCCTTGGGCGCGAGCCGGTCGATCCACTCGCTGGTCGTGATCGGCTGCCCCGTCTCGGGGTTGTCGCCGAAGCCGCACCAGTAGCCCTCCGGCTTGATCGCCTCGTTGGGGATGGACCCCTCGACGACCAGGACGAACGGGTCGATCTCGCCCCGCTCCCCCTTGAAGAACCACTCGATGAACGTGTCGGCACCGCCGACCGGACCGCACTCGAAGTCGATGAGCGGCCAGTGCACGGCGATCTTCGGCAGCCCCGGGAGCGCGCCCAGCGCGATCTCCTCGATGCTCGGCTGCATGGCCGCCGTCAGCGCGACCGAGTCGCCGTCGCAGCTCAGCCCCGCGTTGATCCAGAGGATGTGGATCGTGGGTGTCTCGTCGGCGAGCGCGCCTGTGGCGCCCGCGGCACCGACCGTGTCCGGCGTCGCCTCAGTCATGGGACCGCCTCCCGGGGAGGTAAGGGATGAAGGCCTGCATTTCGGCCATCAGGACTCTTCGTATCAGTGGTTCGGCCCGGATGAGACGCCGGCGGGGTCCGTTCCGGTGACATCGGCGGCACAGGGGACCGGCCCGCCGCGCGCAACCGCGGCGAGGTGCGGCGGGGTGCACGCCGGGCGCTCCTTGTGGACGAACGCGCGGCGCAGGGCGTGGTACGGGGCGTCGGGGTCGTCGAAGGTCCGGCGCATCCGGGCCAGCTCCCGCTCCCGGAAGCCGGCCAGCGGGGTCAGGTTCTGGAGCCGGTCCAGCTCCGTCTTCTTCGCGGTGACACGGGCCGATACGGCCGGCCGGGACGCCAGCCGCGCCGCCAGGCCGGCGACCTCGCCCGCGAACGCGTCGGGGGCGCAGTCGAGCACCCGGTCGACGAGTCCGAGGCGCTGGGCGGCCGCCGCGCTCACCGGGAGCGCCTCGCGCATGAGCCGTTCGGCGACGGCGGGGCCCACTCGGCGCGGGAGGCTGTAGGTCCAGTACTCCGAGCCGTACAGGCCCATCAGCCGGTAGTGGGGGTTCAGCACGGCGCCCGAGCGGCACCAGACCTCGTCGGCCGCCAGGGCGAGCATCACGCCGCCCGCCGCGGCGTTGCCCGCGAGGGCCGCGACGACGAGGCGGTCCGTGGTCGTCAGGACCGCTTCGACCAGATCGTCGATGGCGTTGATGTTGGCCCAGGACTCGGCGGCGGGGTCGGCGGCGGCCTCGATGACGTTGAGGTGGATCCCGTTGGAGAAGAAGTCCCGCGGCCCGCCGAGCACCAGCACCGACGTGGGCCGCTCGCACGCCGACCGGTAGGCGTCCAGCAGACGCCGGCACTGCTCGGTGCTCATGGCGCCGCCGGGGAAGGAGAACGACAGGAAGCCGACGTTCCCGTCCTCCCGGTAGCGGATGTCCGTCCAGGTGGCTTCCCGGGCCTCGGGCAGGGGCGGCAGCCGGTCGCCGAGGGCGGTGGTGGCGGGCAGCTTGTACGTCGGCGGCTGCCCGGGCCCACGGCGGGGCCGCAGTTCGGGGATCCACACGGCGCCGTCGGCCGTGGCCCGGCAGATCGCCCCGGCCCGGGTGGCCAGCAGCTCGCCGGGGCGGCCGCGCAGCGCTCCTTCGGGGTGGCCGCCGTGCAGGTACCATGCGCCGCCGAGGAACGCGTCCAGTACGCCGGGCTGCGAGTCGGCGGCCCGCAGCTTGCGCAGGACGGTCGCCGTGGAGTCCTCGGCCCAGTCGATCCGCCGGACGCTCTGGTCGAGGTACGGCCGGGCGCGCACCGGTCCGTCCTGGCCGCACGGCACGTACGTGCCGCCGGCGAAGCGCTCCACCGCGAGGAGCACGGCGGCCAGCGCGGCGTCGGCGACCTCGCCCCGGTACAGCTCGCTCTTGCCCGTCGCGGGCATCCGGCACGGCACGGACGCCCACACGTCACCGGCGTCCATCTCGGCGTCGGCCTGCAGCACGGTCACGCCCCAGTCCTCGGCGCCCTCGTGGATGGCCCAGTCCAGGGAGGAGGGCCCCCGGTCACCGACCGGGCCCGGATGGACGACGAGGCAGGTGTACGCCGTCCAGACGTCCTCGGGGATCGCCGTCTTCAGCATCGGCGCGACCACGAGCCGCGGGTCGTGCCGCCGTACGGTCTCGGACAGCGAGCCGTCGTGGGGCAGGGCGAGCTCCACGGCGACGGTGTGGCCGCGATCGCGCAGTGCGGCGTGGACCCGCTGGGTGAGGCTGTTGAACGCGCTGGCCAGAAGCAGGATGTGCACGGCTGTCTCCGGGCGGACGAACGGCAGCCGGGGATGACCGCCGACTGCGATCGTCCGTCAGGCCCGCCGCGCCGCTCAGTAGACAGCCGGTGGGGTCATCCGAAAGCAGGGCGTGCTGCGCCGTCCGGCCTCACTGGCCCCGCAGGCGGTCTACGATGCGCTCCCAGCGGGAGCGGGTGGCCCCGAAGTGCGTCTCGTGGTCCCAGACGTGGGTGCAGGACGGGCACTGCAGATGGAGCAGGCTGCCGGTGTGGGACAGCAGATAGCGCCAGTGCGCGGAGCAGGTGCGTCCCTGCGCGCAGGGGTCGCAGCCCTGGCGGTCGTCGCAGTTGGGGCAGGCCACCCAGGCCCGGCGGCCGATGTCGGCGTGCGGGTCAAGCGGCAGCACTGCCGCCCCCTCGCGGCGGCAGCACACCGGCCGCGACCAGTTCGTCGTACACGCGCTGCTGCTCCTCGTCGAGACCCGAGTAGAGCAGCGCGTTCGCCGCTTCCTCGCCGCGCAGTGCCTCGACGGGGTCCCAGTCGGCGCCGAGGGCGTCCAGGACGTGTGCCCGCCGGAGCATCTCGTGCGCGCTCAGGTCGAGGGACCAGCCGACCGGTTCGTCCGAAGGAGTGGGGCCATGGTGGGACATGCGATCGAACGTAGGGAAGCCTTCCTGGCCCGGGCAAGAGCAGGTGGGAGAAGTCACAGCAGGTCGGAGCGGGGCCGGGGACCGCGGTCGCGCGGTTGCGGGGGTACGGGGGGCCGACTAACATACAACCAAATGGTTGTAGATGAAGGTGCTGCCGGAACCCTGGACCGGCTCTTCCACGCCCTGGCGGACACGACCCGACGGGACATACTCCGCCGGTGCGTCCAGGGCGATCTGTCGGTGTCGCAACTGGCCGCCGCCTACCCGATGAGCTTCGCCGCCGTGCAGAAACACGTGACGGTGCTGGAGCGGGCCGGGCTGGTCACCAAGCAGCGGCGCGGACGGGAGCAGCTCGTCCTCACGGAGCCCGACGCCGTGGCGCGGGCCCGGCGGGCCCTCGACGAACTGGAGGCCCTGTGGCGCGGCCGGGTGGAGCGGATGTCCGACCTGCTGCCCCCGGGCCCCCGCACGGCGCAGCACCATCCGAAGGAAGGACCGGACCCATGACCGTGACCAGCGTGGACAAGGACCTCGACAGCCTCACCCTCACCCTGATCGCCGACTTCGCCGCCTCCGTGGAGGACGTGTGGCAGCTGTGGGCGGACCCCCGCCGGCTGGAGCGCTGGTGGGGACCCCCGGCCTACCCGGCCACCGTCGAGAGCCACGACCTGACCCCGGGCGGCGAGGTCACCTACTTCATGACGAGCCCCGAGGGCGACAAGCACCGCGGCTGGTGGCGCGTCACGTCCGTCGCCGCACCCACGTCCCTGGAGTTCACCGACGGCTTCGCCGACGCGGAGGGAACCCCGAGTCCCACCATGCCGACCACCACCGTGCGGGTCCGGCTGGCCCGGCACGGGGACGGCACCCGCATGGAGATCCGGTCCGTCTTCGACAGCCGTGAGCAGATGGAACAGCTGATGACGATGGGCATGGAGGAGGGCCTGAAGCAGGCGGTCGGCCAGATGGACGGCCTCCTCACCGGCTGACCTCCGGCTCGTCACCGGCAGCTCGTCACCGGCCGAGCTCCAGCTCGGCCCAGATGATCTTCCCTTCGCCCGTGTACCGGGCCCCCCACCGATGGGAGAGCTGGGCCACCAGGAAGAGACCACGGCCCCCCTCGTCCGTGCTCCGGGCGTGCCGGAGCCGGGGCGCGGTACTGCTGGCGTCGGAGACCTCGCAGGTCAGACGTGTGTCGCGGAGCAGTCGCAGCCGGATGGGCGGTGCGGCGTACCGTACGGCGTTGGTGACCAGCTCACTCACGACGAGTTCCGCCGTCATGGCCGCCTCCCCCAGCCCCCAGGCCTCCACCTGGCGGGTCGCCCGGGCCCGGATGTCGGCGACGGCGGCCGGGTCCACGGGCACGTCCCAGGAGACGACCCGGTCGGGACCCAGGGCGTGGGTGCGCGCCAGCAGCAGGGCGATGTCGTCGGGCCGGTTCACGGGCACGAGCCGGCGCACGGCCGACGCGCACAGGTCGTCGAGGTCGCCGTCGGAGCGGGCGAGCAGGTCGGCGAGCCGGGCCATGCCCAGCTCCATGTCGCGGTCGGCTCCCTCGATGAGGCCGTCGGTGTACAGGCCGAGCAGGCTGTTCTCGGCGAGCTCGATCTCGGTCGCCTCGAACGCCATCCCGCCGAGCCCCAGCGGAGGCCCGGCCGGGGGCTCGGGGAAGGAGACCCGGCCGTCGGGCGCGACGACGACGGGCGGCGGGTGTCCGGCGCGGGCCATCCTGCACCGCCGGGTGACCGGGTCGTAGACGGCGTACAGGCAGGTGGCGCCGAGGAACGCGGTCGCACTGTGCCGGACCGCGACGTCGTCGGTGCGGTCCGCGCTCAGCCGGAGCACGAGGTCGTCGAGGTGGGCGAGCAGTTCGTCCGGGGGCATCTCCATGTCGGCGAGCGTCTGCACGGCGGTGCGCAGCCGGCCCATGGTCGCGGCGGCGGCGATGCCGTGCCCCACCACGTCTCCGACGACGAGGCCGACCCGGGCCCCGGACAGCGGGATCACGTCGAACCAGTCGCCGCCCACCCCGTCGGTGGGATCCGCCGGCAGGTAGGAGGAGGCCACCTCCAGCGCGGTGCCGCCGCTCAGGGCGTGCGGCAGCAGACTGCGCTGCAGGGTGACGGCCGCCGTGTGCTCCCGCGTGTACCGCCGCGCGTTGTCCACGCACAGCGCCGCCCGCGCCACCAGTTCCTGCGCGAGCAGGACGTCGTCGGGCTGGAACGACACGGGGTTGAGCGACCGTACGAACGTCGTCAGGCCCAGGGCCGTGTTCCGCGCCCGCATCGGTACCGAGATCAGGGAGTGCAGCCCGAACTCGCGGATGCTGGCCGCCCGTCGGGGCTGCTCGGCGGTCCACAGGGCGTCGGAGGGGTCGAGGACGGGGATGAGGATCGGCTCGCCGTCGATGAGCAGCCGCGCGTCGTGCGGCGGAGGCAGGAAGTCCACCCTGTCGCCGACGCGGGCCACGGCCTCCGGGCAGCCCTCCCGCACCGAGCTCATCCCGGCGCGGCGCATCACCGGCCTGGCGGGTGCCGGGCCCGCGTCCGTCAGCCACGCCCCGTGCCCCTCGGTGCTGAGCACGGGCTCCAGGAGGTCGACGAGGACGAAGTCGGCGAAGCGGGGCACGGCGAAGTCGGCGAGTTCCTGGGCCGTCCGCATCACGTCCAGGGTCGTTCCGACGCTCGCGCCGGCCTCGTTGACCAGCGACAGGAGCCGGCGGGCGTTCGATCGCTCGGTGACGTCCTGGACCATGTAGCAGACACCGGAGGCGGAGCCGTCGGCGTCCACGAGGGGGAAGAAGGACGTGGAGTAGGCGTGCTCGCGGTGCGGATCGGCCCAGCTCCACCCCAGGTACTCGTAGTCGGTGACCGGGACCCCGGTCTCCAGGACCTTGCGCATCAGGCCCTCGATGGTCTCCGCCTGGAGCCCGGGCAGCAGCTCGCTGAGCCGGCGCCCCAGCCGCTGTTCGCGGGGCACCCCGCCGAAGCGTTCCAGCGTGTCGTTGAGCCACACGTAGCGCAGCCGCAGGTCCATCACCGCCATGCCGACCGGGCAGCGGGTCAGAAACCCGTCGAGGACGGACTGGCCGACCGTCCAGTGCCGGCTCTGCGGGCGCGCCGAGAGCAGGAAGCACTCGTCCCCGCCGACACGGAAGGACGCCGAGACCCGCAGGTCGACCTCGACGGGACGGCCGTCGTGGTGCCGTACGGAGATCTGGCCGCTCCACCCCATGCCCGCACGGCACCGCTCGGCGACGCCGGCCACCCGCGCCGGGTCCCCGGGCATCGCCACCAGGTGCGCGGCGGAGCGGCCCACCACGTCCGCGGCCGGGCGGCCGAGCAGTGCCTCGGCGCCCCGGGTCCAGCCGATCACGACACCGTCCGCCGACACGACCGCCGCCGCGTCGGTGGACGCGTCGAGGGGATCGCGCGGTTCCGTCGGCGTCGGAACGGCGTCAAAAGCATCTCGCGCAGGGTCCATCGGGCCATCCTTCGACACGACCATGGTCCTGCTTGTCCGCCCGATGCGCACGGTCTGGCGCGGCGGGCCGCCGCCGTCGGCGCCCCCGGCCTTTCCGGACGCCCCGGGCGGGGGCAGCATGGAGGGAAGGAGGATCTGGGATGACAGCCGAACCCTTCCGGTCCGACGGCGACGCGTACCGCACCGAGGCGGACGAGGCGCCCCCGCCCACCGGTCTGCTGGACGTCCTGAGCGTGTGCGCGATGGTCCTCGACGCCGACGGGCGGATCGTGTTCTGGACCCCGCAGGCGGAGGAACTGTTCGGGTACAGCGCCGAGGAGGCCCTCGGCACGTACGCGGCCCGGCTGTTCGTCCACCCCGACCATCTGAAGGCCGTGGTGCGGCTGTTCGCGGAGGTGCTGGAGACCGGGCGGAGCTGGGCCGGCACCTTCCCCATCCGGCACAAGGACGGCAGCAGCCGCATGATGGAGTTCCGCAACATGCGGCTGCAGGACGACCTCGGGGACGTCTACGCCCTGGGCATCGCGGCCGACCACACGCTGCTGCAGCGCGTCGAGACCGATCTCGCCCTGTGCGAGCGGCTGATCAACCAGTCCCCGATCGGCCTGGCCCTGCTCGACCCCGACCTGCGGTACCTGCTGGTCAATCCGGCGCTGGAACGCATCGACGGCATCCCCGCCGAGGACCATGTCGGCCGTCGTCTCAGGGAGACCCTGCCCCTCCCCGACGTCGACACCATCGAGTCCGCGCTGCGACAGGTGCTCACCACCGGTACGCCGTTGCTCGACCAGTACCACGTGGGCCGCCCCCGGACCGACCCCGACCGGGAGCACGCCTGGTCGCTGTCGTTCTACCGGCTGGAGGACCCCGGCGGGCGCGTCCTGGGCGCGGCCGCCTCGGTCGTCGACGTCACCGAACGGCACCGCGTGGCGGCCGAGGCCGACCGGGCGCGCCGGCGCCTCGCCCTGATCGCCGAGGCCTCCACGCGGGTCGGCACCACGCTGGAGGTGGACCGGACCGCCCGCGAACTGGCCGAGATCGCCGTGCCGCAACTCGCCGACGTGGTCGCCGTGGACGTCCTCGACTCCGCCCTGGCCTGCCGTCGCTCGCGCAGACCGGACGACGGCCCGGAGCTCTTCCGCGCCCTCGCGCTCAAGGCGTCCCACCCGACCGTGGCCCTGCGGGCGGCCGACCCGCCCGGCGACATCGCGGCCTACGACGGCGACCGGCTGGTCACCCTGTGCGTCCACACGGGCCGGCCGGTCCTGGTGCGCCATGTCGGCGACGCCGACATCCCGCGCATCGCCCGGGACGCCGAGGCCGGCTCCCTGCTGGCCCGGGCCGGTGTCCACTCGTACCTGGCCGTGCCGCTGATCGCCCACGGCGAGGTGCTCGGCGCCCTCGACCTCAAGCGCACCCGCAACCCGCTGCCGTTCGACGAGGACGACGTCGTGCTCGCCACCGAGCTGGCCGGCCGCGCCGCCGTGGCCATCGACAACGCCCGCTGGTTCGAGAGCGTGCGCAACACCGCCCTGACCCTCCAGCGCAGTCTGCTGCCCGACCATCCGCCCCACCACGCCGGCCTCGACCTCGCCTCCCGCTACCAGCCCGCCCAGGCCACGAGTGAGGTCGGCGGCGACTGGTACGACGTCATCCCGCTGACCGACGACAAGACCGCGCTGGTCGTCGGGGACGTCATGGGCAACGGCATCGACGCGGCCGCCACGATGGGCCGGCTGCGCACCGCCACCTGCGCCTACGCGGATCTCGATCTCGACCCGGGGGCCGTGCTCCAGCACCTCGACAAGATCACCTGCGATCTCGAGCACTACATCGTGACCTGTCTGTACGCGGTGTACGACCCCCGCACACGGCAGTGCCGGATCGCCAACGCGGGACACATGCCGCCCGCGCTGGCCGGCCCCGGCCACGCCCCCGCCCTGCTCGACCTGCCGTCCGGCGCCCCGCTCGGGGTCGGCGGCATCCCCTTCGAGACGACCACGACCCACCTCGCCCCCGACGACGTCCTGGTGCTCTACACGGACGGCCTCGTCGAGACCCGGCACCACCCCATCGACGACCGGCTGGCCATGCTGCTCACCTTCCTGGACGAGCCGGACCGGCCCCTCGAGGAGCTCTGCGACCTGCTGCTGTACGGCCTGCGCCACCCCGACGACCACGACGACGTGGCCCTGCTCGTCGCCCGGGCCCTGTAGCGGCGGCGGGGTCGGGGCGAGCCGGGCTGCGGCGGGTGCGGGGCCGGTCGACAATGGGGTGGCGGGGCGCGTGTCCGGCCCGCGCACGATGCCTCGGGGACGTCGGCCCGAGAGGAACGTGCCCATGCGCGCCGAGTCTTCGCCGGCTTCGCGGGCTTCGCGGACGGGGGTCTTCATCGCGCTCGCGCCGGGGTCGGGACCGCGCTCACGCGGCGTGCGCGGCGGAGACCCGCCGTGAGGGGCGGGGCGGAGCGGACCACGGTCCTGCACCGGTCGGTTCGGGTCACCCTCGCGGCGTCCGCGGGGTTCTACTCCCTCCTGTACGGCCTCGACGAGCCGCTGCCGGCGCTGTACGCGCTGTTCGCGCCCATCGCCCTGGGGCTGCTGTCCGCCGTCCCCGGGTCCGGGCGGCAACGGGCCGCGGTGATGCTGGGGGCGCTGCCCGTGGGCCTTCTGCTGGTGACGCTGGGGACCGTGCTGGCGGTGCGGACCTGGGCGGCGGTGCTCGGGATGCTCGTGGTCGGCTTCGTCCTGGCCTTCGCGACCGTCGCGGGGCCGCGCCCGGCCGGGGCGGCGCCGGGACTCCAGCTCTTCTACATCCTGGCGTGCTTCCCGCCGTACGAGCCGCGGACCCTCGGACTGCGGCTGGCCGGGCTCACGACGGGCGTGCTGCTGCTGGCGCTGTGCGAGCTGTTGGTCCTGCCGCAGGCCGCCGGGGAGACGTACCGGCAGAGCCTCGCGAGGGCCGTGGCGACCGCGGGCGACACCCTCGCCGGCCGCACCGGCCTCCCGCCCGCCGCGCTGCGCGCCGAGGGCGCACGACTGCGGCTGTCGAAGATCCCGCCCGCGGAACGCCCCGCGGGCCCCGGCCGCGCGGCCCGCGGCCTCGCCCAGGCGGGCTCCGCGACCCGCCGCCTGCTCGACCAGCTGGCCCACCTCACCGAAACAGGCCAACTGCGCGACCTCCTCGACACCGTCGCCGCCCGGACCGGCGGGCCGGAGGGCGACGGGGCGGGGGTGCGGGAGGGCGACGGGGGCGGGGGCGGCGACGGTGTCGGCGTGGGGGCTCGGGGCGGCACGGGGGTGCGGGGCGGCGACGGGGGCGGGGTGCGGGGTGGTGACAGGAACGGGGTTCGGGACGGGGGCATCGGCGAGGGTAGAGGGGGCGACGTCTGGGGTGGGGAGGGGGACGAGCACAGCGTCGGGGACGAGGACGGCGCCAGGGACGAGAACGGCGCCAGGGGCGAGGACGGCGCCGGGGACAGGGGCGGCGCCAGGGGCGAGGGCGGCGCCAGGGGCGGGGGCGGCGCCAGGGGCGGGGGCGGAAACGGGGAGGGCGACAAGACCGGGGCATGGATGGGGACCTGGGACGGGAGCGGGGCCAGGGACACGACCGGACACGGGGACGGAGCCAGGGGTGGGGACGGGACCGGGACCGGGACCGGGGACGGGATGCGGGGCGGTGAGAGGGGCCGTGGGTCGGAAGGTGGCCTGGATGGGGGGAGGGAGTGGGCGGACGGGGCCCGCGTGGCGGACGGCGTGCCGGATGGTGTGTGGGATGCCGTCGGCAGGCCGGACAGCGGCAAGGCCGGCGCAGCCGATGTGGACGGGGCTGCCGCACCGGACGGTGCCGGGGCCGGCGTACCGGGCGGTCAGGAGGCCCGTGTGCGGGGCGGTGGGCGGGCGCGGCGGCGAAAGCGTCGGGACGTGCGGGGTGGTGGCTCTGGGGACGTGGCGTCGGCGTGGTTGCTGCCGCGGGTGGGGGCTCTGTGTGACGTCGGTGCGGCGGCGCTGCGCGCGGGCCGGGTCACGCCGGGACCGTCGCGTCTGGACCGGGCGATCGGCGCGTTCCAGGAGATGCGGTTGCGGCAGGCGGCGGAGCCGGCCGCCGAGGGAGCGGCGCTGGTTCCGGTGCTGCGCCGGCAGGCCGCGCTGCTGGGTGTCGCCGAGTCGGTGCGCGTCCTGGAGATCGCCGTACGGGTCGGCCTCGACGGACGGCGCACCCCGCCGATCGAGCCACGGGAGCTGTTCTGGTACACGGAGGCGTCCACGTCCCGGCTGTGGCTGCGCCGGATCGTCGGCAACATGACCCTCCGCTCGGTGCAGTTCCACAACGCGGTCAGGATCGCGCTGGCTCTCGCCGCGGCACGGCTGGTCGCCGGTTCGTTCGACCTGACCCACGGCTTCTGGGTGCTGCTGGCGGTGCTGACGCTGAGCAGGACCACGGTCGGGGAGACCTGGGCGGCCATGCGCGGGGCGGTGGCCGGCAACCTCGTCGGCGCCGTCGCGGCGGGTGCCCTGCTCATCGGCGTCGGGCAGCACACCGATGCGTACGCCGCGATCCTCGCGCCGGGCATGCTGCTGGCCTTCGCTCTCGGGCCGCTCCTCGGCATCGCGTGGGCGCAGGGGCTGTTCACGCTGGTGGTGGCCACGGCGTTCGCGCAGATCACCCCGGCCACCTGGCGGCTGGCCGAGGCGCGGATCGTGGACGTGGTGACCGGCAGCGCCGTCGGTCTGCTGTGCGCGTTGCTCGCCTGGCCGGCCGGTGCCCGCCGGGAGGTGCGCAGGACCATGGCGGGTCTGCTGCGCGTGTGCGGGCCGCTGATCCAGGACACCGTGGGGGTGCTGACGGCCGTGCCACCGGGCTCCGCACCGCCCCCGCCGACGCTGCCCGTCCTGCACCGGATGCGCCTGGCCGAGTCCGCCTACGCCCAGTTCCGCAGCGAGCCGGCCGCCAGGGGCTCCGCCGGGGCCGACTGGCACGGCGTGCTGATCGCGGCCCACCAGATCCTGCTGGGTGCCCACTGGCTGCCCCGCTTCGACCTGCCCGCGAGCGCCCTGCCGCCGGGCGCGGCGCGAGGGGCGCGGGCCGCCGCCCTGACGGCGGCCCGGACCACCGACCGGCTGGCCGCCCTGTGCGCGGGGGCGCCGGCCCCGACGGAACGACCGCCTCCGGACGGCTTGCCTCCGGACGGTTCGCCTCCGGACGGCTTGCCTCCGGACGGCCCGCGGCCGGAGCCCGCGCCGCCGCCCGCCGCCCCGCTCCCGGCGCTGATCGACCTCGAGATGTGGCTGACGAGCCTGTCCGCCCAGCTCGCCCATGTCGAGACCGGTCTGCCCGGCGCGGGTGACCACGCGGCCGAGGAGGCGACGGGCCCGGCGACGGCCGAGTCCTCGGGCGGACCGGCCGGAGCCCTCACCGGCCCCGGGGGCCACGGCGTCTCCGTCCGCCCCGCACCCCGGCGGCGGGGCGGGCGCGGACGCTAGGCCGTGGCGGGCGACGGGTCGTCCGTGAAGGGGCGGCATCGTGGGGGTACGGCCGGCCCGGGCCGTGGGCGGAGCGCGCTGTCCCGGCGGCGCCGGGCGGCATCCGCCGCTCAGATGTCGGCGGCGGCGCGCCGGATCGCGTCGAGCGTACGCGTCACGTCGTCGTCGGTGGTCGACCAGTTGCTCACCGAGATCCGCAGGACGCGCCGGCCGCGCCACGTGGAACCGCTGATCCACGCCGTGCCGTCGTCGAGCAGCCGGTCCAGTACCCGGTCCGTGCGTTCGTCGTCGCCGAACTCGGCGCACACCTGGGTGAAGACGACGTCGTTGAGGACGCTCGCCCCGTCGATCCCGGCGATGCCGGCGCCGAACGCGCGGGCGTGCCGGCACAGCCGTTCCACGAGGTCCGCCACCCCTGACCGGCCGAGGGAGCGGAGGGCGGCCCACACGGGGAAGGCCCGGCCGCGCCGGGAGAGTTCGGGCACCTTGTCGACGGGGTCGCCCAGTTCGTGGTGGATGAGGTACTCACCGTGCAGCGCCATCGCCGCCCGGAGCGCGGACGGGTCGCGCACCACGGCGAGCCCGCAGTCGTAGGGGACGTTCAGGGTCTTGTGCGCGTCCGTCGCCCAGGAGTCGGCGTGGGCGACGGACGCCGTCAGGTGCGCGTACGCCGGGGAGGCGGCGGCCCACAGCCCGAAGGCGCCGTCGACGTGCACCCAGGCGTCCGCCTCCCGGGCGGCACGGATCGTCTCGGCGAAGGGATCGAAGGCGCCGGAGTGGATGTCACCGGCCTGGAGGATCACGATCGTGGGGCGCCGCCCGCCGACCGCGAGGGCGTGCCGCAGGGCCTCGGGGTCGATGCGTCCCTGCTCGTCCGCCGGCACCAGTTCGGGCCTGCCGAGCCCCAGGTAGCGCAGCGCCAGGTCGACGGCCATGTGCCGGTCCTCGCCGGCGACGACGCGCACGGCCGGCCCGCCGGCGAGACCGTCCCGGGCGACGTCCCGCCCCACGCGCCGCAGCACGGCGTCGCGGCCGGCGGCGAGGCAGGTGAAGTTCGCCATCGTGGCACCGGTGGTGAAGCCGACGGCGCTGCCGCCCGGCAGGCCGAGCAGATCGAGCAGCCAGGCGCCGGCGATCTCTTCCACCGCCGCGTACGCGGGCGAGACGGCACGCATCACGCAGTTCTGGTCCCACGCGCTGACCAGCCAGTCCGCGGCCAGCGCGGCCGGTTCGGTGCCGCCGACGACGAACCCGTAGAAGCGGCCGCTGGGAAACGCGGTGAGCCCCGGCTCGCAGGCCGTGGCGAGCAGGTCGACGACGTCGGCCGGCGGGCTGGGACCGTCGGGCAGGTGGGCGCCGAGCGCGCGCACGATCCCGTCGACCGAGGCGCGGGCGGGGACCCGGCGGTCGGCCAGGCTCGCGAGCCAGCGGACCGCGTGGTCGTGCGCCTGGCGGAGCGCCCTCTCGCGCGCGTCCATACCTCGGACTATGGGACAGTCACCGAGGCCGTGCAAACCGCGGGTCGCACGGGGACGCCCCGCGCCCCCCGGACACGCAGGCCCGGGTACCGGCGCCGCACCACCCAAACGGAAGAAATGTTCTATATATCCGATTTGAGGCATGGGCGCCATCGGACCGGAAACCCGTGCGCAATGGTACGAACACTGAGAAGGCATGGACGACACGGCGGGCACGCCACGGCCGATCGGGAGACCGAGGCCGCGCGAGCCCCGGGGACGCCTCCGGACGAGCGGGTGGACGAGCGGAGGGAGCGGGCACCCGAGACCCGCCCGGAGGAGCGGGAGGAGCGGGCCCGGGAGACCCGGCCGGACGAGCAGATGGAGCGGGCCCCGAAGGCAGGACCGGACGAGCAGGTGGAGCGGCGGGCGCCCGACAGCCCCACGGAGCTGCCCAAGCGCTCCTGGATGGCGGTACTGAAGGGCACCCTCAAAGAGTTCAAGAAGGACGAGCTGACCGACCGGGCCGCGGCCCTCACCTACTACGGCATCCTGGCACTCTTCCCCGCGCTGCTCGCGCTCGTGTCGCTGCTCGGCATCGTCGGACAGTCGGCCACGCAGGCGGTGCTGGACAACATCCAGAAACTCGCCCCCGGCCCCGCCCAGGACATCCTGCGCAACGCCGTGCAGCAGATGCAGGGCAACTCCGGGCTCGGCTCGGTGATGGCGGTCGTGGGGCTGCTGCTGGCGGTGTGGTCGGCGTCCGGGTACGTCGCCGCGTTCATCCGCAGCGCCAACGCGGTCTACGACATCCCCGAGGGCCGTCCGGTGTGGAAGGTGCTGCCGGTGCGGGTCGGGGTGACCGTCGTCCTGATGGTCATGGCCGTGGTCAGCGCCCTGATCGTGGTGTTCACCGGCGGTCTGGCCCGGGAGGCGGGCACGGCGCTCGGCGTCGGCGACGCGGGACTCACGGCATGGTCGATCGCCAAGTGGCCGGTGCTGGTGGTGCTGGTCATGATCATGATCGCGATTCTGTACTGGGCCACACCGAACGCCCGGGTCCGCGGCTTCCGCTGGATCACCCCGGGCAGCGTCCTCGCGCTGGTGATCTGGATGATCGCCTCGGCCGGGTTCGCGCTGTACGTGGCGAACTTCGGCTCGTACAACAAGACCTACGGCGCTCTCGCGGGCGTGATCATCTTCCTGGTGTGGCTGTGGATCACCAACCTTGCCATTCTGCTCGGCCTGGAGTTCGACGCGGAGCTGCTCCGCCAGCGCGCCGTCGCCGGGGGCCACCCGGCCGACGACGAGCCGTACGTCCAGCCGCGCGACACCCGCGCGTGGGACGAGGAGGACCGCCGGCGGCTCGGTTCCTGACCGGGCCGGGACGGCGGCGTCGCCGAGCGGCGGCTCCGCCGGTCAGGCGGCCGCGCCCTGCGCCTGGCGCTCGGTCGGGCCGCCGGGACGCCAGGGCACCGGCCGACTCCGTGATGAGCAGCCGGGCGCCGGCGGTCCGGCGGGCCCCACACCGTGCCAACGGCATCCGCGTGCCCGTCCCCCTGGGCGGAACGCCCTGTTCCCGGCTTGTCAGAGGGTCGAGCCGGGGTCCCCGGGCCGGATGCGTCCGCGCCACGACCCCGTCTCGCCGCCGCGCTTCTCGACGTAGTCCTTGAAGCGGTGCAGGTCGCCCTTGACCCGGCGGTCGATCATGCCGAGCATGTCCGCGCCCTTCTCGGCGACGCCCGTGGGCTCGAGGTCCATCGTGAGCTCCACCCGGGTGTGCGAGTCGTCCAGCCGCTCGAACCTCACCGATCCCCGCTGCTTGGTGTCACCGCCGACGGCCCGCCATGTGATCCGGTCGTCCACCAGTTGGTCGACGATCTCGGTGTCGAACTCGCGCCGCACCCCGCCGATCTTGGTGACCCAGTGGTTGTGCCGGTCGTCGAGCTGCCTGACCTCCTCGACGCCCTCCATGAAGTTCGGGAACTCCTCGAACTGCGTCCACTGGTTGTACGCGGTGTGGACGGGCACCTCGACGTCGACCGCTTCCTTCACTGTGCTCATCATCGCCTCCAAGCTGACGGTTCTCGGGCGGGGCCGGCCGGCCCCTGCCCTGTCCGAGCGACCCGAGTACCCGGGTGCGCCCATCCGAAGACCGCCGGCTCGGCTTACAACGCGTCAAGGGTCGGTGCGACGCGTATCGCGTGCGGCCGGTGCGCAGGTCCGACCTGGCGGCGGCGCGTTACGATCCGGTCATGGCCAACCTGCGAGAGGCCCAGAAGCAGATGACGCGCCGTCTGCTGCTGCAGTCCGGGCTCGAGATGTTCAGGACCAAGGGGTACGCCGCCACCACGGTCGACGACATCGCGACCGCCGCGGGCACCACCCGCGTGACGTTCTACGCGTACTTCTCCTCTCGCAGCGAGCTGATGAAGGCCCTCATCGACGAGCAGCTCAACGAGGTGCTGCGGCGCGGCAGCTCCCCCGAGCAGGGCTCCACGGGGCAGGACCTCGGCGCCACCGTGGCCGACGGGACGCCGGAGGCGATCGCGGCGTGGCTGCGGCGGACCGCCGACAGCTGGCCCGCCATCCGGCCGATCATCCGTATCGGCCGCGATGCCGCGGTGGTCGATCCGAACCTCACCGGCCTGGTCGAGCGCTGGATGGAGGAGGCCATCAGCGAGATCGAGGACGGACTGACGACGGCCGGGCGCTTCGAGCCCCACCAGCGCCGCTTCCGGGGCGTCCTCGCGATGGCCGAGCTCGACTACGTCGCCCAGAACTGGGACCGCTCCGACTGGAAGCTCACCCGCGACCAGATGCTCGACGAGCTCACCACCAGCTGGGCACGGCTGCTGACCTGACCTGCCGGGCCGGGCCGGGCCGGCACACGCGACATCGTCTCTTCACATGTCGTGCTGGTGCGCCAGCGCACCTCGCACGCCTCGCACGCCCCGCGCAAGGACCGCGGGCGACCACATCGTCTCCAGCACGTCCCTGTACGGCGGCACCTACAATCTGTTCCGGCACACCCTGCCGTTCAGGAACCGCACCTGACGCTGACCAGGACGGCGAGGGGGTACGCACTCGACGGCCGGCAGAGCTGCACCACGGGGGTCCTGGTCGCCGACCGCCTCGTCGTGCGGGCCCGGCGGCCCGACACCGGCGAACCCCTCGCCGTCACCGTCGATACCGCTCACCGCGGCGTGCGGGTCGAGGGCGACGCCGACACCTTCGGCCAGCGGCTCGCGGCCGCCGGCAGCGTCGAGTTGGACGCCGTACCGGTCTCCGCTTCCGACGTGTTCTGCTCCCTGTCCGCGGACGAGGAGGTTTTGACGCCCCTGTCGGCCCTCACCGCGCCGATCGGGCGCCTCCTCTCGGTCCAGCTCCTTCTCGGCATGACGGAGGGAGTGCTCGCCGAGGCCCGTGAGTACAGCAGGGCGGGCGGCTCGGCCTGGCATCCCGCCCGGTCCGCCTCCGCGCTCACCGAGCAGGCGCTGAAGGCCGTGCACGGCGGGCTGGCACGCGGCGAAGACCTCACGTCGGGTCGCCCGCCGGTATTTGATCTCACGAAATGAGAGAGAGCGGTCCATCATACGAACACCCCCTTGGGGTACGCGCCGTCCTCTGTCACGATCCCCATCAACCAGGTAGGAAAACTAGGGATCGAGGGGTGGCATGAGAACGCTCGACTGCGCGCTCCGGCCGCTGCCCCTTCTGACCACGCGCCGCCACATCGATCTCGGCCGTGCGTCCAGTGCCCTCTGTCGGCCCCTCTGACGCCGCAGAACCTGATTCGGCCGACCACCGCCACATCCCCACGTCCCGCTCCTCCTCCCGCGACGGCATGCCCGCCGTCCACGGCCCGGAGTGGACCGTCGGGGTGCGCCGACAGGCGCCCGCCTCACCTTTTCGCACCTCGCTGCTCACCCACCCCCGAGAGGACAACTCCGTGTCTGCCGCAAGACCGTTCACCACCCTGCGCGCCATCGCCGTCACAGCCGCCCTTCCCCTGCTGCTCACCGCCTGCGGCTACGGTTCCGAGTCCACCGACGACGGCAAGCAGACCACGGCCGCGGCAGGCGCCGAAAAGCTCTCCGCCGACACGGTGAAGATCGGATACTTCCCCAACCTCACCCATGCCACCGCCCTGGTGGGCGTCCAGGAGGGCCTGCTCCAGAAGGAGCTCGGCGGCACCACGATCAAGGCGTCCACCTTCAACGCCGGCCCCTCCGAGATCGAGGCCCTGAACGCCGGTTCCATCGACATCGGGTGGATCGGCCCCTCCCCCTCCATCAACGGCTACACCAAGTCCGACGGCAAGAACCTGCGCATCATCAGCGGTTCGGCGTCCGGCGGCGTGAAGCTGGTGGTCGACCCGAAGAAGATCAAGACTCTCGCGGACGTCAAGGGCAAGAAGATCGCGACCCCGCAGCTGGGCAACACCCAGGACGTGGCGTTCCTCAACTGGATCGCGGAGCAGGGCTGGAAGGTCGACGCGGAGAGCGGCAAGGGCGACGTCTCCGTCGTCCGCACGGACAACAAGATCACCCCGGACGCCTACAAGTCCGGCTCCATCGACGGCGCGTGGGTGCCGGAGCCGACCGCGTCCAAGCTGGTCGCCGAGGGCGCGAAGGTCCTGCTCGACGAGTCGACCCTGTGGCCCGACAAGAAGTTCGTGATCACGAACATCATCGTGTCGCAGAAGTTCCTCGCCGAGCACCCCGACGTGGTCGAGGCCGTGCTGCGCGGCTCGGTGAAGACCAATGAGTGGATCAACGCCAACCCGGAGAAGGCCAAGGCGTCCGCCAACACGGCGCTGGAGAAGCTGTCGGGCAAGGCGTTGCCCGCCGACGTCATCGACCCGGCCTGGAAGTCCATCACCTTCCTCGACGACCCGCTGGCCTCCACCCTCAACACCGAGGCGGAGCACGCGGTGAAGGCCGGCCTCCTGGAGAAGCCCGAACTGAAGGGGATCTACGACCTCGCACCGCTCAACAAGGTCCTCAAGGCCGAGGGCAAGGACGAGGTCGACGACGCCGGTCTCGGCGCCGAGTAAGCACCACCGGAACGCCACCCGCCGTCCGCCGACCCGATCGACGCGGACGGCGGATCCCCGGCCCCGCACGCCCGTGCCGCCACAGGAGTGGTGGCACGGGCGCGCACCGATCCCCCCGCCCGCCGCGCCGGAACCGCCCGCCCCCCGTGGTCGTCTTGTGCGCTGACTGTGTACGAAGCGGGATGTGGGGGACGTTGTGACGCGGAACGTGACGAAGGCCGGCCTGATGGTGGTGGCCATGGTGACGGTGCTCGGGGCCACGGCCTGCGGCGGTGGAGCAGGCGCGGCGGGCGGCGGGAGCGGCGGGACGATCCCCGCGCACGGCAAGGGGGAGGCCGTGTCACCCTCCGCGGGCGGGGCGTCGTCCGGATCGGCGGCGGCGTCCGACGACGCCGTGGGGACGCTCTCCGGGAACGCGCGGGCCGCGGCTTCGCCGGTCACCCGGCGTGTGCCGTGGAACCTGGACATTCTGGACCAGCGGTCGCGGCCGCTGAACGGGAAGCTCACCACCACCGCCACGGGCAAGGGTGTTCACGTCTATGTGATCGACACCGGGATGGACATCGCGCACAAGGAGTTCGGCGGTCGCGCCCGTCTCGGCGCCGACTTCGTGGGCCCGAAGGATTCGGGTGACTGCTTCAGCGAGGAGGGGACCGGCCACGGCACCTTCGTCGCGGGCGTCATCGGCGGGGCGAAGTACGGGGTGGCGCCCAAGGCCGAGCTCGTACGGGTCCAGGGCATCCTGTGCGAGAGCGGGGGCGGCGGCTCCCCGGCGGCGGCCGAGGCGGCCCTGGTGAAGTCGGTCAAGTGGGTGACCGCGCACGCGCAGAAGCCCGCGGTGGTGAACATGTCCCTCAACCTCGACCACCGGTCGGCGGCCCTGGAATCCGCCGTGAAGAAGATGGTCGACGCGGGCATCCCGACCGTGGTGTCGGCCGGCAACTTCCATGACGACGCCTGCAAGCACTCCCCGGCCGGCGTCCCCGGCACCATCGTCGTGGCGGCCTCCACCTCGAACGACCGCGTGTGGAGCGACGGTGGCTCCTACGGATCGGGGTACGGACGGTGCGTGGACCTGTACGCCCCCGGCCAGAAGGTGACCGCCGCCCTCGCCGGCGGCGGCACGGTCACGGAGACCGAGGGCGCCACCTCCTGGGCCGCTCCGCATGCGACCGGCGTGATCGCCCTGTACCTGTCGGCACACCCCCACGCCACGGCCGACGAGGTCCACGTCTGGCTCGACCGCACGGCCACCCGTGGAGTCGTACGCGGCGTCCGCTCCGACACCCCCAACCGGCTGCTGAACACCGGCGGCATCTGACCTGAGCCCGCCGACCGCCCTGCGACATCACCGCCGCGCGTGAGGGTGCCGGAGACGACGCGCGTTACCGGGAGTGGCCGTTCGCGTTGTCGTCGAGGAGTTCCCGGGTACGGCGCAGCAGGGCTTGCCGTACGGGCTCCGGTGACAGGACGCGCAGGGGTGTGGCCAGGCTGAGGAGGTATCCGGCGAGCCCGTCCGCGTCGGGACCGCCGACGTCGACGATCGTGGCGTCGGGGCCGTCGGGACGGTGGGAGCCGACGGTCGACGGGATCAGCCGCAGGGCTTGATCCATGGACACGGGGAGGCGGATCGTCGCGGAGAGCGGGTAGGGGCCGGTCGCGACGGAGCGGGAGACGAGCAGCGCGGGGTCGGGTGGGTCGGTGAGTTCCACCGGGTGCCCGGTCGGCTGGAGCCGGTCGACCCTGTCCGCCCGGAAGGTCCGCCATTGGCCGCGCGTCACGTCCCGGGCGACGAAGTACCACCGGCGGCCCGTGTGGACGAGGCGGTACGGGTCGACGTCCCGGACCGTGGCCTTACCCTCCCAGTCGCGGTACGACAGGCGGGCGCGCTCGCCCCGGCGGCACGCGGCGGCCAGTTCCAGCAGCGTGCCCGGCGAGATCTGAGGGTCGTCGGGTCTGGGCGTGTGCACGAATGCGGCGTCCATCTCACCCAGCCGGTCCGCGATCCGCCGCGGCAGGACCTGCCGCAGTTTCAGCAGCGCCGACAGCGCGGCCTGGTCGCCGCCGAGAGCGCCGCTCAGCGCCGCCTCGCGCAACCCGACAGCCACGGCGAGTGCTTCCTCGTCATCGAGGATCAGCGGCGGGACCCGGGATCCGGCACGGAGGCGATAGCCGCCCCACGGCCCGGGATCGGACTCGACGACGTAGCCGAGTTCACGGAGCTTGGCGATGTCCCGCCGCACCGTGCGCGCGGTGACCGCCATCCGGTCGGCCAGCTCCCCGCAGGTCCAGGACGGCCGGGCGGCCAGCAGGGAGACCAGTCGCAGCAGGCGGGCGGATGCGCTGAGCACATGGTGAAGTCTTCCACATGACCAGGACCGAATCTGTCCTGGTCCCGTCGTAGCGTCCTCTCCATGAGCACGGGAAACACCTCCGCACCCACGTTCCGTTACGCGGCGGTCACCTTCGACTGCCCCGATCCCGCCGCAATGGCCCGCTTCTACGGCGAGGCCCTCGGCCTGCCCGTCGTCTTCTCCACCGACGACTTCGTCCTGCTCGGCCAGGAGGGCGCGGCGGGTCTGGGATTCAACCGGCTGTCCGACTACCGCCGGCCCACCTGGCCGGACCCGGCGCAGGAGAAGCAGGCCCACATCGAAGTGGGCGTCGACGACTTGGACGCCGCCCAGGCCCGGCTCCTCGCTCTGGGGGCCGTCAGACCTGAACACCAGCCGGACCCCGACCGGTGGCGGGTCCTGCTGGACCCGGCAGGCCACCCGTTCTGCATCTCCACCCTGGTCTGATCACGACCTGCGAACCGATGACTCCGAGCGCGCACCCGGACAGGGACGGCGCATCCGCGCTGTCCCGCCGGGGGCACAGCAGGGTCGCCCGGACCCCGGCCGAACTACTCGCGCTGCACGGCATCACCGTCAACGCTCTGCAGGCGCCGGGCGAAGGCCTGTTGCCCGCGAGGCCGGCCACAGGGCGAGGGAGTGCGGACGCAGTACTGCCGGAGCGGAACCTCGCGTACGCCGGCGCGGTGAAGGTACCTGCCGACGGCCACAGAGAACGGATCCAGGACGGGTTCCTCATCCCCCCGCAAGGAGCTTGGCTGGTACGGCCAGCTGCTCGCGCGCACTGGAGCCGCGGGCCGGCTGGCCTTCGCCGGAGCCGGCACCGAGATCGCCCAGTATCCGACCGACAAGCAGGGCCACAAACACTACAAGCAGCAGACCTTCGCCGGTTCGTCCAGCGTCAAGCTGCGCCTGGCCCTGAAGCCGCATCGTGATCCGGGCGATATCCCGCCGGGCTGGTACCACGGACCCGCCGGTGTGAGGGTTGCTGGCACTCGCTACCGATCTTGAGGTCTGTCATGTCAGGTCTGCCGTTTGTCGCCCCCTTGATGGTGCTGGCCTCCCTGCTCTGGGCGATGCCGCCCCTCCTGTATCCCCGGCGGCGCCGGGCGGGCGTCACCATCGCCGTCTCGCACCTCATCGTGACGCTGGCGATCACCCGGCCCTGGACCGAGGACTGGTACTGGCACGACGGAGCATGGCTGACGCTCGTCTTCGGGCACGGCACGCTCATCGCGCTGGCAAGACTGGGCTTCGAACTCAGCCCACTCGGCTCCCGTCGCCGTCGTACGGCCTTCCGCCTCCCGGCCCGCGACGAAACCATGCGCCTGGAGGCATAAGAGCAACGTTCAAAGGCGTCGGCGCATGCCTTCGCCGACCTCGCCGACGGCGACCGGCAGCGCGGCGGAGGCCGCGCACGCCGCGAGGGAGGTGGGCTGGTCCAGGGCCTTGCCCAGGAGCCACAGGGCGAGGGCCAGCAGCACCCACCAGGCGGTGACCGACCAGATGAAGCGCCACCGGCGGCGTGTGTCCGTCACAATGCCGCCTTCGAGGCCCGAAGGGTCGCGCCGGCCGCCACAGCGAATCCGGCAACTGCTGCCACGCCAGCGATAGTCGTTGCCGCCAGGGTGATCGCGGGTGGGGCGTCGGCAAGGCAGGGGGTCGTGTTGGGCGGGGCTGCGGCCCACAGGCAGACCAGCGCCCAGCCGCGCGGGCGTGCCTGCGCCAGGCGGGCGTGCAGGCGGTGCGGCATTCGGCCGGTCAGCAGGGCCGGCCCGGCCGGGGGCAGGGTGAGGGAGAAGACGGCGAGTCCGGTCCAGTGCCAGGTCGCGGGCGCAGGGGCTCCTGTCGTCGGGTCGGGGCGTGGTGGGGTCGGCTGTGGCGGCCGGCGGCAGCCATGACCAGGCCGGTTGTCAGCACGGCAAGGCCGGTGACCAGGACGGGTGAGCCGGGGCCGGGCAAGAGGTGCAGGGCGGTCCCGGCCGCGAGACGCCTTTCCATGAGCCGGCATGGTGGCCGCACGCATAGCCGACCCTCGAACTATGTTGCCCCGCCACATGTGCGCCTGACCTGCAGATTCCTACGGTGTGGCGACACGCAAACGTCCCCGTCACACCCCAGGAAGTGGTGCCGATGTCGTCGCCCGCAACCCCTCCACCAGCCCAGAACAACCTCAAGCGCATCGTCGCCGCCAGCCTCATCGGCACCACCATCGAGTGGTACGACTTCTTCCTCTACGGCTCCGCCGCCGCGCTCGTCTTCAACAAGCTGTTCTTCCCGGAGTCCGAACCGCTGGTCGGCACGCTGCTGTCCTTCCTGACGTACGCCGTCGGATTCGCGGCGCGGCCGCTGGGGGCGCTGGTCTTCGGGCACTACGGTGACCGGCTCGGCCGCAAGAGGCTGCTGGTGCTGAGTCTGCTGCTGATGGGCGGGGCGACCTTCGCGATCGGGCTGCTGCCGACGCACGCGACCGTCGGGGCCGCCGCGCCCGTGCTGCTGACGGTGCTGCGGCTGGTGCAGGGCTTCGCGCTGGGCGGTGAGTGGGGCGGGGCCGTGCTGCTGGTGTCCGAGCACGGGGACGCGCGGCGGCGCGGGTTCTGGGCCTCGTGGCCGCAGACCGGCGCGCCGGCGGGGCAGTTGCTGGCGACGGGTGTGCTGTCGCTGCTGACCGCCCTGCTGTCGGACGCGGCCTTCGGCTCCTGGGGCTGGCGGATCCCGTTCCTGCTCTCGGGTGTGCTGGTCGTCGTGGGTCTGTGGATTCGTCTGTCCGTCGATGAATCGCCCGTCTTCCGGCAGGCGTTGGCGCAGGCCGAGGCCCGCAAGGCCGCCCGGGTGGCGGACGCGGAGAAGATGCCGCTCGTCGCGGTGCTGCGTCACCACTGGCGGGACGTGCTGGTCGCGATGGGGGCGCGCATGGCGGAGAACATCTCCTACTACGTCATCACCGCCTTCATCCTCGTCTACGCCACCACCTCGGCCGGGGTCTCCAAGCAGACGGCGCTGAACGCCGTGCTCATCGGCTCCGCCGTGCACTTCGCGGTCATCCCCGCCTGGGGCGCGCTGTCGGACCGGGTCGGACGGCGGCCGGTGTACCTGCTGGGCGCCGTCGGGATCGGGCTGTGGATGTTCCCGTTCTTCGCGCTCGTCGACACCGGTGACTTCGGCGGCCTCCTCCTCGCCGTGACCGTGGGCCTGGTGCTGCACGGCGCGATGTACGCGCCCCAGGCCGCCTTCTTCTCCGAGATGTTCGCGACCCGGATGCGGTACTCCGGCGCCTCCATCGGTGCCCAGTTCGCCTCGGTCGCGGCAGGTGCCCCGGCCCCGCTCATCGCCACCGCCCTGCTGGCCGACTACGGCAGTTCCACGCCGATCGCCCTGTACGTGATCGCCGCCGCCCTGCTGACGGTCGCCGCCGTGGGAGCGGCCAAGGAGACCCGCCATCGGGATCTGGCCGAGGTCGGGCCCTCGCCCGAAGCCGACCACGCGCCGGCCCCCGCTCCGGACGCGCGCGCCGTCTGATCCCGGGCTCCTGTCCGGTCCCGGTCCCGAGCCCGATTCCGGTCCCGCCGGCCCCCGCACCCGCGTGCGGGGGTCAGGGCGCGGGGAGCGTCAACCGGCGCAGTCTCAGGGCGAGTTGTATCTCCAGCGCCCGGGCGGGGCTGTGCCAGTCGTCGCCCAGGAGGCGGCCGACCCGTTCCAGGCGCTGGGCCACGGTGTTCACATGGACGTGGAGTTCGTCCTTGGTGCGGGCCGGGCTCATACCGCAGGCGAAGTAGGCGTCGAGGGTGCGCAGCAGGTCGGTGCCGCGCCGTTCGTCGTACGCGGCCACCCGGCCGATGGTGCGGTCCACGAAGCCCGTCACGTCCCGTTCGCCGCCGAGGAGCAGGCCCAGGAAGCCGAAGTCCTCGGCGGCCGCGCCGTCTCCGGAGCGGCCCAGCAGCCGGAGGGCGTCCAGACAGCGGCGTCCCTCCTCGTACCCGGTGGCCACGGCGTCCGGGTGGGCGGTGAGGTCCCGGACGGGCGCGGAGGCGCCGACGGTGACCGCCTCGTGGACGGCGGTTCCCAGGTGCCGGGCGGTGCGGCGGGCCACGTCGGTGGCGGTGTCCCCCGGGTCCAGGGGAAGCAGCAGGACGGTGCCGCCGTCACGGGCGGCGGCCAGGCCGTGCCGGGTCGCCGCGAGGTGGGAGGCGGCGGACCACAGACGCCGGCGGGCGTCCGCCTCCTGGCCGGCGTCGGGCGCGGTGCCGTCCAGCCGCGCGGCGAGCACGACGTGGGTGGCGTCGAGGTCGGCGCGCAGCCGGGAGGCCCGTTCGCGCAGCAGGCGGGGATCACGGTCGCGGGCGTCGAGCAGATCGTCCAGCAGTTCGCCGCGGACGCGCTGTTCGGCCTCGGCCGCGGAGCGCCTGGCCAGGAGCAGCAGCGAGGTGACCATCGCGGCACGTTCCAGGGTGCGCTGGTCGACGGGGTCGAGGCCGGGGTGGCCCCGCAGCACCAGCGCACCGAGCAGTTCGCCGCCGGCGGCCACCGCCGCGATCCAGTCGTCCGCGTGCCGTACGGCGTGGCCTTCGGCGCGGGAGGCCTCCAGGGCCCGGGCCGGTGCGGTCTCCGTGAACGCGACCGTGCCGTCGAGCACCTCGGACACCGCGGCGGCCACGTCGTGCACCCCGCCACCGCGCAGTACGAGTTCGGCGAGCCGGTCGTGGACGTCGGAGGCGCGCTCGATGACCGCGCTGCGGTCCCGGATGATCTCGTTGGCGCGCTCGAGGCCGGCCAGGGCCGAGCGGGTCTCGGTCAGCAGGTTGGCCGTGTCGATCGCGGCCGCCGCCAGCGCGGCGAAGGAGCCGAGGAGCGCGATCTGCTCCCGTTCGAAGACCCGGGCGCGCCGGTCGGCGGCGAACAGCACCCCGATGACGTCCTGCCCCAGCGCCAGCGGCACCCCGAGGATCGCGACCAGGCCCTCGTCGCGCACGCCCGCGTCGATGGCCGTCGTGTGGCGGAAGCGGTCGTCGCGGAAGTAGTCGTCGGTGACATAGGGGCGGGCGGTCTGGGCGACCAGGCCGCCGAGCCCCTCCCCCATGCCGAGGCGGAGTTGCTGGAAGCGGGCCGCGACCGACCCCTCGGTGACCCGCATGTAGGTGTCGCCCCGGGCCGGGTCGTGCAGGCTGAGGTAGGCGACGTCGGTGCCGAGGAGTGAGCGGGCGCGCTGCACGATCGCCCGCAGGACCGCGTCCACGTCACGCAGACCGGCCAGGTCGTGGGCCGTTTCGAAGAGTGCGGACAGCTCGGCCTCCCGGCGGCGCCGGCCCTCCAGTTCCGCCCGGACGCGCAGCGCCAGCAGCTTGGCCCGCTCCAGCGCCGCGATCCGCTCCGCGGGCAGTCCCCCGGCGCGGGCGAGCAGCACCGGCCGCTCGTACGCCTCGGCGTCCGCTCCCCGGGCGAGCAGTTCGAGGAACGGCGCGTCGGCGTCGTGGGCGGTGTCGAGGGCGGTCGTGGTGCCCTCCGGTTGATCACGGGACATGCTCACAGGATTCCCCATCACCGGCTCGCCCCGTCAGGCCTGTGGAAAACGTCGGAGCACCGGCACCGAACACGCGTTCAGTGCGCGGTCCAGCCGCCGTCGAGGACCAGTGAGGTGCCCGTGACGAAGGACGCCCGCGGCCCGCACAGATAGGCGACCGCCTCGGCGACCTCCTCCGGTTCGATGAGCCGTTTGACGGCGCTGTCGCGCAGCAGCACCTCGGCGGGCACGCGTTCCTCGGGGATGCCGTGCGCCCGCGCCTGGTCGGCGATCTGCCGCTGCACGAGCGGGGTGCGTACGTAGGCGGGGTTCACGCAGTTGGAGGTGACGCCGTGGGAGGCGCCTTCGAGAGCGGTCGTCTTGGACAGGCCCTCCAGCCCGTGCTTGGCGGCCACGTACGCCGACTTGTAGGCGGAGGCGCGCAGGCCGTGGACGGAGGACACGTTGACGACACGGCCCCAGCCCTGCCCGTACATGTGGGGCAGGGCGCCTCGGATGAGCCGGAACGGCGCCTCCAGCATCACGGTGAGGACCGTGTGGAAGACGTCCGGGGGGAACTCCTCCAGGGGGCTGACGTGCTGCAGTCCGGCGTTGTTGACCAGGACGTCGGTGCCGGCGGCGGCGAGTTCGGCCGCGTCCAGGTCGGTGAGGTCCAGGACGTGCGGTTCGATCGCGCCCGGCAGACCGGCCGCGCTCCCGGCGAGTTCCTCCAGGCCCGCGGGGTCCCGGTCGACCGCCCGGACCTTGGCTCCCGCGGCCGCCAGCCGCAGCGCGCAGGCGCGGCCGATGCCGCCGGCGGCGCCGGTGACGAGGGCGGTGCGACCACCGAGGTCGAGCGAGGGGGCGAGGGCTGCGGGAGGCGTGGTCATGACTGGACCCTAGGCAGCGGGCCGCTCCCACCCCATGTGGGCAGCCCCCACAGTTCAGTCGGAAAGCGTGGTCTCGAACCACGTGGGTTCGTCGGAGAGCGCCTGCTTGATGCGGAAGAGCTGTCCTTCGCGCATCGGCGGCAGGCCGTCCACGTCGAACCAGCCGACCTCGACGGACTCGTCGTCGTTGACCCGTGCCTCGCCGCCGACCGCCCGGCAGCGCAGGGTGACGTCCATGAACTGGCACTTGTCGCCATTGGGGTACTCGACCTGCCGCCCGGAGCGGATGAGGACGACACGTTCGGGCACACAGAGCACCCCCGTCTCCTCCTCCACCTCCCGCACGGCGCACTCCGCCGGCTGCTCGCCGGGGTCCGGGATGCCCGTGATCACGGTCCACTGGCCGTTGTCCGCCCGCCGCCCCAGCAGCACCCGTCCCTCGTCGTCGAAGACGACGGCGCTGACGCCGGGAAGCCAGAGCAACTGGTGGCCCGCGGAGGCCCGGATCTCGGTGATGAAGTCAGGAGTCGGCATGGACCGACCCTAACGGCCGTACGAAGCGGCGACCCGCGGCGCGGGCCCGGACGGCTCCCCCGCGTGTCGCCGAGCCGCCCCGAGCCGGTCGGCCGCAGAGCACCCGGTCGCCGAGCCGCCCCGAGCCGGTCGCGCGCACAGCACCCGGTCGGCGAGACGAGCGCGGGTCAGAGAGACGCGTCCGGAGCGGTCGCGCTCCGCCGGGCGCGTACTCCCGCGGCCGTGGCCCAGCCCAGACCGCCGGCCGCGACGAGCAGCAGGGCGATCTCCGGGAGGATGCCGAGCCGGGTCGCGGGCGTCTCCGAGGACCGCAGCGGCACCTTCTGCACCAGGGAGTCCGCGACGAACATGCCGGTCTTCTGGGTGATCCTCCCGTCCGGCATGATGATCGCGCTGACGCCGCTGGTGACGGGCACCGTCACCGTGCGGCTGTGCTCGACGGCGCGCACCCGGGACATGGCGAGCTGCTGGTAGGTCATCTCGCTGCGGTCGAAGGTGGCGTTGTTGCTCGGCACGGAGATCATCTGGGCGCCGTCGGTGACCTCGGAGCGGACGGCCCAGTCGAACGCGGCCTCGTAGCAGGTGACCAGGCCCACCTTGGCGTCGTCCATGGTGAACACGCCCGGCTCGGTGCCCCGGCTGAAGTCCTGGTGGACCATCGACGTCCACTGGCTGTTGATCGCGCCGATGAGCGAGCGCAGCGGCAGGTACTCGCCGAACGGCTGGATCTGCCGCTTGTCGTACGTCTGGGTGGGGCCCTTCACCGGGTCCCAGAGGATCTGCTCGTTGTAGAGCTTGCCGTCCCGCTCGACGACCCCGCCGACCGAGATGGGGACACCGATGGCCTTGGCGGCCTTGTCGATGACGGCGGCCGCGTCCTCGTAGGCGAACGGGTCGATGTCGGAGGAGTTCTCGGGCCACAGCACGAAGTCGGGCTTGGCCTTCTCGCCCGCCTTGACCTCGGCGGCCAGCCGTTCCGTCTCGCGCGCGTGGTAGTCGAGGACGGCCCGGCGCTGGGAGTTGAAGTCCAGGCCGAGGCGGGGGACGTTGCCCTGGATGACGGCGACCGTCGCGGTCCCGTCCTCAGCCTTGTCGGTCACCAGGGAACGCGCGGCCAGCGCCGCCGCGAAGGGCACGGTCAGGCTGAGCAGCGCGACCGCGGCGGCCGACCTGCGCACCTCGCCCGTGCGCCGCCGGTCGAGGACGAGGCGGACGACGTCGTAGAGGCCGAAACCGCCGAGGACGACCGCGAAGCCGAGGACGGGGGTGCCGCCGAGGGCGGCCAGCGGCAGGAAGACACCGTCCGCCTGGCCGAAGGCGACCTTGCCCCAGGGGAAGCCGCGGAAGGGTACGCGCGCGCGGGCCGCCTCGCCGGCGATCCACAGGGCCGCCGCCCACACCGGCCAGGCCGGCAGCTTCGAGACCTTGGCGACACCGACCGCGACCAGGGCGACGAAGACCGCCTCGATGGCCACCAGGGCGAGCCAGGGGCCGGGGCCGACCTCGACGCCGGTCCACACGAGGAGCGGCAGCAGGAAACCCAGGCCGAAGAGGTAGCCGAGGCCGAGGGCGGCCTTCCAGCTGCGGCCGCGCAGCACCCACCCGAACACGGCGAAGGCCGGCAGGGCCAGCCACCACAGCGTGCGCGGCGGGAAGCTGACGTAGAGCAGCACTCCGGCGAGCGCCGCCGCGGCGGCGGGGAGGAGGCGCAGGAGCCGCGCGCGGCGCGAAACCGGCGCGGCCTGGGGCTCCAGCTGGTCGGGCTGGCCCACGGAAGTTGCGGTGACGGTCACTCGGGGAGTGTACGGCGGGTGACCTTTTGGCCGACAGCACGGTCCACGCGGGCCGCACCGGACGGCCCGCGTCTGCCGCGCGACCCCGGCACGAGACATCCACAAACCGCCCATCAGCCGTTACGGTGTGCCAGAGCTCCGCTCGCACAGGCGTCCGGAGTGGCACAGACGGGGGCGACCGGGTTCGGAGGGTCGGGTGGGGTCCACGGGTTCCACGGGGATGACGTCGGCGGCCGGGACGGATGCCGACGGAGAGAGACGAAACGTTTCCGACGTCACGGGGGTGGCCGTACTGGGGGCCTGCGCCGCCTGGTCGCTGGTCACCGCGGCGGTGCACGGCGGACGGCCCGAGGGTGTGCTGCTCGCGGTGCTGGCCGTGGCCGCCGGGTACGCGGTGGGCCGGATCTGCGGGGTGCTGCTGCCGGTGGCCGCGCCCGGTGCCGCGGCGCTGACCGGGCTCGTCCTGACGGTGGCCCTGCCGCGCCTGGCGCCGGGGCCCGAGATCGACGCGCCGCTCGGCCACGCGGGTGCCACGGCCGCGGTGCTGACGCTGTCGGCGGGTGCGGCGTGCTGCGCCGCCTGGGCGACGTCCGTGCCCGTGCTGCGGCTCGGCCTGTGGCTGCTGGCCTGCAGTGCCGTGGTCGCGGGTGCCCTGCTGGGTTCGGCCACGGCGGTCGTGACCTGCTGTGCCGTCCTGTTGTGCTCGCTGGCCGCGGGCCGGATGCGCCACCGGGGGCCGGCCCTCTCCGGCCTGGCCGTGTCCACGGCCCTGCTGACCGGTCTGACCTGGGCGGTCGCCGGGAACGCCCTGCCCTCCGGACTCGCCGCGTCGCTGGAGGACCAGCTCACGTCCCGCCGGATCGGCCTGTGGCGTGACGCCCTGCGGCTGGCGCGCGGCGACGGTGGTCTCGGCGTGGGACCGGGCCGGTTCGGGGAGCTGAGTGCCACGGCGGCGCAGTCGACCCTGTCCGACGGCAAGCCGCACTCGGCGCCGCTGCAGCTGGCGGCGGAGCAGGGCGTACCCGGGGTGCTGCTGCTCGGCGCGGCCTTCTGCTGGGTGCTGTTCGCGCTGTGGCGCGCGCCTCGGCCCACGCCGGTCGTCCTCACGGCGGGTGCCGCGCTCACCGCTCTCGCGGCGCTCACCGCCGTCGGCAACGCGCTGAGCTTCACCACGGTGTCGGTCGGCGCGGGCCTTCTGGCCGGCCTGGCGACGGCCCGGCCGCTCGCCGAGGTGCCGCCGTCCGAGGCACCGGCCGTGCCGGACCGGGAGCGCCACCGCGACCGGCGGACCGTCTGAGGTCAGTGCGCCGAGCCGGGCGTCCGCTCGCGCAGCCGGTCCCTGATCGCCTGTACGGCGGACTCGGCGTCGTCCACGGTGATCGTGAACGTATGGCCGTCCCACAGCCGCAGCACGACGCCCTCGCCGCGCCGTACGACGACGGCGGTGCCCTTCTCCGGCCGCCAGCGGTAGCCCCAGCCGCCCCAGTGGCGCGGGGTGACGTGCGGTTCGTACTCGGCGCCCGCGACATGGGCGAGCGGGATGTGGCGGCGCGGTACGCCGATGTGGCCGCAGCGCACCTCCAGCGAGTCCTTGTCGAGCTTCAGGTCGACGTGGACGAAGGCCAGGGTGCCGAAGAGGACCAGCAGGCCGGCGGCGATGCAGCCGACGACGGACATGACGAGGGGGGCGGTGCCGGACGTCCAGGCGGAGTCGACGGCGAGCTCGATGCCGAGCGCCATGCAGGCGGCGCCGACCAGCGCGAGCAGCCACTGGAACCGGTTGGTGGCGCGGCCGGTCCACACATCGGAATGCGGGGTGTCCTCGTCGGAGTGCGGGGTGTCCTCGCCCTGGGGGTGAACGTGGGAGTGGTCCCTCATATACACGAGGTTACTCAGGTTTCGCTGCGCGGGTAGGGCGTCGCGCAGGGTGACTGGGCCGAGCGGACGGGCCGGGAACGCGGCCTACCGCCGGTGACCGTCGGTCACTGAACGGGGCTGACGGCCTGGAGCAGCCTGCCTTCCGCGTAGGCGAGCGCGGGCTGCGGGAGGCCGCCCTCGCGGCCGCTGAGCAGGACGGTGACGGAGCCGAGGCCGGCCGTCTCGGGCTCGGGGCGGGCGCCGATGCGCCGCAGGGCCTGGGCGGCGACGGCGCCGGCCGAGCCGTGCAGGACGAGCGGCGGCCGGCCGGGGCGCTGCACCGCGGCGCGGATGCGGTCGGCGACCAGCTCGTAGTGGGTGCAGCCCAGGACGACGGTCGTCACGTCGTCGGGGGTCAGCGCGGCGGCCGCGGCGACAGCGGTGGTGATCGCCGCCTCGTCGGCGTGCTCCACGGCCTCGGCCAGGCCCCAGCAGGGCACCTCGGCGACCGTGACGCCGTCGGCGAAGTCCTCGATGAGTCCGCGCTGGTAGGGGCTGCCGGTGGTGGCGGGGGTGGCCCAGATCGCGACGGGACCGCCGCCGGCCGCGGCCGGCTTGATCGCGGGGACGGTGCCGATCACCGGGATGCCCGGTTCGAGCCGGGCGCGCAGGGTGGGCAGGGCGTGCACGGTCGCCGTGTTGCAGCCGACGATGAGGGCCTCGGGCCCGTGGACGGCGGCGGCCTCGGCGACGGCGAGGGCGCGCGCGGTGAGATCCTGCGGGGTGCGCGGACCCCAGGGCATGCCGTCGGGGTCGAGGGAGAGCACGAGATCGGCGTCGGGTCGCAGGCGCCGTACCGCGGCGGTGGCCGCCAGCAGGCCGATTCCGGAGTCCATGAGCGCGATCTTCACCCGGCCACCATAGACGATGTGCCCCTGCGGCCCGGCCGGGTGGGGCAGACTGCGCGGGTGAGCGCCGTCGTGTGGATCGCCGCCGTGTCCCTGGCCGCGTGGCTGTGGCTGTTGCTCTGTCAGGGCTTCTTCTGGCGCACGGACGTGCGGCTGCCGGCCCGGAGGGATCCGGCCGTGTGGCCGTCGGTGTGCGTCGTGGTCCCCGCCCGCGACGAGGCGGCGGTGCTGCCCGCGAGCCTGCCGTCGCTGCTCGCGCAGGACTATCCGGGGCGGGCGGAGATCTTCCTCGTCGACGACGGCAGCTCGGACGGCACCGGGGAGCTGGCCCGCGCGCTCGCGCGGCGGCACGGCGGGCTGCCGTTGACCGTCGGCTCGCCGGGTGAGCCGCCCGCGGGCTGGACCGGGAAGCTGTGGGCGGTACGGCACGGCATCGCTCTGGCACGCGCGCGTGAGCCCGAATACCTCCTCCTGACGGACGCGGACATCGCGCACGCGCCGGGCAGCCTGCGGGAGCTGGTGGCGGCGGCGCGCACCGGCGGCTTCGACGTGGTCTCGCAGATGGCACGGCTGCGGGTGGAGAGCCTGTGGGAGCGACTGGTCGTGCCGGCCTTCGTCTACTTCTTCGCGCAGCTGTATCCGTTCCGCCGGATCGGGCGGCGGGGGGCTCGGACGGCGGCGGCGGGCGGCTGCGTCCTGCTGCGCGCGGAGGCGGCCGAGCGGGCGCGGATCCCGGACGCCATCCGGCACGCCGTCATCGACGACGTGGCGCTCGCGCGCGCGGTGAAGGGCGCGGGTGGTCACGTGTGGCTGGGGCTGGCCGACCGGGTGGACAGCGTGCGCCCCTACCCGCGGCTGCACGACCTGTGGCGGATGGTCTCGCGCAGCGCCTACGCGCAACTGCGCCACAACCCGCTGCTGCTGGCCGGTACGGTGCTGGGCCTCGCGCTGGTCTATCTGGTGCCGCCGCTGGCCCTGCTGACCGGGCTCGTCGCGGGCGGTACGGCCACGGCGGTGCTCGGCGGCCTCGCGTGGCTGGTGATGACGGGGACGTACCTGCCGATGCTCCGTTACTACCGGCAGCCGCTGTGGCTCGCGCCCCTGCTGCCGTTCACCGCGCTCCTCTATCTCCTGATGACGGTGGATTCGGCGGTGCAGCACCACCGGGGGCGGGGCGCGGCCTGGAAGGGCCGCACCTACGCCCGTCCGGACGCCGTGACCGAGGAGGGCTGAGTCCCCGAGGCGACTACTTGCGGCCCGGGGTCCAGTTCATGCCCCACCCGTAGGCGTGGTCGACGGTCCGCTGCGGACTGACCCCGCGCTCCGGCACGAGATAGCGGGCCTCGCGCCGGACGATCAGGTCGCCGCCGTTGTTGGTGATCAGGGCGAGGGCGCACACGGTGGAGGGGACGGTGCACTCGTCCAGGGAGAAGTCGACCGGGGCGCCGAACTGGGGGTGCAGGGTGACCGTGGCGTGCAGGTCGGCGAAGGAGCGGGCACCTTCGTAGACGGTCACGAACACGAGGATGCGCCGGAAGTCGTTCGTGTGGTCGAGGTTGATGGTGAGGTTCTCGCCGCCGTCGAGGGCCCCCGTGCGGTCGTCGCCGTCGAGGTGGATGTACGGCGGCCGGTGCAGGGCGCCGAAGGCGTTGCCGAGGGCCTGGACGACGCCCTTGCGGCCGTCGGCGAGTTCGAACAGGGCGCACAGATCGAGGTCGAGGTCGTTGTGGAGCGCGACCGCGCGACCGCGTTTGCCGCTCCACCCCGAGAACTGCTTGCGCACCTCCCAGTTGAGGTTCACGCGCATGACGCCCGAGGTGCCGCCCTGTTTGGTGAGCGACACCGCGGGGGCGGCCTTGGTGAGCGTCACCTTGGTCAGCCGGACCGGCGTGGCGGGCGGGGCGGGCGGCGGGGGCGGCGGGGTGTGGTGGACGGGCGGCGGCACGGTGACCGGCAGGGCGGGCATGGTCGGCTGGGCGGACAGGGGCGGCGGGGGCGGTGCCTGGGGCACCGGCGGAGGAACCGGGGCGGCCCGGGGAACCGGCGGTGGCGCCGCGTGCTGCGGCTCGTCCACGGTGATGCCGAAGTCCGTGGCCAGCCCTTCCAGGCCGCTGCCGTACCCCTGCCCGACGGCACGGAACTTCCACGAGCCCTGACGGCGGTAGAACTCGCCCAGCACGAAGGCCGTCTCCACCGTGGCTCCGGTGCTGTCGAAGCGCGCGGCGACGGTGTCCCGCGCCGCATCCCGCACCTCGATGTAGAGGCCGGGCAGCTGGGCGAAGGTGCCGCCGTCGGACGAGGCGGCGAGGACGATCGTCTCGATCGCGGGCTCGACGCGCGCGAGGTCGACGACGAGGGTGTCGGTCACCCGGTCGCCGGTGGCGCGCTTGCCCTCGTGGCGGACCGCCCCGGAGGAGTGCGCCGGCTGGTTGTAGAAGACGAAGTCCGCGTCCGAGCGGACCTTTCCGCCCGCGAGCAGCAGTGCCGAGGCGTCCGCGTCGGGCACCCCCGGTCCCGGGCGCCAGCCCAGTTCGACCCGTAGCGCCGTCGTCGGCACCGGCGTGTTGGAACCTTTCGGCATCGACATGTCCGCCCCCCTCGCGTCTCCGTCCACCGGGCCGGGCCCGGGACCTTTCGGGTTGTCTGCGGCTCAACCTATTCCCGGGGACGGGGAAGGCCCAGAAGGAGCGCGGGGACCCACGTCACCGACCCGCCGGTAACCCCCTCGGAACTCGGCTTTTACACGATCACAGCGGCCTCCGCCGCCCCTTTTTGCCGAGTTCGCTCGCATTGGGGATCCGAGGTCACGGCGGACACGGAAAACAACCCTCTTATCGGTCTCCCCAACCAGCACATCGTGGGCTTACCTTATGTGCCATGACCTCCCCCCGCTCCACCTATGGCGGTTACTACTCCGCCTTCCCGGACACCCCGATCTATGACTCGCTCGTGGCCGAGCGGGGCACCCCGCAGATCGCCCCGATCCGGGTCCCCGCCGCCTACGACATGCCGAGCAGCAGCGGCCTGCCCGCGCTGCCGTCGGCGCTGCCCGCCCTCCCGGCGGCCCCGGTCCAGGCGTCCTACGGCTATCCGCAGGCGCAGCAGCCCGCGCCGCTGCAGCAGGCGCCCGCGGCCTACATCCCGCCGCAGGCGACCGCACCGCGCGGCTACCCGGGTCCGCAGCCCCAGCAGCCGCGACCGGCCGCACCGGGCATGGGCTACGAGGCGATGCGCCCCGCCGCTCCCCGGCCGGCCGCGCCCCAGTACCAGGATCCGTACAACAACCAGCAGTACCGCGGCTACTGAGCCGGCCCGGGGCTGTCACTGCCACCTGGCAGGATGACCCCATGGGGAATGCGGAACTGCTGTCGATTCACATCCATCCGGTCAAGGCGTTCCGGGGCCAGGCGCCCCGGGAGGCCGTCGTGGAGCCCTGGGGGCTGGCCGGAGACCGACGCTGGGCGCTGATCGACGACGGGGGAAAGGTCGTCACGCAACGCCAGCAACCGCGCCTCGCACTGGCCGCCGCCGAGCTTCTGCCCGGCGGCGGCCTCCGGTTGTCCGCGCCCGGAATGGAGCCGCTGACCGTGGCGGTGCCCGATCCGGTGAGCACGGTCTCGCTGGACATCTTCGGCGACAAGGTGGAGGGGGTCCTCGCCGACGGCGCGGCGCACGACTGGTGCGGCGCCTATCTCGGCGCCCGCATACGTCTGGTGCACATGGACGACCCCGCGACCCGCCGGCCCGTCGATCCGGAGTACGCGCTGCCCGGCGAGACCGTCACCTTCGCGGACGGCTATCCGCTGCTGGTCACCACCGTCGCCTCGCTCGACGCCCTCAACTCCCTGATCGCCGAAGGGGACCACGCCGCCGACGGCCCGTTGCCGATGAACCGTTTCCGGCCGAACGTGGTCGTGGCGGGCACCGAACCCTGGGCCGAGGACGGCTGGTCGCGCCTGGAGATCGGCGAGGTCGCCTTCCGCGTCGCCAAGACGTGCGGCCGGTGCGTGGTGACGACCACCGACCAGGCCACCGCCGGACGCGGCAGGGAACCCCTGCACACGCTGGGCCGTCACCGCCGCATCGGCGGCAAGCTGGTGTTCGGACAGAACCTGGTGCCCCTCACCCGCGGGACCGTCCGGGTGGGCGATCCGGTCCGTGTGATCGAGTAGATCCGGCCGCGTTCGGCGAGGACGCCGGATGCGGGAACCGCCCCCGGGTGATGAAGCGTTGGACGTCATGAGAAGTTCATGAGAGGTCCCGGCGCGGGTGATTTCGCTCTCTCTTGGTCCGGACTCGCGCGTGAACGGCTCCGGCGGGGGTTATCACGGAGCGGGAAGGGGGTGCGGACAGTGCGAGCGATCGGTGGCATCTGGCGCTGGCGGCACAATCCGCTGTGCCGCGGGACGGATCTGGCCGAGGCATGGGTGGCGCTGTCGGCGCTGCTGCTGATCCTTCTCGTCGCGCCGGTCGTGGGCTCCCTGACCGGCACCCTCGCCCAGGACGCCCTGCAGCGGTCGGTCCGCGAGCAGCGGCAGTCCCGCCACGAGGTCACGGCCACCGTCGTACGGAAGGTGGACGGCGCGCCGCTGGAGGCCGACCCCGAGGCGGCCTCCGGGCGCGACGCCCGCAGCCGGGTCCTCGCCGACTGGACCGCCCCGGACGGCACCGTCCGGCACGGCACGGTCCTCGCGAGCCTGAAGACCCCGCACCGCGGCGACCACTTCGCGATATGGACGGACGCCCACGGCCGTCTGGTGGCCCGTCCGCTGGACTCCGCCACCGCGACGACACACGCGGTGCTCGCCGGATTCGGCGCGGCTCTGCTGACCGCCGGCGCGGTCGAGGGCGCGCGGCGGCTGATCGTCTGGCGCATGGTCCGCCGCCGGTACGCCCGTTGGGACCAGGCCTGGGACCGCGCGGGCCCGGACTGGGGCCGTACCGGTACCGGCAGCTGACCTCGTTCGGTCAGTGGTCAACCCATCGCCCGCGCGCACGCTACGGTGGTCCGGCCGGATGGTGCATGATTCGGCATCAAACCCGCGTACGACGAGGTGGGGGCACAGCAACGCCATGGCACAGGGCACGGTCCAGGTGACGCACACCGGCACTTCGAGGTGGCGGCGCCGCACGGGTGAGTACGCATCGCTCGCCGCCGCCCTGGAGGCCGCGGCCGAGGGCGACGTCCTCACCATCGCTCCCGGCACCTACCGGGAGAACCTCGTCGTGCAGCGGTCGGTGACCCTGCGCGGCCCGGAGGGCTCCCCCGGGTCCGTGCGGATCGCGCCCACGGACGGGGTGCCGTTGACGGTGCGCGCGTCGGCGGTGGTGCAGGACCTGCACGTGGAGGGCCAGGACGCGGCCGCGCCGGCGGTGCTCGTCGAGGACGGCACGCCGGAACTGCTGGACCTGCGGATCGTCACGCGGTCCGCCGCGGGCATCGAGGTGCGCGGCAGTGCCCGTCCGACGGTCCGGCGGTGCACGGTCGACAATCCCGCGGGCATCGGCATCGCCGTGGTCGACGGCGGTGGCGGTGTCTTCGAGGAGTGCGAGGTCGTCGCGGCCGGGCAGGCGGGCGTCGCGGTACGCGGGGGCGCGCATCCGCGCCTCGAGCGCTGCCGGGTGCATCACGCCTCCGGTACCGGTCTGAGCGCCACCGGCGACAACTCCGGCCTGGAAGCGGTGGGTTGTGAGATCTACGAGGTGCGCGGCAGCGGGGTGCACATCACCGCACGGGCCACCGCCCACCTCACGGACTGCGCCGTGCACCGCACCACCGCCGACGGCGTCACGCTCGACACGGACGCGGTGCTCACGCTGGCCGACTGCCGTATCCACGACATCCCGGAGAACGCGATCGATCTGCGCTCCCGCTCCGTCCTGACGCTGACGCGGACGACGGTGCGTCAGTTCGGGCGCAACGGGCTGTCGGTGTGGGACCCGGGCACCCGGGTGGACGCCAACCAGTGCGAGATCTTCGACAGCACCGGCGACTATCCGGCCGTCTGGGTCAGCGACGGCGCCACCGCCGTCCTCGACTCCTGCCGGGTGCACGACGTACCGGACGCGCTGTTCGTCCTCGACCGCGGCTCCCGCGCGGACGTCATCGACAGCGACCTGTCGCAGGTGCGCAACACGGCCGTGTCGGTGAGCGACGGCGCGACCGCCCAGCTCGACGACTGCCGGATCCGGGACGCGGCGACCGGCGCCTGGTTCCGCGACCACGGCAGCGGCGGCACGCTCAACAACTGCACCGTGGAAACCGTCCAGACCGGTGTGATCGTCACCAAGGGCGCCGACCCCACCGTGGAGCGCTGCACGATCGACTCCCCCGCCGAGGCGGGCTTCTACGTCTCCGCGGACGGCCGCGGCAGCTTCCTCGACTGCCGGGTGAACGACAGCGGCGGCTACGGCTTCCACGTGATAGACGGCTGCCGTACGACGCTGCGCAGATGCCGTACCGAGCGCTGCGCGCGCGGCGGGTACGAGTTCGCGGACGCCGGGGCCGACGGAGCGCCCGGTTCGGGGCCCGTGGTCGAGGACTGCGCCAGCGACGAGAGCGCGGGGGTGCGTACTCCGGCCGCGCGGGAAACCGCCGTACAGACGGCCGCCCCGTCGGCGGGGCTGCTCGGTCCGATCCCCGAGCAGCGGGTGACCGTGCCGGAGCCCCCGTCGGGTGTGGCCGAGCCGGAGACGTCGGTGCGGACGTCGAAGGACGTGCTGGGCGAACTCGACGCGCTGGTGGGCCTGGAGAGCGTCAAGCGCGAGGTGCGGGCGCTGACCGACATGATCGAGGTGGGCCGGCGGCGCCTGCGGGCGGGTCTGAAGGCGGCCTCGGTCAAGCGCCACCTGGTCTTCACCGGGTCCCCCGGTACCGGCAAGACGACGGTCGCGCGCCTCTACGGCGAGATCCTCGCCGCCCTGGACGTGCTGGAGAAGGGCCATCTCGTCGAGGTGTCCCGTGTCGATCTCGTCGGAGAGCACATCGGCTCCACCGCCATCCGCACGCAGGAGGCCTTCCAGCGGGCGCACGGCGGTGTGCTGTTCATCGACGAGGCGTACGCGCTGTCGCCGGAGGACGCGGGGCGGGACTTCGGCAAGGAGGCCATCGACACCCTTGTGAAGCTGATGGAGGACCACCGGGACTCCGTGGTCGTGATCGTCGCGGGATACACGGCCGAGATGGAGCGCTTCCTGACGGTCAACCCGGGTGTGGCGTCCCGTTTCTCACGGACCATCACCTTCGGTGACTACGGCCCCGAGGAACTGCTGCGGATCGTGGAGCAGCAGGCCGAGGAGCACGAGTACCGGCTGGCGGCGGGGACCGCGGAGGCCCTGCTGAAGTACTTCACGGAGATCCCCAAGGGCGCCGCCTTCGGCAACGGCCGCACGGCACGCCAGACGTTCGAGGCGATGGTGGAACGGCACGCGAGCCGGGTCGCCCAGCTGGCGGAGCCCAGCACCGACGACCTGACCCTGCTGTACGCGGAGGACCTGCCCGAGCTGCCCTGACCCGGTCAGGCGTGCCGCACGGGCACCTCCGGGTGCAGCCGGGCCAGGAGCCGTCCGCGTTCCTCGGCGAAGGCCGGGTCGGCCTGGTAGTCGGAGTGGCCCAGGATGGGGGCGGGCAGCGGGTGCTCCTCGGTGCGGCCGTACGCCAGGGGGTCCGCGAGGGGTGCGTGGTCCACCTCGGGGCCGCAGTCGTCGCCGGACAGGCGCACCGGGCCGCCGATGGGGTCGGTGAGCCGGTACAGGTTGCGCCAGCAGTCGACGTCCCGGTGGAGGGCGACGAGCGCGGCGGGGCCGAAGTGGGCCGGGAACCAGCGGCCGTAGAGGCGCTCGATCGGGGAGCCGTAGGTGAGCAGGGCGACCCGTCGGCGTTCGGAGGGGCGCAGCTGCCAGGCGGCGGCCGCGGCGAGGGCGCTGCCCTGGGAGTGCCCGGAGATGACGAGGCGGCCGCCGGTGGCCCGGGTCCAGGTGGACATCCGCCAGGTCAGGTCGGGCACCGCGCGCTCGGCGTAGCAGGGCGGCGCGAAGGGGTGGGCGGCACGCGGCCAGAACGTGCCCACGTCCCAGAGGATGCCGATGGTGCGCCGCGCGGAGGCGTCCTTGTAGGCGCGCCTGCCCCAGGTGACGAAGAGGAGGAAGCCCAGGCCGATCAGCCAGGAGCCGAGCGCCTGCCCGGCCTGGGCGGCGCCCTGCACGAAGGGTCCGGCGCCCTGTGCGGCCCGCACCGGCGTCTTCCCGGTGCCGAAGGCTCCGACGAGGGCGCCCGCGCCCAGGAGCAGGGTCGTCGTGGAGGTGACGGCGACGACGAGGGGGCCGCGGTCGGTGAGCGTGGCCATCGACCGCGCGCGGGCGATACGGCCGGTGCGGGCCGGGTCGCCGGGGTCGGCGTCGTACTCCCGGGCCACCGCCACGCGTTCGGCCCGGGTCAGCAGCCAGGTCCGCCGGCCGAGGAGCCCGACCAGCGCGAGCAGGACGAGGAGCAGCACGGGAATCACGGACGCCTGCCAGGTCAGCAGCACCGGCGGGCCGTCGAGGAAGGTCCCGGTGCCGTCCAGCCAGTCCGAGACCCGCTGTGACACGCCGCCGGACATGACCCCGCCCAGGGCGCAGCCCAGCATCGCCACCGCGGGCCCCCCGAGCCCCCTGAGCGCGGCCCGCGCCCCGCCCGGACCACCCGCACCCGCCCGTCCCGCGCTCCCGCCCCCGCCGTCCCCCGGACTCCGCAGACCGGTCCGCGGCTCCGCCCCGGCACCACGCTCCCCTGTCTCGTCCTGGGCGGACCACGCCATGCCCTCGCCACCGGCCTCCCCCGAGCCCGGCGGACCCGGCCGCGCCCCGGCCTTCGCGGGCCCCACTCCCGTGCCGCGCGCAGCCGATGGTGTCTCCGGGTGGGCGTCGCTCTCCCCCGTTTCGCCCGGCGAGAGCCGGGGGCTCGGCAGGGCGGCCGTCTCGGTGGGGGTCTCGGCCGGCAGGGCGATCGCCACGCCGAGGACGTCGACGAGGGTGTCCGGGGCCGGTGGCGTCCGGTGGTGCCTGTCGGGGGCGAGCGGGTCGCCGGAGCCGTGCGTCTGCGGCGGCGCGGCGGTGTCGTGAGAGTCGCGGCGGGGCGCCGGCTCTCCGTCGGGCCCCTTGTGCAGCAGGTGAGCCACGACGGTCAGGGCGATCACCAGCGTCCCCTGGGCCAGGGCGATCCCGCCGAAGGTCGCGTCGCCCGGGAGGCGGCCGGAGGACTGCCAGCCCGGGCGTTCCCAGGCGGCGTACACCAGGGTGAGGGTGAGGAGGACGAGGGCGGTGAGGGGCAGGCGGTGGACCAGCTGGGCGTCGAGACGGCGGTCGAGGCGGTGCTCGCTGCGGCCGCGCCGGCACACCGCCCAGACCACGGCGAGCGCGCCGGCCGCCAGGGACACCTCCAGCAGGCGGCCGAGCGCGTCCAGGACGGGCGGGCCGCCGGGACGGTGGTCCTCGCGTGCCGCCGCCGTGCCGACCGCAGCGGCGACGGTGAGCAGGCCGGCCGCGGTGTGGCCGGCGCGGAGGCGGGCCACGAGGCGACGGCCGTACCAGAAGCCGGGGCGGCTCAGCGCGGTGTGGGCGGGGCCGTTCCGGGGCTCGGGGTCGCGGTCGAGCGGTTCCTGGGACTCGTACGCCCGCCAGGTGCGGTGGGAGAGGTACCAGAGGAGGCCGGTCAGGGCGGTCGGGACCAGGGCCGCGAGGGCGAGACGGCGGCCCGGCGGGCTCCACCAGCCGCCGTGGGAGAGCGTGGGCGAGAGAAAGCCCAGCCAGGAGTGGCGCGCGGCGCACGCGTGCGTGCCCGCACACTGCCAGGCCGTGAGGTCGAGGGCGACCTCGCAGGCCGCGGCGACGAGCAGGACGGTCAGACTGAGGCCCGCGAGCCGAACGAGCAGTCCGTACAGACGGACCGCGCGGGTGCCCTCGCGGGCGGCGGGGCGCATCCAGTGGGCGAGGTTCACGACCATGAACGGCAGCAGCAACAGCCACAGGGCGCGGGTGCCGTTGCCGGAGGTCAGGTTGGACCAGACGTAGGCCTCCGGGACCGGCCGCCCGCCGTGGTCACGGACCGTGGTGGTGGCGTCGGCCGCCGGGGCGTCCGCGTCGGCGTCCTCGGCGCGCCGGTGGACCGCCGCCGTCTCGTCGCCGGTTATCCGCACCGTGCGCGGATCGTTGAGCATCTTCTCGGGCGTGGCGCCGCCCACCCCGTGGACGAGGAGTTCCAGGGCCGCGCTGCCCGCAGAGGAACGTTCCACTGTTCGCACTTCCCCCATGACACGCCGCTTACATGTCTCCGTGCGGGCACAGGATCTCCGCTCCGGAGGGCGTCTACACCTGCGGGCCCGGAATCTCCCCCGTCCGTGTGACCGGCGGAGAGCGTGAACCGTTGATGGCATGCACGCGTCGGGGTGATGGCACACTGCGGGGCCGGTCGTGCGAGGATGGGACGCCCGCGCACCGCGGCCGGGAAGAATACTCTCGTCTCAGCAGGTGAGCGGGCCTGTCGACCCGTTTGAGGAAAGGACCGGAGCGTACGTGAGCGAGAATCAGAACCTCCTCGCGGAGCAGCGCCGCGCCCTGATCCTGGACGAGGTTCGTCGCCGGGGCGGTGTCCGGGTCAACGAGCTGACCCGGAAGCTCGGCGTGTCGGACATGACGGTCCGCCGCGATCTGGACGCGCTGGCCCGGCAGGGCGTGCTGGAGAAGGTGCACGGCGGCGCGGTCCCGGTGGTGGAGGCGAGCACGCACGAGCCGGGTTTCGAGGCGAAGTCGGGGCTGGAGCTGACCGCCAAGGAGGACATCGCGCGGGCCGCCGCGGAGCTGGTCTCCCCGGGCAGCGCGATCGCGCTGTCGGGCGGTACGACGACGTACGCGCTGGCGCACCAGCTGGTGGAGGTGCAGGACCTGACCGTGGTGACGAACTCGGTGCGGGTGGCCGACGTCTTCCACGTGGCGCAGCGCACCTCGGGCCCCCGCCAGGGCGCGGCCACGGTCGTGCTGACCGGCGGGGTGCGCACCCCGTCCGACTCGCTGGTGGGACCGGTCGCCGACCAGGCCATCGCGGCGCTCCATTTCGACCTGCTCTTCCTCGGTGTGCACGGGATATCGGCCGAGGCGGGCCTGTCGACGCCGAACCTGGCGGAGGCCGAGACCAACCGGCGCCTCGTGCAGTCGGCGCGCCGGGTCGTGGTCGTCGCCGACCACACCAAGTGGGGTGTGGTGGGCCTGAGTTCGTTCGCGGCCCTGGAGCAGGTCGACACCCTGGTCACGGACTCCGGACTGCCCGGCGCGGCCCGCGCGGAGATCTCCGAGCATCTGCGTCGGCTGGTGGTGGCCGGGGAGGACGACGCGGGGGAAGACATCTGACGGGGTGACGGCTAGGGTGACGCAACCGTCGAGCGAGGGGGTTGGCGTCGCCATGGTTCGTCGTCTGCGTGCGGAGGGGCTCGACTTCGTGAGGACCGCTCCCGTGCGGCTGGTCTTCTCGCGGGAGGTCTCCGCCTCGCCGGAACGGGTCTTCCACGCGCTGGCCTCGGACGTCTCCGGCTGGGCCGAGTGGTTCCCCGCCGTCACCTCCGTCGAGCCGCTGGACGAAGGGGCGGGGCGGGACGTACGGCTGTGGGGCGGTACCCGGTTCCGGGAGACGGTGCTCGCGGCGAAGGAACCCGAGGTGTACGCCTACCGGGTGGACGTCACCAACGCGCCGGGGGTCCGGGCGCTGGTCGAGGAGTGGCGGCTCGCTCCGGCCGGGGCCGGGACGCGGGTGCGCTGGACGTTCGCCGCGGACGGGCCCGCGCCGGTGCGGGGTGCGCTGCGGCTGGCGAGGCCGGGGCTGGGGCGCTCCTTCCGTGACGCGGTGACCCGGTTGGACCGGCGGCTCACCACACCGTCGTAGCAGGTCACGGCCTCGCGTGGCGCGGCGCTCCCGCCTGGCTCACTCCGGCCACACTCCGGTCGTCAGCAGCGACGTGAGCGCGGCCGTGTAGGGGGCGATGTCCAGGCCCTGTTCGGCCAGCCAGGTGTCGGAGTAGTACTTGTCGAGGTAGCGGTCACCGGGGTCGCACAGCAGGGTGACCACGCTGCCGCGCCGGCCGTCGGCGACCATCTCGGCGGCGAGCTTGAGGGCGCTCCACAGTCCGGTGCCCGTGGAGCCGCCCGCCTTGCGGCCGATCGCCTGCTCCAGGGCCCGTACGGCCGCCACGCTGGCCGCGTCCGGGACCTTCATCATCCGGTCGACGGCGCCCGGCACGAAACTCGGCTCCATGCGCGGCCGGCCGATGCCCTCGATGCGCGAGCCGCAGTCGCAGGTGACGTCCGGATCGCCGGTGGTCCAGCCCTCGAAGAAACAGGAGTTCTCGGGGTCGGCGACGCAGATGCGCGTGTCGCGCTGGGTGTAGTGGACGTAGCGGGCGAGGGTCGCCGAGGTGCCGCCGGTGCCGGCCGTGGCGACGATCCATGCGGGCTCCGGGAACCGCTCCAACTCCAGCTGGCGGAAGATGGATTCGGCGATGTTGTTGTTCCCGCGCCAGTCCGTGGCCCGTTCGGCGTAGGTGAACTGGTCCATGTAGTGGCCGCCGGTGTCCGCCGCGAGGCGGGCCGACTCCTCGTACATCGTGCGGGGGTCGTCGACGAAGTGGCACCGGCCGCCGTGGAACTCGATGAGGCGGATCTTCTCCGCGCTCGTCGTGCGCGGCATGACCGCGATGAAGGGGACGCCGATCAGCTTGGCGAAGTACGCCTCGGACACGGCCGTCGAGCCGCTGGACGCCTCGATCACCGGGCGGTCCGGCCGGATCCAGCCATTGCACAGGGCGTAGAGGAACAGCGAGCGGGCGAGGCGGTGCTTGAGGCTGCCGGTGGGGTGGGTCGACTCGTCCTTGAGGTAGAGGTCGATGCCCCAGCTGTCCGGGAGCGGGAAGCGCAGCAGGTGGGTGTCGGCCGAGCGGTTGGCGTCGGCCTGGACCTTGCGGACGGCTTCTTTCAGCCAGTCACGGTAGAAGGCGTCGCTGCGGTCGACGTCGAGGGTGGCGCCGGTCCGGGTCTGCTGGGGGGTGGTCACGGCAGGAGCTCCTTACACGCTTCACGCCGAGGGCGTCCGGCGCGGTCGGCACACCGATCATAAACACCTTGCGCACCGCTTCTCACCTGCATAAACACCCCTTTGGGGGCCCCAAAGGCGGTCCTGGGGAGCGGACACGCGCACATGGGGGGCGCATTCGCGCGAGTGCTCCTGAATACCCGCACCGGCGTGCCATACGTACTGGTGCTCGACGCCGGGCGCGGGCAGACTGCACCGGGCGGGGCGGAGCTCCGGGACGGGGCGGACAGCCCTGGGGCGTGACGCGGACCCCGGACGGGGGCGCACACTGGGTCACGGACACCACGATTTCGCTCACACGAGTGTGACGGCAAGGGGGCGGGGAGGCATGGCGGAGCCGGAGTTCACGGCGACGGGCGTGCGGATCGGGAAGAGACTGCGTTCGCTCACCCGGGCCGGGCAGGTCCGGATCAACGAGGGCAGGCTGGAGCTGCTCACCAGCTACGGCAGCGAGATCGACAGCGCGCCGGTGCAGGCGGTCCGCGCCTCCAAGCCGTGGTTCGTCCCGGACGACCGGGCGCTGGCCGACCTCAACGGCAACCGGTATCTGCTGACGCTGGGGGACCACGACCCCGCGCCGGGCGAGGCCGGGCCGCCCGCGGCGCGCCGGTTCGTCGAGGCCGTGCGGAAGGCCGCGGGCCGTCACCGCTGAACCACCGCGAGTTGCGCCGACGGACCCCCTGAGTCACGCTGTTCTCACGTCACTCTGGGTTTACCGGCGATAACGCTGCGAACCAGCCCGCCGGCCACCGCAGCAGGCGGCCGCCTTGCGCAGCAGCTCTGCTCGTTCGATCCGAACTCCGTGTTCTTCCGGACCTCAGTCGGGGAGTCGCAGCCGTGATCAGCAACCCAAGCAGGCACTGCACGGTGGAGCTCCAAGCCCTGCCGTCGCGGATCGGCCAGGTCCGCAGAATCGTATCGGCGCAGTTGCGCTACTGGCATCTGGACGCCCTCATCGACCGGGCCGCGCTCGGTGTGACGGAGCTGTTGACCAACGTCCACCTGCACGCCCAGCCCGACAAGTTGTGCGTCGTGGAGATGGAGCTGCTGCTCGACCGGCTCACCGTCTCCGTACGCGACCACGATCCGCGGCTTCCGGTGGTGGGAGAGGTCAGGACCACCGGGACACTGTCCACCTGCGGGCGCGGGCTCGCCATGGTGGCCGCGGTGAGCGAGAGCTGGGGCGCGCGGCCGGACGGCGAGTCCGGCAAGGTCGTCTGGTTCACGCTGCCCGCGCGTGCCGCCGCCCCGGAGCGGTCGGCGCGTCCGCCGCGCCGTACACCCCGCGAACAGGTCGCGCCGCGGTTCGCGGAGGTCGTCTCCGTCGACGCGCACCGGCCCGCCCCTGCCCCCGCCCGGTCCGCCGTCGTCGGCTGACCGGGCGGTGACCCGCCCTCGGTGAGACCCCGTCGGGGTCACCCGGCCGCGACGGCCCGCGGCACGACCATGCGGGCCGTCGCGCCGGGCCGCGTACCGACCCGGGCCACCTCCCGGCAAGCCATGGACCGCGGCCGGGAGCGGGTCCGGCCGACGACCGTCGGCGGCCCGAGGTCGCGGGACGGGCGTCGCCGGGCGGTCGCGGGCGTCATGCCGCACCGCCCCTGCGGCCGAACTCCTCGTCCAGCACGGACAGTCGGCGCCAGTACTCGTCCTCGTCGATCTCGCCCGAGGCGAAGCGCCGGCCGAGGACGGCGAGGGGGGAGTCGGCGGCGGGACGCTCCACGGCGGTGCGGACACCGCGCGGGCCGCGCCACGCGCTGCGGCGCAGCAGCGTGACGACGCCGACGACGACGGCCGCCCAGATCAGCGGGAGGAACAGGATCCAGGGGCCGGGGCCGCCGCCGTCCCAGTGCGCAAGGGTGTTCATCTCGGGTCATCTCCTCGGTGAGGCTCTCGTGGACGCGATGCCTCGAGCGTCCCGCCGGGAGGGGGTCCGGGTCGTCGTACGACCGGGGGCAGTGCGTGTACCTCGTGGGGAGTACGCGCGCGTGCGGTGGGTGCTCCTCTCGTCAAAGCCGACGCGACCCCCTCGAGCGGGTGGCCGGAGACTTCGAGGACTCGACTTCTGTAACTACTAGTATGTACAGTCGCTTCATGAGCACGTCGGAGCGACTGATCGAGTCCACCCGGGAGCTGCTGTGGGAGCGCGGATACGTGGGCACCAGCCCCAAGGCGATCCTGGAGCGCGCGGGCGCCGGGCAGGGCAGCATGTACCACCACTTCAAGGGCAAGCCGGATCTCGCCCTGGCCGCGATCCGGCGGACGGCCGAGGAGATGCGGGCCACCGCCGCGGCGGTGCTCGACGGGCCGGGCACCCCGTACGACCGCATCCGGGCGTATCTCACGCGCGAGCGTGACGTGCTGCGCGGCTGCCCGGTCGGCCGGCTGACGATGGACCCGGACGTCATCGCGAGCGAAGAGCTGCGCGAACCGGTCGACGAGACGATCGACTGGCTCCGGGAACGGCTCGCCCACCTCGTCGAAGAAGGCCGGGAACAGGGCCAGTTCGCACCCGGGCTGGACGGCGAGGAGATCGCCGCGACGATCGTCGCGACCGTGCAGGGCGGGTACGTCCTGGCCCGCGCCTCCGGTTCCCCCGCCGCCTTCGACGCGGGAGTGCGGGGACTGCTCGCGCTCCTCTCCCCCCGCTCCTAGGAGTCCCCGTGCACATCACCCGACAGCGTCCCGACACCCTGCAGGGCCCGCCGGAGAACTTCACCGGCACGGTCTGGCTCGACGAGATCGCCGCTCCCGCCGCCCCGTCCCGGCTGCGGATGTTCAACGTCCATTTCGCGCCGGGCGCGCGCACCGCCTGGCACCGGCATCCGCACGGCCAGGTGCTGCACGTCCTGGAGGGCGAGGGGCTGGTGCAGCGCGAGGGCGGCGCGGTGGAACCGGTCCGCGCGGGTGACACCGTGTGGATCGAACCGGGCGAGCGGCACTGGCACGGCGCCGGACCGCGCACCTTCATGACCCATCTCGCGGTGGTCGAGGCCGCGGAGGACGGCACGACCACCTGCTGGGACGCGCTCGTCGACCCGTACGACCACCCCACCGCCTGAGGAGGCCCGGTGCACGCCATGCAGTACGAGCTCACCCTGCCCGCCGACTACGACACGGGCATCGTCCACGCGCGCGTGTCCCGCGTCGGTCACCTCCTCGACGACTGGCCGGGCCTGGGCCTGAAGGCGTATCTGCTGCGGGAGCGCGGGACGCACGGCTCGCCGGTCAACCAGTACGCGCCGTTCTACCTCTGGAACACCGTGGAGGGCATGAACGCCTTCCTCTGGGGCGGCGGCTTCCAGGGGCTGAGCGAGGACTTCGGGCGGCCGGTGGCACGGCAGTGGACCGGTCTGGCGTACGAGGAGGGTGTCGCCTCCGGTTCCGCCGCCCGGTTCGCCGTACGGCTGCGGCGGCCGGTGCCGGACGGGGCGGTGCTCGGCGAGGCCGCCGGGGAAGCGGTGGCGGAGGCCGGGCGGCTGGCGCGGGAGGACGGGGCGGTGCTCGCGGCGGCTGCCGTGGACACCAGTCGCTGGGAGACCGTGCACTTCTCGCTGTGGGAGCACGACACGCCGAAGGCCGACGGGGACCTGTTCCAGGTGCTGCACCTGTCGGCGCCGGGGCGGGCCGCCCTGCCGCGGGGCCGTCAGTGGTGAGGGCCGTACGGACGGTGCTCGGGGACGTACCCCCCGAGCTGCTCGGTGTGTGCGACGCGCACGACCATCTCTTCCTCAGCACTCCCCTGCTGGCCGGCCAGGAGCTGCGCGGCCTGCACGACGCGCGGGCCGAACTGGCGGCGTTCCGCGGGCTGGGCGGGACCGCCGTGGCGCAGTGGACGCCGTACGGGCTCGGGCGGCGCGCCGCCGATCTGCCCCGGCTGTCGGAGGAGACCGGGGTCCACGTGGTGGCCGCGACGGGGCTGCACCAGGGCGCGCACTACGACGAGGCGACGCTCGACGGACTGCGCGGCCGGCTCGCCGAGGTGTTCGTGGCCGAACTGACCCGGGGCATCGGCACATCGGGGGTGCGGGCCGGGTTCGTCAAGGTCGCGGGTGACTTCCACGGCATCGGGGCGCACACCCGCTGGACGATGACCGCGGCGGCCGAGGCGCACCATGCGACCGGTGCGCCCGTCGCCGTCCACCTGGAGCTGGGCACCGCCGCGCTCGACGTGCTCGACCTGCTGTGCGGGGAACTGGGCGTACCGCCGCACCGGGTGATCATCGGTCACCTCAACCGCTCCCCCGACGGCGTGATGCACCGTCAGGTGGCGCGGCAGGGTGCCTATCTGGCCTTCGACGGGCCGTCCCGCGTCCACCACGCCACCGACTGGCGGATGCCGGACGCCGTACGGGACCTGGTGGAGGCCGGGTTCGGCGACCGGCTGCTGCTGGGCGGCGACACCACGACCCCGGCCGCCCGGGGGGTCGGCGGCGGCCCAGGGATGCCGTATCTGCTGGGCCGGCTCCGGCAGCGGCTGGCGCTCGCCGTGGGCGAGGAGCCGGTGACCCGGATCCTGACGGAGAACCCGGCGCGCGTCTTCGGTGCGGAGTGGCGCTGAGGGCCGGGCAGGGGCGGTGGCCCGATCGTGTCGATCCTTGTCCCGTGCGCGCCCTGTCGGGCGGCCGGACGGCCGGGAAGGATACGTGCCGACGGACGGAACCGCTGGTGAGGAGTGGTGCGACCATGGCCCTGGAGATGCGCGACCGATGCGAGCGCTGTACGACGGCCGTCCTGCCGTACGACGCGCCTGCCCTGATCTGCTCCTACGAGTGCACCTTCTGCGTGCCGTGCGGTGAAGCCCTGGCGGCGGTCTGCCCCAACTGCGGGGGCGAACTGGTGACCCGGCCGCGCCGAGCCGTCGGGGTGTGACGGCACGGGCCGCTGCGCGGGCGCGCGTCCTCAGCCGGACGCCGGGCCGCTGTCCTTCACCGAGCCCCAGCCGTGCCGGCACTCGACCTCGATCCGGGCGCTGACGGGGGGGCGCACCGGACGGGGTGGAGACGGGGCACCCTCGGAGCGCGGGGTCGCCCTCACGCAGGGGGCGGGGCGGTCGAGCAGGTCGACGGGCCTTGGGCCGGAGCAGGGGCTCGGACAGACGGGGTCTCCCCGTGGTTCAGGCAGAGGGCTTCTCGTCGAAGCTGGCGAAATAGGCGGCGACCATGTCCTCGTCGCCGTGCCCCTGCGCGGCCGCCCGCTCCAGACGGTCCGCGCTCGCGGCCGCCACGTCCAGGCGGACGCCGTTGCTGCGGCCCGCCTCGACGATGAGCCGTGCGTCCTTGGCCGCCGTCGCCACCGCGAACTGGGGCGGGGAGAGCCGGTCGTCGAGGACCAGCCGGGCCTTGGCGCGCAGATAGCCCATGTCGAGCGGGCCGCCTTCGATGAGCCCGAAGAACGCCTCCGGGTCGACGTCCAGGGAGCGGGCGAGCGCGAGCACCTCGCCGGTCGCGGCGGTCGCGGCGATGACCCAGCTGTTGGCCACCAGCTTCAGACGGGTCGCGCTGCCCGCGCCGCCGTCCTCCCCGGTCCACACGGTACGTGCGCCGACCGCGTCGAAGACGGGCGCGACCATGTGCCGGTGCTCGGCCGGACCGGCGGCCAGGACCGTCAACTGCCCGGCCTCGGCGGGCTGGCGGGTGCCCAGCACCGGCGCGTCGAAGAACACGAGCCCGTGCTCGCGGGCGAAGGCGGCCAGGTCCCCGATCGCCTCGATGCCGGCGGTCGTCGACTGCACCCAGGCGACGCCGGAGCGCAGGGCGGGTGCGGCCTCGCGCAGGACGTCCAGGGCGGCGGGACCGTCGTACAGCATGGTCAGGACGACGTCGGCGCCCTCGACGGCCTCGGCGGGGGTGTCGGTGACGGTGACGCCGTCGGCGGTCAGCGGCTCGGCCTTGGCGCGGGTGCGGTTCCAGGCGCGGACGCCGAGTCCGGCGCGGGCGAGGTTGCGGGCCATCGCGGCGCCCATGATGCCGGTGCCGAGGACACTCACAGTGATCTTGTCGGTCATGACATCAACCTACTGCGAGGTCCAGCCGACGAGACCGACCAGCCGTGCCTGGTGGCCGTTGGGCATCGGGGCGGGGCGCGCGTTCGCCGGGGCCGCGGCGGGCAGGCCGGTCCGGGCCTCCTGGGCCAGATGCCCACCCGGCGGCCGGGCAGGTCCTCCACCAGCCAGGCGTGCACCACGTCGAGCCGCTCCTCGGGTGTGCCGTCCTGCCGCGCGGTCCAGGACAGCCGGCCGGGAACGCCCTCGCCGGGGCCTGGAACCCGACGACGCTCGCGTCCAGGGGAGGTAAGCCGAACGTGCGGCCGTGAGGCCCTTGCCGCGTCACCCCGTTGCGCCTCGTGGTGAGAGGTGGTCGTGCCGCGGAGATGTCCCGGAGGGCCGCGGTGGCGGCCCGGGGTCGGGCGGGCGCGCGGCGGCCCTGCGGGCACACCCGGGCAGCGGCCCGGAGACGCCGGGGCCGGGGCGGAGGCGGAAGGGGCCGCCGGATCGCGGCCGCCGGGGCCGGCGGCCTCGGGCGTGAGGTGCGCGTCGGAGGCCCCGCAACAGGGCGCCCTCCGACAGGAGTCCGGTTCCGGAGCGGCGATCTGCTCGTGGACCGCCGGGATTTCGGATCAGGCGGCGCCGAGCGCTCCCAGGGGATCGTCGAGCACCGGCTGCCAGGCCAGTTCGGCCGCTCCGACCAGGCTGTTGTGGTCGAGGGTGCAGGCGAGGATGGGGACGCCGCCGCTGCGGCCCCACAGACTGCGGTCCGCGACGACGGCGCGCAGCCGGTCGGGGTCGGCGTCGAGAAGAGTGCGGTGCAGGCCGCCGAGGATGATGCGGTCGGGGTTGAGGATGTTCACCAGGCCGGCCAGGCCCAGGCCGAGCCGGTCGATCAGGGTCTCGGCGGCCGTGCGGACGACCGGGTCGCCGTACTCCTCACGGATCAGCTCGTTGGCCTGGTGGAGCAGGGAACCCTCGGGGCCCGGCTCGCGGCCGGCGGTCGTCAGCAGTGCCAGCGGGTCGGCCTCGACGTCCAGACAGCCGCGGCTGCCGCAGTAGCAGGGGCGGCCCTCGGGGTTGACGGTGAGGTGGCCGACCTCGAGGGCGAGTCCCGAACTGCCCGTGTGCAGACGGCCGTCGAGGACCAGCGCGCCGCCGACGCCGCGGTGTCCGGTGGCCACGCACAGCAGGTCCCGGGCGCCGCGTCCGGCACCGTGCCGGTGTTCGGCGAGGGCGGCGAGGTTGACGTCGTTGCCCGCGAGGGCGGGGCCGGCGATCCCGGCGGCGCGGACCCGCTCGGCGAAGACCTCCCGTACGGGCGCCCCCACCGGCCAGGCGAGGTGCAGGGGGTTCAGTGCCAGGCCCTCGGGTTCGGCGACGGCGGACGGTACGGCGAGCCCGGCGCCCACGCACCGGCGGCCGGTCCGCCGCAGCAGTTCCGCGCCGGCGTCCACGGCGGCGCCGAGCACCTTCGCCGGATCGGCGTCCACCGTCTCGCAGCTGGGCGTGGTGGCGACGATCCGCCCGCCGAGGCCGACCAGCGCGGCCCGGAACCCGTCGGCGTGCACCTGTGCGGCCAGGGCGACCGGGCCCTCCTCCGCGACTTCGAGCCGGTGCGAGGGCCGCCCCTGCGCACCGGCGGCGGCACCGGGCCGCGCGTCCACCCGGATCAGCCCCAGCGCCTCCAGCTCCGCGGCGACCGCGCCGGCCGTGGCGCGGGTGACGCCCAGTTCCGCGGTGAGCACCGCGCGGGTGGGCGCCCGCCCGGTGTGCACGAGCTCCAACGCGGGCCCGAGCGCGCCGCGCCCCCGGTCCAACCGCGCCCTCGAGGTGGTCCCTTCCCCCGCCGGCCGGGGGTCCGCCTTGCCGCTCATGAGGGGGAGTCTCCCATGATCCGTTCGTCGGGTGGCGCCGGGCAGGCCGCCGACCCGCGGGGTCGTCTCCGGCCGCCCGGCCGGACCCGGCTCCTTCGGCCCCGCTCCCGGCGGGGTGCGCGGCGCCCTGGTCTGCGCCGGCCGTGACGGACCGCCGCACGCGCGGGGCTCGCCGTCCCTGACCCCATCCTCCCCTCGGGACCGGCACCCGGCCTGATCTGCGGCTCGGCTAGCCTGGGGGCACCATGAACGACCGTATGACGACGCCGTGGGGCGAGGTCGCCCTGGCCCGCTTCCCCGAGGATCCGCGCGACAGGCTGCGTGCCTGGGACGCCTCCGACGTGTACCTGCTCCGCCACCTCGCCGAGCAGGACGTTCCCCTGTCCGGCACGGTCGTGGTGCTGGGCGACCGCTGGGGCGCGCTGGTCACGGCGCTCGCGGCGCACCGCCCGGTGCAGATCACCGACTCCTGGCTGGGGCAGGAGGCGACCCGGGCGAACCTCGCGCGGGCCGGTGTCGAGACCGGCTCCGTCCGGCTGCTCACCACCCAGGACCCGGTGCCCGAACGGGTCGACGTGCTCCTGGTCAGGGTGCCGAAGAGCCTCGCGCTCCTGGAGGACCAGTTGCTGCGGCTGGCGCCCGCCGTGCACCCGGGCACGGTCGTGATCGGCACCGGAATGGTGAAGGAGATCCACACCTCCACGCTGAAGCTGTTCGAGGGAATCCTCGGCCCGACCCGTACCTCGCTGGCCCGGCAGAAGGCACGGCTGGTCTTCTGCACCCCGGACCCGGCGCTCCACCGCCCCGCCAACCCGTGGCCGTACTCCTACGACCTTCCGGGCGACGTCGGCGCGCTCTCCGGCCGTCCGGTCGTCAACCACGCGGGGGTGTTCTGCGCCGACCGGCTGGACATCGGCACCCGGTTCTTCCTGAAGCACCTGCCGGAGACGTCCGGCACGCGCAGGGTCGTCGACCTGGGCTGCGGCAACGGCATCGTCGGTACGGCGGTGGCGTTGGCCAACCCGGAGGCGGAGGTGCTGTTCACGGACGAGTCGTTCCAGGCGGTGGCCTCGGCGGAGGCGACGTACAAGGCGAACGGGGTGCCGGGACACGCCGAGTTCCGGGTCGGCGACGGGCTGACCGGCGTACCGGACGCCAGCGTGGACGTGGTGCTGAACAACCCGCCGTTCCACTCCCACCAGGCGACGACGGACGCGACGGCGTGGCGGATGTTCAGCGGAGCGCGGCGCGTGCTGCGGCCGGGCGGCGAGCTGTGGGTGGTGGGCAACCGGCATCTGGGTTACCACGTGAAGCTGAAGCGACTGTTCGGTCACTGCGAACTGGTCGCCGGGGACCCGAAGTTCGTGGTCCTGAGGGCGGTCAGGAGGGGGTGAGCAGGCGGAGGGTCCGCTCCACCGTGCCCGCCATCGCCTCCCGTCCCGCGCTCAGATAGCGGCGTGGGTCGACCACCGTGGGATGCGCGTCCAGGAACCCCCTGACCGCCTCGGTCATGGCCAGGTTGAGGGCGGTGCCGACGTTGACCTTGGCGATGCCGCCGGTGACGGCGGCGGTCAGCTGGTCGTCGGGGACCCCGGACGAGCCGTGCAGGACGAGAGGCACGTCGACGGCCGCGGCGAGGCGGGCGAGCAGACGGTGGTCGAGGGCGGCGGTGCGCGTGGTCATCGCGTGGACGCTGCCGATGGCGACGGCCAGCGCGTCCACACCGGAGCCGGCGACGAAGGCGGAGGCCTCCGCGGGGTCGGTGCGGGCACCGGGCGCATGTGCTCCCTTGCCGCCGATCTCCCCCAGCTCACCCTCGATCCACAGGCCTTGGGAGTGGGCCCAGTCGACGGCCGCGCGGGTCGCGGCGAGGTTCTCGGTGTACGGCAGCCGGGAGGCGTCGTACATCACCGAGCTGAAGCCGGCGTCGGCGGCCTGGCGGAGCAGGGGATCGCTCTGGACGTGGTCGAGGTGCAACGCCACGGGTACGGCGGCCCGTTCGGCGGCGGTGACGGCGGCGCGGGCGAGCGGGAGCAGCCGGCCGCGGCGGAACCTGACGGCGTTCTCGCTGACCTGGAGGACGACGGGCGCGCCGGCGGTCTCGGCGCCGGTGAGGACGGCCTCGACGTGTTCCAGCGTGATGATGTTGAAGGCGGCGACGGCGGTGCGGGCCGCGCGGGCACGGGTGACCAGCGCGCGGGTGGTGGTGAGGGGCACGGCGGCTCCTGGTCGTCCGGTCAGAGGATCACGGAGCGGGTGAGGTGGCGGGGCCGGTCCGGGTCGAGCCCCCGGGCCGCGGCCACGGCCACGGCCAGGCGCTGGGCGCGGATCAGTTCGGCGAGCGGGTCGAGGGTGCCGTGCACCCACAACGCCCCGGTTCCGCGCACCTGTTGGGCCAGGCCGTCGGGTGCCTCACCGATCATCCAGGTGGCGGTGCCGGTGGTGCTGACGCTGAGGGGGCCGTGCCGGTACTCCATGGCGGGGTACGCCTCGGTCCAGGACAGTGCGGCCTCGCGCAGCTTCAGGGCCGCCTCGTTCGCCAGCCCCACCGTCCAGCCTCGGCCGAGGAAGGTGAACTGGCCGCATTCCACCAGGCCTTCTGGCAGTGGTTCGGTGAGCGCGGTGCGGGCGTCGGCGACGACGGCGTCGGTGTGCAGACCGAGGTGGGCGCGCAGCAGGGTGAGCGCGGTGGTCGCGAACCTGGTCTGCACGACGGAGAGTTCGTCGGCGTGGTCGAGGACGACGACCTCGTCGGCGGCTCCCCTGACCGGGGTGTGCGGGTCGGCGGTGACGGCGGTGGTGCGGGTGCGTCCCCTGAGGCGCGCAAGCAGGTCGAGCACCTCGGTGGTGGTGCCGGAGCGGGTGAGGGCGAGGACCCGGTCGTAGGGGCGGTGGCGGGGGAACTCGGAGGCGGGGAAGGCGTCCGTCTCGCCCTGTCCCGCGCCCTCGCGCAGGGCGGCCGTCGCCTGGGCCATGAAGAAGGAGGTGCCGCAGCCGACGATCGCGACCCTCTCCCCCGGGGCCGGCAACTCCCGCTGGTACCGGGCGGCTTCGCTCGCGGCCCGGGTCCAGCACTCGGGCTGGCCGGTCAGCTCGTCCTCGACGTGGGTCATGCCCCACCTCTCCCCGACGGTGATTGTTCCTGCAAGATAGAGGCTGCTTTCGAACAACTTCAAGCATGCGAACGGAGAACGCCGATGTCACGCGACGCCCGCTGGATGGCGCTGCTGGAGCTGCTGGCCGAGCGCGGCCGGCTGGACGTGGAGGAGGCGGCGGCGGAGCTGGCGGTGTCGGCCGCGACGATCCGGCGTGACTTCGACCGGCTGGCCGAGCAGCAGATGCTGGTGCGCACGCGGGGTGGCGCGGTGGTGCACGGGGTGTCGTACGAGCTGCCGTTGCGCTACAAGACGGCCCGGCGCGCCTCCGAGAAGCAGCGGATCGCGCAGGCGGTCGCGGATCTGGTCGCGCCGGGCGAGGTGGTCGGACTGACCGGGGGCACGACGACGACGGAGGTGGCGCGGGCGCTGGCCGTGCGCGGCGATCTGACGTCCGGCGCACCGGCGCTGACCGTGGTCACCAATGCCCTGAACATCGCCACCGAGCTCGCCGTACGACCCCAGTTCAAGATCGTGGTGACGGGCGGGGTGGCGCGGGCGCAGTCGTACGAGCTGGTCGGGCCGCTGGCGGACGGGGTGCTGGGGCAGATCACGCTCGATGTGGCGGTGCTCGGGGTGGTGGCCTTCGATGTGACGGACGGCGCCGCCGCGCACGACGAGGCCGAGGCGGCGGTCAACCGGATGCTGTGCGAGCGCGCCGAGCGGGTCGTGGTGGCCGCCGACTCCAGCAAGCTGGGGCGGCGGGCGTTCGCCCGGATCTGCGCGACGGACGCGGTGGACACCCTGGTCACGGACGCGGCGGCCGACACGGGGACGGTCCGGCGGTACGAGGAGGCGGGGCTGCGGGTCGTCGTCGTCTGATCCCGGGAAGGCCGGGCGGTCACCGGGCGGGGCCGGAACGCGGGCCCGCGCGTGACCGGCGCGTCAGGCGGCCGCGGGGCGTGGCGCGCGCGGGGAGCCGTGGATCGCCGCGGCGCGGGCGGCCTGGGCGGACAGCGGGGTGGAGGTGAGCCCGCGGGTGTGCGCGGTGCCGCCCCGGCCGGGCCGGCCGCGCCGGAGCACTTCTCGTCGTGACGGCCGGCTTCGCCTCCCGGCGCGTCCACGGCGCCGTTCGGCTGCCGGTGGGCGGGGTGACGGCGGTCGTCGGGCGGGCGGTGTCTGGCGCTGCTGCCGCCGTGCAGGCCGCGCGGGGCCGGGGGGTTCTCAGGGACACCGGCGTCGGATTCCGGGAAGAAGGACCGGCACCCGAGTGGGGCGGATGCCGGTCCGCTCGAAGGGCGGTGCGTGAACTAGCCGCCGGCGTGGGTGAGTTCGATGTCGTGGTCGTCGACGTCGCCGCCGGCGAGGCTGATCCCGGTCGCCCGGGGCGGGTAGCCGGTCGCGATGACCGTGTACTGGCCGCCGTCCAGGTCGGCGAAGGCGTACGCCCCGTCGGCCCCGGTGGTCGTGGAGGCGACGACGTTCCCGGCGGTGTCCACCAGGGTCACCCGCGCGTCGCCCAGGGGAGCGCCCGCGCCGCGCACCCTGCCCCGGACGCGGGCGCCGGGCCGCAGCTCGACGGCGATCCGGGTGACGCCGGTGGCACCGATCTCCACGGGCAGCGCCACCGGCCGGTGTCCGGGCGAACCGACCACGACGGTCACCGGTCCCGGCGCCAGGTCCGTCACCGCGAACTCGCCCCTGGCGCAGGTCCGCACACTGGCCAGGACGTCCCCGCGCACGTCCGTGACGACGACCACCGCCGCGGCGACCGGCGCCCCGCCACCGGCGGAGCGCACCACTCCGGCGAGCCCGCTGCCACCGACGAGCAGCACGTCGTACGTCACCGGCGTCGCCCCCACCACGACGGTCGTCGCCTGCGGCTGATGGCCGTCGGCGGCGATGATCAGCACGTACGTGCCCTCGCCGGGTGCCTCGACGGCGTAGGAGCCGTCGGGGCCGGTGACCGCGCGCCCCAACTGCCGCCCGCCCAGCGAGATCAGCGTCACCGCGGCCCCGGCCACCGGCGCGCTCTGCGCACCCCGCACCTGCCCGCGCACCGGCCGCCCGCCGCCGCCCGGCTCACCGTCGGCGAGCCCGGGCACCGCCGCGACCAGTTCGGCGACCGCCCGAGCCAGCGGGACGGCGACGGCGGCACCAACGGCTCGCTCGTCCACTCCGGCCCCTGCGGCCAGACGGTCCGCTCCGGCCCCCGCGGCCGGCGCATCCGCTCCGGCTCCCACACCCCGCGCGCCCAGCCCGCCCGGCCCGGCCGGACCCCACCCGGTCACGCCCTGTTCCTCCGCTCCCGGTCCCGCACCCACACCTCGCCCATCCGCCGAGATCCCGGCCCGCTCGTCCGCTCCGACCACACCCCGCTCCTCCGATCCGGTCACGCCCCGCTGCTCCGCTCCCGCCCCCACACGTCGCCCATCCGCCCAGGCCCCGGCCCGCTGGCCCATTCCCACCAGGCCCCGCTCCCCCGGTCCGGAGGCACCCCACCCGTCCGACCCGGCCCCGGACGCCCGCTCGCCCCGTCCGGCGCCCGCGGCCCGCCCCTCCTGTCCGGCCCTCCGCTGGACAGCACCGACCACCACCCGCTCGTCCGGCCCCACTGCCACCGCCGATGCACCCGAACCCACCGCCACCGTCCCCATACCCGTTCCGACCGCAGCCCGCTCGTCCACTCCGACCGCAGCGCGCTCACCCACTCCGACCAGGGCGCGCGCCTCCGCTCCGCCCCCGGTCCACTCGTCGCCTCCGACCGCAGCCCGCTCACCCACTCCGACCGGGGCGCGCGCCTCCGCTCCGACCGCGGCCCACTCGTCGCCTCCGGCCACGGCCCGCGCGTCCGCTCCCGCCGACAGCGCGGCCTCTCTCGCGGCTTCCCTCGCAGCCTCCCCCGCCCCCTCCGCCCCCTCCGCCAGGCCGGCGCCATCGGTCGTCTCCTGCCGCGGGATGAACGCCGCGACCAGCAGCGCCAGAACGGCCGCCCCGGAGCCGACCGCCATGACCACCTTGAACCCGTTCTCGGACGACAGGACGGCAGCGCCGAAGGGGGTGGTCGTCCGCGCCAGGATCACCCCGGCCACGGCAGTCGCGGTCGACGTGCCGATGGACCGCATCAGGGTGTTGAGGCTGTTCGCGGCGGCCGTCTCCGCAGAGTCCACCGCGCCCATGACGAGCGCGGGCATGGCACCGTAGGCGAAGCCGGTGCCCGCGCCGATGACGCACGAGACCAGCACCAGCTCCCACACGGCGTCCATCAGCACGATGCCGAGCCCGTACCCGGCGGCCATGGTCACCGCGCCGAGCATCAGGGTCAGCTTCGGGCCCCGCGCCCTGGACAGCAGCGCGGACACCGGCGCCGTGGCCATCATGACCAGGCCCGTGGGGGCCAGGAGCAGTCCGGTGGACGGCAGCGACCTGCCGAGGCCATAGCCCGTCGCCTCAGGCAACTGCAGGAGCTGGGGAAGGACCAGGGACATCACGAACACGGAGAACCCCAACGCCGTCGAGGCGAGGTTCGTCACCAGCACCTGGCGGTGCGCGCTGGTCCGCAGGTCCACCAGGGGTTCCCCGACGCGCAGTTCGAACAGGCCCCACAGGAGGAGGACCACGATCGCGGCGGCGAACAGACCGAGCGTGGTGGTGCTCCGCCAGCCCCAGTCGCCGCCCTTGGACATGCCCAGCAGCAGACAGACCAGCCCGGCGGCCAGACCGAGGGCGCCCACGACGTCGAAGCGGCCGCCCCCGCGCACTGCCGACTCCGGCACGGTCAGGGGGACGAGCACGGTGGCGAGGACACCCAGCGCTGCGGACGTCCAGAACAGCGCATGCCAGTCGAAGTGGTCCACGACGAGCGCGGCGGCGGGCAGACCGAGGGCGCCGCCTGCGCCGAGGGAGGCACTCATCAGCGCGGTCGCCGAACCGAGCCGTCCGGTGGGCAGTTCGTCGCGCATGATGCCGATGCCGAGCGGGACGACACCGAAGGCGAGACCCTGCAGGGCCCGGCCGACGAGCATCGGGGCGAGCGTGTCGCTGAGGGCGGCGGTGACGGATCCCGCGACCAGCGCCACCAGGCCGACCAGCAGCATGCGCCGCTTGCCGTACATGTCGCCGAGCCGTCCCATGACCGGGGCGGCGACGGCGGCGGCGAACAAAGTGGCGGTGACCGCCCAGGCCGCGTCCGAGGCCGACGCGTCCAGCAGTTCGGGCAGTTCCGGGACGATCGGGATCACCAGCGTCTGCGTGAGCGGGACGACGATCCCGCCGAAGGCCAGCACCGCGACGACGAGGTTGGCCCGTCGCCCGTCAACCTCCCCCGTTCCTGGGGGCGTCGGGTGCGCTCGGGACATGGTCGGGCCTCCGTGGGGGGATGCGAGCCTGCACGACTGCGCAGCATGGTAGGCCCAGTTGATTGAGTCAACCAACTAGAACTTTTGGTGCTCGGGACGTGAAGATTCCGGGCAGGGGGCGCTCCCTGCCCGGAATCCCGCGACGACGGCTACAGCGCGCGCTCGAGGCGGTCCGCCACCAGCTTCACGAACCGCCCGGGGTCCTTCGGCCGGCCGCCCTCGGCGAGTACCGCGAGGCCGTGCAGCAGCTCGGCGGTCCCGGTGAGCTCGGTGCGGTCCTCACGGTCCTTGTAGGCCTGGTTCAGGCCCTTCACGAGCTGGTGGCCGGGGTTGAGTTCGAGGATCCGCTGCGCCTTGGGCACCTCCTGCCCCATCGCGCGGTACATGTTCTCCAGGGCGGGGGTGAGGTCGCCGGTGTCGGAGACGATGCAGGCCGGGGAGACGGTGAGACGCGAGGACAGGCGCACCTCCTTGACGTCGTCGGCCAGTTGCTCCCGCATCCAGGCGAGCAGACCGGCGTACTCCTCGCCCTGCTTCTCCTTCTCGCCGTCGCTCTTCTCGTCGCCCTCGGTGCCGAGGTCGACCTCACCCTTGGCCACGGACCGCAGCCGCTTGCCCTCGAACTCGCCCACCACGTCGACCCACACCTCGTCGACGGGGTCGGTGAGCAGCAGGACCTCGATGCCCTTGGCGCGGAACGCCTCCATGTGCGGGGAGTTCTCGATGCTCTCGCGGGACTCGCCGGTGAGGTAGTAGATGTCCTCCTGGCCGTCCTTCATCCGCTCCACGTAGGCCTTGAGCGTGGTCGGCTCGTCGTCGGCGTGGGTGGTCGCGAAGGACGCGGCGGCGAGGAGGGTGTCGCGGTTGTCTGCGTCGGTGAGCAGCCCCTCCTTCAGGACGGAGCCGAACTCCCGCCAGAACGTGGCGTACCGCTCCGGGGCGGTCTCCCTCATGTCCTTGACCGTGGACAGGACCTTCTTGGTCAGCCGGCGCTGCATCATCCTGATGTGGCGGTCCTGCTGGAGGATCTCGCGGGAGACGTTCAGGGAGAGGTCCGCCGCGTCGACCACGCCCTTGACGAAGCGCAGGTACGGCGGCAGGAGCGCCTCGCAGTCGTCCATGATGAAGACGCGCTTCACGTACAGCTGCACACCGCGCCGGTAGCCCTGGGTGTAGAGGTCGTGCGGGGCGTGCGAGGGCAGGAACAGCAGGGCCTGGTACTCGAAGGTGCCCTCCGCCTGGAGCCGGACGGTCTCCAGCGGTTCCCGCCAGTCGTGGCTGATGTGCTTGTACAGCTCGTGGTACTCGTCGTCGGACACCTCCTCGCGCGAGCGCGCCCACAGGGCCTTCATCGAGTTGAGCGTCTCGGGCTCGGCGGCGCTGTCGCCTTCGCCCTTCTTGGGGACCGTCCTGATCGGCCAGGTGATGAAGTCCGAGTACCGCTTGACGATGTCCCTGATCGTCCAGTCGGAGGTGTAGTCGTGCAGCTTGTCCTCGTCGTCCGCCGGCTTCAGATGCAGGGTCACCGAGGTGCCCTGCGGCGCGCCGTCGACCCTCTCCAGCGTGTACGTGCCCTCACCGCGCGAGGACCAGCGGGTGCCCTGGCTCTCCCCGGCGCGCCGGGTCAGCAGGGTCATCTCGTCCGCCACCATGAAGCCGGAGTAGAAGCCGACGCCGAACTGCCCGATGAGCCCCTCGGCGCTGCCCGCGTCCTGGGCCTCGCGCAGTTCCTGGGCGAACTGCGCCGTACCCGAGTTGGCGATCGTGCCGATCAGCTGTCCGACCTCGTCGTACGACATCCCGATCCCGTTGTCCCGCACGGTGAGCGTACGGGCCTCGGGGTCGGTGTCGATCTCGATGTGCAGGTCGGAGACGTCGGCGTCGAGCGTGTCGTCCCGCAGCTTGGCGAGGCGCAGCTTGTCCAGCGCGTCGGAGGCGTTGGACACGAGCTCGCGCAGGAAGACGTCCTTGTTCGAGTAGACCGAGTGGATCATCAACTGGAGGAGCTGACGGGCCTCTACCTGGAACTCAAACGTTTCGGTCGGCATGGTTCGGGTGTACCTCGCAGGTTCTGGAGTCTCCTGGACTGGTGAGGCCACTTTACAAACACCGGGCGGGCGGGGGGGCGTACACCGGAGCCGCCGCTCTCACCGAGGCCGGCGCCGGACGTCCTCGACGGGTCGCGGGCGACGGGCGTCCTTGTCCTCCCCCGGCCACCCCCCTAGCCTGAGTTTGTGCCGCAAATAAACAAAGCCCGAACGCACAACGCCGTGCCGGGCCCGTCCCTCACCCGCCTCCGGATCGCCCTCACCGCCTTCTTCGCCCTGGACGGCTTCGTGTTCGCCGGCTGGGTCGTGCGCATCCCCGCCATCAAGGAGCAGACCGGCGCCTCGGCCGGCACCCTCGGTCTCGCCCTCCTCGGCGTCTCCGCGGGAGCGGTCGTCACGATGATCCTCACCGGGCGCCTCTGCCGCCGCCACGGCAGCCACCGGATCACGGTGTTCTGCGCCGTCCTGCTCTCCCTCGGCGTCACCCTGCCCCCGCTCACGCACTCCGCCCTCGCCCTCGGCGCCGTCCTCTTCGTGTTCGGCAGCGCGTACGGCGGGATCAACGTGGCCTTCAACAGCGCCGCCGTCGATCTGGTCGCGGCACTGCGCAGGCCGGTCATGCCCACCTTCCACGCCGCGTTCAGCCTGGGCGGCATGATCGGCGCCGGACTCGGCGCGCTCGTCGCCGGATCCCTGTCTCCCACCCGCCATCTGCTCGGCCTCGGAATCGTCGGCCTGCTCGTCACCGCCGTCGCGGGACCGGCGCTGCTGCGTCAGGCGCCGCCCGCCCCGGCGGAATCGCCGGCGCCGTCCCCGGAAACGGTCACCCGCCGTCCCGGCCCCCGCTCCCGCCGGCCCGATCCGCGCTCCCGCCGTCCCGTCCTCGTCTTCGGTCTCATCGCGCTGTGCACGGCCTACGGCGAAGGCGCCCTCGCCGACTGGGGCGCGCTGCACCTGCGACAGGACCTGGGCACCTCGGCCGGAGCCGCCGCGCTCGGCTACGCGGGGTTCGCGCTCGCCATGACCGTCGGCCGGCTGACCGGCACCACCCTCCTCGAACGGCTCGGCCGCACCCGGACGTTGGTGGCCGGCGGTGCCGTCGCGGCGGCCGGGATGCTGCTCGGCTCGCTGGCCCCGGCGCTGTGGGCGGCGCTGTTGGGCTACCTGGTCACGGGGCTGGGCCTGGCCAACCTCTTCCCGGTGGCGGTCGAACGCGCGGGCGCTCTGGCGGGCCCCGGCGGGGTCGCCGTCGCCTCCACCCTCGGCTACGGCGGCATGCTCCTCGGGCCGCCCGCCATCGGCTTCATGGCCGAGTGGTTCTCGCTGCCCGCCGCCCTGACCAGCGTGGCCGTCCTGGCGGGGCTGGCCGCGCTGATCGGCTTCGGTGCGCGGCGGACGGCCTGAACGAGCGAGGGACAGCCCGGCGTCGGGCGGCGAGCGGGGCGCCGAGCGACAAATGCAGCCGTTGGACCGCGCTCCATCCGGCAGACTCACCCGCATGGACACTGCCGAGTTCGTTCACATCCTCGACCGGGAAGGCCGGTCGCTCGCCGACGCGGCAGCCGGGGCGGGCCCCGAGGCCAAGGTGCCGACCTGCCCGGACTGGCAGGTCAGGGACCTGCTGCGGCACACGGGCATGGTGCACCGCTGGGCGAGGTCGTTCGTGGCCGAGGGCCGCAGCGAGCCCCACCCCGGCGCCGGCCTGCCCGACCTCGACGGCGCCGAGCTGCTGGAGTGGTTCCGCGAGGGGCACCGCGGGCTGGTCGACACCCTCACCACCGCACCGCCGGACACCGAGTGCTGGCACTTCCTGCCCGCTCCGTCGCCGCTGGCGTTCTGGGCCAGGCGTCAGGCGCACGAGACGGCGGTGCACCGCGTGGACGCGGAGTCGGCGCTGGGCCGCACACCGCGGGAGAGCGCCGAGAGCCTGCCCGCGGCCTTCGCCGCCGACGGCATCGACGAGTTGCTGAGCGGCTTCCACGCCCGGCCCAGGAGCCGGGTGCGCATCGAGGAGCCCCGGGTCCTGCGGGTGCGGGCGACGGATCTGACGGAGGACGCCGTGTGGACCGTACGCCTGTCCCCCGAGCCGCCCGCGACGGAGCGGACCGCCGACGGGAAGGCCGACTGCGAGATCGCGGGACCTGCGGCGCCGCTCTATCTGGCGTTGTGGAACCGGCTGCCGTTCCCCGCCGTCACCGGGGACGCGGCACTCGCGGAGCTGTGGCGGGAGAAGTCCGCCATCACGTGACGCCGGCGTCCGGCTCGGCCAGCATCCGGGTCAGGACCGCGCGCTGCAGCGGCAGGACGTCGCCGTGCAGCGCGCGCCCCTTGCCGGTGAGCGCGACCCGGACGCCCCGGCGGTCCTCGGCGCACATCCCGCGCTCCACGAGACCGTCCTTCTCCAGCCGGGCGACCAGCCGGGAGAGCGCGCTCTGGCTGAGGTGGACCCGCTCGGCGATCTCCTGGACGCGGTAGCTGCACGAGCCGTCCGCCGAGGAGGGCCCGGCGAGCACGTCGAGCACTTCGAAGTCGCTGCCGCACAGCCCGTGCCGGTGCAGCGCGCGGTCGAGTTCGCACTGGGTGCGGGCGTGCAGGGCGAGTATGCCCCGCCAGCGCTCGGCCAGCGCCTGCTCGGTTCTTCCGGCCTCACCCTTCTTCGCCGCCATGGCCCGCACCGTAGCAGAGAACAGGCATTGTTGCATCGGAATTAAATGCATTTGCATTGGATGCATACGCATGTAGTGTCGTCGCCATGACCTCTCCGCTCATCTCACCCGTGTCCGGCGTGCCCGAGGGGCGCTGGACCTCCCGGTTGTGGGGCACCCTGCTGGTGCTGTGCGCCGCGATGTTCCTGGACGCGCTGGACGTGTCGATGGTCGGCGTGGCCCTGCCGTCCATCGGCTCCGACCTGGAGCTGTCCACCTCGACGCTGCAGTGGATCGTCAGCGGCTACATCCTCGGCTACGGCGGGCTGCTGCTCCTCGGCGGCCGCACCGCCGACCTGCTCGGCCGCCGCCAGGTCTTCCTGGTCGCCCTCGGTGTCTTCGCGCTCGCCTCGCTGCTCGGCGGACTCGTCGACTCGGGCCCGCTGCTGATCGCCAGCCGTTTCATCAAGGGCCTCAGCGCGGCCTTCACCGCCCCGGCCGGACTGTCGATCATCACGACGACGTTCCCGGAGGGCCCGCTGCGCAACCGCGCCCTGTCGATCTACACCACCTGCGCCGCCACCGGCTTCTCCATGGGTCTGGTCCTCTCCGGCCTGCTCACGGAGGCCAGTTGGCGGCTGACCATGCTGCTGCCCGCGCCGATCGCCCTCGTCGCCCTGGTCGCGGGCCTGAGGCTGCTGCCGCGCAGCGAGCGCGAACGCGAGCACAACGGCTACGACGTCCCCGGCGCCGTCCTCGGTACCGTGTCGATGCTGCTGCTGGTCTTCACGGTCGTCCAGGCGCCGCAGGCGGGCTGGGCCTCCGCCCGCACCCTGCTGTCCTTCCTCGCCGTCGCCGTCCTGCTGACCGTCTTCGTCCTGGTCGAGCGGCGCTCGGCGGGTCCGCTGATCCGGCTCGGGGTGCTGCGCTCCGGCAGCCAGATCCGCGCCCAGCTCGGCGCGATGGCCTTCTTCGGGTCGTACGTCGGCTTCCAGTTCCTGGCCACGCTCTACATGCAGTCGCTGCTCGGCTGGTCGGCCCTGCACACGGCCCTCGCCTTCCTGCCGGCGGGCGCGCTGGTGGCGATCTCCTCCACCAAGGTCGGCTCCGTCGTGGACCGGTTCGGCACGCCCCGGCTGATCGCGGCCGGCTTCGCCCTCATGGTCGCCGGGTACGCCCTGTTCCTGCGCGTCGACCTCGACCCGGTGTACGCGGCCGTGATCCTGCCGTCGATGCTGCTGATCGGCGCGGCCTGCGCGCTGGTGTTCCCCTCGCTCAACATCCAGGCCACCAACGGAGTGGCCGACCACGAGCAGGGCATGGTGTCCGGCCTGCTCAACACCTCGGTGCAGGTGGGCGGCGCGATCTTCCTGGCCGTCGTCACGGCGGTGGTCACCGCGGGCGCCCCGGCCGACCCCACCCCCCAGGCCGTCCTGGACAGCTACCGCCCCGGTCTCGCGGTCGTGACGGCGATCGCCGCCGCGGGCCTCCTCATCACCCTGCCCGGCCTGCGCCCCCGACGAGACCGGACCTCGGTCGTGGTCGCCCGGTCCACCCCGGAGGAGGCAAAGGCGGAACGCGTACCGGTCCACGACTAGCGGGAACCCCGACCGTGCGCCCGGCGGGGCTGGTTGCCTCGCCGGGCGCACGGCTGCGACCATCGCCGGATGGGCGGTTCCGGGGGACGACGCACACAGCACGAGCGGGACGCGATCACCGTCGAGATCGGCTACGCGCTGCTCAGCGCGGCGTTCGCGGCGGCGGTCGTGTTCGGCACGGTGGCCGGACCTGCGCTGCTCTTTCAACTCCCGGACAGGCTGGAGTGGTTGCTGATCCGGGCGGGTCTGACGGTGGCGCCCGCGCTGTTCGCGGTCCGCGTGGTGAGCGTGCTCGTGCGTTTCACCCGCTCGGCTCAGCCCAGCCAGCCCGGTCGTACCAAGCCCGATTCGTAGGCCAGGACGACCAGTTGGGCCCGGTCGCGGGCGCCCACTTTGACCATGGCGCGGCTGACGTGGGTCTTGGCGGTGAGGGGGCTGACGACCAGGCGCCGGGCGATCTCCTCGTTCGACAGGCCGATGCCGACCAGCGCCATCACCTCCCGCTCGCGTTCCGTGAGCCGGCTCAACTCGTCCGTCGCGGCCGGCTCCTTGGAACGGGCCGCGAACTCGGCGATGAGGCGGCGCGTCACACCCGGCGAGAGCAGCGCGTCCCCGGCCACCACGGCCCTCACCGCACGCAGGAGTTCGTCCGGCTCGGTGTCCTTGACCAGAAAGCCGGAGGCACCGGAGCGGATCGCCTCGAAGACGTACTCGTCGAGTTCGAAGGTCGTGAGCATGACCACCCTCACCCGCGCGAGCGCCTCGTCCGCGGTGATGCGGCGCGTGGCCGCGAGCCCGTCGAGGAGGGGCATGCGGATGTCCATCAGGACGACGTCCGGGCGCAGTTCACGGACCCTGCGCACCGCCTCCTCGCCGTCGGCGGCCTCCCCGGCCACCTCGATGTCCGTCTGCGCGTCGAGCAGGGCCCGGAACCCTGCGCGGACCAGCGACTGGTCGTCGGCCAGCAGTACGCGGATCACCGGTCCTCCCCCGCCTCGCCGGTCGCCTTCGCCCGCACCGGGAGCACGGCGAGCACGCTGAAGCCGCCGTCGGGGCGCGGCCCCGCCTCGATCGTGCCACCCAGCGCCGCGGCCCGCTCCCGCATCCCGGCGAGACCGTTCCCGCCGCCTCCCGCGTCGGCGCCGGTCGCCGGTCCGTCGTCGTCGATACGGAGCCGTAGCGTCCCGCCCGCCCGGTCGAGCCGCACGCGTGCGTCCCGCGAGCCCGAGTGGCGGACGACGTTGGTGAGGGCCTCCTGGACGATACGGAAGGCGGCGAGGTCCGTACCGGGAGGCAGTCGCGGTGGTTCCCCCGCCACCCGGACCGTCAGCCCGGCGCGCGCCGCCTGTTCCACCAGCTCGGGGAGCCGGTCGAGGCCGGGCGCCGGGGCGCGGGGCGCTTCTCCCGGCGCGCGGAGCGTGTCGAGCACCTGGCGCACCTCGCCGAGCGCCTCCTTGCTGGCGGACTTGATGGTGGTGAGCGCGGTACGCGCCTGTTCCGGGTCGGTGTCGAGGAGGGCGAGGCCGACACCCGCCTGCACGTTGATGACGGAGAGGCTGTGCGCGAGGACGTCGTGCAGTTCGCGGGCGATCCGCAGTCGTTCCTCGTCGGCGCGCCGCCGGGCGGCCTGCGCCCGCTCGGCCCGCTCCCGGGCCCACTGCTCGCGCCTGGCGCGGGCGAGTTCCGCGACCGCCACGATGGCGACGACCCAGCCCGTGACCACGATCTCCTGCCCGAAGGACGCCGGCTGGTCCCCGGACGGGGGCAGCCACCGGTACAGCCAGTGCGCGACCAGCAGCTGGACGGCGCACAGCAGGCCGAGCGCCGTCCAGGCGGCCCGGCGGTGCCCCGCGACGACGGCGGCGAAGCAGGCCACGGCCACCGTCAGGAAGACCGGGCCGTACGGATAGCCGGCACCGAGGTACAGCGCGACCGTGACCGCCGTACCGAACACGACGGGCACCGGATGCCGCTGCCGCCAGAGCAGGATCACGCAGGAGACGAGCAGCAGAACGAGGGCGAAGGCGTCGAGGCCGGCCCGCTCGCCCCGCTGTCCGCGGGCGGCGAAACCCGAACCGGCGAGGACGAGGACGGTCAGCAGCAGTGTGGACCGCCAGGGCCACCGGCCGCCGTCCGGTTCCCCGCCCGGCCGGCGGCGGGACCACGGCGGCCCGTGCCCCCGCCCCCGCCACGGGCCACCGCCCTCGCGCACCCGCTCCACGTCCATGGCTGCCACGCTAGACGCCACCGGCCGCGCCGGACGTCCGCCGGGCGAGGTGATCGTCCGTACTCCCGGTGAAGTACTGCCCGCGCGGCCGGTCCCGTCCGGACGGCGGGGCGGCGGACCGACGGACCGGCCGCACGCGGACCATCGGACCAACCGACCGGACAGCCCCGCGGACGGACTCCGCAGCGGGCGCTACCGCAGACCCACCCCGTGGGCGAGCCGGGTCACCGCGTGCCGGAAGAACGGCTCGCGCTCCTCCACCACCCGGTTGAACTGCCCAAACAGCTCGAAGCCGACGAGGCCGTACAGCTGCGCCCAGGCCGCGACCAGGGCCGTGACCGCTCCCGGCGGGAGGTCGGGGGCGAGATCGCCCGCCATGCGCACGGCCTCGGGGACCAGCTCGTCCGTGAGCAGCGGCACCTCCAGTCCGTGCCGGCGGTGCGCGTCCCGCACGATGCCGATGAGGAGCAGGCCGACCCGGGAGGCGGCCGGCACGGTGGTGCGGGGAGCGCTGTATCCGGGGACGGGTGAGCCGTAGATCAGCGCGTACTCGTGCGGATGCGCCTGCGCCCAGCCGCGTACCGCCTCGCACACCGCCACCCAGCGCCGGACCGGCTCGGCCTCGGCGACGGCGGCGTGCGCCGCCTCCGCACGCTCGCCGAGGGAGTCGTAGGCATCGATGATGAGGGCGGTGAGCAGGTCGTCACGGCTCGGGAAGTAGCGGTAGAGGGCCGAGGACACCATGCCCAGCTCGCGCGCGACGGCCCGCAGGGAGAGCTTGGCCGCGCCCTCGGCGGCCAGCTGTCTGCGCGCCTCTTCCTTGATGGCGGCGGTGACTTCGATCCGGGCGCGGGCACGGGCCCCTCGGGCGGTGCTGGTCATGGGGGCCAGTGTCCCATGAAAGCGGAGCAGTGCACACGTTCGAGAGCGGTGCACATTTAAGAGAGCGGTGCTCTTGCTTTGGGGCGGCGGTGTCGTGCACACTCGACTCAAGCGAGAGCACCGCTCTCTCCATGACTGGGGGTCACCGATGTCGTCGTCGCCTTACTACCTCAAGGGCAGCCCGCTCAACGTCCGCCTCAACAGCGTCATCGGGTGGCTGGCCCGGCACGGGCTCAGCATCGCGGGCACGGCGGAGATGTCCGTGCGGGGCCGCAAGAGCGGGCAGATGCAGCGCATCCCGGTCAACCCGCACACCTACGAGGGCGCGCAGTACCTGGTCTCGGCCCGGGGGCACTCCCAGTGGGTGCGCAACATGCGGGCGGCCGGCGGCGGGGAGCTGCGGGTAGGACGCAAGGTCCGCACGTTCACCGCGGTGGAGCTTCCCGAGGAGGAGAAGCTCCCGGTGCTGCGGACCTACCTGGAGAAGTGGGGCTGGGAGGTCAACCAGTACTTCCAGGGGGTCACGGCCAAGTCCACGGACGAGGAGATCGTCGCGGCGGCCCCCGACCACCCGGTGTTCCGGATCACGGTCGAGGGCTGACCCCCTCGGCCGCCGCTCAGGAGTCCTCCGCCTCCGGCGCCGGCGCCGGCTCCTGCCGCCGGTCCATCATGGTCAGCACGCGCTGGGCCATCGGATGGGTGCGGACGAGCTCGCCGAGGGACGTCCGGCCCCGGGTGATGTCGGTGAACGACCGCCAGGCCGGGCGGAAGCCGGTGAGGGCCGCGTGGAACAGACCCGGACGGCGCTCGAAGATCGCCAGCATCCGCTTGCCGACCGCCATCTCCACGCCGAGGCCCGCCTTGATCGCGAACGCGTAGTTCAGGGCCTGGCGGCGGGTGTCCACCGCGTCGTGCGCCTCGGCGATACGGACCGCCCACTCGCCGGCCAGACGGCCCGAACGCAGGGCGAAGGAAATGCCCTCGCGGGTCCACGGCTCGAGCAGACCCGCCGCGTCCCCGCACACGAGCACCCGGCCGCGCGACAGCGGCGAGTCGTCGGCGCGGCAGCGGGTCAGATGGCCGGAGGAGATGCTCGGCTCGAAGCCGGCGAGGCCGAGCCGCCCGATGAAGTCCTCCAGGTAGCGCTTGGTGGCGGCGCCCTCGCCGCGCGCGGAGATCACGCCGACGGTCAGCGTGTCCCCCTTGGGGAATACCCAGCCGTAGCTGCCGGGCATCGGGCCCCAGTCGATGAGGACGCGGCCCTTCCAGTCCTCGGCGACCGTGTCCGGAACCGGGATCTCCGCCTCCAGGCCGAGGTCCACCTGGTCGAGCTTCACGCCGACGTGCGCTCCTATGCGGCTGGCGCTGCCGTCCGCGCCCACGACCGCGCGCGCCAGGACGGTCTCGCCGCCCTGGAGGACGACCGCGACGGTACGCCGGTCGGGCACCGCCGAGCCGTGCTGCTCGACCCGTGTGACCGTGACGCCCGTACGCAGCTCGGCGCCCGCCTTCTGGGCGTGTTCGACCAGCTGCTGGTCGAAGTCGGGCCGGTTGATCAGTCCGAACAGCATCTGCCGGGAGCGGCGGGTGCGGGTGAAGCGCCCGTTGTTGGAGAACGTCACCGCGTGGACGCGGTCGCGCAGGGGCAGCTCGAAGCCGGGCGGCAGCGCGTCCCGTGAAGGACCGATGATGCCGCCGCCGCACGTCTTGTAGCGGGGCAGCTCCGCCTTCTCCAGCAGCAGCACGCGCCGTCCCGCGACCGCCGCCGCGTAGGCGGCCGAAGCCCCCGCGGGTCCCGCGCCCACCACGACGACGTCCCACACCTGCCGCACGTCGTCCGCCGAAGAGTTCTCGCTGCTCACGATGGTCTACTGCTCCCGATCAAGCCGCCTGCCGCACCTGTCCCCCGCATCCTACGGCGGAGATCGTCACGGTCCGATGACAGTCCGCTGTGGGAAGATCGGCGGCGTACGCGACCCCATCCCGGCAGCGCGTACGCTCGCACGGTCCCCCGGACGGACCAGTGCCACCCTGTACAACGTCGCACCCACAAGGAGCGTGCCCATGTCGTCGAATCCGGTCGCCGAAACCGTCGCCTCGCTGATGCCCAGGGCGAAGGCGGAGCTCACCGAGCTGGTGGCCTTCAAGTCGGTGGCGGACTTCGACCAGTTCCCCAGGAGCGAGAGCGAGGCCGCCGCGAACTGGATCACGGCCGCGCTGCGCGCCGAGGGATTCGAGGACGTGGCACTGCTGGACACGCCCGACGGCACCCAGTCGGTGTACGGCTGTCTGCCCGGCCCGGAGGGCGCCCGGACCGTTCTGCTCTACGCGCACTACGACGTGCAGCCGCCGCTGGACGAGGCCGGCTGGACCACCCCGCCGTTCGAGCTGACCGAGCGCGACGGCCGCTGGTACGGACGCGGTACCGCCGACTGCAAGGGCGGCTTCATCATGCACCTGCTCGCGCTGCGCGCCCTCAAGGCGAACGGCGGCGTCCCGGTGCACGTGAAGATGATCGTGGAGGGCTCGGAGGAGCAGGGCACCGGCGGTCTGGAGCGGTACGCCGAGCAGCACCCGGACCTGCTCACCGCCGACACCGTCGTGATCGGCGACGCGGGCAACTTCCGTGTCGGCCTGCCCACCGTCACCTCCACCCTGCGCGGCATGACCATGATGCGGGTGAAGATCGACACCCTGGAGGGCAACCTGCACTCGGGGCAGTTCGGCGGCGCGGCGCCCGACGCGCTGGGCGCGCTGATCCGCGTACTGGACTCGCTGCGGGCCGAGGACGGCTCGACCACCGTCGACGGGCTGACCGACGAAGCGCGGTGGGAGGGTCTGCAGTACGACGAGGCGCAGTTCCGGCAGGACGCCAAGGTCCTGGACGGTGTCGGGCTGATCGGCTCCGGCACGGTCGCCGACCGCATCTGGGCCCGGCCCGCGGTGACCGTCCTCGGCATCGACTGCCCGCCGGTCGTCGGCGCCACCCCGTCCGTGCAGGCGAGCGCCCGCGCGCTGATCAGCCTGCGGGTGCCGCCGGGCGTGGACGCGGCCGAGGCGACGAAGCTGCTCCAGGCGCACCTGGAGGCGCACACGCCGTGGGGCGCGCGGGTGAGCACCGAGCAGATCGGCCAGGGGCAGCCGTTCAGCGCCGACACCACCAGCCCGGCGTACGCGGCGATGGCCGAGGCGATGGCGGTCGCCTACCCGGGTCAGGAGATGCAGTACGCCGGCCAGGGTGGCTCCATCCCCCTGTGCAACACCCTCGCGTCCCTCTACCCGGACGCGGAGATCCTCCTCATCGGCCTGAGCGAGCCGGAGGCCCAGATCCACGCGGTCAACGAAAGCGTCTCCCCGGAGGAGCTGGAGCGCCTCGCGGTGGCCGAGGCGCTGTTCCTGCGGAACTACGCGGCGAGCTGAGCCGCTCTGCCGTGGGCAGAGGGCCCCGTCCGACGGACGGGGCCCTCTGCCCACGGTCGTGCCATGGACGTCGTCGAGCTGCCCCCCGCCTGCACCTGCTCCGCTTCCCGGTCGGCCAGGCCTTTCTCTGGCGTGACGGCGACGAGTTGACGCTGATCGACACCGGCCCGCCGGGCTCCGGCACGGCGATCGCCGGGGCGGTCACGGCGCTGGGACACCCGCCCGGAGCCCTGCGGCGGATCCTCCTCACCCACTTCCACGAGGACCACGCCGGTGGCGCCGCCGAGTTGGCGGCGACGAGCCGCGCGCAGGTGCTGGCGCACGGTGCGGACGCCGCCGTGCCGCGCGGCGAAGGGCACACGCTCAGCCCACCGGGATGCCCGCCTCCAGGTAGAGGGCCGCTCCGCGTTCCCGTGCCCGCAGGGCCCAGCGCAGCCGCTCGTAGCGGACCGGAGGGAGGAGGCGGGCCGCCTCCTCCTCCGTGACAAAGCGCCAGCCGCGCAGTTCGGGCCCCGGCAGCAGCAGTCCCTCGGCGGCCGCCGAGTCGAGCCGGCCGCCGTCGAAGAGGAGGCGCAGCCCGCCGTAGCCGGGCGGCTGCGGCCGCTCCCAGTCGACGACGAGCAGCCTGGGTATGTCGTCCAGCCGGATCCCGGTCTCCTCCAGGACCTCCCGCATGCCCGCGCGCGCGGGCGCCTCGCCGGGCTCCACGACACCGCCGGGGAACTCCCAGCCGGGCTTGTAGGTCGGGTCGACGAGCAGCACCCGGTCCTGCTCGTCGAAGAGCAGGACCCCGGAGGCGAGCGTCTCGCCGGTGGGTTCGGGGGTCTGCACGATGTCGCAGGCCGGCACGGCACCGGTGCCGACCGCCTCGGCGACGCGGACGGCGGTCTCGTACGGGGTGAGGTGGCTGGTGTCGACAAGGTGGGCGTCGGCGGCGAGCCAGGAGGCCAGGGCGGCGCGGTAGGGCTCGATGTGGTCGTAGGACCACTGGCGGATGCGCATCTCGCCGTCGGGGAGGTCGGGCGGCACCTCCCGGCCCGCTATCCGCCCGCGCAGGATCGTTTCCGCCGGAGCGAGGAGCACATGGCGGACCTGTATCCGGCGGGCCGCGAGACCGCCGAAGATCTCGTCACGGTACTCCTGGCGGAGCAGGGTCATGGGGACGACGAGGGTGCCACCGAGCTCACCCAGCAGCGCGGCGGCGGTGTCGATCACGAGCCGTCGCCAGATCCGCAGGTCCTGGAAGTCGCCGACCTCGGCGAGGCGCTTGGGCGGCAGCAGGTGCGGGAGCCCTCCGCCGATGACCTCGGGGTCGAAGAGCGTGCTGTTCGGGATCAGGTCGATCAGTTCCCGTGCGGTCGTGGTCTTGCCCGCACCGAACGCGCCGTTGATCCAAACGACGGTCACATTTCCCCCTCTTCTGTTGGCCCCCTGTGGCTTGCCCGCTCCACCCTGCCACGGAAACCAGTTCGGGGAAGAGGGCGCACGAAGGCCGTGGCACCGGTGCCCCCGGCGGGGGCGGCGGTGCCACGGCCTCGCGCCCTCGGCGTCCCGCGTCCGCCGTCAGCCGCCCTGGCCCAGCGCGTCGTCGTCCATCGCGAGACTGTCACTGGCGACGGTGTGGTCGAGCGTGCTGAGGGTGTCACCGACGTTCAGCTCGTCGAGGTCCTGGGCGGCCAGGCCGTGCGAGGGGGTGATGGCCGCGACGACGAAGCCGGTGGCGAGGGAGGCGATGGCGAGCATGCTGCGCTTCTTCATGCCCACTCCAACGGGCCGAACGCCACGGAGGTCACGCGACGCCCCAGCCCCACCTCCGACCGGTCGCCCCACCGGTCCCCGCCCCCACCGGTCCCGCTGAACCACCAGTCCGCGTGTCCGCCGGTTCGCGATGCGCGATCCGCGATCCGCGATCTTCGGTCCGCGATCCCCTGGGTCCGCGGTCCTCGGACATGCCTGCCCACCGGTCCGCGATCCACTGGGCCGCGGATCGACCGGTGCGCCGATCCCGCGAGCCGTCAGCCGCGGGACGCGTCGCGGGAGCACGGCGAGCCACCAATCCGTGACCCACCAGCTCGCCGGTCCGCGACCCACCAGCCCAGGGGACCCCCGGCATCGGGCGCAGCACGCCGAGCCACCAATCCGCGAGCCACCGCCCACCGACCCGCGACTCCGCCCACACGTCCGTTCCACGGATCCGCCGACCCTCCGGTCCACCGATCGACCAGCCCCCGGTCCGCGACCCACCAGCCCACGGGACCCCCGGCATCGGGCGCAGCACGCCGAGCCACCAGTCCGCGAGCCACCGCCCACCGACCCGCGAGTCAGCCGATGCGCCCATCCACGGATCCGCCGGCCCTCCGACCCACCGATCGACCAGCCCCCGGTCCGCGGCCCACCAGCCCCGGCGCCCGGCGCCCGGCGCCCGGCACAAGGCGCGCCAAACGAGTCACAGATCCGCGAGCCACCGACCAGCGACCCGCGCACCCACGCACCCGCCGATACGCAGATACGCCGATACGCAGACCCGTGATCCGCCGCCCCACCCCTGCACCACCCCGCCTGAACGTTCCTGCAGAGCAACACTCGCCGCAAGCCGCACAGCACCCCCGCAGCACCCCGCGGAGCGCCGCTCACACCCCCGCCGTCGACGTTCCCGCCAGTGCCGCGGCGGCGGCTCCCACCAGGCCCGCGTCCGTCCCCATCTGCGCCGGGACCACCGTCAGGCGCTGGACGAAGGAGAGGGTCGCGTAGTCGCGGAGGGCCCGGCGCAGCGGCGCGAAGAGGATGTCGCCCGCCTTGCCGACACCCCCGCCGATCACCGCGATGTCGATCTCGACGAGGGTCGCGGTGGCCGCGATGCCGGCGGCGAGGGCCTGGGCTGCGCGTTCGAAGGAGGCGACGGCCACCGGGTCACCCGCGCGGGCGGCGGCGGCCACCGCGGCGGCGGAGGTGTCGCCGTCGGGGCCGGGCCGCCAGCCGTTCTCCAGGGCGCGACGGGCTATGTGGGGGCCGCTGGCGATGCGCTCGACGCAGCCACGCGCCCCGCAGGGACACGGGTCGCCGTCGAGGTCGACGCTGATGTGACCGATGTGGCCGGCGTTGCCGGTGGGACCGGGGTGGAGCCGTCCGCCGAGCACCAGGCCCCCGCCCACTCCCGTGGAGACCACCATGCACAGGGCGTTGTCATGGCCGCGGGCGGCGCCCTGCCAGTGCTCGGCCGCCGTGATCGCCACGCCGTCGCCGATCAGCTCGACCGGCAGACTCCCGGTGGCGGCGCGGACGCGGTCGACGAGCGGATAGTCGCGCCAGCCGGGCACGTTCACCGGGCTGACCGTGCCGGTGGAGGCGTCCACCGGGCCGGCGCTGCCGATGCCGACGGCGTACGCGCGCGGCCACAGCGGCGAGGCGGTCAGCTCCTTCAGCACCTCCTCGACGGCCCCCATCACGGTGTCGCCGCCCTCCTGCGCGGGCGTGGGCCGCTGTGCGCGGACCAGGATCGTGCCGTCGCCGTCCACCAGCCCTCCGGCGATCTTGGTGCCGCCTATGTCGAGCGCGGCCACGAGGTCGGTCTGCATCACAGTGTCGGTTCTCCCCGTCAACCTTGGAAAAGGGCCGGCCGGCCCGTGGTGGGGGACGTGGCCGGAGTTTGTCGGTGGACAGTCTCTCCCGCATCTGACAACGTTGTCCAGGCTCTATGCTCGACGCCACATCCTCATACAAACCCAGGGACTCATCCACCCCGCCGGCACCACGGTGCCCGCGGCGGCGTGACGTACCTCCCGTGGACGACAGGAACAGGACACCGCATCGTGCCCGAGACGCCGCGCCGCCCCGACAACCGTTACGGCAACCGTCCCACGATGAAGGACGTCGCGGCACGCGCCGGGGTCGGACTCAAGACCGTCTCGCGCGTGGTGAACGGCGAGCCGGGGGTCACGCCCGAGACGGAGCGCCGCGTGCAGGAGGCCATCGACGCGCTCGGCTTCCGCCGCAACGACAGCGCGCGGGTGCTGCGCAAGGGCCGCACCGCGAGCATCGGCCTGGTCCTGGAGGACCTCGCGGACCCGTTCTACGGCCCGCTGAGCCGCGCGGTGGAGGAGGTGGCCCGCGCGCACGGCGCGCTGCTGATCAACGGCTCCAGCGCCGAGGACCCCGACCGTGAGCAGGAGCTGGCGCTGGCGCTGTGCGCCCGGCGGGTGGACGGTCTCGTGGTGATCCCGGCCGGGGACGACCACCGCTATCTGGAGCCGGAGATCAAGGCGGGCGTGGCCACGGTCTTCGTGGACCGGCCGGCCGGGCAGATCGACGCCGACTGCGTGCTGTCGGACAACTACGGCGGGGCCCGCGAGGGCGTGGCCCACCTCATCGCGCACGGGCACCGCAGGATCGGCTTCATCGGCGACATGCCGCGCATCCACACGGCGGCGGAGCGGCTGCGCGGCTACCGGACGGCGATGGAGGACGCGGGGATCGAGGTCGAGGACGCCTGGGTCTCGCTGGGCACGACCGATCCGGGCCGGGTGCGCAGGGCGGCCGAGGAGATGCTGTCCGGTCCCGAGCCGGTGACGGCGGTCTTCTCGGGCAACAACCGGGTGACGGTCACGGTGATCCGGGTGCTCGCGGAGCAGTCCCGTGCGGTGGCCCTGGTGGCCTTCGACGACCTGGAGCTGGCCGATCTGCTGCAGCCGGGTGTGACCGTGGTCGCCCAGGACGCGGCGGCGCTCGGCCGGACCGCCGCGGAGCGCCTGTTCCGGCAGCTGGAGGGCACCCTGGTCCTGCCCGAGCGTATCGAGCTGCCCACCAGGCTCATCGCCCGCGGTTCGGGCGAACTGCCCCCGGCGGACTGAACGCGCGGGCGCCTCGGCGGACCGGAGACGGAGCCGCTGCGGGGCCGCTGAGGCAGACTGGACGGAGATGGACGAACGCCGAGAGCTCCGTACGCTGGAGGCGCTGGGGCTGGCTCACGCGCCGCGTGATCACCCGCTGACCTATCCGGGTGTGTGGCCGACCGGGTCGGGCCTGCTCGCCGGCGATCTGATGCTGCCGCTGGACCGGCTCACGCACCCCGGCCGCACCCCGGTGCTGGCGGTCGGCTCCAACGCCTCCCCCGGTCAACTGCGGCACAAGATGGCCGTGTCGGGGATCAGCTCCCCGATCCCGATGGTGCGGGCCCGGGTGACGGGCGTCGGTGTCGGTGTCTCCGCGCACATCAGCCGGCCGGGGTACGTGTCCGCCTCTCCCGTCGACTCCCCCGGTGCGACACGGGAGTTGTTCGTCATCTGGCTCGACGCCGGGCAACTCGCCGTGATCGACGCGACCGAGCCGAACTACGACCGGGCCGTCCTGGCCGCGCCGCGGTACCGCGTCGAGCTGGAGAACGGCGAGAGGCTTCCCGAGGTGTTCTCGTACGTGAACCGGCACGGCGTCCTGCACAGCGGCACGGACGCTCCGCGCGGCCATCCCGGCCAGCACGCCCTCATCACCGAACTCCTCCTCAAATCAACGGCGTTGAGGCGGCTGTTCGGGACCACACCGGAGGAGTTCGTCACCCGGGCGCGGGCCGACCCGCGTCTGCCTCCGCAGGGCACACGGCTGTTCGCGGAGGAGAAGAGGGTGACGAACTCCGGCCTGGAGCACCTGCGGTGTGGTTAGGATCAGGGCACGGCATCGCGTGTCGGTCACCGACCGGGTGAGGCATGGAGGTGCCCGTGAGATTGCCTTGCGGAGGCATTCCACACATGTCAGTCGAGTTGAACCACACCATCGTCCATTCCCGTGACAACCGGGAGTCCGCCGAGTTCCTCGCGCACATCCTCGGACTCGAAGTCGGCACCGAGTGGGGCCCGTTCGTCCCGGTCGACACCAGCAACGGAGTCACCCTGGACTTCGCCACCGTCCCGGCGGAGTCGATCGTCATGCAGCACTACGCGTTCCTCGTCTCCGACGAGGAGTTCGACGCCGCCTTCGACCGGATCGAGGCGGCCGGGATCACGTACTTCGCGGATCCGCACGGCCGGCGGCCGGGTGAGATCAACCATCACCACGGCGGCCGGGGCCTGTACTTCATGGATCCGGCCGGGCACGGGATGGAGATCATCACGCGCCCGTACGAGTTCCCCGAGCAGTAGCCCCGAGGGCCCTGGCTACTGCGCCGAGGCCGTCAGATCACCTCGCCGGGGTGCCGCGAAGCCCTCCAGGGCCGCCCGGGACAGACCGGTCGCGCCGGTCACCTCGGCGAGGTCGAGCGCGCCGCAGTCCAGGCCGCGCAGCAGATGGCCGCTGAGGGCCTTGGCGGTGGCCGGTTCGTCCATCACGTCGCCGCCGGCCCGGCCGGCGTACCGGGACAGGCGCTCGGCGGCCTGCGCGAACCCCTCGCGGTAGAAGGCGAAGACGGCTGCGTAGCGGGTGGGGAGGTGGGCGGGGTGCATGTCCCAGCCCTGGTAGTAGGCGCGGGAGAGTGCGCGGCGGGTGAGGCCGTAGTGCAGGCGCCACGCGTCGTGGACCTTCTCGGTCGGGCCGACGGGCAGCACGTTGGTGGAGCCGTCCGAGACGCGTACGCCGGTGCCGGCCGCGGCGACCTGCATGACCGCCTTGGCGTGGTCGGCGACCGGGTGGTCGCCGGCCTGGTAGGCGGCGGACACGCCGAGACAGGCGCTGTAGTCGAAGGTGCCGTAGTGCAGGCCCGTGGCGCGGCCTTCGGCGGCCTGGATCATGCGGGCGACGGTCGCGGTGCCGTCGGTGGCGAGGATGGCCTGGCTGGTCTCGATCTGGATCTCGAAGCCGAGCCGGCCGGGCTCGAGGCCGCGGGCCTTCTCGAAGGCCTCCAGGAGCCGCACCATGGCGGTGACCTGCTCGGGGTAGGTCGCCTTCGGCAGCGTCAGCACCAGGCCGTCGGGCAGGCCGCCGGCCGCCAGCAGGCCGGTGAGGAAGACGTCGAGGGTGCGGATGCCCCGGTCGCGTACGGCGGCCTCCAGGCACTTCATGCGGATGCCCATGTACGGGGCCGCCGTGCCCTTCGCGTACGCCTCGGCGACGAGCCGGGCGGTCCGTGCGGCCGCCTCGTCCTCCTCGGCGTCCGGGCGGGGGCCGTAGCCGTCCTCGAAGTCGACGCGGAGGTCTTCGACGGGCTCGCGCTCCAGCTTGGCGCGCACGCGCGCGTACACGGGGCCGGCGAGCGCGTCGGACAGGCCGAGGCAGGCGGCGAACGAGGCGGCGTCGGGGGCGTGCTCGTCGAGGGCGGCGAGGGCCCTGTCGCCCCAGGAGCGTACGGTGTCCGCGGCGAAGGCGTCGGCGGGGACGTAGACGGTGTGCACGGGCTGGCGGGTGCCGGGGTCGCCGGGGTAGCGGCGGTCGAGTTCGGCGTCGACCGGGGCGAGGGAGGCGCTGATCTCCTCGGTGACGGCGCCCGTGAGGCTGGTCGCCACCGTCTCCTGCTGGCCCTGACCCATCCCACGCCCTCCTGTTTTCCGCTGTACGGAATCAACAATCCGTAGAACGAAGCTATCCGTGGCGGTCGCGGCGGGTCAACACCCTGTCCACGCCGTGGTCGTGTGTGATCACTTCCGCACCATCCCCCTCTTCCGCACAGACCCGCACACCTTCATCCTGGCTCACGAGGCGAAGGGGGACACATGGCGGGCAGCGGAGAGCCGACCCGGCGGGCGGGGCTGCGAACGATGGTGGCCGCCGCCGTCGCCGTGCCCCTGCTCGGCACGGCGGGGGCCTCGGAGGCCCGGCGCGAGGGCCCCGCACCGCACCGGAAGCCCGAGCCGGTCCCGCCGCTGGACGTCATGTCGTTCAACATCCGGGTGCCCGCCGCGTCGGACCCGTGGGCGCTGCGCCGTCCGGTCATGCGCACGCTGTTACAGCGGGCGGCCCCGCACGTCATCGGCACCCAGGAGGGCCAGTTCTCCCAGTTGCTGAACATCGGGGCCGACCTCGGTCCGCACTACGACTGGATCGGCACCCCCGGCAGCGGCAACGAGGAGTCGACCGCCGTCTACTACGACGTCCGCCGGCTCGCCCCGGTCGAGCACGACGTCTTCCGGCTCTCCGACACGCCCACCGTGCCCGGCTCCAACACCTGGGGCGCGGCCTTCCCCCGGCTGGTGACCCGGGTCCGCTTCCGGGACCTGCTCGACGCGGGACGGGAGTTCCACGTCCTCAACACCCATCTCGACCATCGCAGCGAGTACGCACGCGCGCGGGCGGCCCGCCTGATAGCCGAGCGGATCCGGGGGCTCGGATTCTCCCGCCCGGTCCTGCTGACCGGCGACTTCAACGCCGTCGCGCACGCCGCCACGGCCTACGACACGCTGCTGCGCGCGGGCCTCGTGGACACCTGGGACACGGCGCGGCGGCGCGGACCGGCGTACGGGACGTTCCACGGGTACCAGGGGCTGCGGCCGGACGGGGACCGCATCGACTGGATCCTGGCCACGCCCGGGGTGAGGGTGCGCCGGGCGTGGGTCGACACGTACTGCGCGAACGGCCGGTACCCGAGCGACCATCTGCCGGTGACGGCGTCGGTGCGCCTCGGCTGAACACGCCGGGGCCCCCGTGACCGCTGCGGTCACGGGGGCCCCGTACAGCTGACGGCGACCGGATCGGGTGATCACTCGACCGGCCGGCCGGGGGATCAGCCCTTGCGGGCCTTGATCTCCTCGGTGAGCTGCGGGACGACGTCGAACAGGTCGCCGACGACGCCGTAGTCGACCAGGTCGAAGATCGGGGCCTCGGCGTCCTTGTTGACGGCCACGATCGTCTTCGAGGTCTGCATGCCGGCGCGGTGCTGGATGGCGCCGGAGATGCCGTTGGCGATGTAGAGCTGCGGCGAGACGGACTTGCCGGTCTGGCCGACCTGGTTGGTGTGCGGGTACCAGCCGGCGTCCACCGCGGCGCGGGAGGCGCCCACGGCCGCGCCGAGGGAGTCGGCGAGGGCCTCGATGATGGCGAAGTTCTCCGCGCCGTTGACACCACGGCCGCCGGAGACGACGATCGCGGCCTCGGTCAGCTCCGGGCGGCCGGTGGACTCACGGGCCGTGCGGCCGGTGACCTTGGTGCCGGTGGCCTGGTCGGAGAAGGTGACCGCGAGGGCCTCGACCGCGCCGGCGGCCGGGGCGGCCTCGACGGCGGCCGAGTTCGGCTTGACCGTGATGACCGGGGTGCCCTTGATGACGCGGGACTTGGTGGTGAAGGACGCGGCGAACACCGACTGGGTGGCCACCGGGCCCTCGTCGCCGGCCTCGAGGTCGACGGCGTCGGTGATGATGCCGGAGCCGATGCGCAGCGCCAGACGGGCGGCGATCTCCTTGCCCTCGGCGGAGGACGGGACCAGGACGGCGGCCGGGGAGACGGCGGCGACGGCGGCCTGCAGCGCGTCCACCTTCGGTACGACGAGGTAGTCGGCGTACTCGGACGCGTCGTGGGTGAGGACCTTGACCGCGCCGTGCTCGGCGAGCGCGGCGGCGGTGTTCTCGGCACCGGCGCCGAGCGCGACGGCGACGGGCTCGCCGATGCGGCGGGCGAGGGTCAGCAGCTCGAGGGTCGGCTTGCGGACGGCACCGTCCACGTGGTCGACGTAGACGAGGACTTCAGCCATGGGATTGCTCTCCTGCGAAACGAAGTTGAGGGGGCGGTCGGCGTGTCGAGCCTTAGACGAACTTCTGGCTCGCGAGGTACTCGGCGAGCTGCTTGCCGCCCTCGCCCTCGTCCTTGACGATCGTGCCGGCGGTGCGGGCCGGGCGCTCGGCCGCGGCCTCCACCTTGGTCCAGGCGCCGTCGAGGCCGACCTCCTCCGCCTCGATGTCGAGGTCGGAGAGGTCCCAGGACTCCACCGGCTTCTTCTTGGCCGCCATGATGCCCTTGAAGGACGGGTAACGGGCCTCACCCGACTGGTCGGTGACCGACACGACCGCCGGCAGGGAGGCCTCGAGCTGCTCGGAGGCGGCGTCGCCGTCGCGGCGGCCCTTGACGGTGCCGTCCTCGACGGAGACCTCGGAGAGCAGGGTGACCTGCGGGACGCCCAGGCGCTCGGCGACCAGCGCCGGCAGCACGCCCATGGTGCCGTCGGTGGAGGCCATGCCGGAGATCACCAGGTCGTAGCCGGCCTTCTCGATGGCCTTGGCCAGCACCAGGGAGGTGCCGATGGCGTCGGTGCCGTGCAGGTCGTCGTCCTCGACGTGGATCGCCTTGTCGGCGCCCATGGACAGGGCCTTGCGCAGGGCGTCCTTGGCGTCCTCGGGGCCCACCGTCAGGACGGTGATCTCCACGTCGTCGTCGGAGTTCTCGGAGATCTGCAGCGCCTGCTCGACGGCGTACTCGTCGAGCTCGGAGAGCAGACCGTCCACGTCGTCCCGGTCGACGGTCAGGTCATCGGCGAAGTGCCGGTCGCCAGTGGCGTCGGGCACGTACTTCACAGTGACAACGATCCTCAAGCTCACGCCGGCTCTCCTACTGCATCGTCAGTTCTCGGCTGCCTTCTTTCAGGCAGCATAGGCGCCACAAGCGGCCGATCCCGATCGGGGCGGCCCGCGCTCCGAACGAAATATTACTCGTCAGTACACCCAGTTCTTGCCCGCTAAGCAAGCGCTTTGAACTGTGACCTCTGCAACGCAGCGTAACCGGAACTCGACCGCTCCGCAGGAGAGCCGGGCAGTGATCAATGCCGCAGCGCGTTGAACCGGCCCTGGTGGTAGAGCAGCGGCCGGCCCGCGCCCGCGGGGTCGCCCAGGACGACCTCGGCCAGCACGATGCGGTGGTCCCCGGCGGGGACACGCGAGACGACCCGGCACACCAGCCAGGCGAGCACGTCGTCGAGGACCGGAACGCCCTCGGGGCCCGGCCGCCAGGCGGTGGGCGCGCCGAAGCGGTCGGCGCCGCTGCGGGCGAAGGTGGCGGCCAGTTCCTCCTGGTGCTCGCCGAGCAGGTGCACGCCCACGTGCTCGGCCCGGGATATCGCGGGCCAGCTCGACGCGCCCGTGCCGATGCCGAAGGAGAGCAGCGGGGGCTCCGCGGAGACGGAGGTCAGGGAGGTGGCGGTGAAACCGACCGGGCCGGACTCGCCGGAGGCGGTGATCACGGCGACTCCGGCGGCGTGCCGGCGGAAGACGGAGCGCAGGAGATCGGGGGAGGCGAGCTGAGCGGTGCCGAGGTCGGGCGAGGCCGTCATGGAGTTGTCGTCCTTCTGGGGAGAGCGGCGGGAGGGTCCGTGGTTGCTCAGCGACCCGGACAGCGCGCGCTCGCGGTACGGGCCAGGTCGACGTGGACCCGTCCGTAGAGAAGGAGTTCCTCAGGCATGGGCTCAGGCTGACGACGGGTGGCGTGTGCAGTCAAGTACGTTCCGGCATCTGGGAGGCGTCTCACGGCCGCCACGGCCCGTCACACCGCCTCCCCCAGTGCCGCGATGACGTCGGCTTTGCGGGGCTGGCCGGTGGCGCGCCGTACGACGCGGCCGTCGGCGTCGAGGACCAGGACCGTCGGGGTCTTGAGGATGTCGAGTTCGCGCACGAGGTCCAGGTGCTCCTCGGCGTCGATCTCGATGTGGGCCACGCCGGGCACCAGGCCCGCCACCTCCCCGAGGACCCGCCGGGTGGCCCGGCAGGGCGCGCAGAAGGCGCTGGAGAACTGCACGAGCGTGGCCCGCTCCCCCAGTGCCCCGCCCAGCCGGTCGGCGCCGAGCCGCTTCCCGTCGTCGCGCCCGCGCACCCGCACCCTCCCGCTCCGCCGCCGCTGCAGCACTCCGTAGGCGCTCGCCGCGACGAGCACCGCCACACACACCACCAGTCCGGTCATCAGCCGCTCCAGCGTTCACGAGACTGCAAAGATTCCCGACCCCAGGAATCGCCGCCGTTGCGGAATGCTTGATTCATGGACATCGATGTGAGGGGCCCGCGCTTCGGGGCCGCCGTCACGACCGTAGTACTGGCGGCCGTTCTGGTCACGGGCAGTGCCTGGCTGCTGGCCTGGCAGACACTGGCGTTCGCCCTGGGCGCGGCGGGCGGGGTCGGGCGCTCGCCGTACGGCTGGGTGTTCCGCAGGGTGGTACGGCCGCGGATCGGCCCGCCGGTGGAGTTCGAGTCGCCGCGGCCGCCGCGGTTCGCGCAGGCGGTGGGGCTGGCCTTCGCGGCCGCCGGTCTGATCGGCTTCACCCTGGGGCCCGGGTGGCTGGGGCTCGCGGCGACCGGTGCGGCGCTCGCGGCCGCTTTCCTCAATGCCGCTTTCGGGTACTGCCTGGGGTGCGAGATGTACCTGGTCGTACGGCGGGTGGCGGTACGGGCGGAGTGAACGTGACGTAAAAGACCGAGGTCGATCACGGGGCCGAGTGACGAGGATCTCGTCGCCCAGGGGCACGGGGACTGGCCCCCCGGCCGTTCTTCGGGCACGATCTGCGACATGCCGTAAACCTACGGCTGCGTAACTTTGCCCGGGGGGAATCCCTTCCGGGCAGAAGGAAGGGTCCGCCCCGCCCATGGCAGAGCTTGTCTACCGTCCCGTCGTCGGCCTCGCCCAGACCTTGTTCAAGGTCTGGGACCTCAAGATCGACTGCAAGGGGTCGGAGAACATCCCGCGCTCGGGCGGCGCCGTGCTGGTGAGCAATCACATCAGCTACCTCGACTTCATCTTCAACGGTCTGGCGGCGCTCCCGCAGAAGCGTCTGGTGCGGTTCATGGCGAAGGAGTCCGTCTTCCGCCACAAGGTGTCCGGCCCGCTCATGCGCGCCATGAAGCACATCCCGGTGGACCGCAACCAGGGCGAGGCCGCCTACCAGCACGCGCTGGACTCGCTGCGCTCGGGTGAGATCGTCGGGGTCTTCCCCGAGGCGACCATCTCGCAGTCCTTCACCCTGAAGAGCTTCAAGTCGGGCGCGGCGCGGCTCGCGCAGGAGGCGGGCGTGCCGCTGATCCCCATGGCCGTGTGGGGGACGCAGCGGCTGTGGACGAAGGGCCACCCGCGCAACTTCAAGCGCAGCCACACCCCGATCACCATCCGGGTGGGCGAGGCGATCGAGGCGTCCAAGGACAAGTACGCGGGTGCCCTCACCCGTCAGGTGCGCGAGCGGGTCCAGGAGCTTCTGGAGGCCGCCCAGCGCGCCTACCCGGTCCGCCCGAAGGACGCGAACGACACCTGGTGGATGCCGGCCCATCTGGGCGGGACCGCGCCGACGCCGGAGCAGGTGCGGGCGGCCGAGACCGGCTGAGGCCGCCGGGGAGACGCCGCCGGCCCCGGGGGACGTCTCCGTACCGCCCGGCTCAGTCCAGCCCGGCCGGAAGCGTCGCCCAGAGGTGGGGCCGGTCCGGCGCGGCCTTGAGCGCCGCCAGCACCGTTGGGTGCGGGGCGGCGTACAGCACGGGGTAGTCCAGCTCGCCCGCCCCGGCGTCCGGGAGGAAGGCGAGCCGTTCGCCGTCCAGGGAGAACCGCGCGTCCACCCCCGGCTTGTTGCCGCGCGGGTCCTGGCGGTGCCAGGCGCCGTGGAAGCGGACGGCGACCAGGCCGTGGACGCAGTACCCGGCACCGGCGTCATGGGCGAACCTCTGGTAGCACAGCGCCGTCGGGATGTCCTCGGCCCGCAGCAGGGCGGCGAGCGCGTGGGCCTTGGCGTAGCAGATGCCCGTGCCCTGTTCGAGCACGTCGGAGGCGCGCCAGGTGACGCGCGGGTCGCCCGAGTCCTGCGAGTGGGGAATCGTGTCGCGCACGAACTCGAACGCCAGACGCGCATAGTCATACGAGTCCACGGCATCCTTCGCCAGCCGTGCGGCCGTTTCCCTGACCAGCGGGCGGTCATGGTCGATGACCTCGTCTGCGGCCAAATAGGCGGACAGGTCGGGGTTCTCCTGGATCAGCTCCATGGCTGGAGAGCATAGAAACGCGATCACCCGAGAGTCAATGACTTTTCAGGTTACCGCATATCTATGCAGAGTTCGATGTCGCTAGTGCGCCATCTCCTCCTTGACGGCCGCGACGAACGCGTCCACGTCCTCCTCGGTGGTGTCGAACGCGCACATCCAGCGCACGACACCCTCGGCCTCGTCCCAGAAGTAGAACCGGAACCGCTTCTGCAGCCGCAGGCTCACCTCGTGCGGCAGCTTCGCGAAGACCCCGTTGGCCTGGACCGGGTAGAGGATCTCCACCCCGTGCACCGCCCGCACGCCCTCGGCCAGCCGCTGGGCCATCTCGTTGGCGTGCCGGGCGTTGCGCAGCCACAGGTCCTTGGCGAGCAGCGCCTCCAACTGCACCGACACGAAGCGCATCTTCGAGGCGAGCTGCATGGACAGCTTGCGCAGGTGCTTCATCCGGCCGACGGCGTCCTGATCGATGACGACGACCGCCTCGCCGAACAGCGCGCCGTTCTTCGTCCCGCCGAGGGAGAGGATGTCGACGCCGACCGCGTTGGTGAACGTCCGCATCGGGACGTTCAGGGAGGCGGCCGCGTTGGCGATGCGGGAGCCGTCCAGGTGGACCTTCATCCCGTGCGCGTGGGCATGGTCGCAGATCGCCCGGATCTCGTCCGGCGTGTAGAGGGTGCCGAGCTCCGTGCTCTGGGTGATCGACACGACCTGCGGCATCGCGCGGTGCTCGTCCTCCCAGCCCCAGGCCTGCCGGTCGATCAGCTCGGGGGTGAGCTTGCCGTCGGGGGTGGGGACGGTGAGCAGCTTCAGGCCGCCCATGCGCTCGGGTGCGCCGCCCTCGTCGACGTTGATGTGGGCGCTCTCGGCGCAGATCACCGCGCCCCAGCGGTCGGTGACCGCCTGGAGCGCGACGACGTTGGCGCCGGTTCCGTTGAAGACCGGGAACGCCTCCGCCGTGGAGCCGAAGTGGCTGCGCACGATCCGCTGGAGGTTCTCGGTGTAGTCGTCCTCGCCGTACGCCACCTGATGGCCGCCGTTGGCCAGGGCCAGGGCGGCCATCACCTCCGGGTGGGCCCCGGCGTAGTTGTCGCTGGCGAAACCACGGACCTCCGGGTCGTGATGGCGGCGGGCGTCGGTCTTCGGTGGGTTCACGGCTTCTCGGTGAGCCACAGACGCTGTCCGTTCACTTCGGGGGCGGACTTCTCCCAGACGCCGGCGATGGCCTCGGCCAGGTCCTTGACGTCGGTGAAGCCCGCGAACTTGGCGTGGGGCCGCTCGGCGCGCATCGCGTCGTGCACCAGCGCCTTCACCACCAGGATGGCGGCCGCGGAGCTCGGGCCCTCGGCGCCGCCGGCCTTGCGGAAGAAGTCGGCCAGGGCCAGCGTCCAGGCCTCGGCCGCGGCCTTGGCGGCGGCGTAGGCGGCGTTGCCCGCGGTGGGGTTGCTGGCGCCCGCGGCGCTGATCAGGACGTAGCGGCCCCGCTCGCTGCGCTGCAGCGACTCGTGGAAGGCGAGGGAGGTGTGCTGGACGGTCTTGACGAGCAGCAGCTCCAGCAGGTCCCAGTCGTCGAGGCTCGTCTTGGTGAAGGTCTCGCTGCCGCGCCAGCCGCCGACGAGATGCACCAGGCCGTCGACGCGGCCGAAGTCCTTCTCGATACGGGTGGCCCACTCCCGGGTGGAGTTCAGGTCGAGCAGGTCGACGGTGTCACCGGTGACGGTCGCGCCGCCGGCCTCGTAGCGGGCGTGGTCGACGGCCTCCGCCAGACGCTCGGGATCGTTGTCCGCGCCGACCACGGTCGCGCCCGCGCGGGCGAGCCTGAGCAGCGCCGCGCGGCCCGCGGGTCCGCCCGCGCCGGCCACCGCGATCACCGCACCGTTGAGAGCCCCGTTCCCCATCCTTGCCTCCTGCTGAGCGGTGTTCGTACGGTCGCTCACGCGGCGACCTTGTCGGCGCTGTCCGCCGTGATGCCCCGGGTCGAGGCGATCACGCTCTTCAGCTTCTTGGACAGTGCCTCATAGAACATGCTCAGCGGAAACTCGTCCGGAAGCACGTCATCCACGAGTTTGCGCGGCGGCTGGCTCAGGTCCAGGGCGTCGGGGCCCTTGGCCCACTTGGAGCCCGGGTGCGGGGCGAGGTAGGTGGAGACCAGCTCGTAGCCGGCGAACCAGTGGACCAGCTTCGGGCGGTCGATGCCGTCGCGGTACAGCGTCTCGATCTCGGCGCAGAGCTGGTTGGTGACCTGCGGGGCGCGCTGCCAGTCGATGTGCAGCTTGTTGTCGGTCCAGCGGACGACGTCGTGCTTGTGCAGGTAGGCGAAGAGCAGCTGGCCGCCGAGGCCGTCGTAGTTGCGGACGCGCTCGCCGGTGACGGGGAAGCGGAACATGCGGTCGAAGAGGACGGCGTACTGCACGTCACGGGCCTGCGGGACGCCGTCGGCCTCCAGCTTCACGGCCTCCTTGAAGGCGGTGAGGTCGCAGCGCAGTTCCTCCAGGCCGTACATCCAGAACGGCTGGCGCTGCTTGATCATGAAGGGGTCGAAGGGCAGGTCGCCGTGGCTGTGGGTGCGGTCGTGGACCATGTCCCAGAGGACGAAGGCCTCCTCGCAGCGCTTCTGGTCGTGGACCATCGCGGCGATGTCCTCGGGCAGCTCCAGGCCGAGGATGTCGACGGCGGCGTCGGTGACGCGGCGGAAGCGGGCGGCCTCGCGGTCGCAGAAGATGCCACCCCAGGAGAAACGTTCCGGCGCCTCACGGACGGCGATGGTCTCCGGGAAGAGCACGGCCGAGTTGGTGTCGTAGCCGGAGGTGAAGTCCTCGAAGGTGATGCCGCAGAACAGCGGGTTGTCGTAGCGGGTGCGCTCCAGCTCGGCCAGCCAGTCCGGCCAGACCATGCGCAGCACGACCGCCTCCAGATTGCGGTCCGGGTTGCCGTTCTGCGTGTACATCGGGAAGACGACCAGGTGCTGCAGGCCGTCCGCGCGGTTGGCGGCGGGCTGGAAGGCCAGCAGCGAGTCGAGGAAGTCCGGCACGCCGAAGCCGCCGTCGATCCAGGCCCGCAGGTCCCCGGCCAGCGCACGGTGGTACTCCGCGTCGTGCGGGAGCAGCGGGGACAGCTCCCCGACCGCCTCGATCACATCCCGGACGGCCTGCTCGGCCTGGGTGCGCTCCGGGGCGCCCTCGGCCGTGAAGTCGATCGACCCGTCCTTGGACTGCCAGGGGCGGATCCGCTCCACGGCATCCTTGAGCACCGGCCAAGCCGGGTGCTCCACCACCCTGCTCGCGGGAGGAATCCGCTCCTCCATCGCCGCCTGCACAAGAATTTCCGTCATGTCCCATCCTCCACTGGAGAACCTCGCGTGTGGACACCGTATGCATATGAGGTTTCCTCCAGCAAGTGGGGCCACGGGAAATTATCCTGCGCGCTCGCATCTTCACTGCAGTTTTTCCTGTCGGACACCGGAGGAGTGACTAGTTCCGCTACGGCTGGGTAGACGGGCCGGGCACCGCCGTCCACACGTGTCCCCGGCCGCCCGGGGGCCGTTAGGCTGCGGACTTCTCCACCCCCCGTCTCACCGCCGTCGACGGAAGCGAGTCCCGTCTTGAACTTCGTCACCATCGGTCACCGCGGCGTCATGGGTGTCGAGCCCGAGAACACCCTGCGCTCCTTCGTCGCCGCCGAGGAGGCCGGCCTCGATGTGATCGAGCTCGATCTGCATCTGAGCAAGGACGGCGCCCTCGTGGTCATGCACGACCCCGACGTGGATCGCACGACGGACGGTACGGGGCCCGTCGCCGACCAGACCCTCGCGGAGCTGAAGACGCTCGACGCGGGGCGTGGCGAGCGGGTGCCGGTGTTCGAGGAGGTCCTGGACGCGGTGGCGCTGCCGCTGCAGGCCGAGATCAAGGACGTGCAGGCGGCGCGGGCGCTGGCCGAGGTGATGCATGCCCGGGACCTGGTGGGGCGGGTGGAGGTGTCCTCGTTCCACGACGAGGCGGTCGCCGAGATGGCCCGCCTGGTGCCCGGGGTGCGCACCGCGCTGATCGGCAGCCGCTACGGCCTCGACATCGTTGCCCGGGCCGTGGACGCGGGGGCCGCCACCGTGTGCCTGAACCTGCGGCGCCTCACCCTGGAGATCGTCGAGGAGGCCCGCAGGCGGGACCTGCGGATCATCGGCTGGGTCGTCAACACCCAGCACCAGCTGCGGCTCGTCCGCGCGCTGGAGCTGGACGGCGCGACCACCGACTATCCGGAGATCCGGCGCACGGGCCGCTTCACCGCCTGAACCGGCTCAGACGAGCGGCTTGACCAGCAGCTCGAACTGCAGGTCGTCGCGCTGGGGGATGCCGAAGCGCTCGTCGCCGTAGGGGAAGGGCGTCATCCGTCCGGTACGGCGGTAGCCGCGGCGCTCGTACCAGGCGATCAGGTCGTCGCGCACCGAGATCACGGTCATGTGCATCTCGGTGGCGCCCCAGATCGCGCGGGCCTGCCGTTCGGCCTCCGCGAGGACCGTCCTGCCGAGCCCGCCGCCCTGAGCCGTGGGGCTGACCGCGAACATCCCGAAGTACGCGTGGGCGCCCCGGTGTTCGAGCTGGCAGCAGGCGACGATCCGGCCCTCCTGCTCGACCGTGAGCACCCGGCCGTCCGCCGACTCGATGATCTCGCGCACGCCCTCGGGGTCGGTCCGCTGTCCCTGGAGGATGTCCGCCTCCGTGGTCCATCCGGCCCGGCTGGACTCCCCGCGGTACGCCGACTCGACGAGCGCGACCAGCTCGTCCACGTCGGCGTCGGTGGCGTCACGGAAGGTGAGGGCGGGGGTGGCGGCGGTGTCCATGCGGGCGATCTCCGGTGTCTGGCGCGGCTGGGACTCGGACGAGCGTAACCCCGCCCCGCTAGGCTCCGGCTGCATGGTGCACGTACTCAGCAGCCGGACGCTGCTCCGCCCCACCGACCCCGAACGCTCACGCACGTTCTACGGCGAGCAGCTGGGCCTGGCCGTCTACCGCGAGTTCGGTACGGGCCCGGACCGCGGGGTCGTCTACTTCCTCGGCGGCGGCTTCCTGGAGCTCTCGGGCCGGTCCCGGACCCCGCCGGACCCCGCCGTACGGCTCTGGTTGCAGGTCCCGGACCTGGCGGCGGCGCACGAGGAGCTGCGGGCCAAGGGCGTCGGCATCGTACGGCCGCCGGTGAAGGAGCCGTGGGGGCTGGTGGAGATGTGGACCGAGGATCCGGACGGCACACCGATCGTGCTGGTGGAAGTACCGGCGGACCATCCGATCCGGTACCGACCGGGCATCTGAGACGGGCGGGCCGCGGCGGGCCGGGGGTGAGGCCGGTGCGGGCCGGGGGTGAGGGCCGGTGCGGCGGGCCGGGGGGAGGCCGTCGCGGGCCGAGGTGGGGCCGGTGCGGGCCGGCGGGAGGCCGGTGCGGGCCGGCGGGAGGCCGGTGCGGGCCGGGGCTGAGGGCCGGTGCGGGCCGGGACTGAGGGCCGGTGCGGGCCGAGGGGAGGCCGTCGCGGGCCGAGGTGGGGCCGGTGCGGGCCGGCGGGAGGCCGGTGCGGGCCGGGGCTGAGGGCCGGTGCGGGCCGAGGGGAGGCCGTCGCGGGCCGAGGTGGGGCCGGTGCGGGCCGAGGTGGGGCCGGTGCGGGCCGAGGGCTCGGAGCCACGGCGGGCCGAGAATGACGGGTGGCCGCAGGCCGAGGCTGGGGGCGGCCGCGGGCCGAGGGCTCAGAGCCACGGCAGGTCGAGGGTGCGAGCCGGCCATGCGCCGAGGCTGGAGGATGCCACTGGTCGAGGGCCCAGGGGCACCGCGGGCCCTCGCCTCCGGGGCGGGTTCCGGCACCGAGGAGCCAGGCCCGGAGCGCCGGTGGCCGGAACCGGAAGCCCAGCGGCCGGGGCGGGGGCCGGAGCCCCAGCGGCAGGACGGAGGCGCCGGATGGCGGGGCCGTCGCCCACGGGCCGAGGGCCCAGGGGCACCGCGGGCCCTCACCTCCGGAGCGGATTCCGGCACCGAGGAGCCAGGCCCAGAGCGCCGGTGGCCGGATCCGGAAGCCCGGGGCCGGAGCCCCAGCGGTAGGACGGGGGGCGCGGTGGCGGGGGCCGTCGCGTGGGGTGGGGAAGGGGTGTGGTCAGCGGATGCCGGGGGCGGGGGGCGGGCTTAGCGTGCTGGAGGGGTTCCCTTTTCTGGAGGAACGCCATGAAGCTCGACGTGCCCGTGCCCGGCGGGCCCTGCTGGGCCGAGCTGGGGACCAGTGACCTGGAGGCGGCGAAGCGGTTCTACGCGGAGCTCTTCGGCTGGCGTGCGGAGACGGATCCGCGGCAGGAGGCGGGCGGCTACACCGTCGCGCACCTCGGCGAGGCGGCCGTGGCCGCGCTGACCCCCCTCTACCAGGAGTCGCAGCCGTGCGCCTGGAGCGTGTCGTTCGCGGTGACCGACGCCGATGTCAGCGCCCGGCTGATCACGGAGGCCGGCGGCAAGGTGCTGGTCGGCCCGATGGACGTGTTCGACGTCGGCCGATTCGTGGTCGCCCTCGACCCGGGCGGTGCCGCGTTCCAGTTGTGGCAGGCGCGGACCTTCCCGGGCGCGGGCCTGTTCAACGCGCCCGGCTCGCTCGGCTGGGTGGAACTGCTGACCCGCGATCCCGACCGGGCGGAGACCTTCTACACGACGGTGTTCGGCTGGACCGTGGGCTCTTCGGAGAACTACCGGCAGTGGGGCGTCGGCGGCGCTGACTTCGGCGGCATGATCACGATGGACGACACGTTCCCGCCCGAGGTGCCGCCGCACTGGCTGCCGTACTTCGCGGTGGCGGACGTGGACGCCTCCGCGGTGACGGCGACGCAGGCCGGCGGCAGCGCGCTCATGGAGCCGTCCTCCGTGCCGGACGGCCCGCGGATCGCGGTGCTGCGCGATCCGCAGGGTGCGCTGTTCGGGGTGTACCGGGCGGGCGACGAGAAGTGAGCGGCACCGGCCCTTCGTGCCCTGTGCCGCCTCAGGCCTTCAGCGCCTGCATGTGCCCTTCCAGTCGACTGAGCAACTCACCCAGCAGATGGGCCAGTTCGCCTTGGCGGTCCGCGTCGAGGGCGGACAGTACGGCGCTCTCGTAGGCGAGTTGCTCGGGCAGGATGCCGTCGACGAGGTCGCGGCCGGCGTCCGTGAGCCGGAGGTGGGCGACGCGGCGGTCGCGGGTGTCGCCCCGGCGTTCGACCAGGCCGCGTTCGGTGAGCTGCTTGAGGCGCTTGGTGACGGCGGCTCCGGAGGAGAACGTCTCGCGGGCCAGTTCGCCGGGGGTCAGCTCATGGCCGGTGCGGCGCAGCGCGCCGAGCAGGTCGAACTCCGGGCGGCTCAGGCCCGCCCGGCGCAGCGGCGCGTCCTCGGCCTGCTGGAGCAGGGCCGCGCAGCGGTTGACACGGCCGATGATCTCCATGGGCCCGGTGTCGAGGTCGGGCCGCACGGCCCGCCACTGCCGCACCACCGCCGCGACGGTGTCGCTCCTCGTCCCGTCTCCGGCCGCCGCTGGTCCCCGCGTCGCCGTCATCGCCGTACGTCCTCCGCTGTCGTCGTCATCGCGTCCCGGTCCAGGAGCAGGCCCTGGCGCCGTACCGTCGCCGCGAGCGTACGGTGTCCGGACTGCTCGGCCGCCACGACCCGCTCCTCGGGCAGCGCGCGCCGCCACCACTCGCCGTAAGCGGCGTCGGCGGTGGCGCGCAGCTCCACCAGGGCGGCGGTGAGCGCACGGCGGGCGGCCTCCAGCGCCGCGGCGGGGACGGGAGGCGTCTGCGTCAGGAGGTGCGCTGCGCGGTCGCCGGCCTGCGACACGGCCGTCAGGGCCCGGTCCAGGCGGTCTCCGGAGCGGCGGTTGGTGACGGCCACGGCGGCGACGAAGCCGACGGCGGCGCCGACGAACGTGTCCGCCAGCCGCTCGGTGATCAGTCGGCCGGAGTCCTGGTAGTGGGCGAACTCGGTGATGAGCAGGGCCATCGGGGTGACGCAGACGCTGCCGAGCCAGTAGTTGCGGCTGATCAGCGCCTCCGCGCCGAAGTTGAGGGCGAGGCAGACCAGGACCAGGGCCGCCTGGTGGAGGTGGGCGAGCGGGACGAGCGCGGCGAAGGCGAGGACGCCGGCGAGATTGCCGACGACGCGCTGGACGGCGCGGTTCCAGGTGAGGGCGACGTTCGCCTGGTAGAGGGAGGCGGCGGTCACCAGGGCCCAGTAGGGGCGGCCGACACCGAGCGCGAGCGAGACGTATCCGGCGAGGGCACAGCCGAGGGCGGTACGGACGGCGATCGGGGCGAGCGGACCCAGCCTGCGCCACAACGGCGTCTTCCCGGCGGCCAGTTCGGCGTCGATACCGAGGAGTTCGCCGTCGTCCAGGAGATCGTCGGGGCGCGGGAGCGGGCCGGTGCCGCGCAGGCCACGGGCCCAGGCGCGCAGCCGCTCCGGGTCGCCGGCGCCGGGGGCGGCGAGCGCCGCCTCGGCACGGACGAGCAGCCGCTCCAGACCACGGTGGGTCTCCTCGCGGCGCACTACCGGCGGCTTTCCGCCCCGGGCCGGACCGCCGCTGTCGGCCGGGCCCGCGGTGCGGGTTCCAGCGGGGGACGGTCGGCCGTCACCGGCCGGGAGAGGTGTACGGGTTCCAGCGGGGGCCGATCCGCCGTCACCGGCCCGGACAGCCGTGCGGCTTACCGCGGGGGCCGATCCGCCGTCACCGGCCGGGCCCGCGGCACGGGTTCCGCCGCCGGCCCGGCCGTCGGTGCGGGCCGCCAGCAGGGTCTGCCAGGCCGTGTGGACGGCGGCCGCCGCGGCGGCTCTGGCCCGGTCTCCGGCCGGTCCGTGCGTCTCGGCGTACGCGGCGGCCGTGTGCAGGGCGTGGGCGGTGGCCCGTCGTTCGGGGCCGTGCGGGCGCACCAGCCCGGGCGCCATGCCGATCAGCCAGGCCCAGGCGCCGGCGGCCAGCGCGAGCCCCAGATGGCCGGGGATCCCGCCGGGTGTCTGCGGCACGAACAGGGCGGCGGAGCTGACGAAGGTCAGGACGACGTTGGCGGGCGGCCCGAGACGGGTCGCGTCGCAGAGCACCTTCTGCGCGGCCGCCAGCAGCGCTCCGACGGTGACCAGGACGACCCCGTCGGTGGTGAGCGCGGCCGCGAGCAGAGCGACGGCCAGACCGCCGGTCATGCCCAGGACCACGCCGGCGAGGACCCGGGCGCGGGCCCGGTAGGGGCGGTTGTGGGCGTACAGGGCGCACAGGGACCCGGCCATGGTGTACGCCGCGAGGTCGAGGCGGCCGAGCGCCAGCAGGAGCAGGTTCGGCGGGGCGACCGCGGCGACGACGCTCAGTGCCGGTTTGAACCAGATGTCGGAGGGACGGCCGAGGCGCAGCACGCCGGCCAGCGGGAGGCGGGATCCGGGCATGCCCATCAACTTAGCATGTGTTTTACCCGTGAAATACTTGCGGACGCCACGGCTCACCTGCCGTGCTCCCTCGAATGCTCCCCGTGTACAACCTTGCGCTTGCGTGCGCGCCGCGTGCCGTGGGCAGGGCAACCCTCGACGGCGATGTCGAGCGGGGAGGTGCGCGTGCACGGACCGGCTTCGCCCGGCTGGCTGCTGGTCGCGCTGTGTGCGGCGACCGGCGCCTACTGCCTGCTGCGGATGCGCAGTACCGTCGAGGAGCAGCGCCGGGCCGCGGGCGGCGAGGCGCTCATGGGGTTCGGGATGGCCGTGATGGCCGTGCCAGCGGCGGCGTTCACCCCGCCCGCCTGGGCCTGGCCGGCGTACGCGGCGGTCTTCGGCGCGGCCGCGCTGCGGGCCCTGTGGGCGGCTCGCACGGACGCGCACCATCTCCACCACCTGGTGGGTACCTCGGCCATGGTCTACATGGCGGCCGCGATGGCCGCCTCCCCGGTCGGCACGCATGCGCACGGCGGCGGCTCCGCCTCCGGCGTCCCGCTCCTCACGGGCGTGCTGCTGCTGTACTTCACCGGGTACGTCCTCCTCTCCGGCGTACGACTGCTGCCGGCGCCGGGGACCGGGACCGCAGGGCCGGCAGGACCCGTCTCTGGGGCCGGAGCGAGTGCCGGGCCCGCCGTCGCCTGGGGTGACCGGCCGGAGCTGGCGCGGGCGTGCCGGCTCTCGATGGGCATCGGGATGCTGGCGATGCTGCTGACGATGTGATCCCGGCTCCCTCGTGGCCTGCGTCACTTTGCCGCGGCAAGCCGTACCCCCGAGCGGCGGGCCGCTCATAGGGTGCTGCCCATGATGGTCCCCGCGGTCCTGCTGCTGCTAGGCGCCCTGACCGCTGTCGGCGCGCCCCGGCTGCTCGCCCGGGCCGACTGGCCGGACCGGGAACCGGTGGTCGCGTTGTGGGCCTGGCAGTGCGTGGTGGCGGCGGTCCTGCTGTGCTGCGCGCTGTCGATGACCCTGAGTGCCGCGGCGGCCTGGCAGGCGGTGCGGGGCCATGTCTTCGCGCCGGCCCCGCGCGGGGTCGCGGAGGCCTACGCCCTCGGCCCGACCGGCGCTTGGGCTGCGGGCACCGCCGTGGCGCTCGCGTGCGCCGGGCTGTGGAGCGGGGCCATGCTGGTGCGGGAGGTGACGCGGGCCCGGGCCCGGAGTCGTTCCCGCCGGGCCGAACTGCGGCTGCGCGCACCGCTGTTGCCGGGAGAGGAGACGACGGCGGGACGGCTCGTCGTCCTGGAGGGCGAGCGGCCCGACGCCTGGTGGCTGCCCGGCGCGGCCCCTCGACTCGTCCTCACCACAGCCGCGTTGCGGCGGCTGAAAGGGCGTCAGCTCGATGCCCTGCTCGCGCACGAGCAGGGTCACGCGCGGGCGCGGCACGACTGGCTGCTGCACTCGTCCTCCGCTCTCGCCACCGGGTTTCCGCAGGTTCCGGTGTTCGCCGCGTTCCGCGACGAGATGCACCGGCTAGTCGAACTGGCCGCCGACGACATGGCCTCCCGCCGCTTCGGCCGTCTGACCACCGCGCTCGCCCTGGTCGAACTCAACGAGGACCGCGGGGTGTTCGGCCCGTCCCCCACCCCGCAGGCCCATGTCCCGCAGCGGGTGCACCGGCTGCTCACGCCCCCGGACCGGCTCACCGCGGCCCGGAGAGTGCGGCTGACGGCGGCGGCCTCGCTGGTGCCGGTGATCCCCGTGCTGGTGGCACTGGTACCGGGGCTGCGGGCGCTGGGCTGAGCCCCACCGGCCGGTCCGGCCGTCCCCGATGGGCTCTCGGGCCGCCTCTCGGGGCCCGGCCCGCCCTCCCCCGCTCTCGTCCCCGCTCGGCGGAAGACGCCCCGGCGCTCTCCGGGGCGATCCGCCGAGCCCCCGCGGGCCCCCTGCCCGGCCTCGCCGATTCGCCCGCGCCCCCCGCCGACTCTCCGGCCCGACCCGCCGGTTCGTGCGCGCGTCACGCCGGGTTCGCCTCCCGGGACGCCCCCGGTCCGCCTCCCGTCCCGACCTCCGGGTTGGCACCGGACCCCACGGTTCGGCGAGGATCGCATCATGCACTCCCCGTCCGTCGACTCCCCGCCCCGTCCCCCCGCACCGCGCACGGCCGCTCGGGCGGCCGCGGCCCTCGGTCTGTGCTCGGTCCTCCTCCTCGTCCTGGTCTCGGTCGAGTGGCACCCCCTCGTCTCGGTCGACGCCGACATCTCCACCACCACCCACCGCTGGGCCCGCGCCGATCCGGACGTCACACAGGTCTGCCGGATCCTCACGGACTGGGTGTGGGACCCGTTGACCATGCGTCTGCTGGGGGCGGCGGTGGCGGTGTGGCTGGTGTGGCGGTACGCCGCCTGGTGGACGGCGGGCTGGCTGGTCGTCACGTCGGCGGTGGGCACCCTGGTCCAGCAGGGTCTGAAGGCCGCGGTCGGCAGGGATCGCCCGGTCTGGCCCGACCCGGTCGACTCGGCGCATTACGCGGCGTACCCCTCGGGGCACGCCCTGACCGCCACGGTGGTGCTGGGCCTCCTGCTGTGGGTGCTGCACCGGCACGGCGTCGGCCGCGCGGTGTGGCGTACGGCGGTGGCGGTGGCGGTGGTCTCCGTGGCGGGCGTGGGCCTGACCCGGATCTGGCTGGGCGTGCACTGGCCCACGGATGTACTCGGCGGCTGGCTCCTCGGGGCGGCCCTGGTGGCCCTGGCGATCGCGGCCCAGCTGCGCTGGTGCCCGTGACCGCGCCCCGCGCTCCGGGGGCGCGCGGGCGTGAGGACGAGCTGCCCGTCGGGTGAATCCGGACCCGCGAGGTCGGCCGGGTTCCTAGGATCGGCGGCATGACTGCCGTTCTGTTCGACTTCTCCGGGACCCTCTTCCGTGTCGAGACCGCCGAGTCCTGGCTGCGTGCCGTGCTGGCCGGGGCCGGGCTCACGCTGCCCGAGGCGGAGGTGTCCGCGACGGCGCGGGCGCTGGAGAGGGCCGGCGCGCTGCCGGGCGGGGCGGCCCCCGTGCGGGTGCCCGACGAGATGGCCGGGGTGTGGCGGGTGCGGGACCAGAGTGCCGCGTCGCACCGCGCCGCCTTCACCGGGATGTCCCGTCAGGTGCCGCTGCCCGACCCGGGTCTGCACGACGCGCTGTACGACCGGCACATGACGCCGGCGGCCTGGGCGCCGTATCCCGACGCCCGCGAGGTGCTGAGCGGGCTGCGGGACCTGGGGGTCCGCGTCGGCGTGGTCAGCAACATCGGCTGGGATCTGCGGCCGGTGTTCCGGGAGCACGGGCTCGACCGGTTCGTGGACGTGTACGTGCTGTCGTACGAGCACGGCGTGCAGAAGCCGGACCCGCGGCTGTTCGCGGTGGCGTGCGAGGCGCTCGCGGTGGATCCGCGCGCGGCGCTGATGGTCGGGGACGACCGGCGCGCGGACGGCGGGGCGGCGGCGCTGGGCTGCGGGGTGCACTTCGTGGACCATCTGCCGGCGGCCGCACGGCCGGACGCGCTGCGGCCGGTCCTGGAGCTGGCTGCCAGGCGCTCGGACACCGCGGGGCGGTAGCCCGAGGCCACCATCGGGGCGGAAGCACGCCCACTCTGGACGATCCCCCGCGTCGCCCAGAGCGGGCGGCAGCCCGGCCGCACTCCGTACGGAGTCGTCCGGGATGCGCTGAGTATAGTTGGCTGATAGCCAGTCAACGCAGGAGTTACAGGATGTCCCCGCGCAGCGCCTCGGTCAATGAAGAATTGCGGCGGCGTTCACGGGAGCGGCTTCTGCAGGCCGCCCTCGAGCTGGTGAGCGAGCGCGGGTACGAGGCGACGACGCTCGGCGACATCGCGGACCGGGCGGGCTCGGCCCGCGGGCTGGTGTCGTACTACTTCCCCGGCAAGCGTCAGCTCGTGCAGTCGGCCGTGCACCGGCTGATGCACCGCACGCTGCAGGAGGCGCTGGAGCGGGAGCCGCGCACCGAGGACGGCCGGGAGCGGATGGCGCGGGCCGTCGACGCGATCCTGGGACTGGCCCGGGACCGTACCGTTCTGATGCGCCAGCACATGGCCGGGCTGCTGCAGGCCGAGGGGTTCGTGCAGTGTCCGGAGCAGCAGCGGCTGGCCGAGCTGCTGCGGGACACCGCCGCCCGGCACGGCTCGCAGGACGTGGCTCACGACTACCCGATGCTGCGTTCCCAGCTCATGGGCGCCGTCTACGCGATGGTGCTGCCCAACGTGCCCCTGCCGCTGGCGACTCTGCGGGCCGAACTGTTCGAGCGTTACCGGCTCGACTGGGAGATGGGGGTCCCGCCGGACGCCGAGGCGCCCGGCGGGAGGGCTGACACGGATCTGTCGCGCTTCTTCGCGACGGAACCGCCCGCCGAGTGATCAGTCGAAGTAGTCCGGCTGGGTCTGGACGTTCAGCTCGCGCAGGCGGACCCGCTTCGCCGGGTCCGTGCGCCGGTCGCCGACCTTCAGCACGTCGAAGCCCTTGGCGATGTCGTTCGCGTAGATGTAGCCGTTGTAGTAGTACGCCGACCACGCGCCGCCGACCTGCAGCGCCGTCGTGCTCAGCGGACCGCGCTCGAAGTAGGCGATCTCCTTCGGGTTCGACGAGTCGGTGAACTCCCAGACGGAGACGCCGCCCTGGTACCAGGCCTGGACCATGATGTCCTTGCCCTTGACCGGGATCAGCGAGCCGTTGTGGGCCACGCAGTTCTCGGTGTCCGCCTGGTGACGGGGGATCTTGTAGTAGCTGCGGAAGACGAGCTTGCGCTTGTCGCCCTTGCCGACGATGTCGTAGATGCCGTCGGCGCCGCGGTTCGGGCCGGTCGCCGCGTTGCAGGTGGCCGCCCCGCCGCCGCCCAGCTCGTCGGTGAAGACGACCTTGTCCGCCTTCTGGTTGAAGGTCGCCGAGTGCCAGAACGCGAAGTTCACGTTGTCCTGGACCTGGTCGATGACCTTCGGGTTCTCCGGGTCCTTGATGGAGAACAGGATGCCGTCACCCATGCAGGCGCCGGCCGCCAGGTCCTTGTCCGGGAGCACCGTGATGTCGTGGCAGCCGGTGGTCTTGGAGACGCCCGGGTTGGTGGGCGAGCCGGGGTTGCCGCCGCCGTCCGGGCCCTCGCCCGGGAAGAGGACGGGGAAGTTCACGACCGCCGCCGTCTCGGGGGCCTTGCGCGGCACCTTGATGACGGAGATGCCGTCGTGCGGGGGCTGGCAGTCGGGGTAGGCGGCGTTGGGCGAGTACGAGGAGACGTAGATGTAGACGTTCCTGCGCTCGGGCACCAGGGTGTGGGTGTGCGAGCCGCAGGCGGTCTCGACGGCGGCCACGTACTTCGGGTTCGCCTTGTCGCTGATGTCGAAGACCTTCATGCCCTCCCAGGAGGACTTCTCGGTCGCGGGCTGCGTGGTGCTGTTGCAACTGCTGTCGCTGCGCGAGGAGTCGGTGGACAGGAACAGCAGGTCGCCGGAGACGGAGATGTCGTTCTGCGAGCCGGGGCAGAGCACCTGGGAGACGGTCTTCGGGGCCTTCGGGTCGCTGATGTCGAAGATCCGGAAGCCGTCGTAGTTGCCGGCGAAGGCGTACTTCCCCTGGAAGGCCAGGTCCGAGTTGGTTCCGGCCAGCGCGTCCTTGGGGATGTTGGTGACGTGCTCGATGTTGTCGGAGTGGACGATCTCGTCCTGCCCGGGTATCTCGCCGTCGGCGATCGCCTCGGCCGCCTCGGCCTGGGCACCGCGGGAAACCTCGCGCTCCACGGCCGGTCCGTCCCCCGGGTCGGGGGTCGCGGCCGCCGGGACCGCCGTGAGCAGCGCGGCCAGAAGGCCGGTACATGCGGTGGCGACTGCCAGCCGTCTGCGCCGCGTTCGGGGATCGTTCAACAGGGTCACTGCGTCCTCCCTCGTCGCCGTTCGCTGGGGAACGGTTCACGGTCCCCTGAAGTATCGTCTTCATCATGCACATATCAAAGGCTGGCAACGCACTCGTCATGAATCTTTCCGGCCGGTAGTGCGAAGATCCCTAAGTGGAAGGCCCAGGTCCTCAACCCGCCTGCCCCAGGAGGCCGTTGTGCACATCCGCCGCGCCACCCTCACCACCGCGGCCGCGTTGCTCGTCGTCGCCCTCGCGGGCTGCGACTCCGGGACGAAGGACACGTCGGGTGCGGCGAGCGGGCCTTCGGTGATCGCGCCGGGCAAGCCGGGCGAGGCCAACCGGACGCTCTCCGCGCAGGACGCGGCCGAGCAGCGGGCCGAGGACGACACACCGAACGCGGCGGACGTGTCGTACGCCCGGATGATGATCCAGCACCACGCCCAGGCCCTGGAGATGACCGAACTCGCCCCCGAGCGGGCCGAGTCGGCCGACCTCAAGCGCCTGGCCCTGCGCATCTCGGCCGCGCAGGGCCCGGAGATCGAGGCGATGCGGGGCTGGCTCACGACGTACGGCAAGGCGGAGACCGGTGAGGCGCACGACCACACGGCCATGCCGGGCATGGCGACGGCGGCCCAGCTGAAGAAGCTGCGCGCGGCCCGCGGCAAGGCGTTCGACACCCTCTTCCTCACCCTGATGATCACGCATCACCAGGGCGCGATCACGATGGCCACGGATGTCAAGGCGCAGGGGAACAACCTGCGCATCGAGGAGATGGCGGACGACGTGGTCGCCCAGCAGACGAGTGAGATCACCCGGATGCAGGGCATGCGGTGAACCGCCCCGCCGGCGGCCGCCGCCCGGACGTCGAACCAGGTCACGCTCGCGGCACACCCGGCGCAGCCACCTGACCGCACTCCGTACGTGCGGCCACGGACGGGTGTCCACCGCGCGGCACCCTGTCAGCGGAGCAGCCGCGGTGCGATGCTGGAGGCACCAGCGATCTCCTCCGTCGCGCGGGGAAGGGGTTCCGCCGTGCTGCGTGTCGCCGTCGTCGGCTCCGGGCCGAGTGGGGTCTACACCGCCCAGAGCCTGATCCAGCAGGATCCCGAGGTGCTCGTCGACGTCCTGGACCGGCTGCCGTGCCCGTACGGTCTGGTGCGGTACGGCGTCGCCCCGGACCACGAGAAGATCAAGAGCCTCCAGCAGAACCTGCGCGCGGTGCTGGAGGACGAGCGGGTGCGCTTCCTCGGCGGGGTGGAGGTCGGCGCGGGCGGGGTGCCGGTCGCCCGGCTGCGCGAGCTGTACCACGCGGTCGTGTACTGCGTGGGCGCGGCGGCCGACCGCCGGCTGGGGATCCCCGGCGAGGAGCTGCCGGGCAGCTGGTCGGCCACGGAGTTCGTGTCCTGGTACAGCGCCCATCCGGACGCCGTCGGTACCGGCTTCCTCACCGGAGTCCGCTCCGCCGTGGTGATCGGCGTGGGAAACGTCGCGGTGGACGTGACCCGGATCCTGGCGCGCGGCGCTGCCGAACTGAGCCCCACCGACATGCCCCAGGCGGCACTGACCGCGCTCTCCGCGAGCGGGATCACCGACATCCACATGGTGGGCCGGCGCGGCCCCTCCCAAGCCCGGTTCACCACCAAGGAGCTGCGGGAACTCGGCGGCCTGCCGGACACCGGCATGATCGTGGACGAGGCGGAACTGGCGCTCGACGCGGCGTACGCCGACCCGTCCGGACTGCCGGCGGCACAGCGCCGCAACGTGGAGGTGCTGCGCGGCTGGACGGCCCTGCCGCGGCGGGACGCACGGCGGCGGATCCGGCTCCGCTTCTTCCTGCGGCCCGTCGAACTGCTCGCCGGCGAAGGCCGGGTGGGCGCGGTGCGCTTCGAGCGGACCGCACCCGACGGGCACGGCGGGATCACCGGCACCGGCCGGTACGAGGAGATCGAGGCGCAGTTGGTGCTGCGCTCCGTGGGGTACCTCGGGGTGCCCCTGGAGGGTCTGCCGTTCGACCCGGAGCGGGGTACGGTCCCGCATCTCGCCGGGCGGGTGCTGCGCGCGGGCGCGGTCGCGCCGGGCGAGTACGTGGCGGGCTGGATCAAGCGGGGCCCGACCGGGGTCATCGGCACCAACCGGCCGTGCGCCAAGGAGACGGTGACGTCCCTGCTGGAGGACGCCCCCGCCCTTCTGCGGAAATCCGTTCCCGAGGATGTGCTGCCGCTGCTGCGGGCCGCCGGGGCCGAGCCGGTCGGCTGGGACGGCTGGCTGGCGATCGAGCGGGCCGAGGCGGAGCTCGGGGCCTCGCTCGGACGGGGTGTGGTGAAGCTGCCGGACTGGGAGGCGCTGCGGGCCGCCCTGGGGCCGGGGACGAGCCGCTGAGCGGGTCACACAGCGGCAACACCGGTGAAATCAACAATCTGTTCAACCGCCGTACGGTCTCGTGCTGTCCGGAAGCAGCCGCCCCCCGCTCTCTTCCGCCCCCTTCCCTCCGCCGCTCTGGAGTGCCCATGGCCCCGACCGCGCCCGTTCATCCCGTCGACGAGGTGCCCCCCGCACGGCAGTTGGCCGCCTTCGGCCTGCAGCACGTGCTCGCGATGTACGCGGGCGCGGTGGCCGTGCCGCTGATCGTGGGCGGTGCGATGAAGCTGTCGCCCGGCGACCTGGCGTACCTGATCACGGCCGATCTGCTGGTGTGCGGCGTCGCCACACTGATCCAGTGCGTGGGGTTCTGGCGCTTCGGTGTGCGGTTGCCGATCATGCAGGGCTGTACGTTCGCGGCCGTGTCGCCGATGGTGCTGATCGGGACGACCGGCGGCGGACTCCCCGCGATCTACGGGTCGGTGATCGTGGCGGGACTCGCGATCGTGCTGCTCGCGCCGGTGTTCGGCAGGCTGCTGCGGTTCTTCCCGCCGCTCGTCACGGGCACGGTGATCCTGGTCATCGGCCTCTCCCTGCTGCCGGTCGCCGGCAACTGGGCTGCGGGCGGAGCCGGTTCGAAGGACTTCGGGGATCCGCGGAACCTCGCGCTGGCAGCCTTCGTCCTCGCGGTGGTGCTGGGTGTGCAGCGGTTCGCGCCCGTGTTCCTGAGCCGGATCGCGGTCCTGATCGGGATCGTGGTGGGGCTCGCGGTCGCCGTGCCGTTCGGCTTCACGGACTTCGGCGGGGTCGGTGACGCCGACTGGCTGGGGATCAGCACGCCGTTCCACTTCGGCGCGCCGACGTTCGAGGCCTCGGCGATCATCTCGATGCTGGTCGTGGCGCTGGTGACGATGACCGAGACGACCGGCGACCTGATCGCGGTCGGCGAGATGACGGGGCGCCGGGTCGAACCGCGGTCGCTCTCCGACGGGCTGCGCGCCGACGGCCTCTCCACCGTCCTGGGCGGCGTCTTCAACACCTTCCCGTACACGGCGTACGCGCAGAACGTCGGCCTGGTCGGCATGACCCGGGTGCGCAGCCGCTGGGTCGTGGCCTGCGCCGGCGGCATCCTCGTGCTGCTCGGACTGCTGCCCAAGCTGGGCGCGGTGGTGGCGGCCGTTCCGGCGCCGGTCCTCGGCGGTGCGGGTCTGGTGATGTTCGGGACGGTGGCGGCGAGCGGTCTGCGGACCCTGGCCGAGGTCGACTTCAAGGGCAACCACAACCTCACCGTGGTGGCGGTGTCGGTGGCGATGGGCGTGCTGCCGGTCGGTGTGCCGACGATCTACGCGAAGTTCCCGGACTGGTTCCAGACGGTGATGAACAGCGGCATCAGCGCGGGCTGCGTGACGGCGATCGTCCTCAACCTGCTCTTCAACCACCTTCCGTCGAGGGCGCCTTCGGCGCCGGAGGCCGGCACACCACGGCAGCCCCGGGAAGAGGTCGCCTAGGGCCTGTGGCGAAAGTGGCGTCGTCGTCCGAAGGGCGGCCGCGCGGCGTCGTGGGGGCCCCTCCCGCGCGAGCGAAGCCGAGCGTGGGGGCGCGTGCTCTCGGCGTGCCGCCCGGGAGTCCTCGTACCGGGCGTACTCGGGCTTTCGGGCGGTGCGGCGAGAGTGCGCCCCAGGGGCGAGCGGGGGCGCCTTCCCCGCCTTCGGCCGGCCGGAGCCTCCCGCGCCGCAGCGGGCCGCAGCCGCAGCGGCAGGCCCTCGGGCACGAAGGCGCGTGGCGGGGTCCCGGTCCGCTCGTCACCGGTGCCGTGGTCCTGTGCCGGCGGGCGTGCGGCGGCCTCGCGCGTCGGTCCTCTCGCGCCAGGCCGTGGACGCGGGTGGCCGCGGCCCCGGCCACCCGCAGAACTCGACCCGCCGGGCCTCGATCTGTCGAGCCTCAACCCGTCGAGCAGGCCGATCCGTTGAGCGTGAAGGCGCCAGGGGCCGCGCTGTTGCCCGTGTGGTTCGCCTGGTAGCCGATGCTGACGCTCGCGTTGGGCGCGATGCCGCCGTTGTACGACGCGTTCGTCGCGGTCACCGCCCCGGACGCCGGGGTGTACGTGGCGCCCCAGCCGTTGGTGATGGTCTGTCCGGAGGGCAGGGTGAAGGCGAGCTGCCAGCCGTTGACGGCCGTGGTGCCGGTGTTGGTGACGGTCACCGAGGCGGTCAGGCCGGTGCTCCAGGCGTTGGTGGTGACGGCCACCCGGCAACTGCCGGGCTGGGGCTGCGGGGTGGGACCGGAGCTGTTCAGACCGAAGAAGGTGAGGACGCGTTCGGCCATGCCCCAGGCGTACAGGTTGTGTCCGACGCCCTGGAGGCTGATCGCCTCGACGGGGGCCTGGTCACTGGTGCCTCCGTAGCGGGTGCGGGTCCAGCCGGAGGCGGGCGAGTCGGTGGCGGCCGGGGTCTGGTTCAGTCCCCGCACGTTGGTCCACTGCTTGATCTCCTCACCGAAGTTGGGATAGCGCAGCACGTCGTCCTCGGTGCCGTGCCACAGCTGCATGCGCGGCCGGGCGCCGGTGTACCCGGGGTAGGCGGCGCGGGCGATGTCCCCCCACTCCTGCGCGGTGCGGATCACGGTGCCGCCGGAGCAGGCGCTGTTCCACTCGGAGCCGTCGGTGGTGGCGAAGCAGCCGAACGGCACGCCGGAAAAGGCGGCGCCCGCCGCGAAGACGTCCGGGTAGTCGCCGAGCAGGACGTTGGTCATCATCGCGCCGGAGGAGATGCCGGTGGCGTAGACACGGCTGGTGTCGGCGGAGTAGGCGGCGGTCACCCAGTCGATCATCGACTTGATGCCGACGGGGTCGCTGCCGCCGCCCCGCTTGAGGGCCTGGGGCGAGGAGACGTCGAAGCACTTGCTGCTGCGGGTGACGGACGGGTAGATCACGATGTAGCCGTACTGGTCGGCCAGCGTGTCGTACTCGGTGCCGTTGTACATGTCGGGGCCGGATCCGGTGCACCAGTGCACGGCGACGAGGACGGCCGGGTGCGCGGTGACGCTCGCCGGCACGTAGACGTACATCCGGAGACCGCTGGGGTTGGTGCCGAAGCCGGTGACCTCCGTGAGGGTGGCGGCCGGGACGGGTGCCGCGGCCTGCGGGCGGGCCACGGCGGCGGGGGCGGTGAGCAGGGCTGCGGCGAGCAGGAGCGCGAGGGCTCCCCCCAACGAACGCAGCGCTCTCCCTAAGAAGTCGGACACGCGCCTGTCCCTTTCTGGTGGGGGCTCAGGGGACGTCGTACGGGGAATCCGCCTCGCATGGTGGCATGCACACGCTCACCATGGAAGCGCTCCCACGGCATTCGCGTACGACGGCGCGTTCTGCGCAAGGCGTTGACTAGAAAGCGCTTGCCCTCTACGTTCCGTTCAGCAGTGTGACCGAGCCGCTCGCCAAGGTCCCCAAAAGGTCGCACTGCCGCTGTTTCATGTTCCACATGGCGCACAATGTTCATACATGCGATCACCCCAGCCCTTCCGAAGGGACGCACCCGCATGCGTACACGCCCCCCACGTACACAGGCGCAAAGGTCCGCTCTCGTCGCGACGGCCGCCGCTCTCGCCGCCACGGCGGTGCTCGCCCTCCCCCAGCCGGCCGGTGCGGCCGACACCTCACCGGTGGGGTTCGGTGCCGGGACGACCGGTGGCGGGAGCGCCACGGCGGTGACCGTCTCGACGCCGGCCGCGTTCAAGGCGGCGGTGACCGGCAGCACCGCGAAGGTCGTGAAGGTCGACGGCCTCATCACACTGAGCGGTCAGGTCGACATCGGCTCCAACACCACGGTGCTGGGCGTCGGTTCGTCGTCCGGATTCACCGGTGGCGGGCTGCGGCTGAAGAAGGTGATCAACGTCGTCGTCCGGAACCTGAACATCAGCAAGCCGCTCAAGCCCGCCGACGGCATCGAGGTCCAGGCCTCCACCAAGGTGTGGATCGACCACAACTCCTTCTCGGCCGACCGCGATCACGACAAGGACTACTACGACGGTCTGCTGGACATCAACCACGCCTCGGACTACGTGACGGTGTCCTGGAACACCTTCAAGGACCACTTCAAGGGCTCGCTCGTCGGCCACAGCGACAACAACGCCGACGAGGACACCGGCCACTTGAGGGTGACGTACCACCACAACCTGTTCAGCAACGTCTACTCACGCATCCCCAGCCTCCGCTTCGGCACCGGGCACTTCTACGACAACTACGTCGTCGGCGCCGAGACGGCCGTCCACTCGCGCATGGGCGCCCAGATGCTGGTCGAGAACAACGTCTTCCGCTCGACTGCGGTCGCCGTGACCACGAACCGCGACAGCGACGAGGACGGCTACGCCAACCTCACCGGCAACGACCTCGGCGGAGCCGCGACCGAGGTCTCGCAGGTCGGGACGTTCACCAAGCCGCCGTACAGCTACACCGCCGAGCCGGCCTCGTCCGTCGTCGCCTCGGTGACCTCCGGTGCGGGTGCCGGAAAGCTCTGACCGCCCGCGACATCCCCCCATCCCCCACCTGGAAGAAGGCATTGGGACATGACTTCACCAGCACGCCCGCGCCGACGGCGCGCCCTGACCGGCGCACTGGCCGCCCTCGGCGTCTCGATCGGCATGATCATGACTTCCGGGGCCCTGACTCCGGCGAGCGCCGCGACCTGGCCGACCGCGACCGGCAGTCAGGCGGTCTCCTCCACCATCTCCCTGTCCGGCACCAAGGACTACGGGATGATCCGCCTCTACGGCACCGGTGACCTGGGCAGCGGCAGCCAGGACGAGGACCAGGGGCCGATCCTGGAGTTGGCCGCGGGCACGGTCCTCAAGAACGTCATCATCGGCGCCCCCGCCGCCGACGGCATCCACTGCAAGGGCAGCTGCACGCTGCAGAACGTCTGGTGGGAGGACGTCGGCGAGGACGCCGCCACCTTCCGCGGCTCCTCGTCGTCCAACGTGTACACCGTCTCGGGCGGCGGCGCGCGGTCGGCCAGCGACAAGGTGTTCCAGTTCAACGGCGCCGGCACGCTGAACGTCTCGAACTTCGCGGTGCAGAGCTTCGGCACCTTCGTCCGCTCCTGCGGCAACTGCTCGACGCAGTACAAGCGGACGATCAACCTCAACACCATCGAGGCGACCTACTCGGGCAACAAACTGGTCGGCATCAACACCAACTACGGCGACAGCGCGACCCTGAAGGGGATCACGATCGTCGGGGACAGCAGCAAGAAGATCGTCCCCTGCCAGAAGTACATCGGCAACAACACGGGCGCCGAGCCGACCACGAACGGCTCGGGCCCCGACGGGACCTACTGCAAGTACTCCTCGTCGGACATCACCTACAAGTAGCCCTTCCCCAGCGTCCCCCCACGGAGAAGGCGGCCGTACGAAGCGTCCCCGCACGGCGCTTCGCACGGCCGCCGCCGTCTCCGCGCCCTGGCACCGGACACGGCGGTAGGTCGTGTCCGCAAAGTCCCGCCTGCCTCGCGACGCCCGGCACGTGCTCTCGCCGCACCGGGCGAACGGGGGGACTTTGCGGACACGA
>NZ_JBIAWO010000005.1:0-469680 GCF_042895685.1 Streptomyces sp. NPDC001381 | reverse complement strand
GGCCCACCGCCGCGCCCCCCCCCGCCGTCCCGCCGCCCCCCCCCCGGCCGGTCCCCCCCCCCGCCGCCGTCTCCGCGCCCTGGCACCGGACACGACCTAGGACCCGAGCGCCACGCCGACGAGGCCGCGCCGGTGCCGCTCGTACGCGGCGCGCAGGGCGGGGCCCGGCCAGTCGGCGGGCAGCAGCCCCGCGGGCAGCACCGGGTCGGCCAGCAGATGGCGTACGACCGCGGCGAGCGCCGTGAAGCGGTCGGCGGGCCGGGGAGAACGCTCCACGTGGGCCAGCAGGGCCCTGGCCGTGTCCGCCCAGGCGCCGAGCGGCCACAGGGCCGCGGCCAGCTCGCCGGCCGGTGCCGCGGGCCGGGCGGTGAAGTGCTGGAGCACCTGGTCGAGCTCCGCGGGCCAGGGACGGCCCAGATTGGCGGGCCGCAGCCAGACGCCCTCACGGAGCTCGGCGAGCCGCAGGGCCGCCAACCGGGTGCGCAGCTCGGCGCGTTCGGCGGGCCCGCGGCCGGTCGCCGTGATCACGGCCATCTCCCAGTCGCCGTCCCACGCGCGCGTGTCGGGACTCACGGCGTCGTCCTGACGGCGCTGGCGTTCCAGGAGCCGGTCGCTGAGCCGGTAGACGGTGTCCGTCCGCCGCAGGTCGCCGGCGGCCACCATCCGGCTCAGCGCGGCCCGCACGGTCGACCCGCCGACCCCGAAGGGCTCCACGCCGCGCACCAGGTCCCGGGCGGGCAGCTCGGGCGGGTGCGTCCCCAGCAGCAGGCTCAGGACCACCGACCGGGCGGACAGCGGGCGCAGCACGACCTGGCCCGACCCCGGCCCGGGCTCCGGTTCGGGGTCCGGCTCCGGTTCGGGGTCCGGCTCCGCAGATACGTCCGTCCGCATGACGTCGTACTGTACGTGCGGCCGCCGATGTTGCACTATTGCTACAGCCGCAGCGAGAGCGCAACATGGGTGCATGGACTCGACACGCACGCCGTCACCGCCGTACGGCACGCAGGACGTGACCGGCACGCACGAAGTGACCAACCAGGCCCCGCCGCTGAGCCCGTACGACGCCTCCGAGGACGCCGCCCTGCTGGAGGGACTGCGCCGGGAGGGCGCGGGATGGGCGGAGCCGGACGTACGGCGGCTGGGCCTGCGGGCCGGCGGCGTCGAGGCGCAGGAGTGGGGGGAGCTGGCCAACCGGCACGAGCCCGTGCTGTGCACGCACGACCGGTACGGCCACCGCGTCGACGAGGTCGACTTCCACCCGAGCTGGCACGAGCTGATGCGGGTGGCGGTCGCGGAGGGCCTGGCCGGCGCACCCTGGGCCGACGACCGGCCCGGCGCCCATGTCGCCCGCACGGCGGGCGGGCTGGTGTGGGGGCACACCGAGGCCGGGCACGGCTGCCCGACCTCGATGACCTACGCGGCCGTCCCCGCCCTGCGCCGGCAGCCGGAGCTCGCGAAGGTGTACGAGCCGCTGCTGACCGGCCGGGAGTACGACCCGGGGCTGCGGGTGCCCACGGACAAGCGCGGACTGCTGGCCGGCATGGGGATGACCGAGAAGCAGGGCGGTTCCGACGTCCGTACGAACACCACCGCGGCCGCCCCGACGGCCGAGCCCGGCGTGTACACGCTGCGCGGGCACAAGTGGTTCACGTCGGCGCCGATGTGCGATCTGTTCCTGGTGCTGGCGCAGGCTCCCGGCGGGCTGTCCTGTTTCCTCGTGCCGCGCGTGCTGCCGGACGGCACCCGCAACACGTTCCGCATCCAGCGGCTGAAGGACAAGCTGGGCAACCGCTCCAACGCGTCCTCCGAACCCGAGTTCGAGGGGACCGTGGCCTGGCTGGTGGGGCCCGAGGGGCAGGGGGTGAAGACCATCATCGAGATGGTCAACTGCACCCGTCTGGACTGCGTGATGATGTCGGCGTCCCTGATGCGGAAGACGCTCGTCGAGGCGGGACATCACGTACGGCACCGCAGCGCGTTCGGCGCGCGTCTGCTGGACCAGCCGCTGATGCGCAACGTCCTGGCCGACCTGGCGCTGGAGTCGGAGGCCGCGACCACGCTGACGCTGCGGCTGGCCGGCGCGGCGGACCGGGCGGTGCGCGGAGACGACGGCCGGGGGGACGAGCAGGCCTTCCGGCGGATCGCCACGGCCGTGGGCAAGTACTGGGTGACCAAGCGGGGGCCGGCCTTCACGGCGGAGGCCCTGGAATGCCTGGGCGGCAACGGCTACGTGGAGGACTCCGGCATGCCCCGGCACTACCGCGAGGCGCCGCTGCTGTCGATCTGGGAGGGCTCGGGCAACGTCAACGCTCTCGACGTGCTGCGGGCGCTGACGCGCGAGCCGGGGACGGCGGAGGCCCTGTTCGCCGAGCTCGCCCTGGCGCGGGGGGCGGACGCCCGGCTGGACGCCGCCGTCGCCGGGCTGAGATCCGAGCTGGGCAGGGCGACACCGTCCGGTGCCCGTCGGCTGGTCGAGCGGATGGCGCTCACCCTCCAGGCGTCCCTCCTGGTCCGGCACGCTCCGCCCGCGGTCGCGGACGCCTTCTGCGCGACCCGGCTCGGCGGTGACTGGGGACACGCCTTCGGCACGCTTCCCGACGGCGCCGATGTCGCCGCCATCCTGGAGCGAAGCCTTCCCGCCACGAACTGACCGGCCGGCACGGCGGCCCCTGGGGCACGGAAGGGCCCCGGACGCCCGCGCGGCCCGGCGGGGAGCGGGTGAGGCGACGAGGCGACAAACCGACGACGAGAGCGGCCCACGGGCCGGGCAGGGCAGGGTAGGCCAGGCCAGGCCAGGCCAGGCAGGGCAGGACCTGGCCAGGCAGGCCAGCCGGAGAGGAGCCTTCCCACCGCGCACTGACCCGCTCGCACAGCGGCACCCGGAGGCACCGAGCGGCCCCCGGACGCCCGCGCGGCCCGGCGGGGGGGGTGAGGCGGCGAGACGGCGAGCCGACGAAGAGAGCGGCCCACGGGCCGGGCCGGGCCGGGCCGGGGCAGGGCTGGAGCCGGCCAGACCGGGCAGGCCGAGCAGGGCAGAGCGGGCAGAGCCGGGCCGGACAGAGCCGGGCCGGAGAGGAGCCTTCCGTCGCGCACTGACCCGCTCGCACGGCGGCCCCGGGGGCGCGGAACGGCCCGCAACGAGAGCCGGGCCGCCGTCGGAGGCCGGGCCGAGCCGGGTAGGGCTGGACCCGACCCGGCCGGACGGGACCGGTTCAGAGCCGGGCCAGGCAGGGCAGGCAGGAGGGCTAGGCCGGGCCGGGCCGGAGGGGATTCGGTTAGCTTGTGGGGCGGCCCCAGAGCGTGTCGAAGCGGGCCCAGTCGGCGTCCCACTGCTCGATGCGGCGGTGTTCCAGCCGGCCGCGCAGAAGGCGTCCGCCCGCGAAGGGCAGTGCGGCGGCGGCCACCCCCGCCAGGCTGCCGACCAGGGTCGCGCGCAGGCTGGCCTGGGCGGGGGTCGCGGGCTCGGTGACCAGGCGGCCCCGACGGTCCGTCCAGACGGTGACCGGGGTTCCGGTGGGGCTGCCGGCCGCGACCCGCACCTGACCCGTGTGGCCGGAACCGTCCGGGCCGGTCCAGCCGACCTTCGCCCAGACCTGGTCGGCGCCGGAGGAGCCGGACTGCCCCGCGGCCTTCCCGGGCGCCGGTTCCGTCAGCCGGGCCACGAGGGGGCGCCACTCGACGCGTTCCCTGGCCAGCCCGTGCTCGACGGACCCGGCGGCCCCCCATCCCGCCAGGACCCCGGCGAGGACGGTCAGCACCCAGGCACCGAGCACGACCCAGGCCTCCACCGCGTCGGCGCGACGCCTGAGCGGGTTGCGCCGCCAGCGCCACAGCCACACCTTCGGACCACGGAACGCCATCGAAGGCTTCCTCCTCATGAGCGCACGAACATCCTTGGACCGCCCTCCCATACGGGGCGGGCGGTCCGGATACTCAGGGCGAGTCCCTCGTCCCGACGCTCCCACGCGTTCCGCCGCCCCCGCAGGCGTCCGCCGGAAAGTGGCCGACGTCATGCGTTCCGGAGGCGGCGCGACCGCTGTGACCTGCGGTGACCGGCTTCCCGGAGGTGACTGTCAGTGGCGAGGTGCAGACTGGCCGGTGTCTGGGACAAGGACGTCGAGGACACAGCGGAGGAGACCGGCATGACCGAGGTACTGCTCGCCGTGGGCACGCGCAAAGGCCTGTTCATCGGGCGCCGGCGCGGCGGCGCATGGGAGTTCGACGCATCCCCCTACTTCAACGCACAGGCCATCTATTCGGTCGCCGTCGACACCCGGGGCGAGCGCCCGCGGCTGCTGGCCGGCGGTGACAGCGCGCACTGGGGTCCGTCGGTGTTCCACTCCGACGACCTCGGCCGCACCTGGACCGAACCGGCCAAACCCGCCGTCAAGTTCCCGCAGGACACCGAGGCTTCGCTGGAGCGGGTGTGGCAGCTGCACCCGGCGGCGGCCGAGCCCGACGTGGTCTACGCGGGGACGGAGCCGGCCGCGCTGTACCGCTCCGAGGACCGCGGGGAGACGTTCACCCTGGTCCGCCCGCTGTGGGAGCACCCCACGCGCTCGAAGTGGGTACCGGGCGGCGGCGGGGAGGGCCTGCACACCATCCTCACCGACCGGCGCGACCCGCGGGCGGTGACGGTGGCCGTGTCCACGGCCGGGGTGTTCCGTTCGACCGACGGCGGGGCGAGCTGGGCGCCCTCCAACTCCGGTGTCTCGGCGGTGTTCCTGCCGGATCCCCACCCGGAGTTCGGCCAGTGCGTGCACAAGATCGCGCAGGACGCGGCCTCCCCGGACCGCCTCTATCTGCAGAACCACTGGGGCGTGTACCGCAGCGACGACGCGGGCGGGCACTGGACGGACATCGGCGCGGGCCTGCCGTCCACCTTCGGTTTCGCGGCCGCCGCACACCCCCGGCGCGGGGACACGGCGTACGTCTTCCCGATCAACGCCGACGCGGACCGGGTCCCCGCGCACCGCCGGTGCCGCGTGTTCCGTACGGCGGACGCGGGCGGGAGCTGGGAGCCGCTCACGGCGGGACTGCCGCAGGAGGACCACTACGGCACCGTGCTGCGCGACGCGTTGTGCACGGACGACGCGGATCCCGCGGGTGTGTACTTCGGCAACCGCAACGGCGAGGTGTTCGCCTCGGCGGACGACGGCGACAGCTGGCAGCAGCTGGCCGCCCACCTGCCCGACGTGCTGTGCGTGCGGGCGGCGGTGATCGGATGAGCCGGCCGGGGGGACGACGGGGCGTCGGCCACCGGTTGATCACCGCTGCGCGTACGGCAGTAGGGTGACGCCCGTGGCACCACGACCCTTGCATGAAATCGTCGAACCGGGCTGGGCGAAGGCCCTGGAACCCGTGGCCGGACGGATCGCCGGGATGGGTGACTTCCTGCGCGCGGAGATCGCCGCCGGACGCACCTATCTCCCGGCCGGACAGAACGTTCTGCGGGCCTTCCAGCAGCCCTTCGACGACGTCCGCGTCCTGATCGTCGGACAGGACCCCTACCCCACGCCCGGGCACGCGGTGGGACTGTCGTTCTCGGTCGCGCCGGACGTACGGCCGCTGCCCGGCAGCCTGATCAACATCTACCGGGAGCTGAACTCCGACCTGGGCCTGCCCCAGCCCTCCAACGGCGATCTGACGCCGTGGACGCGGCAGGGCGTGCTGCTGCTCAACAGGGCGCTCACCACGGCCCCGCGCAAACCGGCCGCGCACCGGGGCAAGGGCTGGGAGGAGGTCACCGAGCAGGCGATACGGGCGCTCGCGGCGCGCGGCAAGCCGCTGGTGTCCATCCTGTGGGGCCGGGACGCCCGCAATCTGCGGCCGCTGCTGGGCGATCTGCCCTCGGTGGAGTCCGCGCACCCCTCCCCCATGTCGGCGGACCGCGGCTTCTTCGGCTCACGGCCGTTCAGCCGGGCCAACGACCTGCTGATCCGGCAGGGAGGTCAGCCGGTGGACTGGCAACTGCCGTGACCGTCCCCGCGGATCCGGAGCACGGCCACGGCATCCTCGCCGTGGACTCGGGAGGCTCCGGTCTGCGGGTCGCCGTGGGCACCGCGGCACGGGGTGCGTGGGCCGAGCGGTCCTCGCGGGTGCCGGTGCGCACCGGTGACCGGGGCATCGACCCCGGCCATCTGCTGGGGCAACTGGTGCCGATGGTGCGGGCGTTGACGGCGGAGACGGGGATCGGGCGGCTGAGCACGGCGGCGGTGGGCGCGGCCGGGATGAGCGGCCTGGGCGACGCGCTCAGGGAAGAGCTTCCCCACGCTCTGGCACGGGAGTTCGGGATCCGGACGACCGCGCTGGCCGCCGACGCCGTGACCGCGTACACCGGCGCCCTCGGCGTACGGGCGGGTGCCGTGGTCGCCGCCGGCACCGGTCTGATCGCGGTCGGCACGGACCTGACGGCATGGCACCGGGCGGACGGCTGGGGCCATCTGCTGGGCGACTGCGGCAGCGGAGCCTGGATCGGGCGGGCGGGGCTCGAGGCCGCGCTGCGCGCGTACGACGGGCGGCCGGGCGGCTCGGTGCGGCTTCTGGCGTGTGCCGAGAGCCGGTTCGGGCCGGTGCCGGGGCTGCCGGGCCTGCTCTACCCGCGCCCGGACCGGGCGGCCGTCCTCGCCTCCTTCGCGCCCGAGGTGGCCGCGTGCGCCGGGCACGACCCGGTGGCCGGGGACATCCTGCGGGCGGCGGCCCGGCACATGGCCGAGTCGGCCGCCGCCGTCTGCCCGCGGGACGGTGAGCCCCCGTTCGCGCTCACCGGCGGCCTGGTCAAGCTGGGTGAGCCGCTCCTGGGACCGTTCGCGGAGGAGCTGGCGCAGCGGATGCCGCATGCGCGGCGGGTGGACGCCGCGGGCGATCCGCTGCGCGGCGCGGTGCGGATCGCCGCCGGGCTGGCGGTGGGCCGTCTCGCCCTGCCGGCCGACGGGGCGCTGCTGTCGGTGGTGCGCCGCACGTAGGAGGCGTACGGAGGGAAGCGTACGGAAGGAGTCGTACAGCGTCACCCAAAAGAGGGATTGTTCTCTTCGAGGGCAAGTCGCCCGAAAAACACGCTGATCACTTCTGATCCGTACGTAACTCATCAGACAAAACCGGACGGATACCGCTCACCTGCACCCTCCCCGAACAGGGGAGCCCAGGAAACAAGTAACATGCGGCGCCATGAGCTCCCCCACTGGGCCCGCGTCCGGCCTGCCAGTACGAATGCCGCGCCCCCGCCAGCCCGGGCGGCACCGCCGACCCGAGCCGTTGGCGGCTCCCGAGGGCGCGCCCGCGCTCGTCCTCGCGGTTCCGGGTACGCCGAGCGCCGCCACCCGCGGCCTCGCCGAGGAGGTCGTGAGCATCGCCCGCTCCGAGCTCCCCGGTCTCGACGCGCGCATCGGCTACCTGGACGGGGACGACGCCGAGTTCCCCGCCCTGCAGTCCGTCCTCGCGCACGCCTCCGAGGAGCGCACGGCCCGCTACGAGCAGGCCCGCGCCGCCGGTCTGGACGTCAAGGAGCCCGACGGCCCGGTCGCCGTCGTCGTGCCGCTGCTGGCCGGGCCCGACAGCGCGCTGCTGCGTCAGCTCCGCCAGGCCGTCATGGAGAGCCGGGTCGCCGCCGACCTGACCGACGTCCTCGGCCCGCACCCGCTGCTCGCCGAGGCGCTGCACGTGCGGCTGTCCGAGGCCGGTCTGGCCCGCGCCGACCGCGCCCGGCTGTTCACCGTGGCGACGGCCGCGGACGGCATCATCCTCGCTTCTGTGGGCGGCGAGGAGGCCGTGCAGGCCGCCGGGATCACCGGCATGCTGCTCGCCGCGCGGCTGGCCGTGCCGGTGATGGCCGCCGCCCTCGACCAGGAGGGTTCGATCTCCTCCGTGGCCGAGCAGCTGCGTTCCTCCGGCTCGCAGCAGCTGGCGCTGGCGCCCTACCTGATCGGCCCGGAGATCGACGCCGCGCTGATCGAGGAGGCCGCCAAGGAAGCGAGCTGCGCCGCCGCCGAGGCCCTCGGCCCGTACCCGGCGATCGGCAAGCTCGCGCTGGCCAAGTACACGAACGCCCTGGGCATCGCCCCCCAGCAGCCGCAGGGCGCACCGGTGCGCTGACCTGCAGCCCGTCAAGGACGCCGTACACCGTGAAGGGCCCGCTCCCGTGGAGGAGCGGGCCGTTCGCCGTGCCGGGGCGCGCCGGGGCCTCTCGGGCACCGGAGGCCCGCTGGACCGCGTGCCGTGCGCCCGGCCGCGCCGGTGTCAGCCGAGGACCACGCAGGACGCGGCCGGCAACGGCAGGGAGCCGGCGGGGCGGGGAAGGCCGGTGGCGGGGTCGACGGTGAACCAGGTGACGTCGCCGGAGCGCTCGTTCGCGACGTAGAGGACGGTGCCGCGGGCGGAGAGGGTGAGGGCCCTCGGCCAGTGACCCGCGCAGGGGACCGTGCCGATCAGCCGGAGCGCGTCGCCCTCCCCCTGCACGGCGAACACGGAGAGCACGTCCTCGCCGCGGGTGGCGGTCCACAGGTGGCGGCCGTCGGGCGCGACGGCGATGCCCGAGGGGTAGGCGTCCCCGGCGGGGGCGCCGGGCAGGACCGCGGCCTCCGCCAGGGGCTTCAGGGAGCCGTCGAGCGCCTCCCAGCGGCAGACGGTGACGGTCGGGGTGAGTTCGTTGACGACGTACGCGTACGAGCCGTTCGGATGGAAGGCGAGGTGACGGGGGCCGGAGCCGGGGCGCAGCGCGTGCTCGCGGTGCAGTACGGGGATGCCGTCGCGCAGGGCGCACACCCGCACCGAGTCCGTTCCGAGGTCCACGCTGACGGCCCAGCGCCCGCTGGGGTCGGGCTGCACGTGGTGGGCGTGCGGCCGCTGCTGGCGCCGGGTGTGGGGGCCGGACCCGGCGTGGTGGAGGACCCCGGAGGCGGTCCGGGCGAGGCCCCCGTCCGCGCGGACCGGGACGGCGGTGACGCTGCCGGAGCCGTAGTTGGCGGTCAGCACGTGCCCGTCGAACACCGCGAGGTGGGTGGGGCCGCTGCCGTCGACCGGCACCGGCGGGCCGGCCGCCTCCGGTACGTCGCCCGTGACGCGGTACGCGGCCACCGCCCCGTCCGTCGTCTCACTGACGGCGTACAGCGTGCCGCCGTCGGCCGACAGGGCCAGACAGGAGGGGTCGGGAAGGCCGTTCAGGCTGTTCAGGGCGGTGAGCGCGCCGCTGGCCGGGTCCACCGCGGCCGTCACGATCCCGGGCCCGCCGGCCGCCGTGAACGAACCGATGAACGCCCGCCGGTTCCGTCCGCCGAGGTCTGCCACCGCTGTCCCCTCTCGGTCGCTGCTGTCCGGGGTGACGGTAACAGTTGATCCGCTCCGGTCTAGACCAGACCCGCGCGAACGGTCACGCGCCGACCAACGGCGAGCCCGGCGGGGTGCGCAGCGGCTGGGCCAGCTCCGTCAGGGCGCGCTCCAGGCCGTGGAGGTGGGCCAGCGCGGGCTCGGTGACCGCGGGGCGGTCGACGGGGGCCGCGGCGGCGGACTCGCCGTCGGTCAGGGCCTCCACCGCGGCCTGGACGCGCCAGCAGGCGGCGGCCAGGCGGGCGTCGTGGGAGGCCTCGGGGTCGGCGGCGACGGCGACCAGCCCCCGGCTCTCGCGGGCGCAGGCGTCCAGCAGGGTCAGTACCTGGCGGGCGCGCCGCTTGCGGCCGAGCATCGGGTTCAGCGGGTGGACGAGCGGGGCGACGGCGAGCCGTACCCGGCCGAGGAGCTGCTCCAGCTCGGCGACGCGCGCCGCGGGGTCGGCGGCCGGGTCGCCCGCGAGGCGTGCGGCGGCCTCCGCGGTGCAGGCGTGCACACAGCGCAGGGCCCGCTGGATCCAGGCGTCGGTGACGGTGTGGGTGGTGACCGGCAGCACGAACAGCACGGCCAGCGCGGCGCCGAGCGCGCCCACGCCGGTCTCGGTGAGCCGCAGCGCCAGCAGCCCGGGGGTGAGGACGCCGAGGAGGCCGTAGAGGAGTTCGGCGAGCAGGGTCACCCAGAGCATCATCCAGGTGTAGGAGACCGCGGCCGTGTAGAAGATGCCGAAGACGGAGACGGCGGTCAGGGCGGCCGTGGGGACGGGCGCGCCGTTCACCGGGACCGCGACCAGCAGGCCGAGTCCGATGCCGATCACCGTGCCGAGGACCCGCCGGAAGCCGCGGACCAGGGTCTCGCCGCGCGAGGCGGTGTTGACGAAGATCCACCAGGTGGCGCCGACGGCCCAGTACCAGCGCTGCCCGGACACCAGCTGGCCCACGACGAGGGCGAAGCCCGCGCCCGCCGTGGCCTGGACGGCCTGGCGGGTGGTGACGCGGGCCAGGCCCCGGCCGCCCGGCGGGGCGGGCACCGGCGCCGGGGGCACCCGGCGTTCGTAGCACCAGGCGCCGAAGCGCACGGCCGCCGCGGCGAGCAGGGACAGCGCGACGGAGGCGCACAGCTCGGGGAGCTGTGCGGTCGTGGCGTGCAGGAACTGGGCGACGAAGAACATCATGAACGCGAACACGCCCAGGCTGTGCCCGCGCGGCCCCCAGCGGCGGGCGTACACGCCGACGCCGATGACGGCCAGGAAGGTGAGGTCGCGGGCGACGGGGTGGTCGTGCAGGACGGCCGCCGCGCCGAGGACGGGCAGGCCCACGGCGGGGAGCAGCGCGGTGGTGACGGCCTGGCCGCGCACGGTGGCGTCCATGACGGTGAACAGCGCGAGCAGGGCCGCGAGCCCGCCCGTGACGACTCCGGGCAGCGTGTGGCCGGCCAGGCCGCACACCACGACGGCCGACGCGATGCCCAGGACGGCCCGGGCGGCGAAGCGCAACCGCGTCCGCCCCGGGTCCGGAGCCGTGAACACCTTCTTCAGCACTGTTTCCCACCCCTGACGGACGCCCGCACGAAAAAGGCGCCGCGGTGATCCGCAGCGCCATCGACATGTCCATAGGAACATCCGTACGGCAGATGGTTCAACAGGCTCCGCGAGCACTGGGCCAATGGCTCAGCGGTGGCCGTGCCCGATCCGCCGACGGGGTGCCAACGGACCACCGGCGCGCGGGCTCAGCGTCCGGCCGCCGTGTGCAGCGCCCGGAGCACGTCGGCGTCGGTGAGCTGCTCGAAGTCGTCGTACCAGAGACCGACGGCCATGAAGGCGGCCGGCTGGTACAGGCAGATCACCTCGTCCGCCTCGGGCCGCAGCAGGCTCACCGCCTCCGGGGAGCCGACCGGCACGGCCAGGACCGTGCGGCGGGGCGATGCACGCCGCAGTGAGCGCAGGGCGGCGCGGGCGGTGCCACCGGTGGCGAGCCCGTCGTCGACCACGATCGCGGTGCGTCCGCGCAGCTCGGGGGCGGGACGCCCCTCGCGGTAGAGCCGCTCGCGGCGATGGAGCTCGGTGCGCTCCCGCTGCACCACCACGGCGAGGTCGCGTTCGGTGAGGCCCAGCCTGCCGAGGGCGTCCTCGTCGAAGAGCGGGTCCTCCTCGCCGACGAGCGCGCCCACACCGAACTCCGGCTGGAACGGCGCGCCGATCTTGCGTACGACGAGCACGTCGAGCGGGGCGTCGAGGGCCCGGGCGACCTCCTCGGCCACCGCGGCCCCGCCCCGGGGCAGGGCTAGGACGACGGGGTCGGGCAGCTCGCCCTTCTCCCGCCGGGTCCGCAGCACCTCGGCGAGCTCGCGTCCGGCCTGCCTGCGGTCACGGAACTGCATGGCGACCGACTCCTTCCGGTCAGTCCCTCCGCCTCGGGTCACGCGGGCTTCAGACGGTCGTCGCACCACGCCGCGGCCGCCTCGGCCACCTGCTCCAGCGTCCCGGGCTCCTCGAACAGGTGGGTGGCGCCGGGCACGACGTGCAGGGAGTACGGCACCCGCAGCCGCCGGGCCGCCTCCTCGTTCAGGGCCAGGACCTCCACGTCCCGGCCGCCCACCACGAGCAGCACCGGCGCCCGTACGCGGTCCAGGGCGGCCTCCGCCAGGTCGGGCCGCCCGCCCCGGGAGACCACGGTCAGCACCCGGTCCGGCCGTTCGGCGGCGGCCACCAGTGCCGCGGCCGCGCCGGTGCTCGCGCCGAACAGGACGACGGGGAGCGCCCGGGTGTCGTGCTGCGCCGCCAGCCAGTCGACGACGGCCACCACGCGGCGGCCCAGCAGCGGTATGTCGAAGCGGTGCACGCCCGTCGACGCGTCCTCGCGTTCCTCCTGCTCGGTGAGCAGGTCGATCAGCAGGGTGCCCAGGCCGACGGTGCGCAGCTCGGCGGCGACCATGCGGTTGCGCGGGCTGTGCCGGGAACTGCCGCTGCCGTGGGCGAACAGCACCAGGGCCCGGGCCGGCGTCGGTACTAGGAGGTCACCCGTGAGCGCCGCGCCGTCGACGGGCACGCGGACCAGCTGGGAGATCATCGCCGTCATCCTCTCCCTCGGAAGGGTGCCGGACACCCCGCGTGCCCCTCCCCGGGTGCCGGCTCGGTTTCCGGGTATCCAGACTGGCACCGGCCAACCGGGGTACCCGGAGCGGCGACACGACGGATTCGGACGCCCGGGCCGGACACGACGAGCCGGGACTGGTGGTGGCGGGCAATGGTCGGCGACATGGACGACGACCGTCAGGCACGGCGGCAGGGCGAGAGCGGTCACCGGACGGTGCCGCAGCCGCACACCGCCGACATACGCATCGACGCGTGGGGCACGAGCCGTGAGCGCTGTCTGGTGGAGGCGGCCCTGGGGATGGTGGAGTGCTTCGCCGACGTCACGGCGGTGCGGCCGACCGCCGTGGAACGCGTCCAGCTCGACGAGGCCGCGGACGACGATCTGCTGTCCGCGCTCCTGGACGAGGTCGTCCACCGGCTGGAGGTGCGCGGACAGGTGCCCGTCGACCTGGAGGCGGAGGCCACGGACGACGGACTCGACGTACGGCTGGCGGTCGCCGGGCTGACGGACGTGGAGATCGTAGGAGCGGTGCCGCGCGGCGTGGCGTGGCACGACCTGCACTTCGGGCCGGACCCCTACGGGTGGTCCTGCGCGGTGACCGTCGACGTGTGAGACGACGGACGAGCGGCACAGGACCGGCTGCGACGGGTCGCGGAGCACGGTCACGCCCATGCGAGCGGCGGCCCGCCACCGCGCGGGCACCCCGCACGCATCCGGGACGGGACCAGCGCGGGCCGGCCCCTGACCACGCCCGACGGCACCAGCGGCGCGGCGTCCGGCACAGGGTCGGCGCGATGGGTCGCGAGGCCCGGGCACGCCCATGCGAGCGGCAGCCAGCCACCGCGCGGGCCCCCGCACGCCTCCGGGACGGGACCAGCGCGGGCCGGCCCCTGACCACGCCCGACGGCACCAGCACCAGCGGCGCCGGCGTCCGGCACGGGCGCGTGTCCGTCCTTAGGGGTATCCGGCGCCGCGTGCTCCGCGGGTGCCGGCGGCAGGGTTCACGCGTGCGGGTGCGGGTTTACGGTGGGGACGTGAGCGGCGGTGTGGTGACGCTGTTCCTGTGCGGCGATGTGATGCTCGGGCGCGGCGTCGATCAGATCCTCGCGCATCCGGGCAGTCCTCGGCTGCGGGAGGACTGGGTCGAGGACGCCCGCGAGTACGTCCGGCTGACGGAGGCGGTGAACGGACCGGTCCCGGCTCCCGTGGCGCCCTCCTGGCCGTGGGGCGAGGCGCTGCGGGTGCTGGAGGAGACCGGCCCGGACGTGCGGGTGGTGAACCTGGAGACGTCCGTCACGCGCTGCGAGGGGTTCGCGCCCGGCAAGGCGGTCCACTACCGGATGCACCCGGCCAACCTGCCCGCGCTCACCGTGGCCCGGCCCGACGTCTGCGTCCTGGCCAACAATCATGTGCTGGACTTCGGCCGCCCGGGCCTGGAGGAGACCCTCGGGGTGCTGGCCGGCGCGGGCCTTCGGACGGCTGGTGCGGGACGCGGGCCCGGGGAGGCCTACGCACCCGCCGCGGTGCCCGTCCCGGGCGGCGGCCGGGTGCTCGTGTTCGCCCTGGGTGCGCGCTCCAGCGGCATCCCGCCCGACTGGGCGGCGACCCCGGGCCTGGCCGGGGTCGCCTACCTGCCCGAACTGTCGGCGACGACGGCCGCCGCGGTGGTCCGGCAGGTGCGCCGGGCCAGGCAGCCCGGTGACCTGGCGGTCGTGTCCGTGCACTGGGGCTCCAACTGGGGCTATCACGTGCCCCGCGACCAGATCCGGTTCGCCCGCGCTCTGATCGACGGCGGGGTCGACCTGGTCCACGGGCACTCCTCCCACCACCCCCGCCCCGTCGAGGTGTACCGCGACCGGCTCGTCCTGCACGGCTGCGGCGACTTCATCGACGACTACGAGGGCATCTCCGGCTACGAGGAGTTCCGCGACGACCTGCGGATCGCCTATGTCGTCCGGCTCGCCGCGGACACGGGCCGGCTGGCGGGGCTTCGGATGGTGCCCCTGCGGGCCCGGCGGATGCGGCTGGAGCCCGCGCCGGAGGCGGATCGCGCCTGGCTGCGCGTGACCCTGGACCGGATCAGCCACGGCGTCCGGGTCACCGCGGCCTCCGACGGCACGCTCACCCTGGCGCGGCCCGCCGTGGCGCACGGGACGGCCACCGGCCGGTGAGCCGCCCCGTGCGCCACGGCGGGGGGGCGGGAGCGCGGCCGCTCAGGTCCGGCCCGGCCCGCCGCTGCCGAAGGATCCGCCGGAGCGGGAGTCCCAGCGCGGACGGGTCTGGTCCTCGCTGCGCTTGGTGCCGGAGGGATTCAGCTGGTGGGGGGTGAGGCGCTCGCTCTCGTCGGCGGCCACGGGCACCTCGTCCGGTTCCCGCCTCTCCTGGCCGTCGTGCACGGCGCTCGTGGCCGGCCGCGTGGGCTGCTCGGTGCGCCGGGGAGGCCGCGGCTCGCGTCGTCGTACCTTGATGCCGAGGCGCACGGCCCAGATCAGCGCGCCGGTGATCAGGAGGCCGCAGACCAGCACGGCCACCACACCGAACACGGAACTCGCCGCCGCCGCTTCGTAGGTCGTCATCTGCATCCCCGGCGGGTACCCGCGCGGGCCGGATGCATCCCTGGCTGATCGCCCGGCCACCCGGACGGCGGAGAGGGGGCATGGCCGTCGTCCGGCCCCCCTGACGGCGGACAGGAGGCGTGGCGCGGCCGGATCGGGCGGGGTGCGCCAGTAGCGTCGGCGCTGTCGTGCGGGTCACTCCGCGTCCCGCCCGGTCGCCGACGGTTCTCCCGGACGGGGACCGGGCACTCCCGAGGCGCCCCGCCGGCGGCACGGTTCCCCGGAGAAGCATGAAGGAGGACGATGGCCGGACTGTCGGAACGCGTCGACGACGAAGCCGGCCGCGCCCCCGCCCCGCACTCCTCCGGCCGGGCGCTGCTGCGCTGGGCGACCACGACCGACCACAAGGTGATCGGCCGTCTGTACATGGTCACGGCGTTCTGCTTCTTTCTGTTCGCCGGTCTGCTGGCGCTCGCGATGCGCGCCGAACTCGCCCGTCCGGGGCTGCAGTTCGTCAGCAGGGAGGGCTACAACCAGTTCTTCACCGTCCACGGGACGGTGATGATGCTGCTGTTCGCGACACCGATGTTCGCCGGGTTCGCCAACGCCGTGATGCCGCTGCAGATCGGCGCGCCGGACGTGGCCTTCCCCCGGCTGAACGCCCTGTCGTACTGGATGTACCTGTTCGGCGGTCTGATGGTCGTGTCCGGGTTCGTGGTGCCGGGCGGGGCGGCGGCGTTCGGCTGGTTCGCGTACGCGCCGCTGAACAGCTCGTACCACTCCCCCGGCGCGGGCGGGGACCTGTGGGTGATGGGCCTGGTGGTCACCGGTGTCTCGACGACCCTGGGCGCGGTCAACTTCATCGCCACGATCATGTGTCTGCGCGCGCCGGGGATGACGATGTTCCGGATGCCGATCTTCACCTGGAACGTGCTGTTCACGTCGATCCTGGTGCTGCCCGCGTTCCCGGTGCTGGCGGCGGCGCTGCTGGCGCTGGAGTCGGACCGGAAGTTCGGCTCGCACATCTTCGACGCGGCGAACGGCGGCGCGATCCTCTGGCAGCACCTGTTCTGGTTCTTCGGGCATCCCGAGGTGTACATCGTCGCGCTGCCGTTCTTCGGGATCGTCTCGGAGATCCTCCCGGTGTTCTCGCGCAAGCCGCTGTTCGGGTACCTGCCGCTGGTCGGGGCGACGATCACGATCACCATGCTGTCCGCGGTGGTGTGGGCGCACCACATGTTCGCGACGGGCGCGGTGCTGCTGCCGTTCTTCTCGCTGATGTCGTTCCTGATCGCCGTGCCGACGGGCATCAAGTTCTTCGCGTGGGTCGGCACGATGCACCGGGGCTCGCTGTCGTTCGAGACGCCCATGCTGTGGGCGACGGGGTTCCTGATGTCGTTCCTGCTGGGCGGGCTGAGCGGGGTGCTCATCGCGTCGCCGCCCCTGGACTTCCATCTCACCGACTCGTACTTCATCGTGGCGCACCTGCATTACGTGCTGTTCGGCACCGTGGTCTTCGCGATGTTCGCCGGGTTCTACTTCTGGTGGCCGAAGTTCACCGGGCGGATGCTGGACGAGCGGCTGGGCAAGCTGCACTTCTGGCTGCTGTTCCCGGCGTTCCAGCTGACCTTCCTGGTGCAGCACTGGCTCGGCGAGGAGGGCATGCCACGCCGGTACGCCGACTATCTGCCCTCGGACGGCTTCACCCTCCTGAACACCCTGTCGTCGGTGGGCGCGTTCCTGCTCGGCGTCTCCACCCTCCCCTTCCTCTACAACGTGTGGCACACGGCCCGGCACGGCCGGCGCGTCACCGAGGACGACCCGTGGGGCTACGGGCGGGGACTGGAGTGGGCGACGTCCTGCCCGCCGCCCCGGCACAACTTCGTGGCGCTGCCCCGGGTGCGCTCGGAGTCCCCTGCCTTCGACCTGCACCATCCGGCGATCGAACAGCGGAAGCAGGAGCACCTGCCCCATGAGGACTGAGGCGTTTCTGTTCGGCGGTGTCGGCGTCTTCTTCGGCGGCGCCGCGGTGCTCTACGGTGTCTGGTCACGCTGGGACCCGGCCGGTACGGCGGCGCTCGTCATGGCGTGTCTGACGGCCGCGGTGATCTCGTTCTTCTGCGCGGTCAACTACCGGCGCAGAGGGCGGCGTCCCCAGGACCGGCGTGACGCCGAGGTGGCCGACGGCACCGGCCCGCTGGAGTTCTTTCCGCCGGAGAGCCGCTGGCCGGTCGTCACCGCCGCCGGGTTCGCGGTCGCCGCGACCGGGGTGGTGTACGGGCTGTGGCTGTTCCTCATCGGCGTCGGCGTCCTGGCAGCCGGGGTGTTCGGATGGGTGTTCCAGTACGCCGACCGGGACTCGGGGCCGGCGGGCTGACCGGGGTCCTGGGGGCGCCCGGCCGGAACTTCCCCACCGGGCGGTGATCGCTCTCGTAGCCCCCGGAGACGGCCTGGCGCACCTCACCGGTCTCCTCGCCCTCGGTCAGGCGTTCCCGTTCCGACTCCAGCAGGGCGTGGCACAGCCGCCGGGTGACCATGAAGGCGAGCACCGGGGCCACGACGAGGGCGACGCGCAGGATCCAGGTGAGGGCGTTCACGGAGACCCGGAAGGACTGGGCGATGATGTCGTTGCCGCCGGCCAGCAGCAGGACGCCGTAGAAGACGATGCCGGCGACGCCGAGTCCGGTGCGGACGGGGCGTTCGCGCGGCCGGTCGCACAGGTGGTGTTCCCGCTCCGCCTCTCCCGTCAGCCGCTGCTCGACGAACGGATACACGTACAGCACGAGGAAGAAGAGCCCGGGAAGGACGACGGCGGGCAGCAGCACGTTCCACATGAGGGTGTGCCCGGCGAGGTCGGTCTCCCAGGGCGGGACGAGGCGCAGCGCGCCCTCCAGGAAGCCGACGTAGAAGTCGGGCTGGGAGCCGGTCGACACGACGTCCGGGCGGTAGGGGCCGTACACCCACACCGGGTTGACCTGGGCGAGCCCGCCGAGCAGGGCCAGCACGCCGAAGACCATCAGGGACAGGCCCGCCGAGGACACCGCGAACTGGGGGACCATCGGTTTGCCGACGGCGTTCGCGTCGGTCCTGCCCGGGCCCCGCCATTGTGTGTGCTTGAGGTGGAAGACCAGGATCAGGTGGACCGAGACCAGCGCGATCAGCGCGCCGGGCAGCAGCAGGATGTGCAGGCTGTACAGGCGGGGCACGATGTCCTGCCCGGGGAACTCGGCCCCGAACGCGAACATGCTCACGTAGGTGCCCACCACCGGCAGCGACAGCATGATGCCCTGCGCGATGCGCAGCCCCGTGCCGGAGAGCAGGTCGTCGGGGAGCGAGTAGCCGGCGAACCCCTCGGCCAGGGCGAGCACCAGCAGGGTGACGCCGATGACCCAGTTCGCCTCGCGCGGCCTGCGGAAGGCGCCGGTGAAGAAGATCCGCAGCAGGTGCACCCCGATCGCGGCGACGAAGACGAGGGCCGCCCAGTGGTGCATCTGCCGGATGAGCAGCCCGCCGCGCACGTCGAAGCTGATGTGCAGGGTGGAGTCGAAGGCCGCGGACATGCGCACGCCCTGCAGGGGCACGTACGAGCCGTCGTAGACGACCTCGTACATCTCCGGGTGGAAGAAGAAGGTCAGCCAGACGCCGGTCAGCACCAGGACGATCAGGCTGTAGAGCGCGAGCTCCCCGAGGAAGAAGGACCAGTGGTGGGGGAACGCCTTGCGCAGCAGCCCGCCCGCCCCCTCGTACACCGGCAGCCGCGCATCGGTCGCGTCCACAGCCTTCCGGACCGCGCCAGCGCGCTCACCGTCCACGGACCGCCTCCCTCCTGACCCGTCTCCGGGCCATCCCTAGCCCCCGGCGCGGCGGGCGAGCACCCGGGCCGCGCGAAACACCCGCGCGACCCGCGCACGGCACCCGAACGGCCGAGCCGGGCGGCCGGGCGCGTCCGGGAACGGCCGGTCCACCCGGAATGCGCGCCGCTGGGCCATTGGTACAGTCGGCCACGATCAGCCACGCACGAGGAGGCCGGGCACCATGGCCGTCGACGAGCTCGACACCCGCATCCTGCGGCTGCTGCTCGAACAGCCGCGCACCAGCGTGCGGGAGTACGCCCGGGTCCTCGGTGTGGCGCGCGGCACCCTCCAGGCGCGCCTGGACCGGCTGGAGCGGGACGGTGTGATCACCGGCACCGGCCCGTCCCTCTCCCCCGCCGCCCTCGGCCACCCGGTGCTCGCGTTCGTGCACATCGAGGTCACCCAGGGCCACCTCGACGACGTGGGCGACGCGCTGGCCGCCGTGCCGGAGATCGTCGAGGCCTTCTCGATCACCGGCGGCGGGGATCTGCTCACGCGGGTCGTGGCGCGGGACAACGCCCATCTGGAGGACGTGATCCAGAAGCTGATCAGCCTTCCCGGCGTGGTCCGCACCCGCACCGAGGTCGCCCTGCGCGAGCGGGTGCCGCACCGCCTGCTGCCGCTGGTGGAGTCGATCGGGCGGGCGGCCGCTAAGTAGCGCGCCTCCGCAACTTTCCGTCCCGTCAGGGCCGTTGACGCCCTGCCGTCCCCCCTCTAACGTCTGGTCGGCTCTTCGTACACCGTTCGTAATGCCGAACGAATACGGGGACGCCTCGCCCGCACCCCTTCTGTGGACCGGAGGAGCAGCACATGGCACCGCCCCTCACCCGACGGACCCTTCTCCAGAGCGCGATCCTCGCCGCCGCCGTGCCCGGAGCCGGCGCCGCGGCGGCTCCCGCGGCCTCGGCGGCCACGCTTCCGCCGCCGTCCTCCTGGACGCTCCAGCCCTTCCCGCTGAAGGACGTCTCCCTCGGCCCCGGGATCTTCGCCGCCAAGCGGCGGCTGATGCTCGACCACGCCCGTGGCTACGACGTGAACCGGCTGCTTCAGGTCTTCCGCGCCAACGCCGGCCTCTCCACGCTCGGCGCGGTCGCCCCCGGCGGCTGGGAGGGGCTCGACGGCGAGGCCAACGGCAATCTGCGCGGCCACTACACCGGCCATTTCCTGACGATGCTGTCCCAGGCGTACGCCGGCACCGGCGAACAGGTGTTCGCGGACAGGATCCGCACCATGGTCGGCGCGCTGACCGAGGTGCGCGAGGCGCTGCGGCACGATCCGGCCGTGCTGAGCGTCGCGGGGCGGTCCGGTACGGCCGTGGAGCAGGTCCGTGGCTCCTACCAGTACGTCGACCTGCCCTCAGGGGTCCTCGGCGACGCCGACGCGGTCACCCTGGCCGCCTGGGTGAAGCCCACCCACGACAGCACCTGGGCGCGCGTCTTCGACTTCGGCAACGACACCACCCGCTACCTGTACCTGGCCGCGCGCAACGCCAGCGGGGTGCCCCGGTTCGCCGTCACCACCGGCGGCGCGGGCGGGGAACAGGGGCTCGACGGCACCGCCGCGCTGCCCCTCGACCGGTGGAGTCACCTGGCCGTCACGATCGGGGGCGGCACCGGGACGCTGTACGTGGACGGCACGGCCGTCGCCCGGAACACCGCCATGTCCCTCACTCCCGCCGCGCTCGGCACCCTCACCCACCACTGGCTCGGCCGGTCCCCGTACGCCTCCGATCCCGTCTTCGCCGGCGCCCTGGGCGGGTTCGACGTGTGGTCGCGCGCGCTGAGCGCCGACGAGATAGCCGCCCTGCAGAGCGCGCGGGCCACCGGGGACCTCGTCTCCTACGCCTTCGACGAGACCTCGGGATCCTCCTTCGCGGACGCCTCCGGACGCGGGCTGACCGCCACCCTGCGCCGCACCTGGGGCGGGCCCAGCCACCCCGGTTTCCTCGCGGCCTACCCGGAGACGCAGTTCATCCAGCTGGAGTCGATGACCGGCAGCGACTACACGAAGGTGTGGGCGCCCTACTACACCGCCCACAAGATCCTCCGCGGCCTGCTGGACGCCTACCTCGCCACCGACGACGACCGGGCCCTGGACCTGGCGTCCGGGATGGGCGACTGGATGTACTCCCGGCTGTCGAAACTGCCCGCGGCCACGCTCCAGCGGATGTGGGGGATCTTCTCCAGCGGTGAGTTCGGCGGGATCGTCGAGGCGATCGCCGACCTGCACGCGATCGGCGGCAAGGCCGAACACCTCGCGCTGGCACGGCTGTTCGACCTGGACCGGCTGATCGACGCCTGCGCCGCGGACACCGACGTCCTGGACGGCCTGCACGCCAACCAGCACATCCCGATCTTCACCGGGTACCTGCGGCTGTACGACGCGACGGGCGAGGAGCGCTATCTCACCGCCGCGCGGAACTTCTGGCACATGGTCGTGCCCCACCGCATGTACGGCATCGGCGGCACGAGCACGGGTGAGTTCTGGAAGGCGCGGGACGTCATCGCCGGGACGATCGGTGCGACGACAGCCGAGACGTGCTGCGCGTACAACATGCTGAAGCTGAGCCGCACGCTGTTCTTCCACGAACAGGACCCGGCCTGCATGGACTACTACGAGCGGGCCCTCTACAACCAGGTCCTCGGCTCCAGACAGGACACCGCCGACGCGGAGAAGCCGCTGGTCACCTACTTCATCGGGCTCACCCCCGGCCATGTGCGCGACTACACCCCCAAGCAGGGCACGACCTGCTGCGAGGGCACCGGCATGGAGAGCGCCACCAAGTACCAGGACTCGGTGTACTTCAAGACCGCCGACGGCGGCTCGCTGTACGTCAACCTCTACAGCCCGACCACGCTGACCTGGACCGAGAAGGGCGTCACGGTCACCCAGACCACCGACTTCCCGCGCGAGCAGGGCAGCACGCTCACGGTCCGGGGGCGCACCGCCTCCTTCGCGCTGCGGCTGCGGGTGCCGGCCTGGGCGACCGCGGGCTTCCGGGTGACGGTCAACGGGCGCAAGGCCAAGGGGACGCCGGAGCCGGGGAGTTACTTCACGGTGGAGCGGACCTGGCGGGACGGGGACGTCGTACGGGTGGCGATGCCGTTCCGGCTGCGGGTGGAGAAGGCGCTCGACCAACCGTCCCTGCAGACCTTGTTCTACGGTCCGGTGAACCTCGTCGCACGCGACTCCTCCACGACGTACCTGCAGTTCGGGCTGTACCGCGACGCGGCCCTCTCCGGCGACCTGCTGCCCTCCCTCGCGCCGGTGAGCGGAAGGCCGCTGCACTTCACGCTCGACGGGACCGAGTTCGCGCCGTTCTTCGAGGGGACCGAGGATCCGACGCACGCGTACTGGCGGCGCGTGGAGCCCCGGGTGGTCTTCGGCAACAGTGACGCGGGCGTGGCCAACCCCGCGCGGGCCGACGGGACCACGCTGCTCGACGAGGTGTGGGCCGGGGCGCCGTTCGCGTCCAAGGGGGCGCTGGTCGAACGCGTGGAGACGGTGGTGGAGGCGTGGGTGTCGGCCGGGCTGCTCGCGCGGGCCGACGGGGAGAGAGCGGTGAGCACGGCACGCGGGGCGACGTTCGTGCCGTGACACCAGGGGACGGACCGCCGCGGGCGGCGGCGGGAGCGGCGGCCGGAGCGCTACGACCGGCGGCGGGGCTTGCCGCCGCCGGTGCCGCGGCGGCCGCCGCTCTTCGAGCCACCGGTGCGGCCGCGCGAGCCGGCCGCGCTCGCGGTGCCCCTGCGGGGCGCACCGCCCGGCTTCTCCTTCCGGGGCTCACGCTGCTGCGCCGGGGCCTGCTGGGCGCGGCCCCGGGTGCTGTTGACCGTGCGGCCCCGGACGATGCCGATGAAGTCCTCGACCAGGTCGGTGGTCGCGTCCTCGGGCCAGGACAGGGCGACCGCCGACTGGGGGGCGTCCACGACCGTGCGGTAGGTGAGGTCGCGGCGGTGGTGGAGGCGGGCCAGGGACTGGGGCACGACCAGGACGCCGATGTCCGCCGCGACCAGTTCGATCGCGTCCGCCGTGGTCGCCGGGCGTTCGAAGGCGGGCTCGCCGGGCAGCCGCTCCCAGTCGAGGACGTCGTCGAGCGGGTGGATCACGACCTCGTCGGCGAGGTCGTCCAGGGTGATCTCCTCGGCAGCGGTGATCACATGGTCCTTGGGGACCACGACCACGGTCGTCTCGGTGTAGAGGGGGATCGCGCTGAACACCGTACGGTCCACGGGGAGGCGTACGAGGGCCGCGTCCGCGGCACCGTCGCGCAGGGCGCCGGAGGCCTCGGCCGGGGTCACCTGGAGGAGGGTGAGAGGGGTGTCGGGCAGGCGCTCCTCCCAGATCCGCACCCACTTGGCGGGCGTCACGCCGGGGACGTACGCGAGCCGGAACGAAGGGGATTCCGCCTGGTCGGTCATTCCGCCAGGCTACCGGCTGTGGTCGGAGGGCTCGTCGGCGGCCGATACCCTGGACCGTATGAAGTCGCAGCAGACCACCCAGACGATGAAGCCCGCCACCGCGGCGAAGAAGCTGGGTGTGTACCTCCCCGCCACGCCCGCCGAGTTCCAGGAGGGCGTCGTTTCGCGCGCCGAGCTGAACGAGCTCCAGGCGAACCCGCCCGAGTGGCTGCGGACGCTGCGCGAGACCGGCCCGCACCCCCGTCCGGTGGTCGCGGCGAAGCTGGGCGTGTCCATCGCGGGTCTGGCCCGGGGCGGGGTGACGGAGGCGCTGACCACCGAGCAGATCGAGGCGCTCAAGGCGGCCGCGCCCGAGTGGCTGGAGAAGGAGCGCGCCACACAGGCCGAGGTCCGCAAGGAGACGGCGCGGATCAAGAAGCGCGACGCCGAGCGCGCCGCCTCCCAGGACTGATCCCCCTCACCCGTCCGCTGCTGCGCGCGGAGCCGTTCGGTCGCGCGGAATGGTTCCGCCGCGCGGAGCGAGGATGCTGAGGGCGTTCGCGCACACGACGGCGGCGATCGCCCACTGGTCCACCCAGCCGAGGCTCTGCCCGAGCCCGAGCCGGCCGACCAGGGCCGCGAGCACCGGGTTGACGCTCATGAACAGGCCGAAGGCGGCCGGGGGCACGTGCCGCAGGGTGAACAGGTCGGCGAGGTAGGGCACGGCGGAGGACAGCACCCCGGCGACGACGGCGTACCCGACGGCCTCGGCGGTCGGCGGATGGCGCAGCGCCAGGGCCACGCCGACCGGCAGGAACACCAGCGCGGACACGGTCGCGGCCGCCGCCGAGCCCTGCGCGCCGGGTATGCGCCGGCCCACGGTCCGGTTGAGCAGGATGTACGACGCCCAGCAGGCCGCGGCCAGGAGGCCGAGGCCCATCCCCACGTAGTCGCTCGACGCCCGCGGGCGCATGAGGGTGACGGCGCCCGCCGCGGCGATCACCGCGCAGCAGGCGTCGACCGGGCGGCGCGCGGCGGCCAGGGCGATGGCCAGCGGGCCGAGGAACTCCAGGGTGACCGCGAGACCGAGTCCGATGCGGTCGATCGCGGTGTAGAGGGACAGGTTCATCGTCCCGAACACCAGGGCGAGGAGCAGGACCGGTCCCCACTGGTGCCGGGTGAAGGACCGCAGGCGGGGGCGGCCGACGGCCAGCAGCACGAGCGCGGCGACGTACTGGCGTACCGCGACGACCCCGACCGGGCCGAGCACGGGAAAGGCGAGGGAGCCGATCGCGGCGCCGGTCTGGTTGGACAGGCCGCTGGCGGCCATGGCGGCGAGGCCGGCGGCACGCCGGCGCGGGCCGCGGGTCTCCTGGGCGGGGACCGGCGGGGACAAGGTCGTCGAGGAAGAGGGAGCGGCAGGCACGGTCGGATCGTCCACCCGACCCGGCCTTGCGCAAAATGCATGTGCCGTGCCGTCTATACGCTGGAGTCATGGATATGACCCCGGGTGTGGACCTACGACAGCTACGGTGTCTCGTCGCGATCATCGACGAGGGCGGCTTCACGGACGCGGCCGCCGTGCTCGGAGTCTCCCAGGCGGCCGTCTCCCGCACCCTGGCCTCGCTCGAACAGGGCCTGGGCGTGCGGCTGTTGAGGCGGACCTCACGGATCGTGACGCCCACCGCGACCGGGCTGCGCGTCGCGGCGCACGCCCGGCGGGTGCTCGGTGAGGTGGAGGCGCTGGTGCGGGAGGCCGCCTCGGGACACACCCGGCTGCGGATCGGCTACGCCTGGTCCGCGCTCGGCCGCCACACCCTCGCCTTCCAGCGCCGCTGGGCGGAGCGGAGCCCGGAGACGGAGTTGCAGCTGGTGCGGGTGAATTCCGGCACCGCCGGGCTGGCCGAGGGCGCCTGCGACATGGCGGTGGTGCGCAGGCCCCTGGAGGACCGGCGGTTCGAGTCGGTGATCGTCGGTCTGGAGCGGCGGCTGTGCGCGCTGGCCGCCGACGACCCGCTGGCCCGGCGCCACTCCGTGCGGTTCGCCGACCTCAGCGGGCGCACTCTGCTGATCGACCGCCGCACCGGTACCACCACCCCCGAACTGTGGCCGCCCGACGCTCGGCCCGCCACCGAGGAGACGCATGACGTCGACGACTGGCTGACGGTGATCGCCACCGGCCGCAGCGTCGGCATGACCGCCGAGTCGACCGCCAACCAGTACCCGAGGCCCGGGGTCGCCTACCGTCCGGTGCGCGACGCGGAGCCCGTCGCGGTGCGTCTCGTGTGGTGGCGCGACGACCCGCACCCCGCGACACAGTCCGTGCTGGAGCTGCTCACCGCGCTGTACCGGGAGCGATGAGCCCCGGGGAGTCGCCTGGGGCGGTCGGTTTGACTACGATCTGGGCAGGTTCACCGAAGTGGGTGTTTCGAGGTTGTTGGGGGTTGGGATGGTTGCTGGTCGTGTGGTGCGCTTCGACAGCCAGCGGGGCTACGGGTTCATCGCGCCCGACGACGGCGGGGAGGATGTCTTCCTGCACGTCAACGACATGCTGATGCCCGAGTCGCAGGTGCGGCGCGGCATCGTCGTGGAGTTCGAGATCGAGGACGGCGAGCGCGGCCCCAAGGCGTCCGGGGTCCGCCTCGCGCGGGGCGCGGACGGCAAGCCGCTCGCGGCGGACGACGACGTGCTGTGCGATGTGCTCAGCACCGAGGAGTTCACCCGGGACGTCACCGAGGCGCTGCTGACCGCGGCGCCCTCGCTCACCGGAGAGCAGATCGTCCAGGTGCGAGCCGGGCTCGCGCAGTTCGCGAAGAACCACGGCTGGGTCGAGGGCTGATCCGGACGGCAGCGGCGGTGCGCGGAGGGAACCCGGACGGGACCTCCCTCGGCGCACCGCCGTCGCGCGTCCCGTGACCGGAACCCTCCCCCGAGGCCCGCCTCCGATGCACCCAGCCGGGCCAAGTACACCGCGATGACCTGGGACTTCGTCCCGCCGGCCCCTGGACGGCCTTCCGTCCCGGCCCCGTTGTCAGTGGCCTGTTCTACTGTTCCCCTCACTTGATCCAAGCGGGTGTGGGAGGCACGAATGGGGTGGGTGTCGGCCGGCGACTACGAAGTCGCCCTCGACGACGGCAAGGTGGTGTGCCGCAACGCGGCGGGGCGGCGGTTGAAGTCCGTGCCGCCCAAGATCGCCGACGATCCTGCGGTGGTGGGACTGCGTCAGCTCGTCGAGTGGCTGGAGCGGCACGAACGGCAGTGCCTGGCCGACGTGGAGCGGTGGATGGTGCGCTCGCTGCCGGTGCCGTTCGCGGTCCTCGCCCGGGTGTGGCCCGACCCGGCCTGGCAGGCAGCCCTGCGTGACCTCGTCGTCACCGGGGCCGACGGCGAGGTGGCCGGATTCCTGCGGGACGCCGACCCCGAGCGCGGCCTCGGTCTGGTCGACCTCGACGGCGACACCGTGCGCCTCACCCCCGACCTGGTCCGCCTGCCGCACCCGGTGCTCCTCGACGACCTGGAGGAGCTGCGGGAGTTCGCCGTCGAACTCGGTGTGGAGCAGCGGGCCCAGCAGCTCTTCCGTGAGGTGTGGCACCGACCGGCGACGCTGGACGCCGAGGCCGCCTCGGTCGAGGAGTACGCGGGCGGGGCGTTCAAGGAGCAGCGGTTCCTGCACGGCCGGGTGACCCAGCTCGGCTACCGCGTGCGCGGCGGCAACGCCGTCCACTCCGTCCTGGAGGACGGACGCACCGTCGAGGCGCGCGTCTGGGTGGGCGACTACGAGGGCTACGAGGAGTCCGAGACCGGCCCGCTGGTGTTCACCGATCCCGCCGGCCGGGTGCTGAAGCTGCGTGAGGTGGGGCCGGTGGCCTGGTCGGAGGGCATGCGGATGGCGGCCGCGCTGTACGCCGGACGCGACATCGAGGACGAGGAGCGGGCGGCATGACGACCTACGACGAGACCACCGCGGGCGCGCTGCTCGACGCGGGGGCGGTCCTGCCGCCGGGCAGCACCGGCCGCGAGGACGCCGACACGCTCACCGTCCGCACGTACACCCATCCGGTGCTGGACGAGCGGCCGATCGTGCGGCTGGTGCCGGGGACCCTCGGCGAGGCCGAGGACCTCGCCCTGGACTTCCTCGGCCTGGTGCGGGACGCGGACGTCCCCGAGGTGGGGCAGGTGCGCCGGGAGACCCTCGGCTTCCCGGCCTGGGCGCTGGTCAACGACCCGGCGAACGGCCATCACGCGCTGGCCCTGGTCAGGGACGTGGAGCGGCTCGCGCGGCAGGCCAAGTCCCGCCCCGGCAACGCCAAGGACGGCTTCGAGGAGCTCGGCACCCGGCTCGGCCGGGCCGTGCCGCACTTCCTTCCCACGTTCTACGAACAGGCCGCGCGCGTCTTCCTTCAGCACGAGAACACGACGTACGCCGCCGCCTTCTTCGGCAAGGCCCGCGAGGCCGAGCGGGTGCACGCGCTGACGGTGGACGAGGACCGGCAGCGTGCGGTGTTCCTGGAGTTCGCCTTCGCGGGGGCGCTGACGGTCAAGGCGCTCAAGGAGCACGTCAAGGCGCTCGCCGCGCGGCTCAGCCCGGCCGAGGCGTGGGCGCAGTTCCGGCAGCTGACGGTGGAGCGTTGCGCGGCCGGCATGCCGCCGTACGCCTCGCTGCCGCAGGACGCGCGCGGGCTGATCAGGGCGGCCGGGCTCGACCGGGTCACCGAGGAGTGCGGGCTGGTCGCCGATCTGCTCGCCTCGCCCGCGGCGGTGCGGGCCCCCGCGTCCTTCTGGAACTTCTACCGGGCGACGCTGGTCGTGCTGGCCGAGCGGCAGCCGGAGGTGCGCCGCCGGCTGCTGGAGATCATGCCGGCCGGTCTCGGCCGTTCGGTCGAGGACGACGAGTTCTGGCTGGCGCTGCTCGCGGAGTGCCGGGCGGACCTGCTGCTCACCGGCGAGGCCGGTGCGGCGGCGGACGAGGTCGACGCGGCGGACTGGCTCACCCGCTGGGCTCTGCACCGCAAGCACGGCGGCACCTTCTGCGGCCGTTCCCCGGCCACTCTCGCCCTCGTCGAGCGGATGGCGCCCCGGCTGCGCGAGCGGGGCCGTCCCGTCGACCTGGTCACCGGCCGCTGGCACGCCGGCGCCGACCTCGACCTGCTGGACCTGTGCGTGGCGCGGGACGTGCCGCTGGCGCCGCCCAGCGAGGGCGAGGTCGTCCACCTCGGCCTGGACCGCTGGCTGCGCGAGACCCGCCCCGGCCGGCGCGACCTGACGGCGACGGCGGCGGACGGGCGCTCCCGGCGTCTGCTGTACCGCGAGATCAGCACGGTGGGCGGCAGCCGCCCCGCTCCCGAGGTGCTGGAGGCCCTGGCCGCCCACCCCGTGCTCGGTGACGTACTGCGCGAGTGGCTGGAGGACGCGGCCGGGGAGCTGACCGCCGCCGTCGGCCTGCCCGCCGCCCGCACGGCCCTGGAGCGGCTGCGGCCCTTCCGTGCCGTGGCCGCGCGGGTGGCCCCGGCCGCCGTGGCCCAGGTCGCCGCGCACGAGGCCGCGCCGCTGCTCGGACACACCCTGCGCTCCGGCCTGCTGGACGAGCTGGGCTGGCCCGCGCTCGAGGAGGCGGTGCGCCGGATCCACGCCGAGACCAAGGTCCAGCGCGACCACGACCACTCGATGACCGTCCAGGAGGCCTGGCCCGCGCTGATCCTCTCCCGCGGTCACAAGGTGTTCGTCGTCGGTCCCGAGGAGATCCTGCTGGAGCACGACCTGCGCCTGCCCGTCGACCCCGACCGCTGGCACCGTCCGTCGTTCCGCTACACGGACGGCGAACTGCTGGTGATGTGGCGTCAGGAGGGCAAGCAGTTCGGCTACTGGTCGGCCCGCCCGGCCGACGTGTTCCCGCTCGGCGGCGAGCAGATCCCCCACTACTGGTACGGCGGCAACGACGCGGGCGAGCCGTCCATCCCGCTGCCCGGCGGCGGCCGCGCCACCGGCGGCCGGAGCCTGCACCCCGGCGACACCGTCCTGCCGCCCCGCCGCGGCATCCTCGGCGACGGCACCTCGTTCTGGCGTCAGGGCAGGCAGGGCCGGCAGCAGGTGTGGCTGGAGTACGACCCGGCCACCGGCACGCACGGGCGTGCGTCGCTGCCCGCGTTCCTGCGCGGCGGCATCCGGGAGGACGCCACCCTGCTGCAGCACCACTGCGAGGTCCTGCCGCTGCAACCCGGCCTGGAGCAGAGCCCGTTCGGCACCGACGGCACGGTCCTCGGCCGCTGGGTCCGCACGGAGGGCGAGGGCGCCGGGGCCCGCACGGTCGCGGGCACGCCGGACGGCCGGACCGTCGCGCTGCCCAAGGCCGGTGGCCGCGCCCCGGGCGTCCCGCTCGGCGCGCTGCGGCTGCCGGGGGGCGCCGAGCCCGTCGTGGTCCGCACCCACCGCCAGATAGCCCTCTACGCGGCCGGCGACACGTCGGCCGCCGGGGAGCTGGGCCGGGTCACGCCGATGGAGCGCGGCAGTGAGTTCGCCGCCGGCACCCGGTTCGTCCCGCCGGTCGAGTTCTGGCACGCGCTGCGTCCGCGTGACGAGCGGGCGTCCGCCGTGCTGCGCGCGCTGACCGACGACCAGGCCGCCGCGTTGCTGGACGCCGGGGCCGGGGTGCTGGCGGAGCGGCAGGCGAGAATCGCGGCGGCCGGGGCCGTCGACGGGACGCCGGACGCCAAGGCCGTCGTCCCGACCGCCGACGAGGTGCTGGCGAAGGCCGTCTCCGCCACCCTGCCCGCGCTGGGCGACCCGCGGCTGGTCACGGGCGTCGCGTCGCTGGTGCGGGCGGCCCTGCGGCTCGACGAGTCGACCGTCGCGTTCGTGACGCCTCCGGTCGAGCGGCCGAAGCAGGACAGCCGGCGCACCGAGGGCATGTTCGCCGACTACAGCCCCGAGTACGGCGACGACCAGACGCTGCGCGAGGCCGTGACCGGTCTCGCGGGGCTGCACGGCTGGTGGGGCAGCGACCCGCGCTGGAGCGCGCTGCGGCAGATCCGCGCCGTCAACCATGTGCTGTCCGGGAAGCCCGCCGACGGCAAGCCCCTGGCCGAGGCCATGCGCCGGGCCGGTGCCGCCGAGGGGTGGAGCAGCGACGAGTTCACGGTTCCCGGTGGCGGCGCGGTGTGGACGTCCGTGCTGGACGTGCTGCGCCCGCTCGCCTACCGGGCCGCCTCCGTGACGGTGACCGAGGCGCACCGGGAGGCGCTGCTGCTGCTGTGCGAGGCGATCGCCGACGGGCCGCTGGCCCGGCCCGGGGGCACACTGCGCGAGGTCGTGCTGAGCGAGCCGCACGACAAGCAGGAGCGGGTCGGCCAGGTGCTGCGCCGGGAGGGCCGTACGGTCGTCGTCACCGCCTGCCGGAGTGTCGACCTCCAGCACGACCAGGTGAACTGGGTCGCCCTGGACTTCGATCCGACCGGCGCGTTCGGCGCGATCGCCCACTTCACGCTGGAGGGCGAGACCGCGTACCCGGCGGTGTTCCCGGCCGACGCCCTGCGGGCGGTCACCGAGCTGGTCCGGGAGAAGGGCCCGGCGCCCTGGCAGCCGGAGGCGCCCGCCGCGCTGGCCGCCGCGACGCGCGACGGGCTGGGGCCCGTGCAGGCGGCCCTGCTGCTGGCCGGCCGGCCCGCGCAGCTCACCGCCGAGGTGATCGCCGCGACCGGGCTGAAGCCCCGCCAGAAGACCCTGGGCGACAGCCTGCTGACCTCGGTCGGCCACGGCGACCTGGCGGCGCTGGTCGGTGCGCTCCTGCCCTCGGACCCCGGCGATCTGTGGACGGCGGGACCGGACACCCAGGCCGCGGGCCGGGTGTGGGCCGAGCGGCTCGGCGGGGTGGTCCGGCTGCCGGAGGACCTGGTCGGGGAGCTCGCCCTGGACGGTCTGCCCACCGGCTCCGTCGACGAGGTGCTCAACCCCGGGCGCACGCCCTGGATCGGCCGCACCACGGTGCAGCGGCCCGGCAAGGACGGCGATCTCGTCGCCGAGGACCCGACGGCGCTGCCCGGGCGGTACGACCTGACGCGCGCCGTGGCCGCCCTGGCCGGGCTCGCCTACTCGCTGCCGTACGGGCACCCATTGCGGGCCGCGCTGCCGGAGAGCCTGGCCGCGCTGCGCCGCCGGGTCGCCGACCCGGGGCTGCTGATCGATCTGGACGTGGCGTGGACGGCGAAGGGCGGGTCGACCGCGGTCGAGCTGCGCAAGGCGTACGGTCTGCCCGCCACCGGTGGCGCCACCGTGCAGGGTCTGACGCAGGTGGGCGAGGCGCTGGTGCTGCGCCCCTGGTACGGCGACCAGGAGACCGTGCTGGTCCGGCCCGGTGCGCTCGAAGGTCCCGGCGACCCGGTGTTCGGGCTGCTCGAAGGGCTCATCGGGCTCGGCCGGGGCCAGGGGATGTGGGCTCTGCGGACCCTCCTGGACGAGGAACTGACCCGTGCGCTCGCGGCCGGCGTCGGCCCCGGGGGGCCCGTGGGGTACGCGCAGGACCCGACCGTCAGCGTGCCCGCCCTGGTCACGGAGGCAGCCGAGCGGCACGGCCTCGGCGCGGACGCAGCGGCGCTCTACCTGATGCTGCTCGCACTGCCCGACCCCACGGACCGCAACTGCGCCCGCTGGACCGGCTGGAAGCCCGCCCGGATGAAGAAGGCCCGCGCCGAACTCGCGGCGAGCGACCTGGTCGTCGAGGCCAAGCGGCCCCGCGCCGGACGCACCCTGTTCCTGCCGTGCGGCTGGCTGGACCTGAAGTCGCCCGCGCTGCCGGTGGAGCTCTGGAAGCAGAGCCTCTACCCGGTCCACGGCCACGGCCGGGCGGTGCCGCTGGTGCCGGTGCCCGAGCTCTTCGCCCGCGCCTGGGACCGCGTCCGCGCCGGGGACGCCCCGGCGTACGAGGAGCTCACCACCCGCGCCACCCGCAAGGGCCGCCGCCGATGACCACCGTCCCGTCCCACCTGGAAGAACAGACCGCGATGACCACCACGCTGTCCCCCGAGCCCACCCGTCAGATCGTCCCGCCGGAGGACCGGTTCGCCGCCGAACTGGCCTTCCTCGCCGCGTACGACGACGGTCCGCGGCCGCCCGCCTGGCGGCTCACCCCGCGTGCGGTCGTCACGTTCGTCATGGGCAGCGAAGGCCGGGCCCTGAAGCTGCCCGACGGCGCCGAGGTGCCCGAGGGGGTGCCGCGCCGGCTGGTCGTGGAGGGCAAGTTCGTCGGCGACCGGGCCCTGGTCGAGCGGTGTGTCGTCACGCTCGCCGGGGAGCGCGGCCTGCTGCTCGTCGGCGAGCCCGGCACCGCCAAGTCCATGCTGTCCGAGCTGTTGTCGGCCGCCGTGTGCGGCACCAGCGGCCTGGTCGTGCAGGGCACGGCGGGCACCACCGAGGACCAGCTCAAGTACGGCTGGAACTACGCCCTGCTGCTGGCGCAGGGTCCCAGCCGGCAGGCGCTGGTGCCCTCGCCCGTGCTGACCGCCATGCGCCGGGGCGGCATCGCCCGGGTCGAGGAGGTCACGCGCTGTCTGCCCGAGGTGCAGGACTCGCTGGTGTCGCTGCTGTCCGAGCGGCGCATCGCCGTGCCCGAACTGGCGGGCACCCAGGACGCGTTGGCGCACGCGGCACCCGGCTTCAACCTGATCGCCACCGCGAACCTGCGCGACAAGGGCGTCTCGGAGATGTCGGCGGCCCTCAAGCGCCGCTTCAACTTCGAGACGGTCGGCCCGATTCCGGACCTCGACGCGGAGACCGCGCTGGTGCGCGGTCAGGCACGGGCCTCCGTGGAGCGGGCCGGGGCGCCCTTCCAGGTCGACGACGCGGTGCTGGAGGCACTGGTCACCGCCTTCCGGGATCTGCGCGAGGGCCGTTCGGCGGAGGGCTGGGAGGTGGAGCGGCCGTCCACGGTGATGAGCACGGCGGAGGCGGTGTCCGTCGCGGGCGCGCTGGGGCTCGCGGCAGCCTACTTCCCGGGCGACCGTGATGTGCTCGGCCTGCTGCCGGGGCATCTGCTCGGCGTGGTCCGCAAGGACGACCCGGCCGACGCGGCCCGGCTGCGCGGCTACTGGGACGGTCCCGTCCGGCGTCGCGCCGAACAGGGCTCCGCCACCTGGCGGACCCTGTGGGACCTGCGTACGGTCCTGGAGGGCTGACGGCCGTGTCGCTTTCCGTCGCCGCCCCGGGCGGGTCCGGTGCCACGAGGGCGCCCGGTTCGCCCGACGAGGCCCTCGCCGCCCTCACCGATCCGGCCGCGCCCTACCTCATCGGCGTACGGCACCACGCGCCGTCGCTGGCCGCGGCCGTGCCCGTGCTGCTCGACGAGGCGAAGCCGGACGTGGTGCTGGTCGAGCTGCCGTCCGAGATGCAGGAGTGGCTGCCCTGGCTCGGGCACGAGGAGACGCGGGCCCCGGTCGCGCTCGCCGCCGCGCCCGGCGACGGGCGGGGCGGCGCAGGGCCGGCCTTCTACCCGTTCGCCGACTTCTCGCCGGAGCTGGCGGCCGTGCGGTGGGCCGCCCGGCACGGCGTACCGGTCGTCGCCTGCGATCTGCCGCTCGCCGACCGGGCGTGGGGCGGGGGGCGCGGAGTCACGGCGCCCGGGGAGTCCCTCGGGCTCACCGCCGCGCTGCGGTCCCGGCTGACGGGCCGTCCCGGTGACGACCTGTGGGACCGGCTCGTCGAGGCCACCGCGCCGGGTTCTCCGCCGGAGGCCCTGCGCCGGGCGGCCCTGCTCACGGGATGGGCCCTGCGGGAGGACGCGGCCGCCGCGGGCGGGGTGCCCGAGCTGGACCTGCGGCGGGAGCGGTGGATGCGGGCGCGGATCGCCGAGGCCACCGCGGACGGGCAGCGGGCCGCCGTGCTCGTCGGCGCCTTCCACGCACCGGCGCTGACCGGCACGGGCGGCGCGCGGCGGGGCGGACGCTCCGTCCCGGGAGGCCGTGAGAATGGCGCCCCTGACGTCGACGGAAGCGCCGTACCGGGGACCGGCGAAGAGACCGCCCCGCGCGGCGACGGGAGCCCCTTGCCCGGCACCGCCGAAGAAACCGCCCCGCGCGGCAACAGAAGCACCATGCCCGGCACCGCCGAAGAAACCGCCCCGCGCGGCAACAGAAGCACCATGCCCGGCACCGCCGAAGAAACCGCCCCGCGCAGCGACAGAAGCACCATGCCCGGCACCGCCGAAGAAACCGCCCCTGGCGGGGCCGGAGGCGCCGGGGCCGAGGGGGGCGGGCGGATCCCGTGGACCACCTCGCTGATCCCGTACACCTATGCCCTGCTGGACGAGCGGTCCGGTTATCCGGCCGGTATCCGGGACCCGGAGTGGCAGGACATGGTGCTGCGGGCGGCGGGAGAACCGGCGGCGCTGGAGGAGGCGCTGACGCGGGCGGCCGTGCGGGTGTGCGCGGAGCTGCGGGGGCTCGGGCATCCGTCCGGGCCCGCCGACGCCCGCGAGATCACCCGGCTCGCCTCCGATCTGGCCCGGCTGCGGGGGCTGCCCGCGGCGGGCCGGGGTGAGCTGGTCGAGGCGGTGCAGACGGTGCTCGCGCAGGGTGAGCCGTACGGGCGCGGCCGGGCCGTCGCGCGGGCGATGGAACGGGTGCTGGTCGGCGACCGCACCGGGCGCCCCGCGCCGCGGGCCCCGCGCAGCGGTCTCGCCCCGGCGGTGGAGGCCGAGGTGACGGAGCTCGGCCTGCCCGGCCCGGACAGCGGCAGCGGCAGCGGCGCGGCCAGGGATCTGCGGCTGGACCCGCTGCGGTCCGATCTCGACCGGCGTCGTGAACTGCTGCTGCGCCGGCTGACGGTGTGCGGCGTGCCGTACGGGGAGGCCAGGGAGGTGGCCGCCGCGGGCGGTGCGGAGGCGCTGACCTCCCGTTGGGAGGTGCGCTGGACGCCGGCGACCGCGGCGATGCTGACCGCGGCCGGGGTGCGGGGAGTCACCGCCGCCCAGGCCGCCGAGGGTGTGCTGCGGGAGCGGCGGCGCGCGGAGCGGGGCGAGGGCGGGTCGACGGGCGCACAGGTGCTGGAGGGGCTGGCGCGGGCGGCGGAGTGCGGTCTGCCCGTACTGGCGGACGAGCGGCTCGCCGACCTCGCCGAGGTGCTGCCCCAGTCCGGCACACTGCCCGAACTCCTGGCCGGACTTGCCTTGTTGGACCGGGTCCGGTCCGGTCACGTCGCCGGGCTGGGCGCCGACGACGACCGTACGGTGCGGGCGGCCGCCGTGGCCGAGCTGCTCACCGCGGCGGCGGTGCGGCAGGTGGACGGGCTGACCGGGTCCGAGGACCCCGCCGACGCGCACGCCCTGCTCGAACTCGCCCATCGCGCGGACCTGCTGGGCGGGATCCGGCTCGCCGACGCCCTCGCCCGGCTGGCCGCCGACGGCTCACCGCTGATGCGCGGTGCCGCAGGGGCCGTGCGGGTGCTGCTCGGGCAGGAGGACGCCCGGGCGTTCGGTGACCGTGTGGCCTCCTGGGTGGACGGTGCCGTCGACCCCGGCACGCGGTCCGCGCTGGCCGCCCGGCTGACGGGACTGCTGACGGCGGCGGGGCCGTTGCTCGAGGCGGCGGCCGAGGCGCTGGAGCCGCTGCTCAGCCGGGTGTCGGAGCTGCCCGACCGGGCGTTCCTCGACCGCCTTCCGGCGCTGCGGGGCGGCTTCGACGCGCTGAGTCCCGCGGCCCGCGACCGGCTCCTCTCGGCCGTGGAGGAGGGCCTCCACGGCACCCGTGTGGCCGACACCGGCGGGGTCGATCCGGCCGCGCTGGCGGCCTGGGCGCGGGCGGACCTCGCCGCGCGCGCCGCCCTGCGGTCCCTGGGGCTGCTGTCCGCGCCGGAGAACGGCGCGGCGACGGTCGTCACCGCGGAGGCCCGCACGCCCCTGGCCGGGAGCAAGGGGGCGGGCTCCGGCGCGGGCTCGGGCGCGGGCTCGGGCGCGGGCTCGGGCGCGGGCTCGGGCGCGGGCTCGGGCGCGGGCTCGGGCGCGGGCTCGGGCGCGGGCTCGGGCGCGGGCGCGGGCGAGACCGACGGCGAGGAGCGTCGTCTGGTCCCCGCCGACCGCTGGCGGCTCGTCCTGGGCCGTCGCACGGATCAGCTGTCCGCGTCCGCTGCCCCGTTGGCGACCGCGCTGGACGAGCTGTACGGCAGCGGGCGCGGCGAGGGCAGCCGGGGCGATCTGACGGGTGCGGGGTCCGGCGGCGGCCGGGAGGCGCCGTATCCGGGGGTGCGGGAGTGGTCGGAGGAGCTGGCGGCGCTGTTCGGGCCGGGCATCCGGGAGGAGGTGCTGGCGGCGGCCGCCACGGCGGGCCGCAAGGACGTGCTGACGGAGCTGGACGCGGACAGCGTGCGGCCCTCGGTCGATCTGCTGCGCACCGTGCTGCGCCACGCGGGCGGGCTGCCCGAGGCCCGGCTGGCCGCGCTGCGTCCGCTCGTACGGCGGCTGGTCGACGCGCTGACCCGGGAACTGGCCACCCGGCTGCGCCCGGCCCTGCACGGCACGGCCCTGCCGCGGCCCAGCAGACGGCCGGGCGGCGGTCTGGACCTGCCCCGCACCCTGCGGGCCAACCTGGCGACCGCGCGGCGCGGCCCGGACGGCACGGTCCGGGTCGTCCCGGAGCGCCCGGTGTTCCGTACCCGGGCGCGGCGGGCCGCGGACTGGCGCCTGATCCTGGTGACGGACGTCTCGGGGTCCATGGAGGCGTCCACGGTGTGGGCCGCGCTGACGGCCTCGGTGCTGGCCGGGGTGCCGACCCTGTCCACGCACTTCCTGGCCTTCTCCACGGAGGTCATCGATCTCACCGGACACGTCGAGGACCCGTTGTCGCTGCTGCTGGAGGTGAGCGTCGGCGGTGGTACGCACATCGCGGCGGGCCTGCGGCACGCACGTGAGCTGGTGACCGTGCCGTCGCGCACGCTCGTCGTGGTCGTCAGCGACTTCGAGGAGGGCTATCCACTCGGCGGGCTGCTCGCCGAGGTCCGCGCCCTGGTCGGAGCGGGCTGCCAGGTGCTGGGCTGCGCGAGCCTCGACGACACCGGCCGGCCGCGTTATTCCACGGGGGTCGCGGGTCAGCTCGTCTCCGCGGGCATGCCCGTGGCCGCCCTCAGTCCGCTCGAACTCGCCCGCTGGGTAGGGGAGAAGATCGCATGAGCCCGGACCTGCCTCCGGTCAGCGCGTCCGTGACCGCCGAACTCGTCGAGGCGCTGTCGCCCCGGCTGCGCAAGCGGCTGGACGCGGGCGTCGCCAAGCTGGGGGCACGCCCCGTCGTGCGCGACGGCGACACCGTCCGCATCGCCGTCGACGACGACACCGACCTCGAACTGCACGCCCCGGGCGGCACGGTGACCACCGCGGACGCCATCCGCTGCGGCTGTCTGCTCGCCCCGGACTGTCTGCACCGCGCGGCGGCGGCCTCGGCGGCACCGGTGGCGGAGGACGCCCCGGTGCCGGCAGCGGCGGACGCCCCGGATCCGGCAGCGGCGGCTTCGTCGCGGACGGCATCTGGGGCTCCGCCGGGGCCGCGACCGGAGGACGAGGCCCCCTCCCGGGACCAACTCGACGCCGCCCGGGCCGTGTTCGGCGCGGCGGCCGCCGTGCTGGAGGCCGGTACGGACGGGGCCGGCGCCGTGCTTCAGGCGGAGTTGCTGCGCGCCGCGCACACCGTCCGCCTCGCCGCGCTCCCCCGCGCCGCCGCGGCCGCGGTCTCCGTGGTCACCGGGGTGCGCGCGGCCCGGTCCGCCGACCCCGCGTACCGTCTCCCCGACCTCGCCGGCACCCTCCGCACGGTCCTGGGCGTGGCCCACCGTCTCCCGCACACCACCGGCGCCGAACTCGCCGACCTGCGCGGTACGGTGCGGCAGCCGTACAGGCCGGACGGCTCGCTGCGGCTGTACGGGCTGTTCTCCGAGCCGGTGCTCACGGCGACCGGGTACGCGGGCGCGGTCACCTGGACCGCCGATGCCGAGGGCCGGCTGCACACCGTCTCCGACGTGGCGCCGGGCGGAGCGGGCCGGGCGACGGGCGCCGCCGACCGGACCGTACGGATCGGCGACACGGCCCTGACCCACCGGGAGCTGTCGCGCGCGGGCCTCGCGGTCTCCGGTGCCACCGTCTCCCCGACCGGCAGGCTCGGCGCGGGGGCGGGGGTGCGGGCGGTGCGCGCGTCCGGCGTCGCGTGGAACGCCGAGCCGCTCGGCCGGCTGTGGGCGACTCCCGTCGCCGAGCAGGTCGCGCGCGCCCTGAACGGCGGACAGGATCTGCTCTTCCTCGACGTGACGCTCGCGGGCACGGTCCGTGAGGCCACCGGCGACTGTCTGCTGGCCGACTGCGAGGGGCGCGCCCTGCGGCTCGCCCCGGCCCACGACCATCCGGCCCTCCCCTACCGCGACAACCTCCGTCTGCTGACCGCCGCCCGGGGCAGCCGGCTGCGGATCGTCGCCCGTCTGACGCCGGGTCCGCTTCCGCGGGCCCTGCTGCTCGCCGCCGAGCACCCCAGCGACCCCACCGCCCGGGTGGACCTGGGACTGGACCGCCTCCAGCACGCGGACCTGCCCCCGGCGACGGCCGCGCCCGCCACCGTCGCCCCCGTGGACGAGGCACCGCTGCACCTCCTGCGCCGCCGGGTGCACCAGGCCGTGGCCGGGGGCCGCCGGGTGCTGGCGTTCCCGGGCAGCGGGGCGGGCGACGGCGCGCGGCTGCGCCGCGCCGGCCTCGGCACGGCGGCCGACCTGCTCGACGATCTGCACGCGGCCGCCGCGGACCGCTCCCGCGACGCCTTCGGCCGGCTGCTCCCGGCCGACCTGGACCGCTTCGCCCGGGCCTGGCTGGCCGCGGCCGTCTACACCGACGAGGTCGAACGGGCGCTGTGCGCGGAGGCCTGGGGCGCGAGCGCGGAGGCGGTGCCGGCGGTGCGATGAAGACGCGAGCCGACGCCCGCCCCTTTAGGACATGGTCTGACCTCTATCGCTCCTAACGTGGTCCTCGACCGCGGAACGGCCTACACGGAAGACGAGGACCATGAGCGACTCCACCACCCCCGCCCAGAGCGTCACCGGCGAGCGCGCCGACCTGCTGGAGACGCTGGCCAAGCACCGGCACTTCCTGCGCCTCACCACCCGCGACCTCACCGACGAGCAGGCGGGGCAGCGGACCACCGTCAGCGAGCTGTGTCTCGGCGGCCTGATCAAGCACGTCACCTCGGTCGAACGGGGGTGGGCGGACTTCATCGTCGAAGGCCCGTCCGCGATGCCGGACTTCGCCTCCATGACCGAGGAGGACTTCGCGCGGCGGGCCGACGAGTTCCGGATGCTGCCCGGCGAGACGCTGGCGGGCGTGCTGAAGGAGTACGCCGAGGTGGCGCGGCGTACGGACGAACTGGTCGCCGCCCTGCCCAGTCTGGACGCGGACCACCCGCTGCCGAAGGCACCGTGGTTCGAACCGCGCGCCCGCTGGTCGGCCCGCCGGGTCCTGCTGCACGTCATCGCCGAGACCGCCCAGCACGCCGGTCACGCGGACATCATCCGCGAGTCCCTCGACGGGGCGAAGAGCATGGGGTGACCTCGCGCGGACGGCTGCTGCCGGACCCGTAAATCACGTGGCGGGCAGCGATGGGGATCCGTACGATCATCGCGATGACCCCATACTCTGCTCTCGGATTGGGGGTCCCGTCCGCGCAAGGTGAGTGCTGATGCCCACCCTGACCGCGAACGGGATCTCCCGGCTCTCCCTCTGGCGGCGCGTGCGCGAGTTCGCCGTCCCGCCCTCCATGATCGAAACTGCGACCGCCCGCCGGCTGACCGGTGACTGGGCGGGGGCCTGTGCCGCCGCAGGCGTCGACGTCGACTTCACCATGCGTTCCGTGGCGCGCTCGCACGGCCGGGAAATGGCGGCCCGGCTCCGGGCCGACCTGCGCCATCTGGCTCCCGACCTGCTGCGCTGGCACATGCCGAGGATCGCTCCCGACGGACTGCTGCGCCCGGGGCTGACCCTTTCCCTGGCCCGGTACGGCGTCGCCGCACCGGGCGGTGAGCGTCCGCTGCATCTCGTGGTGCGTACGGCGCCTGCCTGGGCGGACGCCGGTCAGCGGATCAGCCTCGCGGTGTGGGACGGGTCCCACGCGGCGGGCGGCCCCCGGCATCACCCGCATCCCTGCCCCAACCGGCGCTTCCGGCTCGACCTGCACCGGCATCTGTGGGACGCGCGCAGGACGGACGAACTGCGCGCCCGGTCGGGGACCGGCCAGGACTCCGGGGCGGCACACGAGTCGGTACCGCCGGAGTACGGCTGTGCCGTCGACCGGTGGGCCGCCGAGGCGGCGATCCTGCTCGACGCCGAAGGGTGGCCGAGCGGCACCGGCACCGTGCTCGTACGGCTCGGGGGCCAGCACCGGCTGGCCCTGGAGCCGGCCGGCGGCGGGCCGCCCATACCGCGGATCACCAAGGCGCCCGCCGGTGGTGGTGTCTCCGCGCTGCCGGTCCTGCCCGACGCGGCCACCTGGGTGCTTCCCGACCTGGAGCTGCTGCGCGCCGGTGCGCTCGATGCCGGCCGGCTGCACCCCCTGGTCGCCTCCGCGCTGGTGCCGGGCCGTTCCCCGGCCGCCCCGTCGCGGAGCGCGGACCCGCCCGGACAGCCGCGGCTGGTGGAGTGCCGCGGAGCCCGGCACCGGATCGGCCTCGTCGGCGGCGTCCTGTCCGCGCTGGACCACGCCCCGGACGAGATCCGCCGGGAGGAACTCCTGGCGGCGCTGACCGGCACTCCCCTGCCCTGCCTGCAGGCCATCGACCAGGCGCACCGGCGTCCCGACTGTCTCGACGGCGTCCGCGAACGCCTCAACCACGGTGACGTCTCCGGTGCGCTGGCGGTGGTCGAGGGCCTGCTGGGCCCCGAGGCGCTGCTGCGCGACGGCGCTCTGCGGGAGGCCCTGGAGGCGGCCGCGCTACGGCGCGTCACCCACGGGCTGTACCGGGCGGGTCTCGCGGGACCCGGACCCGACCGCGTCCGGCCCGAGGACCGGCGCCCCCGTCGTCTGCGCTCGCATCCGCGCCACTCCAGCCTTCGCTGACCCGAGGGCCATCCCCCTTCCCGTTCCCTCGCTCGGCTCACCCCGACCCAAAGGTGATCACACATGCCCACGTGCACCCCTTCCCCCACGCCCGGGACCGCCGCCGTCGCGGACCGCGCCTCCCGACTCGACGTCGCCGGAGATTTGTCGGCCCTGCTGCGCGAAGCCGGCACCGAACCGCGCCCCGACACCCAGCTGGAGGCCCTGACGCTGGCCGTGGCGGCCGATCTGCCCGTGCTGCTGTGGGGCGAGCCGGGCATCGGGAAGACCGCGGCCCTGACCCAGCTCGCCACGGCCCTCGACCTGCCGCTGACCACGGTCATCGCGAGCGTCCACGAACCGTCGGACTTCTCGGGGCTGCCGGTCGTCGGGGACGACCCCGCCGAGCAGGGCGTCCCGTTGGCCCCGCCGGACTGGGCCGTACGCCTGGTGCGGGCCGGCCGCGGACTGCTGTTCCTCGACGAGCTGTCCACCGCTCCCCCGGCGGTTCAGGCCGCGCTGCTCCGCCTCGTGCTGGAGCGACGGATCGGCGCCCTGCGGCTGCCACCCGGGGTGCGCATCGTGGCCGCCGCCAACCCGCGGTCCTCCGCCGCCGACGGCTGGGAGCTGAGCCCTCCGCTGGCCAACCGGTTCGTGCACCTCCAGTGGACCCACGACCACGAAGTCGTCGTACGCGGCCTCGGCGGGATCTGGCCGCGGGCGACCCTGCCCCGGCTCGACGCGGGGCGGCTGACCCAGGCCGTGGACTTCGCGCGCCGTGCCGTGTGCGGGTTTCTCACCGCCCGCCCCGGGCTCGTCCACCGGCTGCCCAGCGGTGAGACGCGGCGCGGCGGCGCCTGGCCGTCACCCCGCAGCTGGGAGATGACCCTGCACCTGATCGCCTTCGCGACGGCCGCCGGTTCGTCCCGGGACGTCCTGTCGTTGCTGGTCAGGGGCACGGTGGGGGACGGTCCCGGGCTGGAGCTGCTGGCGAGTCTGGACCGGCTGGACCTCCCGGACCCCGAGCTGCTGCTCGCCGACCCGGCGGGCGCCGAACTGCCGGAGCGCGGGGATCTGCGGCAGGCCGTGCTCGACGGGGTGGTGGCCGCGGTCCGCGAGCGCCCGGACAAGGCCCGCTGGGACGCGGCGTGGGCGCTGCTGGTGCGGGCGGTGGCGACCGGGGCGCCGGACCTGGTGGTCGTCCCCGCGACGACCCTCGCCTCGCTGCGGCGCGAGGAGTGGGACGTACCGGCGTCGATCGAACAGCTCGCCGGAGTGGTCTCGCTGTCCCGTCGGGCGGACCGGTCGGCGGCCCGGGCCGCGGACCGGTCGGCGGCCGCCACGCACGCATGACGGAGGGCCGGCCGATGACCGAGGACACGAGGGTCGAGGGCACAGGGGTCGAGGGCACTAGGGTCGAGGACGCGAGGGCTCCCCTGGACCGCGACAAGCTGTTCACCGCCCGGCTGCACGCCGCCCGGGCCCGGCCCTATCTGGCGACCGCGCTGTTCGCCCTGCACGTCGTGGAGTCGCGGCGGGTGCCGACGATGGCCGTCGACCGGCACTGGCGGTGCTATGTCTCACCGCCGTTCGTCGACCGGACCCCGGTGGAGGAACTGGCGGCGGTCTGGGTGCACGAGGTGTCGCACCTGCTGCGCGACCACCACGGGCGCAGCGACCGGGTGGCCCGCGAACGCGGCCTGACCGGCCCGGGCGAACGGCTGCGGATGAACATCGCGGCGGACTGCGAGATCAACGACGACGCGTACGGCGAGGGGCTGGTCCGGCCCTCCGGCGCCGTAAGCCCGGAGACCCTGAAGCTGCCCGAGGGCTGGCTGATGGAGGAGTACCTGCGCGCCTTCAGCCTGCGGCTGGACACACAGGACCTGGCCTGGCTGGACTGCGGCAGCGGAGCCGACGGGCTGGAGCGGGAGTGGGACCTGGGTCCCGACGGCGCGCACGGACTGAGCGAGCAGGAACGCGACGCGGTCCGCTTCCGGGTGGCGCAGGGCATCAACGGGCGTCCGGGGCACGCGCCCGAGCGGTGGCGGCGGTGGGCCGAGGAGGCGTTCCATCCGCCGCAGCCCTGGCGGGAGTTGCTGGGGGCGGCGGTCCGGTCGGCCGCGTCCGGCGCGGGCGCGGGTGAGGACTACTCGTACGGCCGGCCGTCGCGGCGCTCGGCCGGGGTGCCCGGTGTCGTCCTGCCGAGCCTGCGGCGGCGGCCGCCCCGGGTGTCCGTGATCATCGACACCTCGGGGTCGGTCAGCGACGCCGAACTGGGCAGCGCGCTCCTGGAGGTCGCCGCGATCTCCCGGGCCGTGGGCGGCCGGCGCGACCTGGTCACCGTGCTGCCGTGCGACGCGGCCGCCCGGATCGTGCACCCCCTGTGCCGGGGCGAGGGCATTCCGCTGATGGGCGGCGGGGGTACGGATCTGCGTACGGGCTTCGCCAGAGCGCTCCGGGCGCAGCATCGGCCCGACGTGGTCGTGGTCCTGACGGACGGTCAGACGCCCTGGCCCGCCTCACGTCCCCCGTGCCGTACGGTCGTGGGTCTCTTCCCCCGGCGGCGGGCCCGCTCCTGGCGGGAGGACGACCCGGACCACGTACCGGACTCCCCGCCCGACTGGGCGCGGGTGGTCGACATCGGGTGAGGGCCGCCCCGGCCGGGGCGGGGCTCACCGGCCCCCGGTCTGCTTCTACAGTGCGGGCATGGAGATCAGATGCTCGCAGTGCCAGGGCTTCGACCTGGAGCCGGGATTCGTCGAGGACTCCGGCGATCACTCCCGGGGATACGCCCGGTGGATCCCCGGAGCCCTGCAGCGGGGCATCCTGGGCAACGCCAAACGCTTCGGCCGGCCGCGCTTCCAGATAGACGCGCACCGCTGCCGTGCCTGCGGCCATCTGGAACTCTTCGCTCCGCACGAGGTCTGAGGCACGTCCAGAGCCGGCCCGTCGCGGCTCTCGCGGCGCGATCCGCCCCATGGCACGCTGATGTGACGTTCGTTCAGCAGTCGACGCACAGGGGGATCATGATGCCGGCCAGGGGTACGGCCGCGATGGCGGCGGTATGCGCGGCGGGTGTGCTGGCCCTGGCCGGGTGTTCCTCCGGAGACGGCCCGGAGGGCAAGGACGGTGGAAGCGGCGGCAGCACGCAGGGACCGGCGGCCACAGCTGTCTCTCGACGACACCGTCCTCCCCCGTCTCCTCGCCCTCCGCCTCCGCCCCGCCCCCGGGGTCTCCCCCGGCCTCCCCGTCCCCGTCGGTCCCGTCCCCCTCGGCCCCGGCGTCCGCGAGCCCCACGCCCGTGCCCGTCACCGGCCCGGATCAGCAGCTGGTGACCGTGGCCGTCACCGGTGGCTTCGCCGGGGTCCGCCAGGAGGTGGTCCTGCGGGGCGACGGCACCGTGCGCGTCACCGACAAGGGCGGGTCCGAGGTGCGCCGTACCACGGCGGCCCAGTTCAGGGAACTGCGCACGCTGCTAGGGGGTGTTTCGAAAGTCCTGTGCAGTGCCCGCGGTGTTCGGTGCGCGCCCTCGGCGTGCCGGACGAAGGCCCTCGTAGCGGAGCTACTTGGGTCTTCGGCCGGTGCGGCGAGGGTGCGTGCCGGGCGCCGCGGGTGCTGTGCGGGACTTTCGAAACACCCCCTAGGGGATCCGGAGCTGGCGGACGTCCCCTCGTTCACCAGGGACACGGGGGCGGCCGACATGTTCCAGTACACGCTCCGGTTCGACGGCCGTACGGTCACGACGGACCGCTCCGGCGAGGAGCCCGCGCTCGACCGCCTCATCGACGCCCTGGACGACTGGCTGCCGGACAGCTGACCCCGCGCACGTCAGGAAGCCCGTTCCCGGGCCCCCGGGGCCGATCCCGCCTAGGCTGGAGGTCTCGCCAGTGCGGTCGGGCCAGGGAGGCTGCGATGACCGATGCGTCGAGCGACCGGTTCACGCCCGCGGGCGGCCGCTATCTGCCGATCGCCGAGCACGGCCTCATCGGCGACCTGCGCAGTGTGGCCCTGGTGGGCACGGACGGCACGATCGACTGGTACTGCTGCCCCGCCTTCGACTCCCCGAGCGTCTTCGGGTCGATCCTGGACGCCGACCGCGGCGGATCCTTCCAGCTGGCGGCGTCGGTCCCCGCCCGCACCAAACAGTTCTACTTCCCCGACACCAATGTCCTGATCACCCGCTTCTTCACCGAGGACGGGGTGGGCGAGGTGCAGGACTTCATGCCGGTGACCGGCGGGGCCGCCGAGGCCGAGCGCCACCGGCTGATCCGGCGGGTGGTGTGCGTACGCGGCTCCGTCCCGTTCCGTACCCGGGTGGCCCCGCGGTTCGACTACGGCGCCCGGCCGCACACCCTGCGCCGGGACGGCGACCTGGCGGTCTTCGCCTCCGAGGGGCTGACCCTCTCCCTGACCTCCACGGTGCCGCTGGAGACCGACGGGCCGGACGTGTGCGCTGACTTCAAACTCTCCGAGGGCGAGTCGGCGGTGTTCGCCCTCGACCAGCTCGGCGGCGAGGTGGCACCGCGGCGGTGCGCGCACACCGAGGCGGACGAGCAGTTCACCGCCACGGTGGCGTACTGGCGGCGCTGGCTGGCGGCGTCCAGGTACCGGGGCCGCTGGCGGGAGATGGTGCACCGCTCCGCCCTCACCCTGAAGCTGCTCACCTACGCGCCCACCGGGGCGATCGTCGCGGCACCGACCACGAGTCTGCCCGAACAGCTGGGCGGCGGGCGGAACTGGGACTACCGCTACGTCTGGGTACGTGACGCCGCCTTCTGTGTGTACGCGCTGCTGCGGCTCGGGTTCAGCGGAGAGGCCGAGGCGTTCATGGAGTTCGTGACCCGGCACATCACCCCGGGCGACGGACGGCCGTCGGGGCCCCTGCAGATCATGTACGGCATCGACGGGCGCACGGATCTGTCGGAGACCGAACTCACCCATCTGGAGGGCCACCACGGCTCGGCCCCGGTACGGGTCGGCAACGCCGCCGCGGAGCAGCTCCAGCTCGACATCTACGGCGCGCTGATCGACTCCGTCTATCTGTACGACAAGTGGGCGCAGCCCGTCTCCAGCGACCAGTGGGACGACGTGTGCGCCCTCGTCGACTGGGTGTGCGACCACTGGGACCAGCCCGACGAGGGCATCTGGGAGACCCGGGGCGGCCGGAAGAACTTCCTGTACTCGCGGCTGATGTGCTGGGTGGCGATCGAGCGGGCCATCCGGATGGCGCACCGGCGCGGCCTGCCCGCCGACCTGCCCCGCTGGCAGGAGTGCCGCGACGCCATCTACCGGCGTATCCACACCCGCGGCTGGTCGGTGAACCGCCGCGCGTTCGTGCAGCACGAGGACGGGGACGTGCTGGACGCGGCGGTGCTGATGATGCCGCTGACCAAGTTCATCGCCCCGACGGACCCCAAGTGGCTGTCCACGCTCGACGCGCTGACCCAGGACCTGGTGTCCGACTCCCTCGTCTACCGCTACGACCCGCTGGCCAGCCCCGACGGGCTGCGCGGCGACGAGGGCACGTTCTCCATCTGCTCCTTCTGGTACGTCGAGGCCCTGGTGCACGCCGGCCGTGTCGACGAGGCCCGGCTGGCCTTCGAGAAGATGCTGACGTACGCCAACCATCTGGGCCTGTACGCCGAGGAGATCGGCCAGACCGGAGAGCAACAGGGCAACTTCCCGCAGGCGTTCACCCATCTGGCCCTGATCAGCGCGGCCTTCAACCTGGACCGGGCGCTGGGCTGACGGACCCGGCGGTCGCGGCGTGTGTCACCTGCCCCAGATCTGCCGGTACGTCTCCCGGTAGCCCGACGGGTCCCAGGTCGTGGCGCCGGTGCTGTTCTCCGCCGTGGCGATGTGGACGGGGGCCACGTACCCGCTGGCGGGACGGTCGGAGAAGGCGCGGTTGAACTCGTCGACGATCTGCCAGCCCTGCAGGGACAGCGGTTCGGGCACGGTGGCGGCCTGGTACTGCCGGTTGTTGACGCGTTGGAAGGCGGAGGGGTCGCCGTCGCCCGCGCCGATGTTGAAGGGCGGCCCGGAGCCTTTCTCACCGGCCGCGCGGAAGGCGGGGGCCGCGTCGGCGAAGTACAGGTCGTTGATGGCGACGGAGTGGGTCCACCTGCTGCCGAAACGGGCGAGGAGCGAGGAGATCTCCCGTGGGGTGCGGCTGCTCGCGTCCGGGATCGGGATGTTCTCCAGGGCGAGCAGCTTCACGCCGGAGCAGGTGGCGAGCTCCTTCCTGATCAGCTGGGACTTGTGCCTGGCGAACGGGATCGAGGCGTCCGTGATGAGGACGACCCCGGCGCGGCCGTGGGAGTGGGCGATGATCCACTGCGCGCTGATCGCGGCGACGTCGTCGACGCGGGTGGTGACGTTGGTGAAGAGCTCGGGCCGCCGGCTGGGGCCGGGCGCGGCGAGCGCGTGCCAGCCGACCAGCGGGATGCGTGCCTCGACGGCCCGCGCCACTTCCCGGGAGGTCGAGTTGGGGTCGAACCCGCCGATGACGATGCCCGAGGGCCGAAGGGCCACGGCCTCGCTCATCGCCGCCTGGATGCCGGCGGGGGTGCCTCCGCCGTCGATGACCCGGACGTTCCAGCCGATGACCCGCGCGGCTTCCCTGACCCCGTCCGCGGCGCCCGCGACTCCCGGGTTGGTCATGGTCTGGGCGACGTAGACGAGGGTCCTGCCGGACACCGCGGCGGGTCCGGTGGTGGGGCCGCCCCAGGGGACGTCGGTCTGCTCCGCCTGGACGACGGCGGCCTGGGCCCTGGCGTGGACGGCGGGGCAGCCGTTCGGGCCCGTGGGGGACTCCACCGGGTCGCCCGAGGAGCCGCGTTCGCATCCGGCGAGGACGGACACCGTGACCAGCAGGGCGCCGGAGGCGAGCCGTGCCCTGAGGACGCCGGGGGTGGCTCTGCGATTGCCGTGCACAAGAACTCCTCGCGGGGGAACGAGCGGGAGGATGATGCGGTCGAACGGGGCCGCGGACCTGCCGTCCACGCCATGAACCAACACCCGGCGCCCCCGGCCCACCGCCCCGGCCGAGGCCCGACGCCGACCGGGCCCCGGCCCCGGTCTCGGTCCGGCTCCCGGTCTCGGTCGGGATCCCGGTCGGGGCCCGAGTCTCGGTCCGTCTTCTATCGGCCCCGGTTTCGATCCGGGCACCGATCTCGATCACGGTCCGGGTCCCCGTCCGGCTCCCGGTCCCGGCCCCACGTCTCGGTCTTGGTGTGGGTCCAACTCCGACTTCCGGTCCGGCTTTCGGACCCGATCCGGGTCCCAGTCCGGTTCCCGATCCTGGTCGGGGCCCGAGCCTCGGTCTGGCTCGCGGCCCCGGCCTCGATCCGGGTTGCTTTCCGGCTCCCGGCCCCGATCTCGCGCCCACCCCGTCCGGCATGCGCCGCGCGGACACCCCGAGCGCGGCGAGCTTGCTCCCCGGGGCCTCCAGGGGTTCCGCGGTCGCCCGGGGTCCGGCCGCGGCGGCCCAGGTCCAGGTCTCGGTCCCGGTCGGGGGCCGAGTCGAGTCTCGGTCCGGCTCCCGGTCTCGGCCCAGGTCCGGCCCCGGCCCCGGCCCCGGCCCCGGCCCGAGTCTCGATTCGGGTCCCGGTCCGGCTCCCGATCCGGTTCCCGGTCCCTGCCGGGGTCCCGGTCTCTGCCGGGGTCCGGGTCCCGGTCCCTGTCCGGCTCCCTTTCCCGGTCCCTGTCCGGCTCCCTTTCCCGGGCCCGGGCCCGGGCCGACTCCCGGGTCCGGTTCTGGGGTGGGCGGTGGTTCGGGGGGCGGGGTGGGGGGTGTGTCGTGGGGTGGGGCGGTGTCGCCGCGGAGCCTGCGGCGGGCGGCGTAGCCGGCCAGGCCGACGGCGATGAGCAGGGTGCCGCCGTAGAACAGCGGAACCGTCCAGAAGTCGGCGCCCAGCTGTCCGATGCCGGTGAGACCGACGGCGAGGACGGCGACGGCCACCAGGGTGCCGAGGGCGTTGGGCCGGCCGGGTTTGATCGCCGTGGCGCCGAGGAGGGCGCCGGCGAAGGCGGGGAGCAGGTAGTCGAGGCCGACGCTGGGATTGCCGAGCTGCTGCTGGGCCGCGAGCAGTACCCCGGCGCACCCGACGATCAGGCCCGACGCGGCGAAGGCGTAGACGGTGTACCTGCGGGTCGGGATGCCGACGAGATCGGCCGCGCGCGGGTTCGAGCCGACGACGTACAGGTACCGGCCGAGGGGCAGCCGCTCCAGCGTCAGCCAGAGGACGGCCGTGAGGACGAGGACGTAGAAGGCGGGCACCGGAAGGCCGAGGAGCGTGGAGTCGTAGAGGTCGGTGAAGGCGGCCGGGAGGCCCTGGGGCCCGGGGACGATCCGGCTGCCGTCGGTGACCCAGCCGGTGACGGCGTACAGCATGCTGCCGGTGCCGAGGGTGGCGATGAAGGAGTCGATCCGGCCGAACTCGACGATGACGCCGTTGAGAACGCCCACGACCGCCCCTCCGGCGATCACCGCGAGACAGGCGAGCGGCCAGGGCCAGCCCTCGTGGACGACGAGCTGCATCACCATGACGTGGGCGAGGCCGAGGGCGTAGCCGAGGGAGAGGTCGAACGCGCCGGTCACGATGGGGACCATGGCCGCGAGCGCGAGGATCGCCGGGATGGACTGGGTGGACAGGATCGAGTCGACGGTGTCCAGCGTGGGGAACGTGCGCGGCAGGGCGAGGGAGAAGACCAGGACGAGCAGGGCGGTGAGGGCGAGCAGGCCGTAGGCGCCGACGAGGTGCCCGCCGGGCCTGCGCGGCCGGGCCCGGGACGCCGGTGCCGCCGAGGGGGAGGAGGGCGGGGTCCTCATGGGGCCGTCCCGGCCGGGGAAGGGGGCATGGCCGAGGCCGCCCGGGTCAGCTCGGCGACCGTGAGGGCCGCGCCGCTCAGCTCGGCCGTGACGGTCCCGCGGACGAAGACCAGGGCGCGCCGGCACACGCCCGCGATCTCCTCGAAGTCGGTGGAGATCAGCAGGACCGCGAGGCCCGCGGCCAGCGCCTCGTCGAGCAGGCGGTGGATCGCGGCCTTGGCGCCGACGTCCACGCTCGCCGTCGGCTCCTCGAGGATCAGCAGCCGCAGGCCCGCCCGCAGCCACCGGCCGATCATGACCTTCTGCTGGTTTCCGCCGGAGAGGACCGCGAGGGGGACCTCGCTGTCGCGGGGGCGCACCGAGAACCGCTCGATCAGGGCGGTGGCCTCGGCCCGTTCGCGGCGGGGGCTGATCCAGTGCGGTGCCGGCCGGCCGCCCGCGCCGGGGTTGGCGAGGAGGTTCTCCCGGACGGTCAGCTCGGCGAGGCAGCCCTCGCGCAGTCTGTCGCCGGGCACGAGGCCGACGCCGAGTCGTACGGCGTCGGCGACCGTGCCGGGGCGGTACGGCCGCCCGCCCAGCCGCGCGTCCCCGGCGAGCAGCGGCCGGGAGCCGGCGAGGGCCCGGCCGAGGTCCAGGTGTCCGGCGCCCGAGAGGCCGACCAGGCCGAGGGCTTCACCGGCCCTCAGTTCCAGGCTGACGGGTCCCGTGCCGGCGGTCCGCACGGCGTCGAGGGCCAGCAGGGCCGGTCCGAAGGGGACGGCCGTGGCGGGGCGGTGGCCGGCCGGTTCCGCTCCGACGATGTCGTGCACCAGGCGGGCGGGGCTGTGCCCCGCCAGCGGGCCGTGACTGACGAGGCGCCCGTCGCGCAGGACGGCGAAGGTGTCGGCGACCTCGTACACCTCGTCCAGGCGGTGACTGACGTAGAGGACGGCGTGCCCCCGGTCGCGCAGCTCGTGCAGGACGCTGAAGAGCCGGGCGCAGTCCGGGGCCGGGAGGCGGGCGGTCGGCTCGTCCAGGACGAGGAGCCGGGCGCGGGAGGCCAGGGCCCGGGCGATGGCGACCAGGGACCGCTCGGCGGGCGCGAGCCGGGCGACCGGGGCGTCGGGGTCGAGCTGCGCGGCGACGGCGTGCAGGGCGTCGGCGCTGCGCTCGCGGGTGCGCCGCCAGGAGATCAGTCCGGCGCGGCGCGGATATCCGGTGCTCAGGGCGATGTTCTCGGCGACCGTCATCCACTCCACAAGACCGAGGTCCTGGTGGATGAAGGCCATGGAGCGGGAGGCGGCGTGGCTTCCCAGGGGGTGCCCGTCCACCGTGATCCGTCCCGTGTCGGCGTGGTGGACGCCGGCGAGCACCTTGATGAGGGTGGACTTCCCGGCGCCGTTGGGGCCGAGGAGGGCGAGGGCGCTGCCGGCGTGGACGTCGAGGTCGACCCCGGCCAGCGCGAGGGTCCCGCCGAACCGCTTGCCGAGCCCGCGGATACGGACCAGGGGCTCCGACGCGAGGGGCGCGGCCGCCTTCGCAGACCGGTCGGGAGCGTCACGCATGAGCTGATCCTATAGGGATCATTCATGCTATTTCAGGCATTTGCCTCACACGCCGTCGAGCCCGCACTCGGCCCAGATGGCCTTGCCCTGCGGGAGGTAGCGCGTGCCCCAGGTCCGGGAGAGCTGGGCGACGAGGAAGAGACCGCGTCCGCCCTCGTCGGTGCTGGCCGCCCGGCGCAGGTGCGGGGCGGTGTTGCTGCTGTCGGAGACCTCGCAGATCAGGGTGCGCTCGTACAGCAGCCGTACCCGGATGGGCCCGGCGCCGTGCCGGATGGCGTTGGTGACCAGCTCGCTCAGGATCAGCTCGGCGGCGAAGGCGGCCTCGTCGAGGCCCCAGTCGGCCAGTCGGCGGAGGGCGGAGGCGCGGACGTCCCCGACGAGGGCCGGGTCGGCGGGCAGCTCCCAGGTGGCGATCCGGCCCGGGTCCAGGGCGTGGGTGCGGGCGACGAGCAGGGCGATGTCGTCGCACGGGTGGGCGGGCGCCACGGCGTCCAGGATCGCCTGGCAGGTGTCCTCCGGTGTGCGCTCCGGGTGGTGTGCCAGGGTGCCGCGCAGCTGGTCGAGGACCACGTCGACGTCGCGGTGCCGGTCCTCGATGAGGCCGTCGGTGAAGAGGACCAGCTGGCTGTCCTCGGGGAGATCGACTTCGACGGCGTCGAAGGGCAGTCCCCCGAGGCCGAGCGGAGGCCCGGCGGGCAGGTCGGGATAGACCACTTTGCCGTCGGGGCGGACCAGCGCGGGCGGCGGGTGGCCGGCGCGGGCCATGACGCACCGCTGCGCGGTCGGGTCGTAGATGACGTACAGACAGGTAGCGCCGATGATGCCGGCGCCCTCTCCGTCGGGGTCCTCCCGGTCCAGGCGCCCCACCAGGTTGTCGAGGTGGACAAGGACCTCGTCCGGCGGGAAGTCGAGTTCGGCGAAGCTGCGGGCCGCGGTGCGCAGCCGGCCCATGGTGGCGGCGGAGAGCATGCCGTGGCCGACGACGTCGCCGACCAGGAGGCCCGTGCGGGCCCCGGAGAGGGGGATGACGTCGTACCAGTCGCCGCCGACGTCGGCCTCGGCGGGCAGATAGCGGTGGGCGACCTCGACGGTCTCCTGCTCGGGCAGCCCGTGCGGGAGCAGCCGGCGCTGCAGGGCCAGGACCATGGCACGTTCGTGCGTGTAACGCCGGGCGTTGTCGATGGACAGGGCGGCGCGGCCGGCCAGCTCCTGGGCCAGCGAGCGGTCGTCGTCGCCGAACGGGACGGGTTCCTGGGCGCGGTAGAAGCTGACGACGCCCAGGACGACGCCGCGGGCCACCAGCGGTACCGCGATGAGGGAGTGCACATGGGCCAGCAGCTGTCCGGCGTACTCGGGGTCCTGGGCGAGCCAGCCCGCGGCGCTCGTCAGGTCCGGTTCGAGCACCGCCTGCCCACTGGTGAGCGAGCGCCGCTGCGGCGCGGTCGGGCCGAAGCCGGGCCGCTTGCCGACCGGCGTGAAGGGGAGGTCGTCGCGGATGCCGTGGACCACGGTGCGGCACAGGTCGCCGACGGGGTCGGCGGCCTCCTCGCCGCGCAGCACGGCGTCGGGCAGGTCGACGGTGACGTAGTCGGCCAGGCGCGGGACGGCCGTCTCGGCGAGCTCCTCGGCGGTGCGGCGCACGTCCAGGGTGGTGCCGATACGGGCACTGGCCTCGGACAGCAGCTCCAGGCGGCGCCGCGCGGCCAGGGCGTACGCCCCCACCTGCGGCTCCCCCAGCAGGACGAGTTCTCTGGCCGGGGGCTGCGGTCCGGGCGAGCCGTTCGCCACGCCGTCGGGGCCGTGGGCGGTGACGCCGTCGCCGTCGGCACCGCCCCCGTCCGGCGCCGCGAGGGCGACGGACCCGGCCCCCGGGGCGACGGACCCTGCCCCCGGGGCAACGGAACCGGCCCCTGGGGCGACGGCGAGCCGCGCGAGCCGCGAGACGGCGGCGGCCACCGCGGAAGGCTCGGCGGGCAGGCCCGGAAGCTCGGCCTCCCGGCCGGGGACGACCAGGGGCTCGGCGGGTGAAAGACCCGGGAGGACGGCCTCGATGGCGACGCCCTCCACCCCCGAGGCACTCGTCATCGGGCGGCTCACGAGCGTGACACGGCGGCCGCCCGGCAGGTGCACGTCGACGGCGGCCCGCTGCGCGTGCGAGATCAGCTCGGCCGCCTTCTCCATGAGGACCGCCCGGTCACCGGCGGGCAGGTCGAGGGCTCCCCCGGCCGTCGCACGGCCGCCGCGCCCGCCGGCGGCGGCGGTCTGCGCATCGGTGGCGAGATACGCCCTCAGCAGGGCGCGTTCGCGCGCGGAACTCTGCCCCAGCAGCCGCCGCTCCATGGCCCTGGCCGCCCTGCGGATCACATCGCCCAGCGCCGGGTTCTCGAAGCCGCGGGGGTAGCCGAAGCACAGGACGCCCTCGATGCGCCCGCTGAGCGGGTCACGGACGGGCAGCGCCACGCACGCGTTCGCCTGGGAGCGTTCCGCGAAGTGCTCGGCGCCGTAGACGCGGATGAGCTGCCGTTCCGCCAGGGCGAGGCCGATGCCGTTCGTACCGGCGTGCTGCTCGGCGAACACGAAGCCCGGGACCCGCTGGATCGCCGGAAGCCGGAGCGCCAGGGACTCCTCGCCGAAGCGGCGCAGCAGGACCGTGCCGTCCGCGTCGGCGACGGAGATGTTGACCTGACTGCCGGAGAACAGGGACTGCAGACGGTCGAGCACCGGCACGGCCGCGCGGACGATCCGGCCGTCCGCCTCGAAGTCCTCATGGAAGGGGAGGTCGGACTGGTCCGGCGAGAGCCCGAGGGACCGGCAGCGCTGCCAGGAGCCGAGGATGGACGGACGAACCCCCTGGTCGACCGCCTCGCCCTGCAGAAAGCGCTCACGGAAACGCGTGGGCCCCGTGCCGTCCGGCACCCGGCCCGCCGCCATCCGTTCGCTCCCGGACTGCACCACGTTCCGCCTCACTCGCGCCCGCGCCCATCACTCGCGTATAAGAATTCTTTGATGATGAATCCGACATTGACGAGGATACGGACATACGGGTCATGAGTCATGGCCTCCCCCCTCCGCACGGCGGCGGGGAGGGGGCCGGAGGGCGGCCGGCCGGACGCCGGCGTCATGCGTCGGCGGGCTCGGGCGCCGTCGGGCTTCGTCGGGTGTCAGGCCTCGGGTACCGGGTGTCAGCCGTCCGTCACCAGTCGGGCGGACGCCGGCCGCGCGACCGCGTCCCGTCACAGGACCGCGACCGGGCTGACCGGTGACCCGGTACCGCCCGGGATGTTCAACGGCGTCACGACGAACAGGAACGCGTGCCGCCCCGCCTCGGCCGTCTCCGCCGCGAGGGCCTCCAGGTCGAGGTTGTCCAGCAGCGGCACCCCCATCGCGGCGACGGCCAGGACATGGACGGGCGAGTGCACGCCGGGCACGGGCGAGGGCCGCACATCGCTGTCGCCGTCGCTGCCGAGCAGCGCGACACCCCGCTCGGCCAGCAGGGGCAGGGCGTCCACATGGAAGCCCGCGCTCGCCGCGCCGGAGTCCCAGGCGCCGAGTTCGGCACGGCGGCGGACGTGTCCGGTGCGCAGCAGCACGGCGTCGCCCTCCCCGATCGTCACGTCGAGCGCCTTCTCCGCCGCGACGACGTCCCGGGCGCGCACCGCCTGTCCAGGGTCCAGCCAGCGGACCCCCAGGACGGCGGGGAGGTCCAGCAGCACACCCCTGGTCACCAGGGGCCCGAGCGCGGACACCGCGCCGAAGCGGGCACCGGCGGCGTCGACGACGTCCCGCGCGGTCCGCCCGCCGTAGAGCCGCCCCCGATAGGCGACGTGGCACAGCGCGTCCAGGTGGGTGACGGCCTTGCCGTGGTGCTCGACGGCGACGAAGTCCTTGTACGTGGCGGGCTCGGGGCTCTCCACGTCACCGAGGTCGGTCATGTGGTGCAGGGCCGGTCTGGGGTTGTCGGGGCCGGGACGGGTGTTCCAGGCGAGCGCCATCGGGACGACCGTCCCGGACCGCACCGCGGCCGTGGCCCGCCGCACACGGTCCTGGGTCACCCGGTTCCAGGCGCCGCGCTCGGCCCGGTCCCAGCGGCCCCAGGTGCGCACCGCGTCGAAGAGGGCGTCGAACTCCCGGCGGGAGACGGCCGGCCCGTTGCCCGACATGGCTCCAGCGTGGCATCCGCCCGGCGTGTGCGCAGGACGGGTCGGGCCGGAGGGGGTGGACGGGGAGGGAGGGGGTGGACGGGGAGAGGGGGGACCGCGAGATCCTGGGTGCGGAAGATGTCCGGGGCACACCGCGCGCCTTGCGGGGCGAGGCGTCGGGCACGGCGGGAGGAGCGTCATGACCAGCGTCGACGTGCACCAGCATCTGTGGACCCCTTCGCTGGTGGCGGCCCTGCGGGCCCGGCGCGAGCCGCCGTACCTCGACGGCTGGACCCTCTTCCTGGACGGAGAGCCGCCCTACGACGTCCCGCCCGCCGACCACGACGTCGCCTGGCGTGCGGACCTCGCCGCGGCCGACGGCCTCGGCCGGGCGCTCGTGTCGCTGTCCGCCCCGATCGGCGTGGAGTGGCTGCCCGCCGCCGAGGCCCGGCCCCTGCTCGACGCCTACCACGCCGGCGCGGCCGCACTGCCCGAGCCGTTCGGCGCCTGGGCCGCCGCCTGCGTACGGGAGGTCGACGCGGACACGACGGCCAAGGAGCTGGACCGCGGGTTCGTCGGTCTCCAGCTCCCGGCGAACGCCCTCGCCGACGCGGCGGGGTACGCGCACTGCGCCCCGCTGCTCGACCTGCTGGAGGAGCGCGGGCTGCCGCTCTTCGTGCATCCGGGGCCCGCGGCCGCCGGCGGGTCCGAGGGTCCCGGGTGGTGGCCCGCGATGGTTCCCTACGTGCAGCAGATGCACGCCGCGTGGTTCGCCTTCAAGGCCTTCGGCCGGCCCCGGCATCCGCGGCTGCGGGTGTGCTTCGCGCTGCTGGCCGGGCTCGCGCCGCTGCACGGGGAGCGCTTCGACGCCCGGGGCGGACCGCGGGAGAAGGCCGATCCGGACGTGTTCGTCGAGACCTCCTCCTACGGTCCGACCGCCGTCGACGCGGTCGTGCACGCTCTCGGCGTGGACGCCGTCGTCCAGGGCTCGGACCGGCCCTACGCGCGGCCGCCGCGCCACCCCGGCTTCGGTCTGGGCGGAGCCGCGGCATACGCCTTCCGCATCGCGAACCCGCGGCGGCTGCTCACGGGAGAGGAGTGACCCCGGCCCGGGAAGCCCAGCGCGCCTGACGGCCGGTCACTCGTCGGAAAGACGCATCTGCTGGAGATCGCGCCGGACGCGGCGGCGCCGCGCCCTGATCGCGCTGCCGTTCGCCGAACAGGAGTGGTCCGGTCGCCGCCTTGGCCCACCTCGGCTGCGGAGCGATCGTCGGGGGCTTCCGCCCTGCCCGTACGAGAGCCACACGGCACGAAGACGGGACCGGGTCGTCACCCGGCGAGCAGGCCGGCGGCCGCTTCGGAGGGCTCCGAGTCCTTGAGCTCCGTCACCCTGAGCGCGTGGACCACGTCGGGGAGGCCGGTGCCCGTGGTGAGCAGGTCACGCTTCAACAGCCGTTCCGCCGTACGCAGCCGTGCGCGCACGGTGTTGCGGCTCAGGCCGAGGCGGACGGCCGTCCGCTGTGCGTCCGTGTTGGCGTCGATCCAGGCCGCCAGGGTGGCGTACACCTCGTGGTACCGGTCCTCACGGAGGGGAAGCAGGAAGGCGTCGGCCCAGGCGACGGCCGCAGCGGTGCGCAGGAGTTCGTCCAGGGCGGGTGCCCTCGGCGGGACCACGAGGGCGGGGTCCGGTTCGGCGCCCGCGAGGGACAGGGCGAGGTCGAGCGCGGCGCGTGTGCGTACGTCCCCGAGGTCCACTTGGAGCGCGGCCTCGGCCTTGCGGCAGTGCGCGGTGACCGTGGTGCGGCTGATGCTCAGCAGGCGGGCCACGGCCGTGCGGGGGAAGGCGACGGCCAGCCGGGAGATGTCCACGGTGGGCTTGGGCACATCGCGCAGCGGCGCCGTGAGCGCTTGCGCCCAGGCCCGGCCGGCGGCTCGGGGCAGCGCCTCGGCCAGCGAGGACTGCCGTCGGTAGGCGGCCACCCGGCCCGGTGAGCTGCGGGCGACGGCCAGGGCGTGCACGGCCTCGCCGTACGCGGAACCCGTCGCGGAGAGAGGGTGGAGGCGGCTGATGCCGAGGGCGTACCCGGGGTTGTCGTCCACGAGCCGGCGCAGCATCTCACCCTGCGCCGGGGTCTCGCCCGGATCGGCGGACTCGGGGACCAGGCAGATGAGGTGCTCGTCGAAGGCCGGGCAGTGCGCCATCAGCCCCAGCCCGTGGTAGCCGGAGGAGTCCAGATGGGATCTGACGAGCCGGTCGCGGTCGGCCGGCCGGCAGTGCAGCAGATGGACCCGTACCCGCTCGGAGTCGAGCAGCGGCGGGACCTGGCCGGTCGTCATCCTTCGCGCAAGGGTGACGTCGCCGGTCATCAGGGCCGTGAGCACGGCGAAGCGCAACTGCCGGGCCTTGCCCTCGTACTCGCGCCTGCTGCTGTCGGCGGTCATCGCGCGCCCCATCAGGTCGAGGAGCCCGCCGGCCTGCGACGCCAGGGCCGCGGCCTCGGCCGGCAGCGAGGCCGTGCTCACCGTGACGAGAACCGTGCGCGGCGTATACGGCCCGAAGCCCTCCAGCCGGACTTCTCGACCGTCCAGGTAGGCCGTGGAGGCCGCGAGACGTCCCGCGGTCACCTTCGACAGGGGCTCCGCGAGCGTCGTCAGCATGGTCAACGGGAATCCGGCGGTCGGCACGGCGGCACCTTCCCCGGGCACCCATGCCATGTCTGCCCCGATCCGCGAGGCCACCCATGCGAGCACCTCGTCCGGGCACGTCCGACGCCGCACCAGCCGCAGGAGCGCGTCGAGATCCTCCCGTCCCCCCACCGTCCGCACAGCCCGTCTCACCCTTCCGGTACGGCCACCTCTTGCCCGACCGCACTTTACGACACCTTTACCGGATGCATGGCTGAGGGGTACCGGATGCACAGGTTCAGGTCACGGGAGGCTTCGGCGGTCCGCCCCGCGCCCCGGCGGGGCGGACCGCCTTCTCGGTGCCGCCCCTCACACGCCCTTGCAGGCGGGTGTGTCGTCGGCGGTGCCGGGGACGGCGGCGGCCGTCACCGCGCTGAAGTTGGCGGCGTACTGGTCGTGGACGGCCGTGTTGTCGATCTTCAGCAGCGCCTCGTCGTTCTCCCGCAGGGCGGGGCCCGAGTAGTTGTGACTGCCCGTCCACACCAGCTTGTTGACGGTGCCTGCGTACTTGCCGTCGATCAGCAGGTACTTCGAGTGCACCGTGGAGTTCGTGGTCGTGGAGTCGTTGTCCTCGTCGTGGTTGTAGCAGCGGACGGTGGGGCCTCCGGCCGTGTGCAGAGTCTCCCAGGTTCCGGGGCTGCCGGTGCTCGCGGCGCTGTCCGACTCGGCGTAGACGATCTGGACGTCACAGCCCGCCTTCTTCAGGGCCACGAGCTTGTCGGCGACCCCCTGCCGCGTGATCTTCAGTACGGCCACCCGGACTTTGCTGCGCAGGGTCGTGCCGCCCTCGGTCCAGGTGCAGGTCACCTCGTCGAGGATGTTCCAGATGGTGTCGGAGCTGTTCCCGGTGCCCGGTACGTAGGGATAGAAGTACGCCTTGTACGGGGAGAACGTGGCCGTGGTGTAGGACCACGAGTCCCAGTCCTGGGCCGCGAGCTTGCCGAAGTAGGACCGGTAGGCGGTGTAGATGCCGGTGTTCTGGAGGAGTACGGCGTCGTTGGCCATACGGCTGTACTGAGAGGGCGTCAGGTTCGACGAGGTCTGGACGACCAGGTTCGACGCCCCGTCGACCTGGGAGAACAGGAAGAACTTGTTGTGGTTGATGGACGCGCCGTTGGCGGGGTCGCCCAGGCAGGCCCGGCCCTGCGGGCACAGTCCGACGAACGAGCTCTGCGTGCGGTCGGTGCCCAGGGCGTCCCGCAGAATCCCGTAGGACGGGTTGGACGGGTTGCTGCTGACGCTGGTGGAGTCCAGCAACACCCGTACGCGGACCCCCCGTTCGGTGTGCGCCGCGGCGAGGGCGCGGGCGATCGTCTCGTCCCACATGTGGTACAGCGCGACGGTTATCTCGGAGTCCATCGCGGCCGAGTCGACGAGGCTCAGGATCCGAAGCCGTATCGCCTGCTGCTCCTGGGTGGTGCCGTCCGGGTCGTTGAAGACGGTGCTGATCTCCGGCAGCGCGGCGGCCGCCTCGGGAGCGTTCATCGCCTGCAGGCCCGTCGCCAGCAACAGGGCACTGAGGACGGTGGCGGACTTGCGTGGTCTGAAGCGCGACGCGACGAGCATGGCTTCCCCTCCCCGCCAGAAGTCGGCGCGAGCGGAAGGCCGTTCGCCGGCATCCCGCGTGCGTCCCGGAGTTCTGGCGTTTCGCTGATCTCTGACGTGACCGCTGGATCTTGTCAGATGTGAATGCCGACAGGCAGGGACGAGACGGTGGATCGCGGCGAACCCGGTCCGCCGGGGCCGGGCGACTCGCGCGGTCTGTGCCCCTTTGGCCCCCCTTCGCGCCCGCCGCACTGGTCACCTTGCACGGTCCGGAGCTGAATCTGGCCACCGTGCACAGTGGCCGGACGGCAGGCCTCCCCTTAGCGTGCGCATGACGGGCCCCCAGGTCAGTGCCCTGTACCGGTCGTTGCGGCCGCGCCCCCGACGGCATTGCCGCCTGTGGACATCGCGCGGCCGCCCCTGATCGCGGGGTCGGCACACGACACGGCCACCCGGGGGCGACGACCGGTGGACAACGGCGCCGGTGACGGGTTGTCGATGTGGGATAGGAGCCTCGTGAGACCTTTTCGTTCGCGAACTCTCGCTGCTCTGGTCAGCAAGGGAATGCTGGCCGGGTTGCTCTCGGTGGTGGTGTTCGCGCCCGGCGCGGCCGTGGCCCTGCCGGACGGCAGGAAGCCGAGCGTGCCGTCACGGGCACTGGACTCCCCGGTGCCTCAGCCGGCGGAGCCCACCCTGACCGAGGCGCCGAAGGTGTCGTGGCCCGAGGCGGGGAGGGAGACCGTCGACTTCGGCGCGGTGCCGGCCGCACGGCGTGCCGCGCGCCCGGTCGCCGGCGAGGTGTCCGTGGTGTCGGTCCGTGAGACCGGCGCCGGGAACCGGTCGGCGGGCGGGGCGCCCGCCAAGGTGGATGTCGAGGTCCTGGACCGCGGGAAGGCCGAGGCGGCCGGTGGTGTCGGCCTGGCGCTGAGAGTGGCCCGCAAGGACGGAGGGGAGACCGCCGGGAAGGTCGACGTCTCCATCGACTACTCCGGTTTCGCCCACGCCTACGGCGGTGACTTCGCGGGCCGGCTGCGCCTGGTGAGGCTGCCCGCCTGCGCCGCCACCACCCCGGAGCTGGAGCGCTGCCGTGACGGCGAGGACGTCGCGGCGGTCAACGACACCGAGGCCGGCACGCTGACCGCGACCGTGGAGGCGGCCCCCCAGGTCGAGCGGCTCTCCGGGATGGCGGCCCTGTCCGAGCCCGCGGTCTACGCGGTCGCCTCCGGGGCGTCGTCCGACGACGGCGACTACCGTGCCAGCACGCTGTCGCCCACCGGCAAGTGGGACGTGTCGCTCGGCTCGGGCGCCTTCACGTACTCGGTGCCGGTCGAGGTTCCGGAGCCGCCGATGGGCGAGGCTCCCGGCCTGTCGCTGAACTACAACTCGCAGTCGATCGACGGCCGTACCTCCGCGTCGAACAACCAGGCGTCGTGGACCGGAATGGGCTGGGACCTGAACGCCGGCGGCTTCATCGAACGGCGCTACAAGAACTGCACCCTGGACGGCCACCCGACCTTCGGTGACCTGTGCTGGGACTCGCCCAACTCCTCCGCCGAACCCTCGGGTGCCGTCTACGTCATCAACCTGGACGGGCTCTCCTCGGAGCTGGTGCAGGACAAGACCGGTGACGGCTCCTACCACGTCAAGGACGACCCGGGCTGGCGGGTGCAGCGACTCACCCATGACGCCGACGACTGGTCCAAGGACTACTGGGTCGTCTCCCACCAGGACGGCACCCGTCACTACTTCGGCTGGGGCACCTCCCAGCGCACCGGCGCCGCGACCCACTCGACCCTGCGGGTGCCCGTGGTCGGGGACGACACCGGCGAGCCGTGCCACGGGCAGTACCCCGAGCCGTGCCAGCAGACCTGGCGCTGGAACCTGGACCGGGTGGTGACGGCCAACGAGGTGGAGAACGCCTACTTCTACGAGAAGGACAAGAACCACTACCGTTCGGTCGCCGCGGCCGACAAGGCCCGTTCCTACGACAGCGCCGGTTACCTGACGCGGATCGAATACGGCTGGTCCTCACAGATCGCGGGCGCGCAGCTGCCGGCGAAGGTGGAGTTCCAGACCCTCAACCGGTGTGTGGAGCGGATGGAGGAGAAGGACCCGCTCGACAACACCACCCCCGACTGCCCGACCATCGACGCCAGGCCTGCGTCGTACCCGGACGTGCCGGTGGACCTGATCTGCGACGGTCCCGAAGACGGCGAGTCCTGCGCGGGCAAGACGTACTATCCGACATTCTTCCAGCGCAAGCTGCTGTGGGACATCAAGACCTATGTCCGCGACAACGACGCCGCGGACTGGGACCTGGTCATGCAGTACCAGATGAAGTACGCGCTCATGAACCCGTCCGGCTCGGTCGGCGCGCAGCTGTGGCTGGACTACGTCCAGCGCCGCGGCTACGCGGGCACCGACGTCACCCTCCCCACCCTCAACTTCAACGGGGAGTGGCAGGACAACAAGGTCGGCGACGGTGAGCTGAACTTCCGCCGGGTGAACAAGGTGTTCACGGACACGGGTTCGACGATCACCGCGACCTACGGGCACGCCACGGACAGCGACGGCGCGGTGTCCCGCCAGTGCGACGAGAACAACCCGCCATCACAGTCGGGCAACGCCTTCGAGTGCTTCTGGCAGAAGTGGACGCCGGAGGGCAGCGAGACGGAGAGGACCGGCTGGTTCAAGAAGTTCGTCGTCACCAAGGTCGTCGTCGACCCCGGGGACCTCGCCGAGGGCAACCCGTCGATGACCACGACCTACCAGTACGACGGCGCGCCCGGCTGGCGCTTCACCGCCGACCCGCTGGTCGCCGACGAGGACGAGAGCTGGTCCGAATGGCGCGGCTACGGCCGGGTCCTGGTCACCACCGGCGCCGGCACCAACAGGCACTCCACCTACCACTGGCTCTACCGCGGACTCGACGGCGACCGCACCTCCAAGACCGATGCCTCGCAGACCCGTTCGGTGAACGTCACCGACTCCGAGGACGTGAAGTGGAAGGACTCCGCCTGGCTGGCGGGAAAGACTCTGGAGACCTCCACACGCGACCACGACGGAAAGTCCCAGCAGCGGCAGTGGCACAAGTACTGGGTGCACACCACGGCCCAGTACACGGGTCTGCCCGACGCGCGCTTCGTGCGTGAGACGGAGGTGCGCACCCTGGACAAGGTGCACACCTCGACCGACTCCGACACCTCCACCTGGCGCGAGCACGTGACCCAGTACGAGTACGAGGACTCCGAAGCCGCCAGCGGCACCTTCGGCCTGCCGCTGCGCACGGACGAGTGGGGGGCGACCGGGGTCTCCGACAACCACTGCACCGAGTACGGGCGCGCGTACAACACCGGTACGCTCGACTCGACCGGCGCGCGGCGCTGGATGGTCTTCCCGGACGACGAGCGGCACTACACCGTCTCCTGCACCACCCAGGCGGAGGATCAGGCGAACGGCCAGGACACCCTGCACCAGGACCGGCGCAAGGTGACCTTCTACGACGGCGCGACCTCCTTCGACGAGAACGACACCAAGCTCAGCGACGGGAACGCGACCCGGATACGCACCCACACGGGCGCCGCCGCCTACCGCACCACGCGGGCCGAGTACGACGCGGCCGGACGCACCGTCAAGGCATGGGACGGCAGGAACAACCTGACGACCACGACGTACACCCCGGCCACCTCGTGGCCCCTCGACGGTGTGGCGACGACCACCCCCGACCCGGACGGGACCGGTGGTGCCGGCCCCATGACCACGACGGAGTACATCTCCCGGCACTTCGGCCAGCCGTGGAAGGTCGTCGACGTCAACGGCCGCACCAGCCGCGTCGTGTACGACGCCGTCGGCCGTATGTCACAGGTCTTCAAGCCCACCGAGGCGGCCGACTATCCCGACGGGAAGCCGTCGATGCGGTTCGCCTACAGCATTCCGACGGCGGCCTCCGCGACCGGGGTACCGGACGTGGCGACCGGCGCGGCGATGAAGGTCACCTCCGAAACCCTCCAGTCCGGCTCCTCGTACATCAAGTCGGTCGGCTACTACGACGGACTGGGGCGGGCCCGGGAGACGCAGACACCGGCCCCGTCGGGAACCGGCCGGCTGGTCACCGTCACCCGCTACGACTCGTCGGGGAACGTCGCCGGCACCTCCTCGGCGTTCCACAACTCCGCCGACGCCGGATCCGGCCTGGTGAACCCGGCCGTCGCCGACATTCCGTCGTACACGGACGTGGTGGCCGACTGGGCCGGGCGCACGACCCTGTCGCAGGTCCAGGTGAAGGGAGTGCCGCAGGAGGCCGGGAAGAACGTCACCCGCTACCTGGGTGCCGACCTGGTGACCGAGTTCCCGCCGGTGGGCGGCTCCACGGACACCTACACCGATGTCTACGGGCAGAAGGTGCGCCTGGTGGAGCACATCGGCGCCGAATCGCTGACCACCCGTTACGAGTACACCCGAAGCGGTCAGCTCAAGTACATCCACGACTCCCGGGAGAACACCACTCACTACACCTACAACTGGGCCGGTGAGCGCGTCACCGCGGACGACCCGGACGCGGGTGACTCCACGGCCGTGTACGACGACAACGGCAACCTGAGCGTGACGACGGACGGGGCGGGGAGGGTCCTGACCCGGGAGTACGACACGCTGAACCGGCTGAAGAAGACGCTCGAGGGGAGCACGGTGGTCGAGGCCCTGGCCTACGACTCCGCCGAGGGCGGCAAGGGCCTGCTCGCCTCCTCCACCACCCACTCGGGCGGCAAGGCGTACGTCTCCAAGGTCGACTCCTATGACGCCAGGGGCAGGATCACCTCCAAGTCGGTGACCGTGCCGGACGACGGTTCCGGACTGAACGGCACCTACACCTTCGGCTACGGCTACGACGCCGCCGACCACCTGACCTCCGTCGCCCACCCGGCCGTCGGCGGACTCCCCGCGGAGACCGTCACCACCGGCTACACCTCGCAGGGCCGTGTCGACTCGCTCACCGGCGGTCTCGGCACCTACCTGGCGGGCACCGCTTACGACGACCACGGCCGTGTGACCTCACGTTCGCTGGGGACGGCAGGCAACGGCACCTCCGTGACCCGGGCCTACGCCTACGACGACGCCAACGGCAGCGGCTGGCTCAAGAACATCACCACGAGCACCCTGACGGCAGGCGTCACCCGGAAGATCCAGGACGACACACTGACCCACGACAACTCCGGACAGGTCACCGCCGCCCGGGAGAACGTCGCCGGCCAGCAGGAATGCTTCCGCTACGACGACCTCAACCGTCTCACGGACGCCTGGACCACGGCGTCGACGACCTGCGCCGCCACCCCGGCATCCGACTTCACGGGTCCGGATCCGTACCAGGTGAAGCACACCTACGACCGGCTGGGCAATCTCCAGTCCGTCACCGACACCACAAGCTCCGGGAGCACCACGAAGGACTACACCTACCCCGGTTACAGCGCGGACGAGCAGACGTACACGCCGGACCGGCCCCGGCCGCACGCCGTCGGCAGGGCCGGCGACGACAGCTTCTCCTACAACGACGCCGGACAGATGACGAGCCGGACCGTCAAGGGCGTCTCCTCCGTTCTGGAGTGGAACGGCCAGAACAGGATCAGCAGGATCACCCAGGACAAGCCGACCGGCGACGAGGTCTCGGCCTACGTCTACGACGCCGACGGCAACGTCCTGCTGCGGACCTCCCCGACGGAGAACGTGCTCTACCTCGACGGACACGAGGTGCACCGGGCACAGGGCGGGACACCGAAGGCGACCCGGATGTACGCGGCGAACGGCACCTCGGTCGCCCTGCGCGTCGCGGACGGCTCGGCGAACGGCACCCTGACCTGGCTGCTGGGCGACACCCAGTCCTCCACCAGTCTGCTGATCAGCATGGCCGGCGTGGTGACGCGCCGCCGCTACAAGCCCTTCGGCGAGAACCGCAGTGACAGCGGCGTGCTGCCGTCCGGGACGGACCGGGGCTTCCTCGGCAAGCCCGAGGACGACGGCACCGGGCTGTCGCTGCTGGGCGCCCGGATGTACGACGCGGCACTGGGCCGGTTTCTCAGCTCCGACGAGATGGCGGACCCGTACGACCCGCAGGGCCTGAGCGCGTACACCTACTCGCTCAACAACCCGGTGAACTACGTCGACGAGACGGGACTCTCCTCGAAGGCCGTCAACGCGGTCAAGCGGGCCGCCCGGGCCATCGCGAACAGGGCCAAGGAGGCCGGCGCACGGGCCGCCACGCACCGCAGGTTCGTCGCCGCACGGGACCGGGCGGGCGAGATCAGCAGCAGGGTACCCATCGACGTGGGGCCCTACGAGATCGTCGCCATCTTCGCGACCGGAGGACCGCCGAAGCTGCGCATCAGCAGTGACAGCGACCTCGTCGCGGACCTTCGCTTCGAGGACCACTTCAGGAAGTTCCGGCGGATCATCCAGAAGCTGGTCAGGGACAAGGGAATGGGCGCGACCGGTCTGGCCGGCCACTACGACAAGAAGCACTCCAGGCGGAACGACTGGGAGAAGGCGTGGGAGGGCCTGACCGACGTGACCGGGTACCTGACCGCGGGCATCTACGGAGGCCGCCCGTCCAGCCTGGCCCTCGGTTCCTACGACCTCGACTACGAGATCCTCGGACTGAGCTGCTACAGGTCCACGTCGGAATGGGACAACGGCGGCATGAAGGCCTCGGTCGAGGTGACCGTGACCAACAAGATGACGGTCGAGTCGGCGACCCGGTCACTGTCCGACGCCGGTTACGAGAAGGGCGAGAGCAATGCCGTGATGAAGGGGCTGTCGGACGCGGCGAAGAGTCTCTTCCCCGACGGGCAGCAGCCCATCGAGGTCGAGATGACGTGGACGGAGGACGTGTACGTGCCCAACTGACGGCGCGGCCGTCACGGCGTGCTCGTCCTCGACCGACCGGTGGCCCGGGGATCTGTACGTGAGGCGGTGAGGAGGCGGCGCAGCCGCCGGGCACCGGGCCCGCGGGCCGACGCACGCCGTCGGCCCGCGGGCCACGTCACTGACCGAGGAAGCTCAGTCGCACCTGGCGGTCGGGATTGTCCTTGTTGGTGTCCACCAGGCACACCGACTGCCAGGTGCCCAGTTCCAGCCTCCCGCCCACGACCGGCAGGGTCGCGTGGGGCGGGACGAGGGCCGGGAGGACGTGGTCGCGGCCGTGGCCGGGGCTGCCGTGGCGGTGCTGCCAGCGGTCGTCGGCCGGGAGCAGGGTGTGCAGGGCGGCGAGGAGGTCGTCGTCGCTGCCGGCGCCGGTCTCGATGACGGCGATCCCCGCGGTGGCGTGCGGGACGAAGACGTTCAGGAGGCCGTCCCGGCCCCCGGCGGCCTCCCGCAGGAACGCCTCGCAGTCATGGGTGAGATCGACGACCCGTTCCCGGGTGCCGGAGGCGACGTGCAGTACTCGGGTGGTGAACGCATCTGACATGCCCCCATCCTGACCCACACGCCGGGTTCCACACCCGCTGCGCGGCCCGGGGAAGATCCGCCCGGCCCACACTGTTGGTGGAAGCGTGAACGAAACACGTGAGGTCGAGGTGGTCGTCATAGGTGCCGGTCAGGCGGGTCTGGCCGGCGCCTATCACCTGCGGCGCACCGGCTTCGAGCCCGAGCGTGACTTCGTGGTGCTGGACCACGCGCCCGGTCCGGGCGGCGCCTGGCAGTTCCGGTGGCCCTCCCTGACGTACGGCAAGGTGCACGGGATGCACGCGCTGCCGGGCATGGAGCTGACGGGGGCGGATCCGGCGCGGGCCTCGTCCGAGGTGATCGCCGAGTACTTCGACGCCTATGAGCGCGCCTTCGGTCTGCGGGTTCGGCGGCCGGTGGACGTGCGTGCCGTGCGCGAGGGGTCCGGGGGCCGGCTGCTCGTCGAGACGTCCGCGGGCAGGTGGGCCCCGCGCGCCCTGATCAATGCCACGGGGACCTGGGACCGGCCGTTCTGGCCGCGCCGTCCGGGCCAGGAGACCTTCCGCGGACGGCAGTTGCACACCGCGCGGTACCCGGGTCCCGAGGCGTTCGCGGGGCGGCGGGTCGTCGTGGTGGGCGGGGGCGCGTCCGGTACCCAGCATCTGCTGGAGATCGCGCCCCACGCCGCGGCCACGACGTGGGTGACGCGGCGGCCGCCCGTCTTCCGCGAGGGGCCGTTCGACGAGGAGGCGGGCCGTGCGGCGGTCGCGCTGGTGGAGGAGCGGGTGCGGCGGGGACTGCCGCCGAGGAGCGTCGTCTCCGTGACGGGGCTGCCGCTGAACGACGCGATCCGGCAGGGGCTGGCGGACGGGGTCCTCGACCGGCTGCCGATGTTCGACCGGATCACTCCTGAGGGTGTGGAGTGGAACGACGGGCGGCGCGTCGAGGCCGACGTCATCCTCTGGGCGACGGGTTTCCGGGCCGCCATCGACCATCTCGCGCCGATGCGGCTGCGCGAGCACGGCGGCGGGATCCGGATCGACGGCACCCGCGCGGTCGCCGACCCGCGGATCCATCTGGTCGGCTACGGACCCTCGGCCAGCACCATCGGCGCCAACCGGGCCGGCCGCGCGGCCGTGCGGGACATCGGACGGCTGCTGGCCGGGGGCACCGGGGAGCCGGACCGGGAGCCGGTCGCCGCCTGACGTCCCGTCACGTCACCCGGTCGCCTTCGGCGCCGGGCTCCGCTGGTTCCGGTTGAACTCCGCGACGTTGCGCTGGTGCTCCTGGAAGTTCGCGGTGAACCGGGTGTCGCCCGGCTTGACCGTGACGAAGTACAGCCAGTCGCCGGGGGTGGGGTCGATGGCGGCGCGCATCGCCTCCTCGCCGGGGTTGTCGATCGGCGTCGGCGGCAGGCCCATGCGCTGGTAGGAGTTGTAGGGGCTCTCGATCCGGGTGTCCCGCTCCGTGGTCCGCACCGTGGAGCGGTTCAGGGCGTAGTTGATGGTGGAGTCCATCTGCAGCGGCATGCCGCGCTCCAGCCGGTTGAAGACGACCCGGGCCACCTTCCCCATGTCCGCCTTGGTGGCGGCCTCCGCCTGGACGAGGCTGGCGATGGTGACCGCCTGGTAGACGTTCATCGCGTTGCGCTGGGCGCCGGCGGCGATCGGTGCCCTGTTGAACTTCTTGTTCGCCGTGTCGACCATGGAGGCCAGCAGCGCCTCCGGGGTCGGTTTCTTGTCCAGCGGATACGTCGCCGGGAAGAGGTAGCCCTCGGGGTTGCCCTCGGCGTCCTCCGGCAGCTTCAGGGCGGCCTTGGGCAGCGCCTTCCTGGTGGTGCCGGCGGGCAGGGCGAGGGCCTTGTCGACGGCCTGGTAGATCTGGCCGGCGCGCCAGCCCTCCGGAATGACCAGGGTGGCCGGTTTCCTCGGCGCCTCCTTCTCCGTCCGCTCCGGGCTCAGCAGCGGCACCGCCACGGCGGTACCGGCCACGACGGCTCCGGTCGCGACGAGGGCGAGACGGCCCCGGCGCGTCAGTCGAATCGTGCTCCGTGGCGGAGTGTTCTTCTGCATGCGGGCACGGTAACTCCCACATCATCCCAAATCCGGCACACCTCTCCGCAATCTGTCATATTGTCATCTTGTCGGCTCCAGGCTGGCGTCCCGCCGCACCAGGGCCGCGTACCGCCCGTCCCGCGCCAGCAGCTCCTCGTGCGTGCCCCGTTCGGCCACCCGGCCGGCGTCGAGGACCACGATCTGGTCGGCGCCGCGGACGGTGGACAGCCGGTGGGCGATGGTGAGCGTGGTGCGGTTGGCCGAGAGCGCGTCGATGGCTTCCTGGACGGCGTGCTCGGTGCGGGTGTCCAGCGCGCTCGTCGCCTCGTCGAGGATCAGCACCGGCGGGTCCCGCAGGATGGTGCGGGCGATCGCCAGACGCTGCTTCTCCCCGCCGGAGAAGCGGTGGCCGCGCTCACCGACGACGGTGTCGTAGCCGTCGGGCAGGGCGGCGATGTGGTCGTGTATCTGCGCCGCCCGCGCGGCCGCGTACAGCTCCTCGTCGGTGGCGTCCGGCTTGGCGAAGCGCAGGTTGTCGGCGACCGAGGCGTGGAAGAGGTACGTCTCCTGGGAGACGACGCCGACCGCGCGCGCGAGGGTGTCGAAATCGAGGTCGCGGACGTCGACGCCGTCCAGGGTGACCCGGCCGCCGGTCACGTCGTACAGACGCGGCACCAGGTAGCCCAGCGTGGACTTGCCGGCGCCGGTCGGGCCGACGATCGCGAGACTGCCGCCGGCCGGCACGGTGACGTCGACGCCCTCGAGAACGGCCCCGCCCTCGCCGTCGTAGGAGAAGGCGACGTCCTCGAAGCGGACCTCGCCCTTGACCTGGTCGAGGTGGACGGGATCCGTGCGCTCGGTGATGTCGATCGGCAGGTCGAGGTACTCGAAGATGCGCTGGAAGAGCGCGAGGGAGGTCTGGATCTGCACACCGGTGGCCAGCAGGCTGACGGCAGGGCGGAACAGGCCCTGCTGGAGCGAGACGAAGGCGACGATCGTGCCGAGGGAGACGTCCGGGCCGCCGAGCTGCAGGGCCATCCCGGCCGTCCAGTAGATGACCGCCGGCATCGCGGCCATGACGATCGTGATCACGGCCATGCGCCAGCGGCCGGCCATGTTGGACCTCACCTCCAGCTCGACCAGGCGCTCGGACTCCCCCGCGAAGGACTCGGTGAGCGAGTCGGCGCGGCCCATGGTGCGGCCGAGCAGGATGCCGCTGACCGACAGGGACTCGGTGACCGTGGCGGCCATGGCGGCCATCTGCTTCTGGCGCTGGGTGGTGATCTTCTTGCGTTCGTTGCCGACGCGTCGGCTGATCCACACGAAGACCGGCAGCAGGAGCAGGGAGACGACGGTCAGGCGCCAGTCGAGGGCGATCATGGCGATGATCGTGGCGACCACGCTGGTGAAGTTGGAGACCAGGGAGGTGGCCGTGGAGGTGACGGTGGCCTGCATGCCGCCGATGTCGTTGGCGATGCGGGACTGCACCTCGCCGGTACGCGTGCGCGTGAAGAACGCGAGGGACATGCGCTGCAGCCGGCCGTAGACGGCGGTGCGCAGGTCGTGCATGACGCGCTGGCCGACCGTCGTGGAGATCAGCGTCTGCAGGACGCCGAAGACGCTGCTGAGGACGGCGCTGAGGATCATGCCGAGGGCGAGCAGGCTGAGCAGGCCGGTGCGTCCCTCCGGAATGGCGACGTCGAGCGTCTCCTTCAGCAGGAAGGGCGTGGCCACCGAGACCAGCGAGGCGGCGCCGACCAGCAGGCCGACCACGGCGAGACGGCCTCGGTAGGGGCGGAAGAGGGCGAGGATGCGGCGCACCTGCCGGGGCTGCCCCTCGGCGTCGGCGGACGGGGTCCAGGTGTCTGGCTTCTCGGGGTGCATGGGCTCCTACGGGAGGTGAGGGGGAGGGACGGGCGGAGCATAGCTCATTGTTACCTATGCTCACAATGAACTGCATCCTGATATTGTTCCCGCATGACCACCCCCGATTCCGACAGTGTGCTCGCCGAGCAGCTGCTGCGGTTCACCCGCCGGGTGCACCGGATCCAGAAGCGGCACATCGAACAGTGCGGCCTCGGTGTCACCCCGGCCCAGTCCCGCCTGCTGCGCACACTGGCGTGCTACAGCTCCCCGCCGCGCATGGCCGACCTGGCCGAGCGCCTGGAGGTGGTCCCGCGGGCGGTGACGACACTCGTCGACGGACTGGAGGCGGGCGGCAAGGTCCGCCGCGTCCCCGACCCGACGAACCGCCGGGTGATCCGGATCGAGCTGACGGCAGACGGCGACAAGGCGCTGCGTCAGCTGCGGGGGGCGCGGCGGTCCGCCGCGGAGGAGATCCTGGCGCCGCTGACCGACGAACAGCGCCAGGTGCTCGGGGCGCTGTTGGACACCCTGGTGGACGGGGTGCCGGACAGACGCTGCTGAGACGGCCGCTCCCGGCTCACTCGCCGTCGGCGGCCGGCGGCGTCCGGCGCGGTTTCACCCAGCCAGGCACCCAGGTCCCGGCGGCGTCGTGGCCGGTCGCCGTGGCGGCGAGGTGGACTCGGAGGGTGGCCAGCGCCGGGTGGGGGTTGTCGCGGTGCCAGAGGAGCGAGTGCGGGTAGACGGGCGTCGGGTCGGTCACCGGGATGCGGCGCAGGCCGTGGCCGGCGGGCCAGATGAGGCGGGTGTGCTCACCCATGAAGGTGGCCAGGGCCGGCGTGTCGGCGATGGTGTCGAGGAGCGCGTCGGAACCGAAGTTGGGACCGGTCGCCTCGATGGTGAGGCCGAACTCGGCGACGAGGTCGTCGTAGTAGGCGCCCCACTCGCTACCGGGGACGATGCCGGGCATCCAGATCCGGTGCCCGGCGAGCCGGGCGAGGGGCACCGACCGGGCGCCCGCCAGCGCGTGGGCGGGGCCGGTGAGGAGCTGGAGCGGCTCGTCGAGCACCCGGACGGACTCGACGTCCTCGGGAAGCGGCCGGCCGGGCGCGGCGACGGCACGGAAGGACGCGTCGATCGCACCGGAGCGGAGGGCCGCGACGGCCGTCTCGATGCCCAGCAGCATCACCACGTCGAGGTCGATCTCGGGGTGCGCGCGGTGGAAGCCGCGCATCAGGCCCGATGCCGCGCCGCGTGAGGCGATCACGTCGACGCGCAGTGGACGGCGGCCGGGGCGCACGGACGCGACCGCGCGCTCGGCGACGCGCAGCAACTCGCGCGCGTGAGGCAGGAACGCCTGACCGTCGATGGTGAGCTCGGCGCCCCGGGGAGCGCGCGTGAACAGCCGCACGCCGAGGGTGCGCTCCAGCGCGGCGACGCGCTTGGAGACAGCCTGCTGGGTGACCGACAGGTCGGCGGCGGCCTTCTGGAACTGTCCCGCCTCCGCGACAGCGGCGAAGGTGCGCACTGCTTCGAGATCCACGACGCGCCACCCTAGCCCTCATCCCGCGAGCTCGATGAACAACGGATGGTTGTGCATGACCGGCCGTACGGTTGTTTGACCTGCTGTTGTGCGGCTCGCTTAGCTCTCACCGGTCAACGTCGGTTTGTTCGGGCGGGAGCGCGGAGCATCGTGGGCAGAAGACCGTTGGGCCGGCGGTTCGGCTGGTTGTGGGCGGCGTACGCGGTGAGCGCCTACGGGTCCGGGCTGGGGTTCGGAGCCTTGCCGCTGATCGCCGTGCTGGTGTTGCGTGCGGGCCCCGCCGAGGTGTCCGCGCTGTCCGCGGCGGGGCCCGCGGTGGGTGCGCTGATCGCGGTGCCCCTCGCGCCGTGGGTGGAGTTCCGGCGCAAGCGCCCGGTCATGATCGCGATGGACCTCACCCGGTTCGCGGTCATGGCGACGATCCCGCTCGCTTATGCCCTGGGTCGGCTCGGTTTCGTCCAACTGCTCGTGATCTCGGCCGTGGTCGCCGCGGCCAAGATCACGTTCAACGCGGCCGGTGGGGCCTTCCTCAAGGATCTCGTCCGGCCGGACGACCTGCTCGTGGCCAACGCGCGGTTCGAGTCCACGAACTGGAGCTCCATCGCGGTGGGGCCGCCCCTGGGCGGGGCGGCGATCGGCCTCTTCGGTCCGGTCGCCACCGTGACGGCCGACGCGCTCAGCCACCTGTTGTCCGCGCTGGGCATCACCGCCGTCCGAGGCCGGGAAGAAGCGCCGCGTCCGACCGGCGGGAACTCGGTCCGAGCCGGCGCACTGCTCGACGGCTGGCGACACGTCATGGGCCATCCCGGTCTGCGGGCGCTCTACCTCAACGCCCTGCTCGTCTCGGGTCTGATCATGGCCACCGAGCCGTTGCTGGCGGTGCTCCTGCTGCGCCAACTCGGTTTCCCGCCCTGGCAGTACGGCCTCGCCTTCGCCGCCCCCTGTGCGGGCGGGCTCATCGGCTCCCGGCTGGCCCGCCGCGTGGTGGCCCGCCACGGCCGGCACCGGGTCTTCCGCACGGTCGGCACCCTGCGCGTCATCTGGCTGATCGGTCTGGCCTTCGTCGGTCCCGGCGTGGTCGGCCTCGTCACCGTGATCGCCGTCGAGCTGGCGATCATCGTCAACATGAGTCTGTACACCCCGGTGCTCGCCACCTACCGGCTCGAACACACCCCCCGGCATCTCGTCGCCCGCACCCTGTCGGCCTGGTCGATCGGCCAGCAGGCGGCCATCGCGGTCTGCACCGCGCTCGGCGGTCTGCTCGCCGACGTGACGAGCCCCCGCACCGCTCTCACGGTCGCGGGACTGCTCATCCTGACCACCCCGTTCCTGCTTCCCCGGCACGACCAGGCGCCGCGGCACGAGCCGGAACCGTCCCGCGGCGACGCGTAGGAGCCACATCGGCTGCCGGGCAGGGGATGCGTGGCCGGTCGCGCCGGTCCCCGCGCCCCTTCGGGCAGGACCGTGGTCCCGCCTTCAAGGCCGCGGGGGGTGCGCGGGCGGTCCCGCGCGCCGCGGCCGCCCGCACCTCCGCGACGGACCGGCCTACGGAGCGACAGGCGCCGTCGCCTCCGGCACCGAGGCATCCTCCCCCTCGGCGGCCGCCTCGCCGTCCAGCGTCTTCCTCGCGCGGTCCAGGTCCAGCGCGCCCTCCCAGCGGGAGACCGCGAACACCGCGACGCAGTTGCCGAGAAGGTTGGTGACCACGCGCATCGCGTCCATGATGCGGTCCACGCCGAGCAGCAGGGCGACGGCGCCGGCCGGGATGGCACCGAGCGAGGACGCGGTCGCCGACAGGGCGAGGAAGGCGGAACCGGGGATGCCCGCCATGCCCTTGCTGGTCAGCATCAGCACCAGGACCACGGTGATCTGCTGCCCCGGGCTCAGGTCCACGCCGACCGCCTGGGCGATGAACAGCGTGCCGATGGACAGGTACAGCGAGGCGCCGTCGAGGTTGAAGGAGTACCCGGTGGGCAGCACCAGGCCCACGGCGTCGTCGCGGGCGCCCGCCCTGCGCAGCTTCTGCATCACCCGCGGCATGACCGACTCGGTGGAGGCGGTGCCGAGCGCGAGCAGCATCTCCTCACGGATGTAGCGCAGGAACTTCCAGAGACTGAGCCCGGTCACCATGCGCAGGGCCACCGCGAGCAGCGCGACGAAGAACGCCGCGGCCGCGTAGCACAGGACGATCAGCTTGCCGTAGGTCTCGATGACGCCGAGCCCGTAGTTGCCGATGAGAACAGCCATCGCGCCGAACACCGCGAGGGGGGCGAGACGCATGACGAAGCCGACGACCGCGAAGATGATCTCCTGTGCCTGTTCGATCGCGGGCAGGACCTGCGGCACCCTGGTGTGCCCGAGGTGCAGCAGCGCGGCACCCACCAGACAGGCCAGGACGAGCACCTGGAGCAGGGAGTTCTCGGCGAAGGCGCCGATGAAACTTTTGGGCAGCGCGTTCAGGACGAACTCGGTCGTCGAGGGCAGCGAGCCGCCGCCCGTCTTGGCGTCGACCGCCGAGGCGTCCAGCGTGGACGGGTCGACGTCCATCCCCGCGCCGGGCTGGACGACGTTGGCGGCGAGGAGCCCGATGAGCAGGGCGAGCGTGCTGGCGACCTCGAACCAGATCAGGGCCTTGAGCCCGATCCGGCCGAAGGCCTTGAGGTCTCCGGCCTTCGCGATCCCGACGACCACCACGCAGAACACGAGCGGCGAGATGATCGTCTTGATGAGCCGGGTGAACCCGTCACCGAGCGGCTGGAGGTCCGTGGCCACGTCGGGCCACAGCTTTCCGACGGCGATTCCGAGCACGAGCGCGCAGGCGACCTGCGCGAAGAGTGAGGTACGCAGTATGCGTGCGACGCGTCGCGGCAGGGACGGGACGGACGGCGGCACGGGCACTCCTAGTGGGGGGACGGCGGCGCACGGAAGGCCTGAGGGGACGGAACTGGACTTCTGCGATGTGGAAAGCGATTTCCGTGGCGATCACTGTGAAGGTGTCGTTGATCGCGCACAAGACCTGCGCGTTTCCGTCGTGTAAATCCCGCCACGCGTGACGCGTCGCACGCGTTCCGGCTCAGCAGCCGGTGTGATCCTCGGTCAGCACCCCCTGCACCGTGGTCAGCCGGCGGTCGTGACAGCCGCCCGGACCGCGCAGCCGGTGGCGCTCGCTCGTCGTGCCGACCGCGTGGCGCTGGTCGCGGGGCACGCCCACGGTGTACGTGGCATCACCCGTGTAGGTGTCGTCGAGCCGCGACCACGCCACACGCCGGCCGTTCCGGGTCGTCAGGCCGTCGGCCCGGTCGCCGAGCGTCAGTACCGTCCGCAGCCGGTCGCCGGCACCGAGGGTGGTCGTGCCGTTCATCGTGTAGGTGCGGTGCGTCCGGGTGGTGACGGCACGTCCGCGACGGTCGACCGTGATCTTCTCGTCGTCGGTCCAGGTGGCGTCCAGGCCGTCCACGGTCTCGCCGTCGGTCCAGCGGTGCACGGAGGTGTGGGCGAGGCCGCGGGTGACGGTGGTGGTCACGCGGCCGTGGGAGGTGTCGAGGTACCCGGCGACGGTCAGCCGGTGCCCGCCCTCGGTGTCGAGGCGGTGTTCCGCGCCGGGCGTGTGGACGGTGGCGTCGACGAGGTCGCCCGCGTCGCTCCCGAGCAGCTTCCCGGGGACGACGGCCCGGCCGGCGTCCTGCCAGACCAGCACGTTGACCGGAGTGCTCCAGCCACCCCGCCCCTCCGGGACACCGACCACGGACACCTCGACGCGGTGCGGACGCCCGTCGTTGAGGATTCCGGCGAAGGGCGTCAGGTCGTATTCGATCGGCTTGACGTCGAAGGCGCGGGGGCCCGGGATCACGTACCAGAGGAAGGGGTTGGACCAGCCGCCGGTCCACACGGTCGGGAAGGGGGTGGCGATGCCGGCCAGGCGTCCGTCGACCCTGACCTGCACCTCGCGGTACGGGCCGTCGTCCGCCCGGCAGGAGTAGGGCGCCTCCTCGGGCACCGTCAGATACCAGTACTCCTCGCACCCTCCTCCGGATCCGGTGGCGTACACCTCGGCGACGACGCGTTCGCTGTTGCGGGGGGTGGTGAGGGTCGCGCCGTCGGCCAGGGTGAGGACGCGGTCGGGCGCCGCGGCCTGCTTCCCGGCGTAGAAGGTCAGCGTGACCTTCACGTCGATGACTCCGGTGTACGTGTCGTCGACGACGTTCCCGATCAGCATCTCGACGTCCCGGCTGCGGCGGAAGGTGTCGCCGTACCGGGTGACGTCCTTCTCCACGGACCACTCGATGCCGTCGGGCGAGGGTTCCGGCGTCGACGTACGGAGGATCTCGACGCCACCGACGTGCACGAAACCGAGCCGGTCGAACTGACGCCCCTTCACCTTGCCGTCGAGACGCAGGACGACCTTGCTCCAGCGGTCGCCACAGCCCTTGGGCGGGGTGTAGGTGCCCCGGTACGGGGTGAAGTCCCGGAACTGCGCCTCGGCGAGCGTGACGTGGCAGGACCTGCCGGAAGGCCGGTCCACCGGCGGCGCCGCCGTCACCGGGTCGTGCCAGTCGGTGCCGAACTCGGCGGGGACGTCGGCCGATCGTGCCGGAGCCGCGCCCAGGAAGGTGCTCACCAGCAGGGTCGCCCCGGTGAGCATGGACATGATGACCCGTCTCTTCATGGGCGGTGTTCTACGGGGAGTCGGCCACTCCCCGCAATGGCGCCTCCCCCACCGGCGTCACGCCTCCAGCGCGGCCCTGTCCCCCATCACCACCACCGGATACTGATCCGGGTCGAGCGTGCGCAGCAGGTACTCCATGGCGTCCTTGGACAGGCTGACGCAGGCGGACGTGCCGTCACCGTGGTCCAGGTGCAGCCAGATCCCGCCACCTTTCTCCTCGCCCAGCGGCTTCGTCGGATCGTCGGGCGGGGTGCCCTGGACGCGGTTGTAGTCGATGGCGATGACGTAGTCGAAGTCGTGCCAGTGCGAGCGGTCCCACCAGCGCGGCGCCGCGTAGTCCTCCGACTGGGTGTACGGCAGCCTCGTCCCGGGGTCGTCCAGGACGCCGCCCGCGGCGGTGAGCGTGAACACGCCGACGGGACTGCGGTTGTCCCCGAGACGGTGGTCCGCGGTCCAGCCCTTCTTGCCGTTGTGCGCGGGCCAACCGCGGACCCGCTCCCAGACCCGGCCCCGCCTGGTGTACAGCACGGCGGTGGAGTTCGCGGAGTCCTCTCCCTCGCCGTACACCGCGAGCACCTGACGGGACGCGGCGGGAATGCGCCCGTGCATCCGGTCCCCCAGGTCCGGGATCCTGGTCGGCTCGGGCGCGGGCGTACTCGGCGCCGCACGACCGCCCCCGGCACCCACCTGCGTCCTGCCGCCGCCCTGCCCCGGGCCGGCGCTCCCGCAGGCGGACAGTGCCGCGAGAAGGAGAACTCCGGCCACCTTCACGGCCCCATGGGACCACCTACCGCCATGTCGCATCCGCCCATGCTCGCATCACTTTCCGGGCATTCATGTCAGATTCCGGACATCCGCGTCGTGTCGGCGAGCAGCCGGATCGATGCCACCGCCGCGGAAAACCAGTTGATTCCGACCACGCTGCGACGCGAACCTTTCACGGTTTGTTGCCGCTCCGCGCGGGTCCTTCTCGTGCGTTCACCCGCCTCTCTCCCCCCTCACCCCCTGACACGAGCCACTGGGACGTCATGCAGATCCAAGACCTTCCGTATCCCGACCCGGGTGTGCCGGACGCGCGCTCGGGACCTCGCTTCCTGTGGTGGCTCGGCCGCAACCAACTGGGCGGCCAGCTGAAATCCCTGGCCTGGGGCCTGCTGCACTTCGTCGCCGTCTCCGCACAGCCGTTCTGCGTGGGCCTCGCCATCGAGGCCGTGGTCGACCGTTCCGGGACCCGGCTCGCCCTCATCGGGGGACTGATGGCCCTGTGCGGTGCGGCCACCGCGCTCGGCGACACCTTCCTGCACCGGGCCGCCGTCACCAACTGGATCACCGCCGCCGCGCGCGTCCAGCAGCTGCTCGCCCGCCAGGCCTCGCACCTCGGATCGGCGCTGACCCGGCGGGTGGCGGCCGGCGAGGTCGTGGCCGTCTCCACCGGTGACGTCGAGAAGATCGGCTGGTTCGTGGAAGCCGTCTCCCGCTTCACCGCCGCGGCGCTGACGGTCGTGCTGGTCTGCGTGGGCCTGGTCGTCTACCAGCCGGCCCTCGGCATCGTGGTCGCCCTGGGGCTGCCCGTCCTCGCCCTCGCGGTGCTGCCGCTGCTGCCCCGCGCGACGCGCCGGGCCGACTTCCAGCGCGAGAAGGCGGGGCGCGCCACCGAACTGGCCTCGGACACCGTGGCGGGCCTGCGCGTGCTGCGCGGCATCGGCGGCGAGGAACTCTTCCTCGACCGCTACCGCCGCGCCTCCCAGGAGGTCCGGCACGCGGCCGTGCGCAGCGCCCGTATGTGGTCCCTCATCACCGCCCTCCAGGTGCTGCTGCCGGGCCTGCTGCTGATCGCGGTCGTCTGCTACGGCGTCCATCTGGTCCGCGAGGGCCGGGTCTCCGTCGGTGAACTGGTCACGGTCTACAGCTCCGTGATGGTGCTGACCTATCCCCTCAGGCACTTCGAGGAGATCGCGATGGCCTACTCCTTCTCGCGGCCCTCGGCCACACGCGCAGCGAGAGTGCTGTCCCTGGAACGGGTCACGGACGCCGGCGGATCGCGCGCGGCGGACCTTCCCTCCGGCGACCTGTACGACCCGTCGACCGGACTGCTCGCCCCGGCCGCCCGGCTCACCGCGGTGGTGTGCGGCGACCCGGACGCGGCCGGGCGGCTCGCCGAACGGCTGGGCGGCCATCCGCCGGAGGACGGACCGTCGGTGCTGCTCGGCGGCGTCCCGCTGGACGAACTCCCGCTGGACACCGCCCGCACGGCCGTCCTCGTGCAGGACAAGGACCCGGTACTGCTGTCCGGTTCACTGCGCGAACTGCTCGACGTGCCCGCGTCGGGCGCCGTGGCCGCGCGGGCCGCTCTGGCCGCCGCCCAGTGCGGGGACGTCCTGGACGCCCTGGTGCAGGGCTCCCTGGACGCCGACGACCCGATGGACGCCCGCATCACCGAACGCGGCCGCTCGCTGTCCGGAGGCCAGCGGCAGCGGCTCGCCCTGGCCCGGTCGCTGCTCACCGACCCGGAGGTCCTGGTCCTGGACGAGCCCACCTCCGCCGTGGACTCGCACACCGAGGCACGGATCGCCGAGGGGCTTAGGGAACTGCGGTCGGGCCGCACGACGGTGGTGTTCACCTCGTCCCCGCTGCTGCTCGACCGGGCGGACCGGGTGGTGCTCGTGCACGAGGGCAAGGTCGCAGCGGCCGGTGAGCACAGGGAACTGCTGCTCGGCGAGCCCCGGTACCGGGCCGTGGTCACCCGCGAGACCGACGAGGAGACGGCTCTGGGCGACGCGCTGACCCGGCTCGGCGAGAACAAGCTGAACGAACTGGAAGAGATCGAGGAGACCGCATGATCGGCGTGCCGCCACCGGAGTACGATCCGGCGGCACCGACGACGGCGAACACGCTGCCCGTCGGCGCCCCCGCGACCGTACGCGCCTACGTGGCCGAACTGCTGCGCCGGCATCGCCGTGCCTTCCTGGTCCTGCTGCTCGTCAACACCGTCGCCACGGTCGCCTCGATGGTCGGCCCGTGGCTCCTGGGCGATCTGGTGGAACGGCTGTCCGACGGCACGCGCGAGCTCCGTCTGGGGTTCACCGCCACGCTGTTCGTGCTCGCTCTGGTCGTCCAGGCCGCCTTCGTCCATCAGGTGCGGCTGCGCGGCGCCATGCTCGGCGAGCGCATGCTGGCCGATCTGCGCGAGGACTTCCTCGTCCGCTCGGTCCGGCTGCCGCCGGGCGTGCTGGAGCGGGCCGGTACGGGGGACCTGCTGTCCCGCATCACCACCGACATCGACCGGCTGGCCAACGCGATGCGCGAGGCCGTGCCCCAGCTGACCATCGGCGTGATGTGGGCCGGGCTGCTGCTCGGCGGTCTCGTCGTCATGGCACCGCCCCTCGCGCCGGCCGTGCTGGTCGCGGTGCCGCTGCTGGTGGCCGGCTGCCGCTGGTACTTCAAGCGGGCGCCGTCCGGCTACCGCTCGGAGGCCGCCGGGTACGCCGCGGTGGCCGCCGCCCTGGCCGAGACCGTGGACGCCGGTCGCACCGTCGAGGCCCACCGCCTCGGCGACCGCCGCGTCGAGCTGTCGAAGCTGCGGATCCGGCAGTGGACCGCCTGGGAGCGCTACACCCTGTGGCTGAGGTCGGTGCTGTTCCCGGTCGTCAACCTGGTGCACGTCACGGTGCTCGGCTCGGTCCTGATGCTCGGCGGCGTGTTCGTCCTGCGGGGCTGGATCGGCGTCGGCCAGCTGACCACCGGGGCGCTGCTGGCCCAGATGCTCGTCGACCCGGTGAACCTCATCCTGCGCTGGTACGACGAGCTGCAGGTCGCGCAGGTGTCGCTGGCCCGTCTCGTCGGGGTGCGGGACATCGAGCCGGACGCCGGGGAGAGCGGGCTGGCGCCGGACGGGCGGGACGTGCTCGCCGAGCGGGTCCACTTCGGCTACCGCGAGGGCGTCGACGTACTGCGCAAGGTGTCCCTGGAGGTCGCCCCGGGAACCCGGCTGGCCCTGGTCGGACCCTCGGGCGCGGGCAAGTCCACCCTGGGCCGCCTCCTCGCCGGCATCTACGCGCCGCGCGACGGCCGGATCACCCTCGGGGGCGCCGAGCTGTCCCGGATGACCGCCGAGCGGGTCCGCTCCCACGTGGCGCTCGTCAACCAGGAGCACCACGTCTTCGTCGGCTCCCTGCGGGACAATCTGCGGCTCGCCCGGACCGGGGCCGAGGACGCCGAGCTGTGGGCGGCCCTGGGCGCGGTCGACGCGGACGCCTGGGCCCGCGCGCTGGACGACGGCCTGGACACCGAGGTCGGCTCGGGCGGGGTCGCGCTCACTCCGGCGCAGGCCCAGCAGATCGCGCTGGCCCGGCTGGTGCTGGCCGATCCGCACACCCTGGTCCTGGACGAGGCGACCTCGCTGCTCGACCCGCGTGCCGCCCGGCACCTGGAACGGTCCCTCGCCCGGGTCCTGGACGGCCGCACCGTCGTCGCCATCGCCCACCGCCTGCACACCGCCCATGACGCCGATGTCATCGCCGTCGTCGAGAACGGCCGCATCAGCGAGCTGGGCAGCCACACGGAGCTGGTCGCGGCGGACGGGGCGTACGCGGCGCTGTGGCGGTCCTGGCACGGGTGAGGGGGTGCCGTCGGCGGCAGCGCCGGCGGGCGGGGCCGGGCAGCGCGTCGGCGGGGACACCCGCCGACCCGCAGCGGGCCTGTGGGCCGTCGCGGGTACACCGCCCGGCGCACCGGCCCCGGCGCACCGGTCCCGGCTCCACCTCCGCTCTGGCGTTGCGCGGTGCCGAAGCGGGATGGAACGCTGGATACCGGCACCCGCGCGGGGCACGGCCCGGATCCGTCCGCGGCACGCCGGGCCCGGCCGGTGCCCCGTACGGCGGTGCCGCACCGCCGATCGCGGTGAGAACGGGCCCGTCACCCCCTGGAGGTACCCGTGAACAGCGCCGACGGATGGGGGGACGACGTCTACCAGCCCGACGCCTCCGACATCCAGGAGGACACGGGACTGCTCGACGCGGAGGACACGCTCGTGGACGACGGCGTCGCGGATCCCCTGGACCGCGGCTGGTCCCCTCCGGAGCGGCCCTGGGCCGTGGAACACACCGGGGTGACGGCCGCGGAGCGTCGGCAGGGCGAGACCCTGGACCAGCGGCTCGCGGAGGAGATGCCCGACCTCGCCGCCCCCGACGGGGACGGCATCGGCGACTGCGACGGCACCGACGGGGAACTCCTCGACAACGAGGTCGGCGCGGCCCGGTCGGGCCGGCTCGTGGCACCGGACGAGGGGACCCACGAGGACGAGGAGAGCGCCCTGGTGGCCACCGATGTCGGCATCGACGGCGCGGCCGCTTCCGCGGAGGAGGCCGCGATGCACATCGTCGACGAGGACACCCTGTCCGGCTGACCGGCGCGCACCTGTTCCGTCGCCCCGACACGACGACGAGGAGCCCTCATGCAGCAGGACAAGCACCCCGACTACCACCCGGTCGTCTTCCGCGACCGCGCCGCCGGATACGCCTTCCTCACCCGGTCCACCGCGACCAGCGACCGGACGATCGAGTGGGACGACGGCGAGACGTACCCCGTGGTGGAGGTGGAGATCTCCTCGGAGAGCCACCCCTTCTACACCGGGAAGGCCCGCACGGTGGACACGGAGGGCCGCGTCGCCCGCTTCGAGCGCCGCTACGGCGAGGGCGGAAGCGCCTGAGCGCCCGCCCCCGCCCGCGGCCCGCGTCAGATGACGTTCAGCGCCGCCGCCGCGCCCACTCCCCCGAGCAGCATGAACACCGGCATCAGCACCTTCAGCTCGACCCAGCTGCCGGCCCGGAACCGCATCGCCTTGGGCGGACCCACCGGATACCAGCGCTTGCGCCCGATCGGGATGGGCCACAGCACCGGGCAGCCGGAGACGGTCAGCGCGTCCCCGATGTCGTGCACCAGGGCGCCGAGCAGGATCGGCAGCCCGAGCCACAGGTACTCCTGACCGGGCTCCGTGAACAGCCAGCCCGCGCCGTTGCCGGGCTTGTCCAGCACGCCGGCGAGGATCCACGCGCTGGTCGCGGCCAGCAGCCACACCAGCACATCGCTGCTGGAGCCCCGCGCCGCCCGCCACAGCAGGCCCTCGATCGCCAGCACCATGTGCACGAAGAGGATCGCCAGCACCGCCCAGCGGCCACCGGCGATCGCCAGCGCCGAGGCGCCCGCGCCGATCATGACGGCCCACAGCCAGGTGTGGGTGAGTGTGCGGTGCCCGCCGGAGCGACGCGGGTCGCCCTGCTTCCTGGTGCCCTTGTAGACGGCGTAGGAGAGCTTGTCGACGACCTCGCACAGCCAGCGCGAGAGGGGTCCGAAGGCGCGGGAGATCGTGGCGGCCTTGTGGTCGAGGTCCGGTGCGAGCGCCGCACCGGCGCAGATCAGCGCACCGCACAGGAGGACCGGCCAGGGCATGGTGTGGCCGGCTGCCGCGGCCGCCGCACCGACGCCGAGCCAGGCGGCGGCTCCCGACAGTGAGTGTGCTGGTCCCATCATGGCCGTTGCCCGCCCTGTTCCTTGTGTGCCGCTGTCCAGTTGACCGGGTGCGTTGACGCTCCGTCGGCGACACAGCGTAGCGGCCGTGATCTTCGGGCCGGCAGCCGATTCCCCCATCGGGCGCGCGGGCAGGCAAGATGGGGGCGTGACCCTCATCGATCAGTTGCCACCGACCGCAGATCCCGACGCCCTGTACGAAGCCTTCGAGTCCTGGGCCGAGGAGCGCGGTCTGACGCTCTACCCCCACCAGGAGGAGGCGCTGATCGAGGTGGTCTCCGGGGCGAACGTGATCGTGTCGACGCCGACCGGCTCCGGCAAGAGCATGATCGCGGCGGCCGCGCACTTCGCGGCCCTCGCACGGGACGAGGTCACCTTCTACACCGCCCCGATCAAGGCGCTGGTGTCGGAGAAGTTCTTCGAGCTGTGCAAGATCTTCGGCACGGAGAACGTGGGCATGCTGACCGGCGACGCGTCCGTCAACTCCGACGCCCCGGTCATCTGCTGCACCGCCGAGGTGCTCGCCTCGATCGCACTGCGCGACGGCAAGCACGCGGACGTCGGCCAGGTCGTCATGGACGAGTTCCACTTCTACGCCGAGGGCGACCGCGGCTGGGCCTGGCAGATCCCCATCCTGGAGCTGCCGCAGGCGCAGTTCGTCCTCATGTCGGCGACGCTCGGCGACGTCTCCTTCTTCGAGAAGGACCTCACTCGCCGCACCGGCCGCCCGACCGCGGTGGTCCGCTCGGCGACCCGGCCCGTGCCGCTGTCCTACGAGTACCGCTACACCCCGATGACGGAGACGCTCACCGACCTGCTGGAGACGAAGCAGGCGCCCGTCTACATCGTGCACTTCACGCAGGCGCAGGCGGTGGAGCGGGCGCAGGCGCTGATGAGCATCAACATGTGCTCGCGTGAGGAGAAGGAGCAGATCGCCGAGCTGATCGGCAACTTCCGCTTCACCACCAAGTTCGGCCGCAACCTCTCCCGGTACGTACGGCACGGCATCGGCGTCCACCACGCCGGCATGCTGCCCAAGTACCGGCGTCTGGTGGAGAAGCTCGCCCAGGCCGGACTGCTGAAGGTGATCTGCGGTACGGACACGCTCGGCGTCGGTGTCAACGTGCCCATCCGCACGGTGCTGTTCACGGCGCTGACGAAGTACGACGGCAACCGGGTGCGCACCCTTCGGGCGCGTGAGTTCCACCAGATCGCCGGCCGGGCCGGGCGGGCCGGCTTCGACACGGCCGGTTTCGTGGTCGCGCAGGCGCCCGAGCACGTCATCGAGAACGAGAAGGCGCTCGCCAAGGCGGGCGACGACCCGAAGAAGCGCCGCAAGGTGGTGCGCAAGAAGGCGCCGGAGGGCTTCGTCGGCTGGACGGAGAACACCTTCGAGAAGCTGATCGAGTCGGAGCCGGAGCCGCTGACATCCCGGTTCCGGGTGACGCACACGATGCTGCTGTCGGTGATCGCCCGGCCCGGCAACGCCTTCGAGGCGATGCGCCATCTGCTGGAGGACAACCACGAGCCGCGCCGGCAGCAGCTGCGGCACATCCGGCGCGCGATCGCGATCTACCGCTCGCTGCTGGACGGCGGGATCGTCGAGAAGCTGGACGAGCCGGACGCCACCGGCCGGATCGTCCGCCTCACCGTGGACCTGCAGCAGGACTTCGCGCTGAACCAGCCGCTGTCCACGTTCGCGCTGGCCGCGTTCGAACTCCTCGACCCCGAGTCGCCCTCGTACGCGCTGGACATGGTCTCCGTCGTCGAGTCCACGCTGGACGACCCGCGGCAGATCCTGGCCGCCCAGCAGAACAAGGCGCGCGGCGAGGCCGTGGCCGCGATGAAGGCGGACGGTGTCGAGTACGAGGAGCGCATGGAGCGGCTCCAGGACATCACGTACCCGAAGCCTCTGGAGGAGCTGCTCTTCCACGCCTACAACACGTACCGCAAGAGCCATCCGTGGGTCGGCGACCACCCCTTGTCGCCGAAGTCCGTCATCCGTGACATGTACGAGCGGGCGATGTCCTTCACGGAGCTGGTGTCGCACTACGAGCTGGCCCGTACCGAGGGCATCGTGCTGCGCTACCTGGCCAGCGCCTACAAGGCCCTCGACCACACCGTCCCCGACGACCTCAAGTCGGAGGACCTGCAGGACCTGATCGAGTGGCTGGGCGAGATGGTGCGCCAGGTGGACTCCAGCCTGCTGGACGAGTGGGAGCAGCTCGCCAACCCGGAGGAGATGACCGCCGAGGAGGCCCAGGAGAAGGCCGACGAGGTCAAGCCGGTCACCGCCAACGCGAGGGCCTTCCGGGTCCTGGTCCGCAACGCGATGTTCCGGCGGGTCGAGCTGGCGGCTCTGGACCAGGTCGAGGAGCTGGGCGAACTGGACGCCGAGTCCGGCTGGGACGCCGACGCGTGGGGCGAGGCGATGGACAAGTACTGGGACGAGTACGACGACCTCGGCACGGGGCCGGACGCGCGCGGACCCAAACTGCTGGTGATCCAGGAGGAGCCGCAGAACGGTCTGTGGCGGGTCCGCCAGATCTTCGACGACCCCGCCGACGACCACGACTGGGGCATCAGCGCGGAGATCGACCTCACGGCCTCCGACGCGGAGGGCCGGGCGGTCGTCCGCGTCACGGACGTGGGCCAACTGTGACGACAGCGCTAGGCACAGGAGAAGCGCACCGATGACGAACCCCGCCGACAGGCTCGTCGACCTGCTCGACCTGGAGCAGATCGAGGTCAACATCTTCCGGGGACGCAGTCCGCAGGAGTCCCTGCAGCGGGTCTTCGGCGGCCAGGTGGCCGGCCAGGCGCTGGTCGCGGCCGGCCGGACCACCGAGGGCGACCGGCCCGTGCACTCGCTGCACGCGTACTTCCTGCGCCCGGGCCGGCCGGGCGTGCCGATCGTGTACCAGGTCGAACGGGTGCGGGACGGGCGGTCGTTCACGACCCGCCGGGTCACCGCCGTGCAGCAGGGCCGCACGATCTTCAATCTCACCGCCTCCTTTCACAAGCCTGAGGAAGGTCCCTTCGAGCACCAGCTGCCGCCGGCCCGCGAGGTCCCGGACCCGGAGTCGCTGCCGACGGTGACGGAGGAGGTCCGGGCGCATCTCGGGGCACTGCCGGAGCAGTTGGAGCGGATGGCGCGCCGTCAGCCCTTCGACATCCGGTACGCGGACCGGCTGCGCTGGAGCGCGGAGGACGTCAAGGGCGCCGAGCCGCGCAGCGCGGTGTGGATGCGCGCGGTCGGGCCGCTGGGCGACGATCCGCTCGTGCACACCTGCGCCCTGACGTACGCCAGTGACATGACCCTCCTGGACGCCGTCCGCCTGCCGGTGGAACCCCTGTGGGGTCCGCGGAACTTCGACATGGCGTCGCTGGACCACGCGATGTGGTTCCACCGGCCGTTCCGCGCGGACGAGTGGTTCCTGTACGACCAGGAGTCACCGATCGCGACCGGCGGACGCGGGCTGGCCCGCGGGCGGATCTACGACCTCCACGGCCGTCTGCTGGTGTCGGTCGTCCAGGAAGGCCTGTTCCGCGCGCTGTAGCACGCGGGCGTCAGGAGCTTCTGCGGCACAGCCGGCTCAGCAGGCCGCGCGGCGAGCGCCGGGGCCGCTCCGGCGTCCCCGGTTCCGGCGCCGGAGGCGGGGACGGGTGCGGGTGCGGAACCGGCCGTACAGCGGGGGCGGACGGGGCCGGCGGAGTCGGGGCGGGCCGTGGCGCGGGTTCCTGCGCGCGGGCCTCAGCCAGGGTGCGGACCAGGTCGGACCTCAGCCATCCGATCTCGTCGGGGTCGTCCGCCGTCATGAGCTTCTCGACGAGATGCCCGGCCGGGGTCCCCGGTGCGCCATGGGCGGGCGGTCCGGGCCGGAACCGGTTCAGGTGGGAGCGCTCGTAGGGATCCTCCACGAGTTCCGCGACGTGCAGGGGGTCGAGGAAACCGGACAGGGCTCCGGCCCGTTGCCAGGGCCCGTCGGCGAGCCGGAGCAGGAAGCCCAGGTGGCGGCCCCGCCAGTTCCGGGCCCGCAGGTCCAGGCCCGCGGCCATGTGCGCGCGCATCCGCTCGGGTGTCCGGCCGTTGAGCCAAGGCGCGTTGTTCTCGTCGGCCGCGAACTGCTCCGCTTCCGCGGCCAGGTACAGCCAGACGACGGCCCGATAGCGGTTGAGATAGAACTTGACCGGGACGAGCAGCCCCAGTCGCGCGAGGCGGGTGAACCGGGAGGCCGGGACGTTCATGAGGGCGGCGCCCTCGCCCGTGCCCACGACCCGGACGTCCTCGCGCACCTCCCCGGCCGAACCGAGCAGCCGGTCGATCTCCGCGCGGGGCACCAGGCGGCCCCCGCCGCCTTCGTCGGGGACGGTCCTGATGCGCCCCAGATGCACGGCGAGGTCGAACTCGCTGCGCTTCAGGCCCAGTTCCCGAGCGGCGCGGCTCGGGGAGCAGGACGGGGCTCGCTGTGGTGCGACGGTGTTTCCGGACATGATCGGTCTCCCCCGTGGAGTGAAGTGGGATCAGGCGGCCCGCGGTCGATCCGCGGTGGCCTCGGAAAAGACCGTAGCCGGAATCGCGGATCCCGTGGCGAGCCTGTGGATAACTCCGGGGAAGCCGAGAAAAACCCAGGTCAGAGGTCTGTCAGCGGGGCCCGGTCGGGCTGCCGTGCGTCCACGGTCAGGTGCTCGCCGACCCGGCTGACGAGCAGGGTCATCTCGTAGGCGACGTGGCCCATGTCGGCCTCCGCGCCGCTGAGCACGCACAGACAGCTCCCCGAGCCCGCGGCGGTGACGAACAGCAGCGCGTCATCGAACTCGATCATGGTCTGCCGTACCTGCCCCGCGCCGAAGTGCCGCCCGGATCCCTTGGCCAGGCTGTGCAGTCCGGACGAGACCGCGGCGAGGTGCTCGGCGTCCTCGCGGCGCAGTCCGGTGCTCGCGCCCGCGACCAGCCCGTCGTTGGACAGCACCAGCGCGTGCCGGACATGGTCGACGCGCTGGGTCAGGTCGTCCAGCAGCCAGCCCAGTCCCTGGTTCTGCGCCATGTTCCGTCTCCCCGTGGTGACGTTCCCCGTGTGATGTCCCCCGTGTCGCCTCCGCCTCGCCGGAGGAAACGCCCGCCAGCCTTACCCAGGACCCGCCGCCGGAGCAAGGAGGATGGCGGCATGGCGCAGAAGATGACCGACGAAGAGTGGCGGGCGTTCGTCTCGTACGGCACCCGCACGGGAAAGCTGTCCACGGTGCGGGCCGACGGCAGTCCGCACGTGGCACCGATCTGGTTCGTGCTCGACGGTGACGAGGTGGTGTTCAACACCGGCAAGGAGACGGTGAAGGGCCGCAATCTGGCGCGGGACGGCCGGGTCGCCCTGTGTGTGGACGACGACCGGCCGCCGTTCGGCTACGTGGTGCTCCAGGGCCGCGCCCGGCTGACGGAGGACCTCGACGACGTCCGTCACTGGGCGGCCCGTATCGGCGCCCGGTACATGGGTGAGGACCGTGCCGAGGAGTTCGGCGCCCGCAACGGCGTGCCCGGTGAACTGCTCGTGCGCGTCGGGATCGACAAGGTGCTGGCGATGAAGGCCGTCGCCGACTGACGCCGTCTCGTCAGCTCACCGAGTCGAGCAGCCGGGCGGTGTGCATCCGCCCGGCGTACTCGACGAGCCGGATCAGCACCTCCTTGCCCGAGTCCCGGTCCCGGGCGTCGCACAGGACGACCGGGGTGCCCCCGTCGAGGTCGAGGGCCCGCGAGACGTCCTGCGCGCGGTGACTCCTTGCGCCCGCGAAGCAGTTGACGGCGACGACGAACGGGATGTGCCGGTGCTCGAAGTAGTCGACGGCGGGGAAGCAGTCCTCCAGGCGCCGGGTGTCCGCCAGGACCACCGCGCCCAGGGCGCCCTGCGACAGCTCGTCCCACAGGAACCAGAAGCGGTCCTGCCCCGGGGTGCCGAACAGGTAGAGGGAGAGGCCGGAGCGGATGGTGATCCGGCCGAAGTCCATCGCGACGGTCGTCGTGACCTTGTGGTCCACTCCGCCGGTGTCGTCCACCCACTGGCCCGCTTCGCTCAGGAGTTCCTCGGTGCGCAGCGGCTTGATCTCGCTGACGGCGCCCACCAGGGTGGTCTTGCCCACGCCGAACCCGCCGGCGACCAGAATCTTCAACGCCAGGGGGGCCGTGTCGCCACCCGCGGCATCGGAGTGCTCGGGGACCATGGATCACTTCTCTCGGGAGAGGACGGCTTGTGTGCAGGTGTGCGAAGTCAGCATCATGACAACTGGGTCCCCTTTCCGGGGAGTTCGACCGAAATTCGCCTGATCTGGCCGTCCTCTGCGCAAGCGCGGTCCGAAGGTGTGCGCCACGGGTCACAGCGCCCGCAGCCCCTCGATCACCTCACGCAGGATGCGTTCGTCGGGCAGGTGAGCGGGCGGCACCGGCCGGCTGACGGTGACACAGCCGAGTTCCAGAAGGTCGCCGAGGAGGACCCGGACCACGCCCACGGGGAGATCGGCGCCGGCCGCGAGTTCGGCGACGGACTGGGTCTCGGTACGGCACAGGGCGATGAGCGTCCGGTGTTCGGGCCCGAGCGCCATGCCGTCCGTGCCGGGCGCGCCCGGGTCCAGGGTGACCAGGGCGATCAGATCGAAGCGCACTCCGGTGGGACCGGGTTTGGTGCGCCCGCCCGTCATGGCGTAGGGGCGCACCAGGGGCCCGGCCTCGTTGTCGTACCACTGGCTGCCCAGCTCGCGCGGGACGCCGGTCATGTCCTCGGTCATCTCGGCCGGTCGCTCTCTCGTGTCATCCGGCGGCGGGTGGCCGCGTCGTGAGCCTCGGCGGGGTGAAGAGGTGCTCACCGACCCGTTTGACCAGCCGCGCCATCTCGTACGCGACGAGGCCGATGTCGGCGGTCACGGCGGTGAGGACGGCGAGGCAGGAGCCGTCGCCCGCGGCGGCCACGAACAGGAAGCCGTCGTCCATCTCGACCATGGTCTGACGGACGCCGCCGGCGCCGAAGTGGCGGCCCGCGCCCTTGGCGAGGCTGTGGAAGCCGGAGGCGACGGCGGCGAGGTGTTCGGCGTCCTCGCGCCTGAGGCCGGTGGAGGCGCCGACGGCCAGGCCGTCGTTGGACAGCACCACGGCGTGCCGTACCTCGCTGACGCGCATCACCAAGTCGTCCAGCAGCCAGTCGAGTTCACCGGACCGCTGGGGCGGCCGCGTGCTCGGGTCCTGGATCATGCGGGGTCTCCTTCGCTGCTGTCGCTGCGCGGTGCGGATTCCGGGGTGGCACCGCGGCCGGGTTGCCTGCCGCCGCCGCGTGCCCAGCCGGCCCGGTAGGCGGCCATCCGGTCCCGGACGAGTTCGGGGGTGCGTTCGGCGTCGTCGCGCGGGCGCGCCTCGGGGGCCGGTTGCTCGGGAAGCGGCCGGCGCAACTGGGGGGCGAGGTGCGCCTGACGGACCCGGCGCGGGAGGTCGTCCGATCCGTCGGAGCGGTCCGGTCCGTGGGAGTGGTCCGGTCCGTGGGAGTGGTCCGGTCCGTGGGAGTGGTCCGGTCCGTGGGAGTGGTCCGGTCCGTGGGAGTGGTCCGGTCCGTGGAAGTCCTCCGAGCCGTCGGAGCGGTCCGGTCCGTGGGAGTCGTCCGGTGAGCGGTGCAGGCGCAAGGCGGTGACTCCGGGGGGCGGCGGGTCGGCGGCCGCCGGGCGGGCGGCGGCCCGGACGGGGGCGACCAGCGCGGGCCGGTCGGCGGGAGCGGGGACGGCCTCCTGCTCGGCGGCGGGCCGGTCGGGTGCGGGCACCCTCGCGTACGCGTGTCCCGCCGGCTGCCCCGCCTCCGCCGCCTCCCGGGCGGAACGTTCCGGCTTGCCGGTGTGCAGCAGGGCCGTCGGCAGCAGGACGACCGCCGTGGTGCCGCCGTAGGGCGAGGTCCGCAGGTGCACCTTGACGCCGTGCCGGGCGGCGAGCCGGCTGACGACGAACAGACCGAGCCGGTCGCTGTCGAACAGGTCGAGCGCCTCGGACTGCGCGATGCGCCGGTTGGCCTCTTCGAGGGTCTCCTTGCCCATGCCGAGGCCGCGGTCCTCGACCTCGACGGCGTAGCCGTTGCCGACGGGTTCACCGGTGATGCGCACGCGTGTGTGCGGAGGTGAGAACTGGGCCGCGTTCTCGACGAGTTCGGCGAGCAGGTGGGTGAGGTCGGCGACGGCGGCGCCGACGACGGACGCCTCGGGGAGCGGTCGTACCTCCACGCGCGCGTAGTCCTCGACCTCGGAGACGGCGGCCCGGACCACGTTGGTCAGGGAGACCGGCATGCGCCAGGCCCGGCCGGGTGCCGCTCCGGAGAGGATGATCAGGCTCTCGGCGTGGCGTCGCATGCGGGTGGTGAGGTGGTCGAGCCGGAAGAGGTCGCTCAGTTCGTTCGGGTCGTCGGAGCGGCGTTCCATGCTGTCCAGGAGGCTCAGCTGGCGGTGGACGAGGACCTGGCTGCGGCGGGCGAGGTTGACGAACACCCCGGAGATGCCGCTGGCGAGTTCGGCGCGCTCGACGGCGGCTCGCAGTGCGGCCCGGTGCACGGTGGTCAGGGCCTCGGCGACCTGGCCGGTCTCGTCCTCGGAGGGCGGGCCGGGCGGGGCCTCGGCCCGGATGTCGATCTCTTCCCCGGCGCGCAGTTTGCGCATGGCCTCGGGGAGTTTGCGCCGGGCGATCTCCAGGGCGTCGTTGCGCAGGCCGACCAGTTCGACGACGAGACCGCGGCCGATGCGTACGGAGATCACGAGGGAGGCGGCGACGGCGGCGAGGCCGAACAGCACCGCGGCGCCGGCCGGGGTGAGCAGCCCGCGGGTGAACGGGTCGGCGCGCTCTACCGCGTCCCGCCCGGCGGCCTCCTCGATGTCGCGCATGCCGTCCTGCACGCGTGCCCGGGCCTTGTCCCAGATGGCCGCCGGAGCCGCCGCGATCGCCCTTCTGCCCGGTCCGCCCGCGAGTGCCCTGTCCTCGGCGGCGGCCAGCGCCGCGTAGTCGCGGCCTGCGGCCAGGCGCTGCCAGGCGGTGCGTTCGGGGCCGCGCAGGTCGGCGACGGCCGCCTCCGTCAGGGCGCGGCGGGTCTCGACGGCGCCGGTGAACAGCCGCAGCCGCCGGCCGTCGAGGCGGCCGGACAGGCGGGCGCCCGCGAGGACGGCGTCCTCCTGGGCCAGCGCCTCGCCCGCGCGGGAGAATTCGAGCAGCACGCGCGCGTCGGAGCCGAGTTCCGCGTCCTGGATGCCGGAGAGCGCGCCGCCGACCGAGAAGGCCGCCGAGATCGTGGTCGTGTACCGGTCGTGGGCCTCCTCCCAGTCGGCGCCGCCGTCGAGGACGGCGGTCCGCAGGGTGCGCAGCCCCTCGGCTGCGGAGACGAAGGCCTCGAGCCGCCGGGCGACCGCGCGAGGCAGGTCCTGGCCGTCGGCGACGGTGCTGTGGTCGCCGAGCCGGAGCCTGGCCACGGCCACGTCCGTCTGCCGCGCGAGCGTCCTGAGGTCGGTGTCCCGTCCGGCCGCCGGACCGGTCGCGTACCGGACGGCGGCCGCCCGCTCGGCCTGCAGGGCGGCCACCGCGGCCGACACGGGGGTGCGGACCTGGGAGTCCACGAGCTGCAGTTGACGCAGCCCGGAGACGTCCTGGGCGGTGCTGACGGTGGCGTACGCCCACAGGGCGAGCAAGGAGACGGCCGGCACCATCAGCAGGCAGATGATCTTGGCTCGCACGGTGCGCGGACGGATCTGCCAGCGTCCGGCACGCAGGGGTATGACGTCGGCCGACGGGCCGGTCCGCTCGTGCGGTCCCTCGTCGGCGGGCGGCCCGGCGTGGGCGCGACGGCCGCGCACGGGCGGCGGCGCGTCGGCGCCTGCCGTGGGGGTCCTCCGGGGTGTACGCATGGCCTCCTCGCTCGGAAGAAGTTCGGGGGGCGTGCCGTCCACGCCCGTCACACGGTCCGGGCCGGCCTGCGGCCGGTGACGCTCTCCCCCGGCTGCTGGGCCGACGCGGACGCGGCGCGCTCCCCCGTGGTGGGCGACAGGGCGACGAAGGCCGAGGTCAGGAAGAGATAGGACCCGAGGCCGACGGCGAGGGGGAAGATGAACTGCATCGCCGTGGCCCCGGGCAGTGCCGCTCCGGACGGCGTGACCCGCACGCTGACCGCGAACATGCCGGTGTAGTGCATGCTGCTGACCGCCGCCCCCATCACGAGTGAGGCGACGGTGACGGCGACCGGCGCCTTGATGTTGAGCGCCGCCCACAGGGCCGCGGTCGCGGCGACGACGGCGATGAGGACGGAGAGCGCGACGCGTGCCGGTTCGTAGACGACGTCGCCGTGCAGGCGGACCGCGGCCATCCCCAGGTAGTGCATGCTCGCGACGCCCAGACCGGTGGTGAGACCGCCGATGAGCAACGCGCGCGTGCGGTCGCGTCCGTAGCCGACGGCGAAGACACCGGCACAGACGACGACCATGGCGACGAGAAGGCTGAGCACGGTCAGCGGAACGTCGTAGCGGATGTCGGTGCCGCCGACGCCGAAGCCGAGCATGGCCACGAAGTGCATGGTCCAGATGCCGGTGCCGATGGCGGAGGCGGCGGTGATCAGCCAGTTGCGGCGCGAGCGCCCGGTGGCGCCGAGGGCGCGCACGGTGCAGCGAAGACCGAGGGCGGCGCCTATGCAGGCCATCACGTACGACAGCACGGGGGTCAGCCAGCCGAAGGCGGCGTGGTCCAGGTGTCCCATGGCCAGGGGACGCTAGTGGGGGCACGGGTGCACAAAGGGGGCGCATTTCGAAAGGTGAGGGAATGTGACGCATAAGTGCGCCGATCCGATCGCCTGACGCTCGAACGTGCGCGCAGCGACGTCCTCCGTGTCGGTGAGGGATCATGCGGAACATGAGCGACGACCACACACACGTCCAGGAGTTCTTCGGCGCACGCGCGGCGGACTGGGACGACCGCTTCCCCGACGACGGTCCCGCCTACGCGGCCGCGGTCGACGAGCTCGGACTGCGGGAGGGGGATCGCGTGCTGGACGCGGGCTGCGGCACCGGACGGGCCCTCACGCCGCTGCGCGCGGCCGTCGGGCCCTCGGGGGTGGTCGTGGGGGCCGATCTCACCCTGGCCATGCTTCAGGCCGCCGTACGGGCCGGGCGCGACCGCGACGGGCGGCTGCTGCTCACCGACGTCGCCGCGCTCCCGCTGCGTCCCGGCGCACTCGACGCGGTGTTCGCGGCGGGGCTCATCGCCCATCTGCCCCGGCCGGCGGAGAACCTGCGGGAGCTGGCCCGGGTGGTGCGGCCCGGCGGGGTCCTGGCGTTGTTCCACCCGATCGGCCGGGCCGCGCTCGCGGCCCGGCAGGGCCGGCAGATCACGCCGCAGGACCTGCGCGCCGAGCCGAACCTGCGCCCCCTGCTGGCCGGGGCCGGCTGGCGCATGACGTCGTACGTCGACGAGGACGACCGCTTCCTGGCACTGGCCGTCCGGGAGGGCTGACGGCTCACACCCCCGCGGCGACCGCCTCGACGAACGCGTCCGGGTTGTCGAACATGACGTTGTGACCGGCGCCCGGCACCGTCACAACGCGGACGCCCGCCTTCTCCAGGGCGTCCGCTCCCTCGAGCGGCCCGGTGAGTGCGCCCTGGAGGTACACCCGGTCGACCCGGTCGAGCCCGGTCAGGATCTCGCGCATGACGGGGTCGGAGCCGCGCCTGAGCGCGACGGCGCTGCGGTGCAGGGCGCGCGGGTCGGCCAGCCGCATCGTGGCGGCCCACAGCGGACCGACCCGGTCGAGCACGCGCGCGTACCCGCCGTCGAGGAACTCCTCCTCCGTGCAGGCGGCGATGCCGCTGCTGCCCGCGGTGGGCGGCGGGCAGGCGTCCAGGTTGGCCTCCGTGAGGACGAGCCGCGCGACCAGGTCGGGCCGGCGGTGGGCGAGGACGATGGCCACGGAGCCGCCCATGCTGTGGGCGACGAGTTCCGCCCCGCTCACGGCCGCCGCGTCCAGCGCGGCCGCCAGCGCGTCGGCGTGCTCCTCGAGCGTGTATCCGAAGTGCTCGGGCCGGTCGCTGACACCGTGCCCGGGAAGGTCGACGAACAGGCTGCGCCGGCCCGCGAGTTCGGGTCGTGCCGCCACGTGCGCGTGGTAGACCGCCGACGCGGCGCCCAGTCCGTGCACGTACACGCGGGCGGGTTCCGCACCCGGCGTCTCGGTCCAACGGACCCGGCTTCCCCTGTCGTCGAACTCGGCCTGCCGCATCGTTCCCCCTCGGAGCACCCGGCTGATCATCATTCCGGCACCCACTATACCTCGGTGCCGATGTATTCCGCAGTGGAGATATTCGGTGCCCGCATTACGACGACAGCGATGTACCTCACCTCTCCGGCAGAATGAGGGCATGCTGGAGCTCGCCATCCTCGGCTTCCTGTACGACACCCCGCTGCACGGCTACGAGCTGCGCAAACGCCTCACGGCGCTGACGGGACACGTGCGCCCGGTGGCGGAGAGCACCCTCTATCCGGCGATCAAGCGGCTCGAGAAGGCCGGTCTGCTGGTGCGCGCCACCGAGCCCGGGGCGGTGGCCGCCCCGCGGCACGTCCTCAGGCTCACCGAGGAGGGCGGGGGCGAACTGCGCCGACGGCTCGCCGAGCCGGCCGAGCGCGACATCACCGACGAGAACCGGTGGTTCACGGTGCTCACGTTCCTGCGGCACCTGGACGACTCCGCCGCCCAGGCGGCCGTACTCCGTCGCCGACTGGCCTTCCTCGAAGAGCCGTCGAGCTTCTTCTACGACGGCGACCGGCCCCTGCGTGCCGAGGAGGTCGACGACCCGTTCCGGCGCGGTGTGCTGACCATCGCGCGGGCCACCTCCCGGGCCGAGATCAGCTGGCTGCGCGAGACCCTGGACTCACTGGGCGGCTGACTCGTCGGCGATGTGCCGGACCGGGCAGCCGCGTACGCCGGGCACCGGGCGGGTACCCAGCTCGTCCAGGCGGTAGCCGTTCGGATAGCCCTTGATCTCCCAGTTCTGCCGCGCGTAGTGCGGGGTGCGGCGGGGCGGCAGCAGCCGGACCGCGCGTCCACGCGCGCGTACGGCTGTGCGCACCAGTGTGCGGACGGCCGGGCCCGGCGGGGTGTAGCGAAAGGCCTTCAGGAGCGGTTCGTCGAGCAGGGCGAGCGTGGCGGTCCGCAGGACAGGAGCGAGCGGCCGCGGGTACCAGGAGGCCATGAGGTCGAGCGTGGCGTCCGAGACCCGTCGCGCGTCCTCGTCCCAGGCGAAATGGGCCTTCTCGTAGGCGTCGAGGCAGGCCTCGAACTCCTCGTAGGTCCCAGGGATGTCCTTGATGCCCATACGGCGGCCGAGAGTGCCGTAGTGGACGGTGGAGGCCACGGTCTCGTGGCGTGACAAGCGGCGCCATCCGTACGCGTCGATCCACCGCTTGGGCATCACGACGAACGTGCAGAGCACGTAGCGCATGTCGTCGTTGCTGATGTCGTAGCTGCGGTGCATCCGGTTGATGCGGCGCACGGCCGTACGGCCCTGCTCGCTGTCGAAGCCGTGCTCCACGACGGCGTCGAGGAGCAGCGAGGTGTCGTCGTAGCGCTTCTGGGAGCGGTCCGTGAGTTCCGCCGTTTCGGCCAGCAGGCGGCCGATGCTCGGGACCGCGTAGGTGCGGTACAGGGCGAGCTCCAGAGCGCGGGTGAAGTCCCAGGGGAACTCGTAGGCCGCGGTGAGCCGGTAGATCTCGAACGCGTCCTCGTACGGGTCCATGCGCCGGATCTGTTCAAGCCGCTCGAAGCGCTTCACCGTCTCGTCCCCCTTCTGCCGCCGTGACTCCAACTCTACGTTGGGTAAAGGGAGATGAAACGATCAACCCGACCATGACAACCGCATAGGGGGAAGGCCTTCACCATGTTCGACAAGGTTCGTACGGCTTGTGCCAGGTTCCTCGACTCGTTGCGCGGGCGGCCGCGCCCAGGTGACGCCGGCCGCGCCGACGCCCCCGGCGGGCGGGGGCCCGACGCCAAGAAGCGCCCGCACAACCTGTTCGAGGCCGCCGCCGCGTACGTCTCGGCGTGCGCGGAGGACGATCAGGACCGCATCGACGAGGCGGCCGGCTGGGTGTCGCCGGAGGCGTTGTCCTTCGGGGTCAACGAACTCGCCTGCCGCGCCGTCGTGGCGCTCGCGCGCGAGCGGGACGAGTCGCCCCGGACCGTGGCGCGGGCGCTGCTGGGGCTGCCGACGGTGTGACGGGACGGCGAAAGGTGGTCGATTCACCCCGTCAGGTCGGAAAGCTGCAGCTCCGGGTGTGTCGGGGAGTCGTGACAAGCGCCTTCCCGGCGCACTAGGGTGCGCGCCGTTGGACGAACCGATGGGGAGGCTGGGATGGCCGGGACGGACGAGGACGCCGTCGCCGCCGCGGACGATGCGCTCTATGTGCTCACGGCGGCGCTGCTGACGCCGGCGAAGTTCCCGAGTGTGCTCGGCGACGACTATCCGGAGGCGTGTGCGGCGCTCGGCCTCGCGCCGCTGGCCGACGGGTACGGCCTGGTGCTCGGCCAGGACGGCGAGGGCGCGCGGTGGACGGTCGTCATCGACGACGTGTCGCTGGTGGCGGTGGCGATCGCGTCCTGGGACTGCGGCATGGAGCACGACCTGTCGCCGGACGAGCGGACGGTGGTCGCCGCTCTGCCCGGGTGGCCCCTCGCGGTGGCCGTGGCGGCGCCCGGCGTGCCCGCGCCGCACGATCCCGCCCCGGAGATCTCGGAGGGTCCCGTGCTGTCCCCTCCGGACACGTCGGTCTGGGGACCGGCCCAGCGGCGCCTGGGGGCCGACGAGATCGCGCTCCAGTGGAGCCTGTGGCGGGACCAGATAGACGACGCCGCCTTCGCGCCCCCGCCCGCGGCGGAGCCCGCCGAGGACACCGACGAGGCGGACGGCGGCGGAGCGGTGGCCGACGGGGGCGCGGAGGGGAACGGCGACGGGTCCGCGGAGGCCGCGCCGAAGAAGCGCAGTGACATACGGCGCGTCCTCGCCGAGGCCCGTTCCTACGTGGACACCCCGCCGCCGCTGGGCCGGGTGCGGTCGTCCTTCGCCTCCGGCGACGCGCGCACCCTGCGCGCCGACGGGCCCGGCTGGTCGCTGGTGGCCAGGACCGACGACATCGCGTTCCTCCTGCTGGACGCGCGGCCCGGTGAGGTCCTGCCGGTCGGCCGGGGCCCGGAGCTGCCGGGGCTGCTGGAGGCGCTCGACAAGATGGCCGTACGTCCGTTCTGAGACGGACTTCGGCCTGACATCCGCTCCGAGACGGCGCGAGGGCCGCGACGAGGTGCTGCCGCGGGGCCGGCATGCCCCGCGCGTCACGCGAGGGACGGGCGCCTCGTCGCGGTCCTCGCCTCCTCAGCGGCCGAGCTCCTTGCGGGTGACACGGCGCAGCCTGCGCCGCTGCGAGGGGTCCAGCGTGAGGTAGGCCGCCGCCGGAACTCCCAGCACGATCAGCAGCGCCGCCCACCAGGGCAGCCAGATCAACAACAGCAGTCCGACCGCCACACCTCCTACGGCGATCTTCGCGTTCCTCGACATGTGCGTCGCCTCCTTCGCGGCCCCTGCCGCTCTCTGTCATGAAAACGGGTTCGCGCCGCGCGCGGTTCCGGACGCGACCCTGAAACCTCCCTGACCTACACCCCCGAGGCACCCTGAGATCCCCCTCCGCACCCTCGCGGAACTCCTGGAAACAGAATGCGCGTTCGGGAGGCAGGTGGGGTACCCTCGGCGACTCCACCGCGGTAGTCAAATTTGAGGAGTAGTCTCATCGCTGTGCAGAGGGTTCCCGTGGAAGCAGTGCCCGAGATCTCCGAACTGGCCTGGCGCCCCGCCGTGTTCGTGCCCGGCGTCCCGGCCCGCACCGGCCGCGTCGCCTTCTGGCGACCCGACGGCGACGTCACCGGGCCCGGCGGTGACACCGCTCCTCCCGTCGCGTCCGCGGCCGTCGAGGACCTGACCGTCGTCCAGCCCGCTGCTGCCGGTGTGTCGCTCACGCGCGTGCGTGCCGTGCTGCTGCCGGTGCGGGAGGCCCTGCCGGTTCTCGCACGCGCGCGCGTCTCCGCCGAAGGGCACCGGGCCGCCGTGTTCTGGGGCGCGGCATCCCTGCTGGCGCTGCGATGCGTGGCGCGGGGACTGCTGCTGCCCGGCCTGTCGTCGGAGGACCACGACGCCTGGCGGGCAGGGCCGCTCGGGCCGGAGGACATCGAGGAGGTCCGCCGGCTGGCCGCCTCGATGCCGCCCGAGGCCCATGCCGTGCCCGTCGAGGAGGCACCGCCCCTGCGGCTGCCGGACCCGGAGCGCCTGCTGCGGGCCTTCCTGGACGCGGTCGCCGACGCGCTGCCCCGCTCCCCCGCCGCCCCGCTCGTCACGGGCGGCCCCGCCTACGCCGCCCCGCGGCCGCGGCACCTGCCGGAGCTGCGCGGGTGGGTCGCCGACGTCGCCGCGGGCCACGACGCGGGTGTGCGGGTGTCGCTGCGGATCGAGGTGTCGGGGATCGAGACGCCCGGGATCGGGACGCCCGGAGCGGCGGTCCCGGCGTCCGGCGAGACGGTGGCGCGGTTCCGGGCCGTGCCTCAGGTGCACAGTGTGAACGATCCCGCGCTCGTCGTGGACGCCGCCGAGATCTGGGGCGACACCGGAGCCGTGCACGACGGATTCGGTCCCCGCGCGCGCATGGACGCGCTGCTGGCCCTGCGCCGCGCCGCCCGGGCGTGGCCCGCGCTCACCCCGCTGCTGTCGGCCGGTGTCCCCGATTCCGTCGGCCTTCTCGACGAGGAGATCGCCGAACTGCTCGGGGACGGTTCGCGGGTGCTGGCGGGCGCGGGCGTCGAGGTGCACTGGCCGAGGGAACTGGCCCGTACCCTGACCGCCCGCGCGGTGGTGGGGCTGCCGGAGGACGAAGCGGACGGGGGCGGAAGGGACGGCTCGGGCCCGGAGACGCCGTCCTTCCTCTCGGCCGACGCGCTCCTGTCGTTCACCTGGTGGTTCGCCGTGGGCGACCAGCGGCTCACACGTGAGGAACTGGACCGGCTGGCGGAGGCCGGCCGGCCCCTCGTACGGCTGCGGGACCAGTGGGTCCTGATCGATCCGCGGGAACTGCGCCGGGCCCGCGCCCAGCAGGACCGCAAGGTGACGCCGGTCGAAGCGCTCGGCGCCGCCCTGACGGGCTCCGCCGAGGTGGACGGCCGCTGGGTCGAGGTGCGGCCCACGGGCCCGCTGGCGGCCCTGCGGGAGCGGCTGACGAGCCCCGGGGCGCGGGAGCCGGTGGCGCAGCCCGCCGCGCTCGACGCCACGCTGCGCGACTACCAGCGGCGCGGCCTGGACTGGCTGGCGCGGAACACGTCGCTCGGACTCGGCTGCTGCCTGGCCGACGACATGGGACTGGGCAAGACCATCACGCTGATCAGCCTGCACCTCCACCGCCAGAGCGACGTCTCGACAGCCGGTCCCACCCTCGTGGTCTGCCCGACGTCGCTGATGGGCAACTGGCAGCGCGAGATCGAGAGATTCGCCCCCGGTACGCCGGTGCGCCGCTTCCACGGGCCGCGCCGTGACCTGGACTCCCTGGCCGGCGGGGAGTTCGTGCTCACCACCTACGGCACCCTCCGGCTGGACGCCGCCCGGCTCGGGGAGGTGCCGTGGGGCCTGGTCGTGGCGGACGAGGCGCAGCACGTGAAGAACCCGTACTCGGCGACCGCGCGGGCACTGCGCACCATCGGCGCACGCGCGCGTGTCGCGCTGACCGGGACCCCGGTGGAGAACAACCTGTCGGAGCTGTGGGCGATCCTGGACTGGACGACACCGGGCCTGCTGGGCCGCCTGGGCGCGTTCCGCAGGCGGTACGCGCGTGACGTCGAGGGCGGCGGGGATCCGGCGGCGGCGGAGCGGCTCGCCCGGCTCGTGGCGCCGTTCCTGCTGCGCCGCCGCAAGTCGGATCCGGGGATCGCCCCTGAGCTGCCGCCCAAGACCGAGACCGATCGCCCGGTGTCGCTCACCAGGGAGCAGACGGGCCTGTACGAGGCGGTGGTGCGCGAGACGCTCGCGGCGATCGCCGAGGCCGACGACATGGCTCGTCGCGGCTTGATCGTGAAGCTCCTGACCGGCCTGAAGCAGATCTGCAACCATCCGGCGCAGTACCTCAAGGAGGAGCGGCCGGGGACCGCGGGACGCTCCGGGAAGCTGGAGCTCCTCGACGAGTTGCTCGAGACGATCCTCTCCGAGGGCGCGGGCGTCCTGGTCTTCACCCAGTACGTGCGCATGGCGCGGCTCCTGGAGCGGCACCTGGCGGTGCGCGGCGTGCCCACGCAGTTCCTGCACGGCGGGACGCCCGTGGCCGAGCGCGAGGCGATGGTCCGGCGCTTCCAGGACGGTGAGGTCCCCGTGTTCCTGCTCTCCTTGAAGGCGGCCGGCACAGGGCTCAACCTCACGCGCGCGGAGCACGTCGTGCACTACGACCGCTGGTGGAACCCCGCCGTCGAGGCTCAGGCCACCGACCGGGCGTACCGCATCGGCCAGACACGGCCCGTGCAGGTGCACCGGCTGATCGCCGAGGGCACCATCGAGGACCGTATCGCCGACATGCTGCGCCGCAAGCAGGGCCTCGCCGACGCCGTGCTGGGATCCGGTGAGGCGGCGTTCACCGAACTGACGGACAGTGAGCTGGCCGATCTGGTCGAGCTGCGAGGAGGCACGCGATGAACGCGCACGACGGCCTGGAGCGTACGTTCGCCGCGTTGCCTCCCGCGCGCGGGAGGGCGTTCGCGCAGAGCTGGTGGGGCCGGGCGTGGCTGGCCGCGCTGGAGGACGGTGCGCTGGACGCCGGGCAGGTGCGGACGGGACGCGGGATGGCGCGCGCGGGCGCGGTGGGCGCGGTGTCGGTGCGGCCGGGGCGCATCACGGCTGTCGTACGGGATCGCGACCGGACCGCGCACCGGGCCGATGTGCTGCTCGGCGAGCTCTCGGACGCGGAGTGGGGCCGGTTTCTGGACCTGGCGGCGGAGCGGGCCGGGCATGTCGCCGCCCTGCTCGACCGTGAGATGCCGCCGCATCTGGTGGAGGACGCGGCGACGGCCGGCGTCGACCTGCTGCCGGGGCTCGGCGAGCTGGAGGCCGAGTGCGACTGCGGCGCCTGGGACCACTGCGGTCACACAGCGGCGCTCTGCTACCAGGTGGCGCGGCTGCTCGACCAGGATCCGTTCCTCCTGCTGCTGCTCCGGGGACGCGCCGAACAGACCGTGCTCGACGCCCTGCAGGCCCGTGTCACGGTCGCTCCGGCCGAGGCGGAACCTCCTCGGCCGGACGGGGTGGACGCGGCCGAGGCGTACGCAGCGGGAGACGTCCTGCCGCCGTTGCCGGCCGTGCCCGGGTTCCCCCCGGAGCCGGGCGTACCGCCTTCGCTGGACACGGACGCCGCGCCTCCGCCGGGGGTGGATCCGGCGGCCCTGGAGATCCTCGCCGCCCGGACGGCCGCCACCGCGCGTCTCCTGCTCTCGGAAGCACTGCGCGGCGACGACGGACATCTGGACTCCGCAGCGCCGTTGACGGTGGCGCAGGACGCGGTGCGACTGGCTTCCCATGCCGGCGGGGAGCCGGAGAACGGCGGGGTGACCGAGCGGCTCGCCGTCGGCTCGGGACGCAGCCGCGACCAACTGGCGGCGGCCGTACGGGCCTGGCGGTACGGAGGTGCGGCAGCGCTGTCGGTCCTGGAGGAGGAGTGGACCGTGGAGGGCGACGTGCTCGCACGCGCGCGTGCGGCGCTGGAGTCGGCCTGGGAGGACGGCGAACGGCCGGTGCTGCGGGCGCGGGGCAACCGGTGGACGGCCGTCGGGGCCGCCGGTCAGCTGCGCCTCGGGCGGGACGGGCGCTGGTGGCCGTACCGCAAGGAGGGCGGTCGCTGGATGCCGGCCGGGATCGCCGCGCGGGACCCGGCGACGGCCTTGACCGCGACCCGGCCGGACGGCGAGTAGACGCCTTCCCGAGCTCGGGGCGGGGTGGGGCGTCGGTCCGCCGGGCGCCGACGCCCCACGTACGGCTGCCGCGGGACGTGTGACGGATCACGCCCCCGCGTCCGGGTACGCGCGCGTGTGGGTGACGGCACCTCCACGCGCGCGCGGGGGGGGGCGCTAGGGCAGCAGCGCGCTGAGGGACGGCAGCAGCGACTCCAGGTCGCTGGGGATCTCGGTCGGCAGGGTGCTCGGGAGTCCGGACGGCAGCTCGCTCGGCAACCCGCTGGGCAGCTCCACGGGAAGGCTGATCGAAGGGGCGGGAGAGGAACCGGTGCGGCTCCCGGTCGGCTCGTCGTCCGGTGAGTCGTCACCGTCCGAGGCCATCAGGACGACGGCGAGCACGGCTCCCGCGGTGACCAGCAGCGCGAGCACCACGACGAGCGGGCTCCTGCGCCGTCGGGGGCCACCGGCGCCGTGACCCGGGGGAGGCGGTCCGAAGCCGCCGGGAGGCGGCGTGTCACTCGGCGGTCCGGGCGGCTGGGGCGGTACGGGTGGCGTGGCCATACGTCCAGCGTCCCCGCGAACCGCACGAGGGACGACCCCCACACGGAAGTTGATACGGGGTCATGCCACGGAGGGCATGACTCCGGCGTATTCCGTGCGGAGGTTCGTCCGGGCACCGGTCAGCCCCTGGCGCCGAGCAGGTGGTCCATCGCGAGCTGGTCGAGCCGCTCGAAGGCCATGCCCCGGGCGGCGGCCGCCTCGACGTCGAAGTCCTCGAACGCGGTGCGGTCGGCGAGCAGGCTCTGCAGGCCGTCGGCGGCGGTGGCCTGGGCCAGCTCGTCGAGGCGGGAGGCGCGCAGGGCCTCCTGGACCTCCGGGTCGGCACGGAACGCGGCCGCGCGCTCCTTGAGGATCAGGTAGTTGCGCATGCAGCCCGCGGCGGACGCCCACACGCCGTCGAGGTCCTCGGTGCGCGGCGGCTTGAAGTCGAAGTGCTTCGGGCCCGCGTAACCGGCGCTCTCCAGCAGGTCGACCAGCCAGAACGCCGAGCGCAGGTCGCCGGCGCCGAAGCGCAGGTCCTGGTCGTACTTGATGCCGGACTGGCCGTTGAGGTCGATGTGGAAGAGCTTGCCCGCCCACAGCGCCTGGGCGATGCCGTGCGGGAAGTTCAGCCCGGCCATCTGCTCGTGCCCGACCTCGGGGTTGACGCCGTACAGCTCCGGGCGCTCCAGGCGCTCGATGAAGGCCAGGGCGTGGCCGACGGTGGGCAGCAGGATGTCGCCGCGCGGCTCGTTCGGCTTGGGCTCGATCGCGAAGCGCAGGTCGTAGCCCTGGGAGGTGACGTACTCGCCGAGGAGGTCGAAGGCCTCCTTCATCCGGTCGAGGGCCACGCGTACGTCCTTGGCGGCACCGGACTCCGCGCCCTCACGGCCACCCCAGGCGACGTAGGTCTTCGCACCCAGCTCGACGGCCAGGTCGATGTTGCGGATCGTCTTGCGCAGGGCGTAACGGCGCACGTCGCGGTCGTTCGCGGTGAACGCGCCGTCCTTGAAGACGGGGTGCGTGAAGAGGTTGGTGGTGGCCATCGGCACGGTCATACCGGTGGTGTCCAGGGCCTGGCGGAAGCGCTTGACGTGCTCCTCGCGCTCGCTGTCGGAGGACCCGAACGGGATCAGGTCGTCGTCGTGGAACGTCACGCCGTAGGCACCCAGCTCGGCCAGGCGCTGCACCGTCTCGACCGGGTCGAGGGCGCGCCGCGTGGCGTCGCCGAACGGGTCCCTTCCCTGCCAGCCGACGGTCCACAGGCCGAAGGTGAACCTGTCCTCGGGGGTGGGCTGGTAGTTCATGCCGCGGCTCCTTGCTTGAAGACTGTCTCGCCGACTATTTCGTCATGGCCGTTTACAAATTAGTATGCGAACGCATCTCTGGGAAGACAGATCCCGCAGAGCCGCGGAAAAACTTGAGGGAGAGCCCGATGTCAGCAGCCGAGGGTCCGCTCGTCGTCGGCGTGGACTCGTCCACCCAGTCCACCAAGGCGCTGGTCGTCGACGCGGCCACCGGCGAGGTCGTCGCGAGCGGCCAGGCCCCGCACACCGTGTCCTCCGGGGCCGGCCGCGAGAGCGACCCGCGTCAGTGGTGGGACGCCCTGCACGAGGCGCTGCGCCAGTGCGGCGACGCGGCGCGCGAGGCCGCCGCGGTGTCGATCGGCGGGCAGCAGCACGGGCTGGTCACCCTGGACGGACACGGCGAGCCGGTGCGGCCGGCGCTGCTGTGGAACGACGTGCGCTCGGCCCCCCAGGCCCGGCGGCTGACCGAGGAGCTGGGCGGGGCGAAGTTCTGGGCGGAGCGCACCGGGTCCGTCCCGGCCGCCTCCTTCACGGTCACGAAGTGGGCCTGGCTGGCCGAGCACGAGCCGGAGGCCCTGCGCGCGACGAAGGCCGTCCGGCTTCCCCACGACTACCTCACCGAGCGCCTCACGGGCGAGGGCACCACCGACCGCGGCGACGCCTCCGGCACCGGCTGGTGGGCGTCCGCGACGGAGGGCTACGACGAGGAGATCCTCGCCCATGTCGGGCTCGACCCGGCACTGCTCCCCCGCGTGGTGCGCCCCGGCGAGATCGCGGGCACCGTGCGCGACAGCCACGACCTGCCGTTCTCCAAGGGCACCCTGGTCGCGCCGGGCACCGGCGACAACGCGGCGGCGGCGCTCGGCCTCGGGCTGCGTCCCGGCACTCCGGTGCTGAGCCTCGGCACGTCGGGCACGGTGTACGCGGTGGCGAAGCGCCGCCCCACCGATCCGACCGGCACGGTGGCGGGCTTCGCGGACGCCCACGGCGACTGGCTGCCGCTGGCCTGCACCCTGAACTGCACGCTCGCCGTGGACCGGCTCGCGGCGCTGCTGGGCCTGGACCGTGAGGCGGTGGAGCCCACCGAGGAGCTCACGCTGCTGCCCTACCTGGACGGCGAGCGCACGCCGAACCTGCCGAACGCCTCGGGCCTGCTGCACGGCCTGCGCCACGACACCACGGCCGGGCAGCTGCTGCAGGCCGCCTACGACGGTGCCGTGCACTCCCTGCTCGGCGCGCTCGACCTGGTCCTCGACGAGGAGGCGGACCGTTCGGCTCCGCTGCTGCTGATCGGCGGCGGCGCACGCGGCACGGCCTGGCAGCAGACGGTACGGCGGCTGTCCGGGCGGCCGGTGCAGATCCCCGAGGCGAAGGAACTCGTCGCGCTCGGCGCGGCGGCACAGGCCGCCGGGCTGCTGACCGGCGAGGACCCGGCCGCCGTCGCCCGCCGCTGGAACACCGCGCGGGGTCCGGTGCTCGACGCCGTGGAGCGGGACGAGGCGGCGCTGGCCAGGATCGCCGGGGTACTCTCCGACGCGGCCCCGCTGCTGGAGCGGAGCCGGCCCACCCACTGACCCTCGACGACGAATCGACTCAGGCATGACCGCTCCCCCGCACGAGGCCCGCGCCACCGGCCCGGGGCGTGCGCTGCCCGACACCCAGCAGGGCATGCGCCGCCGCAACCTGGCGCGGGTGATGCACGCCGTCAGCGCCCAGGGGCCGCTGTCCCGGGCAGCGGTCGCCTCCCGCATCGGCCTGACGCGTGCGGCGGTGTCGACGCTCGTCGACGAGCTGATACGCACCGGCCTGCTGGAGGAGCTGGGCCCGGAGCGGCCCAGCAGGGTGGGCCGGCCCGGATCGGCGCTGGCGGTGAGCGGACGCGGTCCCGCGGGGCTGGGCGCCGAGATCGGCGTCGACCATCTCGCGGTCTGCGCCGTCGACCTGCGCGGCGAGGTGCGGGCGCGCGCCGTACGGCACGGCACGAACCGGGGTCGCTCCCCCGAGCCGGTGATCGAGGAGCTGACCGGGCTGCTGCGCGAGGTCGTCGCCGAGGCGGCGGGCGAGGGGCTGTGGCCGGCCGGGCTCGCCGTGGCCGTCCCCGGCCTGGTCGCCCGCGACGGCCGGACGGTCGTACGCGCCCCGAACCTCGACTGGCACGACATCGACCTCGGCGCCCTGCTGCCCGGTGACTACCCGCTGACGGTGGACAACGAGGCCAACTTCGGCGGGCTGGCCGAGCTCTGGCTCGGCGAGCGCACACCGCGGGACTTCCTGCATGTCTCCGCCGAGATCGGCATCGGCGCCGCGCTGGTCGTGGACGGCAGCCTGCTGCGTGGCACCCGCGGCTTCGCGGGCGAACTGGGGCATGTGCCGGTCCACCCCGACGGACCGGAGTGCGTGTGCGGCGGCCGGGGGTGTCTCGAGCAGTACGCCGGCGAGGAGGCGGTGTTGCGGGCGGCCGGGCTCGAACCGGGCGGCGACCGCGTCGGACTCCTCGCGGGGCGCGCGGCGGACGGCGACCCTGACGTACGGCGGGCCCTGCGCGATGCGGGAACGGCGCTCGGCATCGCCCTCACCGGGGCGCTCAACCTGCTGGACCCCGAGAGCGTCGTGCTCGGCGGCGCCCTGGCCGGGCTCGCCCCCTGGCTGCTGCCGTCGCTCGAATCCGAACTCGCCCGGCGCTCGGCCGGCCCCGCACGCCCCGTTTCCGTGTCCCGGCTCGGCCCCGAGGGACCGTTGCTGGGCGCCGCCCACTCGGTGGTGCGCGCCGTGCTGGACGACCCGGCCGCGGTGGGGGCGGAGGGGGCCTGACAGGTGGCCTTACGGGTGACCGTCGGCCGAGGTCCCGGGACAGGCGCGGGCGCCGAGGGGCCGCCCGCGAGCCGCGGTGGGCCGAAACTCCACGTTCGGGTGAGCGAGTTGTCCACAAGGGGGCTTCTGTCCACCGAACTCCACGGCCTCCCGCTGCCTGACCGGTGATCGCCGTAACGTGATCCCCGCGGGGCAGCCGTCGGTCTCCGCAGAACGGAGAGCGCAGCCATGAGCGACCCTCACCTCAGCCAAGCAGCAACCCGGTCCGGGCCCACGAGGCGGCGGCTGCTGACGGGCGCAGCCCTCGTCGCCGTCCCGTACACCCTCCTCCCCGGCGCGCGGGCCGGCGCGCAGACCCAGGCCGTCGACTACCGGCACGCCGAGTGGCAGCCCGCCACCGGCTCCAACCGCACCCCCTCCGACCGCCCCGCCACCCATCCCGTCGACCGTGTCGTCATCCACGTCACACAGACCGACTACGCCCAGGCCCTGTCCGTCTTCCAGAACCCGAAGAAGAAGGTGTCCGCGCACTACGTCGTGCGCTCCGCCGACGGCCATGTGGCGCAGTGCGTACGCGAGTCCGACATCGCCTGGCACGCGGGGAACTGGGAGTACAACACCCGCAGCGTCGGCATCGAGCACGAGGGATGGGTGGACCGGCCCGACTCCTTCACCGACGCGATGTACGAGCGGTCCGCCCGGCTCACGGCCTCGGTCTGCGCGCGGTACGGCATCCCCCGGGACCGCGCGCACATCATCGGCCACTACGAGGTGCCGGGCACGGACCACACCGATCCCGGTCCGAACTGGGACTGGGGCCGGTACATGAGACTCGTGAACCGCGTCTGAAGGGCCGCGGACCCGGTCGGGACCGGACCCGGACGCCCGACTTCGGACGACCGTGTCCAAACGGTTGTCGCACCGCACACCCGGCGTGACGATGTCCCCAGCCGTGTCGTCTGCCGGGAGGGCGAGTTGCCGAGCGATCCGTGGGTGGCCCTGGAGCCGGGGGACGACCCTGCCGAGCGGGTACGGATCCTGCGCCGGGCGCATCAGACGTTCACCGAGGCGGGGACGGTACCGAGGCCGGTGCGGGCCGTCGTGGCGGACTCGTGGCGGCGTTCGGCGCGGGCCGGAGTGGGTCCCGACGGCACCGCGAGTGTGGAACTGACCGACGGCGATCTCGGCACGTACCGGTCCGAGCATCCGCTGGCCCGGGTGATGCCGCTGTTCCGCGAACTCATGGGCACGTTCGCCGCCGACGGGGAGCACCTCCTCGCGGTGTGCGACGCGCACGGCAGGCTGCTGTGGGTCGAGGGGCACGCGGCGACGCGGAAGCAGGCGGGGCGGATGAACTTCGTGCCGGGCGCGCGGTGGGCGGAGAGCGCCGTCGGGACGAACGCGCCGGGTACCGCGGTCGCCGTGGACCGTCCGGTGCAGGTGTTCGCGGCGGAGCACTTCATCCGGCGGGTGCAGCCGTGGACCTGCGCGGCCGCGCCCGTGCACGATCCACGGACCGGGAGGGTGCTGGGGGCGGTGGACATCACCGGCGGCGACGGGCTGGCCCATCCGCACAGCCTGGGCTTCGTCCAGGCGGTCGCGCGGGCCGCGGAGGCCCAGCTGGCGCTGCTCACCCCCGAGCGCCCGCGGGCCGACGTGCCGGAGCTGACCGCGCTCGGCAGGGACGAGGCGCGCCTGGTCGTCTCAGGCGGCGGCATCAGGCTCAGCCGCCGGCACAGCGAGATCCTGGTGCTCCTGGCCCGGCACCCGGAGGGCCTGACCGGCGACGAGTTGCTGTGCGCGCTGTACGAGGACGAGTCGGTGACGCCGGTGACCCTGCGGGCGGAACTCGCCCGGCTGCGGGGGGTGCTCGGCCCCGGGCTGCTGGCGTCGCGCCCCTACCGGCTCACCGTTCCCCTGGAGTCCGACGTCTCGGTGGTCGAACGGCGGCTGGCCTCGGGCGCGTTGACGGCGGCCTTGGCGGCCTACACCGGGCCGCTGCTGCCGGCCTCGCAGGCTCCGGCGGTCGTACGGCTCCGGGAGCGCCTCGCCGACGGTCTGCGCGCCGCGCTGATCGCCGGCCAGGACCCCGACCTGCTGGCGGACTGGGCGCACACGCCGTGGGGCGAGGACGACCTCGCCGTATGGCGGGCGCTGGCGGCGGTCCGCCCGACGGCGGCGATACGGGCGCGCCTGACGGCGCTGGAGAAGGAACTGACGGCACCGGAGCGCTGGGCGCGCCGCCAGGTCGTGCCGGGCGTCGCACGGCAGACGGGAAGGTGACGGCAGGACCAGGGGCCGCAACGTCGCTGCAACGTCCGCGTCCCTAGCCTCCCGCCAGAGCCGCCCAACGGCGGGCGGCCCTGCTCAGGGAGGCACACCGGCATGACCCGTTACGCGGCGCCCGGCACCGAGGGCGCGATCGTCTCCTACCAGGCGCGATACGACCACTTCATCGGCGGCGAGTACGTGCCGCCGGCCCGCGGGCAGTACTTCGAGAACCCGTCCCCCGTCAACGGGCAGCCGTTCACCGAGGTGGCGCGCGGCACGGAGGAGGACGTGGAGCGGGCTCTCGACGCGGCGCACGCGGCCGCGCCCGGCTGGGCGCGTACGTCGGCGACCGAGCGCTCGGACATCCTGCTGAAGATCGCCGACCGCATGGAGGCCTCTCTGGAGCCCCTCGCGGTCGCGGAGAGCTGGGAGAACGGCAAGCCGGTCCGCGAGACGCTGGCGGCGGACATCCCGCTGGCCATCGACCACTTCCGCTACTTCGCCGGGGCGGTGCGCGCGCAGGAGGGTTCGCTCAGCGAGGTCGACGAGGACACGGTGGCGTACCACTTCCACGAGCCGCTCGGCGTCGTCGCGCAGATCATCCCGTGGAACTTCCCGATTCTGATGGCCGCGTGGAAGCTCGCGCCGGCGCTGGCAGCCGGCAACGCGGTGGTCATCAAACCGGCCGAGCAGACCCCGGCCTCCCTCCACTACTGGATGAGCCTGGTCGCGGACCTGCTGCCGCCGGGCGTGGTGAACATCGTCAACGGCTTCGGCCCCGAGGCGGGCAAGCCGCTCGCCTCCAGCCCCCGGGTGGCGAAGGTCGCGTTCACGGGCGAGACGTCCACAGGCCGGCTGATCATGCAGTACGCCGCCGAGAACCTGAAGCCCGTCACGCTGGAGCTGGGCGGCAAGTCGCCGAACCTCTTCTTCGACGACATCTGGGAGAAGGACGACGATCTGCGCGACAAGGCCCTCGAGGGGTTCACCATGTTCGCGCTGAACCAGGGCGAGGTGTGCACCTGCCCGTCGCGCGGACTGATCCAGCGCGGCAACTACGGCGACTTCCTCCAGGCGGCGGTCGCGCGTACCGCGCTGATCAAGCCGGGCAACCCCCTCGACACCGAGACCATGATCGGCGCGCAGGCCTCCAGCGAGCAGCTGTCGAAGATCCTCTCCTACATCGACATCGGCCGCCAGGAGGGCGCCAAGGTGCTCACCGGCGGCGAACGCGCGGAGTACGACGGCGAGTTGAAGGGCGGGTACTACGTCCAGCCGACGATCTTCGAGGGCGACAACCGGATGCGCGTCTTCCAGGAGGAGATCTTCGGACCGGTCGTCTCGGTGGCCTCGTTCGACGACTTCGACGACGCCGTCAAAATCGCCAACGACACGCTGTACGGCCTCGGCGCCGGGGTGTGGACGCGTGACATCAACACGGCGTACCGCGCGGGCCGGGCGATCCAGGCGGGCCGCGTCTGGACCAACTGCTACCACGCCTACCCGGCGCACGCCGCCTTCGGCGGTTACAAGCAGTCGGGGATCGGCCGGGAGACGCACAAGATGATGCTGGAGCACTACCAGCAGACGAAGAACCTGCTGGTGTCGTACTCACCGAAGAAGCTGGGCTTCTTCTAGACCCCGAAGAAAGGGCGCCTGACCTGGGAAGATACCCGTCAGGCGCCCTCCGCGGCGCCTGGCTGCCCCTGTTCGTCCCCTCTGGACCGGCAGGCAGAGCACCGGGGTGAACCAGACGGCCATCCGCGACGGAGGAGGTCTCCGAGGGGCTGTACGGCGACAGCCCGGACACCTCGCAGGCGATCACGAGGCGGCTCTTGCCTCCGACGTGACGGCATCGTACGCTCACCGTTCATACCGACTGGACGGTATGCCATGCAATCGCATCGATACGCGGCGACGGCGGCCTGCGTGGCCGCCGCACTGGCCGCCGTTCCGACGCGACCGTCGAAGGAGCCGCCGAAGATGAGCAGCACCAACCACCAGGTGCGCCTGGCCGCACGTCCCGTGGGAGAACCCCGGCCCACCGACTGGGAACATGTCGAGGAGCCGGCCGGTGAGCCGGGTGACGGTGAATTCCTGGTGCAGGTGCTCTGCCTGTCGATCGACCCGGCGATGCGCGGCTGGATGAACGCGGGCAGGTCCTACATCCGCCCCGTGGAGATCGGCGAGGTCATGCGCGCCGGCGCGGTGGGACGGGTGATCGCCTCGCGGCACTCCGGATTCGCGGTCGGCGACCATGTCTCGGGCTCGTTCGGCGTGCAGGAGTACTGCGTGTCGGACGGCCGCGACGTGACCAAGGTCGATCCTGCGGCCGCCCCTTTGCCGACCTACCTCGGCGCTCTCGGCATGCCGGGCCTGACGGCCTACTTCGGGCTGATCGACATCGGGCGTCCCGAGCCCGGTCAGACCGTCGTCGTCTCCGGGGCGGCGGGGGCGGTCGGCAGCGTCGTCGGCCAGATCGCCAAGATCCTTGGCTGCCGGGTCATCGGCATCGCCGGCGGCGAGTCCAAGTGCCGTCTGGTGGTCGACGAGTTCGGGTTCGACGCCGCGATCGACTACCAGAAGGAGGACGTCCGCAAGGCGCTGCGCGAGCACGCCCCCGACGGTGTCGACGTGTACTTCGACAACGTCGGCGGTGAAGTTCTGGACGCCGTGCTGCTTCGGCTGGCACGCGGTGCCCGCATCGTCGTCTGCGGCGCGATCTCCCAGTACAACAGCACCAAGCCGCAAGGGCCCGGCAACTACCTGTCGCTGCTGGTGAACCGCGCCTCCATGACGGGATTGGTGGTGTTCGACTACGCCGACCGGTACGCCGAGGGGATCGCGCAACTGGCCACGTGGCGAACGCAGGGCCGGCTGAAGTCCCTGGAGGACGTGGTGCCGGGCGGAGTGGCGGCGTTTCCCGAAACCCTGATGCGGCTCTTCCGTGGCGAGAACCACGGCAAGCTCGTGCTGCAGGTCGCGGACTGACCGGGCGGGGCGGAAGGAGAGATCCGGTGAAAGCACTGAGCTACCACGGCCGTCACGACATCCGCTACGGGAATGTTCCCGACCCGGCCGTCACCCGTCCCACGGACGCGGTGGTCCAGGTGACCGCGGCCGGCATCTGCGGCAGCGACCTGCACATCTACCACGGCAACCCGTTCAGCCCGGAACTGGGCTACTCACCGGGACACGAGTGCGTCGGCGTGGTGCTCGAAACCGGCGACCAGGTCACCGGCTTCAAGCCCGGCGACCGGGTACTCGTGCCCGCCTCGGTCGGCTGCGCCCTGTGCCGGTCGTGCGCGGCCGGGTTCACCGCCCGCTGCGAGCGGGCGAAGTCCAGCACCGAACTCTGCTACGGAGTGAGCCCGCAACTGCCGGGCAGTCAGGCTCAGGCCCTGGCGGTGCCCTACGCCGACGTCAACCTGGTGCACTTGCCCGAGGGCATCTCCGACGAGGCCGCCGTCGTCCTGACGGACAACGCCCCCACGGCCTGGTACGGCTGCCGCCGTGCCCGCATCCAGCCCGGTGAGACCGTCCTGGTCATCGGCCTCGGGCCGGTCGGTCTCATGGCCGTCCAGTCCGCCTACGCGATGGGCGCCGCGCGGGTGCTGGCCGCGGACCTGGTCGCGGAGCGCCGCGCCTTCGCGGCCACCCTGGGTGCCGAGCCGGTCGAGGGCGACGACGCACGCTCCGCCATACGGGAGATGACCGGCGGACGCGGACCGGACGCCGTGGTGGAGGCCGTGGGCTCGGACGCCACCATCGAACTCGCCCTCAAGGCCGTCCGGCAGGCGGGCCGGGTCAGCGTCGTCGGGGTCAGCCAGAGCAAGGCGTTCCCTTTCCACATGGGACTGGCGCAGATCAAGGAACTGGAGTTCGCCATCGGGCTGTGCTCGGTGCATTACGAACTCCCGCCCCTGATCGCGCTCACCCTCGCCGGCCGGATCAAGCCGGAGGTGGTCGTCTCCCACCACCTTCCGCTCTCCGAAGGCCCGGCGGCGTACGAACTGTTCGCAGGCCGCTCCGAGGGCGTCCGCAAGATCCTCCTCGACCCCACCCGCTGACCCTGCCCACCGCCGCCCGCGCGGGGCCGGGGATTCCGCTGCCCGGCACGCGCCTTGACCGGGCTAGCCGAGCAGTTGCGCGCTGCCGACCGGTTCGCTCCGCTGCTGTCCGTTGATGCGATGCCGCTCGATGGACGAGCGCCGGTACACCTCCTGCCGCACCCGCTGGATCTCGCCGATGGGCCGGTGCTCCTCACGCGAGCGCCACGGTGTGATCGACGTGGCGTCGGCGGCCGCCACGTTGTCGTCCCCGCCGATGTCCTGCCGCGGGAGATCGACACGGGCGACGGTGACCCAGGGGGACAACTCTTCGGGCCACTTCACGGAGGTGTTGTCCACCGGCATGCGAGCCAGGTCGGTGTTGAGCTGCACCTGGAGCTCGAAGGAGTGGTCGCGCTCCGCGGCCTCCGCGACCAGGGTGCGGCGGAACGCCTCGTTGTCCGCGTGCACGTCCACGATCTGGTGTGTGAGGGCGGCCAGGGACTCGGCCGTCGGCACGGTGCGGATCTTGGCGATGTGATCGCCGTAACGGAAGGCACCCATGCTGTTGTAGCTGTACGACAGCAGGTTCCTGCGCGGGACGGTGGTGAACGAGAGCATGGCGAACAGTTCGTCCCAGAGCCAGCCGTCGGGATCGGTGAGCGTACCCCGGCGGGTCAGGAACTCCGCCATCCAGGTCTTGCGGCGGGCGGGGTTTGCCAGGCCCTCGGGCAGTTCCGCGAACAACTCCTCGATGACCATGTAGTCGTAGGCGGTGTTCGCGAAGAAGACCTCGTTGTTGATCAGGTTGAGGTCAAAGGTACCGGTGTCCGGTTCGTCGGCCAGCAGTGTGGGGCCGGGGACCCCGAACATCTTGATGCCCATCCCACACGCCGCGCCCAGCTGGTGGTCGGGACGCTGGTGACCCAGACCGTTGGAGTAGCGGACGACAGCGTCGTACTCGGTGGGCCGGGCGAAGATGCCCTGCCCGTGGAAGTCCGGGTTCTCACCGACCGTGACCGTGGCCTTGAGGAGGCCGTAGGTCTTTCCGTGGGCGGTGCGGACGGCGCGGCCGACGGCCTCGCGCTCGACCGAGGTGCCGGTGCGCTGTGCCACCTGGGCGACCACCGCCTCCAACTCCTGCTGATAGGTCGGCCGTTCGGCGGGGCGGTAGTCCTCGTAGCGGACGAAGTCCATGGTGCTGCCTCCTGTGGTGGTGCCGTTGACCTCAGACGCTAGCCAGCAATTAAATTGTGCACAATATAACCGGCTGTGATGAACCCCACGCCGTCGAGAGCACACCACTGGGCGCGCTCGTGACCACCGTCGGCCGGTCTCCACCCGGAGACCGGATCAATCCCGAAACGTGACGGACGACGGGCTTACTCACATGCCAACCAGTCGGTATGGTGCGCCGCCTGAAGCATTCTTCTCTGTTCACCGCACGGATCCGAGCCGCAGTGGAAGGCCAGGCGATGACGTATTCCGACGAGAACCGGTACCCACCATCAGCACCTGCGGGATGGCCGCCGCCGTACCCCGAACCCCACCGGATCCCCTCCGGACACGACACGTACGGGCAGAGTTCGTGGCCGGAGCAGTACGGGCACGACACCCCTCGATACGACGCGTACGGGCGGCACGCCACCTGGGACGCCCCCTACGCGCACGAGACTCGTCGGCCCGACGCCGACCTCGCCGCCCTGCGCTCGGCCTACCGCCTGCTCCGCCGGATCTCCACGTGCACCGCGCTCGGCTCCTTCGTGGTGTACGTCCTGCTCTCCTGCTACACGCCCGGCCTGATGGGTTCCAAGATCACCGGAGAACTGAGTCTGGGCATGGCCCTGGGCGTCCTCCAGCTCGTCGTCACCTTCGCGGCCGTCTCCTGGTACGGACGCAGCGCACGACGTTCGGTGGATCCGCTGGCCCGCGCCGTCAGGGAGCGGGCGGTCCCCGCCGGCCGGAACGCGGGGGCGACCAGATGACCGACTTCAGCTCCGGGACGCAGGGCACCGTCCTGGTTCTGTTCACCACGCTGGTCACCGTCACGCTGATGATGTGTGTCATGGCGGGACCGGAACGCGACGACCTGACGAACTTCTACACCGGCTACCTGTCGCTCACCCCGCTCAAGAACGGCCTGGCGATCGCGGGCGACTACATCTCCGCGGCCACGGTACTGAGCACCACCGGCATCATCGCGCTCACCGGATACGACGGCTACGTCCTCGCGGTCAGTACCGCCCTGTCCCTGGTGCTGCTGATGTTCCTGCTGGCCGAACCCCTGCGCAACGCCGGCAGGTTCACCATGGGCGACGTCCTGGCCCGCACCATGCCCGGACGGGCCGTGCGTATCGCGGCCTGCGTGGTGACGCTCTCGGCGACCCTGCCCTTTCTGGTCGTCCAGCTCTCCGGAGCCGGGTCGCTGCTCACCTTCATCCTGAACATCCCGCACGCGGCGGGCGCCAGGACGGCGTCCATCGTCATCGTCGGCACTCTGATGATCATTTATGCGGCGATCGGCGGTATGAGGGGCACCGCGCTGATCCAGATGATCAAGATCGTGCTCCTTCTCGGCACCAGCATCGTCGTCGCCGCTCTCGTACTGAACCGCTTCGACTGGAGCCCCGGCGCCATCCTCAGGGCCGCCCAACACGGCAGCGTCGCGGGCCCCGCCTACCTGCAGCAGGGCCTGCAGCTCGGCACGTCGGCCACTGGCCGACTGGACTTCGTCAGTTTCCAGATCACCGTCATCCTCGGTGTGGCCTGCCTGCCACACATCACGATGCGCATGTACTCCGCGCGGGACGTACCGGCCGTACGTCGCTCCATGTCATGGGCGGTGGGCACGGTCACCACGTTCTGCCTGCTCGTGATCATCATGGGTACGGGCGCGGCGGCCCTGGTGGGATCGCAGCACATCACCGCGGCCGATCCTCAGGGCAGAACGTCGATGCTCATGCTGTCCCAGATGCTCGGCGGGCCCCCCGGCTCCGCAGGCGCGACGATGCTCTACTCGGCCGTGGCGGGCATGGTGTTCATCACCCTGCTGTCGTCGGTCGCGGGGATGACCCTGGCAGCGGCCTCGTCACTCGCCCACGACCTGTTCGCCCATGCGGTGCGGCGGGGACAGGCCGAGCCGCGTACCGAGATGACGGTGGCGGCGTGGACGAGCGTGGTCGTGGGGATCGTCGCCATCGGACTCGCCACCACGGTGCAGAACTGGGACGTCGGCGTGCTGACCACGCTGGCCGTCTGCATAGGAGCGTCGGCGGTGGCACCCGCGCTCACCTACTCCCTGTTCTGGCGAGGGTTCACGCGCACCGGCCTGCTCGCCACCCTCTACGGCGGCGCGGCCAGCGCCTTGCTGCTCCTGGTCTTCTCCAAGGCCGTCTCGGGCACGCCGTCCGCAGTCTTCCCGCATGCCGACTTCGACCTGTTCCCCATGCAGACCACCGGACTGGTCTCCATTCCGGTCGGCTACCTGGCGGGCTGGTTGGGCAGCCGCCTGGACCACCGGCGCCGCGCCGCCGACAGCCGTGAGCACCGGCGCCTGTACGAGGAGAGCGAGGCACGGCTGCTCGCCGCAGCCGAATGACCACGGCGGCGCGGGACGGCCGGCTCCGGGCGGCCTCCCGCGTCTGCCGCGAAGACGGTCAGACGGGCGTGCCGCTGAGCGGTTGCTCGGTCCACACGGTCTTGCCCTCCCGGGTGTAGCGCGTACCCCAGCGTTCGGTCATCTGGGCCACCAGGAACAGGCCCCGCCCGCCCTCGTCGGTCGTACGGGCGCGGCGCAGGTGCGGTGAGGTGTGGCTGGTGTCGCTGACCTCGCACACCAGACACCGCTCACGGATCAACCGCAGGGTCGCAGGACCGCCGGCGTAGCGGTGCACATTGGTGACCAGCTCGCTGGCGATCAACTCGGTGGTGAACGCCAGGTGCTCCAGACCCCACTCGGTCAGCTTGGCCGTGGTCAACGCCCTGGCCCGGGAGGCGGCGGCAGGCCCCGGCGGCAGACGCCAGGAGGCGACGTCGTCCGACGGCAGCATGCGCGTGCGGGCGATCAGCAGTACGACGTCGTCACTGGGACGCGAGGGCACAAGGGCCTCGACCACCGCTTGGCATGTACGTTCCAGCGCGCCCGCGGGGCGGGTGAGCGCCGCACACAGCTTCGTCAGGCCGACCTCGGCATCGATGTGGCGTTCGCCGATGATTCCGTTGGTGTACAGGCACAGCAGACTTCCCTCGGCCAGTTCGATGTCCCGGGCCTCGAACGGCAGACCGCCCAGGCCGAGCGGTGGGCACGCGGGGAGGTCGAGCACCGCCACCCGACCATCCGGAGCGGTCACCACCGGCGGCGGATGACCGGCGCGGGCCACGGAGCAGCGTCCGGAGACCGGGTCGTACACGGCGTACAGGCAGGTGGCGCCGACAACCTGCTCCCCCACGGGCCGTTCGCCGACTGCTTCCTGTTCGGCCGCCAGCAGGTTGACCAGGTCGTCAAGGCGGGAGAGGACCTCGTCCGGTTCCAGGTCGAGGCTGGCAAGCGTGTGGACGGCGGTGCGCAGCCTGCCCATGGTCGCGGCAGCATGGATGCCGCGTCCCACCACGTCGCCGACGACGAGCGCGACCCGGGCCCCGGACAGGGGAATGACGTCGAACCAGTCGCCGCCCAGACCCGGGCCGGCGCTGGCCGGCAGGTACCGCAGGGCCACCTCGACGGCCGACTGGTCCGGAACCGCCCGGGGCAGAAGACTGCTCTGCAAGGCGAAGGCGGTCTGCTGCTGCTGCGTGAAGCGCCGGGCGTTGTCGATCGCGACGGCGGCTCGCGCGGCGAGTTCCTGAGCGAGGGTGAGATCGTCGGCCTCGAAGGCATCGGGGCGGCGCGAGCGCCACAGGGTCATCACACCGAGCACCAGGCCACGCGCGGCAAGTGGTACCACGATCAGGGAGTGGGCGCCCGGGTCCGGAGCGTGGGCACCCTGGCGCTCTGCCGCCGAGAACCAGTCGGGCGGGATCACCGGCTCGAGGACGGGCCGTCCCTCGGCCAGGCATCCAGCCTGCGGGGTGTCGGGCCCGAACTCCACCGGCTCGCCGTGGGGATGGGGCGGTCCGGGTTGCTGGGCACCGATGCTGCAGTACCCCAGTCGGACCACGGGCCCCGCAAGGGCGCGCCTCGGTTCCTCACCGCGCGTCACCGGCTCAAGCAGGTCCACGGACGCATGGTCGGCGAGGTGAGGCACCATCACCTCGGCGAGTTCCCGGGCGGTCTCGGCCACGTCGAGAGTGGTTCCGATACGGCTGCCCGCCTGGTCGAGAAGTGCGAGCCGGCGCTGGGCCCGATGGCGTTCGGTGATGTCCTCGATCATCTCGGCAACACCCAGGATGCGGCCCGAGGGGTCTTCCATCCGGAAGGACGACACCAACGCGACCCGCTCCCTCGCCGGATCCCGCTCCAGGCGGGCGAACTGCTCGGAGTAGACCAGGGGTCTTCCGGTCTCCAGCACCTGGCGCACCCGGTCCACTGCCTTGCGCGCGTCGTCGGGGAGGAGCATCCGCCCGGTGGGCAGCCCCCGGAAGTCTGCTGCCGGGACGCCGCTGAAGCGTTCGATCGCGCGGTTGACCCGGAGAATCCTCAGGTCGGGGCCATGGACGACCAAGCCGATCGGGCACCGGCGGTACAACCCGTCGAGAACCGCGCGGTCCCTCTGCCATTCGAGGACGTCACCCGCGAGCGCCCCCGCGAGGACCCACTCACGGACCCGGCCGTCGCGGGACAGCTCATGAGCCCTGAGCCCCAGCTCCACGAGCCGCCCGTCACGGTGGCGCAATCTGAGCACGCCGGCCCAGGCACCGGCCCTGCGGCAGTTCTCGGCGGCCTCGGTAACAGCCGGCAGATCGTGAGGATCGACCAGGATCTCGAACGCCGGACACCCGATCACGGCCGTGTCCTGGTAGCCGAGCAGTTCCTGAGCCCGCCGGTTCCATCCGACCACTGTTCCCCGGTCGTCGAGCACCGCCGAGGCAGCGAGGTGCGGGGCGAACGGATCGTCGTGGCCTGCGCTGAACTCCGTCATCGCTTCTCCACCGCTGGACACCACCGTGTACTCGGTCGCCGATGTTCTGCCGCGGGCCCTGGCCGGTCACCGGCATGACGGCGTCCGTGGCGGTGGCTCGGCGTTCCCGAATGCACGCGACCTGCTGACCATGTAAGCCTATGGACATCTGGCGGACGCCGCGGCCTCGCCCGCCGCGTGGCGTGGCGTGGCGGGCATGAGGGATGACATCGGGCACGCCGGCCCCCTCACGACGAGCCGCTACGGGCCTTCGCCCTGCGCAGCCCCGCCAGGCCCTGCGGAGGCGTCCCCGGCCCCCGTGCCGCCAGGGCCCGGCTGGGCTGCCCGGCGGTGCCCGTGCCCCGGCGCAGCCGGTTGCGGACGACGCGGACATGGACGTGCGCGCCGCCGAGGAGGGTGCGCCGCGTGGGATCCGCGCCGAGCTGGTCGCCCCGGGGCCTGATCGGCATCCCCACGGGCCGCGAGGTCCCGGCCCGGCGGGCGTCGCGTTCCCCCTCTGGCCTCCCATGACGGGCGGGGGCGGTCCCGAGAGGTCAGGGCATCGACCGGGACCGCCCCCGCCGGCTCACTTCGCCAGCGGGCCGAACTCCTTGCGGGTGTCCACCGGCTTGCCGAACAGCTGCCACCGCTCGCCCTTGAACCGCATCAGCTGCATCGTCTCGATCGGGAAGGCGTCATCGGGCCCGGTGGAGAGGGTGACGCCGGGCAGCAGCATGTCCACCTTGACGTCCTTGAGGTTGCGCACCGCGTCCCGCAGCCCCTCCCTGGTCGGGCACTCCATCGCGTCCAGGGCCTTGTGCAGGCTGGAGGCGGCGGCCCAGCCATAGGCGTTGAACTGGTTGGCCGGGTCGGAGTCGGGCGCGTACTTGCGCAGCGCCTCGGTGTACGTCCTCATCTCCTCGTCGTCGGCCCACTGCGGGTCGGCGGGGTCCTTGAAGTAGGTCGCCGAGACCACGCCCTGGACGTTCTTGAACCCGACGGGCTTGAGCACGGTGGCGGACGAGGACACGTTGTTGACGATGTGCAGCGGGTTCCACTTGGTGTTCTTGGCATCGGCGGCGAGTGCCTGGCTGCCGAACTTGGGCGTGGTGATGTCGAGCAGCACATCCGCCTTGGACCGGGCGAGGCTCGTCATCTGTGCCGAGACGGACGGGTCGGTGACCTCGTAGCTCTCCTCGGCGACCACCTTGATACCGCCGCCGGCGACGGCCGCCTTGAATCCGCCGAGCAGGTCCTTGCCGAAGTCGTCGTTCTGGTAGAGGACGGCGACCTCGGCCTCGGGCTTCTCCTCCTTGAGGTACTTGGCGTACACCCGTGCCTCGGCGATGTAGTTGGGCTGCCAGCCGGTGGTCCACGGGTGCTTGTCGTCGGTACCCCAGACGGAGGCACCGGTGGCGACGAAGGGCTGCGGCACCTTGCGCTTGTTGAGGTAGTCCCACACGGCGGCCGTGGACGGGGTGCCCAGGGTCTGGAAGACGGCGAAGACCTTCTCCTGCTCGACGAGTCTGCGGGCCTCCTCGACCGCCTTGGGCGGCTGGTAGCCGTCGTCACGGACGGTGAACTCCACCGTGCGGCCGTCGATGCCGCCCTGGTCGTTGACGTGCTTGAAGTAGGCGCTCACACCTTTGCTGATCGTGCCGTACGCGGAGGCCGGCCCCGACAGCGGGTAGATGCCGCCCAGCTTGATGGCCTTGTCGGTGATACCGGTGGTCTGCTGGCCCTGGCACGCTCCGTCGGCTGAGGCGTCCTTGTCGTCCTGCCCGCGCTGGCTGCTGCAGGCGGTGGCGAGGAGCAGGGCGGCGGAGGCGGCCGCGGCCGCCCGCAGAGTGGTCGTCTTGCGCATGTGGTTCATTCCTCTTCCGTGCGGGGCAGTGCGCCCACGGGTTCGGCATCGACAGGTGCGGGATCCGCCGGGGCGGCGGCCGCGGACGGTTCGGAGTCGGGCGCCCGGTCGTCGGTGGCGGGCATGGTGGTGCGGGTGAAGCGACTGACGGCGACACCTCGGAGACGGCCCGCCAGACCGGCCAGTCCCGTCGGGGCCACGAACATCACCGCGATGATCAGCAGGCCGAACACCACACCGGGCGCCGCGTCGCTGATGTCCTGGGCCACGCTCGGCACGTACATCACGAACGCCGCCCCGAGCAGCGGCCCGTAGAGCGAGGCGAGCCCGCCCACCACCAGGCCGGCCAGCAGCGTGATGGACAGGACGAAGCCGAACGAGTCGGGCGAGACGAAGCCGATCACCCAGGTGTAGACGCACCCGGAGACTCCCGCGAACAGCGCGCTCCACGCGAAGGCGAGGGTCTTGTGCAGCGACAGCCGTACGCCCATGACCTCCGCCGCGCTCTCGTTGTCCCGCATGGCGAGCAGGGCCCGGCCGACGCGGGAGCGCAGCAGGTTGCGGGCGAGCAGCAGAGCCACCGCGGTGACGGCGAGGACGACGAAGTACGTCCACTGGTCCTCGGCCAGCCCGCTCCACGCGGGCGCCTGCAGCTTGTCCACGGTCAGTCCCATGGAGCCGCCTGTCACCGGTTCGAGCCGCTTGAGCAGCGGTGGCAGGAACACCGCGAATGCGAGCGTGACCAGGGCGAGATACAGCCCCCGCAGACGCAGGGCCGGCACGCCGAAACCGAGGCCCAGCAGGAAGCATCCGACGGCCGCGACCGGCAGCGTGGCCAGGTGGCCGGTCTCGTACCGGTCGAGCATGACCGCCGCCGTGTAGGCCCCTGCCGCGAAGAACGCGCCGTGCCCGAGGGAGATCTGCCCGCCGAACCCGACCAGCAGGTTCAGTCCGGCCAGTGCCACGGCGTACAGCAGCACCATGGTCAGCTGGAAGACCTGGAAGGGGGCGAAGTAGAACGGTGCGCCGAGGGCGACGCCCGCTGCGAGCAGCGCGGTGAGCGCGGCCCGCAGGCGGCGGGCGCGGTCGGTGCCGGGTGTTGCGGTGATGGTGCTCATGCGCGCTCCACCGCCGCCCGTCCGAACAGGCCCTGGGGCCGCACCAGCAGCACCGCCAGGATGATCACCAGGGGTACGCCCACCTTCAGGTCGGCGCCGATGACGTCCACGTACGCCCCGGCCAGCGTCTCGGCGACGCCCACGAACAGGCCGCCGACGACCGCGCCGACCGGGCTGTCGAAGCCACCGAGGGTGGCCGCGGCGAAGGCGTAGATCAGCACCCCGCCCATCATGTTGGGCTCCAGGAACAGCACCGGGGCGACGAGCACACCCGACACCGCGCCGACCGTCGCGGCCAGTCCCCAGCCGAGCATCAGCACGCGGCCGACCCTGATGCCCGACAACCGGGCGGAGGCGGGATTGGCGGCGACGGCCCGCATCACCAGGCCGGCGGAGGTGTGCTGGAACAGCACGTACAGCAGGCCCATCACGCCGGCCACCACCGCGATGATCCCGAGGCTCGACCAGTCCACGCGTACTCCGGCCAGGTCGATCCCTCCGTCGGGGAAGGGCTGGGGAAAGTCCTTCACGGTGAACGACCAGATCAGACCGGCCATCGCGTTGACGAAGATGAACAGGCCCACCGTGACGATGACCATCGTGAGTTCGGGCGCGTTCTGCACCGGGCGGATGACAATCCGTTCGACCAGCATGCCGCCGGCGAAGGACACCGCCAGGGTCACCGTCAGCGCCAGCCAGAACGACATCCCGGACGCCATCAGCTGCCACGCCACGTAGGTGGAGATCATGGCGAGCTCACCCTGTGCGAAGTTGACGATCCCGGTGAACCGGTGGATCAGTACCAGCGCCAGCGCCAGGCTGGCATAGACCGCACCGGAGCCGACGCCTTCCACCACTTGCTGGAGCAGTTCGGTCACGGCGCTCACCCGCCTTCTCCGGAGCGGACGGAGACACCGAGGTACACCTCGGCGACCTGCCCGTCCTCGCGGATCTCCTGGGACGGCCCGGACAGCACCAGGCGGCCGGCCTCCAGTACGTGGGCCCGGTGCGCGACATCCAGCGCGAGTTGGGCGTTCTGCTCGACGACGACCACGGTGGTGCGTTCCTCCTCGTTGACGGCACGGACGATCTCGAACAGCTCGCGCGTGACCAGCGGCGCGAGGCCCAGCGACGGCTCGTCCAGGAGCAGCAGCGAGGGGCGCAGCATCAGCGCTCTGCCGATGGCGAGCATCTGCTGTTCGCCGCCGCTGAGGCTGCCCGCGGCCTGCCTGGACCGCTGGCGGAGCTTGGGGAAGTAGCCGTAGATGCGCTCCAGGTCGGAGGCGACGGCCGCGCGCTCGGCGCGGCCGTCGCGCCGCCACCGCCCGGTGCGCAGGTGGGCGCCGATGCGCAGGTTCTCCTCGACGGTCAGGTCGTTGAAGGTGCCCCGGCCCTCGGGTACGTGCGCGACGCCGAGACGGGCGGTCTGCTCGGGCGAGCGGCCCAGCAGCTCCGTACCGTCCAAGGTCACCGAGCCGCGTCCGCGGACCATGCCGCACAGGGCGCGCAGGGTCGTCGTCTTGCCCGCGCCGTTGGGGCCGAGGATCGCGCAGACCTCGCCACGGGCGACGCAGAAGTCGAGCCCCTGGAGCACGCGGGCCTGGCCGTATCCGGCGTGCAGGCCGGTCACCTGCAGGAAGTCCGGCTCCGCAGTCGCCTGCGCGGCCTTGGTGCTGTCGGCGGTGGGTTCCGTCATGCCGCCACCCCCAGGTACGCCTCGATGACCGCCGGGTCGCGCTGGATCTCCTCCGGCGAGCCCTCGGCGATCTTGCGTCCGAAGTCGAGGCAGACCACCTTGTCGCACAGGCCCATCACGAACCCCATGTGGTGTTCGACCACCACGAGCGTGAGGTCGAACTCCTGGCGCACCGACCGGACCAGATCCGCGAATTGGCCGACCTCGCCGTGGCTGAGTCCGTTGACGGGTTCGTCGAGCAGCAGCAGCCGGGGCCGTACCGCGAGCGCCCGGGCGAGTTCGACGCGTTTGAGCGTGCCGAACGGCAACCCGGAGGCGGGGTGGTCGGCCACCTCCGCCAGGTCGAGCCGCTGGAGCAGTTCGTCTGCCTGGTCACGTAGTTTCCTCTCCTCCCGCCGGACGGGGGGCAACCGGAGCGTCGCGGCGAGGTGTCCCGTGCGCCCCCGGCTGTGGGCGCCGACCATGACGTTCTCCCGGACCGTGAGACGGGGGAACAGACCGAGGTTCTGGAAGGTGCGGGCGATGCCGCGCCCTGCCACGGAGTGCGGCGGGAGGGCGAGCAGGTCCTCGTCCTCGTATCGCACCGTCCCCGCATCAGGGGTGCAGCGCCTGGTGAGGCAGTTGAACAAGGTGGTCTTGCCGGCTCCGTTCGGTCCGATGAGCCCCACGGCGGTGCCCGGCTCGACGGTGAACGCGACACCGTCCAGTGCCGTGATCCCGCCGAAGCGCACGCTGATACCGTCGACCGCGAGCATGAGTGACGCCCCTTCCGAGGTGCTGGGGGGGTGGGCGAGCGTCACAGTAGGTGGGGGCCTTCCGAGCGCACATTGGGTGCGAGCACCCAACTTCGCGGCCACCGACTTGTGCGCCGCGCCCAGCTCCCCCGACATGCCGCCCGCCGAGCCTGTTGACGGGACACGAGGAAGGCGGCGACTATCGGCGCCATGCCTCGCGGACCCACTCTCGGCGGCCCCGCCCTGACCGAACCCCTCAGCCGGGAGCGGCACCGGATCCTGCACGCGGTCCAGGACCGGCTCGGAGACGTGGCGAAGACCGCCGTCGCGGTCATGCGCACGGAGATCCCGTCCTACGCGCTGCAGGACGAGCGGTTCTTCGACGACGTACGGGACCAGGTCCTCACCCACTACCGGATGCAGCTTGCGGCGCTGGCCGGGGACCGGGACATCGCCCCCGAAGACCTGGTCTTCAGCCGCGCGGCGGCCATGCGCAGAGCACGGGCGGGGTTCGCCCTCGAGGACTGGATCAGTGCCTTCCGGGTGGGCCGCCAGGTGCTGTGGGACGCGCTGCTGGAGTGCGCGGGCACGTCCGCCGAGGCGCAGCAGGCCGCGCTGTCCCTCGTCACCCCGCTGATGCGGTACGTCGACTACGCCAGCACCCATGCCGCGCAGGCCTATGTCGAGTACGAACAGCACGTGGTCGCCGACGCGGACGGGCAGCGCCGGGACCTCCTCGACCAACTCCTGGCCGGCACGGCACCGACACGCGGTCCGCTGCTCGCGGCGGCGCAGGCGTACGGCATCGGACCGCACTCGCCGATGACGGCGGTCGTGGCGGTGTGCGTGGGCGACACCCGCACCGGAGACCGCGCCTCGGCCGAGCACGGCTACGCGACCAGCGCGTCCATCGGCATCGCCGGGCCCTGGGCAGGCCGGACCCTGGTCGTCGTCCGCCACGGCGAGGTGGTGGCCGTGCCCGTGGTCCGCACCGGCATGGACGCGGAGGACATCTGTACCCACTTCGAGGCGGTGCAGCGACGGCTCGCGAGCGAGGGGATCATTCTCTCCATGGGCATCAGCACAGTCGCCAAAGGCGCCGGCGAACTGCCGCGCGCCTACGAGGAGGCACGGGCCGCCCTCGACCTCGTGCCGAGCGGGGGCGGGGTGGCGGCACTGCCGCGCCTGTCCCCCTTCGACTACCTGGCGCTGCGCGCGGACGACCTCGCCCGCCAGCTGGTCGATCCCCGCGTACAGGAGCTGCTGGAGGACGACCGCAGACGTGGTGACACGCTGGCGGCCACCATACGGGCCTTCGCGGAGGCCGACCTCAACCTGCGGCTGGCCGCCGACCGGCTGCGGGTGCACCACAACACGGCCCACTACCGATTGCGCCGGATCGAGGAACGCACCGGGCGCAATCCGCGCCGGATCGCCGACCTCCTGGACCTGCTGGTCGCCCTCGCCATCCGCGACGGCGCCGGAGAAGGTGAGGATCACCAGTGAGCGGCATCGTGGAGCCTGCCGGGACCGAGACGGCACATCAGCTGCCGGACCCGCGGGAGGACACGGGTCTGCCGGAGGTACCCGCCGGGCAGAACCGAACGATCCGGAACGCGCTTCTCGACGCCGCGCTGGAGGTGTTCACCGAGCGCGGTTACGCCGACGCCGGTCTCCCCGAGATCGCGGCGCGCTCAGGCATCCCGGTGGGCAGCCTCTTCCAGCACTACGGCGGAAAGCGAGGGCTTTACCTCGCTCTTTGGGAGGAGTTCCGGGAGGAACAGGAGCGCCGGACCGCGGCCACGCTGTCCGCCGAGCGTGGCCGCGGCGTGGACGACCCCATCGCCCTCTTCGTGGCGGGAGCCAGGGCCTATCTGGAGGGCGTCTGGGACAACCGGCGCATCGGCAGACTCCTCGTGGAGAATGACGGCCCCACGGGCTTCGACGCCCTGCGCCGCCAGTGGGACCGCGCGTGGGTACGGCGCAACGCCCGGCTCCTTCAGGTGGACGAGAAGCGCCGTGCCGGCCGGGTGCGGGTGAGCGTGCTCACCACCGTGATCGGCGGGGCGGCACGCGAGCTGGGCGACTGCGGGGACGAGACGGAGGCATTGGAGATCGTGGACGAGGTGTGCGGGATCCTGATCCATCTGTCGGCGCCGCCCGGCTGAGACGCCCGGGGCACAGCTCAGTGGGGGCCTCACGAGGAAGCCCCCGGCGATGTCGTCCACCACGAACCGTGGAGCGAGGCGGCATACGGCGCATACGCCGGTCGCCGCCCCCGGCCGCGATCAGGTCGTCTCCTCGGGGTGCAGGCGCCCCAGGAGTTCGTAGAGACTGCGGCGACCCTCCTCGTCCAGCCGCGCGAAGGCTGCCGAAGTGGCCCGCATGTCGGCGCGGATGAGACGGACCGCCTGCCGTCCCTCTTCGGTGGCGACCACGTTCTTGATCCGCCGGTCGCCCGCGTCGGCGTGTCTGGAGACCAGCCCACGCGCCTCCAGGCGGTCGACGAGTCCGGTGATGTTGGAGGCGTCGCAGCCAAGCCGACCTGCGAGGGCGCGCATCGGCAGCGGTTGCCGAAGCAGGATGAGCATCTTGGCCTGCGTCATGGTGAGCCCGTGCAGTGCGGCCGCCGCTGTCAGGTCCCGGTAGTAACCGGCGGCTGCGCGGGCCAAGCGCTCCATGAGTGCGTCGTGGGCAGGGTCACTGGAGCGGTCGACGGGCGGCGCGGGGGTGTGGGCCATGCCTCAAGTTTAGGCGCACCTCAATGTTTGACTTCCTAAACCATTGAGGTTTACCGTCACCGTCATTGCTTGACTGTATAAAGCATCTAATCCTCGACCACTCCTCTGCCGGGTTCCCGCCGTAACGCCCCGCACCGCACCGGAGAGAGCACCCGTGTCACAGCCCCTTGCTCCGCCGCACGGCCGACGCCGAGCCGAGACCGCGGTCGTGCTTGCCCTGAGCCTCGCCGCGATGATCGTGTCGATGATGCAGACACTGGTGGTGCCGATTCTCGGCCTGATCCAGAGCAGCCTCGGCGCCGGCTCCGCCGAGATCAGCTGGGTGACCACCGCCACCCTGCTCTCGGCAGCCGTCTTCACCCCGCTGCTCGGCCGCTTCGGCGACCAGCACGGCAAGAAGCCGACCCTCATCGGCGTGCTGGTGGTGATGATCGCCGGCTCCGTCCTGGCCGCCACGACCGACTCGCTGCTCTGGCTGATCGTCGGCCGCGTGCTGCAGGGGGCCGCCACCGCGATCTTCCCGCTCGCTCTGTCGGTGCTCCGCGAGGAGGTCCCCGCCCGCCGTCTGCCGGGAGCGATGGCGCTGGTCAGCGGCACCCTGGCCTTCGGCAGCGGTTTCGCGCTGGTCACCACCGGCCTGCTGACCCGCGGCGAGGAGGCCGACTACCACCGCGTCTTCTGGCTGGCCACCGGTCTTGCCGTGGTCACCCTGCTCGTCGTCGTCCTCCTCGTACCGGCCGGCCGCAACAAGACCGGGGGACGCATCGACATACTCGGCGCCCTCACCCTCGGCCTCTTCCTGGTTCTCCTGCTGCTGCCGATCTCCCAGGGTCACGAGTGGGGCTGGACATCCGCCCGTACGCTGGGCAGCTTCACCGGCGCGGTCCTCATGGCCGGCGTCTGGAGCTTCACGGAGAGCCGCGTCCGCGAACCCATGGTCGACATGAGGATGTTCCTCCACCGCCCGGTGCTCCTCAGCAACCTCGCGGGCCTCTTCGTGGGATTCGGGATGTTCACCCAGTTCCTCGGCGTCTCGTACCTGGCGCAGGTGCCGAGGGACATAGCAGGCTACGGCTTCGGCGCCCCCGTGCTCCGCGCCTCCGTCGAATACCTGCTGCCCAGCACCGTCGCCTCCCTCGTCGCCTCCCAGTTCGGTGGCCTGCTGATCCGCAGGATCGGCCCACGCCTCACCCTCTCCCTCAGCGCGACGGCGGGCATCGCCGGCTTCGCGTGGCTGGCTGCCGCACACGCCTCGACCCCTTCGGTCATCGGCGCCGGCATGGCTGTCGGAACGGCCATCAGCCTCGGGTACGCCGCGATGCCCGCCCTCATCGTCGCGGGGGTGCCACCCCACCAGACCGGCATCGCCAACGGCATCAACTCCATCTCCCGGTCCGTCGGCAGCGCGGTCGGCAGCGCGCTGGTCACCTCACTGCTCGCCTCCAGAACCATCGAGAACCTTCCGGCCGGAGTGCCCCCACTGCCCGCCGAGAGCCAGTTCACCCTGAGCTTCACCCTCGCCGGTGTCGCCTTCGCCTTCGTCCTGGCCCTTTCGCTGGCCGGCCTCGCGCACGGACGACAGGCGCCCCGCACGGAACACCTGCCCGCGCGGGAGCCGGCCGCCACCACCGCTGCCTGAAGAGCCCACCGCGATCCGCACCACCGGCCCTTACCTCCCACCAGCGCGACCCGCGCATACGTAGAAGGAGACAGTTGTGACCGCAGTTCTGTTCGTCGTCACCGGCGCCGACCACTGGACGCTCGCCGACGGCACCCTGCACCCCACCGGCTACTGGGCGGAGGAACTCGCCACACCACACCGGCTGTTCCGCGAGGCCGGGTTCGACGTCACCATCGCCACACCCGGCGGGGTGGCTCCGACCGTCGACGCCGTCAGCCTGGCCGCCCGGTCCACCGGCGGCGAGGAGCACGCCGACGCGATCGCCGGGTACCTGGCCTCCATCCGCGCCGACTTGGAGAACCCCGTCAAGGTCGAGGAGGTCGACCTCGACGTGTACGCCGCCGTCCTCTACCCCGGTGGACACGGCCCCATGGAGGACCTCGCCGTCAACGCCGACTCCGGTCGCCTGCTCACCACCGCACTGGACTCCGGCAAACCGCTCGGCGTGCTGTGCCACGCCCCTGCGGCCCTGCTCGCCGCCCGGCGCGAGGACGGCGGCTGGCCGTTCGCCGGTTACCGCATGACAGGCTTCACCAACGACGAGGAGGCCGCGGCCGGTTTCGCCGGCAAGGCCAAGTGGCTGGTTCAGGATCGCCTGGTGGAGCTGGGGGCCGACTTCCGCGCCGCCGCTCCCTTCAGCGAGCACGTCGTGGCGGACCGCAATCTGCACACCGGCCAGAATCCCGCCTCCTCCGAGCAACTCGCCCGGCACCTCATCGACGCCCTGAACCGCAGCTGATCCCCCTGCCCGCCGCCGCGCCCGGGCTGCCCCGCGGCACGGCGACAACGGCCTCGTCCACGTACCGCACCTGTGAGGAAACCATGAACAACCCGTCACCCGAGCAGCCCGCCGAACTCGTCACCCGGCTGCGCGCCACCTTCCGCTCCGGCAGGACCAAGCCCGTCGCCTGGCGCACCGAGCAGCTGCACCGGATGCGTACCCTGCTCACCGAACAGGGGGAGACATTCGCCGCGGCGCTCCACGCCGACCTGGGAAAGAGCTCCACCGAGGCCTACCGCACGGAGATCGACTTCGTCGTACGCGAGATCGACCACACCCTGGAGCGTCTGGACGGGTGGCTGCGCCCCGAACCGGCCCCCGTCCCCGCGTTCATCGGCGGGGCGAGTGCCTGGACGCAGTACGACCCCCTGGGCGTCGTCCTGGTCATCGCACCGTGGAACTACCCTGCGCAGCTGCTGCTGGCCCCGGTGGCCGGTGCCCTGGCCGCGGGCAACGCGGTGGTCGCCAAGCCCAGCGAACTGGCCCCGGCCACCTCGGCCGCCCTCGCCCGCCTCGTACCGCGGTACCTCGACACCGACGCGGTCGCCGTGGTCGAAGGCGGGGTCCCGGAGACCACCGCTCTGCTCGAGCAGCGCTTCGACCACATCCTCTACACCGGCAACGGCACGGTCGGCCGCGTCGTGATGGCCGCGGCCGCCCGGCACCTCACGCCCGTCACCCTCGAACTGGGCGGCAAGTCACCGGCGTTCGTGGACCAGGGCACCGACCTGGACATTGTCGCCGCCCGCCTCGCGGCCGGGAAGTTCCTCAACGCCGGGCAGACCTGCGTGGCGCCCGACTACGTCCTCACCGATCCCGAGACCGCGCCTGCTCTGGAAGCCGCCCTGGTCAAGGCCATCGAGGGGCTGTACGGGTCCGACCCAGCCGCCTCCCCCGAGTACGGCCGCATCGTCAACGAACGCCACTTCGACCGGCTGACCGCTCTCCTCGACTCCGGCCGTCCGGCCACCGGCGGCGTGTACGACCGCGCGACGAAGTACATCGCGCCGACCGTTCTGGCCGAGGTGTCCCCGGACGCACCGGTGATGCAGGAGGAGATCTTCGGTCCGATCCTCCCGATCGTCGAGGTGGCCGGGCTCGACGAGGCCATCGGGTTCATCAACGACCGCGACAAGCCGCTGGCGCTGTACGCGTTCACCGCATCGGACACGACCCGGGAGCGGCTCGCCGCCGAAACCTCCTCGGGCGGCCTCGGGTTCGGCCTGCCGCTGGCCCATCTCACCATCTCCGACCTGCCGTTCGGGGGCGTGGGCGAAAGCGGCATGGGCAGCTACCACGGCCGCTACTCCATCGAGACCTTCAGCCACCGCAAGGCCGTCCTCGCCGAGCCCCTCAGCTGATGCACCCCCGGCCGAGCGTGAACACGACGGAAAGTACGGCGAGGGCACCCGACCGTCCCACCCCGGGTCGGCGACAGACGGCGCGGCGGACGACAGCTACAGCTTCCTGTCACCGCCGTCCCGCCGGGGCCGGTCGAAGCGCATGAGTCCTTCCTGCGCGACGGCGGCCACCAGACGCCCGCCCGCGTCGAACAGCCTTCCGCGGGTGAGCGCCCGGCCGTGCTCGGCCGAGGGCGAGACCTGCTCGTACAGCAGCCACTCGTCGGCGCGGAAAGGACGCAGGAACCACAGCGAATGGTCCAACGACGCACCTTGTACGGCGGTCGGGGGGTGCGGCAGCCGCGCGGAACCCAGCAGCGCCATGTCGCTGAGATAGGTCAGCGCACAGGCGTGTACGGCACCGTCGTCCGGCAACGGAGGTCCGTACCGGATCCACACCCGTTGGCAGGCCGGCGTTGCCGGGACGTGGCCGGCCTCGCCCCCGGGCACCCATCGCATCTCCCAGTGGCGCCACTCCGCCGGCCGCGGCATGCCCCAGCCGTTGATGCGGTCGGACTCCGGGATGTCGTCAGGTGCCGGCACCCTCGGCATGGCCACCTGGTGGGAGAACCCTTCGTCCCCCCGATGGAACGACGCCGTCACGGTGAAGATCATCTCCCCCGCCTGGACCGCGGTGACCCGGCGGGTGCAGTAGCTGCCGCCGTCGCGGAGCCGCTCGACCAGATGGTCGGTCGGCTCATGCGGACGGCCGGGCCGCAGGAAGTACCCGTGCAGCAAGTGAGCCGAGTACGACCGGTCCAGGGTGCGCGCCGCGGACATCAGCGCCTGGGCCGCTGTCTGGCCACCGAACGTCCGTGCCCACTCGCTGGGGACCGGGCCGGACCGGAACCGGTCCGGCCCGACCTCGTCGAGGGCCAGGATTTCTGGCAGTCCGGCCATGCTTCGGCTCTCCTCACTCATCACGGCCTGTCGTCGAACCAGCTCATCGCCGCCGACGGTTCAGACACCTGCGTGTCGGCGACTTCGTGGGCCTTCGCCACCAGTGCGTCGATGCGCTCGGCGGTCGGGGTCCCGGACGCGGCCCTGTTCCGCGGTTCGTCCATCGCACGGCGCATGACGCCCGCCGCGATGATCGCTACCTTCCACAGGTCCCATCGCATGCGAGTAGCCCAGCGCCGTCAGGTCGCGTCCCGAGGCCGCCGAGTAGGCCGCCACGAGTTCCTCACGGGGCGGGAAGCCGTCGAGAGCCGTCGCGGCGAGGTCGCCAGGGGTGTCCTCACCCTTGGCCGGCCAGTAGGCGAGCAGGGTGCCCATGTCCGCCGACGGATCCCCCGGCGTGGACAGCTCCCAGTCGAGCACCGCGGTCACCTCCCCGCTGTCGTGGGAGGTGATGACGTTGCGCAGATGGAAGTCGCCGTGCACGAGCGTCAGTTCGCGCTACGCCGCGCGTACGGCTTGTGGCCGGCCAGACCGCATCCTGGCGACGACCTCGCCGTCCACGAACTCCATGAGCAGCAGCGGGACATCGGTCACGGAGGGATCACCGGTCAGCCCGAGCACCCGTGGGGTCGGGACGGCGGTGCCCTCCAGGGCGGTCAGAATCCGCGCCTCGCGGGCCACCTCGCGAACCAGCGGCCCACCGCCGCGGCGTCGATTCCGACGATGTCCGCGCTAGACACCGACGCCGGCCCCCTGCCTGAACGGGAGGGCGTCACCGAGAAGTTGCCCCCCGTCGATCACCATGGTCTGGCCCGTGACCCAACTCGCGGCGTCCGAGACGAGGAAGGCGACCGCGGAGGCGATGTCGGCAGGCTCTCCTATGCGGCCCAGCGCCACCGAGGCGGACACCGCCTGCTCGTGTTCCTTCCACAGCGCCTCGGCCAGCTTCGTGCGCACCACACCCGGTGCCACGGCGTTGACGCGTACCTTCGGCGAGAGTTCCAGGGCCAGCTGCCCGGTGAGATGGATCAGCGCGGCCTTGGAGGCGTTGTACAACCCGATGTTCGCCTCGGAGACCATGCCGCCCACCGACGCGGTGTTGACGACAGCTCCGCCGTGCTCCCCCATCCAGGCCCGGGTGGCCAGACCCGTCCACAGGACCGGCGCCCACAGGTTCACGTCGAAGGTCTTCGCGAACCGACCGTGGTCCTGGTCGATGACCGGCCCGTAGGCCGGGTTGGTCCCCGCGTTGTTGACGAGGATGTCCAGGCTGCCGAAGCGCTCGAGCGTCAGATCCACACAGCGCCTGGCCGCCTCTTCGTCGACCGCGTGCGCACCGACGCCGACCGCTGTGCCCTCGACCTGAGCCGCGGCGGCGTCCGCCGCCTCCTGGGAACGGGAGGTGAGGACGACGTTTCCGCCGGCCGCGGCGAGGGCCCGGGCGATCGCCAGCCCGATACCGCGCGAGGCCCCGGTGACAACGGCGGTCCGACCGGTGAGATCGAGTCCTGTCATCTCAGCTCACCGCCGCCGTCGCCGTGTCGCGGTACTGCCGCAGTTCCTGCCTGGCGATGGCCCGCTTGTGCACCTCGTCCGGACCGTCCGCCAGCCGCAACGTCCGCAGTCCCGCGTACATCATCGCCAAGGGGAAGTCGTCGGTCACTCCCGCTCCCCCGTGCACCTGAATGGCGCGGTCGACGATCTTCAGCGCGATGTTGGGGGCAGCGACCTTGATGGCCGCGATCTCGGTGCGTGCTTCCTTGTTCCCGACCGTGTCCATGAGATACGCGGCCTTGAGCGTGAGCAGGCGGATCATCTCGATGTCGATGCGCGCTTCCGCGATCCAGTCCTGGATGTTGGACCGTTCGGCAACCGGGCTGCCGAAGGTCACCCGTGACTGTGCGCGACGGCACATCAGTTCCAGCGCCCGCTCGGCCGCGCCGATGGCCCGCATGCAGTGGTGGATACGACCGGGGCCGAGCCGGGCCTGGCTGATCGCGAACCCCTCGCCCTCCCCCTTGAGCAGGTCCTTGGCCGGCACCCGGACATTCTCGAAGACGATCTCCGCATGGCCCTCGCGGTCCGCGTACCCGAACACCGGGAGGTTGCGGACCACGGTGACCCCGGGGGCGTCGATCGGGACGACCATCATCGACTGCTGGCGATGCGGGGCCGCCGTGGGGTCGGTCTTGCCCATCACGATGAGCACCTTGCAGTTCTTGTGCATCGCGTTCGAGGCGAACCACTTGCGGCCGTCGAGCACGTAGGCGTCGCCGTCGCGCTCCATCCGCAGCTCGATGTTGGTGGCGTCGGAGCTGGCGACCGCGGGCTCGGTCATCGCGAAGGCCGAGGCCATCGTTCCGTCGAGCAGGGGCTTGAGGTACTTCTCCTTGTGCTCCTCGGTGCCGAACAGCGTGAGCACCTCCATGTTGCCGGTGTCGGGCGCGTTGCAGTTGCACGCCTCGGAGGCGATGTGGCTGCGGCCCATGATCTCCGCCAGCGGCGCGTACTCGAAGTTCGTCAGGCCCGGGCCCCACTCCGGGTGCGGGTGGAAAAGGTTCCACAGCCCGCGCCTGCGCGCCTCCGCCTTGAGCTCCTCGAGGATCGGCGGGTGGAAGTGCGGGTCACCCGAGGCGCGCATCTGCTCGTGGTACACCGCCTCGGCGGGGTAGATGTGCGCATCCATGAACTCGAGCAGATCCGCCCGGTACTTCTCGGCGCGGTCCGACATCTCAAACAGGGACATCCGAACTCCTGACGGGTAGGGAGGGAAAGCGGGGAGGGCGCCTGTCCAGGTGACTGGCCACGCCTTCGACGACATCGGACCCGCGGAACGCCTGGAGCATGAGGCCTTCCGCCCGGGTCACGGAATCGGCGTAGGTGCCGTCCGCGTCGTTGCTCAGTTGGCTCTTGATGGTGGCCATGGAGGCCGGGGAGCAGCGGCTCGCCAGATCGGCTGCGTACGCGACGGCGGCATCCACCACGCCGCCGGTGGGGACCAGGTGGTCGAGGAGTCCGACACGGAAGGCCTCCTCGGCATCCACCATGCGGCTCGACAGCAGCAGGTCCGCCGCCCGGCTGTGCCCCACCAGCCGGGGCAACAGCCAGGAGATCCCGTACTCGGCGATCAGCCCGCGTTGCGCGAATGCCGTGGTGAACCGGGCAGCGGACGAGCCGAAGCGAACGTCGCAGTAGAGCGCCTCCACCATGCCCAGGCCGGCGGCCACTCCGTTGATCGCTCCGATCAGTGGTTTGCGCAGGGTCCGCGGAACGTCCCGCGGACGGCGCCGTGCCCTGTCCGCCTCGGACACCTCGCCGACCGCCCGCAGTCGTTGCAGGTCGGCTCCGGCGCAGAATCCGCGTCCCGCGCCGGTGACCACGACGGCGCGTACGTCCGGGTCGTCCTCGGCGGCGTCGAGCAGCGCGACATAGCGGTCCTCGAGTTCGTCCGTCCAGGCGTTCAGCTTGGCGGGCCGGTTGAACGTGAGCACCTGCACCGGCCCTCGGTGTTCGGCGAGGACGAGGTCGCCCGGCGCGCCGGTCATGCCTGCGCCAGCAGGGAGCTCTGATACCGGCGCATTCCGCGCAGCCACCGGTCGTAGTCCGAGCCCTTGTGCTTGTACATCTCGAGAACGTCCGTGTGCGGCAGGACGAGGAAGCGCTCGTCCTCGACGGCGGCCAGGACGGCGTCGGCGACTTCGGCCGGCTCCAGGACGTCACCGGCGGAGGTGACGGCCCGCGTCGCAGCCCTTCCCAGCGCGTCTCCGGAGTCCTCCCCGGCGAACAGCAGCTTGGTGTTCACCCCCATCGGGCACAGACAGCTGACACGGACCCCGCGATCGCCGTAGGTGACACTCAGCCATTCGGCGAAGGCGACGGCCGCGTGCTTGGTGACGGCGTACGTGGCGGAGCCGATCTGGGTGAGCAGTCCGGCCGCCGAGGCCGTACTGACGAAGTAGCCCTCACCCCGCTCGAGCCACCGCGGTACCAGCAGCCTTGCCGCGCGGATGTGTGCTCGCAGGTTGACGTCGATCGAACGGTCCCAGTCCTGCTCGCTCGCGTCGAGGCCGGGCGCCCCGGCGATGCCCGCGTTCGCGAAGTAGAGATCGACCGGGCCGAAGGCGCTCTCCGCCAGGTCGACCAACCGCTGGATCTGCTCGGTGTCCGACACGTCCGCGCCGGCGCTGACGGTGCTTCCCGGACGGTCGGCGTTGACTCTCTCCGACACCGCCCGCGCGCCGTCCGCGTCGAGGTCCGCGACGACGACCCGGGCACCCTCCCGAGCGAGCCGTGCGACCAGCGCGCTGCCGATGCCTGCGCCACCTCCGGTGACGACGGCGACTCTTTGTGCAACGTTCACAGCGAACCCTCTCGGTGGCGGGCGAGGCTGGGGCAGGGGCCCGAGATCACGGGACCGCGCTCTTGCCGACCTGTATAATTGAATCCGACGTCAAGTTCAATAGCAGGATGCGTGGCGCCCGCGCAGAACGGCTTCCGACCGGCCCCGCGACGGAGGCGAGAAAAAGAAGAGCACCCGGCGGTACCGGGTGCTGTGAGGTGGGCGGTCCAGCCGCTGGATCAGCGGTGGCCGGGGAAGCGGAGGGCGTTCGCCCAGAGCCGCGTGACCGTGGACACGAGCTCCTCGAAGTCCACCGCCGCCCCTTGCCCTTGCCGTTCGCCGAGCACGAAGGCGTTGTAGGCCATGACGCTGACCATGCCCGACAGCGCACGGGAGGCCATCATCGGATCGACCTCGCGGTCTGCGACCCCCCGCGCCTGCAGGTCGGCGATGCCGCGGGCATTGCGGCGGATGAACGCGTCGGCGCGCCGCCCGCGGAACTCACGGAACAGCGGCTCCACTTGGGCAACCTGCTCGAGCAGGCCCATCAGCCTGGCGTTCCGTTTGTACGCCTCGAGATACGCGCGATTGCTCGCCTCGAGCACCGCATAAGGGTCGTCGGTACCCTGCACCCGGCCCATGCCGGGGTGCATCATGTCCTCCTGCGCCTCCAGAAGGACGGCGGCAAGCACCTCTTCCTTGTTGGCGAAGTAGGTGTAGAAGGATCCCGCCGCGCACTGGGCCTCTTTGGTGATGTCGGTCAGGCGGGTGTCGAGGTAGCCGTCCCGTTCGAACACCTTCCGCGCGGCCTTCACCAGAGCGGCCCGGGTCCGCGCTCCGCGCTTCGTCGTGGGCGGCTCGCGAAGGTGCGAGAGGGGCGCCATGGGCGGTGCCTGCTCGCCGTCCAGCTCCTCGGGCGCAGTGGTCTCCATTCCAGGAACTGTACTTGAATCCGACATCACCATCACAAACCGGGAGGGCGCGGGCTCAGGCGGCGGCCGCGTGGCGGCGCACTGGATCGAAAACGCTGGTCATGGGCGGTGCCTTCCGGGATGTGAGCAGGCAAGGGTGCGGGTCGCACCTTCACCGACGGGTTGACTTGGCCCGGCTTCGGCATCAGGTCCTCGGGCGGCGCGGCCGGATGACCGACCTCACTGCGCCCGTCGCCGGATCGTCAGGTGGTGATCCCGAAGCGTTCGGCGAGTTGGCGGCGGGTGTCGGCGGCGTTGGTGTGCAGTACGCCCCCGATTCCGATCCGTGCCGCTCCGTCGAGGTTCTGCCGCAGATCGTCGATCATGACTGCCTCCTCGGGGTCGACGCCGAGGCGTTCGCACGCGATCGCGTAGATCCGCCGGGAGGGCTTGCGGATCCCGACCTCACCGGAGATGACGATCGCATCGGCGACGGCGTCGAGTTCGACGCCGTCGTAGGTTCCGGTGCCGAACGAATTGGACACGAGCGCAACGGGACGGCCCGCGGCGCGGAGATCACCGAGCAGCGCGAGCATGTCCTGGTCGATCGACATTCCCGCCTGCATGCGGGCCGTGAGCCCCTCGGCCACCACGTCGGCACCATGGGCACGGAGCCGTGCGGCGAATCCTCGCTCGAAGGCTTCGGCGTCGATACGGCCGCACTCGTGGTCGGCCAGGAGGGTGCGTGACGCCTCGTCCCGGCCGAGGAGGTCCAGCGGCAGGCGCGGGTCGCCGCCGAGCGAGGCGCCGAAGTCGGTGAAGGCCCGCAGCACACTGGAGGTGATGACGCCGCCGAAGTCCACGAGGACCGCGGTGCGTGCCGTGTCCGTCGCGCTCGACACCTCAGGCGACCTCGAACAGTCCGGCCGCGCCCATTCCGCCGCCGATGCACATCGAAATCACCACATACCGCACCCCCCGGCGCTTGCCCTCGATGAGGGCATGCCCCACAAGCCGGGCACCGGTCATTCCGTACGGATGACCGACCGAGATGGCGCCGCCGTTGACGTTGAACCGCTCCGGGTCGATGCGCAGTTCGTCCCGGCAGTACAGCGCCTGGGAGGCGAACGCCTCGTTGAGTTCCCACAGGCCGATGTCGTCGACGGTGAGGTCGTGCTGCTTCAGCAGCTTCGGAATGGCGAACACCGGCCCGATGCCCATCTCGTCCGGCCCGCAACCGGCGACGGTCATACCCCGGTAGACACCAAGCGGTTCGAGTCCCCGGCGCTCGGCCTCCTTCGACTCCATCAGCACCGACGCCGAGGCCCCGTCCGACAACTGCGAGGAGTTGCCGGCCGTGACACGGGAACGGGCACTCACCCGACCGTCCGGCAGCACCGGCGCCAACCCGGCCAGGCCCTCGAGCGTCGTCGACGCGCGGTTGCCCTCGTCGCGGGTCAGGGTCACGGCCTCGTCCCGGACCTCCCCGGACTGCTTGTCCAGGACCTTCTTGACGCTGTCGAGCGCGACGATCTCCTGGTCGAACCGACCGGCCTCCTGCGCCGCCGCGGTGCGCTGCTGCGACACCAGCGCGAACTCGTCCTGGCGTTCCCGGCTCACGCCGTAGCGTTCGGCGACGATCTCCGCCGTGTGCAGCATGGGCATGTAGATGTCCGGCGCGTGCTCGACCAGCCAGGGATCCGTCATGCGATGGGTGTTCATGTGGTCGTTCTGCACCAAGGAGATCGACTCGACACCGCCGCCGACAGCGACCTGCATTCCGTCCGCGACGATCTGCTTGGCGGCCGTCGCAATGGCCATCAGGCCCGAGGAGCACTGCCGGTCGATGGTCATCCCCGACACGACGTCCGGAAGCCCGGCACGCAGGGCGGCCTGACGCGCGACATTGAAACCCGAGGACCCCTGCTGCACGGCGCAGCCGAAGATCACGTCCTCGACCTCACCCCCCTCGAGCCCGGCGCGCTGCACCGCGTGCGAGAGAGCATGGGCGGCAAGTTCCTGCGCCTGGGTGTCGTTGAACGCGCCGCGGTAGGCCTTCCCGATCGGCGTCCGCGCCGTCGAAACGATGACTGCTTCCCTCATGTCGCCTCGCTGTTTCCTGTTGGTCCGGTTGATCCGGGGGCTTCGGGGCCTGCACTCCGGGCTCTGTGAGCCGGGCTCGCTTGCCGATGGGCGGCGCCGCACGCCGACCGCGGTGCGGAGAGGGCCCAACGACCGTCTCTTCAGGCGATCGATGACATGTCATGGCCCCGGGTGTGCCAAGGGTCGGCCTTCCGACCGGTTATATTTGAATTCGGCGTCAAGTTCAACCAGTGGCGGGTCTTGACAGGCCACCCCCTCCCCTGGAGGGTACCGACCAGTCGGTATGGGAAGGTGAGTCGTGACTCAGCTGGGCATCTCCACAGGTGCAGGTGTGTTCGACGTGATCGCGGCGGGTCCGCCCGAGGGCCGCCCGGTACTGCTCCTGCACGGCTTCCCGCAGACGGCGCTGGCGTGGCAGCGGCAGATCGAGGCGTTGGCCGCGCAGGGCTACCGGGTGGTGGCACCAGACCAGCGCGGGTACTCCCCCGGCGTCCGCCCCCTGCGGCCCGGGGACTATCACATCAGCCTTCTCGTCGACGACGTGGTGGCGATCGGCGAGGCACTGGGCTGGGCGGCGTTCGACCTGGTCGGCCATGACTGGGGAGGCGCGGTGGCCTGGTGGACCGCCCACGCCCACCCCGGCCGCGTGCGCACCCTGACGGTTGTCTCCACCCCGCACCCCGGCGCTCTGGCCACCACCCTGCGCACCGACCGGGATCAGCGCGAACGCTCCCACTACATGATCGACTGGCGTGAGACACCCGCCACCGAGGAACGCATGCTCGCCCACGATGCCCAGGAGCTTCGCGACTTCTTCGCCGGAAGGGTCCCGCGGGACCATGCCGACGCCTACGTGTCGCACCTGTCCCGGCCGGGCGCTCTCACCGCGGCGCTGAACTGGTACCGGGCCGGCCGCCCCGAGGGCGCGATCGGGGTCGTCGACGTGCCCACCCTGTACGTCTGGAGCACGGAGGACAGCGCGTTCGGACGGGCAGCCGCACAGGAGACCGCGCGATGGGTCAATGGGCCGTACCGGTTCGAGACCCTCCAGGGCGTCAGCCACTGGATCCCCGAGGAGGCGCCCGAAACCCTGAGCCGCCTGCTGCTCGAACACCTGCGGGCGCACGGCGGGTACTGAACCCGCAGCGAATGTCCTGTTCGTCGGCTCTCCGAAGAGGTGAACCGATGCAGACTGTGCCCCACGGCCCGGTCACCTCGCCTTCGTCTCCGGTCCTCCGGGCGCTCGCCCCGCTGTCTCCCCGGCCGGTCTGTGGGAGTCGCCACCGGCGAGCCGCTTCTCGGGAAGCACGACGGCCAGCACGACACCGACGAGGAACAGCGGGACCACGTAGCCGAAGACCGGGGTCAGGGCGTGCTGGTAGGCCGCGACCACGGCGTCCTGGACACGGGCCGGCAGGGCGTGAACGAGTGCGGGTGTCAGGGAGTCCGTGTCACCGACCGCCTTGAGGTCGCTCGACGACAGCCGGGTGCTGAGCTGGTCGGTCAGTCGGCTGGTGAAGACTGCGCCGACTGCCGCGGTCCCGACCGTCGCACCGATCTCGCGGTAGAAGTTGTTGGCGGCGGTCGCGGTGCCCACGTCGGCGGGTGGGAAGGCGTTCTGCACGGCCAGGACGAGGGTCTGGGACATGAGGCCGACACCCACGCCCATCAGGAGGAGATACCCGCAGAGCAGCGCGAGCGGGGTGCCCGCCTCGAGCGTGGAGAGCATCAGCGACGTGACGGTGATGACGAGTGAACCGGCGATCGGGTAGATCCTGTAGCGGCCGGTCCGGCTCATCCGCTGACCGACCGGCAGACTCGCGCCCATCAGGCCGACCACCATCGGCAGCAGGAGCCAGCCTGACTGTGCGGCGGTGACGCCATAGACCATCTGCACATACGTCGGCATGTAGCTGACGACCGCGAACATCCCGACACCGATCACGATCATGCCGATGAGGGTGGCGATGTCGAAGACGGGGCTGCGGAACAGGCGCAGCGGGACGATCGGTTCGGCCGCACGGCTCTGCGAGGAGAAGAACAGGATCCAGGATCCCACGCCCGCCCCGGTGAGACCGAGGACCAGCGGGTCGCTCCAGGCGTAGTCGGTGCCGCCCCAGTCCGCGACCAGGACGGTGCAGGCGACGGCCACCGTCATGAGCGTGATGCCGATGTAGTCGATCGTGGCCTTCAGTGCCTTGCGCGGCAGGTGCAGCGCCACGCTGCACACGGCGAGGGCGAGCAGGCCGACCGGCAGGTTGATCCAGAAACACCAGCGCCAGCCGATGCTGTCGGTGAACCAACCGCCGAGCAGCGGGCCGACGACCGATGCCAGGGCGAAGACGACACCGATCGGAGCCATGTACTTCGCGCGCTCGCGGGGCGGCACCAGGTCGGCGACGATCGCCTGCGAGGTGATCATCAGCCCGCCGCCGCCCAGCCCCTGGACGGCCCGGCCGATGATCAGCATCGTCATGTCCTGCGCGGATCCGGCGATCACGGAACCTGCGAGGAAGACGATGATTCCGCCGCTGTAGAGGTTCTTACGGCCGAGCAGGTCACCGATGCGGCCGTAGACGGGCATCACCACGGTGGCGGCCAGAATGTAGGCCGTGGTCACCCAGGCCATATGGGTCATGCCGTGCAGTTCGCCGACGACCGTGGGCAGGGCGGTGCTGACGATGGTCTGGTCGAGTGAAGCCAGCAGCATCACGGCCATCAGGCCGGCGTAGATGAGGCCGAACCGGCTCTGCCCGTCGGAGGAGTGTCGCTTTTCCTCCGGCGAGCGCGCCACAGAGAGGGAGTCACTCATCGGGTTCTCCGGAATGGGGGCGGGCGAGTGGGAGCCGGGGTGGCCCGGTGGCCGACGGCGCATCAGGCGGGGAAGGGTCTGCGGGAGATCCGTGGAGCGCTCGGCACACGTCACGGCCGAGCCCTCGTGCTCCGGGCATCCGTCGCTCGTCGGCACAGCGACCGCGAGATGCCGGAGGTGACGCCGCTGCGGCGTCACCACGAGCGGAAAGCCGGGCACTTGCCCGCGGTCACCGGTGTCGCCGCAGCCCTCACGTGGAGGCGGGGGTCACGCGGGGTGCGGTACCGGGCCCGGGAACCTGCCGTCGGCCGCCTGCGGGGGCATCTTCCCCGGCGGGGGCGAACTGAGGGCGGCCAGCATCGGCAACGGCTCCAGCCCGAAGATGCCCCGACCGTTGATCTCGGCCATCGGGTCGATCCGGAACGCGCCGTGGGTCGCCAGCACGTGCACGTCCCGGACGAAGCGCTGGATCGGGTTGGACAGGCCGACGGTCGAGGAACCGAGTGCCAGCTGCAGCCCGTCGATCACCTGGAGACAGGCGTGGATCTGATGGACGAAGTCCATCGTGATCTCCGGTTCCTCCGACGGGTGGAAGTCCTCACCCGCCAACGCGCGCCGGTCGATCTCGTCGACCTGCCGCTCGATGACCGCCGCGGCCGTGTTGATGACGGCCCTCGCCTTGCCTGCCACGACCTGAGTCGAGGCCATGTCGGCCATGGTCGGATACGGCAGGTTGAACGGCGGCCGCTTGGCGGCCTGCTCGACGAAGGCCTTGAAAGCGCCCTCGGCCATGCCCAGGGCGAGCGCCGCGAACCCCGCCGTGGTGGCGAGCATGGTTCCGATCGAGGAGTGCATGAATCCGAGTCCCTGGTACTTGCCGCGCAGGGTCTCCGTGCGCGCGAGCATGTCCATGGTGTGGATGACCCGGTACTCGGGGACGAACACTTCCTCGTCGGCCCGCACACTGTTGCTCGACGTGGCACTCAGGCCCATGACGTGCCAGTCGTCGACGATCGTGTACTGGTCCTGGGTGAGAAGCCCCATCGCACGACGCCGTTCTCCGGTGTCCGGGTCGTCGTACTCGAATCCGACCGTGGCCCACTTCGCGATCTTGCAGCCACTCCCGAAGGACCACTTCCCCTTCACCATGAAGCCGCCTTCGACCTTGCGGCCGTCGCCGACCTTCGGTGCGAAGACGGTGGCACCGAACATGAGTGGCCCCTGCCAGGTCTCGACGTCGGCGAAGACCTCGTCCTTCACACGGTCGTCGAACGTGAGCGCGGTTCGGGTCGCGCTGGAGACGATCACCGTCCAGCCGGCCGACGCGTCGACGCGTCCGAGCTCACGTACGACCTCCATGGTGTCGCGTGCGCCGGACGCGAACCCGCCCAGCTCCACCGGGAGGGTGATGCGGAACACTCCGATCTCGTGCAGTACGGAGACCGTCCCGGGTGTGAGTGCGCCCTGCAACTCCCCCTCGCGGGCACGTTCGGCCAGGCCGGGCGCCGCCGCGCGCACCGCGTCGCGCATGCGCCGTCCCTCCTCGCTGAGATAGGGCGATTCGGGGAACCTGCTCACTTTGGGCGACGTCATCGTCATCTCAGTTCTCTTTCTTCGGACTTGGGCATCGTCGGGCCGGTCTCGCCGGGGCTCGTCGGGTCCGGCGTCGGCGCCTTCATCAGCGGCTGACCCTGTCAGGCGGGGACAGCCGACCTGTCGCCGTCGTCGAGCCGCCGGAAGCGGCTTCCGTGGAAGACCAGGGGCTCGGCCGAGGGCAGCGTCCACAGGCGGTCGATCTCCAGCAGGGCGATGGTGTGGTCGCCCGCCGGGAGTTCGGCGCGGAGCGCGCAGGTGTACCAGGTGACCGCCCCGGGAAGGACCACCGCTCCTTCTCCGGTCGCCTCCCAGTGCACCTCGGCGAACCGGGTCTCCTCCGCACCTGCCAGCGCGCGGCACACCGCGCCCTGCTGCTCGCCCAGGACGCTCAGACCCAGCCATGGCAGCTGCCTGAGCTTCGGCCAGGTGCGGGACGAGGTCTGAAGGCACACCGAGACGAGGGGCGGAGCGAGCGATACGGAGGTGAAGGAGCTCACCGCCATCCCGACGGGGCGATCGTCCACCATCCCGCACACCGCGATCACCCCGCTCGGGAATCGGCCGAACGCGTCCCGCAGGGCCCGCGCATCCGTCGGTGCCACTGCTGTGGGCTGTGACTCGAGGCCGGAGCCCGGATTCATGAACCCCTGGGACCCGTGCTCATTGATCGACATGGTCGTTCTCTCTTCCTGTGCGGCGGCAGGCCCTCAGCCCACCTGGGGCACGCCGCCGGCGAACATGGGAAACGGTTCGAGTCCGAGGAGCTGGCGGCCGCTCAGCTCGGCCAGCGGGTCGAAGCGGATCGCGCCATGGGTGGCCAGCACGCGCACGTCCCGCGCGAAGCGCTGGATCGGGTTCTTGAGGCTCACCGTGGAGGAACCGAGGGCGAGTTGGAGCTTGTCGATGGCCTCCGCGCACAGCCGCACCGCGTAGACGAGGTCCATCGTGATCTCGGACTCCTCGGCGCCCGTGAAGTCGATCCCGGCCAGGGCGCGGCGGTCCACCTCGTCGGCGTGGCCGAGGACGGTCGCCTCCGCGGCGTTGATCATCGCGCGGGCCGTACCGGCGGCCACCTGGGTCGACGGCATGTCCGCCACGGTGGGGTAGGGCAGGTTGAACGGCTTTGTTGCTGGAGGTGGCCTTCAGGCCCGTGACCTTCCAGTCGTCCAGGATCGTGTACTGCTCGCGGCTCAGCAGCGCCATCCCCCGGCCCGGCCGGCCTTCCGCGTCCTCGTGGGTCACGCCCACGGCCGCCCAGGCCGCGTGCTTGCAGCCGCTGCCGAACGCCCACTTCCCGGAAACCAGCCACCCGCCGTCCGCCCGGCGGGCCGATCCGACGCTCGTGGAGAACACGGAGGCACCGACGACCAGAGGCCCGATCCAGGTGTCGATCTCCTTGAAGACCTCGTCGACGGTCTGCTGGGGGAAGCCGAGGACATTGCGGATGCCGCCGGCCACGAAGACCGTCCAGGCGGCGGATCCGTCGCCTTCGCCGAGCGCCGTGATGACCTCCACGGTGTCTCGCGCCCCGAGAGCACAGCCACCCAGCTCGACGGGCAGGGCGATCTTGAAGACACCCGCTTCGTGGATCGCCCTCAGCGTCTCGGGGGTCAGTGCGCCGAGCACGTCGCCTTCCTGTGCTTCCTCCCGCAGCAGGGGGATGAGAGCGCGTGTCTCGTCCCGGATCCGCCGGCCGCGCTCGCTGAGGTGCGGAGAGGGGCGCCGATCGTCAGCCGTGGTGGCCGACTCGGCTCCGGAAGTGGTCGGAGAGGAAGGCTTGCTCACAGGGCTCCTTGGCGTTGCGACTGCACTGCACCGTTCAGTCCAGTTGAACCGTACGGTAGGGTACAGCGACAGGTCAAGAGAGAGATGTGTACCGGCCCCCACCGGGACCGGGACTCGTGCGAGGAGTGAGATGGCTGAACGGGAGCGCCCCCAGCGCGCGGGCGCAGGCGGGCGGAGCAAGCGGGAATCCATTCTCGACGCGGCCGTCGAGCTGTTCCTCGAACTCGGCTTCGATCAAACCTCGATGGATGCCGTGGCGGCACAGGCCGGCGTCTCGAAGACGACCGTCTACGCCCACTTCGGCGACAAGCTGGAACTGTTCCGTGCGGTGATCGCCCGCGGAGGGTCCTCGCTCGACTTCGACCTGGACCAGACGATGCTCGCCTCCGTCGACGATCCCCAGGAGAGGCTGGCGCGCATCGCCCTGAAGCTCCTCCAGGCCACGACCGCCCCGAACTATCTGGCCTTCATTCGCGTCCTGACGGTCGAGGCGGCCCGCCGCCCCGAGCTGACCGAGACGATGCGGTCCCTCGGCGTACCCCATGTCGTCGATCTGGTGGCCGTGGCGCTCCGCGAGGATGCACGGCAGCGCGGCTACGCCCTTTCCGACGCGGAGGCCTACGCGGGACTGTTCGTGCGCATGACGGCGGCCGGACCGCAGATGGACGCGCTGCTGGATCTGGAGGCCGACCGTGACCCGGCGCGCCTCGAAGCGTACGCCAGATGGACGACGGCCATCTTCCTGCGGGGCCTGAGCGCCGACGACCGGCCGGATGTACCCGACAGTGCGATCAGCCAGGTCTTCCCCTGGCTGTCACGGGCGAACTCCTGACCAACGCACCGGGCGCGGGAGGCGGGACCTTCCGCGCCCCGGCGTTCCCGGGCACTCCCGCGGGACGCCCGAACACCGCACGTTCCGACCTCTCCCGAGCTCCCCTTCCGGGGCGGGGATGGCCACTCGATTCACGCAGGCCCCTTGACCGACGCAGTGCACTGAACCGTACAGTGCATCGCGTCGGAGTGCCGCTCGGCGCTCGACGCCCTCAGCGAGCCACTGGCCACACGAGCCCGCCCCGCCCGCTCAGCCGGCGGCCGCCATCTCCTTGCGCGAGGAAGGACGACGATGTCCCCGCCCCAGCCCCACACGGAATTCGCTCCGCCCGGCCGGCCGGACGCCCCTGCCCCCGCCTCCCTTCGGGAGTCCGTGTCCGCATTGCGTGGCTATCCCACACCGGCCTGGAAAGCAGCGATCGCCTGCGTGCTCGCCATGGTCCTGAGTCCCCCGGCTCTCGTCACAGCCGTCACGTTCCTCATCGACCCGGTCGCCGAGGACTTCGGCTGGTCCCACTCGGAAACGCTGACCATCTTCAACGTCCCCACCGTGGCCGCCCCCTTCGTGCTGCCCCTGGCCGGCCGTCTGGTCGACCGCTGGGGCGCCCGGGCGGTCGCCGTTCCGGGCACCGCCCTCTACGCGCTCTCGACGGCCGCGGTGGCGCTCGTGGGCGCGAACGGCGTCGTACTCACGGCGGTCCTGCTCGTGAGCACGGCTCTGGGATACACCTCCATTCTCGGCGTGGTCTACAAGGTCATTGCGGAGTGGTTCCCCCAGCACCGCGGGCTGGGCTACTCCCTGCTCATCGGCGCGACCTCCAGCCTTGCCGGTGCCGCCCTCTCGCCCCTGAGCCAGCTGTCCATCGACCACTTCGGCTGGAGGACGACGTACCTGCTGACAGGCGGGTGCATCCTGCTGATCGTCTTCCCTGCCCAGTACCTCCTGTTGTACGAGCCCGCATCGGCACCGCTCACCCCTGGGAACGCCGTCCCGCCGAAGGGAAGGGGCCGGCCCGCGCCCAAGGAGTTGCCCGGACTCCCCCTAGGCCGGGCGCTGAAGACCCGGGCCTGGTGGTACACGGTGCTGGTGCTGACCGTGGCGGCGGGTGTGGCGATGAGTGTGCGCCTGAACGCCGTGGCACTCTTCGGCGAGCAGGGCTATTCCGCCACCGAGGTGTCCCTGTCGGTGTCGGCCATGCTGGTGACATCCGTCGCCGGGCAGATCCTCGCGGGCCTGGTCCTCGACCGGTCCCGCACCCCTCGTGCCTTCGTGCCGTTCATGGTGTGCCTGGTGCTCGGCATGGTCATGGTCTTCGCCGCCACGGGAGGCATGTGGGCCCTGTTCCTCACCATGGCCCTGCTTGGAATCGTGGTCGGCGCCGAGTCCACGACCGGACCGTACCTGGTGGGGCGCTACTTCGGTATGCGGGCCTTCGCCCAGATCCAGGGCATCACGCTGGGCATCGTCAGCCTCGTCGGCATCGGAATCTTCCCGGTGCTGGCACAGGGACTGGCGGAGAGCACAGGTGGATACACCGCGACGCTCGTCGCCCTCACCGCCGGAGGCCTGATCGTCCTCGCCCTGTCGCTCTTCCTGCCGCGCTACCCGAGCCCCGCCCAGAGCCCGGCCGCCGGCGAGCCGGAACCCAGCGGCGCCAGTGAGCGCATAGGCAACTAGGGGGTGTTTCGAAAGTCCTGCGCGGGTGCCGTGCGGGACTTTCGAAACACCCCCTGGTCATCGAGCTCGGACCCGGGTTGTCGTCGGTGTGGCGTCAGCCCGGGTCCGGCGCGACATCCGTCGACGAGGTGTTGCGGCGGCGCCGGACAGCCATCCGCGCCACGGCGAGGACCAGATGCCCTCGACCGGACGGAGATCCGGTGCACGGGACGGCAGCCGGTAGACCGTCAGCCGGCCCCACATGGCGGTGAACAGCTCGTTCTCGATGGCGAGTTGGGCGTCGAGCGTCCCAGACGAGCACGATCGGGCGGCCGCGTTCCCGGTGCGCGGTGATCAACGGGTCGCGGTAGGTTCAGGCAAAGCTCTTGCGGCCCTCGGTCACACCGTCGCGCTTGAGGAGGGCACGGGGGGGGCGAGCCGTGGATCCCGCCGGAGTCGGTGTGGATCTGCCCGATCGTCGCGCGCTCGAGCTGAGCGTTCTCCTTGCGCAGCGCGGCGGGCTCGGCGCGTTCCCAGGTTGTCCGCCGGTCGTCACGCACACCGGCCGGATGCCGCATGCGCGCGCGGCTCCTCCGGATCAAGCCCGTTTGATCTCCCTGGCCGAGAAGTTCTCGGAACTGTCGGGCGGGCGACCTAGGCTGAGCCCCCGTCCGCACGATCGGGGAGAAGCATGACAAGCAGGTTCACCGAGTTGACCGTTGACTGCCATGATCCGGAGAGGCTCGCGGCCTTCTGGTGCGAGGTCCTGGACTTCAAGGTGCTCGACCGGAGCGAGGGCAAGGTCGAGATCGGCTCCTGGGCGCCGACCGTCGAGGAGGTCCGGGCCCGCCAGATGCCGCCCACCCTGGTGTTCATCCGTGTGCCCGAGGGCAAGACCGTCAAGAACCGGCTCCACCTCGACGTCAGCCCGATCGACGGCAGCACCGAGGAAGAGGTGACCCGATTGCTCGGTCTCGGCGCCGTGAAGGTGGACGTGGGCCAGGGCCCAGACCGGACCTGGGTGGTCATGGCTGACCCCGAGGGCAACGAGTTCGACGTCCTGCGCACCCTGGCACCGCAGGACTAGGTGTGGTCCTCGGCCGGCCGATCGGGCGGGGCACTCGTAACCGGGTCATGACCTCGGGGAATGCGGGTGCGTCACCTGCCCGGCCGGGCGTGACGACGTGGCAGCGGCCGTCGGCGGTCCGCAGCCGGTCGTGAGCACCCTTCCACGACACACGACACGCATCCACCAACGATCGGATGATCCGAAGAAAACGGCTTGGCGGCTTGGCGTGCCCCAGGGTCAGGGCCGCCAAGACCGCTTGCCGGATCGGCGTGAAACGACTGCTCCCCTCCGCGCGGGCGGCGGGGCTATGAGGCGACCGTCGGCTGACGGGGCACATCGTCCTCGGCGGGCGTCTGCATCACCCACGGCCGCGGGTACTTCGGAAGCAGTGCGGCGAGAACGACCCCGATCCCGGTGAGCCCGACGAGCATCAGGAGGGGAGGGGTGTAGCTGCCGGAACTCGCCTGGATCGCACTCACGGCGTAGGGCGCCAGCGCCAGAGCCGAGCCCGTGATCGCGAGGGTCAGACCTTGCATCGATCCGAACGACTTCAGCCCGAGGTACTTGGCGATCAATGCCGGGCCGAGGGCCGATTCCGCGCCCGTCGCGAAGCCGAGGAGTGCCATGGCGACGTAGAAGAGCGCAAGAGAGCCGCCGTTGATGAGCGCGAGCGCCAGACCGACCGGCACCGTCGCGATGAGCACCGCCACGATCCACGGATGGCGCGCTCGGTCGAGGACGGTTCCGGCGACGAGCAGCCCGACGACCGACGCGCTGAAGAGCACGGAGAGTCCGAGCGACACAGTCGCGGCGTCGATGCCGCTCTGGCCGAAGAGGTCCACGGCGTTCTGGCGTACCGAGACCGGTCCGGTGGAAACGAACGTGAGGAGCAGCACGATGAAGATCCAGGCGCGGGTTCGAACAGCCCGCCGGAACGGCACACCGGGCAGATCGGCCTCCAGGAGCTTCGGGCCGGCAGGAACAGTGACCTTTGGTTCGGAGATGAGCCAGAGGACGGCCGGGATGCCTATGACGGCGATCGCTGTCGCGACCACGTAGTACACGCCGTCCCAGCCGAGTCCCGTGAACACCCCGGGGTCGGCCGCCGAGACCGGCGGTTTGCCGCTCGGCGGCGCCGTGGAAGGGGATCCTCCCGAGGGAACCGCCGGGGCGTCGCCGTTGACGAGCCACTGGAACACCGGGGAGAGAACGGCGCCGGCCAGACTCGACGTCACCCCGACGAATCCGAACCCGATCCCGCGGTGCTCGGGAAACCACGTCGAGATGACCTTGAAGACGACCCCGAGGCTAGCGGCGAATCCACAGATCGCCGCAAGAATGAGGAGTGTTTCCAGCAGCCAGGTCCTCCCCGCGGCAAGCGGGACGGCCGCGGTGGTGATCGCGTAAAGGATCACCGCTGGAATCGCAACGCGCCGAGCTCCTTGCCGGTCCACCCAGCGTCCGACGACCGGCAGGAGCAGTGGGCCGATGACGAGCGGCACGGTGACGAAGAGAAGGATCGCGTCCGACGGCGTCGTGCCGGTCTTCATCGCGTACGCCGGCGCGACATACGGAGTGAGTGCTGAGAGGGCGGAGGGGCTGATGGCGACGAGCAGCAGACTGCCCATGAGTGCGGCCTTGGCCTGACGGGGGGCCTTCACGAAGTCGGCGACGTACTGTTTCCAGCTGTTCTTCGGCGGAGCGCCGTCGCGCGTCGGTGTCGTCACGGACGGGTCCGGCGTGGGGGGAGACCCCGGCGTTTCCGATGGATTCGTCGTTGGAGACATCGGAACTCCTTGAACTCGGTAGAAGCGGGCGTCGGCTGTGACGACCGCGCTATTCAGTTGTGGGCGCTGGTGATCAGGGGGCACCGCAGCGGGACCGGGCGCGGTGTTTCCCATCGGTGATGGGCTCGAGAGCGACTGGACTGTACCGTCCAGTGCGAGCTGGACGGTACGGGGAGGGTTCCGGCCACGTCAAGAGGGTGAATGAGCGGGCCGTCAGTACGAGCGGGACGACCGGGGAGCCCTCGCGCAGGACTGCGCCCGCACCCGCTTCGGCCACGTCACGACCGGCGAATCGACCGCCAGGCACGGACGCCGGCCATCTGTCCTGCGCGAGGCACCAGGAGTCAGACGAAGTCCCCGACCACGGAGGCCAGTTGGGTCATCTCGGGGCACGCATTCATCGAGGGCGTCACTGACGGCTTCGGACTGACCACGTACGAAGCCGTCAGCCGCTACGCGCGCCGTGGCGAAGGACTCCCGGAGCGCCCGGAGCCGTGCCGCCGCATTCAGCGGGAAGCGTGGGCTCGACGACACCCGCGTCTCGCTCACGACCGAGCGTCTCCGGCGCGAGGGCTCCGACCGTTCTTGATTCCGGTCACGCGCGAACCGTTGAGCGCGTCTCCATCGTTCGCCGGTATCCGGGCGGGGGGTTGCCGGGACCTGTGTACGCGCTACTCCGGCGCCGGCCCGGCGTCATGGCCGCCCTTCTTGTACGCGCCCCAGTGCTCGGCCAGCTTCCCGTCCCGGATCCGGAAGACGGTGGGAATGAACCAGTCGTACGTCGCGCCGGGGGCCGTCGGATCGGGCCACGGCTTCTGCATCAGCAGACAGACGAGGTCGCCTTCGACGATCAACGCGACGGGAGGGGGTGGCGCGTCCCCGGTCAAGGGGATCTTGCGGAATCCGTCCGCCAGGAACGCACGCCCGTTGCCGGGCACGTTCGGATCGTTCTGGATGTAGTCGTCGACGATGAACTTCTCGAGGATGCCGTCGACCTGTTCGTCGACCCGGCCGCTCAGCATCATCCGGGCGAGAGCCGCTTCGAACTCGATGACCAGGCGCTTCATCGCGGTCACCTCGGCTGTCGGCGACTCCGACAGCGCGTCGACGAAGTCATCGCGGTGCATCCACGCCTCGAAGAAGGCGGGGTCATGGATCTGCGCGACCCCGCCCACGATCGTGTACTCCTGCAACGTTCCCTCCGGGAGTCGGTCTTCGCATTCATTCCGTACTGTACGGTCCAGTGCAGTCAATACGTGCGATTCGGCGTTGTCAACGACCTGGAGCGGTTCGGTCCGACCGCCCCGCCGCCACACCACTCCGGCGGGGTCGATCGCCTTGACAGGCGTACTGAACTGCACAGTACAGTTCATTTAATTCGCCGTCCTACTCAGCAAGGAGAGTCCATGTCTCAGCCCACTGCCCACAGGGAGCCGCCGATGCCTCCGCCTGGCCCGCTCCCCGAGTTCGGGGCAGTCGAGTCGCAGTGGCTCACCGACGCCGGGCGCGAGCTGCGCGACCGCATTCGCGAACTCAAGCCGCTGATCAGGGAACAGGCGCGCGAAGGGGAGCGGATCGGGGCGCTGACCCCCGACGTGCTGAAAGCGCTCGACGGGGCCGGCATCTACCGCATGACGATGCCGATCGAGTGGGGCGGCACCGCTCTGGGCGCGCGGGACCTGGTCGAGGTCGTCGCGGCGCTCGGTGAGGGTGACGGTTCGGCGGCCTGGAGCGCCTTCGTCGGTGTCGGGCTGCGCAACTTCCTCGGGCTCCAGCCGGAGCTGGTCGAGGAGATCCGCAAGGACGTGGAGGGCTGGGTGGGTCCGGCCCTCGTCGGCGCCTCGGTGTTCGCGACGACGGTCGGGGACGCTCGCAAGGTCGACGGCGGATGGATGGTCAGCGGCCGGTGGGCCTTCGGCAGCGGCTGCAAGCACGCCCGCTGGGCGATGGTGGGAGTCGCCTTCGACCCCGCGGAAGCCGGCGGCACCGGCCGCGGCGTGGTGGTGCTGGAGCGGGAGCAGTTCGAGATCCTCGACGACTGGCACGTCATGGGGCTCTCCGGAACGTCCAGCAACAGCCTGCGGGTCACCGAGGAGATCTTCGTCCCCGACTACCGCTTCCTCGACCTCGCCGAGTTTCCGCCGCGGCTCGACCGGATCCGGCACCACTACAGCGGCGCCGCCTTCAGGCAGAGCGGCCGGGCGCTGTTGATGACCGTGGCGCTCAGCAGCACCGCGATCACGCTGGGCATGGCACGCGGCGCGCTGTCCTGTTTCGCCGAACAGGCGATGCGGCGCAAGCCGTTCACCCTGCCCTACCCGAGCGTCGCCGAGATGGCCTCCGCGCAGGTGGCGGCCGGGCGCGCGCAGGCGATGATCGTCCTGGCCGGGTCGACGATCGAACGCTTCGCGGACCAGGTGGACGCACGGACCGACGCCGGTCTCGAGTTCACCGACGAGGAGGAGTCCGAGATCAGCCTCGCGCTCGCCTACGCGGCGAACCTCTGCGAGGACGCCATCAATCTGCTGCAGAAGACGCTCGGTTCCTCGACCGTCTCGCTGTCCAACCCGATCCAGCGCTTCGTCCGCGACGCACGCGTGGTCACCTCGCACGGAGCCATCCGCGTCGACCCGCTCGCCGAGCAGAACGGCCGACGCCTCCTCGGGATCGAACCGTTCCCCATGGTCGGCGCCGCCGTGCCGCAGCGTGGCGTGGCCGCCCCCGAGAAGGAGCCCGCGCGATGAGCGATTTCAGCATCGTGGACGGTATCGCCGAATTCCACACCCCCGAGCTCTACCAAACATGGCTGGACCGCCCCGACTACATCGACGCGGTCGCGGCGTCTCCCGACCCGGACGTGGCCGCGACCAAGCGGATCGTGATCGAATTCGTGGCCGAGCTGGCCCGGATGATCCGCGACGACGCCGTCGAGGAGCGCATCCGCGACATCATGAAGCGCCGCGTCACCGAGGACTTCGTCCAGCACGACCCGAACGCCCCCGGAAACGGTCGCGAGCAGCTGATCGAACACCTCCGTCACGCGCCGATCGACGGAGGGCCGCCACCCGCCGTGGTCAACATCATCGCCGAGGGTGAGCTCGCGAGCGTGATGACGCGGCAGCCCACCCCGGACCCGCTGATCCCCGGCAGCACCTACGACTGGTACAGCCTCGCCGTCTTCCGCCTCAGCGACGGCCGGTTGTCCGAGCACTGGGGCCCCTTCAAGAAGCTGGCGCCCGGAAAGGGACCGATGTGAGCGGCACGGACAACACCATGAAACTCCAGGTCATCGTGGGCAGCACCAGGCCGGGCCGGCTGGCGCGGCCGATCGCCGAATGGGCTGCCGAGGCGGCCGAGAAGCACGGCGGCTTCGAGGTGGAGCTGGTCGATCTCGCCGACTACGACCTCCCGCTGCTCGACGAGCCCGGTCCTCCCCGGATGGGCCGCTACGAGCACGAGCACACCCGGCGCTGGAGCGCGAAGATCAAGGAGGCGGACGCCTTCGTCTTCGTGACCCCGGAGTACAACTACGGCCCCTCGGTGAGTCTGCTGAACGCCGTGGACTACCTCCACAACGAGTGGCTGTACGCGCCGGTCGGCTTCGTCAGCTACGGCGGCATCGCCGCCGGCCTGCGCTCCGTGCAGGTGATGAAACAGATCGTCACGACCCTGCGCATGATGCCGATCCCGGAAGGGGTCTCGGTCCCCTTCGTCATGCAGCACGTCGAAGGCGGGGTGTTCACCCCGCCGCCGCCCGCCGAAGGATCCGTCGCGCCCATGCTCACGGAACTCGCTCGCTGGGCGGCGGTGCTCCGCCCGCTGCGGACGGCTCCGCCGCCTCCCCCGCCGCCGCTGCCCGGCCCCCCGGCGGTTCCTTCCGGCTCGGCACCGTCTCCCGGCCCCCGGTAGACGCTTCCTGACCGAGGGGACGCGGCGTGGCCGGCGTGGTGTCGTCCACCGCCCAGTCGCCACGGCGAGACTCGTGGCCCGGTCCCTCTGGTGCCCGCACCGGCACACGGCGCGGGCACCAGGCATCGGGGAGGCTCGTCATGGCGGAGGCGAGGCAGGCCGGCCCTGCCGGACCAGAGAAGCCCGCGCCCTCTGTGGCTGCGGGTTCGAGGTCGTTCGTGCCCTTCACAGCCCGCGTGACACCGGTGAGTGCGACACGCCGCCGCCGCGACGGTCAGGGGCGCGACGCCCGGTTCGGGCAGCGCTCCTCAAGCGAGACGCGCTTGACGTCGCCTTCGACGGCGTCCTTGAGTGTGCGGCGGCCGGCCGCGGTGAAGCCGGTGAAGGAGGGCGACCCACAAGGGGGTCGCCGTCAGCCGGCCACCACGCGCATCCGGTCGGAGATTTCCTGTCCCGCGGCCAGCACATGGCCCACCAGGTCGGCTTCCGTCCCGCTCGGGACCCTTGAGGCCAGCGCGGCCACGCTCACGGCCGCCACGACCTGTCCCGTGTCGCCACGGACCGGGGCGGCGACACCGAGAACGTCGGGGTCGAGTTCGGCGCGCGAGATCGCGTACCCGGCGGCCCGGATCCCCTCCAGACGTTCCATCAGCGCGTCGACATCGACCAGCGTCGAGGGAGTGAACTGCTCCAGTTGCGCGGCCTCGAGCAGACGGCGCGCCTCGTCCGCAGGGCTCCAGGCCAGGAGCACATGTGCCGAGGCGCCGGCGTTGATCGGCAGCGCGCTGCCTCGTTCGTAGGAGATGCGGACGCGACGTTGTCCGGATTCGGCGGTCTCGACACACACCACCAGGTCGCCCACCCGCCGAGTCAGGAGCACGGTCTCGCCCGTCCGCTCGGACAGTGCCGTCATGGCGGGCAGCGCGGTCTCGGGGAGTCCGTAGCCGCGCCGGGCGAGCCGGGCGATCTCCATCACGCGCAGACCGAGCCGGAAGCCGCCGCCCGGCGCCTCCTCCAGGAAGCGGCTCGACACGAGGGACTGGAAGTAGCGGTAGGCGGTCGAGCGGGCGACGCCGAGCCGCCCGGCGACCGCCGTCGCGGAGACCACCAGCTCCCTCTCGCCGAACATCATCAGGATGTCGAGCGCCCGGTCCGCGGTCGAGTTGCGCTCACGGTAGGCGCCCGCGGGGGACGCTTCACCTGATCTGCGGGACACACGGGTGGACGATGTCTCGGCCCGAGGCTTCTCGTGCCGGGCTCACGCGGGATCGTCCTTGACCACGCGGTTGCTCAGCTCACCGATCCCCTCGATGCGCGTGACCAGTGTCTGGCCAGGACGCAGGAAGACCTTCGGGTCGCGCCCGGCCCCGACACCGCCCGGGGTGCCGGTGGCGATCAGATCACCGGGAAGCAACGTGATGATGGTGCTGACGTAGGACACGATGTGCGCCACGTCGAAGAGCAGGTCGGCGGTGTTCGACTCCTGCATGGCGTGTCCGTCGACGCTGCATCCGATGTCCAGGCCCGCGGCTCCGGGCGGAAGCTCGTCGGAGGTCACCAGGGCGGGCCCCACCGGTGTCGTGGCCTCGAAGGTCTTGCCGGAGAGGAACTCACGGGTGCGGTGCTGCCAGTCCCGGACGGTGACGTCGTTGAGGATCGTGTATCCGGCGACGGCGTCCAGGGCCTCCTTCTCGCCGACGTGCCGGGTCGGGCGTCCGATCACGGCGCACAGTTCGGCTTCCCAGTCGAGATCGTCGCTCACCGCGGGCATGTGGATGTCGTCGTGGGCGCCGACGAGGGCTCCGTCGTACTTGGCGAACAGCGTGGGATGGGTCGGGGTCGGGCGGCCCATCTCCTTGATGTGCGTGGCGTAGTTCAGGCCGAGGCAGACGATCTTGTTGGGGTGGGGGACCACCGGGGCGTACGACGCTTCGGCGGCCGCGACGCGCCGGCCGTCGGACTCGGCCGCGCGCCGGGCCCAGTCCTCACCCGAGGCCAGCAGGGCCGCGACGTCCGCGTGGGGCAACAGCACCAGTTCGTCGCCTTCGTGGCGGACGGCGACGGTGCCGTGATCGGTCGTACGGATGGTGCTCAGTCTCACTTGCGGGCTCCTTGTGCGTCGTTTCTCGGGGCGGGGCCGCCTGCCGGGGCCGCGCCCGTGGGGGAAGGTGAAGTGCCGGACCGGCGAAGCTCCTCGGGGGCCCCGGCCGGCCCGGCTGTGCGGGTGCGGGCCTGGGACAGGAACGGGCCGAGTGCCCGTGCCACGTGACCGGCCCGGCCGGGGGTGAAGACGGCCGCTATCAGCCGGTCGGGGCGGACCAGCAGCAGGTGGCCCGGCAATGACGCCAGGTACGCGTCGAGTTCGCCGTCCGCATCGGCCACCGCGGCTCGTCCGTCGCGCGCACGGGGTGCGCGGTCGCCGAGCACCACGTCCACCCGCCGCGCGTCGGGCAGCGGGACCGCCGCCACGGCCTTCCATTCCTCGTCCGACAGGCCGACGCCCAGCAGGCTCCAGCCCGGGCCGAGGAGATCGTCGAGCCGAGTGAGCGTGTATCCGGGGCCGTGCAGCACGGAGGGCTGGTGCAGCAGGGTGCCGGCCAGCGCCTCTCCAGGGCCGTCGGCCGGCACCACCGCTCCGGCCCGCACCCGGGTGTCGGGCCGGTACCGCATCTCGGTCAGGTACCGGCGTCCGCGCCGGCTCCGCAGGGCCGCACGCACACAGAGGTCCCTCAGCCGGGCCCGTCTGTGATCGGTCGTCATGACGACACGGCCGAGCCGCACGGACAGTTCGATCATTGCCTGAGCGTGCGGACGGCGCTCGATGTCATAGGTGTCGAGGAGCGCGTCGACGGCCCGCCCGGCGAGCACGTCGGCCACCTTCCAGCACAGGTTGGCCGCGTCCCGGACACCCGAGTTGAGCCCTTGTCCGGCGAAAGGCGGCATCATGTGCGCGGCGTCGCCGAGCAGGAAGCAGCGGCCGTCGCGCAGCCTCTCGGCCAGCAGGGCGTGGAAGGTGTAGGCGACGGAGCGCTCGACCTGTTCCGGGGTGATGTCCCGGTGCGGGCGCAGCAAGTCCCGCACCAGGCCGAAGGGCACCGCGTCGCCGGGGGCGCACTCGTCCGGGCGCAGCCGGAACTCGTAGCGGCACCGCCCCTCCCGCCCGGGCACGATGACGAGGGGCCGGTCGGGGTCGCCGACGTGCATGCCGTAGCGCTCGTCGTGCGGATCCTCGAGCGTGTCGACGACGAGCCAGACGTCGTCCGGATAGCTGCGTCCGCGCATGGGGACGGACAACTGCTCACGCACGGTACTGCGGCCTCCGTCGCACCCCAGGACGTAGGCGGCCTCGATCTGCCGCGTCGCTTCGTCATCGTCATCGGACGCCAGGGTGGCCCACACGTGGTCGGGATACTGGTTCAGTTCCACGAGGCGGGTCCCGAAGCGAACCTCGACGTGCGGGAAGCGGTCGAGAGCGGAGCGCAGAACGCGCTCGAGATCGGGCTGGGCGAACGGATTCTTGAACGGGTGCCCGTATCGCCGCTCTCCGGTGCCGCGGGCATGGACGAGCGGCCGTCCGCCGACTCCGTAGTACTTGGTGCCCGTCCCCGGCACGATGATCGGGTAGACGGCTTCGTCCAGGCCGGCCAGTTGCAGTGTGCGCAGCGACTCGTCGTCCAGGCTGATCGCCTTCGCGTCGTCGCTCGTGGTCGTGTGACGCTCGACGACCAGGACGCGCACACCGAGCGCGCCCAGGAGGTTGGCCGCGGTCAGCCCGACCGGTCCCGCGCCGACGACGAGCACCAGCGGCGCCGCACCGGAGGACGCCGGGGGTGGTGTAGCCATGATGGGCCTTTCGGCAGTGTGAGCTGGACGTGAGGTCGCCGGACTACTGCACCGGCTGGTAGGCCGGGCCGCCGTCGGCCAGCAGTCGTTCCGCCTGGGCGAGGATCTGCTGAGGGTCCTGGTCGAGGTCGATCGTCTTGCGGAACGGCTGGCGCACGTCGCGCTCGATCCGCAGGTAGACCTCGTTGCGGTTGCCCTCGGGGTCGAAGAAGTAGATCCCGATCGCGTTGCCGTGGGTCACTTCTTGCTGGACCTCGATGCCTTCGGCGCGGAAGCGCCGATGGAAGTCGATGATCGTCTCCAGCGAGTCGACCCGCCATGACACCTGGTGGGTGAGTTTGACCCCGGGCGGTGCGGTCCGGCCGCGCTGCAGCACGAACTCGTGGTGCTCGTCCTCGGGGCGAGCCGAATAGAAGACGATCCCCAGTTCCTCGTCCTCGTCGGTGACGGTCAGCCCCATGACGCGCTCGTAGAAGTCGCGCATCTTCGGCAGGTCCTCGACCCAGAAGCCGGTGTGTCCCAGACCAGTGATACCCATCGTGTCTCCTTTTTCAGGATGGATGTACCGCCTATCGAGACAGTAAGGGGGGACCTCCCTCTTGACAACCCCCGATGCGAGCGCGTGTCCTGTTAAGCAAGTGAAGAGTCCCACTTATCAGGACGCTGCCGCCGATCGCCCACGTCTGGCGAAAGCCGCGACGACGTCAGTAAACTGGACGGTACAGTCCAGATCAATGGATGGAGCACCATGGTTTTTCTCGAGGATCGTGACTGGCAGGGGCGCATCTTCTCCGGCGGGTGGGTCAAGGGCTCCGGTGAGCCCTACGACTCCGTCGAGCCCGCCACCGGCAGGACGCTGGCCCGCGTCGGTGCGGCCGCACCCGCCGACCTGGACCGAGCCGTGGCACAGGCCGCACAGGCCCAGCGCGCGTGGGCGGCCCTGCCGTACATCGAGCGGGCACAGGTGCTACGACGTGCCGCGGCCCTGTTCGAGAGGCACCAGGCCGAGATCGCGGACTGGATCGTGCGGGAGTCGGGAGCCCTGCGCCCGTTCGCGGAGTTCCAGACCTCGAACGGCGCCGCCGAGGAGTGCTACGAGGCCGCAGCCCTGGCGGCGGCCCCCTTCGGCGAGGTACTCCGCTCGGTGGAGGACCGGTTGTCGTTCTCGCGGCGTCGGCCCGTGGGCGTCGTGGGCGTGATCGCTCCGTTCAACGCGCCGATGGTGCTGGCCATGCGGGCGGTGGCGCCGGCGCTGGCGCTGGGCAACGCGGTCGTCCTCAAGCCCGACCCGCGCACGGCTGTCTGCGGGGGTGTCACGATCGCGCGGGTCTTCGAGGAGGCGGGACTTCCCGAGGGGCTGCTGCACGTTCTGCCCGGCGGCGCCGACGTCGGAGCGGCGCTGGTGGACGACCCCCGGGTACCGGTCATCGCGTTCACCGGGTCCACCCGGGCCGGCAAGGCGATCGCCACGGCCGCGGCGCGACGGCTGAAGCGAGTGCACCTGGAGCTGGGCGGCAATTCGGCCCTGATCGTCCTGGAGGACGCCGACCTGGACAAGGCGGTGTCGGCGGGCGCGTTCGGCTCGTTCCACCACGCCGGTCAGATCTGCATGGCCTCCAGCCGTCACCTGGTGCACGCCTCCGTCGCCGAGGAGTACGTCGCACGGCTCGCCGAGCGCGCCGACGCCGCGCCCGCGGGAGACCCGGCCACGGACGCGGTCGCCGTCGGTCCCATGATCGACGAGAGGCAGCTGCTGGCCGCCCACTCCGTGGTCACCGACACCCTGGCCGCCGGGGCACGACTGGCCGCGGGCGGAACCTACGAGGGCCTGGTCTACCGGCCGACCGTCCTGGCCGACGTCCCGCTGACCGGGCGCGCCTACACCGAGGAGATCTTCGGCCCCGTCGCGCCCGTCGTCGCCTTCCAGGACCTGGACGAGGCCGTCCGACTCGCCACCGACACCGAGTACGGTCTCTCCCTCGGCATCCTGACCGGCGACCCGGCCAAGGGTCTGGCACTGGCCGACCGGATCCCCACCGGGCTCGTGCACATCAACGACCAGACCGTCAACGACGAGGCCACCGTGCCTTTCGGAGGCATGGGCGAGTCGGGCAACGGCTCCCGTCACGGTGGCACCACGGCCAACCTCGAGGCCTTCACCGAGCAGCAGTGGGTCACTGTCCGGGGCGAGATCCCCGGCTACCCGTTCTGATCCCCTCCGCCGGCCGGGGTCCCTTCCTCCCCCCGGGATCCCGGCCCCCCGCACCGGGTGCGCCGTCAGGCGTCCCCGGCCCACCTCCCCACCACCCGCATTGGACATATCGATGAACGCAGTCGCCCCCCGATCCGGCCTCGTTCCGCCGGACCCGATGACGATCGCCCCACGCGCCGCGGCCGCACCGCCGACCCCCCGCCGGCCCGAGGACGCGGCCGGCTGGGCTTCCGGCAACAAGTTCCTCGACGGGCCCTTCACGCCCTGGACGGAGGAGGACGCGGCCTACGACCTGGAGGTCGACGGCCAGATCCCCGAAGACCTCGCCGGAGCCCTGTTCCGCATCTCCTCCAACCCCCGCTTCCAGCCGCGCGATCCGGAGCGCTATCACTGGTGGGAGGGAGACGGCATGGTGTGCGGCATCTATCTGCGCGACGGCCGGGCCGCCTACCGCACCCGCTGGGTGATGACCGACTCCATGAAGTTCGAGGTCGAACAGGGCGAGGCGGTCTACAGCGGTTTCGCCAACGGCGGCAGTACGGCGCCGCTTCCCCAGGGGGCTCCGCCCGCGAAGAACGTGGCCAACACCAACGTGGGCATCTTCGACGACCACCTGCTGGTCTACTTCGAGGGCGGACTGCCGTACTCGATGCACCCCGAAACCCTGGAAACGTACGGCAGTTACGACTTCCACGGCGGCATCGACGTGCTCTGCACCGCCCACTACAAGACCGACCCGGCCACGGGCGACATGCTCTTCTTCGCCGCGACGGGGCCGACCATCACCTGGTACCGGGCGGACGTGAAGACCGGGCACGTCATCGACAGCCACAGCTTCGACATCAAAGTGCCCGTGCTCATGCACGACTTCGCCGTCACCGAGAACCACGCGGTCTTCTTCGTCACCCCGGCCCAGTTCCGCCTCGACCACATCATGCGGGGCGAGCCGGGCGTCGTCTGGGACGAGGCCTCGCTCCCCCACGGCGTGCAGATCGTGCTCATGAACCGCAGCACCCACCAGGTCACCTGGCACGAGGTCGGCGGCCACTGGGCCAACACGCACTTCTACAACGCCTACGAGCGTGACGGGCAGGTCGTCGTCGACGGGCACCGCATCACCCGGCTGGGCACCCCCGCCGACCGGCTCGAGACGCCGGTCACCTCCCACTCCTGGTTCCCCCCGTCGCTCCCCCACCGGTGGCGCGTGGACCTGGCGACCGGCAGGGCCACCGAGGAGATGCTCAGCGGTCTCGCCGGCGAGTTCCCACGGATCAACGACGCCTTCACCGGGCTGGAGCACCGCTACGGCTACTTCGTCACCACCCGCTCGCTGGCCGCGGACACGATGAGTGACGGGCTGGCCAAGCACGACTTCCTGCGGGGCACGACCAGTGTCGTGGAAGGCCCCGCAGGGCTGACCAACCCCGGCGAGCCGGTCTTCGTCGCCCGGGAGAACGTCCGCTCCGAAGACGACGGCTATCTGCTGTCCCTGTGGTGGAACCGCCTCACGGGCCTGTCCGAACTCCTCATCCATGACGCCGCCGACCTGGTCCGCACCCCGCTCGCCCGGGTCAAGCTCCCCAGCCGGGTCCCGTTCGGCTTCCACGGGAACTGGGCCGACCACGTGACCCTCGACCAGGCGGTCGCGGCACAGAGTGAGAAGTCCGACTGACACACGGTGCATCCTGTGCCTCACCCAGAGGGGGCCGGCGGCGGATACCGCCGTCGGCCCCCCTCTTCGCGCCGGTGCCGCCTCCTGCCCGCGCCGCGACATGGCGAGCCGGTCGCACCGTGGTGTCGCCGCGGTGCGACCGGCTCGCTGGGGTCCCAGGACGTCAGGCGGGCAGGCTCGGAGGGGGCACGGGGTGGCGAGGCGGAGCCGCCTTGGACACGCCGCTCCAGTGCTCGGCGAGCAGCCCCTCTCGCACCCGGAAGGCGTCGTAGACGAAGTACGGGTACGTCCCGCCGCCGGCATCGGGGTCGGGTTGGGGCATCAGCCCGGCGCACACGACGATGTCTCCCTCGGCGACGAGCAGCACCGGCGGGTTGAGCGGCTCGGCCGGTGTCGGGAGGGGCCCGTCGGGGAACTGGCCGCGAACGAACTTCTCCAGCCCGGCACGGCCGGCCGGGTACTGGGAGACGTGCTGGTGGTAGTCCTCGGTGACGAAGTCCTTGACGGCGTCGGGATTCTGAGCATCGAAAATGCAGCGGTAGAAATCGCGCACCAGGCGCTTGTTCGCCTCGGTGTCGTCACCGGGGGACACCGACACGAGAACCGCACGCGAGGGTGTGTCCGGAGCGGGCGGCTGCGGCGGAGCCACCTTGTTGACCGAAGGCCACCGCTCCGTGATCCGCCCGTCGCGGACTCGGAAGGTGGTGAAGGTGTAGTAGTCGAAGGTGGCCCCGGGGAGGGCGGGATCGGGCTGCGGGAGGTACCGGCAGACACACACCAGATCGTCGTCGGCGATGATGAAGACCGGCACCGGCGGCGGAGCGGCGCCGTCCGGTCCGGCGGCCTCCGTCTCACGCACAAAGCGGGCCCGCAGATACGCGGTGTAGGCCTGCGCGCCGCTCGGGACGTCCGCGCCGTGCTGGATCAGGTCGGGGCTGACGTATCCGGCGACCGCGTCGGCGTTCCGAGCGGCGATGACGGTGGAGAAGAAGTCTGCCACCAGGCGCTTGTTGGCGGCGGTCACGGAGTGGGGCGAGGAAGGCATGAGCGTGCTCACTTTCGTCGAGGCCATCGCTGGAGGTCCGGGCGGTCCACGTCAGGCCGGCACCGCCGATCGCCGACCGTTGTCCAGGCGCCGGAACCGACTGCCGTGGAAGACCAGGGGGTCGGCCGCCGGCACCGTCCACAGACGCCCGACCTCCAGCAGGGCGATGGCGTGATCGCCGGCAGGCATCTCGGCGCGCAGAGTGCAGTCGAACCAGGTGATCGCGCCGTCGACGAACACGGCGCCCTGCTCGCCCGCTTCCCAGCCCACCCCCGCGAAGCGGTTCTCGTCTTTGCCCGCCAGGGCGCGGCATACGGTGGCCTGGCCCTCACCGAGCACGCTCAGTCCCAGCCGTGGCAGGGCCCTGAGCCTGGGCCAGGTACGCGACGTGGTCTGGAGACAGACCGAGACCAGCGGGGGCGCAAGGGAGACCGACGTGAAGGAACTCACGGCCATGCCCACCGGGTCGGCGCCGTCCATTCCGCATATCGCGATCACCCCGCTGGGGAAGCAGCCGAACGCCTCCCGCAGGGCCTTCTCGTTCCGGGCCGCCGGCTCCGGACGTCGTGCGACGTCTTCGGCCGAGCCCCCGAGCACGCGGTCACCACGCTGAGTGTCGAACATGGAGATCACTTCTTTCCTGATGGCGGCGGCTGCAGGACTCAGCCGACCTGGGGGAGGCCGCCGGCGAACATGGACAACGGCTCGAGTCCCAGGACCTGACGGCCGCTGATCTCCGCCATCGGGTCGAACCGGATGGCGCCGTGGGTCGCCAGCACGCGCACGTCGCGCGCGAAGCGCTGGATCGGGTTCTTCAGGCTCACCGTGGAGGAGCCGAGGGTGAGCTGGAGCCGGTCGACGGCGTCCGCGCACAGCCGGACGGCGTGGACGAGGTCCATGGTGATCTCGGACTCCTCCGCCGCAGTGAAGTCCTCTCCCGCCAGTGCCCGACGGTCCACCTCGTCCGCGTGCCGAAGAATCACGGCTTCGGCGGCATTGATCATCGCGCGCGCCGCCCCGGCGGACACCTGAGTGGACGGCATGTCCGCCACCGTCGGGTAGGGCAGGTTGAACGGCTTGCGCGCCCTCGCCTGCTCGACGAAGCAGTCCAGCGTGCCGCGCGCCATGCCGAGGGCGATCGCGACGTTGCTGAGACAGGTGATGATCATCAGGGCCCGTGTCCCGTTGCGGAACCCGATGCCCGAGTAACGCTCGCGGACGCTGTTCATGGTCGCGGGGAGGTCGGCCATGTCGAGGCAGCGATGGCCGGGGACGAAGACCTCCCCCTCGACGGCGATGCCGTTGCTCGACGTGCCCTTCAGCCCCATGACGTGCCAGTCATCCAGGATCGTGTACTGCTCGCGCCGCAGCAGCGCCATCGCACGGTGGGGGTGACCCTCCGCGTCCTCGTACCCCACGCCGACGACCGCCCAGGCGGCGTGCTTGCATCCGCTGCCGAAGGCCCACTCGCCGGAGACCATGAAGCCCCCTTCCACCGCTCGGGCCGACCCCACGACGGGGGAGAAGACGGAGGCACCCACCGCCAGCGGGCCGACCCAGGTCTCGGCCTCCTTGAACACCTCCTCGACGGCCTGCTCGGGAAATCCGAGAAGATTGCGGATGCCACCGGACACGAACACGGTCCACGCGGCCGCCCCGTCCCCCTCCGCCAGCGCGGCGGTGATCTCGACGGTGTCGCGCGCCCCGAGCGCGTCCCCGCCCAGCTCAGGCGGAAGCATGATCTTGAACACGCCGGCCTCGTGCATCGCCCGCAGCGTCTCAGGCGTCAGCGCGCCGATCTCCTCTCCCTCCAGGGCATTGCGCCTCAGCAGTGGCACCAGGCCACGCGCCGCGTCGCGGACCACCCGGCCGCGGCGCCGTCCTGTCCCGGAGGACAACGGGTCCTGCTCACTCATCGAACTGCTCCTTCGGGGATGTGAGGTACTGCGCGCGAAGCACATATTGAACTGAACCGTTCAGTACAGATTCGACGTTACGATAGGGTCGCAAAGAGGTCAACAGACAAAGGGACACGGGCATCTGCCGGGTCGGCTGCCCGAGAAGGAGCGAGATGGCAGTCAAGGGGCGTCCCCGCCCGGAGGCCGGGGCCCGGAGCAAGAGAGAGACCGTGCTCGACGCGGCGGTCACCCTGTTCCTCGACCGGGGCTTCGATCAGACGTCGATGGACGCCGTGGCAGCCCAGGCCGGCGTCTCCAAGACGACCGTCTACGCCCACTTCGGTGACAAGGTGGAACTCTTCCGTGCCGTGATCGAACGCGGCGCCTCGTCCGTCGACTTCGACCTGGACCAGGCGACGCTGTCGTCGGTCGAAGACCCGCGGGAGAGGCTGACACGGATCGTCGCCAAGCTCCTCGAGGCGACGACCGCCCCCCAGCACCTCGCCCTCCTCCGGGTTCTGACCACGGAAGCCGCCCGCCGCCCCGAGCTCACCGAGGCGATGCGCACACTCGGCGTGCCGCACGTCGTCGACCTCGTGGCAGCCGCTCTGCTGGAGGACGGCCGGCTCCATGGCTACACCCTGCCGGACGCCCACACGTACGCCGCACTGTTCGTCCGCATGGCGGCAGCCGGGCTGCAGATGGACGCCCTCCTGAGCCCCGGGCCCCGCCACGACTCCGCCCAGCTCACCGCGCACGCCCGCTGGACGACGTCGCTGTTCCTGCGCGCCCTGCGGTCTCAGGACCCCGAGGGCCTGCCGGAAGTACCCCTGCACAACGCGAGCGGCGCCTTCCCCTGGGGAGAGCCGCCCCCCACGGACTGACACGGCCCACCGCACAGGCTCCCGACCCACACAAGGGGCCGACAGCTCCGCCCGCACGCCGACCGCGCACTTCCCGCCCGGCGTGCGGGCTTCGACGTATCAGGGCACTTCAGGCGATACGCGGCCGGTGTCCTCGCCTTCCTGTGCGCCGCGCTGATACTGCTGGGATCCACGGCCGCGGCACGGATCGGCACTCGTGAGATCTTCAACGGACAGACGCACTCCGACGGCGCGCTGATGCTCCTGGCCCGGAGCCTGACAGGGGGTTCGGCGAACGGGCTCGGCAACCTGATGTTCGCCGCTGTGGCCTGCGCCCTGTTCCTGTGCATTCTGTCGGTCGTCGGCGGCACCACACTGGCGGCTGCCGGCGCCCTCGCCCGCGACTCGTACCATTACGTCGCGCGGCACAAGCGGTCGGGCCCGTCGGCCGAACTGAACGCCGCCCGTGTCGCCGTGGCGCTCTTCGGCGCCCTGGGCATCGCGCTCGCGGTGATCGCCCAGGGCCACTCCGCCGGCTTTCTGGCCCAGCTCGCCACGACCGAGGCGGCCTCGACCGCGGCACCGGCCCTGATGTACACCTTCCACTGGCGCCGATTCAACCGCACGGGACTGCTGTGGACGGTCTACGGCGGAACAACGCTGACGATCGGCCTGTACCTGTTCTCCTCCGCCGTGTCGGGTAGCCCGACGGCACTGGTCCCGACGGCCGACTTCGCGTGGTTCGGCCTGAGCAGCCCCGCCGTGATCTCCGTTCCCGCGGCCTTCCTGCTGGGGTGGGCGGGCAGCCTGTGGGGCCGGCGCGGCAACGGACGGACCCTGGCTCCGGAGGAGGGTCCGCTCGCCGTCGACGCGCTCCTGGTCACCGGTCGGCCGCTCGCGTCCCGCGCTGTCACCGCCACGGATCCTTCCGCACGCACCCGCTGAATTCCGCTGCACGCACCGATCGTTGTGACGCTCCCCGGCCACAGCGGCTGGGGGGCGTCCTCCCGGTTCCGTCCCCACGTCCGGGGAGCCGCTGTCGATCCGGGTCGCGAAGGGCCGCACCCCCGTACGCGCGCGATCAGCGGGGTTCCCGGCCGGAGTCGGCTGCGGGCAGGACCAGGCGGAAGACACACCCACGGCCGGGGGCCGTGTCGAGTTCGAGGCGGCCCGCGTGGCCCTCGGCGATGGTCGCGGCGATGGCCAGGCCGAGGCCGCTGCCGCCGTGCATGCGGGAGCGGGCGGGGTCGGCGCGGTAGAAGCGCTCGAAGACGAGCTCGGCGTGGACGGCTTCGAGGCCGGGCCCTTCGTCCGCCACCTCGATCACGCTGATCGGCAGGCCCTCCGGCAGGGGCGGCGAAGCGGGGAAGCGTCCGGACCGGTCCGTGCCGCCGGTTCCGGGACCCGCCTCGGTCGTGCCGACACGGACGTGGACGCGGGTGCCCGGCGGGGTGTGGACGCGGGCGTTGGAGAGCAGGTTCTCGAGGATCTGGCGCAACCGGTGCGCGTCGCCGACGGTCTCCGCGACCTCGAGTTCCTCGGCCCCGGTGGGATCGGCCGGGGTGGGCAGCGAGCCGAGGTCCACGGGATGGGACTCGCTGTGGACGGCGGCGGCGCTGACGGCGTCCGCCGCGAGGGACAGCAGGTCGACCCGCTCCCTGCGGTAGGAGGGTTCCTTGTCCAGGGTCGCGAGCAACTGGAGATCGTCGACGAGCAGACTCATGCGCTCCGCGTTCTGTGCGATGAACCGGCTGGCCTCGTTGCGTTCGCGGGCCGAGCGCGGTTCCGGGCGGAGGGCGAGTTGGGCGTAGCCCTGGATGGCGGTGAGCGGGGTGCGCAGTTCGTGCCCGGCGTCGGCGACGAACCGGCGAAGGCGGGCCTCCGAGGCCTCTCGCGCCAACAGCGCCTTCTGCAGGCGGTCGAGCATGGAGTTCAGGACCCGGCCGAGTCGTCCGATCTCGGTACGCGCATCGGTGTCGGGCAACCGCAGATCGAGCCGGCCCGCGGTGATGTCCTGAGCCGTCCGTTCCATTCTGGTCAGGGGCAGCAGCCCCAGACGAACCACCCACCGGCCCAGGGCGATCAGGGCGACGACCGTGACGGCGAGCAGCACGGCGTTCAGCCACAGCAGCTTCGACGTGGCACCGTCGACGGTGTCGAGCGGAAGGGTGACCACCGCGCTCATGCCGTCCGGCCCGGGGTTCAGCAGCACCCGCCAGCGGCCGTCACCACTGACGGCGGGCACGGTTTCGGGGTGCCCGTCCCGCAGCCCGAGGTCCTCCTCGTGATCGGCCAACCGGGGTCCTGGCTTGGTCTCGGAGCCCAGGGAGTCGTCGAGACGGCGCCCGGAGGAGTCGTAGAAGTAGACGTGGAAGTCCGAGGGAAGCACGTCCGCGCGTTCTCCCGGGTCCGGCAGCCTGCCGTCGAGTGCGTCGTAGAAGGCGGGAGCCGGTGGATGGAACTCGACGAGCTGGTCGTCCACGCGGTCCAGCAGCCAGGAGCGCAGCACCAGATAGCCGATCGCCTGGGAGGCCAGGACGGCCACGGTGGCGAGCACCGTGGCGCCGAGGATGAGGCGCCGGCGCACCGACTTGGGCGGCCGGGGCAGGACCCGGGTCACTGGTCCGGCGTCCCTGCGTGGGCGCGGGGAAGCCTCAGGCAGTAGCCGACGCCGCGCACGGTGTGGATGAGTGGGGGCTCGAAGCAATCGATCTTCCTGCGCAGGTACCTGACGTACGTTTCGATGATCCGGGAGTCGCCGGCGAAGTCGTAGCTCCAGACGTGGTCGAGGATCTGGACCTTGCTCACCACCTGGCCCGCGTTCGACAGGAGGTAGGCCAGGAGCTTGAACTCGGTGGGCGACAGGGCGATGTACCGCCCTGCGCGGTGCACCTCGTGGGCGCCCTCGTCGAGTTCGAGGTCGGCGTAGCGCAGAACGCTCTGCACCGCCTGCCATTCGGGGGCCGGCGCCGTGCGACGCAGAATGGCCTCGATGCGCAGCAGCACCTCCTCGATGCTGAAGGGTTTGGCGACGTAGTCGTCCCCGCCGGCACTGAGGCCGGCGATGCGGTCGTCCGTGCCGGTGCGGGCGGTCAGGAACAGGATCGGACAGTCGTCGCCCGCCGCCCGCAGCCTGCGGGTCACCTCGAAGCCGTCCATGTCGGGCAGCATCACGTCCAGCAGCACCAGATGCGGTTGCAGACGTTCGACCTCCAGGAGGGCCCCCTGTCCGGTGTCGGTGCTGCTCACCTCGTACCCGGTCAGGCGAAGCGTCGCCTCCAGCAGGGTGCGGATGCTGGGCTCGTCCTCGACCACGAGGAGCCGGTGTCGCGGCCGCGCGGCCGCGGGCTGCTCGGTCATGCGTCTGCTGGTCCGTTCTGCCTTGTCGACGACCGTCGGTCGGGCGTCGGTCACGTGGCGGCGCAGTCGTAGAGCACGTCGTCTCCTCCGGATCCCACCGCACCGCCGCGGTCGTTCTGCGACGACGTGCCGGAGGTGCCGCCGTACGCCGACGCCGGAACCCGGGTGCAGTGGTCGGCGATCCAGTCGGAGCGCTGCTCGGTGTATCCGCCGGACCGGGCCGGCAGGCCGCCGCCGTTCGTGTCGGAGCCCAGGATGTAGCGTAGTTCGCCGTTCTCGGTCCACTTCTCCAACTGGGCCACTGACGGCGCGTTGTCGCTGTTGGTGAAGCCGCCCATGGCGATGACGGTCTCGTCGGTGCCCAGGATGAAGGCACTGGCGTTGAGGGCGCCGCCCTCGACGGCGAGCTTGATGCGTGCGTCGGGTGCGTGCTCGACGGCGTACCGGATGATCTCGCGCTGGTCGGCGGTGAGTTCCCCGTCACCGAACCCGCCGGCCCCACCAGGGGCCCTTCCCGCGCCGGCCCCCGGGAACGAGGGTGTGCCGCGGCCGTTCCGGCCCGCCTCCCCGGGCGCACCGGGCATACCGTTCGCTCCCCCGCTGGGCATGCCGGAAGGCACTCCGCCGGACGGGGGTTCGGCGGGCTGTCCCGAGGAGGTGCCACCGCCGGGGAAGCCCGGCAGGTCCGACGGCATCCTGGACGGCATGCCCAGGGGAAGGTCTCCGCCCCCGTTCGAGCCCTGCCGGGGCATGCCACCGCCTCCGCCGAATCCGAGCGTCCGCGGACCGGCCATCGGGTTGGAGCCCCCCGTGCCGGTGGAGCCGGGTACGGCCACCGCCCACGCTCCCGGCGCCAGCAGAACCGATGCGACCGCGGCGCACACGGCGCCCGTCAGCAGTCGGCCACGGCGTCGTGACAGCACCAGCAGGACGACCGCGACGCAACCGACCAGCAGCACGGGCCACACCAGCCAGCCGTTCCAGTCGGGCGAACGGCGGACCAGCCTCACGGCCCAGGCCACGCTCACCACGACCGCCGCCACGCCGACCAGAGGCGCCCAGCGCAGGCCGGCGCGGTGGACACGGACGAGGGCTGCCGTCAGTCCGCCGCACAGGGCGGCGATCGCCGGGGCGAGCTGAGTGGTGTAGTAGGGATGGAAGATGCCCTTCTGGGCCGAGAACACGGCCCCGCAGACCACCAGCCAGGTTCCCCACAGCAGCCAGCCGGAGGCCGGCAGCACGGCGGAGTCGGGCAGCCGGCCGCGTCGGCGCAGCACCGCGACGGCGACGGCGACGGCCAGCGCGCAGACCGGCAGCAACCAGCTGATCTGACCGCCCAGCTGCTCGCTGAACAGCCGGCCCGGGCCGGATCGACCGCCGAATCCGCCGCCTGCTCCGCCCATCCCCTGCGGCGCGCCGTCGCTGGAGCCGAAGACCCTCCCCAGCCCGTTGTAGCCGATCACGAGGTCCCAGGCCGAGCCGTCCTCGCTGCCGCCGATGTACGGGCGGTCGCCCGGCCACAGGGCCACCAGGGCGACCCACCACAGAGAGGACGCCGCCAGGATGGCTCCCGCGCCCAGCAGACGCCGCACTCGCGGTATCCAGGGGCAGCTTCCTCCCACGAGCCAGGCGACGGCGAACGCGGGGATGACCATCCAGGCGGCGAGCATTTTGGTGAGGAAGCCGCATCCGATCAGGAAGCCGCTCGCGCACAGCCACCAGGTCGTGGCCCTGCCCTCGGCCCGCAGCGCGCGGGTGAGCGCGTACGCCGCCGACACCAGCAACAGGACCAGCAGCGTGTCCGGGTTGTTGTCCCGGTTGATGGCCACGGTGATGGGCGTCAGGGTGAGCACCAGCGCCGCGATCAGCGCCGCTCCCTCCCCCGCCCAGCGGCGCACGGTGCGGTGCAGCACCAGCACCGCGGCCACACCCTCGAGCACCTGCGGCAGGATCAGCGCCCAGCCGTGCATCCCGAAGATCTTGCTGCTGATCACCTGCGGCCACAGCGCGGCCGGCGGCTTGTCCACCGTGATCACGCCCGCCGGGTCGAAGGAGCCGAAGAGGAAGTAGGTCCAGCTCTTCCCCATCGACTTCACTGCCGCCGAGTAGTAGCTGTTGCCCCACCCCAGGGAGTCCAGTGCCCAGCCGTACAGGACGGCCGCGAGCACGAGGACGGCTCCGAGCGCCGCGGGTGCCACCCGCGAGGGGAGCGAGCGGACGGAGACGTTCCGCCGCCTCCCGTCGTGTGCGGGTGCCGCCGTTGCAAGCCTGATGTGCGCGTGGTCACTCATGCCGGGATTTCGCTCCTCATCCACGGACACGGCCGCGCGGGTCGGCGAAGACAGCCAGCCGCAGCACCGCGAAGCGCACGCAGGTGACCGCGACGGACGCCGTGGCGAGCACCGCGGTCTCCGCGGCCGGTGAGGCGCCGGGGTCGAGCCACTTGAACCACAGCACCGCCCCGGACGTGACCAGGTAGCCGAGGACGAACAGGCCCCCGGCACCGAGGTGCGCACGGGCGGGCGGGGTGGTGGAGCGCCGGAAGGTGAGGCGCCGGTTCGCCTCGGTGTTGAGGACGGTGAGCCCGAACAGCGAGATCAGGTTGGCGACGGCCGGAGACCACCAGCCGCGCAGCAGCCAGTACAGCAAGGCCTGTCCGACCGTGGAGACGACACCTATCGCGAGGAAGCAGCCGACCTCCCACGAGAGCACACCACGTCGCGTGGAGGGGGCGAGGACGGCGTCGGGGTGTTCGGCGGCCGGCTCGGGGCGCGGCCGGACCTGGACCCGGGCGTCGCCGGACGCCTTGAGCCGCGCCATGCGCCACAGGCCCCGCAGGTCGTCCGTGGCGGTGCTCACCACGTCCACGCGGGTGTCGACGTCCTCGACCCAGTCGACCGGGACCTCGTGGACGCGCAGTCCGTTGTGCTCGGCGAGCAGGAGCAGTTCGGTGTCGAAGAACCACGCGTCGTCGCGGGTGACTTCCAGCAGCGGCCGGAGCACCTCCGTGCGGGCCGCCTTGAATCCGCACTGGGCGTCGGTGAAGCGGACTCCGTGGGTGAGGCGGATGATGCCGTTGTAGCAGCGGGAGATGAACTCGCGGCGCGGCCCGCGCACCGTGCGGGCGCCGGGGGCCAGCCGGGAGCCGATCGCGAGGTCCGAGTGGCCGCTGGCCAGGGGCGCGACCAGCGGGAGCAGTCCGTCCAGGCCGGTGGAGAGGTCCACGTCCATGTACGCCACGATGTCGGCGTCGCTGGCGGCCCAGACGGTGCGCAGCGCGAGTCCGCGGCCCTTGCGGTCCAGGTGGACGACGCCGACGCCGGGCAGCTCGTCCGCGAGGCGACGGGCGGTGGCGAGGGTGTCGTCGGTGCTGGCGTTGTCGGCGACGGTGATCCGCCAGCGGAACGGGAAGCCCTCGCGGAGGCGGGCGTGGAGCGTGCGCAGGCACCCGGGCAGGGCTCGTTCCTCGTTGTAGACCGGAACGACGATGTCCACCGTCGCGGTACCGGCGGAGGGGAGCAGCGGACGGGCGACGGGCTGGAAGGGCGCGGGACGTTCCACGCGGGCGGCGAGTTCGGTGAGGTGGGGGGTGGGAGTCATGACTTCCTCAGGCATGAGGGGACGGCAGACTGCGGCTCACGGGCCCTGGTCCAGGGCCGCGGCCTCACTGTTGCCGCCTCGCCTGTGGGGGTGGGGGGAGAACACCGAGAACTGACGGGGAGTCAGATCAATGACCGAAAGCATCCCCCGGTTCACCGTCGGCACGTCCGCATCAGGGTGCCCCGTAACACCCGCCGCGCGCTCACCGGCCACACCTTCCCCGCCGCTCACGGACTTCACACACCCTGCGCCCAGTTCCCCCGCAACTCGCCGTGGGGCCAGATCCGGGACTGCGGCAGCGGCAAGACGCAGCAGCGGTCGTTCGGCGCGCGCAGCGCGGGCGCGCCGCGCAACATCGCCACGGGACCGGGGCCTGCTGGTCGGCCGGCAGAAGGACCAGGTGGCCAAGGGTTCGGTCGCCGCGAGGGGCGGCGCGGACGCCGACGGCGCGACGGGCATGGGGTTCCTTCGCTGTCGGGAAACTCGCGGTCCCGCCGAACGCCCGGACGACGTCCCACGGGGAACTGCCGTCCGGGCGCCGGAGATCAGCCGATCACCTCCGATTTCTCGGCCAGTGCCTCGGTGCGCTCGGTCACCGTCTTGCGCAGCTTCTCGACAGCGGTGTCCAGCTCCTTGCCTTCGGCACCGGCCTTGCCCGCCTGTCCGGCGATGTCGTTCAGCGCCTGCAGAGCGGTCCCGGAGCCGTAGAACTTCTCGTACAGCTCCCGGTACGCCTTCTTGTAGACGGGATCGAAGGTGTCCGAGTCCAGGAAGCGCTCCTTGAGGGGGTGCCCCATGAGGCCGCCGAACCCACCGCCCTCGCCCTGACCGCCTTGGCCGCCTTGGCCGCCTTGGCCGCCTGGGCCGCCTGGGCCGCCGCCCGGCATGCCCGAAGGCATTCCGGACGGTATGCCCTCCGGCAGATTCCCGGGCATTCCCGACGGCATGCCTTCGGGCATCCCCGACGGGGCTCCGGAGGGCAGGTCCTGCGCCCCCTGACCACCGGTGGCCCGGCCGCCGCGGCTGCTCTGCCCGTCGGCAGCGCGTCCGCCACCGCCGAGGGCGCCGCCCATGCCCGAGTCGTCGTCCGGGCCCGACGTCGCGTCGCCGGTGAAGGTGAGGTTGTAGTCCCATCCCAGGACCGAGAACTTCTTGGTGTCGAGGTCGTACCACAGCAGGTAGTTCTTGCCGGGTCCGGCGATGTCGTCGAAGTTCATCAGCAGGTTCTGCGCGGCGAGGTACACAGCCAGGGACTCGATGTCCACGTACTGGTCGAGCTCCTCCTCGAACTCCTTGTCCGATGCCTGGTCGGCCCATTTGACGAGCTTCATGACCGGCTCCAGGTCCTGGCTGCCGACCTTGTTGAGCTGCTCGAACGAGTCCTCGTAGTCGGTCGGGTCGTCACCCTTGTACGCGAAGCTGCCGCCGGCCCGTGCCTTGTACAGCACTCCGTTGCCGTCGCCGATGGAGTCCGCGTACTCCGTGTCCGGGCTCTCGACCATCAGCCGGGTGGCGACCGGACGGCTGTTCACCTTCACCGACGTGAAGGCGTACCGCTCGTTCTTCTGGCCGGTGGTGTCCGTCAGGCTCAGCGAGAGCGCCTCGTTCACCGGCACCTGGCCGTTGCTGCCGGGGCGCAGCGAGATCTCGCGCTCACCCTGATAGGCGCGGCCCTCCACGAACTCGTCGATCTTGATGAGCCAGGGCAGTTCCTCGGGCCTCTTCTCGGAGAGGTCGTACTGCACGATCCCGCCCATGGCGCCGCCGGCTCCGCCGGGACCGCCGCCGTTGCCCTGGCCGCGGTCCCGGCTCCCCGTCCCGCCGTCCTGCGCCGGGGCCGGGGCGCCCTGCGTGGTGCCTTCGGGCATCGCCCGGCCGCCACCGGGCATGCCCTGGCCGGTTCCGCGCAGGGACGACAGCGTGGAGTTGCCCTTGAGGCGGATCCCGACGTCGTCGAGGTAGACCCCGTCGACGGTGAGGTCGGCCTCGATGAAGTCCTTGGTTCCGTCCTCGCGGAACTCCTTCATCATCTTGGTGAAGTCGGTCTGGTCGTAGTCCAGTCGGATGGAGTGGGAGACCGAGGTGTCGTACAGGCCGACCGTTCCCCCGACGTTCTGCGTGATGGCGTCGGCCTCCACCCGGGAGGAGGAGGTGACGTACGGCGAGACGCGGGCGTCGCCGAAGAAGTAGACCATCACCGCCAGACCGGCGCACAGGGCTCCGGCCGGCTTCCAGTGGTGTCGCAGCCGTACCGGGACCCGGTCCCGCAGGCGCCGCCGCCGAGGGGGCCTCTCGTCGCCGCCGGACATCACAGGTCGGTCGTGTCGTAACCGGTCAGGACGGTCACCCGCTGGCCCGACGTCCGTTCCTGCAGCGCGGTCACCAGGTCACCGGGCTCGGTACCCTTCTTCATGCGGACCGTGTAGAACACCTCGGTCAGCGCCCCGCCGCGGATCGTCTCCGTGCTCACCAGCTCGAACTCACTGGTGTAGCGGATGAGTACGTCGCTGATGTCCGCCGCGTAGTCCTCGCCGGCCGGAACCTGGACCTTGACCACCTGTCGCTGAACGTTGAGCGCGAACCAGTCGAACTTGAACATCACGACGACGACCACGCAGATCACCACCGCGGCGACCGCGGCGAGGGTGTAGAAGCGGGCGCCGGCGGCCATGCCCACGGCCATGGCCAGGAAGATGAAGCCGACGTCCCTGGTCTCCTTGACCGCGTTCCGGAACCGGACGACGGACAGAGCGCCCACCAGCGAGAACGCGCGGGCCAGGTTCGACCCGACGACCAGCATGATCAGCGCGACGATCATGCCGACGACGACGAGGGTCTGAACGTAGGACTGGCTGTAGGAGACGTTGCGGTGCGTGTACCGGTAGACGTAACCGATCATCGTGCTGAGGATGAACGACAGCGCCATGGCCGCGACCACGTCGGCGACGCTGAACGTACCGCTGAGTTCCTGCAGATCGAAGTTCACTGTGCTCCTGCTTTCAGGGGCGCCTCGGGCGCCGAACGCTGCCGGGGCAGCGACTGCTCGGTGGAGGTGGGCGGCGGGTAGTCCGCCTCGTTGACGTGGAAGACGGACCGGGGCGCCAGCCCGAACGCCTCGATGGACTGCACGTACTTGGAGACCCGGATGAGGTTGAGGTTCCGGCGCGCGGCGAGGTCCGTGATCCAGTGCGGGGTGCGCTCGTTGACCTTGATCTCCATCACCGACATGTGGGGTGGGATGGTGAACCGGTTCTCGGGTGCGGCGATGCCGAAGTGGAAGTCCCGGTCCCGGCCTCGGATGCGCCGGTCGAACGTCACCCGCAGTCCGGTGTCCGCGTCCCGGCCCACCAGGGCCTCACGCTGGTAGCCGGTGATGGCGGTGGGCTGAAGGTCGAGCCGTACGACCAGTTCGAGCACCTCGTGGATGAAGGCACGTTCCCTGGGCGAGTGCTCCACCAGCTCACGGCCGTCGCACAACTGCCGGGCGGCGCCGTAGGGGAGGGTGATGCGGCGCTTCTGCGTGACCCGGTTGACGCGTTGCTTGATCTCCACGCAGACCGGCGACTCGTCCGTGACGCCGTCCAGGTCCCCGTAGTGGCGGATGCGCAGCTTGCGCCGGAACTTCAGGCCCTCGATCTTCTCCCAGTAGAACCGCAGCCGCGGGGTGTCGTAGTACAGGCTCCAGACGCCGTAGCCTCCGACAGGGCTGTTCAGATCGCGGTCCATCCGCTCGGCCAGCTCGTCCCGGATCTCGGCCGCCTGCTCGACCGGTACGAGGTACTTCAGCTCGAACCGGTTGAACGCGTGCAGCCTGCTGGCCACGTGCAACGGCTGTTCCTCCGCCGGGTCCTGGTCCTCCTCCCGGCTCGGGGACTTCCGCCGTGTGGTCACCGGTAGTGCCACCATGCGCCTCCTTCGTCGTACGGCCTGTCGGGCGACGCAGCACACGAAACCGGCGGGATGTGAGAAGGCGCTGGGAATGACGAGGTAATTCCAGGAGTATTCGAGATGACCGACAGGTGAACTGCGCGCGGTGACCCGACGACGGGCCCCGACCAGGCCACAGGCCGGGGTCGGCGCCCGGTCTGCGTGCGTTCACGCGCCGCGGTCGAGGGTGGCGCGGGTGACCAGGCCCGCCAGGGCGGAGCGGGACGGCACGGACGTCTTGCGGTAGATGGCCGACAGATGCGTCTCGACCGTGCGGCGGCTGAGGAACAGCTTGGTCGCGATGGCCTGGTTGCTGAGTCCTTCGCCGACGAGTTCGGCGATCTGCCGTTCACGCGCGGTCAGCTGGTCGAGTTCCGTGGGTGTGGGCGGACTCTCCTCGGTCCGGGGCCGCACGAGCGAGGCCAGGTCGGACAGGAGGCGCGCGCCGCCGTCGTCGACGAGCCGGCGGGCCCGTTCCCACAGCGCGACGGCGCGCGGGGTGTCGCCTGCGGCCTGCGCCTGGGGAGCCGCCAGGAGCAGGGAGTACGCCTCCCAGAGCGTCGCCCCGGAAGGCGCGTAGGCCTGCGCGGCGCTCTCGAAGAGGCGCGCGGCGGCGCCGGGGTCGCCGTGGTGCTGGGCGAGCGCCGCCTCGGCGCGCAGGGCCGCTCCGCGCTGCCCGTGCAGACCTGTCCGGCCGGCCTCCTCGACGGCCCGTGCGGCCCAGCGCTCGGCCTGCTCGGCGTCGCCGAGCGCGAGGGCGGTGCCGACGAGGGTGTCCAGCTGGCCGGGGCGTGTGGAGGGCTGCAACCCCCGCAGTTCGGGACCGCCGGCCCTCAGGATGGCGTCCCGCGCACGGTGCGGGTCGCCGCTGACGAGCGCCGTGTGGCCCAGCACGCAGCCGGCCAGCGACGCCCACCAGTGTCTGCTGCCGCCGGCCACGGCCACCGCCTCCTCCGCCGTCGCCAGGGCGCTGGTGTCGCCCAGGGGGCGGCGCAGGAGGAGGATCAGCGACTTGAAGCACAGGGTGAAGGCCAGGAGGTCGCTGCTGCCGATGGCCCGGGCGACGGACTCCGCCTCCTCCGCCGACTCCAGGGCGGACGGCAGCCGACAGGTGTTGAGGTGCACGAAGGCCCTGCTGCTGAGCAGATGCGGCAGCACATGGACCTGGCCGCCGCGGCGGGCGATGTCCAGCCCCCGTTCGGCGTGGCGTTCCGCGTCGGCGTAGCGTTCGAGCAGGGCTTCCGCCCAGGCCAGCCACACCAGTGACTCGCTCACCCCGGTGAGGGTGGGGTCGGTCAGTCCGTCCACGAGCGCGGCGGCGGCGTCGGCGGACCGGCGGGCCGCGGCGGTCTCGCCTTCGTAGGCCTCCCCCAGCGCCGCCAGCGCCAGGGCCCCCAGCTCTCCCATGAGGTCACCGTGCGAGCGGGCCACCTCCAGGGTCCGCCCGATGTCGTCGCGTACGTCGGGGTACGAGACGGTGTTCAGGGCGGCCATGCCCAGCGCGAGCCCCAGGGAGACCGCCTGGCGGGGCTCGGGGCCGGGCGTGCGCACCAGTTCGCGCTGCAGCAGGGCGATCGCTTCCGGGGAGTGCCCGAGGTGGCGCTCCATCATGGCGCACAGCGCTATCGCGTCCCCGCGCAGCGACGCGTCGTCCGGCCCGGCGTCGCTGATCAGCCGGTGCAGCAGATCGCGGCTCTCCCGCAGGCTGCCGCCCACCCCGAGGGCCCGGGCGCGCGCCAGGGTCAGCGCGCCCCGCTGCCGGGCGTACGCGGGTGTGCCGGGCATGAGCCGGAGGACGACGTCCAGCAGATGGGCGGCCGTGGCGGGGGCCGTGTGGGCGAACTGGGCGGCCGCCTCGGTCAGTACGGCCGCCGCCGCGGGGTCCCAGCCGGTCAGTGACCTCTCGACGTGGTGAGCGCGTTCGGCGGCGGAGGCTCCGGTCCGGGCCAGTTCGTCCGCGACGGCGCGGTGGATCGCGGCGCGGCGGGACGCGACGGTGTTGTCGTAGACCAGCGCGCGCAGCAGCGGGTGGCGCAGTGCCCAGCGGCCGTCGGCCCCCAGGCGCAGCAGATCGCGCCGCGCCAGCGCGCCGGTGTGGTCGTCGAGTTCGTCCGCCTCGGGGTTTCCGGTCGCCAGGCTCAGCATGGCGGGCGTGGCGTGGTCGCCGAGGACCGCCACCGCTTCGACGGTGCGGCGCTGGGCCGCGGAGAGCGTGGTCAGTTCGTCCAGCAGCAGGGACGCCAGTCCGGCGGGCACCCCGGACGCGGTGCTCTCGTGGGTACGGACGGCGGTGCCGGGCGCCGCGGCGCCCTGCCGGTGGGCGTGCAGCAGGCACAGGAGGTAGAGCGGGTTGCCCTCGCTCGCGGCGAAGATCTCCTTCGCGTCGGCCGGGGGCAGGTCGGGGGCGAGCGCCTCGATCGCCTCCCGCTCGGGCAGCGGTCCGAGCGCCAGGCGCAGCACGGCTCCGGTGTCGACGCCTCGTGTCAGAGCGGCGGCGAGCGAGTGCGGCGTCTGCCGTTCCCGGCGGGCGACGACGAGCAGCACGCGGCCGCGCACCGGATGCCGGACCACATGGTCCAGCAGCTCCAGGGACGCGGGGTCCGCCCAGTGCAGGTCGTCCAGCACCATCACCAGCCCGCCGCGCTCGCCGAGCCCGGTCAGCACGTCCGCGACGGAACGGTAGAGGCCGAAGCGGTCACAGGTGCTTCGGGCCGGGCCCGGCGCGGCACCGGCGCCGCACAGCACCGGGGCCGCCGCCCCGGACACGGCGTCCGGGGCGAGCAGGGCGCGATCGGCGTCGGCGAACGCGTCCGTGAACGGCTGGAACGGGGTGTGCCGCTCGTACTCCGTGGCCCTGCCCCGCAGCACGGTCAGCCCGCCCCGCCGCGCCCGGGCGCAGAGCTCGCTCAGCAGCCGGCTCTTGCCCATGCCGGCGTCTCCGGCGAGGTCGACGACGGCGGGAGCGCCGTCCTGCCCCAGGCTGCCGATCACCGAGTCGAGCCGCCCGAGTTCCTCGGCCCTGCCGACCAGCATCGTCCCCGTCCCGTCCCGCGCCGGCACCGGCGCGTCTCCGTTCCCCACCGAGTTCGCATGATCCTTTCCGCGGGGCCGCTCCGTCGCGGCCCTGCTCGCCCAACCGGTCGATACCTTCATGGAACCGTCATTACCTGGACTCACTTCACTCACCTGTTGGTTCCTGGCAGGACGCGGTGCCGGACGTCGTCACCGGCCCTCCGCTCCCCGCCCGCAACCGCACGCGGGCCGGATGTCGTCCCCTGGGCGAGGCCCGGGTGATCACCGCCCGCGCTCTGCCGAGTGGAGGACTGATGACGGAGACCACCGTCGACGCGCCCCGCGCCGCCGACGGGGACGGGGCGAACGGCCGGGGCGGCCGCCGCGGACGGACGGCCGGGCTGCTGGGGTGCGGTGTGGTCCTCGCCGGACCGTCCGCCCTGCTCGTCGTACGGCTGACGGGGCTGGACGCGGGAACACCGCTCGCGGTGCCGATGGTGCTCTTCCCCTACGGCGCCGCGCTCAGCGTGCTCGTGCTGTGCGTCCTGTCGGCCGTACCGAGGCTGCGCTCGCGCTGGGCGGTGGCCGTCGCCGCGCTGGTCACGGCCGCGCAGGTCGCCCTGCTGGTACCGCGGTTCGTCTCCCACCAGGAGCAGGTGCCGGCACCGGCGGCGGAGTTGCGGGTGGCCACGCTCAACGCCCATGTCGGCCGGGCGGATCCCCGCGCGGTGGTGCGGCTGGTGCGGACCGAGCGGATCGACGTGCTGGCCGTGGAGGAGCTGCCGGCCGCCGGCGTCGCCGCGCTCGCCGAGGCCGGTCTGGACCGTCTGCTGCCCCACCGGGAACTCCATCCCGAGAACGACTCCTCGGTCTACTCGCGGCTGCCGCTGACCCACGCCGGTCCGCTGGACGCCGGCACCGCCTGGCCGCAGACCGCCGCGGAGGTGACCGTGGGCGGACGGACCGTACGGCTGGTGGCCGTGCACACGTACTACCCGCTCGGTGACGCGAGACGCTGGACCCGGGACCTGACCGCGCTCGCCTCCGTCGCCCGGGAGAGCGGCCCCGACACCGTGTTCCTGGGCGACTTCAACGCCTCCCTCGACCACGCGCCGATGCGTGAACTGCTCGCGTCGGGGCTCACGGACACGCACGCCGAGCTGGGCCGCGGCTGGGTCCGCACCTGGCCGGCCGGCAGGACGCTCCTGCCGGCCCTGATCCAGCTCGACCACGTCCTGCACGGCTCCGGCCTGGCGGGCGTCTCGGTCGGCGAACGGACCGTGCCGGGCACGGACCACCGGGCGGTCGTCGCCGTGCTCGCGCTGAAACGCCGGTGAGGCCGGCGTGTCACGGATGGAAGACGTCCCAGGCCGTCGACCCGCTGGGCGAGGGGCTGGGCGCGGGCCCGGTCGGTGAAGGGCCGACGGTCCGCCGGTCGGTGGCGCACCCCGCGGGATCCGGCGGCGGGAACAGCCGGTACGCGCCGACGCGCTCCGTCCCGAACCGTACGTCCGCGTCCCCGGCGGCAGCCAGGTCGGGGATCTGCCCGGGCAGTTCCTCGCCGGTCAGGGGCGCGCCCGCGTACGCCGCCACGAGGACCCCGGCGCAGACGCCGTCCCGCCCGGTGGGAAGGCCGGTGGGGAAGCGGACGCTATGGGTCCTGCTTCCGTCCGTGTCGAGCCGGTGGCGCATGACGGACGACATCCGCGTCCCCGTCGTCGTGGCGGTGAGGCTCCAGAACTCGACCTGTACCGCGAGCGGTCGGCACAGCGGCCCGGCATCGCCCGGGTGCTGTGCGCGGACGACGACCGACGCGTGCTCGTACGCCGGGTCAGCCCCGTCGGCCGTCCCCTGGAAGGCCACCGCGGTCCGCAGCCATGCGGCCTGTTCCCGTTCCGACCAGTGGCCGTCGGCGCGGCAGCCGTCGGTCCGTGCGCCCGTGGTCGGCTGCGAGCAGCCGGCCGCGAGCAGCGCGAGAGCCGCCGCGCCCGCCGTCAGGACTCCGTGGCTGGGGCGGGTCCGGGTCGTGTGCATGGTCTCCCTCGATCGGAACGGGCGGGCCGCGGACGTGTTCGCGCGGCCCGGGCGGCGAGCAGTCTGCTGGGGGCCCGTCCGCGGCGGGGGTGCCGAGGGCCCGCTGTGTCCGTCCCGTGATCATGGAGGGAGACCGGTGTCCGGCGGACGCCCCGCCGTCCGTCTCGTACCCGAGGTGCCGGAGGGCTTGCCGGGAGACGCTTTGCCGGGGCTCGGGCTCGTTTTCGGCGATTCGTAGCCGAATTCGCCAAACGGTTGAGCGCTTGTCGTCCGCTCTTCACGATTTCCCTGTCAAGTGCCCGACGGCCAGGCCTCGGGCCTCAGCGCTGCAGAAGCGAGTCCAGCATGGTGCGTGTCCGTGCGTCCCTGTCCCAGCTGCCCTCCTACGTCCCGGGCCGGAAACTGCCCGGAGCCGTCGTGCTGGCCAGCAACGAATCCCCCCACGGGTTGCTGCCGGGGGTGGCCGCGACCCTCGCGGAGGCCGCGGGCGGCGTGTCGCGGTACCCCGATCTGCACGCCGCCTCGCTCGTCGAGGCCCTGTCGGCGCACCACGGGGTGGAGCCGGACCGGATCGCGGTGGGCGCCGGTTCCTCCGAGGTGTGCGGGCAGTTGCTGCACACGGTCGTCGGGCCCGGTGACGAGGTCGTCTTCGGCTGGCGCTCGTTCGAGGCGTACCCGATCCTCACCGCCGTGGCGGGCGGTACGGCGGTGCGGGTGCCCCTGCGCGACCACGCCCTCGACCTCGACGCCATGGCCGCGGCGATCACCGCCCGGACCCGCCTGGTCTTCGTGTGTAACCCCAACAACCCGACCTCCACGGCGGTCGGGGCGCGGGCCCTGACCGACTTCGCGGACCGGGTGCCGCGGGACGTGCTGATCGTGGTCGACGAGGCGTACCGGGAGTACGCCGATCCGGCCCGGGTCCCCGACGGTCTGGCCCTGCTCGGCGACCGGCCGAACGTGGCCGTGCTGCGGACCTTCTCGAAGGCGTACGGCCTGGCGGGACTGCGCGTCGGCTACTGCGTCGCGCCGCCCGGGATCGCCGCGCACGTGCGCCGCACGCAGGTGCCGTTCAGTGTCAGCGCCCTCGCCCAGCGGGCCGCCGTCGTCGCCCTCGGCGAGCGCGCGGAGGTCGCCCGGCGGGCGGCCCTCACCATCGCCGAACGCGAGCGTGTCACCGCGCGGTTGCGGGAGCTGGGACACGACGTGCCCGACTCCCAGGCCAACTTCGTCTGGCTGCCGCTCGGCGGCGACAGCGGGGACTTCGCCCTGCACTGCGCGGACGGAAAGGTCATGGTGCGCCCGTTCCTCGGCGAGGGGGTCCGGGTGACGATCGGACTGCCGGAGGAGAACGACGCCCTGCTCGCGCTCGCCGCGAGCTGGAGAGGCTGACGGCCATGCGCCCCGGTCCCTACGAACGGCACCGCGAGCTGCTCCAGAGCGTCGTGCGCGCGATCGCCGCCGGTGAGTGCCGCCGCCCCTTCACGGAGGCGACCGGCCAGGACGCGGCCGACGCGGGCATGAGGTCGACCCGTACCGCGGGGAAGGTGTTCCGCTCGCTGCTGGGGCGGCCCTTCGAGCTGGGGCAGCCCGGCGAACGGGGCCGGGTGCGCACGGAGTCGTCGCCGTACGGCGTCGGTCCGGCCGTCGCCTACCCGCGCTGCGACCCGGCGGAGCTGGTCGGGGCGGCCGGACGGGCGGCGGCGGGGTGGCGGGCCGCCGGGCCGTACCAGCGCGCCGGGCTAGCCGTGGAGATCCTGCGCCGGCTCAACACCCGCAGCCACGAACTGGCCCTCGCGGTGCACCACACCACCGGCCAGCCCCTCCAGGCGGCCTTCCGCGCCGCCGGTCCGTGCGCCCAGGACCGCGCCCTGGAGGCCGTGGCCCTGGCCTTCGCCGAGTCGGAACGGGTGCCGGCCGACCTGCACTGGGAGAGTGCCGCGCGCGCCGGACGGCCGCAGGCGCTGCGGGGCACCTGCACCCTGGTGCCCCGGGGGGTGTCGCTGCTCGTCGGCTGTCCCGACTTCCCGCTGTGGAACGGGTATCCGGGCCTGTTCGCCAGCCTGGTGACCGGCAACCCGGTCGTGGTGGCCCCGCACCCGCGCGCGGTGCTGCCGCTGGCGATCACGGTGCGGGTGGCCCGGCAGGTGCTCGCGGAGGCCGGTCACTCCCCCGATCTCGTCACGCTGGCCGTGGCGGAGCCGGAGCGGCAGGTGCACCGGCGGCTGGCGACCGACCCGGCGGTGCGCATCGTCGACTTCACGGGCTCCGCGCGCTTCGCCGACTGGCTGGAGCAGCACGCCTGCCAGGCCGCCGTCTTCGCCGACCGGACGGGGCTGAACACGGTGGTCGTGGACTCGACGGACGACTACCGGGGTCTGGTGCGGGGTCTCGCCCTCTCCTCGTGCCGGTGCAACGGCACGGTGCGCACCACCCCGCAGAACATCCTGGTGCCGGAGCGGGGCTTTCGCACCGACGAGGGGCACAAGACGCTGCGGGACCTGGGGGCCGACCTCGGCGACGCGGTGGACCGGCTGCTCGGGCATCCCGCGCGCGTGGCCAGGCTGCTGGGCGCGGTCGCCGCCGGCGAGGTCCGTGACGCGCTGACGGAGGCCGCGCGGTGCGGCCCGGTCCTGCACGCCTCCGGCGCCGTGGCCCACCCCGACCACCCGGGTGCCGACCTGCGCAGCCCGCTGCTGGTGCGGCTGCGCGCCTGCGACGAGCGGATCTACACGCGCGAGTGGCCCGGGCCCGTTTCCTTCCTGGTGGGCACCGACTCGACGCCGCAGAGTCTGGCGCTCCTGCGGCACACGGTGGCGCGGCACGGCGGGCTGTACACCTCGGTGCACTCCACCGATCCGCTGGTGCTGGCGGCGGCCGAGGCGGCGGCGCTGGACGCGGGGGTGCATCTGGTGGAGAACCTCGACGACCTGCCCGCCGATCCGTCCTCGGCCCTCGCCGACCTGCCGGGCGGGGGCGCCCACTTCGTCACCGGGCGGTTCCGTGTGGTGCGCTCCCGGCGGCACGCGCCGCCGGCGGCCTCCGCCACGGCACGGGACCGGCGGGAGGCCGCCCCCGAGCTGATCGACGTGTGACCGGGCCGGCCCCGCTCAGTCGGTCCAGACGGCGCCGCGCCCCCGCACCTCGTCGAAGACGAGCCAGGTGCGGGTGGAGCGGACTCCGGGGATCCCCTGGATCTTCTCCAGCACGACCTGGCGCAGGGCCAGGTTGTCCGGGGCGCGCACGAGGACCAGGACGTCGAAGTCGCCGGTGACGAGGGCGACATGCTCCACGTACGGGATGCCGCGCAGCTCGCGCGAGATGTCGCGCCAGGCGTTCTGCTCGATGCCCATCGTGACGTAGGCACTGGTGCCCAGTCCGGCCCGCTGGGCGTTGAGCTGCGCGGTGAAGCCCGTGATGACGTCCTCGGCCACGAGCCGGCCGATCCGTGTGTAGGCGTTGGCCCGGGAGATGTGCACCTGCTCGGCGAGGGCCCGGACCGAGATCCGGCCGTCCAGCAGGAGCCGGCTCAGGATCTGCCGGTCGATGTCGTCGAGCGGGACGGCAGTTCGTCCGGCCGCCGAGGCCGGCGGCGAGATTTCCTCGGACACTTTGTCCTCCCAGACCCTGATCTCCGGCAGTTCATCGCCGGTTCCGCCGAGCTATTGAACACATATTCCGCGATGGCCACCATTCTCCTGTCAAGTGTCCAGAGAAAGCGAGTGCCCTCCATGTCCGTGAAGAGCCTCCGCCAGACGGTCCAGGGCCTCCTGCCGTCCCTGACGCCGGTGCGGTTCGTGGCCGAGGACGGCACACCGGTCGCCCGGCCGCCGGCCGACTACACCGAGCCCCCGGTCGAGGCCCTGCGCACGGCCTGGCGGCGCATGGTCCTGGGCCGCCGGTTCGACACCCAGGCGACCGCCCTCACCAAGCAGGGCCGCCTCGCGGTCTACCCGTCCAGCCGCGGTCAGGAGGCCTGCCAGGTCGGCGCCGTGCTCGCGCTGCGCGCGGAGGACTGGCTGTTCCCGACCTACCGCGACTCCGTCGCCCTGGTGACCCGGGACCTCGACCCGGTCGAGGTGCTGACGCTGCTGCGCGGCGACTGGCACTGCGGCTACGACCCCGCCGCCACCCGGGTCGCCCCCCAGTGCACCCCGCTGGCCACCCAGGTGCTGCACGCGACGGGTATGGCCGAGGCCCTGCGCCGCAAGGGCGCGGACGGCGTGGCGATGGCGCTCGTCGGGGACGGCGCCACCAGCGAGGGCGACTTCCACGAGGCGCTGAACTTCGCCGCCGTGCTGCGCGCCCCGGTCGTCTTCTTCGTGCAGAACAACAAGTACGCGATCTCCGTGCCGCTGGCCCGGCAGACGGCGGCGCCGGCCCTGGCGTACAAGGGCATCGGCTACGGGGTGCGCTCCGAGCAGGTCGACGGCAACGACCTGGTCGCGGTGCTGGCGGTGCTGACCTCGGCCGTCGAGCACGCCCGGGCGGGACACGGCCCCGTCCTGGTCGAGGCGCACACCTACCGCATGGACGCGCACACCAACGCCGACGACGCCACCCGCTACCGGGAGGACGACGAGGTCGAGCGGTGGCGGGCCGCCGATCCGGTCGACCGGCTGGAGACGTACCTGCGCTCGCGCGGCGCGCTCACCGACGACGACGTGACGGCGGTGCGGGAGGAGGCCGAGGAGCTGGCGGCGCGGGTGCGGGCGGGCATGAACGCGGACTCCGTGCCGGACCCGCTGGAGCTGTTCGACCACGTCTACGCCGAACCGACCCCGCAACTGCGGGAGCAGCGGGACCGGTTGGCGGCCGAGCTCGCCGAATCCACCCAGGCCCAGGAGGACTGACGATCATGGCCAAGGTCACGATGGCGCAGGCGCTCAACACCGCCCTGCGCGACGCGCTGCGCGAGGACGAACGGGTCCTCGTCTTCGGGGAGGACGTCGGCCCGCTCGGCGGGGTCTTCCGTATCACCGACGGCCTGACCCGCGATTTCGGCGAGCAGCGCTGCTTCGACACCCCGCTGGCCGAGGCCGGCATCGTCGGACTGGCGGTCGGCATGGCGATGGGCGGGTTCCGGCCCGTGGTGGAGATGCAGTTCGACGCCTTCGCGTACCCGGCGTTCGAGCAGATCGCCTCGCACGTCGCCAAGCTGCGCAACCGCACCCGGGGCCGGATCGGCCTGCCGATGGTGATCCGGGTCCCCTACGCCGGCGGGATCGGCGGAGTGGAGCACCACTGCGACTCCAGCGAGGCGTACTACGCCCACACGCCCGGTCTGAAGGTGGTCACCCCGGCCACGGCCGAGGACGCGTACTGGCTGCTGCGGGACGCGGTGGCCGACCCCGATCCGGTGGTCTTCCTGGAGCCCAAGAAGCTGTACTGGTCGCGCGAGGACACCGATCTCCACACGCGCGGCGCCCTGCCGTTCGGGCGGGCCGCGATCCGGCGGGCGGGACGTGACGCGACCCTCGTCGCCTACGGCCCCTCGGTCCCGGTGGCGCTGGCCGCCGCCGAGGCCGCGGCCGAGGACGGCATCGAGCTGGAGGTCGTGGACCTGCGGACGCTGGTGCCCTTCGACGACGAGACCGTCACGGAGTCGGTGCGCAGGACCGGGCGCTGTGTGGTCGTGCAGGAGGCGCAGGGCTTCGCCGGAGTGGGCGCGGAGATCGCGGCCCGGGTGCAGGAGCGCTGCTTCCACTCGCTCGCCGCTCCCGTGCTGCGGGTGGCCGGCTTCGACATCCCGTACCCGCCGCCGAAGCTGGAGCACGCCCACCTGCCCGGGGTCGACCGGGTCCTGGACGCCGTCGACCGTCTTCAGTTCGCGGACGAGCCCGACACCCGGCACCTGGTGAAGGGAGCGGTCGCGTGACCACGGCGACGAGGGAAGAGCAGCTCTTCCGGCTCCCCGACCTCGGCGAGGGCCTGACCGACGCGGAGATCGTCGAGTGGAAGGTCGCCGTCGGCGACACCGTCACGATCGACCAGATCGTGGTCGAGGTGGAGACCGCCAAGGCCGCCGTCGAGGTGCCGGTGCCGTACGCGGGAACGGTGCTGCGGCTGCACGCGGAGGCGGGCACGGCGCTCGGGGTGGGGGAACCGCTGATCACGGTGGGCGCGGCGGCACCCGTGGGGGCGGCGGCACCCGCGAAGGTGGCGGCGCCCGTGGCGGAGCCCGCCGCGGCCGAGCGGTACCGCGAGGAGGAGCAGGCCGGATCCGGCAACGTCCTGATCGGTTACGGCACCGGGCACGCACCGGCGCCACGCCGTCGCCGCCGGCGTGCCGCCACGACGGCGGCCACCGCACCCGCGCCGGTGGCCGAGGGCCAGGCCCCTCGTGTGATCTCCCCGCTGGTGCGGCGGCTGGCCCGGGACCACGGGATCGACCTCGCCGCCCTGGCACCGACGGGGCCCGCCGGGGTGGTCCTGCGGCGGGACGTGGAAGAGGCGGTCGCGCGCAAGGCGCCGGCCCCGGCCGAGCCCGCGCCGGCCGCGGTCCCCGACGGTCCCGTCCGCATCCCGCTGCGCGGTGTCCGCAAGGCGGTCGCCGACAAGCTCTCGCGCAGCCGCACGGAGATCCCCGACGCCACGACCTGGGTCGACGTGGACGCCACCGGACTGCTCCAGGCCAAGAAGGCACTGGAGGCGGCCGAACCGGGCCGCCGTGTCGGGCTGCTGGCCCTGTTCGCCCGGATCTGCGTCGCCGGTCTGCGCCGCTTCCCGGAGCTGAACGCGGCGGTGGACGCCGAGCGCCGGGAGATCCTGCGCTTCGACGAGGTGCACCTGGGCTTCGCCGCCCAGACCGACCGCGGCCTCGTCGTGCCCGTCGTCCGCGACGCGCACCGGCTGACCACGGTCCGGCTCGCGGCCGAACTCGCCCGGCTGACCGAACTGGCCCGGACTGGGAACCTGCCCCCCGACCGGCTGACCGGGGGCACCTTCACGCTCAACAACTACGGCGTGTTCGGCGTCGACGGCTCCACGCCCATCATCAACCACCCGGAGGCGGCGCTGCTCGGCGTCGGCCGTATCGTCGACAAACCCTGGGTGGTGGACGGCGAGCTGACCGTCCGCAAGGTCACGCAGCTGTCGTTCAGCTTCGACCACCGGGTCTGCGACGGCGGCACCGCCGGCGGCTTCCTGCGCTTCGTGGCCGACTGCGTGGAACGCCCGGCGATCCTGCTCGCCGACCTCTGACCGACCCGTCTTCCCCCGCGCCCCGGATCCGGGCGCACGACACCCCTTCACCGACCGAACGTTCGGCCTGGAGCTCTCATGTCCCCCGACCAGCATCCCGACTTCTACGCCCGCCACGCGGACCTGCTCGAACAGGCCTCGGCGCGCACCGCCGACCGCGGCTACTGGACGCCGTACCCGGAGGTCCCGAGCACCTCCGCGTACGGCGCCGGGGCGCCCGAGGCCGGCGAGGCGGCCTTCCGCGCCCTCCTCGACCGTCCCTTCCCGCTGGACGGGCACCCCACCACGGGCACCGTCCCGGCCGCGGAGGTCTCGCCGTACGGCTTCCCCCTCGGCATCGCCTACCCGCATCTGGCGCCCGAGGCCGCGGTGGCGACGGCCAAGGCGGCCGCCCCGGCCTGGCGTGCGGCGAGCCCCGACGTGCGGGCCGGCGTGGCGGCCGAGATCCTGGCCCGGCTGAACGCGGCGAGCTTCGAGATCGCGCACGCCGTCCAGCACACCACCGGCCAGCCCTTCGTGATGGCCTTCCAGGCCGGGGGCCCGCACGCCCAGGACCGCGGGCTGGAGGCGGTGGCGTACGCCTGGGAGGCGCAGCGGCGCCATCCGGCCACGGCACGCTGGAGCAAGCCCCGGCGGCGGGGCGGACCGCTCGTCATGGACAAGTCCTACACGCCGGTCGGCCGGGGCGTGGCCGTGCTCGTCGCCTGCAACACCTTCCCCACCTGGAACGGCTATCCCGGCCTCTTCGCGAGCCTGGTCACCGGCAACCCGGTGATCGTCAAGCCGCACCGGCGGGCCGTGCTGCCGCTGGCGATCACCGTGCGGATCGCCCGGGAGGTGCTGACGGAGGCCGGGTTCGACCCGGACGTGGTGCTGCTGGCCGCCTCACGCCCCGAGGAGCGCACGGCGCCCGCCCTGGCCACCCACCCCGACGTGCGGATCGTGGACTTCACCGGTTCCAGCGAGTTCGGCGACTGGCTGGAGGACAACGCCCGCCAGGCCGTCGTGCACACGGAGAAGGCGGGGCTGAACACCGTCGTCGTGGACTCCACGGACGACTACGCCGGGCTGCTGCGCAACCTCGCGTTCTCGCTGTCGCTCTACAGCGGGCAGATGTGCACCACCCCGCAGAACATCCTGGTGCCCCGTGCGGGGTTCCCCACCGATCAGGGGCCGCGTACGGCGGACGAGTTCGCCGCCGATCTGGGCGGCGCGCTGGACGAGCTGCTCGGCGACCCGGCCCGTGCCGCCGCCACCCTCGGCGCGATCGTGAACGGCGGGGTCCTCGCGCGGCTGGAGGAGGCGGCCGCCCTGGGCCGTACCGCCCATCCCTCCCGTGCCGTGGCGCACCCCGGCCATCCGGACGCCGTCGTCCGCACCCCGCTGGTGGCCCGGCTGGACGCCGACGCCGACGACAGGACCTACACGAGCGAGTGGTTCGGGCCGGTCTCCTTCGTCATCGGCACCGACGGCACCGCGCACTCCCTGCGCGTCCTGCGCGACACCGTGCGCGGCCACGGCGCGCTCACCGCCTGCGTGTACGCGACCGGCGAGGACGTCCTGGCGGCGGCGCGGGCGACGGCCCTGGAGGCGGGGGTGCACCTGTCGGAGAACCTGACCGCGGACGTGTTCCCCAACCAGTCGGCCGCCTTCAGCGACTTCCACGGCACCTCGGCCAACCCGGCCGCCAACGCGACGCTGACCGACCCGGCGTTCGTCACCGGCCGCTTCTGCGTCCTGCAGTCCCGCCGTCACGCCCCCGCCGAGAAGCACGGGGAGCACCGGAACCCCGAGGAGCACGCCGATGTCCGATGAGGTCTATCTGATCGACGGGGCCCGTACCCCGCAGGGCCGTTACGGCGGCGCCCTCGCGTCCGTACGGCCCGACGACCTGGCCGCGCTCGTCGTCGGCGAGGCCGTGCGACGCGCCGGTGTCCCGGCCGGCTCCGTGGACGAGGTGATCCTCGGCGCCGCCAACCAGGCCGGCGAGGACAACCGGGACGTCGCGCGGATGGCCGTCCTGCTGGCCGGACTTCCGCACACCGTGCCCGGATACACCGTCAACCGGCTGTGCGCGTCGGGACTCACGGCCGTCGCCTCCGCCGCGCAGGCGGTACGGGCCGGCGAGGCCGATCTCGTCGTCGCGGGCGGGGTCGAGTCGATGACCCGCGCGCCGTGGGTGACGGCCAAGCCCGGCACGCCCTGGTCGAGGCCGGGCGAGGTCCACGACACCTCGCTCGGCTGGCGCTTCACCAATCCCCGCTTCCCCGCCGCGACCACGCTGTCGATGGGCGAGACGGCGGAGGAGGTCGCCGCCCTGGACGGCATCACCCGGCTGGAGGCCGACTCCTTCGCCCTGCGCAGCCACCGTCGGGCGGTGGCCGCGACGACGGCGGGCCGCTTCGCCGCGGAGATCGTCCCGGTGCCGGTCGCCGACGGGGAGGTGACCGAGGACGAGGGTCCGCGCCCCACGACCACACTGGAGAAGCTGGGCGGGCTGCGCACGGTCTTCCGCCGGGACGGCATCGTCACGGCGGGCAACTCCTCTCCCCTGTCCGACGGGGCCGCCGCCCTGGTGGTGGCGGGCGGGGCGGCGGTGGAGCGGTACGGGCTCACCCCCCGGGCCCGCGTCGTCACCGCCGCCTCGGCCGGGGTCGAGCCGCACCTGATGGGTCTCGGCCCCGTGCCGGCCACCGCCATGGCTCTGGAGCGGGCCGGCTGGACGGTCGACGACCTCGACGCGGTCGAGCTCAACGAGGCGTTCGCCGCCCAGGTCCTGGCCGTCGTGCGCCGGCTGAAGCTCGACCCCGAGCGGGTCAACGCCGACGGCGGCGCCCTCGCCCTCGGCCACCCCCTGGGCTGCTCCGGCACCCGCATCCTGCTCACCCTGCTGGGCCGTCTGGAACGGGAAGGCGGCCGGCGGGGCCTGGCGACCCTGTGCGTCGGCGTCGGACAGGGCGTGGCGATGCTCGTGGAGCGCGTATGACCGCGTACGAGACGCTGTCCGTCGAGGAGCACGCGGACCGGGTGGTGGTCACCCTGTGCCGGCCCGCCGCCCGCAACGCCCTCGACAGCCGCATGATCGCCGAACTGCACCGGGTCTGCGAGGACCTGGAGCGCACTCCGAGGCTGCTGCTGCTCACCGGGCACGGCGGTGTCTTCGCGGGCGGCGCCGACATCGCCGAACTGCGCCGCCGCGGCCGGGACGAGGCGCTGCGGGGCATCAACAGCCGCCTGTTCGAGCGGGTGCGCGGGCTGCCCCTGCCCACCGTGGCCGCCGTGCCCGGCTGGGCCCTCGGCGGCGGCGCGGAGCTGGCCTACGCCTGCGACCTCAGGATCGCCGGGCCCGACGCGGTGTTCGGCAACCCCGAGCCGGGTCTGGGCATCCTCGCCGCCGCCGGCGCGTGCTGGCGGCTGCGCGAACTGGTGGGCGAGTCGGTGGCCAAGCAGGTGCTGCTCGCCGGGCGGACCCTCGACGCCGGGGCCGCGCTGGCCTGCGGGCTGGTGATGGACGTCGTACCGGCGGGCCGGCTGATCGACGAGGCGCACGCGGTGCTCGACCGGATGTCCCGCTCCTCGGCGCTCGCCCTGCGGCTCACCAAGCTCGTCACCGACGCCGCGGGAGCCCATCCGGTGGCCGACGACCTCGCCCAGGCCGTGCTCTTCGAGAGCCCGGACAAGGAGGAACGCATGACGCGCTTCCTGGAGAAGAAGGGAGGCCGGGCATGACCTCGGCTTCGACACCGCCCTCCGTGGTGGGGGTGATCGGCGGCGGCCGGATGGGCGCCGGGGTCGCGCAGTCCTTCGCGGCCGCCGGTTCGCGGGTGGTCGTGGTGGAGCGCGACGGCGCGGCCGCGGCCGCCGCTCTGGAGCGGATCACCGGGGGACTGCGGCAGGCGGCCGAGCGCGGGACGCTCGGCGGCCCGTCGGACCTCGACGTCCCGGACCGGGTCTGCGTCGTCCCCTCGATCGCCGCGCTCCCCCACGACACCGACCTGGTCGTCGAGGCGGTCCCGGAGAACGCGGCGCTGAAGGCCGAGGTGCTCGCCGCCGCCGAACGCGTGGTGCACGACGACTGCGTCCTCGCCAGCAACACCAGTTCCCTGTCCGTCACCGGCCTCTCGGCGGTCCTGGAGCGGCCGGGGCGCTTCCTGGGAATGCACTTCTTCAACCCCGTGCCCGTCTCCGACCTCGTGGAACTGGTGCTCGCCCGCGACACCGGCGCGGCGGCCCTCGGCGCGGCGATCCGCTGGACGCACGCCCTCGGCAAGCAGGAGGTCGTCGTCCAGGACTCCCCCGGCTTCGCCAGCAGCCGGCTCGGCCTCGCCCTCGGCCTGGAGGCGATCCGCATGGTCGAGGAAGGGGTCGCCGACCCGGAGGCCATCGACACGGCCATGCGCCTCGGCTACCGGCATCCGATGGGCCCGCTGCGCCTGACCGACGTGGTCGGACTCGACGTGCGGCTGGCCATCGCGGAGCATCTGCACGCGACGCTCGGCGAGCGGTTCGCGCCGCCGCGGCTGCTGCGGGAGAAGGTCGCCCGCGGTGAGCTGGGCCGCAAGAGCGGTCAGGGGTTCTACCGATGGCCGTGAGCGACAGCCCCGCCGGGCACGGAGTGTCGTACGAGGTCACCGATGCCGTGGCCGTGATCGAACTGCGCGGACGCACGACCGGCAACGCGCTCGACGCACACCTGCGCAGCGCCCTTCTCATGGCCGCCCGGCGCCTGACCACGGACGCCCGGCGCGAGGTACGGGCGGCCCTGATCACCGCCCGCGGCCGGCACTTCTGCGTCGGCCAGGATCTCAAGGAACACGCCCAGCTGCTGACGACCTCGCCCGCCACCGCCTTCGCCAACATCCCCGACCACTACAACCCGCTGGTGAAGGAGCTGCACGCGCTGCCGGTCCCGCTCGTCGTCGCGGTCGAGGGCTCCTGTGTCGGCGCCGGACTGGGCCTCGCGCTCTGCGCCGACGTGCGCGTGGCGGCCGAGGGCGCCCGCTTCGCCACCGCTTTCGGCGGGGTCGGCCTCGCCTCGGACTCGGGCGTGGCCCGCGCGCTGGCCCGGCAGCTGGGCCCCTCCCGCACCGCGGGACTCATGCTGCTCGGCGACACCTTCTCCGCGCGGGACGCCGAGCGGTGGGGGCTGGTCCACCGCGTCGTCGCGGACGGCTCGGCCGCCGCCGAGGGCGTGGCCCTGGCCCGCGCGCTGGCGGCCGGGCCGACCGCCGCGCACCGGGAGACCAAGACGCTGCTGCGGTCGGCGGCCACCACGACCCTGCCGGCGGCGCTGGAGCGCGAGTCCGTCGTCCAGCGGCGTCTCGGCACCACCGACGACCACCGCGAGGCCGTCACCGCCTTCCTCGAACGGCGGGGCCCGGTCTTCCGCGGCCGCTGACCGCCCGTCACCCACGAAAGGAGACCCATGAACGAGGCAGCCACCTCCATGAACATGTCCGTGTTCGAGGACACCATCGCCCGGGACCGGCGCATCGAACCCCGGGACTGGATGCCCGACGCCTACCGGGCCACGCTCGTCCGGCAGATCGCCCAGCACGCCCACTCCGAGGTCATCGGCATGCAGCCGGAGGGCGAGTGGATCACCCGGGCGCCCTCGCTGCGCCGCAAGGCGATCCTGTTCGCCAAGGTGCAGGACGAGGCCGGGCACGGCCTGTACCTCTACTCGGCGGCCGAGACGCTGGGCGCCGACCGCGCGGAGCTGACCGAGCGGCTGATCGACGGCCGCCAGAAGTACTCCTCGATCTTCAACTATCCGACCCGGACCTTCGCCGACGTCGGGGTGATCGGCTGGTTCGTGGACGGCGCGGCGATCTGCAACCAGGTACCGCTGTGCCGCACCTCGTACGGCCCCTACGGCCGCGCCATGGTCCGGGTCTGCAAGGAGGAGTCCTTCCACCAGCGGCAGGGCTACGAGCTGCTGCTGACCATGATGCGGGGCACGGCCGCACAGCGCGCGATGGTGCAGGACGCCGTGGACCGCTGGTGGTGGCCGTCCCTGATGATGTTCGGGCCGCCCGACGACGACTCCCCCAACTCGGCGCGCTCCATGGCCTGGAGGATCAAGCGGCATTCCAACGACGCCCTGCGGCAGCGCTTCGTCGACATGACCGTCCCGCAGGCCGCGAAGCTGGGCGTCACCCTGCCCGACCCGGAACTGCGCTGGAACGAGGAACGCGGCCACCACGACTTCGGCACCCCCGACTGGGACGAGCTGAAGCGGGTCGTCTCGGGCGACGGGCCGTGCAACGCCGAGCGGATCGCCCGCCGCCGTGCCGCCCACGAGGAGGGCGCCTGGGTGCGGGAGGCCGCGGCCGCGCACGCCGCCAAGCGGGCGGCCCGGCTGCGGGAAGGAGCGGCGGCATGAGCCCCGGGAAGCAGACCTGGCCGCTGTACGAGGTGTTCGTCCGCGGCAAGCGGGGGCTGAACCACGTCCATGTCGGCTCCCTGCGCGCCGCCGACGACGAGATGGCCCTCCTGCACGCGCGTGACCTCTACACCCGGCGCAACGAAGGGGTGAGCATCTGGGCCGTGCGCTCGGACACCATCGCCGCCTGCGCGCCCGACGAGAAGGACCCGTTCTTCGCGCCCAGCGGCGACAAGGTCTACCGGCACCCCACCTTCTACGCCATCCCCGACGACGTCCCCCACATGTAGCGACCCCGAGGAGCAGTGCATGACCGACGAGGACCTGTACGTCGACGGCGACAGCGCCCGCTGGGCGTTCGGCACCGGCTTCACCGACCCGCTGCACGGGGTCGACCAGGCGGTGCCCGACGGTGTCGACGCGGACGATCTGGCCGCCTGCTGCCTGGCGTTCGGCGACGACGCCCTGGTGTCCGCGCAGCGGCTGGCCGAGTGGTGCACCCGCGCCCCGGAGCTGGAGGAGGAGCTCGCCCTGGCCAACATCGGCCTCGACCTGCTCGGGCAGGCCCGGCTCCTGTACGCCAGGGCCGGCCGGGCCGACGGCACCGGCCGCGGTGAGGACGCGTACGCCTACTTCCGCGACCCGGTGGACTTCCGCAACGTGCGCCTGGCCGAACTGCCCGGCGGGGACTTCGCGTTCACCGTGGCCCGGCTGCTGGTGCTCTCCGTCTGGCGGCTGGCCGTGTGCGAGGCGTTCACCGGCACGGCCGACCCAGTGCTGGCCGCGATCGCCGCGAAGAGCGTCAAGGAGCTTGCCTACCACCGGCGTTACGCCGCGGAGTGGACGGTACGGCTCGGCGACGGCACCGCCGAGTCCGCCAGCCGGATGCGGACCGCGCTGGACGCCCTCGGCCCCTGGCTCGACGAGCTGCTGACGGACCGTACGGCCGAGCGGTTGGGCGCGGATCCGGCCGCCGTCGCGACGCGGACCCGCGCGGAACTGTCCCGGGTGCTGGCCGACGCCGGACTGAACCGGTCCGACGACATGTCCCCGACCGGCCTCCCGGCGCCGCCGGTCCCGGGCTCCGGCAGGAACGGAGACCACACCCCGCACCTGGCACCGCTCCTCGCCGAACTCCAGAGCGTCGCCCGCGCCCACCCGGACGCGTCGTGGTGACGGCGTCGCCGGAACGGGCCTGGCGCATCGCCTCCGAGGTCCCCGACCCCGAACTGCCGATGCTGACGCTCGCCGACCTCGGGGTGCTGCACGGCGTCGAGGTGACCGGGCAGGGCACCGTCGTCGCCCGGCTCACCCCGACCTACGCGGGCTGCCCCGCCGTCGCCGAGATGCGTGCCGAGGTGGCGGCCCGGCTGCGGGCCGCCGGCTTCGCCGACGTACGGGTGGTCACGGTGCTCGACCCGCCGTGGACCACCGACCGGATCACCGACGAGGGCCGCCGCAAGCTGGCGGAGCACGGCATCGCACCGCCCGGCCCACGAGGCGCGCCGGGTCCGGCACCGGGCCGGACCTGGCTGAGCCTGACGACGGCGCCGGCCGACGTCGCCTGCCCGCGCTGTGCCTCCGCCGACACGGAGGAGATCTCGCGATTCGGCGCCACCGCCTGCACGGCACTGCGGCGCTGCCGCACCTGTCTGGAGCCGTTCCCCCACGTCAAGGACCTGCCATGACCCTGCCCCCGGTTCGCTCCCGCCGCCGCCCGGCCTTCCACGCCCTGCGCGTGTCCGCCGTGGAACCGCTGTGCGCCGACGCCGCCGCCCTCACCTTCGACGTCCCCGGCCGCCTGGCCGACGCGTTCGCGTTCCGGCCCGGCCAGTGCCTCACCGTGCGCCGCGAGATCGACGGCCGCGACGAGCGGCGCTCGTACTCGATCTGCTCGCCGGCCGGCGCCGCGCCGCGCATCGGGGTGCGGGTGGTGCCGGGCGGGGTGTTCTCCTCCTGGCTCGTGCACGGTGTACGTCCCGGGGACACGCTGCAGGTCATGGCGCCGACCGGTGCGTTCACCCCGGATCTGACCGGGCCCGGCGGCCTCGGCCACCATGTCCTGGTCGCCGCCGGGTCCGGCATCACGCCGATGCTGTCCATCGCCGCGTCCGTCCTCGCCGCGGACGACGACGCGCGCGTCACGCTGCTGTACGGCAACCGGCGCTCGGGCACCGTGATGTTCGCGGACGAGCTCGCCGACCTCAAGGACCGGTACCCGGCCCGCTTCCACCTCGCCCATGTGCTGTCCCGCGAGCCGCGCGAGGCCGAGCTGCTCTCCGGCCGTCTCGACACCGGCCGGCTCGGCGCACTGCTGGACGCGCTCCTCGACGTCCACGACGTCGCCCACTGGTGGCTGTGCGGCCCGCACGGCATGGTGCGCGACGCCCGCGCGCTCCTCGCCGGACGCGGCGTCCCGGCGGACCGGGTCCACCGGGAACTGTTCCACGCGGACGAGGAACCGCCCGCCCCGACCGCCGCCGAGCGCGACGACGTCTCCGGCCGGGGGCCGACGAGCGAGGTCACCGTGGTCCTCGACGGCCGGGCGAGCACGTTCACCGCACCACGCCACCGCAGCGTCCTCGACGGCGCCCAGCAGGCCCGCCCCGACCTTCCGTTCGCGTGCAGGGGCGGCGTCTGCGGGACCTGCCGCGCGCTCGTCACCGACGGCGAGGCGGACATGCGCCGCAACTACGCGCTGGAACCGTCGGAGGTGTCCGCGGGCTACGTCCTCACGTGCCAGACCTACCCCGTCTCCGACACCCTCACCGTCGACTTCGACAGCTGAGCCGGACCGTCGCACCGGCCATCGAGGAGGATCGCCGGGATAGTGGCCTTCCGCGTCTCCGCACTGCGCGCCCGCATCCGGGCCGCCCTGCACGGCGTCAACGAGCGGGCGGAACCGGCCGGCCGGCCGGAGAGGCGAGGGAGGGCGTCGCGGTCGGCCGCTCAGGTGACGGGCAGTCCGTAGGTCCGGTCGAAGTGCTGGGCCACCAGGTGCCCGGCCCCGTCGCAGGAGAGCTGCCAGTCGTTGACGCCGGTCTCACGGCCGTCGGTGAAGTTCCACAGCAGGCGGCCGGAGGCGGTGTCGACGGCGTAGAAGCCGTTCTTGTTCTCGAAGGCGGGGACGTAGACGGCGTGCGCTCCGACCGCGATCGGAGCGTCGACGTTGAGGCGGGGGGTCGCGCAGAACCAGCGCCGCCGGCCGTTCGCCGCGTTGAAGGCGTGGACGCCGTAGGGATCGGTTCCGGTGGCGTAGACCGTGTTGCCCCCGGCGCCGAGGGAGGCGAACATGCCGCGTTCGGCCCTCGCCCGCCAGCGGATCTTCCCGCTGCTCAGGTCCAGCGCGATGAACTCCGAGCCGATGGCGAAGACGGTCCGGCCCAGTACGGCGAGCCCCGGCCGGAGGTCGTAGCCCACCTGGTGCCGCCAGCGCAGGCCGCCGCCCTCGCGGGTGGAGCGGACCGCGACGTTGCGCAGTCCGTCGGCGTAGACGAAGTAGTCGGAGGTGATGACGGGCTGCAGCGGGACGCCGACGTCCTCCGGGTTGATCGGTATGACGAGGGCCTGGTGCGCCTGGAGGTCGACGCCGAAGACCGCGCTGGTGGAGGTCGCCACGCCCTGCTCCGCCGACTGGCGCTGCAGGCTGGCGCCGAGGACCGAGACGGCGAAGCCGTCGTAGCCGCCGAGGAGTTGGTCGAACTGGTAGTCCGCGCCGAAGTCGAGCGTGAACCGCTCGGCACCGCTGGCCGGGTCGACGCCGATCAGGGTCGCGCCGGTGCCGAGCGCGACGGCGGCGCCGTAGGTCAGCAGGACGGGGGTGGGCGAGAGGCTGATGCCCCGGTAGACCCACTTGGGCTGGGTGCCGTTCTCCAGATCGAGGCAGATCATGTCGCCGGGACGGGACTTCAGCAGGGCCGTGCCGTCGTGGAAGACGGCCGGGGTCTGCAGCAGCGGGCCGCCCCGGTAGATCCAGGCCGGCTCGGGGGCCGGGCCGAGCGGGCGCACCGCCTGCCCGCCCGTTCTTCCCCGGGCGGCGACGAGGGCCGCGCCGCCGACGAGCGCCGTGCCCGCGGCTCCCGCCGCGGCGAGGACCGCGCGTCGGGAGGCGCCGGCCCGGGCCGGGGCGCGGTGCTGCGCGGGCGCGGCGGAACGTTCCGGCGGCGGTTCCGGCGCCGGTTCCTCCGTACGGGCACGGGGTCCGGCTTCGATCAGTCCGGCGGCCCCGGTCTGGAGACCACGGCCTCCGAAGTCCCGCCCCGCGCCGACGTCGGCGACGCGGGGGACGGGATCCACGCCGAAGCCACCCGCACCGACACCGGCGCCAGCACCAGCACCAGCACCAGCACCAGCACCAGCACCGGAGACCTCGTCCACGCCGAAGTCGCCCACACCGGAGACCTCGTCCACGCCGAAGCCGCCCACACCGGAGACCTGATCCACACAGGCCCCGGCACCCTCGGCTGCGGGATCACGCTCCGGGCGGGCCCCGCCGGCCCCGGCTCCGGGAGCGCGATCCGGTGCGTCCCCGGCACTCCCCCCTCCGCCGGCGCACCCCGGGCCGGAAGCGCCCTCCCCGCCCCCGCCCCCGCCGTCGACCGCGGCGGTGTCGTACGCCGGCCACCTCTCCGCCGCGTACGCCGGACCCCGCCGGCCCCGGCCGGGCGCGGGCGGCCCCGGTTCGGGTCGGGGTACGCCGGCCGGGCGGGCCGGTGCGGGGACCGGGCTCAGCGTGGCGTGGCCGAGGTCACCGGCGGCGGCCCGGCGCTCGGCGACCATGGCGGCCACCGGCGCGGGCAGCCAGCCCTCCGTCAGCACCTGTTCGGCGCCGCCGGGAGCACAGGCGGCGGAGAGCCGGTCGGGGCCGATCCGCAGGGCCGGGTCCTTGGCGTGACAGAGGCTGATGATCTTGTCGAGCGGTTCGGGCACCAGGGTCAGATCGGCCGAGCCGTGGACCACCTGGTAGAGCAGGGCGGCTCCTGCCGCTCCCTCGAACGGCGCGTGGCCGGAGGCGGCGAACGCGAGCACCGAGCCGAGACAGAAGACGTCTCCCTCGGGTCCCATCCGGTCACCCGTGGCCTGCTCGGGACACATGTAGTCGAGGGAGCCGAACAGGGAGCCGTCACCGGTGAGTTCGTAGCCGTCCCGGGCGCGGACGATACCGAAGTCGATGACGCGCGGGCCGTCCGCCGCGAGCAGCACGTTGGACGGTTTGAGGTCGCGGTGCACCAGGCCCTCGGCGTGCACCGCGATCAGCGCCTCGGCGACTCCGGCGCCCAGCGCGAGGACCGTCTCCACCGGCAGCGGCCCGTGCGCGGCGACCGCCTCGGCGAGGGTGGGGCCGGGCACGTAGGCGGTGGCGAGCCACGGCGTCTCGTCGTCCGGTGCGGCATCCACCACGGGTGCCGTGTAGACGCCGCCGACCGCCGACGCGGCCGCCACCTCGCGCCGGAAGCGGATACGGAAGTTCTTGTCCTCCGCCATCTCGGGGCGGATCACCTTGACCGCGACGGTGCTGCCGTCCGCAGCCTGCGCCAGATAGACCCGGCCCATGCCGCCCGCTCCGAGCCGAGCCACGAGACGGTAGGGCCCTAGCTTCTCGGGATCTTCTGGGCGCAGTGGTGTCATGCCCTCAGCCGCCTGTTCTGGGTGGTGCCGGGCGGGAGTCCCGCCCACGCTGCGGGGGAAGGCCCTGTGGGGGGTCTGTGCGACAGAGTAGAGGCAGGAGGGGCGGACGAGACCACCTCCCGGCGGCCCTCGCCGCCCACCCGGAGGCAGGGGTCCAGCCCTTCTCCCCCTTCGGGACGGACTTCTGACATCACGTCAGAGATCGGGTGACACGTGCCCGCCCTGCGGGAACAGTGCGCGATGAGCAACAAGTGCACGGTGAAGCCACCGGCACCGGCCAAGACCTCCGATGTGTTGAAGGTCACCCCTCCCTCCGTCGTCACCCGAGGTGCCTGGCGTGCCCGTCCCTGCGGGTAGGGTCACCCGCATGACCGATTCCGCAGCCGAGCCCAGGAGCCGGCAGCCACGCAGGCGTCTGCACTACGGCGAGGGCCGCGAGGCCCTGCTGAACGCCGCCGTGCGGGTCGTCGCACGGGGCGGGCTGCGCAAGCTCACGTACCGGGCGGTCGCGGAGGAGGCCGGGGTCACGCACGGTCTCGTCGTGCACCACTTCGGTTCGCGCGACGCGCTGATCGAGGAGGCCCTCGCCCACACGATCCGCACCTCCCTGAGCATCAGCTCCCTCGAACCGGGCACCGGCAAGGTCACCGACTTCTCCAGCGGACTGTCCGAGATGGTCACGGCGGATCCGGGCACCCAGGCGTTCCAGTACGAGCTGCTGCTGGAGGCCCGCCGCAGGCCCGAGCTGCTGCCGCAGATCCGCACGCTCTACGACCAGTACTTCGACGCCACCCAGCGGGAGCTGGGCCGTATGCTGCCGGCCGGCGCGGACCGGGCGCTGACCCGGCTGGTCTTCGCCGCGCTCGACGGGCTGGTGCTGCACCAGCTCGTCCTCGGTGAGCCCGAGATCACGGACGCCGCCCTCGAGGAGCTGCGCTCCCTGCTCAAGCTCCTCGACGCCGACGGCGGCGCACCCGGCGAAGCCCGCACATGATCTTCTGAACCGCGCATGCCGCAGCCCCGGACGTTCGGCGTCCGGGGCTTTTCGCTGTTCCGGGCCCATGCGTACCGTTCTCCGCGGACACGCCGGCCCGGCCCGCCGGCCGTGGGCGCCAGGTCGGTCACGGCTCCGTAAAAGACCACCGGACCGAGGAGAAATCCCGCCTCACCCCCTTGCCAAACGGATAGTTCCCGCCCACGATGAGGCAACTCGTTTGGCTTCAAAACAAACTCCCATCCCTCCCCGTCCCGACAGGTGATCCGAGTGGACAGTCAGACGGCGGTCGCCCCGCACCTCACGCACGACCCCTCCACGGCAGGCAGACTCAAGCCCGACTCGCTCGGCGTCCTGGGCATCCTCTTCTTCGTCCTTTCCGCCCAGGCACCGCTGACCGGCATCGCCGGTGCCGTGCCCATCGCCATCGCCGTCGGCAACGGTGCCGGCGCACCCGCCGCGTACGTCGCGGCCGGCGTCGTCGTCCTGCTGTTCTCCATCGGCTTCGTCGCCATGGGCCGCCACGTCGTGGACGCCGGCGCCTTCTACACCTACATCGGCAGGGGCCTGGGCCGCTCGACCGGCTCCGGCAGCGCGGGCGTCGCCCTCTTCGCCTACTGCGCCGTCCAGGCCGCCATGTACGGACTCTACGGCGCGACCGTGAGCGGCCTGGTCGAGCACTACACCGGGGTGCACGTCGCCTGGTGGATCTGGACGCTGGTCACCATGGTGGTCGTCCAGATCCTCGGCGCCGCCGGCATCGAGATGGGCGCCAAGGTCCTCGCCGTGTTCGTCCTCGCGGAGTTCAGCATCCTGCTCGCCTTCGCCCTCGTGACCCTGGTCAAGGGCGGCGGACCCGAGGGCCTGGGCTTCGGCGACAGCTTCTCGCCGGGCGCGGCGCTCCAGGGGGCGCCCGGCGTGGCCCTGATGTTCGCCGTGGCGTCGATGTTCGGTTTCGAGGCCACCGCGATCTACGGCGAGGAGGCCCGGGAGCCGAAGAGGACCGTCCCGCGCGCCACCTACCTGTCGGTCGCGGTGATCACCTGTTTCTTCGCCTTCACCTCGTGGATGCTGGTCTCGGCGCACGGCGCGTCCGCGGCGACGGAGGAGGCGGGCAAGGCGCTGGCCTCGGGCGACGCCACGGCCTTCGTCTTCGCCCCCGTCACCGCCCAGTTCGGCGCCTGGGCCGGCGACGTCCTGCCCGTCCTGCTGGCGACCTCGCTGTTCGCGGGCATCCTGGCGTTCCACAACTCCGCCAACCGCTACCTGTTCTCCCTCGGCCGCGAGGGTCTGCTGCCGCGGGGCCTGACCGCGCTCAACCGGCGCCACTCCCCCTGGGCGGCCGGCATCGTGCAGACGGTGATCGCGGCCGCGCTGGTCCTGCCGTTCGCCGTGCTGGGCAAGGACCCGGTGCTGACGCTCTTCTCCTGGTTCAGCGGAGTCGCCGTCCTGGGGATCATGCTCCTGTACTTCCTGACCTCCGTCTCGGTGGTCGTGTTCTTCCGCCGCACGGGTGCCGACACCCGGATCTGGAACACGCTGGTCGCCCCGGTGCTGGGCGCCCTCGGCATCGCCGGCGCCATCTGGCTGATCATGGCGAACTTCACCACGCTCATCGGCGGCGACCGGGCCACCGCCGTATGGCTCCAGCTCACCGTCCCGGCGGTGCTGGTCCTCGGGCTCGTCACGGCGCGGCTGACCCGGCACCGGCACTCCACCCCGGCCTGACCCGGCGTCCCCGCCCACGGCCGACGACGGCACCCCTCCCCGGGTGCCGCCGTCGGCCCGCGGTCACGGCCCCGCCCACCATCGTCAACGACCACCAGGAGGAGAGCCGATGCCGGCCCTCGCCCACGACGAGCTGCTGCGTCACGCCAAGGATCTGGACCCGCCCGTCCAGCACCACATCGACGGAGTGGACGAGCCCGGAGGCGGAGCCACCTTCGCCGTCGTCTCGCCACGCGACGGACAGGTCCTCGCCCGGGTCGCCGACGCCGGGCAGGCCGAGGTGGACCTGGCCGTGGCCGCCGCGCGCCGGGCCTTCGACCGCGGCCCCTGGCCCCGCCTCGCGCCCGCCGACCGCGGCCGGATCCTGCTGCGCGTCGCCGAGCTGCTGGAAGAACAGCGGGAGCAGCTCGCCCTGACCGTCAGCCTGGAGATGGGCAAGCCGATCACGGACGCGTACGGGATCGAACTGCGCGCCGCGATCAACACCTTCCGCTGGTACGGGCAGCTGGCCGACAAACTCACCGACGAGTCGCCCCACACCTCCCCCGACGCGCTGGCCCTGGTCACCAGGGAGCCGGCCGGTGTCGTGGGCGCCGTCGTGCCGTGGAACTTCCCGCTCACCCTGGCGAGCTGGAAGGTCGCTCCGGCGCTGGCCGCGGGCTGCACGGTCGTGCTCAAGCCGTCCGAGAACTCGCCGCTGTCCGCGCTGCTGCTCGGCCGGATCGCCACCGAGGCCGGACTGCCGCCGGGCGTGCTCAACGTGGTGACCGGCGACGGGCCGGTGGCCGGGCGGGCGATCGGGCTGCACCCGGACGTCGACGTGCTGGCCTTCACCGGCTCCACCGCCGTCGGCCGCCACTTCCTGCGCTACGCGGCCGACTCCAACCTCAAGCGCGTCTGGCTGGAGCTGGGCGGCAAGTCGCCGAACATCATCCTGCCCGACGCCCCCGACCTGGAGAAGGCCGCCGCCACCGCCGCCTGGGGCATCTTCTTCAACCAGGGCGAGATGTGCACCGCCCCCTCCCGGCTGCTGGTCCACTCCTCCGTCGCCGAACGCGTCACCGAGGCCGTCGTGGCCCGGGCCCGCGATCTGCGGGTCGGGGATCCGCTGGACCCGGCCACCGAGATGGGCGCGCTGGTGGGCGAGAGCCATCTGGAGCGCGTCCTCGGCCACATCGGCACCGGCCTCGACGAGGGCGCCCGGCTACGGGCCGGAGGCGAGCGCACCCTGGCCGGCACCGGCGGCAGCTTCCTGCACCCCACCGTCTTCGACCACGTCGACCCCGGCATGCGGCTGGCCCGTGAGGAGATCTTCGGGCCGGTGCTGTCCGTGCTCACCTTCGACGACCTGGACGAGGCGGTCCGCGTGGCCAACGCCACCGAGTACGGCCTGGCCGCCGGTCTGTGGACCTCCGACCTGTCCACCGCCCACAAGGTCTCGCGCGCGCTGCGGGCCGGGACGGTCTGGGTCAACTGCTACGAGGAGGGCGACCTGACCGTCCCCTTCGGCGGGGTGAAGCAGTCGGGCAACGGCCGCGACAAGTCCGTGCACGCCGTCGAGAAGTACACCGAACTGAAGACCACCTGGATCCAGCTGTGACGACACCCGTACGACCGCTCATCGCGATCCCCGCCCGCTTCTCCGCCACCACCTCCGCGCTGCGGTACGCCGCGGAGGTCAACGCCCGCGCGCTGATCGAGGCCGTCTGGCGGGCCGGCGGCGAACCCGCGAGCGTCCACCCCGCCCCCGCGGACGCCGCCTCCCGCCTCGCCCGCTTCGACGGCGTCCTGCTCCCCGGCGGCGGCGACCTCGCCCCGCACCGGTACGGCGCCGCCGACACCCACGCGAGCGTGTACGACGTCGACGAGACGCAGGACGCCTTCGACCTCGACGTCGCCCGCACCGCGCTGGACCTGGGCCTGCCCCTGCTGGCGGTGTGCCGCGGACTCCAGGTCGTCAACGTCGCCCTGGGCGGCACCCTGGAACAGGACATGGGCGGCCCCGCACGCGAACACCGGCACGTCGTCCACCCGGTGGCGATCCGGCGCGGCACCCTGCTGGAGCGGGCCACCGGCGCGGAGAAGATCGAGGCGTCCTGCTACCACCACCAGCGGGTGGACCGCGTGGGGCCGGGCCTCACGGTCACCGCGCGCGCCGCCGACGGCACCGTGGAGGGACTCGAACTGCCGGGCGCACGGGGGTGGTTCACGGCCGTCCAGTGGCACCCCGAGGACACGGCCCACGAGGACCCCGCCCAGCAGGGTCTGTTCGACGCCCTCGTACGAGCCGCCCGCACCGCACGCTGACACCGCGGGCCCGCGTCGGCCGGCGGCCGTGTCGTCAGATCGCCTGGTCGTCCAACAGCAGCTCGCTCGGGGCCGGTTGGGGGATGCCCGGGCCGACGGCGGTCGGCTTGCGGATGAGCAGCAGCGCCGCGTCGTCATGGAGCCGGCCGCCCACGTGGGCGAGGAGTTCGTCGTGCAGCGCGTCGAGGGTGCGCGCGGGTGCGTCGGACACATGGCGTGCCAGCCCCTCGGCGAGCGGGTAGAAGGCCCGCCCGTGGTCGCGCGCCTCGGTCACCCCGTCGGTGTAGAGCAGCAGCTGGTCGCCGTCGGCGAAGGGCAGCACCTGGAGGCTGGGCGTCTCGTCCGTGAGGGCGCGCAGGCCCAGGGGCGGCGCGGGACGGGAGGACTCGACCGCCGTGACGGCCGCGGAGGCCGACCGGACCAGCAGCGGCGGGGCGTGTCCGCAGTTCACCACTTCCAGCTGCCCGGCCCGCGGGTGGCCGGCGACCACGGCGGTCACGAAGTCGTCCGCGCCGAGGTTGCGCGCCAGGCTCCGTTCGATGCGGTCGACGACGGTCAGGAGATCGGGTTCGTCGTAGGCGGCCTCCCGGAACACACCGAGCACCAGCGCGGCGGTCGAGACGGCCGGCAGGCCCTTGCCGCGCACGTCGCCGACGATCAGCCGGACCCCGTACGGCGTGTCCACCAGGGCGTACAGATCCCCGCCGATCCGGGCCTCGGCCGCGGCGGCGCTGTAGCGGACGGCCGTCTGGAAGGGGCCGACGATCTCCGGCACGGGCTTGAGGAGCGCGTGCTGGGCGGCCTCGGCGACCGAGCGGACGGCCGCGAGCACCCGCTCCCGGCGGCCGCGCAGCGCGCTGGCCAGACCGCTCGCGAGGGTCACGGCCGCCAGGGCGGACAGGACGGCCATCAGCTCATGGGCCGGGACGCCGTCCCGGATGCCGAGCAGCCCCCCGAGCAGCGCGGCGAACAGACCGATGCACAGGACACCGCGCGGCTCGTTGGTGCTGGCGGCCAGCGCGGGTCCGGCCGCCAGCAGCGGCAGCCAGATCATCCCGGCTCCGCCGGCCAGGTCGACGAGGATCACGACCAGAACGATCAGTACGGGCAGGACCGGTCCTGCCACCACGTGCCTGAACAGGTGCGTCGGCCCGTGGACGGCACCACGGTGTCGGGCCTGGTTCATGTCGCGTTGCATTCCTCGTCTGTGGATCGGGGATGGGCAGGGGAATGTCCGTTTCATCCAGGAAAGCGGGTTCGACCCGTGCCCTGCAAGGAGCCGGATTTCAGATAGTGAGCGAGAGACCCCTGGTCACCCGGTTCGCGGTCGGGATCAGCCGTGCCCGGATCTCCTCGAGCCGGGGAAGCCGGTCCGCCGGCAGCGAGACGCCGAGGGAGCCGAGGGTGTCCCCGCTGTAGACGGGTACGGCGACGCACACCGTGCCGAGGGCGTACTCCTCCAGGTCCGTGACGGCCGGGGCCACGGGCGAGGAGTCGAGTCGGCGGAGCAGCTCCGGGGGGCTGGTGATGGTCCGGGGCGTGAGGTCGGCGAGGTGGTGGCGGGACAGGTAGTCCTTGCGGGCCTCGTCGTCCAGTTCCCGCAGCACGGACTTGCCCAGGGCGGTGGCGTGTCCGGCGTCCTCGAACCCCACCCAGAGATCGACGCGGGGCGCCCGGGGGCCGTCCACGATCTCGGCGACCCGGATCTCGCCGTCCTCGTAGAAGGTGAGGTAGGCGGCGGTCGCCAGCTCGTCCCGCAGTGCGGCCAGCGTGGGCCGGACCCGGCTGAGCAGCTCCTGTCCCCGGCCCGACGTGTGCAGCGTGCGCAGCCTCTCGCCCAGGATGAAGCCGCCGTCCTCCAGTTTGCGCACGTATCCGTCGTGCACCAGCGTCCGCAGCAGGTGGTAGGCGGTGGCCAGGGGCAACCCGGTCTCGCGCGCCAGCTGCTTCGCCGGCGCGCCGTTCTGGTGCGCGCCCACCGCCTCCAGCAGGCGGAAGGCCCGCTGCACGGACGTGATGAGCGTGGGGCCGTCCTGCCCAGGCATACGACCAGCGTGCGCCGGGCGGCCGCCCGAGGCAAGATGTGCGCCCTCCCGGCGCCCTCCCCAGCCCCTCTCCCGGCCCCACGGGCGGTACGGGCGGCAGGTAGGGCCTCAGGCGGCCCGCACCAGCCCGGCGATGTGCGCGGTGACCGTGTCGAGGATGTCCGTCCAGGCGGCCGCGTCGCCGAGGACCAGGTAGTTGAGGGTGAGCCCGTCGGTCATGGCGGCCAGATAGCGGGCCAGGACGGGCACGGGGACGCCGAGCCGGAGGTCCATGGTCCGGCACAGCTCCTCTGTCAGCTCGGCGTACGCCTCCTCGTAGAGCTCGTACTGCCGGCGCGCCAGATGCTCGAACCCGGGCTGGCGCAGGGCGTACTGGGTGAGTTCGTAGGTCAGCATGTGCTCGTCGGGGTGGGCGCGGACGTGGTCCCAGTACGCCTGGAAACCGGCCCGGACCGTCTCCTCCAGGGTGGCCCTGGGCAGGATCGCCTCCTTCACGACGCTCACCGAGTGGGCGGTGAGCGTCGTGATGACGGACTCGACCAGGGCCTGCTTGGAGTCGAAGCAGTAGTGGAAGACGCTCAGGGACACGCCGGCTTCGGCGGCGATGGACCGGGTGGTCGTCCTGGGGACGCCGTCCCGGGCCATCGCCCTGATCGCCGCTTCCGTCAGCTGCCGGCGCCGTTCGGCCGACGGCATCCGTGCCATCCGTGTCCCCCGGGTGTCGTACTGCGGCTAGGCGCTGTGGACGCCCACTTCGTAGAGCGAGTATCCCCAGTCGGTGCCGCGGTCCAGGCCGTGGACGCGGACGTAGCGGGCCGGGGTTCCGGTGAATCCGGCCGTGTCGAGGCCGCCGTCGCCGGAGGTGGTGGACCAGGCGGTGGTCCAGGTCGTGCCGTCGGTGGAGAGTTCGATGCGGTACGACTTGCCGTAGGCGCGCTCCCAGTCGAGGGTGACCCGCGAGACCAGGTTGGTGGAGCCCAGGTCGACCTGCCAGTACTGGTCGTCGCTCCAGTCGCTGGCCCAGCGGGTGCCGTCGTCGCCGTCCACGGCGCGGCCCGGCTGGTAGCTGGTGAACGGGTTGGACTCGGAGGAGCTGGCGGTGGCCGTACGCCCCTTGGCGAGGTTGACCGAGGCCTGGTGCCGCTCGGTCGACCCCCAGGTGCCGAGGTAGGACTCGGCGCCGCGGAAGAGGTCGTTCACCACGTCCTGGCCGCCGACGAGCCGGATGTCCTCGATCCAGTCGGGGACCAGACCGACGTTGGCCCCGCCGTCGGTGTTGAAGTCGAAGGTGCGCGAGCCGACCGTCTGCCTGTCGATGACGGAGCCGCCGTCGACGCTCTTGAAGGGGTACGTCACCTTGTCGGCGGCGTCGGCGCCGCGCGGGGCGGGGTGGTCGCCGATGCCGTTGAAGTCGGTGCCGAACCCGTAGCCCACGTCGTACTTGTCGCGCAGCGCGTCCGTGCGCTTCGCCTCGGCGGCGAAGCCCTCCGAGCCGTGCATGTACTGGGCGACGAAGCCGCCGAGGGAGTAGACCCGCTCGGTCCAGTTGAGGTCCATCCAGCTGTGCGAGGAGAGCACGCCGGGGTAGTCCGCGGCCTCGAAGACGTCGAGCGCCTGGCCGACTGCCTTGACGCTCATGTGGTCGATCTCCAGCATCATCTTGCGCTTCATCATGCCGCGCACGGCGTACTCGCCGAGCGACGTCAGCCCGCGCACGTTGCACTGGGCGTCCTCGTCGTACTCCGGCACCTCGGTGCCGGCCGGGAGTTCGTCCTCCGCCTGCGAGGCGGCGGTGCCGATGGGGTTGTCGTGCATCGCGGTGGTGCACTTCTCGGTCTTCCAGAAGGTGCCGGTGGACAGGAACTGGCCGACGTTGATGGCGGTGCCGAGGCCGCCCTCGTCGAAGCGCACGCCGCACAGGGCGTTGTCGAACTTGTGGCACAGGAACATGCTGCGCACGCCCAGCGCGTACAGCTCGTCGAGTCCCTTGTCGATGTCGGACTTGCTGCACTGCGCGATGTCCAGGATCTGCTTGCAGCCGAACGGCTCGGAGGTCTCGACGCCGAGGACGACGGCCAGCTTGCCCGCCTTGACGACCTCCCGGGCCTGGGCGCTGTCGGTGACGATCCGGAACCAGCCCTTGCCGGTGCCGCCGTACATCTTGTCGATGTAGGCCTGGAGGTCGTACGTCAGCTTGGCCTGCAGCCGGATCGAGGTCATCTCGTCACAGCTGCGGTCCTTGAAGAAGTAGACCGAGCAGATCATGCCGTTGGTGACGAGGTCGTTGACGAGGACCCGCTGCCCGCCGCGCCAGGCGCGCTCCACCCAGGCGTAGTAGTTCGCCTGGTGGGTCATCGAGTCGTACGCCGGCCAGTCCGCGAAGGTCGGCCAGCCGACCGGGTCGTGCTTTCCGTCCCCGCCGTGGGTGATGTAGTCGAAGATCGCGAGCGTGCCGTCGGGGTAGTGCTCGGGACAGTCCTTGAGGGCGTCGGCGACGCCGGCCTCCGAGAACACCTTGCCGCAGATCAGCCGGCCGCCGAAGGCCTCGTTGGAGAACAGGTGGTTGTGCGCGTCGACGAACCCGCGCACCTCTCCGGCCGAGTCGGTGCCGGTGAAGGGCTCGCCGGTCACGTTGATCTGGGAGTCGGGGGAAGGCCGGGACGTCGGTGTCCACCAGTCGGTGCCGGCCGCCGAACTCTGCGCGGGGCCGAGGATCGTGGCCAGTACGAGAAGGAGCAGCGCGACGACGGTGACGTCTTTGCGTCTGCGGTACAGGCGTCCGGTCATGGTCACAGCCCACGTCCCTCGGTCGGCGGGTCGGCGCGGTCGACGCGGGCGCTGCTGACCGCCCTCGAGATTGTCATGACCGACGCAAGTTGGTGCGACGAGGATCGCGAGTGACGCTTTCCGAGTCAAGAGTCCGGGACACTTGACCTGATGACGGGGGTACCGCCGGTAAGCCACCTGCGCGCGTTGGGCAGTTGAACGCCGGCGACCGCCGGCAGGGCTCCGCGGCCGGGGCCGCGCGGACGTGCCCGGTCAGGAGACGTCCGCGCGGCCCTCGGGGGCATCAGGCCGTCGCGCGCACCGCGTCGCGGATCAGCTCCGCGACCTCCTTGGGCCGCGAGACGGCGACGGCGTGCGAGGCGCCTTCCAGCTCGACGGTCGTCGCCCCGGCGCGCTGGGCGCCGAACCGCTCCACCTCGGGGTTGATGGCCTCGTCCGCGCCGGCGATCAGCGCCCAGGACGGCTTGGACCGCCAGGCCGCGGCGGCGGCCTTCTCCTCGAACGCGGCGGCGGCCAGCGGACGCTGGGCCGCGGCCAGGACCCGGGTGACCTCCGCGGGCACGTCGGCGGCGAACACCGAGGGGAAGGCGTCCTCGGCGATGGTGACCTCGACGGCCGGCTCGCCCGCCGGAGTCGGGTACGTCCACTGCTTGAGGTTGCTGACCAGCGGCGACAGCGGGAAGCGGCCCTGCAGCTCGCCGAGGCTCTCGCCCTCCTCCAGGGCGTAGGCGGCGACGTAGACGAGGCCGACGACGTTCTCCGTGACACCGGCGACCGTGATGAGGGCGCCGCCGTAGGAGTGGCCGACGAGGATCACCGGGCCGTCGATCTGGGAGGCGACCGAGGCGACGTAGGCCGCGTCGGAGGCGAGGCCGCGCAGCGGGTTGGGCGGGGCGATCACGGGGATGCCGTGGGCCTGCAGTTCCGTGATGACACCGGACCAGCTGGTGGCGTCGGCGAAGGCGCCGTGGACGAGCACGACGGTGGGCGTGGTGGTCATGGCTGTGCTCTCTCCTGGAGGTCAGACGTGCAGGGCGTCGCGCAGGGTGCCGACGGCGAGGGTGATGGCGGCCTCGGCGGCGTGCGTCGGGCGCAGGGCGTTGAGCATCACGAAGTCGTGGATGATGCCCTGGAACCGGACGGCGGTGACCGGGACACCGGCCTCGCGCAGCTTGTTGGCGTACGCCTCGCCCTCGTCCCGCAGGACGTCGGCCTCACCGGTGATGATCAGGGCCGGGGGCAGACCGGTCAGCTGCTCGGTCGTGGCCCGCAACGGGGACGCGGTGATCTGGGCGCGCTCGGCGTCCTCGCTCGTGTACTGGTCCCAGAACCACTGCATCGCGTCCCGGCGCAGGAAGTACCCCTCGGCGAACTGACGGTAGGAGGGCGTGTCGAACGCGGCGTCCGTCACCGGGTAGAACAGCACCTGCTGCACCAGCGGGATGCCGCCGCGCTCCTTGGCCATCAGGGTGAGGGCCGCGGTCATGTTGCCGCCGACGGAGTCACCGGCCACCGCCAGGCGCGCACCGTCCAGGCCCTTCGACGCGCCCTGCTCGACGATCCACCGGGCGACCGCGAAGTTCTGCTCGATCGCGACCGGGTACCGGGCCTCGGGCGACAGGTCGTACTCCGGGAACACCACGGCCGCCCCGGCACCGGCCGCCAGCTCACGCACCAGCCGGTCATGGGTGTGCGCGTTGCCGAACACCCAGCCCGCGCCATGGATGTACAGGATCACCGGCAGCGCGCCCCCGGCACCGGCCGGCTTCACCACACGGACCCGGACACTCCCGGTGGGACCACCCGCCACCGTGACCCACTCCTCGTCCACCGCCGGCTTGGCGATGTCACCGGACTGCACCTCGTCGACCGCCTTGCGGCCCTCCACCGGCCCCAGATCGAACAGGTACGGCGGATTCGCGGTCGCCTCGGCGAACGCCGCGGCCTCGGGCTCGAGTACCGGCACGACCGGCTCGACGACGTCGGACATGGGGATCTCCTGGTGTTGTCGGTGTGCGTTGTCCTGCTCCCGCACGCTAAATCGGCCGGGCGTCCGGGAGTTGACCGCGCGTGCACCGGTGATGTCCTCTCAGCGCACGGCCCGCGGATGCCGCGGATCTCGTCGTGCGACACCGGGTCCGGGGGCCGGGTGGGCTCAGCGCCGCCCGGTCCTCGCGGCACCCCCGGCGCTGTCGCGCCATTCGCGGGGGGACATGCCGTAGGCGGCCCGGAAGACCCGGCTGAAGTGGGTGGCGCTGAGGAAGCCCCAGCGGGCCGCCACCGCCGCGATGGTGCGGCTGCCGCGGCCGTGGCGGATCAGGTCGCGCCGGCACTCGTCCAGGCGGCGGCGCAGGATCCAGCGGCCGACCGTGGTGCCCTCGTCCTTGAACAGCTTGTGCAGGTAGCGCACGGAGATGTGGTGGGCGCGGGCGATGACCTCCGGGGACAGGTCCGGGTCGGTCAGATGCAGTTCGATGTGGTCGAGGACCCGCGCCAGCACCGGCGAGCGGGCGCCCGCGGGGTCCGGCGACTGCCCGCCGAGCTGCTCGGTGACGAGCGTGGCCAGAAGGTTCACGGCGTTCCAGGCGAGCATCTCGCCGACCTGCGGGCGGGCCTCGGCCGTGGCACGGGCGAGCTCGGACAGCAAGGGCGACAGGAGCATGCCCAGGCGGGACGAACGGGCGACCGGCGTGCGCGCGATGCGTCCCGCGTCGGCGCCGGCGAGCCCCAGCAGGCCGGCCGGGACGAGGAAGACCGTCGCCCGGAACCGCTCGGGGAAGTCGAGGGCGGGGGCGTGCCGGACGTCGTAGAAGCAGAGGTCGCCGGGGGCGAGGTGGAGGGTGAGGGGCTGGGGGTCGGGCGGGGTGGTCCCGCCGCCCAGGCCGACGAAGAGGTACTCGCCGCCGTCCTGTGCGCGCAGCCGGTGGGCGGGGTGCGGGCGACCCTGCCCCGGCAGCCGCGCGCGGGGCTCGTCGCCGTGCTCGCCGTGCTCGCCGTGCTCGCCGGTCAGGATCTCGACGCCCAGGGGCGTACGGAGGGAATTCGTCAGGGCGCTGGTGGTGGGACTGGTGGTGGGCATTCCGCCGTTGCCTCCGGGGGGGTCGGGTGCCCGGACCGTAGGCCGGAGGATGTGTAAAAAGAGTGACAGCGCAGTGACGGAGCCCTCCGCACCCCGCGGTTCACCGGTCAGTCGGCCGGGCGCCGTTCGTCCGTCGCGGCGAGTTCGGTCGCGAGGGCGCGGAGCAGGGGGTGCAGGGTGTAGCAGCCCGGTGCGGGCTCGGCGAGGAGGTGGGACTCGGCGAGGTGGCCGAGGAGGAGCCGGGACCGGCGGGCCGGCAGCCCGGTGAGGGAGGCGGCCGTCGCCGGGGTGATGAGGGCTCCGGGGTGCCGGGACAGCTGCCGGAACAGGCGCGCGCTGTCGTCCGGCAGGCGTCGGCAGGAGCCCAGGAGGGCCGGGCGCAGGGCGGGCAGGGCGTCGAGGCTGCCGTGGCGCGCGCGCAGTTCGGCGGCGACGGCCGCGAGGGGGAGGCGGGGATGGGCGGCGGCACGGCCGGCGACGACCGCGAGGGCCAGGGGGAGCCGCCCGCAGTGGGCGACGATCTCGTCGGCGGCCGCGGGTTCGGCGGCCGCCCGTCCGGGGCCGGCACGACGGGTGAGGATCGCGAGCGCGTCCTCGGCTGACGGCGGCTCCAGACGCAACGGCCGGGCCCCCTCGGCGACCAGGCCGGGCAGGGCGTTGCGGCTGGTGACCACGGTGAGGCAGCCGGGGGCGGCCGGCAGCAGCGGGCGCAGCTGTTCGGTGTCGAGCGCGTCGTCCAGCACCACCAGGACGCGCCGCCCGGCCAGCAGCGTGCGGTACAGCCCGGCCCGGGCGGCCGCCCCGTCCGGCATGCGCCGCGCGGACACCCCGAGTGCGGCGAGCATGATCCTCAGGGCCTCCGCGGGTTCCACGGTCGCCCGGCCCACGGCGAAGCCCCCCAGGTCCACGTACAGCCGCCCGTCGGGAAACCGGGCGGCGGCGGCCCGATGCGCCCAGTGCGCCACCAGGGCGCTCTTCCCCACCCCCGCCATCCCGCCGACGACCACCACGCCCGCCGTGCGCCCGAGTGCCGACAGCCGCCGTGTCTCGGCCTCCCGCCCCACGAAGACGCCGGGATCAGGAGGCAGCCGAGCGGCCGGGCCGAGGGATCCGGTCCTCACGGACTCCACCGGCGCGGGACCCCCGGCCTCCCCTCCCCCACCCCCGGCTCCTCGCACCTCCTGCCGCAGCACCCGCGTATGGGCCGCGGTCAGTTCCGGGCCGGGGGTGACGGACAGGTCGGCGGCGAGGCGGCGACGGATGTCGTCGTAGGCCCTGAGGGCTTCCGCCTGGAGGCCGCACGCGGCGAGGGTGAGGACGAGACGGGCGTGCAGGGGCTCGTCGAGGGGGTCGTGGGCGGTGGCCCGGCGCAGGGCGGGGAGGACCTGTTCGGCGTGACCGGCCAGGAGCGCGGCGTCGGCCGCCATGCGTACGGTGTCCAGGAGTTCACGCTGCACGGCCGTGAACCGGACGTGGGCGCGCACGGATTCCGGGAGGCCCATGACCACCGGGCCCCGCCACTCCCCCAGCGCCCGGCCGAAGTGGCGGGCCGCTGCCTCGGCCCGCCCGGTGGCGGCCGCCCGCCTGCCCTGCCGGGTGAGTTCACGGAACCGCAGAAGGTCGACCTCGTCCGTGGTCGCGTCCAGGAGGTAGCCGTCGGCCCGGCGCAGCAGGCGCCGGCCGGGAGCGCGCGGCGGCAGTCCGGGTTCCAGCAGGCGGCGGAGGGCGCCGGCGTAACGGCGTATCACGTGGGGCGCGCTGGCGGGCGGCCGTTCGGCCCACAGGACGTCGAGGATCTCACCGGTCGGCACGGCCCGGCCGGCGTGGGCGAGGAGCAGGGCGAGCAGGGCGCGTTGCTGGGGGAACCCGAGGTCGAGTTCCCGTTCCCCGCGCCATACGCGCACCGGCCCGAGCACCTCGAACCGCATCGCCTCTCCGCACCCCGAAGCCGTTCCCCCGACGCCGGAGGCCGTTCCCACGACGCCCGAAGCCGTTCCCACGGCGCCGGCAGGCCCCCGCTCAGCCTCTCCCATCGCCCCGGCACCCCGGTCAGCCCCACCCGCCACGCCGGCAGGCCCCCGCCCAGTCCCGTCCACCACCTCACCGGCCCCCCGCGCAGCCCCACCCGCCCCGTCGGAAGCCACCCGCCCGGCCCCACCCGCCCCGTCAGCAGGCACCCGCCCGCCCCTCCTCGTCCTCCTTCAGCCGGGCCGCCATCCGCTCGGCGTCGGGATGGTTCAGCGCCCTGAGGAGGGTCAGGGCCTCCTCCCAGGCGGCGCGGGCGGCGGTCGCGTCGCCCATGGCGAGCTGGGTGTCGCCGACCCGGGACAGGATCTCGGCCTCCACGTACGGCACGCCCAGGTCCCGCAGCAGGGCGAGGGCGTTGCGGTAGCCGAGCAGGGCGTGCGGGTGGCGGCCGAGGCGCTGATGGGCGTAGGCGATGCTGTCCCAGGTGACGGCCTGGCCGTAGCGGTCGCCGAGGTCCTGGAGCATGCGCAGCGCCTCGAAGCAGTGCGTCAGGGCCTCCCGGTACTCGCCGAGCAGGGCGTGGTACCAGCCGACGGAGTTCAGGACGCTGGCCTGGGCGGCGTGGTCGCCGAGGGCGCGGAACAGGCCGAGGGCGAGCTGGTTGTGGCGCAGGGCGCCGGGCAGGTCGCCCTGCTGGTCGCACTCCCAGCCGAGGCTGCGGTGGGTGTGGGCGCGGCCGGTGTCGTCGCCCAGCTCGGTGAACAGGCGCAGGGCGCGTTCCAGGCGGGGGACGGCGCGGGTGTGCAGGCCGAGGCGGCCCTCGATACGGCCCAGTCCGCGCAGTGCGCGGGCGACGAGGACGGGGTCGGCGAGCCGCCGGGCCGCGTCGAGCGCGGTGCGCTGCGCGGTGAGCCCGTCGTGCCAGTGTCCGCGCCGGTCGAAGAACGGCTCCAGGGACCAGGCCAGATGGCAGGCGAGACGTTCCTGCCGCGGTTGGCCGGAGGCGGCGGCCGTGGCGACGACGGCGAGCAGCACGGCGTGTTCGGCGGTGAGCCAGGCCAGGGCGCGCTCGTCGTCGGCGAGCGGTACGGGCTGGGCACCCTCGGGTGCGGGCGGCGGGTGCAGCGGGTCGGCGTTGGGGGCGAGCAGGCGGTCGGCGGTGTGCGCGGTGCGCAGGTAGTGGTGGTGGAGCCGGTCGAGCGCGGCCCGCCGGTCTGTCACGGTCTCGTGGTCGTGGACGAGTTCACCGGCGTGGGCGCGCAGCAGGTCGTGGAAGGTGTAGCGGGCGGGGCTGTGCTCGGTGACCAGGTGCAGGCCGGTCAGCTCGGCCAGCAGGCGGCGGGTCCGGCGGGCCGGAAGGCCGGCGAGGGCGGCCGCGGCGGGGAGGGCGAGGTCGGGGCCGGGGTGCAGGGCCAGCAGCCGGAAGAGCCGGGCGGCGTCGGGGGACACCGCCCGGGTGGACCAGGAGAACACCGTGCTCACGTCGACGGACGCGTCGGCGCGGGCGAAGGCGTCGAGGCTGCCGTGGGCCTCGCGCAGTTCGGCGGCGACGGCCGAGAGGCGGAAGTGCGGGTGGGCTGCGGCGCGGGCGGCGACACAGGCGAGCGCGAGGGGCAGCCCGGCGCACAGGGCGCCGATCTCGTCCGCGGCCCCCGGTTCGGCCGCCACCCGCTCCGCGCCCAGCCGGCGGACGAGGAAGGCCCGGGTCTGGTCCTCGTCGAAGGGGCGCAGGGTCACGGTGCGGGCGCCGTGGGCGGCGACCAGGCCGGGCAGTTCGTCGCGGCTGGTGACGATGGTGAGGCAGCCGGGCGCGCCGGGCAGCAGGGGCTTGATCTGTTCCGTGTCGCGGGCGTTGTCGAGCAGGACGAGGACCCGGCGCCCGGCGAGGACGCTCCGGTAGAGGGCGGCTTGCGCGTCCGGGCCGTGCGGCACGCGGTCGGAGGGCACGCCGAGCGCGTCCAGGAACCCGCGGACGGCCTCCGCGGGGTCCATCACCGCGCCGGACGGGTCGAAGCCGCGCAGGTTCACGTAGAGCTGCCCGTCGGGGAACCGGTCGGCGACCCGGTGCGCCCAGTGCACCGCGAGGCTGGTCTTGCCGACGCCCGCCATCCCGCCGACGGCTCCGATCACCACGGTCCCGGGATGCGGCGGTCGCGCGTCGAAGAGCGCTAGCGCCTCGTCTAGTTCGTCCCGTCGGCCGGTGAAGGTCGGCAGGTCGTGGGGCAGTTGGGAGGGGACGACGTAAGGGAGGTCGGTGCCCTGCCGGTCGTTCTCCGACGGGCCGTCATTCCCGGCGTGGGGCCGCTGTTCCCGCCTCACCGCGTCATGCGCGTCCCTCAGTTCCTGGCCGGGGTCGATCCCCAGTTCCCCGCCGAGCCGCGCCCGTACGGTGTCGTACAGGGCCAGCGCCTCGGTGCGGTGGCCGGCCGCGGAGAGCACGCGGAGCAGCGCGGCGTGGACGGGTTCGTCCAGCGGGTGCTCGGCGGCGGCCCGGCGCAGGCAGGGAAGGACCGTCTCCGGCAGCCCGGCACGCAGGGCGGCGTCGGCCGCTTCGCGCGCGACCGTGAGCCGCTCGCGTTCCACCGCGTCGAACGCGGGGTGCGCGCGGGCGGGCGCGGGAATGCCGGCGGCGACCGGACCGCTCCACAACGACAGGGCCTCGGTGAGGAGTTCGACCGCCCGTGCGGGTGCGGCGCCGGCGTCGCCGCGGGCCGCCTCGCGCAGCGCGCGGAACCTCAGGAGGTCCGTGGAGTCACCGTCGGTCACCAACCGGTATCCGCCCGCGTCCCGCACCAGCCATCGGCCCTCGGCGCGGGCGGCGAGCCCGGGTTCCAGGAGCCGGCGCAGCGAACCCACGTGCCTGCGGACGACGTTGACCGCGCTGCGCGGCGGATCCGTGGCCCACAGCACGTCCACGATCTCGCTCACCGCGACCGGTTGTCCCGCCTTGACCAGCAGCAGAGCCAGGAAGGCGCGCTCCTGCGGCCCGCCGACGTCCAGCTCCGTCCTCCCCCGGCGCACCCGGAGGGCACCCAGCACCGTGAACCGCACCGACTCCGGCGGCACGCCATCCCTCCCCGTCCTTGCTCCCCGACCCGATCCGACCGTATGTCGCGGGTCGCATGACCCAGAGTTACGAATCAGACGTCCTGCCTGTTCACGAGCACCGTGCGCAGGGTGCCGACTCGAACGGACACGGCGGATGCGCGGTCGCCTCGCGGCACGACCAGAAGAGTAGCGCACTACTAGGTCGCGCACAACTAGTTGGCCATCGATCCATTGGGAGGCGATACGATCGGGAGGACTCGAACGATAGGGTGGTGACCCCGATGGCCAGCGCAGACACCAGGAGCCGCGCAGTGGAGCAAGCCGCCGCCGCACCGACCGACGGATCGCTGCTTCTGGACGACCAGCTCTGCTTCGCCCTGTACGCCGCCTCCCGCGCGGTCACGGCCCGCTACCGGCCACTGCTCGACGAACTGGGCCTCACCTACCCGCAGTACCTGGTGATGCTGGTGCTGTGGGAGCAGGACTCCATCTCCGTCCGCGAACTGGGCGCCGCGCTCCAGCTGGAGTCCAGCACCCTCTCCCCCCTCCTCAAGCGCCTGGAGGCGAACGGCCTCCTGCGCCGCGAGCGCCGCACCGACGACGAACGCTCGGTCGCCCTGCGCCTCACCGAGGCCGGCGCCCGCCTCCGCGACCGCGCGGCCACCGTGCCCCTCGCCATCGGCGACGCCATGGGCCTCACACCGGAGCAGGACGCACTCGCCAAGCAACTCCTCCGGCTGATCACGGCGAACGTCACCGACGGCTGAGTTCTCCCCCTCCCGCGCGGGCCGCCGTCCGGCCCTCAACCGTGTCCGACGGCACCCGAGAACCCCCCTCGCCCTGTCGGCGGCTCTTCTTCGCCCGATAGACTGACAAATCAGAGATACATGGGCGCAGTTGACGGGGGAGGCCGCCATGTCCGGGGACCAGTACGGCAGATACGACCAGGGATTCGTCGTCCCGCCGATGCCGGCGGCACCGCCGCCCGCTCCGGCGGACGGGGTGCGGGCGGTCGCGGTGGCGGTGCTCAACCTCAGCGGCCTCGGCCTCGGCTACGCGCTGGTGCGCCGCTGGATCCTGATGCTGCTCTGTCTCGCCGCGACCGCCGTCCTGCTGTTCGTGGCGCTGCCCGCCGACCCGGACGGCGTCCCGGTGTTCGCGCTGGTCCTCTACGTAGCGTTCCTGATCGGCGTGGCGGCGCACGGCGCCGTCGTGGGTCTGCGCACCCGTCTGGCGTGGCCCCCGTCCGCGCCGCTCGCGCTCGTCCTCGGGCTGGTCCTGCTCGTCGCCCCGGCCGGCGGCGTCGTGGCGTACGACGGGGCACGGGACGAGGCGACGCAGCAGATGCTCCTCGACCGCCTCGACGAGGCCGACCGCCTGGTGGAGGCGGCGGGCCGCAGGACGTTCACCTCGGCCCAGTCCGACTACCGCGAGGCGCTGGAGGTCTACGAGGACCTGAGCGCCGACCATCCGGACTCACGGGCGGCCGCGAAGGTGCCGGCCCGGATGAAGACGTACTACACGACCGTGGGCGCGGCGTACGAGAAGGGCGACTACTGCGAGGCGGTCGCCCCGCTCGACTATCTGCGCACGGTCCCGAAGAAGATGCCCGAGACCGATCTGAGCGGCCTGAAGGACTGGCCCGACGACCGCCTGGCCACCTCGCTGTACGAGTGCGCGTCGGACGGCCTCGCGAGCGGGCAGTCCACCTGGGCCTCGCAGTTCGGCCAGCTGCTCACCACGTTCCCCGACTCGGAGCAGGCCACGAAGGTCGAACCGGCCGTGGGCTCGGCGGTCTCCGCGAAGGTGAAGGGCCTCGGCGGCAGCGACCCGTGCGCGGCGGTCGAGCAGCTCAAGAGCCTCAGCGGCCAGATCGAGAACATCACGGCCGAGGACGCGAGCGTCGCCGCCGCGCTGACCAAGGACGCCGACCGGGCGGCGAGCAGCGCCGGCTCGGGCACGTACAACTGCGGTGTCGACCAGTACAAGGACGGCGACTTCGAGTCCGCGCAGACGACCATGGAGGAGTACGTCTCCGACCACAAGTCCGCCAAGAACGCCGCCCTGGCGAAGAAGATCGCGATCGCGGCGGAGGTCGCCCAGACGGTCCCGGCGGCCGGCAAGAAGCTGCCCACGACGCGCACCGGCGGCAGCATCTCGGTGACGGTCCAGAACGACAGCCCCGACGACATCACCGTCATGTACACGGGCCCGGTGACCGGCAGCTTCACCCTCAAGGCCTGCGGCAGCTGCAAGGCGTACTCCTTCGCCAGCACGATCAGCCCGGGCTTCAAGCCGTGCAACGCGAACAAGAACTACCCGGAGCGGACGATCAGCCTGCCGGTGGGCACGACGTACTTCGTGCACAAGCCGAACGGGGACAGCCTCTCCACTCCGGCCTCCGACACGGCCAAGCTGGAGTCCGGCTACATCTACACGGAGTGCGCCTACACCACGACGAGCCTGTCGTAGGCCGGAAAGCCCATTTTCCCCACTTTCCGGTGCAGCGAGTGCAACCTTCCGCTCGACCAGAATGTCCTCCCTAGTAACAGACACTCGCAGCCTTGGGGGAACAAGATGGTGCGAAACAGGACGGTCTTGGTGACCGCCGCTCTCCTGACCGCCACACTGGGCGCGGCCGCGGTACCCGCCGTGGCCGCGCCGGCCGCCACCCCACGGGCGGCGGCCGCCTGCCCCACCGGCTGGGGCAGTCTCGACAAGACGGACTGGTCCAGCACGTCGGGCGAATACATCACGAACGCCCGGACCGGCCGCCACGACTGTTACGACCGGTTCGTCGTCGACGTCCCGGGCGCGGACGCCGACCAGCTCGGGTACACCGTGCGCTACGTCGACCGGCTCATCCAGGACCCGACGGGCGACCCCATCCCGGTCGGCGGCGGCGCCATCATCGAGGTGATCGTGCGGGCGCCGGCCTACAACCCCGAGACCGGCACCCCCACGTACCCCGGCCGCGCGGGTCAGCCCCTGCCCGGTGTGAACCTCACCGGGTACCGCACCTTCCGGGACGCGAAGTTCGCGGGCAGCTTCGAGGGGCAGTCGCAGTTCGGGCTCGGGGTGCGTGCCCGGCTGCCCTTCCGGGTGCTGCAGCTGGACGGCCACCTGGTGGTGGACGTGGCCCACACCTGGTGAACCACCCGTCCGTGCCTCCGCCGCCGGCCTGACCGGCGGCGCGGCCGGGTACCCGGCGGTGTCGCCCGAGGCCCGTCCCCGTCCGCCACATCCGCGCCACGTCCCCGTCCTCCCTGTCCGCGCCCCGTCTCCGTACCGGACCGCCGCACCGGCGGCCCCGGGCCGAGGCGGGGCGCGGCGCCTTTCCGCCGGCTCCGGCTGCCGCAAGTTCCCTCGAGGCCACCGCCGTTCGGCAGACCGCCCGGCCTCCTCCGCTCCCTTGACGGCCCCCATGTGATCGGTGACAATCCCGACATGGATGTGACCGGTCACAGAAGGCGCCCGGCGAGCATCCGGGATGTCGCGACCGCCGCCGGGGTCTCCTGCCGGACCGTCTCCCGAGTGGTCAACGGCCACCCCGGCGTCCGCCCGGCCACCCGGGAGCGCGTGCTGGCCGCCGTCACCGAGCTGGACCTCCGGCGCAACGCCACCGCCCTCCCCCTGGCCCGCGGGCGGCGCGTCCGGCGGCGTCTCACCGTCGACCTCGCCGACTCCGAGGGCCCGGTGCTGCACGGCGCCAACGGCGCGCTGTACGGGCTCAGCGACGACGGGGTGCCCTCCGACGCCGCCCTCGCACCCCTGAAGATCACGACGATCACCCAGAAGCCGCAGGGCGGCGCCCAGCACCCCAACGGCGACGCGCTCACCGTCGCGACGTCGTTCTTCCGCAACGGCGGCGGCGAGATCAACGTGCTGCTGCAGGACGTCCACGCCGCATGGCCGTACGAGGACCTGGGCATCGACGACTATCTGCCCCGGGTGGACGCGATCGTCCGGGAGGTGGCGGCGCGTCCGGACCGCGACCGCTTCGTCCACGTCCCGTTCAACGAGCCCGACCAGATCTGGTACCACCTCGACGCCGCCGACCGGGCGGAGTACGAGGCCGGCCGGGACCGGTTCCTGCGGGACTGGAAGACGGTGTACCAGCGCATCCGCGCGATCGATCCGGACGCGAGGATCGCCGGTCCCAACGAAGCCGCCTTCCACGCGCGGCTGCTGACCGACTTCCTCGACTTCGCCCGGCGCGAGGACGTGCTGCCGCAGGTGGTGACCTGGCACGAGCTGGACTCCTCGTCCCTGCGGGACTTCCAGGCCCACTACGACGCGTACCGGGCGATCGAGCGGGACCTGGGCATCGCGCCGCTGACCGTCAGCATCGACGAGTACGGCAACCGCCGTGACCTCTCCGTACCGGGCCAACTCGTGCAGTGGGTCTCGATGTTCGAGAGGAACAAGGTGTACGCCAACCAGGCCTACTGGGACGCCGCGGGCGACCTCAGCGGCAACGTGGTGCGGGGCGGCGTCCCCAACGGCGGCTGGTGGTTCTTCCGTTGGTACGCCGGCCTGACCGGCGACACCGTCCGGGTCACGCCGCCGGAGCCGCACACCGTCGACACCCTCCAGGGCCTCGCCTGCCTCGACCCCGCGCGCCGCCAGGCCCAGGTGCTGCTCGGCGGTTCGGCCGGGGACGCCGACGTCGTCGTACGGAACGTCCCCCCGGCCGTCTTCGGCCGTACGGTCGTCGCGACCGTCGCCGAGGCCGCCTGGTCCGGGTACGAGGGAGCCCACCCGGCGCCGCGTGTCCTGGCCCGGACCAGGGTGCGGGTGGCGGGCGACGGTTCGGTGACCGTCCCGCTGCGCGGCCTGCGCCGGATGTCGGCGTACCGGCTCGTCCTCACCCCGGCCGGACGGGGCGCCCCGGCCCCCGTGGCGGTCCCGTGGTCGGCGTCGTACGAGGCGCAGGACGCGGCCGTCACCGGCGGGCGGGTCCGCACCCAGGGCACGGTGAGCGACGCCAACGGCTACGCGGCGTCCGGGACGAAGACCGTCGGCTCGCTCGACTCCCCTTCCAGCAAGGTCGACTTCACGGTGTCGGTCCCCGCGGACGGCGGCTACGACCTGGCGATCCTGTACGGCAACGGGTCCGGCGGCCCCGCCACCCAGCGGCTGTCGGTCGACGGCGGCGCCCCGGTCACGGTCGTCTGCCCGTCCACCCAGAACCGGGCGCACACCGGCAAGAAGGACCTCCGGGTCGGGCTGTCGGCCGGTCGGCACGTCCTCACCCTCGCCAAGGGCGACGGTGAGGTCACCCTCGACCGCCTGGACCTCACCGCGCGTACGGGTGCCCCGTCCGCCGTGTACGAGGCGACGCTGGCGGACGTCGGCGGCGAGCCGTCGTACGACTACTCCTCGTCGGCCGGGGCCGGCACGGGCGCCCTGTCGCTGCGCGCAGGCGACCGGGCGGTCTTCGACGTGTACGCCCCGCGCGACGGCTACTTCACGGTCGTGGCGCGGGCCTCGGCGGCCGTGGAACTCGCCCTGCACGGCGAGACGGTGACGGCGCGGCCCGGCCGGCCCCTGCGGCTGTACCTCGCGGCGGGCAACAACCGTCTCACCGCCACGGCCGGGCACGCCCGCCTGCGCTCCCTGGACGTCTCCGGCGACGGCTCGACGGCCGGCATCCTCTCGTACGGGGCCGCCGACGCGGCCCTCACGGGCGGGGCGCGGCTGGAGGACTGCGTCCATGCCGGTGGCGGGTGCCGCATCACGGGCCTCGGCAACAGCCCCTCCGGGACCGCCCGGTTCATCGTGGTCGCGCCCAGGGCGGGCCGCCATCTGCTGGTCGTCCACTACGCGCACGACGACCGGCGCGACAACGGCCACGCCTACAACACCGACATCGTGTCCCGCACGGCGGACATCACGGTGGGCGCCCGTGATCCGCTCCGGGTGACCTTCAAGAACACCTGGAGCCCGGACGACTTCTGGACGCTGGCCGTCCCCGTCGACCTGGAAGAGGGCCGCAGCACGGTCGCCTTCGGGAACGCGGACGGCGCCGCCCCGGACATCGCCGGGATCGAACTGGGCCGGGTCGTCGGCTGACCCGCCGCTCAGCCGGTGTGCCGCCGGACGGCGTGCAGCAGACCGTCGACGTCCTGCTCGGTGGTCGCGAAGGAGGTGACGAAGCGGGCGACGCCCGGCTCCCAGCGGTCGTGGTAGAAGACATAGCCCTCGGCCAGGAGCGCCTCGGTGACCGGCTGGGGCAGACGGCAGAAGACGACGTTCGCGTCGGCGACGCCGAGCAGGTCCACCCCGGGCAGCGCCTTCAGCCCGTCCTGGAGGCGGGCCGCCATGGCGTTGGCGTGCCTCGCGTTGCGCAGCCACAGGCCGTCGGTCAGATAGGCGTCCAACTGGGCCGCGTGGAAGCGCATCTTGGCGGCGAGCTGGCCGGCCCGCTTGGCGCGGAAGGTGAGTTCGGGGGTGAGGGAGCGGTCGAAGACGACGATCGCGTCGGCGGTCATCGTCCCGTTCTTGGTCGCGCCGAAGGACAGCAGGTCGACGCCGGCCCGCCAGGTCAGCTCGGCGGGGGTGCCGCCGAGCGCGGCGACGGCACCGGCGAACCGGGCCCCGTCCATGTGCAGCCGCAGACCCGCGTCCCGGGTGAGGGAGCCCAGGGTCCGGATCTCGTCGAGGGTGTACACGGCTCCGGTCTCGGTCGCCTGGGTCAGGCTCACCACCGAGGGCTCCACGCTGTGCACGTCCCCGGCCTTGTGCCGTACGGCCGCCCGCAGCTCGTCGGGGTCGATCTTCGCGTCGTCGCCGCCGAGGGGGACCAGCTTGGCACCCGCGGTGTAGAACTCGGGGGCTCCGCACTCGTCGTTGTTGATGTGGCTGTCCCGGTGGCACAGCACGCTGCCCCAGGGCGGGGTCAGCGCGGCCAGGGACAGGGCGTTGGCGGCGGAGCCGGTGGAGACGAGCAGGACGTCGACGTCGCGTTCGAATATCTCGCCCAGCCGGCGCCGGACGTCGGCGGTGAGGTCGTCCGCGCCGTACGGACGGGCCTGGCCGGTGGCGGCCCGGGTCACGGCCTCGACGATCTCCGGGGAGGCGCCGGCGGTGTTGTCGCTGCTGAAGATGCGGGCGGGCGTGGTCATGGAGGTCCTCAGGGGGTGTCGGCGGCGGCCGCGGGGTCGGCGGCCCGGATCAGCTGGCGCAGCGCGCCGTAGTAGACGTCGTGCCGGGTCACGGCGGGCACGACGGCGGTCAGATGGCCCGTCAGCACCGGGAAGTCCGCGGGATCGAGCGCGGCCAGCGCGGTGCGGGTGAGCGCCTGGGCGGACCCTGGGTCGCGGTGGTCGACGAAGCTGGCGCTGCCGAGGGTCAGCAGGTACATCCGGCGATAGGCGGCGATCGCCTCCTCGGCCGTCAGACCGGCCGCGAGGCTGTCGGCGAGCTGCGGCTCCACGAGCCGGGCGAGCAGGTTCACGCCGAGCCAGGGGCGGGCTCCGCGCAGCACGAGCAGGCCCGGGTGCGCCACGAGCAGCCGGTACAGCGCGCTGAACCGGGCCTCGGTGGCCGTCGCCCAGTCGGTGCCCGGCGCGGGCTCGGGCAGACGGGCGGCCAGATGGTCCAGGCACAGGTCGAGCAGCCCGGCCAGATCGGTGCAGCGGCGCTGGAGGGAGGCCAGGGAGATGTCCAGGCGCGCGGCCAGGGCCCGGAACGTCAGCGCTTCCGGGCCGCTCTCGTCGATCAGCAGAAGCGCGGTCTCGGCGATCCGGTCCGGTGTCGCACGGTCCAGGGAAGGGGAACGGCGGGGCATACGGGTCACTGTACGGTACGCCGTATCGTTCCCGGGAGGCGAATCTCGGCCGTACGGCCGCACAGGGGGGCAACGTTCCGGCCGTCGCGGTGGTCATCGGGCCGTGCAGGGCCGCGCATGGCCGTCAGGAACGTAGGCGACGGTCGTCATCATCCCGGCCGCGGCGTGGTGGGCGTCTTGCCGTCGGCGGCGGCCACGGCCGCTCCGGAAGGATCGACCGGGCCGCGGCCACTGCCGGAGCGGCCCGTGCCGCCGCACGCGCGTCCGGCCGAGGAGGCGGAGAGGTGCCGCCCGGCGGAAAGGGCGCCCACGCGTGCGGACTACCCCGGCGGCCCGGCACCGGCCCGCCCCGCGGGCCGCAGACGCTCCAGCGTGCCGGGGGCGGGAATGTGGATCCACCCCTCCACCCGGGCGGCTTCGGCGTCCTCGGGCCCGGGCGCGGTGGTCAACCGCAGTCCGACCGCCCGCGCCACCAGCGCGCAGACGAGCGCGTCATAGGCGTCCCGGCTGGCGGCGCAGACGCGCCGGGCTTCGTCGGGCACCTCCAGCCAGGGCGCCGCAGCCGTCAGCTCGTCGACCGTGCCGAGCGGCAGGCCCCACTGGTGGCGGGCGGCGGCGGGGTACACCTCGGCGATCCGGCCGGCCCCGCCGCGGTCGACGGGCCGGCCGCGCCCGGCGAGCAGCGCCTGCAGCCGGGCCCAGCGGGCCGCCACCGCTCCGAGCTTGTCGAAGGAGACCGACAGCGGGGGTCTGGGCGCGTGACGTGCGGCGAACAGGTCGGTACGCCGGTAGCGCAGGGCCCGCAGGTCGTCGTCGCCCTCGGCGTCGCGGCCCGGCCACCGGGGGCTGCGCCCGGCGTGGGCGGACATGGCCTCGACGAAGGCGGCCGGCCAGCCGAAGGGGCAGTCCACACCGGCCCGGTCCGCCGCGCCGAGCGCGGTGAGCAGGTGCAGCAACTGCTCGTCGCCGCATCGGAGGAGCGGGGTCCGGACGACGGCCCGCTCCGCCGACCAGTCGACGACGACGGCGGCGGTACGGCGAGGACGAGCGGAGAGATCGACGCCCAGCGTGTGCATGCCCTCAGCATGCCGCGCCCGGGCGGAGGAACGCGATCACCCTGTCATGTGATCCGCACCGGGAATTCCGCGCCGCGGACAGGGCGTGAATTACAGCCCGCTGAAAAGCATTCAATTCCCGGCGCGACCCCATGTGTTGCCTGTGAAGCGCTTGCCACCGGTGATAAAGTGCCGCCGCATTCTCCTGCGCACCCCCCACCGAAAGTCACGAACCCCCCATGTTCGAAACCCCCATGAGTGACATGAACGCGGAAAGCCCCGCCCCGTCCTTTGCTCCCGGCGGGCGGCGCCGGCATCGCCGGGTGAGGCAGAGCGGCGGGGGTGCGCGGCGCGCGCTCGTGCTCGCCCTGGCCGTGCCCGTCGCCTCGGTGGCGCTGTCGGGCCCCTCGGCCTTCGCCGTCGACAAGGGCATCGGCACGACGGCCAAGGACACCGCGGAACCCGGCCCGGACGACCAGCGGATGGTCGCCAACCTGGAGAGCCGGGTCGTCGACCAGAGGCTGGGCTCCCAGGTGAGCGGGGTGGTCCTCGACGCCGAGTCGGACGCCACCCTGTGGGACCACGACGGCGCCACCGCGCTGATGCCTGCCTCCAACGTCAAGCTCGCCACGGCGACCGCCGCGCTCACCGTCCTCGGCCCGGACCACCGGTTCACCACGAAGGTCGTGTACGGCGACGGCACGCTGACCCTCGTCGGCGGCGGCGACCGGACCCTGACCACCGCCGACCTCGCCGAGCTGGCGAAGACCGCGGCCGACGGGCTCAGGGCGGCGGGGCGGAGCTCGGTGAAGGTCGCCGTGGACGACGGTCTCTTCCCCGAACCGACCCTGGCCAACGGCTGGAACACCGGCTACTACCCCGACTCCGTCGCCCCGGTGCGCGCCCTGGTCGTCGACGGGCACGGAGTGCAGGACACCTCGCTCGACGCCGGGCAGGTCTTCGCCGGGCAGCTCGCCGCGCACGGCGTCACCGTCGCCGGGGACGTCACCCGTGCCACGGCGGGCCCGCACGACGTACCGGTCGCCCGGCACCGGTCGGCGCCGCTGTCCGACGCCGTGCGCACGATGCTCAAGAAGAGCGACAACGACATCGCCGAGACGCTGTTGCGGATGACCGCCCTCGGCGCGGGCCGCCCGGCCACCTTCGAGGGCGGCACGGAGGTGGTGCGCCAGGTGCTGAGCAAGCGCTACGGCGTCTCCCTCGCCCACTTCGAGATGTACGACGGCAGTGGCCTGTCCCGCGCCGACCGCATCCCCGCTGCCACCCTCGCGCAGATCCTCGAACTGCTCACGGAGGAGCGTCACGCCCACACCCTCGGCTCCGTCCTCGACGGTCTGCCCGTCTCCGGCGAGGCCGGCAGCACCCTCGGCCCGGAGTGGGGCCGCTTCGACGACGTGAACTCCCGCTGCGCCGTCGGCAAGGTGCACGCCAAGACCGGCACCCTCACCGGGGCCATCGCGCTGAGCGGCCTCACCCAGGGCAAGGACGGCAAGTGGAAGGTGTTCTCCTTCATCGAGAACGGCTCCACCGCCAACCCGAACGACATCAAGGACGCCATGGACGGCCTGGCCGCGACCGTCAACGGCTGCTGGGCCTGACGGGCGCGCGGCACGGCGCGGTGACCGCTCCCTTTATCATCGTCGTCACCCGAGGCACGTCCGGGCGGGCGGGACGGTGGAGAACGGCCACGGCGGAGGGCACGGTGCCCCGGACGGACCAGGGCACCGGGCGGATCCGGGACCGCCGCGCCCAGGGCGGATGCCGAAGGCGTCCGCAGAAGGAGGTCCATGTCGCACGCCCCGTCGCGGCTCCGCCCGTTGCCCGGGCTCACCGTGCTGGCCCACTACCGCCGGGCCTGGCTGCGCGGCGACCTGCTCGCCGGGGTGACCGTGGCCGCGTATCTCGTGCCGCAGGTGATGGCGTACGCGGGGGTGGCCGGGCTGCCGCCGGTGGCCGGGCTGTGGGCGATCCTGCCGGCGCTGGGCCTGTACGCGCTGTTCGGGTCCTCCCGTCTGCTGTCGGTGGGCCCGGAGTCGACGACCGCGCTGATGACGGCCACCGTGGTGGGCCCGCTCGCCGCCGGTGATCCGGCGCGCTACGCCACCCTGGCGGCCGCGCTGGCCGTCACCGTGGGTCTGCTGTGCCTGGCCGCGTGGGCGCTGCGGCTGGGCTTCGTCGCGGACCTGCTGTCCCGGCCCGTCCTCATCGGCTATCTGACGGGCGTGGCGCTGATCATGATGGTGGACCAGCTGCCCAAGCTGACCGGCGTGGACACCTCCGGTTCGGGCTTCTTTCCGCAGCTGTGGTCCTTTCTGCGGCACCTGACGGACCTTCACCCGGCCACCCTGCTGTTCTCCGTCGTCGCAATCGCGCTGTTGTTCGCGGTGCAGCGGTGGCTGCCGAGGGTGCCCGGGCCGCTGCTGGCCGTGGGGCTCGCCACCGCCGTGGTGGCGGTCTTCGGCCTCGACGACCGCTACGGCCTCAAGGTGATCGGCGACATCCCCTCCGGCCTGCCCGGCGCGGCCGTGCCGGACCTGTCGGACCTGCCGCGGCTGGTGCTGCCCGCGGTGGGCGTGCTGCTGGTCGCCTACACCGACTTCGTCCTCACCGCACGCGCATTCGCCGGCCGGGACGCCGAGGGCCCGCAGCTCGACGCCGACCAGGAGTTCCTGGCGCTGGGCGCGGCCAACCTGGGCGCGGGCGCGCTGCACGGCTTCCCGGTCAGCAGCAGCGCCAGCCGCACCGCCCTCGCGTCCTCGGCGGGGGCCCGCAGCCAGGCGTACTCGCTGGTCGCGGGCGTGGTGGTGCTGGCCGTGCTGCTGTTCCTCGGCCCGCTGCTGGCCCATACGCCGTCGGCGGTCCTCGGCGCGCTCGTCGTGTACGCCGCCGTCCGCATGATCGACCTGGCGGGCTTCCGCCGGCTGGCCTCCTTCCGCCGCCGCGAGCTGCTGCTCGCCCTCGGCTGCCTGGCCGGTGTCCTGGCCCTGGACATCCTGTACGGGGTGCTGGTCGCCGTCGGCCTGTCGGTGGCGGAGCTGCTGACCCGGGTGGCCCGCCCGCACGACGCCGTCCAGGGGCTGGTGCCGGGTCTGGCCGGGATGCATGACATCGACGACTATCCGCAGGCCCGCACGATCCCGGGGCTGCTGGTGTACCGGTACGACTCGCCGCTGTTCTTCGCCAACGCGGAGGACTTCCGGCGGCGGGCGCTGGCCGCGGTCGACGCGCAGCCGGACCCGGTGCGGTGGTTCGTCCTGAACGCCGAGGCGAATGTGGAGGTCGACATCACCGCGCTCGACGCGGTCGACGAGCTGCGCCGCGAACTCGCCCGGCGTGACGTGGTGTTCGCCCTCGCGCGGGTGAAGCAGGACCTGCGGGACGACCTGGACGCCTACGGTCTGACGGAGTCCGTCGGCGAGGAGCGGATCTTCCCGACGCTGCCGACCGCGGTGGGCGCGTACCGGGAGTGGCGCGGCGAGGCGTGAGCGCTCCTCTCCCGCTTGATCACAACTTCCTTCCCGGCTTCACGACTTGACGCGCCATCATATAGTGGCCGACTACGCGTGGTGATCCGTTGTCCCCGCCGCGCGGCCGTCCCACCGGAAAGGCACGACCCTGCGGAACGACCCGCGCAGCCGCGGCTCCGACTCACCCGACCCCCTGCCCTCGCCCCGCCGGTCGGCGTTCTCCCCCGCGGCCGACGTCATCGGCTCGGAACTCGATCTGCGGCTGACCGGCAGCCATGTCGTGCACGCGCTGACGCCCGGATTCTGCGACGCGGCGTCGGTGTACCTGCTGGAGCGCTGGCGCCGTGAGGAGGACGCGCACACCGCCGCGGATCCGCCCCGCGTCGAGGCGCGCCGGCTGGCGCTGCGGGTGGGGCCCGGGGCGTCCGAGGACTGGGAAGGGGTGCTGCCGGTCGGCGAGATGGTGTCCTTCCCTCGCGACACCCCCTACGCGCGGGCGCTGGCGGCGGGGCAGGCCCAGGTGCTCGACGAGGTGGACCCGTACACGGCCGAGCGGCTCGTCGCCTCCGGCGGCGGCGAGGCACGCGTCGGCGATCTGCGGTGTGTGGCGTCCTTCCTCGTGGTCCCGCTGCGGCTGCGGGGCGTCGCGATCGGCTTTCTGACGTGCACCCGCGGGGAGGGGCGGACACCGTTCCGGCCGGCCGACGTGGCCGCCGTGGAGGCGCTGGCCGCCCGGGCCTGTGTGGCCCTGGACAACGCCCGCCGCTACGAGCGCGAGCGCCGCACGGCCCTGGCCATCCGGGACAGTCTGCCGCCGGGCCCCGCGCAGAAGTTCGAGGGCTGCCGCATAGCGCACGGCTGTCTTCCGGCCGGGAAGGGCAGCGTGGTCGGCGGCGACTGGTACGACGTGCTGCGCCGGCCCGGTGACCGGGTGGGGCTGATCGTCGGGGACGCCATGGGGCACGGCCCGGAGTCCGCCGTGGCGATGATCCAGCTGCGCACCGCCCTGCGCACGCTGGCGGGGCTCGACATCCCCGCGGCCGAGCTCATCCGGCGGCTCGACGCGCTCGCCAGCGAGACCCCGGGTGCCTCGTTCGCGACCTGCGTGTACGCCGAGTGGGACGCGCGGGAGCGCACCTGCGCCCTGGTCGGAGCGGGCCACCCTCCCCCGCTGCTGCGCGGCCCGGACGGCCGTACCTCCCCGGTCGCCCTGACCGGAGCGGGCCTGCCGCTCGGCCTCGGGGCGGGCAGCTACGAGCCGACGGTGCTGACCCTGCCGGAACCGGCGCTGCTCGCGCTCTACAGCGACGGGCTGGTCGAGTCGCGGGACGCCGACATCGACCAGGAGATAGGCCGGCTCGCGCGCGCCCTGGACGAGGACGCCGCGGAGCCCGCCGATCCCGGCGACCCGGGCGCACTGCCCGCTCTGTGCGAACGGCTGCTGCACCTGCCGTCGGGCGCGGCCGGCACCGACGACCGCACGCTGCTGCTGGCCGAACTGACCCCGGCCGCGGGCTGATCCCGCTCCCCGGACACCGCACGCGTCCCGCCTCTCCGGTTCGCCGACGCCACCGACGGCCCCCGGAACCCGTCCGCCGCGGGCTCGTGGACCCGCTCTCCGGCGAGGACGAGGGTTCGCCCGGGTAGGACGGCTCACGGACCACCACGTACCGGATCGAGCGGGTGCGCCGTCGCCCGGTTCCCACACCTCGACCCCGCCCGGCCCGCGGCACTGCCCGGCCCTCGGCACCGGCCGACCCGCGGCACCGGCCGAGCGGCCCTCCGGGCACGGTTTCGAGGCACGGCGCCGGGCTCGCGGCCCATGGTCACAGCGCCGGAACCACGGCCCGGGTCACAGCGCGGTGATCACGGCCCGTGATCACCGCACGAGGTCACAGCGCCGGAACCACGGCCCGAGGCCACAGCACCGTGGTCACGGCTCCGAGGTCTCGGCTTCGAGGGACTTCCGGGTCGCCTTCCCGTAGGTGCCCGACTCGTCGGCCAGGACGAGCCGCGCGAGCTGGTAGCCGCGGACGGCGTTCTCGACGTCGCTGTCGAAGTCGCCGTCGGCCTCCCCGCCGTAGAAGCCGGCCTGCCGCAGACGGAGCTGGAGTTCGGTGACCTCCGGTCCGCTGTCGCCGAGGCGGAGGACGGGGGCCTGGCCGCCGGTCGAGGACGGTGCGGGAGCGGCGGTGGCGGTGGCGGTGGCACCGGACCCGCTCGGGGAGGCGGTCGTGCCGGGGGATCCGGTCGGGGTGGACGCGCTGCCGGAGGGGGTGGCGCTCGGCGACGACGTGGGGCTCTCGGACGGCCGTGTCGAGGACGCCGACCTGGACGGCCCGGCGAGGGACGCACCGGTCCCGGCGGCTCCGGCCGGCACGCTCGCCCGGAGGTCGCCGGGTCCGGCGCCGTCCCGTGCGGGGCTCTGGTAGGTGAAGAGCGCGGCCAGGACGCCGCCCGTCACCACCACGGCCGCGGCGGCGCCCGCGCCGGCGGTCAGCGCGACGTGCCGGGGGCGGCGCCGCGCGGACCGGTCGCCCTCGGCCGGGGGCGGCGGGGACTGCCCGGCCCCGAGGGCAGCGACACCGGGCCCGGGCGGGGGCAGCTCGTCGATGCCGCCTGCCGGCAGCGGTCCGGGTAAGTCGCCGCCGGCGCCCGCCGGGGCGACGGCCGGTTCCACGAACGGCCGTATGCGCAGCGGGTCGAAGTCCTCGGCGGCAGCGGTCTCCGCGGCGCGCGTCTCCAGGTGGGCGTCGGCCGCGCGGCGGGCGCAGGAGCAGGCCGGACCGCCGTCCGCCGCCCTGGGGGTCCCGCACTCCGGGCAGACGTGGCCAGTCGGTTCACTCACGCGCGATTCCTCTCCCTGCGAACTACAGAATTCAACCAAATCCTCTGCACAGGATCCCCGGGAGTCCCCCGAATCCGGAATCGCGACGTCCGCGGCGACGAAAACCAGTCACCGCAGGTAAATGTTCTGTAAGTGCGATATGTACTTGATCGTCCTATTCTGATGCCGTGAGGACTCGGGCAATCTACGGCCGGTCCTGAGCCGGCGGAATCGAGCTGCTATGGCTGAGCGGCTGAAAAGGTCGGGTTTGGTCGGCGAACTGTCGGCCGAATTCGCCGGAACCATGGTTCTCATCCTCTTCGGCTGCGGCGTGGTCGCCCAGGTCGTGGCAGGTGGAGGACTCACCACACCTCCGGGCGGGCTGGGGAACCACGACAGCATCGCCTGGGCGTGGGGCATCGGCGTCACCCTGGGTGTCTACGTCGCGGCACGGCTGAGCGGCGCGCACATCAACCCCGCGGTGACGCTCGCGCTGGCCGCGTTCAAGGGGTTCCCGTGGAGCAAGGTGGCGCCCTACGCGCTGGCCCAGACGGCCGGCGCCTTCGTGGCGGCCCTCATCGTCCGCTGGAACTACACCGAGGCGCTGGGCAAGTTCGACCCCGGCCACACCATCAAGTCGCAGGGCGTGTTCTCCACGCTCCCCGCCAACGGCAACACCAATCTGCCGGTCCACGAGTGGGGCGCGTTCCGTGACCAGGTCATCGGCACCGCCATCCTGCTGATGCTGGTCCTGGCCGTCACGGACCTGCTGAACAACCCGCCCGGCGCGAATCTGGCCCCGTTCATCGTCGGCCTGATCGTGGTGGGCATCGGTATGGCCTGGGGAACCGACGCGGGTTACGCGATCAACCCGGCCCGTGACTTCGGCCCCCGGCTGGCCAGCTTCATCACGGGGTACGGCACAGCCTGGAGAGATCAGTACGGCAACTTGTACTTCTGGGTGCCGATCATCGGTCCGCTCGTGGGCGGCCTGCTCGGCGCGTTCCTGTACAAGTTCTTCGTCGGACGGTTCCTGCCGACGGCCGAGCCGGAGCCTCCCGGTCGCGTCCCGACCCCTGAGGGCAAGGACTGACCCCCGGGGCCTGGCACGCGGGCCCGACACCCACCAAAGAGGCGGCATCTCATGGCGGACTTCGTGGGCGCGGTGGACCAAGGGACCACCAGTACCCGTTTCATGATCTTCGACCACAACGGCAACGAGGTGGCGAAGCACCAGCTGGAGCACGAGCAGATCCTCCCGAGAACGGGATGGGTGGAACACGACCCGGTGGAGATCTGGGAGCGCACCAACTCCGTGATCCAGAACGCCCTGCGGCACGGGAACCTGTCCCCCACCGACCTGGCGGCGATCGGCATCACCAACCAGCGGGAGACCACCGTGGTGTGGGACCCGCGCAACGGCCGGCCGTACTACAACGCCATCGTCTGGCAGGACACCCGCACCGACTCCATCGCCGCCGCCCTCGACCGCGAGGGCAAGGGCGACGTGATCCGACGCAAGGCGGGGCTGCCGCCGGCGACGTACTTCTCCGGCGGAAAGATCCAGTGGATCCTGGAGAACGTCGACGGCGTCCGCGAGGCGGCGGAGCAGGGCCACGCCCTGTTCGGCAACACCGACGCCTGGGTCCTGTGGAACCTGACGGGCGGTCCCGACGGCGGCATCCACGCCACCGACGTGACCAACGCCAGCCGCACCATGCTGATGGACCTGGAAACCCTCGACTGGGACGACGAGCTGCTGGGTTTCTTCAACATCCCCCGGGCGATGCTGCCCAAGATCAACCCCTCCTCGCACGCGGAGGCGTACGGCACGACCCGTACCTCCCGGCCGCTGCGCGAGGCCATCCCCATCGCCGGGGTGCTCGGCGACCAGCAGGCGGCCACCGTGGGGCAGGTCTGCTACGCGCCGGGCGAGGCGAAGAACACCTACGGCACCGGTAACTTCCTGGTGCTCAACACCGGTACCGAGCTGGTGCGTTCGCAGAACGGACTGCTCACCACGGTGGCCTACCAGTTCGGCGACAGCCCGGCGATCTACGCCCTGGAGGGCTCCATCGCCGTCACCGGGTCGGCGGTGCAGTGGCTGCGCGACCAGATGAAGATCATCAGCAGCGCGCCCGAGAGCGAGACCCTGGCCCGTACCGTCGAGGACAACGGCGGCATGTACTTCGTCCCCGCCTTCTCGGGCCTGTTCGCTCCGTACTGGCGCTCCGACGCCCGCGGCGCGATCGTCGGGCTCGCCCGGTACAACGACAACGGGCACCTGGCGCGGGCCACTTTGGAGGCCATCTGCTACCAGAGCCGCGATGTCGTCGAGGCCATGGAGCAGGACTCCGGGGTCCATCTCGACGTGCTCAAGGTGGACGGCGGCGTCACCGCCAACGACCTGTGCATGCAGATCCAGGCCGACGTCCTCGGCGTCCCGGTGAGCCGTCCGGTCGTGGCCGAGACCACCGCGCTCGGCGCCGCCTACGCGGCGGGGCTGGCCACCGGCTTCTGGCGGGACACGGACGAACTGCGCACCCACTGGCAGGAGTCCAAGCGCTGGGAGCCCCAGTGGTCCGAGGAACAGCGCGCGAAGGGCTACGACGGCTGGAAGCGTGCGGTGGAACGCACCCTGGACTGGGTCAAGGTCGAGTAGGCCCTCTCACCCTTCGTCCGCGACTCCCGGCCGCCGTGGCCGGGAGTCGCCGCCGTGCGCGGCACACGGCGGTTGCCCACCGGGAGGGCTCAGCGCACGTAGTCGAGGATCTGCATCATGCCCTCGTCCTCGTGCTGGGACTGGTGGCAGTGCACCATCGCGCGGCCCACGAAGTCCGTGGCGCGCAGCCGGAGGGTGATCGAGCCGTGGGGCGGCAGGCCCACGGTGTCGTGCCAGACGGGGGTGGCCAGGGGGCGGTTGTTGACGGCGGTGAGGAGGAAGTGGTTGGTGTGCAGGTGGAGAGGGTGATGGGCGTGCCGGCGGGAGTCGTTGGTGACGGTCCATTCCTCCACCTGGCCCAGGCGGACGCGGTGGTTGACGTAGTCGGGCCGGAAGCGGCCCCAGGCGAGGTCGCTGCGCCCGGCCCCGGGATCGGCGTGCGGTGTCTCGCCCTCGCCCAGCATGCGGTAGGCGTGGGGGAAGGCCCCTGAGAAGACGTTCTCGTAACTGCGCAGGATCAGCGCGCGGGTACGGGTGGGTTCGGGCAGGGTGGGGGGCCGGCCGGGCAGCCGGGTGGGCAGCGGCATGGGGCGGGGGGTGCCGGTGACCTTCAGCGTCATCAGGGGCTTGGGGACACCGCCCGCGGTCAGCCGGTAGACGCCGGGCTCGCCGCCACGGATCAGCAGGTCCGCCCGGCCGCCGACCGGCAGTTGCAGGGCGGTGACGGCGGCGGGCTTCATGAAGGTGACGCCGTCGCAGGCGATCTGGTGCATCTTCTGCCCATCCAGGCTCAGGTAGAGCGTGGTGAGCGCGCCGGCGTTGACCACCCGCCAGCGCTGGACCTCCCCCGGGGCGATGGTCAGGACGGGGTTGGCCGCGCCGTTGACGAGGAACGTCGAGGAGATGCGCTCGTAGACGTCCTCCGAGGTCAGGTCGGGGACCCTGCCGCCGGACAGTTTGAGTTCGTTGATGCAGACGACGATGTCCTTGGCCGCGGCGACCTCGGGGACCTCGTCGATGTCGCCTTCGACGATCAGCACGCCGGCCAGGCCGTTGAGCAGCTGGGTCGCGGTGGCCCCGTGGTGGTGGGGGTGGTACCAGAACGTGCCGGCGGGATGGTTGGCCGGCACGTCCACGACGCTGCGGTAGGTCTTGGTCCGGCCGGGCGTGTCGGCGGGCTCGAAGGAGCGGAAGACGTTGTCCGCCTCGCCCGTGGGGTCGACGTGCATGCCGTGCAGATGCAGGTTGACGGTGTTGAAGCCGTGCGGGACGTTGAGGGCGGCGCCGTGGTGCTGCGGCCCGGTGTTCGGGGGCAGCGCGTTGACGTGCGTGATCTCCAGGGAGTCCCCGGGACGCACCCGCAGGGTCGGCCCCGGGACGGATCCCTCGTAGGTGCGCGTGCGAACGGTGCCCACCCCGGGCAGTTTCTGCTCGGTGAAGCGGACCGTCAGCTGGGTCTTCAGCCTTCTGGGGCGCGGCCGGGCCGTGCGGGTCACGGGCTGCGGGAAGGCGGCCGGGGCCGCTGCGGTGGGTGTCGTCGCGTGCGCGTCCGCCACCCACGCGGTGATGGCTGCTCCGGCCGCGACCGGCAGGCCCTTCAACACACCACGACGCGGCAGAGATGCCATGAATCGCCTCCACGGGCAGCAGCGGGCAGACCGTCGACCGGACACACCACACCCCGGAATCACGGAATGTGATCACATCGTACGATGAGTAGTCATTCGAGGAAGCGTGACAGGGCCGGTGGAGTGTTCCGGGCCGGTCCGCCGCCGGGTTGTCCGCGAATCACGTGGGAATCGTCCGTGATCGGTAACAGACGCATCCCGTGACCGTCCGTCCTCGTCCTGCCAGTTGCGCGGAAGACGACGAGAACAGCGGGAAGCGGGGCGGACATGGCGCGGCACGGCGGGCGGGGCTGGTACGGCAGGGTGGTCGTGGCGGCGGTCGGGGTGACGGCTCTGGCGGCGGGCGCGTCGGTGTGGACCGCGCAGGCCGGTGCCGTGGGCGGCCGGTCCCCGCAGGCGGCGAGTTCCGCCACGCCGGGGAGCGCCGACGTGACCCCGGTCGCGGTGAGCATCGCCCACGCCTCGGACCAGGGGTCACGGGGCGTCAACATCACCATCGACGACGGGCCCGACCCCGTCTGGACCCCGCAGATGCTGCAGGTGCTCCGGGAGAACGGGGTGCGGGCCACGTTCTGCATGGTGGGGACGCAGGCCCAGGCCCACCCGGACCTGGTCAAGCAGGTGGTGGCGGCCGGGCACCGGCTGTGCGACCACTCCGTGGCGCACGACACCACCATGGACACCAAGTCCCCGACCTACCAGTCGCAGCAGATCCTGGACGCCGAGCGCATGATCACCGAGGCGTCGGGGGGCGTGCGGCCGATGTACTACCGGGCCCCCGGCGGTGCCTTCACCCCGTACAGCCGTCAGCTCGCCGCCTCCCGGGGCATGCGCCCGCTGGGCTGGAACGTGGACTCCAAGGACTTCGAGCGTCCGGGCGCCGACGCCATCGTCGCCACCGTCGAGCGGGAGCTCGCCAACGGGCCGACGCTCCTCTTCCACGACGCGGGCGGCGACCGTTCCCAGACCGTCGAGGCCCTGCGCAGGCTCCTGCCCCGGCTCAAGGAGCAGGGCTACTCCTTCGGCTTCCCGGTGCGCTGACGCCGCGGCCCGGCTGCCCTCCGGCCCGGCCACGGCCCTCCCGCTCCGGGCGCGCCGGAGGCGGGGCCAGGTACACGCGCAGCTCGCCCGCGTCGGCCGGGGTCCACGTCCGTGCGTAGCCGGGCGGGTCGCCGCCCGGCGGTACGAGCGCGGCGACGGGCAGGCTCCGCGCGGAGCGATGGAGGGCGGCCTCGGTGGTGTTGGCGTCGTGGCCGCCCGTGGCCGCCGACGAGCAGCCCGCGTAGTAGGCGATCGGCACGTAGGTGTGCCCCGTCAGCAGACAGGGCGGGCGGACGCCCAGCCGGTGCAGCGCGGCGGCGGTGCGGGCCCACTCGCGGTGGGAGGCGGTGGTGCGCCGCACCGTGTGCTCCAGCACCGCGAACTGCACGGCCAGGTGCGCGGCCAGGGCGGCGGTCACCAGGGCCGCGGTCAGCGGCCGCCGGATCCGCCCCGGCGCCCCGACCAGGTGCACCAGGAGGCCGGCGACGGGCACGGCGAGCAGCGCGTAGGCGGCCAGCAGGAATCGGGGGGCCGCGTAGCCGATCAGGAAGAGGTAGGGGACGGCCGCCGAGCCGGCGCACGCGAGCGGCACCAGTGTGGGGGCGGCGCGCCGGGCGCGGACGGCGACGACGGCCGCGCCGACGGCGAGCACCGGCAGGGTGTACCACCACAGGGTCACCACGGCGGGGGGCAGGGCACCGGTGCACGGGCGGCACAGCGTCCGTCCGGCCAGCCCGCGCAGCTGGTCGGCGACGGCGACGTGCCAGCCGAGGCCGCCCTGGATGCGGGACGCGTCGGACAGGCGCTGTGCGAGGCCGCCGTAGGAGACGTACGCCTCGATCACCCACTCGGCCGCCCCGGCGGCGAGACCGCCGACCAGCGCCATCAGCGCCGCGGGGCCCCGCCACCGCCGTACGCCCACCAGCAGGACGAGCAGGGGCAGCGCCGCCCAGACCGCGTCCATGGGGCGCATCCAGGCCATGAGAGCCGCGCTCAGGGCCAGACCCCACAGGGCGGTGCGGTCGCGGCCGCCCGCCCCGGCCCGCAGGAAGTACCCCGTGCCGGCCAGGGCGCCGACGGCGACCCAGTAGTTGGGCATGGCCTGCGGGCCGTAGAACAGCGTCACCCACAGGGTGGCGAACAGGGCGCCCGCGGTCGCGAGCACGCGGACGCGGACGACGCCCCGCCAGGCGCGCAGGGCGAGGAAGAGCCCGAGTCCGGACAGGACGGCCAGGTAGAGCCGCAGCAGCGCGGTGGACGAGGACCAGGCGGCGACCGGCGCCACGAGCAGCGGGACGCCACGGGCGCGCGGGGCGCTGAAGAACGCGGCCGGGGCGTGCGAGGAGACCTGGCTGACGTAGACCGTCTCGTCCCAGCCGAGGCCCATCCACGGTGGTACGAGAAGGACCTGGGCCAGGGTGAAGGCGCCGGCCACGGCCGCGAGTCCCAGCGCGCCCCGGGACCGCCCCGCGGAGCGGAGAACCGTGCCGGGGCCGGAGCGGCGCGCGCCGGTCAGCGTGGCCTGCGGACTGTCACTCACCATTCACCCCTGGTCCTTGCGGCGGGCAGGTCACGGCGATCGTCCGAACCGGAGATCCCCTACGGGCCAAGGTCGCAGTCAGGGCCGGGGCGGGCCCCCGCAGCGGAGCCGAACGGCGTAACGGCGGAAGGGGCCGTGACCGGCGGCGACGCGCCCGGCGAAGGGCTCGCCGCGGGGGCGTTCGACGCCCGGTGAACGGGGTCACAGCCAAGGAGAGGGCAAGGTCACAGCCGTGCCCCCTGCTGCCCCTTTGTGCCTCTGGCCTAACATCCGAGCATGACGGTCCTGCCTGACGACGGGCTTGAGCTGGCCGCCGAGTTCCCTGACTCCACCCACGAGCAGTGGCAGCGCCTCGTCGCGGGCGTGCTGCGCAAGTCGGGCAAGGACGTCGAGGGCGCTCAGGCCGAGGAAGCCCTGTCCACCGCGCTGGAGGACGGGCTGCGCACCCGGCCTCTGTACACCGCGCACGACACCGCGCCCGAGCCGGGTCTCCCCGGGTTCGCCCCCTTTGTCCGCGGCAGCAGGCCGGAGGGCAACACCGTCGGGGGGTGGGACGTACGGCAGCGGCACTCGGCGGCCGACCACGGCGCCGTGCTCGCGGACCTGGAGAACGGCGTCACCTCCCTCTGGCTGGTCGTCGGCGAGGCGGGCATCCCGGTGTCGTCGCTCGGCCAGGTCCTCGAGGGGGTGTACCTCGACCTGGCGCCGGTCGTCCTCGACGCCGGCCGCGATGTCGAGCCCGCCGCACGGGAGTTGCTGCGGCTGTACGAGGAGCGGGGCGTCGCCGGGGACGCGGCGCGCGGCAACCTGGGCGCGGATCCGCTCGGTGACGAGGCCCGTACCGGGCAGCCCGGCGACTTCGCGTCGGCGGCCGGTCTCGCCCGGCTGTGCGCCGAGGGGTACCCGGGGCTGCGGGCGCTGACGGTGGACGCGCTGCCGTACCACGAGGCGGGCGGCTCGGCCGCTCAGGAGCTGGGTGCCTCGCTCGCGACCGGGGTGGCGTATCTGCGGGCGCTGACCGAGGCCGGCCTGAGCGTCGAACAGGCCTGCGCACAACTGGAGTTCCGCTACGCGGCCACCGCCGACCAGTTCCTCACGATCGCCAAGCTGCGTGCCGCGCGCCGGCTGTGGGCACGGGTCGCCGAGGTGTGCGGGGCGCCCGACGCGGGCGCGCAGATCCAGCACGTCGTGACCTCCCCGGTGATGATGTCGCGCCGCGATCCGTGGGTGAACATGCTGCGCGCGACCGTGGCCACGCTGGCCGCGGGGGCGGGCGGGGCGGACTCGGTCACCGTGCTGCCCTTCGACGACGCGCTCGGGCTGCCGGACGCGTTCGCGCGGCGCATCGCCCGCAACACCTCGACGATCCTCATCGAGGAGTCGCATCTGGCCCGGGTCATCGACCCGGCGGGCGGCTCCTGGTACGTGGAGCGGCTGACGGACGAACTCGCCCGTGCGGGCTGGGAGTTCTTCCAGTGGATCGAGGGCGGCGGCGGGCAGGCGGCCGCTCTGCGCTCGGGCGAGCTCGGGCGGCGGCTGGCCGACACCTGGCAGGCGCGCAGCGCCAGGCTCGCCAAGCGGCGCGAACCCGTCACCGGCGTCAGCGAGTTCCCCTTCCTCGCCGAGAAGCCGGTGGTCCGCGAGGCCGCGCCCGAGCCGCGGTCCGGCGGTCTGCCGCGCGTGCGCCGCGACGAGGCGTTCGAGGCGCTGCGGGCGCGCTCCGACGCCCACCTGGCCGCGACCGGTGCACGGCCGCGCATCCACCTGACCACGCTGGGCCCGGCCGCCGCGCACACCGCGCGGCTGACCTTCGCCTCGAACCTCTTCCAGGCGGGCGGCATCGAGCCCGTCACCGAGGGCACGTTCGAGGAGAGCGGTGCCTCGGAGGCCTGTCTGTGCTCCAGTGACGCGCTGTACGAGGAGCAGGCCGCGGCGGAGGCCGCGCGGCTCAAGGCCGCCGGTGCCGCGCATGTGTTCCTCGCCGGGCGTCCCGGGCAGTACCCGGATGTCGACGGCTACGTCTTCGCGGGCTGCGACGCCGTCGCCGTGCTGTCCGCCACCCTCGACCGCATGGGAGTGTCCTGATGGGAATCCCCGACTTCTCCGGGATCGAGCTGGGGACCCCGGCCGCCGCGGGCGGCACCGACGAGTGGCGTACGGCCGTGAAGAAGGCGGCCGGCGGGGACGACCTGCTCTGGGACACGCCGGAGGGCATCGCGGTCAAGCCGCTGTACACCGGGCAGGACCTGGAGGGCCTGGACTTCCTGGGCACGCACCCGGGCATCGCCCCGTATCTGCGCGGCCCGTACCCCACGATGTACGTCAACCAGCCCTGGACGATCCGCCAGTACGCGGGCTTCTCCACGGCCGAGGAGTCCAACGCCTTCTACCGCCGCAATCTGGCGGCCGGTCAGAAGGGCCTGTCGGTCGCCTTCGACCTGCCCACGCACCGCGGCTACGACAGCGACCACCCGCGGGTGACCGGTGACGTCGGCATGGCGGGCGTGGCGATCGACTCGATCTACGACATGCGGCAACTGTTCGACGGGATCCCGCTGGACCGGATGAGCGTGTCGATGACGATGAACGGCGCCGTGCTGCCGGTGCTGGCGCTGTACATCGTGGCGGCGGAGGAACAGGGTGTGCCGCCGGAGAAGCTGGCCGGGACCATCCAGAACGACATCCTCAAGGAGTTCATGGTCCGCAACACCTACATCTATCCGCCGAAGCCGTCGATGCGGATCATCTCCGACATCTTCGCCTACACCTCGCAGCGGATGCCCCGCTACAACTCCATCTCCATCTCCGGCTATCACATCCAGGAGGCGGGTGCGACGGCCGACCTGGAGCTGGCGTACACCCTCGCCGACGGCGTGGAGTACATCCGGGCGGGCCGGGAGGCGGGCCTGGACGTGGACGCGTTCGCGCCCCGGCTGTCGTTCTTCTGGGCGATCGGCATGAACTTCTTCATGGAGATCGCCAAACTGCGGGCGGCCCGCCTGCTGTGGGCGAAGCTGGTGAAGCAGTTCGACCCGAAGAACTCCAAGTCGCTGTCGCTGCGCACGCATTCGCAGACCTCGGGCTGGTCGCTGACCGCCCAGGACGTGTTCAACAACGTCACGCGCACCTGCGTCGAGGCGATGGCGGCGACCCAGGGCCACACCCAGTCGCTGCACACCAACGCCCTCGACGAGGCCCTCGCCCTGCCCACCGACTTCTCCGCCCGCATCGCCCGCAACACCCAGCTGCTCATCCAGCAGGAGTCCGGCACCACCCGGGTCATCGACCCGTGGGGCGGCAGCGCGTACGTCGAGAAGCTGACGTACGACCTGGCCCGGCGCGCCTGGCAGCACATCCAGGAGGTCGAGCAGGCGGGCGGCATGGCCCGCGCCATCGACGCCGGCATCCCCAAGCTGCGCATCGAGGAGGCCGCCGCCCGCACCCAGGCGCGGATCGACTCCGGGCGCCAGCCGGTGATCGGCGTCAACAAGTACCGTGTGGACACCGACGAGCAGATCGAGGTCCTCAAGGTCGACAACTCCTCGGTGCGCGCCCAGCAGATCGCCAAGCTGCGGCGGCTGCGCGAGGAGCGGGACGAGACCGCCTGCCGCGCCGCGCTGGACGCGCTGACCCGGGCCGCCGACGGCGAGGGCAACCTGCTGGAGCTGGCGGTGCAGGCCGCCCGCGCCAAGGCCACCGTCGGTGAGATCTCCGACGCCCTGGAGAAGGTGTACGGGCGGCACGCGAGCCAGATCCGTACGATCTCCGGCGTGTACCGCAACGAAGCAGGCGAGTCCCCGTCCGTGGACCGCACCCGCACCCTGGTGGACGCCTTCGCCGAGGCCGAGGGGCGCCGTCCGCGCATCCTGGTCGCCAAGATGGGCCAGGACGGCCACGACCGCGGCCAGAAGGTGATCGCCACCGCGTTCGCCGACCTCGGCTTCGACGTCGACGTCGGCCCGCTGTTCCAGACGCCGGCCGAGGTCGCCCGCCAGGCCGTCGAGGCGGACGTGCACATCGTCGGGGTGTCGTCCCTGGCCGCCGGCCACCTCACCCTCGTACCGGCGCTGAAGGAGCAACTCGCCGAGGAGGGACGCGAGGACATCATGATCGTGGTCGGCGGGGTCATCCCGCCGCAGGACGTGCCGACCCTGCTGGAGATGGGCGCGGCGGCCGTCTTCCCGCCCGGGACGGTGATCCCTGACGCGGCGTACGACCTGGTGGCACGGCTGTCGGCCGACCTCGGGCACGAGCTGTGATCGATGTCGACGCGTATGTGAAGGGCGTACTCGACGGGAAGCGGGCGCTCGTCGCCCGCGCGATCACCCTCGTCGAGTCCACCCGCCCCCAGCACCGGGCGCTGGCGCAGGAGTTGCTGACCGCGCTGCTGCCGCACAGCGGCCGGGCCCGGCGGATCGGCGTCAGCGGGGTGCCGGGCGTGGGCAAGTCGACGTTCATCGACGCGTTCGGCACGCTGCTGACCTCGCTCGGGCACCGGGTGGCGGTGCTCGCCGTCGACCCGTCCTCCAGCCGTACGGGCGGCTCGATCCTGGGCGACAAGACCCGGATGGAACGCCTGGCCGTCGACCCGGCGGCCTTCGTCCGCCCCTCCCCCAGCGCGGGCACGCTCGGCGGGGTCGCCAAGGCCACCCGGGAGTCGATCGTGGTCATGGAGGCGGCCGGCTACGACGTGATCCTCGTCGAGACGGTCGGCGTCGGCCAGTCCGAGACGGCCGTGGCCAACATGGTCGACTCCTTCCTGCTGCTCACCCTCGCCCGTACGGGCGACCAGCTCCAGGGCATCAAGAAGGGCGTCCTGGAGCTGGCCGACGTGATCGCCGTCAACAAGGCGGACGGCCCGCACGAGCGCGACGCGCGCGCGGCGGCCCGTGAACTCTCCGGCGCCCTGCGGCTGATGCACGGCCCCGACCCGGCCTGGACGCCGCCCGTGCTGAGTTGCAGCGCGCGGGAGTCGACCGGTCTGGACACCGTGTGGGAGCGCCTCGAACAGCACCGTACGCTGCTCGACTCGACGGGCCGTCTCGCCGCCAAGCGCCGGGACCAGCAGGTCGACTGGACCTGGAGCATGGTCCACGACGAGCTCCTGGGCCGCCTGCACGCCGACCCCCGGGTACGGTCCCTGGTACCCGCGCTGGAACGGCAGGTCAGGGAAGGCGAGTTGACGGCGACGCTGGCCGCCGAGCAGATCCTGGAGGCGTTCGGCGGACCCACGCGGCCGCCGGCCTGACGCCCCGTCGGCTGATCCCGCGCTGCGACGCGGACTCAGTCCCGGGTGGAACGCACCGCCATCAGCAGGCCGCTCGCCCACGCCATACGGACGCACCGGAAGTCCTTGCGCCCCTCCAGTCCGGCCAGCAGCCGTACGACGGAGGCCCTGTGTTCCGCGGGCCAGCCGGGCCGGGGGTCGAGGTCGTCGATCAGATAGGTCCCGCCGGGAGCCACCAGGTCCAGCGCCCGGTCGAGGTGGGTGAACTTCCCCGGCCAGGTGTCCGCGAACACGAGGTCGAAGGGCTCGCCGGTGTACTGCTCCAGCCAGGTGCCGCCGTCCCCCTCGACGAAGGTCACCCGCTCGTCGGCGCCCAGTTCCTCCCGGGCCAGGGCCTGGAGGGCGGGGTCGAGTTCGACGGTGACCAGTCGGGCGTCGCCGCTCATTCCGCTGAGGAGCCAGGAGGTCCCCTCCCCCGTCCCGGTGCCGAGTTCGAGGATCCGCCCGCCGGGCCGGGCGGCCGCGAGCACGGCCAGGAGGCTGCCGGTGCGGTCCTCGCAGGACATGGTGAACCCCGCGGCACGGGTCCTGGCGCGCAGGCCGGGAAGGGCGGTCGGGAAGCGGCTCGGTGTGTCGTCCATCGGGAGATGATGCGGGGGGGCGGTCCGCGCGGACAAGGTCGAATCGCGCTAGGGGGTGTTTCGAAAGTCCTGTGCGGTGCCCGCGGTGGTCGGTGCGTGCCCTCGGCGTGCCGGACGAAGGCCCTCGTAGCGGAGCTACTTGGGTCTTCGGCCGGTGCGGCGAGGGTGCGTGCCGGGCGCCGCGGGTGCTGTGCGGGACTTTCGAAACACCCCCTAGGTGGCGTCACCGCCCCTTGAACGGTTCCCGCGGGCTGCTAGCCTCCTGCTGGGAGCGCTCCCAACGGCCCCGGGGCCATGACGCGAAAGCGAGCCGCCCATGCAGAGTCTCTCCAAACGCCGCCTGTCCGCAGCCGGGTTGGACGATCTGATGCGCGAGGCGACCGGCGTCGGCTGCCGTCTGGAGGCGGAGCTGACCGACGGCTGGTTCAACACCGCCTACCGGGTGCGGTTCGAGGACGGCCGCGCGGCCGTGGTGAAGCTGGCACCGCCGGCCGACGCCCCGGTGCTGCGGTACGAGCGCGGCATCATGGCGACCGAGGCGATGGTCTACCGGCGTCTCGCGCCCTTGGCCGGCAAGGGGGTCCCGACCCCGGAACTGCTGTACGCGGGGGACGACTTCCTCGCCGTGTCCGTGCTGGACGGTACGCCGTGGGACAAGGTGGCCGGCCGTCTTCCCCCTGCCACCGGGGCGGTTCTGCGGCGTGAGCTGGGCGCGATCACCGCACGGCTGCACACCCTGTCCCCCGGCGACGGCCGGTTCGGCTATCCGGCCCCCGAGGCCGCGCTGTCCGCTCCCGACTGGCGTACGGCGTTCACCGCCATGGTGGACGCGCTGCTGGACGACGCCGAGCGCTGGCGGTCCGAACTCGGCGTGGCGCCCGCCGCCGTACGGGCCCTGGTGGCCGAGGGCGCGGCAGCCCTCGACGAGGTCACCGAGCCGCGTCTGATCCACTTCGACCTGTGGCCGGGGAACGTCTTCGTCAGCGTTCCCGAGCCGGACGGAGCGGCGGCCGCGGACGGTCCGGGCGGCCGGGTCACCGGGATCATCGACCACGAGCGGGCCTTCTGGGGCGACCCGGCCGCCGAGCTCGTCTCCCTGGAGTTCGGCGGGGACACCGGCCCGGACAGTGATCTCGTGGCCGGATACCTCCAGGCCGGGGGCCGCCTCGACTTCACGCCCGGCCTCCGTCACCGGCTGGCGCTCTACAGCCTCTACCTGGGCCTGATCCTGGTCGTGGAGTGCGGCCCGCGCGGCTACGACGCCGACCGCCGCGCCGAATGCCGCGGCTTCCTGGACGAGCGGGTCGCCGCGGTGCGCGCCCTGGGGTAGACGGCGGCGCTCAGGGTGACGCCGCCGGCGCGGGCTCGGGGCGGCGGCCGGTGTCCACGGGGTGCGGCAGGCGTGCCCCGCGCTCGACGGCCTGCCCCCAGTACGTCCCGGCGACGATCAGCGCGGCTCCGAGGACGGAGAGCGCGGTGAGCCGTTCGTCGCCGAAGCCGACGCCGACCAGGAGGGCCCAGACCGGCTCGGTGCCCAGCAGCAGGCTGGCCCGGGTCGCGGAGCTGCGCTGCACCGCCCAGGTCTGGGCGAGGAAGGCGAACAGGCCGCAGAACAGGGCCAGATACACGAGCTGGGCCCAGGTCACGGCGCCGGCCCGGGCGAGGACCGGCAGACCGCCCGCCGCGAACGGGAGGAACAGGACCGCACCGACGACGCTCTGCACGGTCGTCAGGTGCAGCGGGCGCAGTGTCCGGCCGGCGGTGAGCCGTCCAACGAGCACCACGTGGCCCGCCCGGACCACCGCCGCCGCGAGCATCAGCAGATCACCGGTGCCGGGAGCGCGCAGGCCGTCGCCGGACACGAGCAGACCGACGCCTGCGACGCACAGACCGGCGGCGAGGTAGAACCTCGGCGGCGGTCCGCCGGGGCGTCCCGCGCGGTCCAGCAGGGGCGTGAGAACGAGCGTGAGGCTGATGATCAGGCCCGCGTTCGCGGCGCTGGTGCGGGCGACGCCGTACGTCTCCAGGGCGAGGACGGCGGCCTGGGTGAGACCGAGCAGACAGCCGCGGACGGTCTCGTCCCGGGTGAGGGGACCGCCCTTGCGGAGAGCGGCGACGGCCGCGACGCAGGCGAGTGCGGACAGGGCGTAGCGCAGGAACAGGACGATCGAGACCGGTGTGGTCGCCGTGGCCGCCTTCGCCGTCAGGTAGCTGGATCCCCAGACGACGGCGACGGCCAGGAGCACCACATCCGTACGGCGGGTGGCTGGCATGCCCTCCACCCTTGCCGACCAGCACTTTGAAGTAAACGACGAGTTGCTCAAGGAATCTTTTAGCGAAGCTACACTGACGGGGTGGACGAGAGGCAGCTGCGCGTTCTGCGGGAGCTGGGCGAGCTGGGCAGTGTCACGGCGGTCGCGGAGGCGATGCGGGTGACGCCGTCGGCGATCTCGCAGCAGCTCCGGCTGTTGCAGCGTTCGATTCCGGTGCCGCTCACCGAGCGCGACGGGCGGCGGCTGGTCCTCACGGCCGCCGGGCAGGCCCTGGCGGACGCGGCGATCGGGGTGGAGACGGCGCTGGCCCGAGCGCGCCACACCGTCGACGCGTTCGTCGAACGGCCCGACGGCGCGGTGTCGGTGGCGGCCTTCCACAGCGGAGCCGCCGCGTTCTTCCCCCTTCTGCTGCGGCGCCTGCGCACGCCGGGGTCCCCGGTCCTCTCCCTCCACGACGAGGACGTGGCACAGCACGACTTCCCTCCCCTGACCCGCCACTACGACCTCGTCATCGCCCACCGCCTCGACCACGCGCCGCCGTGGCCCCGGACCGCGACGGCCACCGCCCTGCTGCGGGAACCGCTCGACGTCGCCCTGCCCGCCGGCCACCCCCTGGCCGCGAAGCCCCGGCTCACCCCGCGGGACGTCGCCGACCAGCCGTGGATCACGGTGCACGACGGCTTTCCGCTCCTGGCCACCGTCGAGGCGGTCTCCGCCGCCGCCGGGCGCCGGGTCGAGATCGTCCACCGCATCAACGAGATCGCGGTGGTCGCGGAGGTGGTGGCCGCGGGCGGCGGGGTGGCCCTGATGCCGCGCTGGACGTCCCGCCCGCACCCGGCCGTGGTCCTCCGGCCGCTCGACGGCATCCACGCCCACCGCCACATCGACGTGCTCCACCGCCCCGAGCGCGCGGCCCGCCGGGCCGTACGGACGGTGCTCGCCGAGCTGCGGCACACGGCGGAAGCCATCCGAAGCCGAGGCGACGCGGCCGCGGACCCGCCCGGGTAGCCCCGGCACCGCGCCACCCTCGCGGGCCGGCAGGCTCCCGCCCTCGTAGCGCCGACGCCCCTCCGGGCACGAAGCCGGGCGCCGCGCGCCCTCCTCCGGCGCGCTGCCGCGGAGTCCGGCGACGCGCACCTGCCTCCGGCGTGCGTCCGCGGGCATCCTCCGCCGGGACGATCCGCGCGCGGGACGCACCACGAGCTTCGGCTCCACCACCGCTTCCCGCGGCTGGAGTTCGGGGTTCTCCAGCCGCTCCACCGCGAACCGCACGGCGTGCTCCGCCATGAGGACGGCGTCCTGGCGGACGGTGGTCAGGCCGATCGGCATCAGATGGGAGAGGTGACTGTCGTCGCAGCCGACGACGGACAGGTCGCGCGGCACCTCGACCCCGGCCCGGGTCAGGGACATCAACAGGCCGATGGCGCAACGGTCGTTGCCCGCGAGGACCGCGGTCGGCACCGGCAGCCCCCGCTCCCGTTCCGCCAGGAGCAGAGGACCGTTCTCGATGCCCGACTCCTCTGTGTGGTCACCGGGGACGACCCGGCCTCGGCCTCCAGCCCGTGGCGGCGCATTCGCGGCCCGGCAGGCGCGCCGGCGCTCGGCCGAGCCGGGACCGCTGCCGCCGTCGATGTGCATGATCCGGCGGTGCCCCAGTTCGACGAGGTGATCCGCCTTCTCCTCGCTGGGGCCGTGCGTGGCGCCCGACAACAGGACCTCGTAGCCGAGACGTTCGGCCTCGGGGTAGATGGCCTCGATGAGGTTGGTGTGTGGAAGGTCTGGTGCACGGTGAACATCACGCCGGGGGTGCGGCTGCGCCCGCGTGCCAGCAGCCGGGCCGCGCTGTCGGGCCGGTAGCCGATCTCGTCGGCGACCCGCAGCACCCGCTGCCTGCCCGATGCTTCCACTGAACCCACCCCTTTGACGCGCCCGCCCCGACGGGGTCTCGCAACGCTCCCGGTGCCAGGTCAATGACAGGTCATACGGACAGGGATCATCGTACTCGGGCCGTGTCCCGCGAGGAGAGCCCGCGCCGGCACCGCCCGGCTCCCCGGCGCCACCGCCGCCCGCGCACCCCTTTCCCCGAGTCCCACCCCTTTCCCCGAGTCCCGCCCGTTCCCCCGAGTCCCGCCCGCCAGGGTGGAGTGACCTGCGCCACACTCTGTCACAACGAACGTCTCCGCCGTGTCTTGAGACCGAACCCGCTCGAAGCGAAAGCGAAGCGAAGGAGACACCATGACCGGGAACACCGAAGTGGTCGTGATCGGCGGCGGATACGCCGGCGTCATGGCGGCCAACCGTATGACGCAGCGCGCCGGTGTCACCGTCAGGCTGATCAACCCGCGCCGGACCTTCGTCGAGCGGATCCGCCTGCACCAGCTGGTGGCCGGGTCCCATGAAGCGGTCGTCGACTACGGCAAGGTCCTGGGCGAGCGCGTCCGGCTGGTGGTCGACACCGTGACCCGGATCGACGCGGCCGGGCGCCGCGTGACGCTGGCGTCGGGCGGCTCGGTCGGCTACGACTACCTGATCTACGCGGTGGGCAGCGACGGCGCCGGCCCCCGGGTGCCCGGCGCGGACGAGTTCGCCCACCCGATCGCCACCCTGGAGGAGGTGCGCCGGCTGCGGCCGGTCCTCGACGCCGCGCCCGCGTCGGCCGCGGTGTCGGTGGTCGGAGCCGGTCCGGCCGGCATCGAGACCGCCGCCGAGCTGGCGGAGGCGGGCCGTGCCGTGACCCTGGTCTGCGGCGGCGTGCTCGGCCCGTACCTGCACCCCCGGGGACGGCGCTCGGTCGCCGGGCGGCTGGGCAGGCTGGGGGTGACCGTGGTCGAGGGCCCCGACACCGTGGTGACGGCCGTGACGCGCGACGGCGTGCAGCTCAGCGACGGCCGTGTGCTGCCGAGCCAGGTGACCATCTGGACCACCGGGTTCGGCGTGCCGGAACTGGCCTCACGCAGCGGGCTGAGCACCGACTCCCTGGGCCGCCTGCTCACGGACGAGACGCTGACCAGCGTGGACGACGAGCGCATCGTCGCCGCCGGGGACGCGGCGGCGCCCTCGGACCTGCCGTTCCGGATGGGCTGCCAGTCCGCGGTCCAGCTGGGCCCGCAGGCCGCCGAGACCGTGCTCAGCCGGATGGCGGGCCGGCAGCCCGCGCCCGTCAGCGTGGGCTTCGCCGGCCAGTGCATCAGTGTGGGACGCCGCACGGGCGTCTTCCAGTTCGCCCACCGCAACGATGTCGCGGTAGGGGTGTACCTCGGCGGCCGTCCGGGCGCCAGGCTCAAGGAGTTCGTGTGCAGGAGCACCGTCTGGCAGCTGGGATACGAGGCACGCAAGCCCGGAACACGCACCTGGTGGGGCAAGGACGACAAGCGCCGGCTGCTGCTGCAAGACCAAAGCGGCGAGGTGCCGGCCGCCGCCGGACGGGTAGGACGGTGAAGATCCGCGTCAGGCCGGGACGACCGCGAGGAAGAGGGACCGAGAGATGAGCGAGCACGGCACCGACCCGGCGACCGAGACGTTCGTCGCGCTCCGCAATCTGCTGTTCACCGTCGCCTACGAGATGCTCGGGTCGGCGGCCGACGCCGAGGACGTGCTGCAGGAGACCTGGCTGCGGTGGGTCCAGGTCGATCCGGGGCAGGTGCGCGACCCGCGCGCGTACCTGGTCCGGATCACCACGCGGCAGTCGCTGAACCGGATACGGACCCTGCAACACCGCAAGGAGGCCTATGTCGGCTCCTGGCTGCCCGAACCGTTGCTCACCGCGCCGGACGTGGCCGAGGACGTCGAGCTCGCCGAGAGTGTGTCGATGGCGCTCATGCTGGTCCTCGAGACGCTCTCGCCGACCGAGCGTGCGGTGTTCGTGCTGCGTGAGGTCTTCAACGTCGACTACGACGAGATCGCGTCCGCCGTCGACAAGAGCCCCGGCGCGGTCCGTCAGATCGCCCACCGCGCCCGTCGGCACGTGGACGCCCGCCGCCCTCGCACGACGGCCTCCGCGAGCGAGACCCGGGCGGCTCTGGAGTCGTTCCGGCACGCGCTCGAGACCGGGGATCTGCAGGGCCTCCTCGACGTGCTCGCCCCGCACGTCGTCCTGGTGAGCGACGGGGGCGGCGTCAAGCAGGCCGCGCCGCGGCCGATCACCACCTCCGGCAAGGTGGCCCGCTTCATCATCGGCGGCCTCGGCAAGCACAAGGTCACGCTCACCAGCGACCCCACCGTGGTCAACGGCAGCCCGGCGCTCGTCATGCGCCTGGACGGCGACGTCGACGGCGTCCTGGCGTTCCGCGTCGAGGACGCCCGCATCACCGGCCTCTACTACGTCCGCAACCCGGAGAAACTGACCCGCGTCGCGTCCGAGACCCCGCTCACCGTGCGATGACCACGGCGCGGGGCTCCGGCTCCGGCTCCGGTGTCAGGGCACGGCGGGGCCCGTGACGAGGTCGCCCTCGGTGTCGTACGGCCAGGTGTCGGGGACGCAGCCGCTTCGACTCCGGGGCGGCGGTCCCGCGTCTGGACGAGATCGACTCGCCGAGTCGGTACGGCGCACCGTCTCGCCCCCGCCGGCCGGCCGTGGCCGTTGCCGACCTGGTCGGCAACGCCCTGCGGCAGGGGACCCGTCCGGTGAGCGTCGCGCCCCTCTCGACCCGCCTGACCGCACGGCCGCCCGCGTCGGCCCCGCTCCGGTGCGGCTGTGCCGGCCCGCCCAGCGCGCGCGGGGAGCCCGTCTCTTCCACCGGCTCGTCCAGCCCGGCACCGACTCAGACACGCCGACGGAGACCCGGGGCGCGAGGGACGTCGCCGAATGACAAGGTGGACGCCCGTGAAAGCCGACCCCGTGGTGGCGTGATGTGCTGGAGTGCGACGGCCGATCTGGTGGCGGGCGCCGGTGTCGCGACCGTCGGCGTGGCCTGTGTGGCACGGGTGCGCGACATCCGGGATCTGCCGCTCGCCGCACTGCCGCTCCTGCTCGGCGCCCACCAGATCGTCGAGTCGGTGGTGTGGGCGTCGGGTGGGGGCGGCGGACCCGCCACCGTGGTGTGGGCCGTCATCGCGCTGCCGCTGCTGGCGGTGTGGGTGCCGGCCGGAGTGCTGTGCGCCGCCGCGCCGCCCGTCCGGCGCAGGCTGGCCGTCCCGCTCGCCGTGGGCGTCGTCACCGCCGCGGTGCTCGCGTACGCGCTGGCCACCGGACCGGTGACGGCCGAGATCCACGGCCGGACGGTCGGCTACGCGTTCGGCCTGTCCCACCCGGTGCCGCTCGTCATCGGATACCTCCTGGCCACCGTGGGCTCCTTGCTCCTGTCCGGCGACCGGCGGCTGTCGCTGCTGGGGGTGCTGGTCGCGGGGGGAGCGGTGGCCTGCTGGGCTGTGTGGCGCCTGGAGTTCGTCTCGACCTGGTGCGCACTCGCGGCCGGGTGCTCGGTGGTGCTGTTCGGCTGGGTGCACGCTCGGCCGACCCCCTCGGGGGGCCTGCACCGGACGACGCCGCGCGGGCTCGACTGAGGAAGCGTGTTCGATTCAGCGGGACGCCGGCCCCTCGCCGGAACACCCAAACCGCACCTGACGGACGGCTGGCCGGCCGCCTGAGGCGGATGCCTGGAGACCGCAGGGCCGGGAGGCCGCAAAGCCGGGAGACCGCGAAGCCGGAAGACCGGAACACCAGGAAGCCGCGAGACCGGAAGACCGCGAAGCCGGAACACCGGGAAGCCGCGAGACCGCAAGGCCGCCAGGCCGCCAGGCCGCGAAGGACATGGAGTTCGGCTGGCCTCGGTGTCGTCCCGGAGCCTCGGCCTCGTCTTCCGGCCACCGGCGAACCGCCTCGCTGCCCGCCCGGGGCGGAGCCCGGCGTGCGCGGTGGCGCGGCCCGGCGGAGGCTGTGGACCATGCAGCGTAAGGGCGCGCGCGGTGGCGGCGGGACGGACGACGTGGAGGCGGTCCTCGACGGGCTCTTCACCACCCCGCCCTCCGATTTCGTCGCGCGCCGCGAGCAACTGGCGGCGGCCGCCAGGACCGCGGGCCGGGACGAGGACGCGCGCCGCATCCACGCCGCCCGCCGTCCCACCCTCGCGGCCTGGGCCGCGAACCTGCTGCTGCGGTCGCGGCCCCGCGAGAGCGGGCAGTTCCTGGAACTCGGACAGGCGTTGCGCAAGGCCCACCGGGAACTGGACCCGGCCGCGGTCAGGGAACTGTCCACGCAGCGGCGCCAGATCGTCGCCGCCCTGTCCCGCCAGGCGGCGGAACTCGCGCTGGACGCCGGGCACCGTCTGTCGGACGCGGTGCAGAACGAGGTCACGGCCACCCTGCAGGCCGTGCTGGCCGACCCGGATGCGGCCGACCAGTGGGCCACCGGCCGCCTGGACGGCGCCCTCACCCCGCCGTCGGACTTCCCGTCGGGCCTCGCCCCGCGGAGCGCGGCCCGGCGAGTTCCACCGCGTTCGTCGGCGCCCGCGCCGCCCGCACGTCCCGCTCAGAATGACGAGCTCGCCCGGCGCCGGCGGGAGCACCGGGAACGGCTCGCGCAGGCCCGGCGGACGGCGGAGGCCGCCACCCGGGAACTGCACGACCGTCGCGCGGAACACGCCACCGCGGAGGGGTCCGCGGAGCGGGCGCGGGAGGCAAGGGAGCGGGCCCAGCAGGAGGTCGACGAGGCCGAGCAGCGCCTGCGTCGGACACGCGAGGCCCTCCGGGCGGCGACCCGGGACGAGCGACAGGCCGAGGAGGACCACCGCACCGCCGCCGAGGCGCTCGCCCGCGCGGAGCGGGACGCCCGGCAGGCCGGACGGGAGGTGGAGCGGCTCGGACGGTCCCCCGTCAAGTAGCGCCTCGGCAAGGGTGCCGGCTGCCGGGGTGGGGGCGGTCCGCCGCCCCGGAGGCCGTGGGAGGCAGGATGGGGGCATGAGCGTAGTCAAGATCAACGTATTGACCGTCCCGGCGGAGCAGCGGGAGACCCTCGAGAAGCGGTTCGCCGCACGGGCCCATGCCGTCGAGAACTCCGACGGCTTCGAGTGGTTCGAGCTGCTCCGACCGGTCGAGGGCACCGACACCTACCTCGTCTACACGCGGTGGCGCGACGAGGAGTCGTTCCAGGCGTGGCTGGAGGGCCCGATGAGGGCGGCGCACCGAGGCGGCGCGGAGGGCGAGAAGGCGAAGCCCGCCGCTTCGGGGGCCACCCTCTGGTCCTTCGAGGTGGTGCAGCAGGCGGCGCCGAAGGGCGAGTAGTCCCTCCGGCGGCGGGCCGGCGCGAGGGCGTCCGGCCCGGCGGCAGCACCGGCGCGGCTGTTCCGCGTGCGCTGCCGGAGCGTTTCCGTGGGCGGGCGGGCCGGACGGCCGGACACACCGGCCCGCCCCTCCCTGTTCAGGGCCTCGGAAGTCGTCGGCCGTCCGCCCCGCCCCGTCCTCCGTACGGCGTAGCAGAACAGGGCCGGGCGGCGGGAGGATCCTTAGGGTCGCGGTGTCGGCCCGTGAGGCCCCGCTCGAAGGGAACGGCTCATGCGCATACATGCCGGATTCGCCGCCGCGGTCATGGTGGCCCTCACCGTCGGACCCTTTGCGGGCACCGCGCACGCCCAGACCGATCTGGACTGCGGCGACTTCGCCTTCCAGGAAGACGCCCAGGCGGAGCTGAACCGCGATCTCAGCGATCCGAACCGGCTGGACGAGGACCGGGGGCCCGACGACGGCATCGCGTGCGAGGTGCTGCCCCACCGGCCCGTCATCAGCTCGACGACGTCCCCGCTGCCGACCCGCGGCACCCAGGGCGGGGTGGGCGGGAGCACGGATCCGGCCGACTTCGCACAACCCCTCGGGGTGGGCCTGACGATGGGCGCTCTGGGCGTGGCGGCCGGCTGCCTGGCGCGCCGGCACCGGCACTCCGCCGGCCACCGGAGGATGTGAGAGCACTCTCTGCCCGGCGCGCGGCACCCACTGGCCGCGGCCGTCGGAACGGCTGTCTATGCGTCGTCCGAACCAGGTCCGGCGCTGCCGCCCGTGGGCGTTCCGGCGTTCGTGTGAAGGACCTCGCGGGCCTGCTCCGCGGCACGGATCAGGCTCTCGGTGACGAAGTCGACGAAGCGGGCGATGTTTTCGAGGCGGGCGGCGGCCGGGGTCCCGGGGCCGAGGACGCCGACTCCCTGCCGTGCGGCCTCGGAGAGCTGGGCGCTGGACCGGGCGCCGGCGATCATCGACTGGTACCAGACGTCGTCGTCGACGATGTAGCGCTCGCGGCGGCGTTCGTCGCGCTCCCGGCGGATGAGGCCCTGGCCTTCGAGGAACGCGACCGCCTTGGAGACGGACGCGGGGCTGACCTGGAGGCGGCGGACGAGTTCGGACGCGGTGAGACTGCCCGCGTCGGTGGTGTAGAGGCAGGTCAGCACCCGGGACATCATCCTGGGCAGACCCTGCTGCATGAGGAGGGTGGTGAACATCTCCTCGTATTCGCGCACGGCCTCGGCGTCGCGTCCGTGGGCCTGTGGGGGCGCCTGCGTTCCCCGGGGCGCGGCCTGCCTGCGCCGGTGGGCGCGGCGTTCGGTGGCGCGGTGGGCCAGATCGGCGCGGTAGGCGGTGGGGCCGCCGTTGCGCATCACCTCACGGGTGATCGTCGAGGTCGGACGTTCGAGACGTCTGGCGATCTCCGCGTAGGCGAGGCCGTCGGCCAGCCCCAGCGCGATCCGCTGGCGCTCCTGCTGGGTGAGCCTGCCTCCCGGCATCGCGGTCTCCCTCGTTCTCCTCGACTGCCTCCACGATAGCGTTCACTCCCACTTCATTGCAACGATCCTTTCCCTCTTCGTTGCATTGAATCCACACCAGTTGCAACGATTTCCTTGAGTTCACCTGCGATTCTCCACCCAAAACGCAACGGCAACGTTGAGAGATCTCTGAACGCAACGTAGCTTTTCCCAAGTCAGAAACAACGACCCGAGGGAGAGCACGATGCAGAAGTTCGACACCCCCGCCCCCGTCTCCGCCGTCCTCGACATCCCCGCGGGACGCATCCGGCTCATCGCGGCCGACCGGGCCGACACCGCGGTCGAGGTCCTGCCCGCGGACGCCTCCGACAGCCGGGACGTGAAGGCGGCGGAGCAGACCAGGGTGGAGTACGGCGACGGCGTCCTGCGGATCGAGGGCGCACCGGCGAAGAACCGGATCCTCGGCAAGTCCGGCTCCGTCGAGGTGACCGTCCAGCTGCCCGCCGGCTCTCACGTGGAGGCGAAGGCGGCCGGCGCCGAGTTCCGCGGGGTCGGACGGCTCGGTGACGTCGCCTTCGAGGGCGCCCAGGGCCCGGTCAAGCTCGACGAGACCGCGAGCGCCCGCCTCACCCTCCTCGCCGGTGACATCTCGGTCGGCCGCCTGGGCGGCCCCGCGGAGATCAGCACCCAGAAGGGCGACATCCGGATCACCGAGGCCGTGAGCGGCAAGGTCGTGCTGCGCACCGAGTCCGGCGAGGTGTCGGTAGGCGCCGCCCGCGGAGTCTCCGCCTTCCTGGACGCCGGCACCGGCTACGGCCGGATCCACAACGCGCTGAAGAACACCGACGGCGCCGACGCCACCCTGAGCATCCGCGCCACCACCGGCTACGGCGACATCACCGCCCGCAGCCTCTGACGGGGCGGGCCCACGCTCACGGTGGAGCCTCGTACGCCCGGTGGCCGAGCCCGCCCGCCTCGGGTGGGCCCGCCGCCGGGTCTGGTGCGACCGCGCCGGCCGTCCGCCGTCACGCCGTCACGCCGTCGGAGTCGGCCACAGCCGTACCGTCCTGTCCGTGCCCGCGCTGCTCAGCAAGCCGCCGTCGCGGGAGAAGCTCAGGCCGGTGACCGGTCCTTCGTGGCCGGCGAGCGGCTCGCCCACCGCGCGGCCGGTCGTCGTCGACCAGCACCGCACCGTCGCGTCGTCGCCGGCGCTCGCCACCAGCCGCCCGTCCGGTGAGAAGGCCACGCATCCGACCGGTCCGGTGTGACCGGTCAGGGGTCGCCCCGACGAGGCGGCGACCGGATCCCAGAGCCGTACGGTCCCGTCCGCGCCGCCGGTCGCGATACGGCGCCCGTCCGGCGAGAACGCGATCGCCCGCACGGAGCCCTCGTGCCCGCCGAGCGGGCCGACGACCGGCGTGCCCGCCCTCAGGTCCCACAACCTGACCGTTCCGTCGGCCCCGGCGGTCGCCAGGCGGTCGGCAGCGGGCGAGAACGCCAGCGCGTCGACCCCGCCGTCGAGGCCGCCGAAGCCCTCGTACAGCCGATAGCCACTGAACCGGCCCACGCGCGTGCCTGGTGGCGGGGGCCTGCCGTTCTCGTCCCGGAGGAAGCGCGCACGCCGACTCGGTGCGCCGGGAGCGGCCCCCTCGGGGGCGGCCTTCCACAACTCGACCGCTCTGCCGCCGGCACCCGCGATCGCCAGCAGGCCGTCGGGACGCGGCGCGAAGGCCACCGCACGCACCTGGACGATGCCGGAACCGAGACGTTCGGGCTCGTCGGACCGGTCTGCGGCCAGCCTCCAGAGCCATGTGCTGCCGTCCCGGCAGGCCGCGGCCAGGAGACGGCGCCCGGCGTGGAAGTCCAGCTTGGTCACCGGCCGGTCGCGGTGCAGGGAACGCACCGGCGACTGGCCCGCGGACGGCTCCCAGAACCGCATGGTGTCGTCCGAGCCCCCGCTCACGATCAGGGCGCCGCCGGGCGACAGCGCGACCGCGCTGCCGGTACGGGCGCGGAGGACCAGGCCGGTGAGGGGCCCGTGGTACGGCAACCCCCGTGGACGCGTGAGGACCAGTCCCTCCTGCAACCGCCCCACTTCCGCGAGGGCTTGTTCCAGGAACTGCCGGCGTTCCCGTTCGGCACGCCCCTGTTCGGCGGACCGCTCACACCTCTGGAGGAGCGCTTTCCGCTCACCTTCAATGTGGCGCAGGGTGTCGCGGAGTTCGGTGACCTGCCGGTGCAGCGCTTCGCGTTCCGTGTCGTGGGCGTTCGCCCGCTCTTCCAGCTGCTGCTTCAACTCGCGCTGTGCGGCTTTGAGTTGCTCCTCCATCTGGAAGAGCCGGTACTCGGCGGGTGCTCGGTCGCGGATGGACTCGAAGTACATCCGCCGCGTCTCCTCGCGGACCGCCTCGGCCACCGGGCGGCCCGTACGGTCTTCCAGCGCGGCGAAGAGTGTGTCCAGGAATCGCGCCTTCGGCTGCCGCTCGCCCGAGAGGAAACGCGAGATGGTCCCCCTGCTGTAGCCGACCGCCTGCGCGAAGGCCTGCAAGGAGGGCCAGCCACTCTCCTCGTACAGCCCCCGCAGGCGCAGGACGAAGGACAGGGCCGGTTCGCTCACGTCCTCCTTGATCGGCCCCAGGTCCGGTTGCCCGCTCTCTCCACCGCCCACGGCTCCTCCGGATGCGTTGCGCAAGAGGCAATGGTCGCACCGGAGATGCGTTCCGGTGGTGCGACTTCCGGCAAGGGGCGGCGGTGTCCGACGCTCGGGGCATCGGCCTCCGTCCGGACCGGCCGGCCCTGGCCTGCGCAGGCGTTGCTGAGAGGACCTTTCTGCCCATGCACACTCTCCTCACCACCGTGGCCACCCTGTTCCAGGGGCGGCAGCGCCCGCTCGTGATCGCCCTGTGCCTGCTGCCCCTGCTGGTGGTGACGGTGTGCTGCGTACCGGCACTCCTCGTCCTGCCGTTCTGGCCCGCCGGCCACACCCGGGCCACTGCCTTGGTCCAGCACCTCAGGGAATGGTCCCTGGCGCTGCCCGGGACCGACGGCGAGGTGCCCGGCCGGTGACGAGTGATGCTTTGATCTCGGTCATGACTCGACGGATCTTCATCGACAAGCAGAGCCCCAAGGCCTACCACGCGCTGGTCCAGACGTCGGAGGCCGTGCGGGCGACCGCGGCCGACGCCGGTCTGGAACGCACCGTCGTGGAACTGGTGAATCTGCGGGTGTCGCAGCTCAACGGCTGTGCGTTCTGCCTCGATGTGCACACCAGGGCGGCTCTGAAGGCCGGCGAGGACACCCGGCGGCTCGGCGTCCTCGCCGCCTGGCGGGACACCGGGCTGTTCAGCCCGCTGGAGCGCGCGGCCCTGGCACTGGCCGAGGCGACCACCCTGCCGTGCGACGCCGCCGCGCAGGAGGCCGCGTACGCCGACGCCCGCGAGGTCCTCACCGAGGACCAGATATCGGCGGTGATCTGGGTCGCGGTCACCATCAACGCCTTCAACCGGGTGTCCATCCTCAGCAAGCACCCCGTGCGCTGAGCACGCGGGCAGGGATGTGGGCCCGCCGCGCACTGGGCTCTCGGACACCGTCACGTGCGCTGTCGGACGGCTCGCCCGGCCCGCTGCGGGTGGACACGCCTCGCGTGCGCGCCGGAGCCCGGCCTACCGGGCCGACAGCAGTTGCGGTGCCTGCTCCTTGACCATCGTGTTCGTCCAGCGCATCTGGCGCAGCGTCTGCGGATGGCAGGCGCTGACCAGGTCGAGGAGTTCCCCGTCGCGCAGGGCCCGCGCGGCCTGGGCGAGCATCTCCCAGTGCAGCGAGTTGCGGGCCGCCGCAAGATGCAGGTCCCGCAGGTCGTGCAGGAGGAGCAGGCCCGGCTCGGGGCGCCGGCCCAGCGCCTCCGCGGTCCTCTCTCTCGCCCCGGCGGTCTTCTCGCGCAGGGCGGAGCGAGCCCCCGGCCCGGGAAGGTCCACGCCCCGGGCGCACCCACGTTCGTGCCGGGCCGGGGAGCCAGGTGCAGGTCGGCGTGGCGGGCGACGGGCGTGCGGCGCGGGTCGACGCACAGCAGGGCGGGCGGGGCGGGGCCGGCCAGCCGGTCCAGGACGCGCATCCACAGCACCGTCTGCGTCTCGGCCATGTTGTGCCCGAACAGGGCGAGGGTGTCGGCGTGGTCGACGTCCTCGTAGGAGGCGGGCTGTCCGTCGCAGCCGAACGCCCTCGGCGGCCGTGGCCGTGCACAGCCGGGTGTTGCCGTCGAGATGGTGGGTGCCGATACCGGCCCGGGCGAGCACGGCCAGCGTGTAGTACTCCTCCAGGAACAGCTGGCCGGTGGTGTGGAAGCCGAACGCGCCCGGCCCCCGCTCGTCCAGCAGGGCGCGCGAGCGGGCCACGATCCGCTCCATCGCCGTGTCCCAGGCGCACTCCACGAGCCGCCCGCCGTCCCGGACGAGGGGCCGGGTGAGCCGGTCCGGCGAGCCGTTGGCCTGCCAGCCGTACAGGTCCTTGGGCCCCAGCCGGCCCCGGTTGACCCGGTCCCCCGCCCGGCCCCGTACGCCCACGATCCGCCCGTCCCGTACGGCGATGTCCATCGCGTCGCCGTTGGAGTGCAGCAGCGACGCGGAGACCGCCCACCGCTCCACGTCCTGCTCGGTCACGCCGTCCGCCAGCCGTACGTCGACCCGCTCCGGCCAGGGAGCGCCCGGCGGGTACGGTGTGCGCGCTCCCCAGGGGTCCGCGATCCGGTCCGGTCGTCGTCCTGCGGCCATGCTCTCGCCTCCGTCGAACCAGGCCGCCGGCACGGCCTGCCCACTGCTGCGGGCCGAGTACCCCCGATCACCCGGACCTCGCGTCCCGGCCCGGCCGGGTGATTGCGGGCCCGCGGGCCCGGTAAGAATCGCCTGGCCGTCCGGCCGACACCCTGGAGGACCGCCCATGTCCGAACCCCTCGCCCCCGGCGGAGCGGAGTCCGTCAACGCCGACGCCTGGCAGGCGTACGCCGCCCACCATCTGCGGCGCGGCACGGTCCTGGCGGAGGTGGAGCGGATCGACTGGGGGTTCCCGGGCGCCGGGCCGGACGTGGCGTTCCTCGGGGAGCTGAGGGGGCGGCGTGTCCTCGACCTCGGCTGCGGCACCGCACGGCACGCCGCCCACCTGGTGCGGGTGTACGGCGCCGAGGTGGACGCGGTCGACTCCGCGGCGGGCCAGCTGGAGCGGGCCCGCGCCCGGTACGGCTCGCTGCCCGGCCTGCGCCTGGTCCACGCCGACGCCGTCGGCCATCTGCGCGCCTCGGAGCCGTACGACGTGATCTACTCCGTGAACGCGGTCCCGTACGTCGACCCCCGCCGGCTGCTGCCCGCCCTGGCGACCGCGCTGAAGCCCGGCGGGACACTGTGTTTCTCGGTGCTGCACACCAACTCCCGGGGGGACGGCCCCACTCCGGATCTCGCCCCCCGCCCGGAGACCCTGACGTTCGCGGGCGGTGGCGAGGCCGGCGTGCGGATGTGGGTGCTCACCCCCGAGCACTGGGAGCGCCTTCTCACCGACCACGGTCTGCGCCTGGAGGACGTCGAGACGGTGACCGCGCCGGACCCCGCCAACCGTGCCTCCTACCGTGTCCTGCGTGCCCGCCGCCCGGCGCGGATCTCCGCCCGCCCGCGCACCGCCCGCCCACCGGTCGCGCACGCCGCCCTCGGTGTCGGCGCCATCCTGCACGGCCCCCGGGGACTGCTGCTGGGCCGTCACCGCCGGGGCACCTGGGAGCTGCCCGGCGGCACGGTGGAACCCGGCGAGACGCTGGAGGAGACGGTGGTGCGGGAACTGCGCGAGGAGACGGGACTGCGGGCGGACCCCGCGGACGTGCGGCTCCTCGGCACCAGCCTGGACCGGGTCGAGGGAGTGGTCCGGGTGACGGTCGGCGCCGTCGTCGGCAGCTGGCGCGGCGAACCGGCCGACCAGCCGGGCGAGAGCGTCGGCGACTGGCGCTGGTACCCGCTGGACCGGCTGCCGCCGTCCCTGTTCGTGTGCAGCGCCCAGTCCCTCACCGCCTGGCGCCCGGACCTGCCGATCGACCACGCCCCGGCCCACTTCACGCCGTACGCGCACCCTGGACCCGCAGCGGGACGGCCGCTCACGGCTCCCCCGCCCACGGCCTGACCGGCCCGACGGAGTCCGCTCTGCCGGAGGGTGGCTAGCACGAACGGGCGAGCGGCACGCCGAAGGGCGGTGCGGGGTAACCGGATTCGTGCCTTTCGTCACCCGTTCTCGTGATATTCCCCGCTTCTCCCCTGGCGGTTGGTCCCCCGGGCCGTGAGAAAGTTGCGGCCCACACCAGCCAGGGGGGTCCGTGACACGACATCAGAAACGGTCCGGTGCGCGCAGAACGTGGCTGACGCTGCTCACGGCACTCGGGACGCTGGCCGGCGCGGCCCTCGCGGGGGCCGCGCCGGCCGATGCCGCGGCCTGGACCACCGTGGCGGCCGGGGTGACCTACCGGCACTACGACCTGCGAGCCGCCGCCGGGGTGACGCGGGTGCACGTGCTCGGCGTCGACCTCACCCGCGCCCACGTGCGCCTCGGGCTGCTGTACCCGGGGAAGGTCGCGGCCCGTTCGGCCGTCTCCTCGATGGCCGACGCCCGGAAGGCGGTCGCCGCCGTCAACGGCGACTTCTTCAACATCTCCGAGACCCAGCACCCGGGCGTCACCGCGACCGGGGCGAGCGTGGGTCCGGCGATCGCGAACGGCAGGGTGCTCAAGGGGGCGGTCCCGGACGCGCAGCGGTTCGGACCCGAACTGCCCCCGGGCACCACGACCAGGGCGGTGGTCGGCGTCGGCACCGACGGCAGGGCCAGGCTGGACACGCTGGCGCTCACGGGCACGATCACCGCGTTCCGGCGCCGGCTGCCCCTGGGCGGACTCAACCAGTACGCGCTGCCGGTCGGTTCGATCGGCGCGTTCACCTCGGACTGGGGCAGCGCCTCGCGCCTGCGGGCCACGTGCGGCACCGACACCAGCCGGGCCGCCGCGTGCAGCACGAGCACCTACGAGGTGACGCTCAGGCGGGGACGGGTGGTGTCGGCCTCCGCCACGCCCGGCGGCGGCTCCATCCCGGCGGGCACCACCGTGCTCGTCGGGCGGGAGGCGGGCGCGCGGCACCTGAAGGCGCTCACGATGGGTGAGCGTGTGACGGTGCGTCACCGGCCGGTGTCCGGGTCGGGCATGGCGTACCGCTTCGCCATGGGCGGCTGTCCGCTCCTCAGGGGCGGGCAGCCGCTGCCGGGACTGGACGCGCGGGTGTCCGCCGTGCGGACGGCGGTGGGGATCGCCGACGGCGGCCGACGGGTGATCCTGCTCGCGCTGGACGGCGCGCTCCCGTACCGCGGGGGAACGACGATCGCCGAGGTCGCCGCCGCCCTGCGGAACCTCGGCGCGACCGAGGGTTTCAATCTGGACGGCGGCGGCTCCTCGACCCTGGTGGCCCGCCCGGCGGGCTCGACCAGGGTCACGGTCCGCAATCACCCCTCCGCGGGGACGGAGCGCCCGGTGGCGAACGGCATCGGGGTCTTCACCCGGTAGGCCCGCTCCCCCGCGCCCTCATGGCCGGAGACTGCCGACGATGTCGGCCGTGGCCACGAGGCCGCTGTGGATGGTGGGGGCCATGCTTGTGCCGGCCAGGAAGAAGCCGAGCAGCAGACAGACCAGTGCGTGCGAGACCTTCAGTCCGCTGTTGCGCATGAAGACCACCGCCAGGATCAGCAGCAACAGCACCACGGAAATGGATACGGCCAACGTCAACCTCCTCCGCACGTCCGCTTTCGCGGCGTTCGGCCGCAAGTGTGGCGTAACGGAGGGTTCGTCCGGGCGGTCGGCCTGTCCGCCGAAAGGGTGGTGTCCGTCCGCCCCGGTGTCTACCGGTGTGCGTCGAGGAAGGCCTCCAGGCCGGCCAGGTCGTCGGTGTTGAGGTGATCGACGCCGGCGGCGAGGAGTTCGGTCCACAGCGCGTCCCGGGCGGGGCCGGCGAGGTCCGGGGTGGCCCAGAACCGCACCCGTTGTCCACGCGCGTGGGCCGCCGCGACGATCCCCCGCAGCTTCTGCCGCTCCGCCTCGGGGAAGGCGCCGACGCCGAGCCAGGTGAAGTGGAGCGTCCAGTTGTCGCTGATCAGCGAGGCGAAGGAGGCGTCGGTGCCGCCCAGGTCGGTGAGGCGTCCGTCGTAGAAGGCGCGGCGGACGGTCTGCGCCTCCATGGGCGCACGGGCGGCGCGGTCGCCGGAGACGACGGCGGTGACCGGGCCGGGGCGGATCCGGCCGTGGGCGTACGTCGTGAAGAGGTGCCGGTGGCGCTGGAGCAGCTCGTCCAGGGCGAGGTAGGTGGTGGAGCCCTCGGTCTTGATGTCGATGAGCAGCTGCAGAGGCTGCCGGTAACCCCGGTACACGGAACCGCGGTTGGCCTTGACCCGGGCGGCGAGCGGGGCGAGGTAGAGGGACTCCAGGGTGCGGGCGGGGTCGAGCTGGTCCGCCGAGTGGGCGACGAGGAGTTCGCCGTCGACGAGGAAGATGTCGGCCTCGACGCTGCCGAAGCGGTGGTCGAGCGCGTCGAGGAGGGGGCGCGGGTGCTCGTAGTCGTTGTGGGCGTGGGCGCGCCACAACGGGCGGGGGCCGCGCGGGTGTCCGTCGGCGAACGCGGCGTGGGCGGGCGGGGCGAGTACCGCGGCGAGGGTGGCGCCGAAGCCGGTGAGCACTCTGCGGCGGGCGAGGTGGGCCATGTCGTTCCTCCCTGTGGGGCGGGTCGGGACCACAGGGAGTATGGGGCTGTCCTGGCGTCAACGAACCTTTACCTGCCAGGAGTTGGCCGGACTGCCGTCGCCTGTTCACTCGGGCCGCGCGGGCGCACGGAAAAGCCCGCCCCAGGTGGGGCGGGCTTCACCGGGCGACGCTCAGGGGGCCCGCAGGTCGACGAGTTCGGCCACGGCGGCCCGATGGGCGCCCGCGGTGCCGTAGGCGATCGAGTCGGCCTTCGCCCGCTTGAGGTAGAGGTGGACCGGGTGCTCCCAGGTCATGCCGATCCCGGCATGCAGTTGCAGCGCCTCCTCGGCGGCGTGCACGGCGACCCCCGCCGCGTAGGCCTGGGCGACGGCCACCGCGATGTCGGCGTCCTCGCCGGTGGCGAGGGCGTCGGCCGCGCCCCGGGCGGCGGCCCTGAGGTTGACGACCTCCAGCCACAGCTGCGCCAGCCGGTGCTTGAGCGCCTGGAAGCCGCCGACGGGCCGGTTGAACTGCTTGCGCTCCTTGAGGTAGCGCACGGTCTCCGTCAGGGTCCAGTCGGCGAGCCCGAGTTGCTCGGAGGCGAGCAGCCCGGCTCCGGCGCGCAGGGCGCGGCGCACGGCGGGCCCGGCGTCGCCGAGGCGGCGGCCGGCGGCTCCGGCGAGGGTGACCGTGGCGAGGGGCCGGGTGAGGTCGAAGGAGACCTGCGGGGTGACGGTCACCGCGTCCGCCTCCACCGCGTACAGCCCGCCGTCCTCGGCCGGCACGAGCAGCACGTCGGCTGCCGCGGCGTCGGCGATGCCGGTCAGTTCGCCGTGCAGGGCGCCCCCTTCGACGCGTACGGCCGTGAAGGCGGCGCCGGGAGCGGTGTGCAGCCCGACCGCCAGCGCGCCGATGGCCCGCCCGGAGGCCAGCCGGCCGAGCAGTTCCCCGTCGCCGCAGGCCAGCAGCGCCTCGGTGGCGACGACGGCACTGGTCAGATACGGCACGGGCGCCACCGCTCGGCCCAACTCCTCCAGCACCACGGCGACTTCGCGGTGCGTGGCGCCCTGTCCGCCCTGTGCCTCGGGAATCAGCAGGCCCGCGAGGCCCATGCCGTCGGCGAGGGCCTTCCAGGCGGCCAGGTCGTGAGGGGCGTCGGACTCGGTGCGGGCGATGACACCGGGCGCGTCGCAGTGGTCGGCGAGCAGGTCGCGTACCGCCGACCGCAGCGCCTCTTCCTCCTCGGAGTAGAGAAGATCCGTCATCGGGCGAGGTCCTTCCAGGCGACGTCCTTGTCGGTGCGCGGCTCCGAGGGCAGGCCCAGGACGCGCTCGGCGACGATGTTCAGCAGGACCTCACTGGTCCCGCCCTCGATGCTGTTGCCCTTGGAGCGCAGGTAGCGGTACCCGGCGTCCCGGCCGGTGAAGTCCACCAGTTCCGGGCGGCGCATGGTCCAGTCGTCGTACAACAGGCCTTCCTCGCCGCGGAGTTCGACCTCCAGGCCGCTGATCTCCTGGTTGAGGCGGGCGAAGGCGAGCTTCATGCCGGCTCCCTCGGGGCCGGGCTGGCCCGCGACGAGCTGCTGGCGCAGCCGCTCGCCCGTGAGCCGGGCGACCTCGGCCTCCACCCAGAGCGTGAGCAGCCGCTGGTGCAGGTCGTGGGTGCGCAGCTCCGGGCGCTCGCGCCAGGTCCTGGAGACCGGCCCGATCATGCCGCCCTCGCGGGGCAGCCGCATGCCGCCGATGGCGACGCGCTCGTTGTTGAGGGTGGTCTGCGCGACCCGCCAGCCGTCGCCGATCCCGCCGAGGCGGCGGGAGTCGGGGATGCGGACGCCGGTCAGGAAGACCTCGTTGAACTCGGCCTCGCCGGTGATCTGGCGCAGCGGCCGGACCTCGACCCCGGGGTCGGTCATGTCGCAGAGGAAGTAGGTGATGCCGGCGTGCTTGGGGACGTCCGGGTCGGTGCGGGCGATGAGGATGGCCCAGCGGGCGAGGTGGGCGCTGGAGGTCCACACCTTCTGCCCGTTGACGACCCAGTCTCCGCCGTCCTCGCGGACGGCCCGGGTGCCGAGCGCGGCGAGGTCGGATCCGGCGCCGGGTTCGCTGAACAGCTGGCACCAGACCTCCTCCCCCGTCCACAGGGGCCGCAGGAACCGGCGCTTCTGCTCCTCGGTGCCGTACTTCAGGATCGTCGGCGCGGCCATCCCGAGGCCGATGCCGATGCGGCGGGGGTCGTTGTCGGGGGCGCCCGCGGCCTCCAGTTCGGCGTCCACGACGGCCTGCAGGGAGCGGGGCGCGCCGAGTCCGCCGAGGCCCTCCGGGTAGTGCACCCAGGCGAGGCCGGCGTCGAAGCGGGCCTGGAGGAAGCCGAGACGGTCGGTGGTGTCGGACGATGCCAGGAACTCCCTGGTGCGGGTGCGCAGTTCCTCTGCGGTGATCATACGGCGGCTCCGTTCTCCAGCGCCGGGACGACGGCCACCCGGCCGGTGGTGGCACCGTCGGCGACCCGCTGCACGGCGTCGGCCGCGCCGTCGAGCGGCACCCGCTCGCTCACCAGGGGCTTGATCGCGCCCCGGGCGGCCAGCTCGGTGAGCTGTTCGTGGCAGTGCTGGACCAGCTTCGGGTTCTTGGTGTTGTACAGGCCCCAGTGCAGGCCGAGGATCGAGTAGTTCTTCACCAGGGCGTGGTTCAGCCCGGGGCTGGGGATGGTGCCGCTCGCGAAGCCGACGACCACGATCCGGCCCTCGAAGGCGACGACCTTCGTGGACTGGGTGTAGGCCTCGCCGCCCACCGGGTCGTAGACGACGTCGGCGCCCCGGCCGCCGGTGGCCTCCTTGACGGCGGCGACGACGTCCTCGGTTCGGCGGTCGACGACCACGTCGCAGCCCAGTTCCCGGGCGACGGCGGCCTTGTCGGCGCCGCCCACCACGCCGATGACCCGGGCCCCGGCGGCCTTCCCGAGCTGCACGGCCGCGCTGCCGACCCCTCCTGCGGCGGCGTGGACGAGCAGCGTCTCGCCGGCCTCGATCCCGGCCCGCCGGTGCAGGCCGAACCAGCCGGTCTGGTAGCCGATGTGCAGCGCGGCGGCCTCGGCGTCGTCCAGCGCCTCCGGGGCGGGCAGCAGGGCGGCGGCGTCGGCGACGGCGTACTCGGCGAATCCGCCGTACGGCAGCGCCGGGTTGGCGATCACGCGCCGGCCGTCCTCGGTCTCGCCGCAGATCTCCACGCCCGGGGTGAAGGGCAGCGGCGGCCGGACCTGGTAGTGGCCCCGGCACATCAGCGCGTCCGGGAAGTTGATGTTCGCGGCGCGCACCCTGAGCAGGACCTGGCCGTCACCGGGCGTGGGCCGCTCGACCTCGTGGAGCCGCATCACCTCGCTCGGCTCGCCGTTCTCGTGCACCTGCCATGCCTGCATGCGGAGCCTCCACGGGACTGCGTCGTCCGACCGGTGTCGTGACCGGTCGTCGTTCCGACCGGCGCCTCGCATACTAAGCGGTCGCTTGCCGATCGGGGAACAGTCAGGTGCGTCACGTCCCCTTCGGCCGCGCCCGGACGTGCATCCGCTCCCCCTGCGGCCCGAAGAGACTGAGGAACTCCGCCGGCCCCTCCCCCGTCGATCCGAACCAGTGCGGCACGCGCGTGTCGAACTCGGCGGCCTCTCCCGCCGTCATCACCACGTCGTGCTCCCCCAGCACCACCCGCAGCCGCCCGGACAGCACGTACAGCCACTCGTAGCCCTCGTGGGTGCGCGGCTCCGGTTCCTCCTCGCGCTGCGGCACGAGCACCTTGAACGCCTGGAGGCCGCCGGGCTGCCGGGTCAGCGGCCAGAAGGTGCGCCCGTGGCGGGTCACCGGCCGCGCCCGCACCCGGGGGTCGCTCACCGGCGGGGCACCCACCAGCTCGTCCAGCGGCACCTGGTGCGCCTGGGCGATCGGCAGCAGCAGTTCCAGGCTCGGCTTGCGCAGCCCCGACTCCAGCCGGGACAGCGTGCTGACCGATATGCCGGTCGCCTCGGACAGCGCCGCCAGGGTCACCTCCCGCTCCTTCCGGATCCGGCGCAGCCGGGGGCCCACTTCCGCGAGAACGTCTTCGGCACTCATACCCCGTATTGCAGAATCGGCAAAGACGTTTGTCAATGCCGCGGCATCCGGGTCACCTTCTCGGTGGAGGTGGTCACCATGACCGATGTGTACGAAGTGGTCGTCGTCGGCGGCGGAGCGGCGGGCCTGTCCGCGGCCCTCGTCCTGGGCCGGGCCCGGCGCCGCACGCTGGTGGTCGACGCGGGCGAGCCGCGCAACGCGCCGGCCGCCCATATGCAGGGTTATCTGAGCCGGGACGGGATGCCGCCCGCGGAGTTCCTCGCCGCCGGCCGGGAGGAGATCGCCCGGTACGGCGTGGAGCTCGTCCGGGACCGGGCGGTGGACGTCCGCGAGGGCACGGGCTTCGCCGTGGTCCTCGCGGGCGGCCGTACCGTGCGCGCCCGGCAGCTCGTCGTCGCCACCGGCCTCGGGGACGAGCTGCCCCCGGTGCCGGGCCTCGCCGAGCGCTTCGGCCGGGACGTGCTGCACTGCCCGTACTGCCACGGCTGGGAGGTCCGCGACCAGGCCTTCGGTGTGCTCGCGACCGGTCCGCTCAGCGTGCACCAGGCGCTGATGGTGACCCAGTGGTCGAAGGACGTGACCCTGTTCCTGCACACGGTCGCCGAGAAGGAGCTGACCGACGAGGACCGGCGCCGGCTGACTGCCGCCGGGGTGCGGGTGGTCCCCGGCGAGGTGGCCGGTCTCGTGGTCGAGGACGACCGGCTCACCGGGGTCCGCCTGACCGCCGCCTCCGGGGAAGGGCAGGTGCACGCCCGTCAGGTGCTGTTCGTCGCCCCGCGCCCGGTGCCGCGGACGGAGCTGCTGGAGCGGCTGGGCGCCGAGATGACCGAGACCGCCTTCGGCACCTACCCCGTGGTCGACGGGCACGGCCGGACCACCGTCCCCGGCCTCTGGGCGGCGGGCAACGCCTCCGGCTTCTCCGAGCAGGTCGTGAACGCGGCGAGCCGCGGCTACCGGGCCGGGGCCGCGATCAACGGAGAGCTGCTGATGGCGGACCTCGACGCGGCCGCCGGGGCGGCGGGGGTGTAGCCGGGGCCCCGGCGTAGCACCATGGCTGCATGCTGCTGACCCGGCTCGCCGACGTGTCCCGGGAGGTCGCCGCCAGTTCGGCGCGCTCCCGCAAGATCGCTCTGCTCGCCGAACTCTTCCGGGACGCGGAGGCGGAGGACGCGCCGATCGTCATCCCGTACCTGGCCGGACGGCTCCCGCAGGGCCGGCTCGGCGTCGGCTGGAAGGTGCTGAGCCGCCCGGTCGCGCCCGCCGGGTCGCCGACACTGACCGTGCGCGAGGTCGACGCCCTGCTGACCGAGCTCGGCAAGGTGTCCGGCCCCGGCTCGCAGGCCGAACGGGCGCGCCTGGTGGGCACGTTGATGGGCGCCGCCACGGCGGACGAACAGCGGTTCCTGCTCGGGCTCCTCACCGGCGAGGTCCGTCAGGGCGCGCTGGACGCCGTGGCCGTCGAAGGCCTGGCCCAGGCCACCGGGGCGCCCCCGGGGGACGTACGGCGGGCGGTGATGCTCGCCGGCTCCCTCCAGACGGTCGCCGCGTCCCTGCTCAGGGACGGTCCGCCGGCGCTGGAGGCGTTCCGGCTGACCGTGGGCCGCCCGGTGCTGCCGATGCTGGCGCACACCGCGTCCTCGGTCGCCGAGGCGGTCGGCAAGCTCGGCGGCTGCGCGGTGGAGGAGAAGCTGGACGGCATCCGCGTCCAGGTGCACCGGGACGGCGACGACATCCGCCTCTACACCCGCACCCTCGACGACATCACCGACCGGTTGCCCGAAGTGACGTCGGCGGCGCGGGAGTTGAGGGGCGAGCGGTTCATCCTGGACGGCGAGGTCATCGCCTTCGACGCGCGCGGCCGGCCGCGCTCCTTCCAGGAGACGGCCGGCCGGGTCGGCTCCCGGGTCGACGTGGCGGCGGCCGCCGAGTCGGTGCCGGTCGCGCCGGTCTTCTTCGACGCGTTGTCCGTGGACGGCCGTGACCTGCTCGACCTGCCGTTCGCCGAGCGGCACGGGGAGCTGGCCCGGCTGGTGCCGGAGCCGATGCGGGTACGGCGGACGCTGGCGCGCGGGCCGGAGGATCTCCCCGTGGCCGAGGAGTTCCTCGCGCACACGCTGCGCCGCGGCCACGAGGGCGTGGTCGTGAAGTCCCTCGACGCCCCCTACAGCGCGGGCCGCCGCGGCGCGTCCTGGCTGAAGGTCAAGCCCGTGCACACCCTGGACCTGGTGGTCCTGGCCGCCGAGTGGGGCCACGGCCGCCGCACCGGCAGGCTCTCCAACCTGCACCTCGGCGCGCGGACCGCCGACGGCGGCTTCGCGATGCTCGGCAAGACCTTCAAGGGGATGACCGACGCGATGCTCGGCTGGCAGACCGAGCGGCTGCGGGAGCTGACCCTGAACGAGGAGGGCTGGGGGGTCACCGTACGCCCCGAACTGGTCGTCGAGATCGCCTACGACGGCCTCCAGCGCTCGACCCGCTACCCGGCCGGTGTCACCCTGCGCTTCGCCCGCGTGGTCCGGTACCGCGAGGACAAGCGGCCGGAGCAGGCCGACACCGTGGAGACCCTGCTGGCCGCCCACCCGGAGGTGCACCCGTGACACCGAAGCGCAGCGCGGGCCTGCTGCTGTTCCGCCGCACCGACGAGGGCACGGAGGTGTTGCTGGGCCACATGGGCGGCCCGTACTTCGCGAGGAAGGACGCCGGGGCGTGGACCGTGCCGAAGGGCGAGTACGAGCCCGACGAGCCCGCCTGGGAGGCCGCCCGCCGCGAGTTCCGGGAGGAGCTGGGGCTGCCGCCGCCCGACGGCGAGGCGATCGGTCTCGGGGAGGTCCGGCAGACGAACGGCAAGATCGTCACCGTGTGGGGGATCGAGGCGGACCTGGACCCGGCGGCGATCGATCCGGGCACGTTCACGATGGAGTGGCCGCCCAGGTCCGGGCGGACGCAGGAGTTCCCGGAGCTGGACCGGGTGGCCTGGTACGGCCTGGACCGCGCCCGCGAGGTGATCGTCCCGGCGCAGGCCGCGTTTCTCGACCGTCTGACGGAGCACTCGGCCTGAGCGGACGCGCACGCGTTGCGGCCCCCCGCGCGGCGCGGGAAGGTCGAAGCACAGGCAGCTCTCCAGGAGGTCGGTCATGCCCATCGCGACGGTGAACCCGGCGAACGGCGAGACGCTCAAGACGTACGAGGCCATGGGCGAGGAGGAGCTGGAGCGCCGGCTCCAGCTCGCGGAGGCCACCTTCCGGACGTACCGGCTGAGCGGTTTCACCGACCGCGGGCGCCTCCTGATCCAGGCCGCGAACCTGCTGGACGAGGACCAGGCGGACATCGCCCGGGTGATGACCACCGAGATGGGCAAGCCGGTCAAGCAGGCGCGTGCGGAGGCCGCGAAGTGCGCGAAGGCGATGCGCTGGTACGCCGAGCGCGCGGAGACGCTGCTCGCCGACGAGCGGCCGGCCGGCGCCGACGTCGAGGACTCCGGGGCCGCGCGGGTCGTGGTGCGGTACCGGCCGTTGGGACCGGTGCTCGCGGTGATGCCGTGGAACTTCCCGCTGTGGCAGGTCGTCCGCTTCGCCGCGCCCGCGCTGATGGCGGGCAACGTCGGCCTGCTCAAGCACGCCTCCAACGTGCCGCAGACCGCCCTCTACCTGGAGGACCTCTTCCACCGCGCCGGTTTCACCGAGGGCTGCTTCCAGACCCTGCTCGTCGGGTCGGGCGCGGTGGACGAGATCCTGCGCGACGAGCGCGTGAAGGCGGCGACGCTGACGGGCAGCGAGCCCGCGGGCCGGGCCGTGGCCGCCACGTCCGGGGCGATGGTCAAGAAGACGGTGCTGGAGCTGGGCGGCAGCGACCCGTTCGTCGTCATGCCGTCGGCGGACATCGACCGGGCCGCGCGGGTCGCCGTCACGGCCCGGGTGCAGAACAACGGGCAGTCCTGCATCGCCGCCAAGCGGTTCATCGTCCACTCGGACGTGTACGACGCGTTCGCCGAGCGCTTCACCGAGGGGATGCGGGCGCTGAAGGTCGGTGATCCGCTGGAGGAGGACACGGAGGTGGGCCCGCTGGCGAGCGAACAGGGGCGGGCCGACCTGGAGGAGCTGGTGGACGACGCCCGGCGCAGCGGCGCCGACGTGCTGTGCGGAGGCGAACGGCCCGACTGGCCGGGCTGGTACTACCCGCCGACCGTTCTCGCCGGTGTCACCCGCGCGATGCGCATCCACCGCGAGGAGGCGTTCGGGCCGGTCGCGACGCTGTACCGGGCGGCCGACCTGGACGAGGCGGTGCTCATCGCCAACGACTCGCCGTTCGGCCTGAGTTCGAACGTCTGGACCCGGGACGAGGCCGAGGTCGACCGCTTCGTACGGGATCTGGAGGCCGGCGGGGTCTATGTGAACGGGATGACCGTGTCCCATCCGGCGTTCCCCTTCGGCGGGGTGAAGCGGTCGGGGTACGGGCGTGAGCTGTCCGGGCACGGAATCCGCGAGTTCTGCAACATCACCACCGTTTGGCACGGCGTGTGAGCGCGGCGCGGCTACGATCGCGGGTGTGAACCGCGAAGTGACCCTGCCTCTGATCGTCGACGACCGCGGGACGCTGCAGGTGGCCGCGGCCGACGTGAGCAAGCTGCTGCGGACGCTGGGCGGCCGGTGGCTGCATCTCGTCGAGGCGGGTGCGGACGGACTCGACGAGGACACGGTGGCCGCCCTGACGATCGAACTGGCCAAGCTGGCCGACAGGATCGACGTGGCCTGCATCGCGCACAGCAGCGGGGGGACTTCCTGACCGGAGTTGTCCGGCCGCCCCGGGGCAGCCGGTCGAGGGGCGCGGGGAACTGTGCGACCAGCCCCCCGCGCACCCGCGGACCGCGTCCTACCGGATGGGCATCCCGGAGAGCGTCCTGGCGATCACCAGCCGCTGAATCTCACTGGTCCCCTCGAAGATGGTGTAGATCGCGGCATCCCGGTGCATCCGCTCCACCGGGTACTCCCGGGTGTATCCGTTGCCGCCGAGAATCTGGATCGCCTGCGCCGTGACCTGCTTGGCCGTCTCGCTCGCGTACAGCTTCGACATCGAGCCCTCGGCGGCGGTGAAGGGCTTCCCGCTGATCGCCATCCAGGACGCCCGCCAGACGAGCAGACGAGCGGCGTCGATCTGCGTGCGCATGTCGGCGAGCTGGAAGGCGACGCCCTGGTTGTCGATGATCGGACGTCCGAACTGCTCACGCGTCCTGGCGTAGTCGAGGGCGACCTCGTAGGCGGCCCGGGCGGTGCCGACCGCCATGGCTCCCACCGCGGGGCGGCTCGCCTCGAACGTCGCCATCGCCGCGTTCTTCACCCGCTCGCCCCCGGCCTTCGCCCGCTCCCGGGCCCGGGCCAGGCGCTCGTCCAGCTTCTCCTTGCCGCCGAGCAGGCAGGAGCCGGGGACCCGCACGTTGTCGAGGATGACCTCGGCGGTGTGCGAGGCGCGGATGCCGTGCTTCTTGAACTTCTGGCCCTGGGCGAGGCCGGGCGTGCCGGGCGGGACGATGAAGGAGGCGTGGCCCTTGGAGCCGAGGTCCGGGTCGACGACGGCCACGACGACATGGACGTTGGCGATGCCGCCGTTGGTCGCCCAGGTCTTCGTGCCGTTGATCACCCACTCGTCCTTGGCCTCGTCGTACACGGCCCGGGTGCGCATGGAGGCGACGTCGGAGCCGGCGTCGGGCTCGGAGGAGCAGAACGCGGCGACCTTGACGTCGTTGGCGTCGCCGTACATCTGGGGGATCCAGGTGCCGATCTGTTCCTCGGTCCCGTTGGCGAGTACGCCCACGGCGGCCAGTCCGGTGCCTACGATCGACAGGGCGATGCCCGCGTCGCCCCAGAACAGCTCCTCCATGGCCATCGGGATGCCGAGGCCGGTGGGGTCGAAGTACTGCTGCGCGTAGAAGTCGAGGGAGTAGATGCCGACCTTCGCCGCCTCCTGGATGACCGGCCAGGGAGTCTCCTCACGCTCGTCCCATTCGGCGGCCGCGGGGCGGATGACGTCGGCCGCGAAGCCGTGCAGCCAGTCCCGGACCTCCTTCTGTTCGTCGTTGAGCTCCATGGTGAACTCGGCCATGTCCCCTCCAGCGGCGGAACGTGTGTGTTACTAGCGGTAACCCCGAGTCTGTTACTCGCGGGTAGGAAAAGTCAACTCCTGGCGGGTGCACGGGAGCCCTCAGGCCCGTTCGCTGTCAGGCTGCTGTCGGGTGTTAGTTTGCGCAGGCGGCACCGAAACATCACGGGTGGGGAGAGCACATGGACACCACGCAGCGGACCGAACAGCAGCAGTCCGCGGACCGCCGACGGCGCGAGTTGCTGGAGGCCGCGGACCGGGTGGTGCTGCGCGACGGCCCGCAGGCCTCGATGAACGCGATCGCCGCGGAGGCCGGGATCACCAAGCCGATCCTCTACCGCCACTTCGGCGACAAGGGAGGGCTCTACGCCGCCCTCGCCAAGCGGCACACGGACGCACTGCTGGACTCGCTGCGGGCCGCGCTCGACGCCCCCGCCGAGCGCCGGGAGCGGGTGGAGGCGACCCTCGACACCTACCTCGCCGCCATCGAGGCCCGGCCTCAGGTGTACCGGTTCCTGATGCACCCGTCCGAGGGCGGGCAGGGCGGGGACCAGGGGTTCGACGTGGGCAAGCACAGCGCGCCGCTGCTCCGCAGGATGGGCGAGGAGCTGGCCCAGGTGATCGAGGACCGGCTGGACCTCGGCCCCGGGAGTCAGCAGCTCGCCCGGGTGTGGGGGCACGGGATCGTCGGGATGATGCACGCGGCAGGGGACTGGTGGCTCGGGGAGCGGCCGTGTTCCCGGGCCGAGCTGGTGCGGAGTCTGGCGGATCTGCTGTGGGGCCGTCTCGCGGCGGCCGGGGACAAGGTCGGCGGTCCGGGGTTCTGAGGGTGGCGGACGCGCGCGGGTCCGTCACGGCCGCCCGCGCCCGCACGGCCACGACGCGGATCGACACGACCTAGGCGGGCGAGACCACCCTGTGCCAGGGGGCTCGGGTCACCTGGCGCAGGAGTCTTCTCCTGCGCCAGCCCGTGACCCGGTCCGCATAGACGCGGCCCTCCAGGTGATCGCACTCGTGTTGCAAGCATCTGGCAAAGAATCCCGTGCCGTGGACCGTGACCGGCTCGCCCGTCATGGTCAGGCCCTCGACCACGGCGTGGTCGTGGCGTTCCGTCCCCGCCTCCAGGCCCGGCAGGGACAGGCAGCCCTCGGGGCCGCGCAGGACGATGCCGTCCGCCTCCACCAGCCGCGGGTTCACGACATGGCCCAGGTGACGCACGTCCTCGTCGTCGGGGCAGTCGTAGACGAAGACGCGCAGGGGCACGCCCACCTGGTTGGCGGCCAGACCCACGCCCTGGGCCGCGTACATCGTGGCGAACATGTCCTCGACGAGCCGGGCGAGTTCGGGGCCGAAGTCGGTGACCTCCTCGCAGGGTTCCCCCAGGACCGGATCGCCGAGGAGACTGAGGGGTCTGACGCGCCCGCGCGCGCCCGGGATGGAGCCGTGTCGCATGGCGGCAAGGGTACGGTCCTTTCTGACACGCGCATGCCTACGGGCGTGAGGTGGTGCCGCGATTCGGGAGTGTGAATGGATCTCGATAGGCTGACCACCTACCACGGTGCCGTCAGGCCATAGGCGCGGCGCGTACGCAAGGAGGATCGAGAACTGATGGCAGGCAACTCGGACCCGCTCACGCCGCGGGCCAAGCTGGCCGTGACCGCCGGCAAGGCGGTCGCTGCGGCATCCCGCGCAGCCGGACGCGGCAGCGGTTCGGTGATCGGTGGCCGGGTGGCGCTGAAACTCGACCCCGACCTGCTCGCCCGGCTCGCCCAGAACCTGGACGTCGTCCTGGTCTCGGCGACCAACGGGAAGACGACGACGACCCGGCTGATCGCCGAGGCGCTGCGGGCCGCGGGCCCGGTCGTCTCCAACGCGCTCGGCGCCAACATGCCGGCAGGCATCACCTCGGCGCTCGCCGGCGGTTCGGAGTCCAAGTACGGCGTCATCGAGGTCGACGAGAAGTACCTCGCGGGCGTGGCCCGGGACACCGACCCCAAGTGCATCGCCCTGCTCAACCTCTCCCGCGACCAGCTCGACCGCGCCGCCGAGACGCGGATGATGGCGGAGAACTGGCGAGAGGGGCTGGCCGGCTCCAAGGCGGTCGTCGTCGCCAACGCCGACGACCCGCTCGTCGTGTGGGCCGCGTCCTCCTCCCCCAACGTGGTGTGGGTCGCCGCCGGGCAGATGTGGAAGGACGACGCCTGGTCGTGCCCGTCCTGCGGTGGCGTCATGCAGCGGCCCGGTGACGACTGGTTCTGCGGTGAGTGCGGATTCCGGCGTCCCCAGCCGAGCTGGGCGCTCTCCGGCGACCACGTCATCGATCCGCACGGGTCCGCCTGGCCCATCCATCTGCAGCTGCCCGGTCGCGCCAACAAGGCCAACGCCGCCTCCTCGGCCGCCGTCGCCGCCGTGTTCGGGGTGCCGCCGCAGGTCGCGCTGGAGCGCATGTACCAGGTGCAGGCCGTCGCCGGGCGCTACGACGTCGTCCAGTTCCAGGGCCGTGACCTGCGGCTGCTGCTGGCGAAGAACCCGGCGGGCTGGCTCGAGACGTTCAGCCTGATCGACCCCCCGCCGACCCCGGTGATCCTCTCGGTGAACGCGCGCGGAGCCGACGGCACCGACACCTCGTGGCTGTGGGACGTCGACTACACGCGGCTGACCGGCCACCCGATCTTCGTCATCGGTGACCGCAAACTGGACCTCGCGGTCCGGCTGGAGGTGGCGAACCAGCACTTCCAGGTGTGCGACACCGTCGACCAGGCCGTGCAGATGTGCCCGCCCGGCCGGATCGAGGTCATCGCGAACTACACCGCGTTCCAGGACCTGCGCCGCCGCGTCGGCAACTGACCACGAAGGACGACCAGTTCATGAGCGACAACCAGCTGCGGATCGTCTGGGTCTACCCGGACCTGCTCAGCACCTACGGCGACCAGGGCAACGTCCTGGTCGTGGAGCGCCGGGCGCGGCAGCGCGGCCTCGACGTGGCCCGCCTCGACGTGCGCAGCGATCAGCCCATCCCGACCTCCGGCGACATCTACCTCATCGGCGGCGGCGAGGACCGGCCCCAGCGGCTCGCGGCGGAGCGGCTGCGCCGTGACGCGCATCTGTACCAGGCGGTGCAGAACGGCGCGATCGTGTTCGCGGTCTGCGCCGGCTACCAGATCCTCGGCCATGAGTTCGTCAACGACCTCGGGCAGCGCGAGCCGGGCCTCGGCCTGCTCGACGTCACCACGGTGCGCGGCGAGGGCGAGCGGTGCGTCGGTGACGTCCTCGCGGACATCGACCCGCGGCTCGGTCTGCCGCCGCTGACCGGCTTCGAGAACCACCAGGGCATCACCCACCTGGGCCCGACCGCCCGCCCCTTCGCCCGGGTCCAGCTCGGCAAGGGCAACGGCACCGGCGACGGCACCGAGGGCGCGTACAACGACACCGTGTTCGGCACGTACATGCACGGGCCGGTGCTCGCCCGCAACCCGCTCATCGCGGACCTGCTGCTGAAGCTGGCGCTCGACGTGAACGCGCTCCCGCCGATCGACGACCGCTGGTACGAGGCCCTGCGCAACGAGCGCATCGCGGCCGCGCAGCAGCCCGCGTGAGCACAGGGGTCCGCCGGCCCGCGTGAGTTACCCGTTCACCTGCTTTTCAGAGCACCGTCAGCAGCCCGTCTGACCGTGCGTCCGCACAGGTGAGCGGGCACGTCCAGCAGGCGGACGCATGCTTCGGCCCCGCCCCCTCCTGCCGCTAGGGTGGCGGGGATCGAGCCGGACAATGCGGTCCGGAACCGGCCCACGTGGAGAAGGTTGTTTCGGGCTATGCGCATTGGTGTCCTCACGTCCGGCGGCGACTGCCCCGGCCTGAACGCCGTCATCCGGTCCGTCGTGCACCGTGCCGTCGCCGACCACGGCGACGAGGTCATCGGCTTCCGGGACGGCTGGAAGGGCCTCCTGGAGTGCGACTACCTCAAGCTCGACCTCGACGCGGTGAGCGGCATCCTCGCCCGCGGCGGCACCATCCTCGGCTCCTCCCGGGTCCAGCCCTCGCATCTGCGCGACGGCGTGGAGCGGGCGAAGGGCCATGTCCAGGAGCTCGGCCTCGACGCGATCATCCCGATCGGCGGTGAGGGCACCCTCAAGGCGGCGCGGCTGATGTCCGACGCCGGGCTGCCCATCGTCGGTGTGCCGAAGACCATCGACAACGACATCGCCGTCACCGACGTCACCTTCGGTTTCGACACGGCGGTCGGGGTGGCCACCGAGGCCCTCGACCGGCTGAAGACCACGGCCGAGTCCCACCAGCGGGTCCTGGTCGTCGAGGTCATGGGACGGCACACCGGCTGGATAGCGCTGCAGTCCGGCATGGCGGCCGGCGCCCACGCCATCGTCGTACCGGAACGCCCCTTCGACATCGAGGAACTGGCCCGCCGGGTCGGCGAGCGGTTCGAGGCGGGGAAGCGGTTCGCGATCGTGGTCGCGGCGGAGGGGGCCAAGCCGAAGCCCGGCACCATGGCCTTCGACGAGGGCGGCAAGGACATCTACGGGCACGAGCGGTTCGCCGGGATCGCGCGGCAGCTGTCCGTCGAACTGGAGGAGCGGCTCGGGAAGGAAGCGCGGCCGGTCATCCTCGGGCATGTGCAGCGGGGCGGCACGCCGACCGCGTACGACCGGGTGCTGGCGACCCGGTTCGGCTGGCACGCGGTGGAGGCCGTGCACCGGGGCGAGTTCGGCAACATGACGGCTCTTCGGGGGACCGACATCGTGATGGTGCCGCTGGCCGAGGCGGTCGAGACCCTCAAGACCGTCCCGGCGGAGCGGTACGCAGAGGCCGAGTGCGTCCTGTAGAAGCGCCACGGACTCCAGCGGCCCCCGGTGACAGCAGTCGCCGGGGGCCGCTCTAGTCTTGGGGCGGTAAAACGCACATCCCCCCACGAATCAGGAGCCGGCGGAATGGATCACAGCGGGCACGGCATGACCATGGATCTGCCGCCGTTCACGCTGGGGCGGGGTCTTCAGTGGTCGGCGGACCCGTTCTTTCTCGTCGCCTGCCTCGCGGGGCTGGCGCTGTACGCCTGGGGGGTCGTACGGCTGCGGCGGCGCGGGGACGCGTGGCCGGCCGGGCGGACGGTGTCGTACGTCGTCGGTGTGCTCACCGTCATGCTGGTGATGTGCACCGGGCTGAACGACTACGGCATGGTGATGTTCAGCGTGCACATGGTGCAGCACATGGTCATCAGCATGCTGTCGCCGATCCTGATCCTGCTCGGCGCTCCCGTCACGCTGGCGCTGCGCGCGCTGCCCACGGCCGGCGCGGGCCGCAAGGGGCCGCGTGAACTGCTGCTGATGCTGCTGCACAGCCGGTACATGCGGATCATCACCCACCCGGCGTTCACCATTCCGATGTTCATCGCGTCCCTGTACGCCCTGTACTTCACGCCCCTCTTCGACTTCCTGATGGGCTCCAGGACCGGGCACATCGCGATGATGGTGCACTTCTTCGCGGTCGGCGTGGTGTTCTTCTGGCCGATCATCGGGGTGGACCCCGGCCCCCACCGGCCCGGCTACCTCATGCGGATGCTGGAGCTGTTCGCCGGGATGCCGTTCCACGCGTTCTTCGGCATCGCGCTGATGATGGGGACGACGCCGATGGTGGAGACGTTCAGGAACCCGCCCGCCTCCCTCGGCATCGACGCGCTCTCCGACCAGAACGCGGCCGGCGGCATCGCCTGGGCCTTCAGCGAGATCCCGTCGGTGCTGGTGCTGATCGCGCTGCTGTTCCAGTGGTACGGCTCCGAGCAGCGGCAGGCCAAGCGCAAGGACCGGGCCGCCGACCGGGACGGCGACAAGGAGCTGGAGGCGTACAACGCCTATCTCGCCTCGCTCGACGCGCGCGGCCGCTGAGCCGAACCCGGCGCGCCGGCGGACGAGCCGGGGCACCATGGTGGTGGACACGCCCAGCGGAGGGCGGCCCTGAGGAGGGTGTCGCGATGGCAGGTTCCACGGACAGTTCCACGAAGACCATGGGGGTGCTCACCGTCGGCGGACTGGTCGCGGTGACCGCCTACACGGTGGCGCTCGGCAGCAACGGCTGGCTGTGGTTCGGCTGGGTGGTCCTCGGGCTGATCACCCTCGCGATGATCATGACGAAGACCGGCTGATCACCCGGGGGCGAGGCGGGCCGCCGAGTGGACGCCCGGCTGGTACTTCGGGAGCCGGGCGGTGACCTTCATGCCCGCTCCCACGGCCGTCTCGATGACGAGGCCGTAGTCGTCGCCGTACACCTGGCGCAGCCGGTCGTCGACGTTGGACAGCCCGATGCCGCCGGAAGGGCTGACCTCGCCGGCCAGGATGCGGCGCAGCAGGACCGGGTCCATGCCGGCGCCGTCGTCCTCGATGACGACGAGGGCCTCGGCACCCGTGTCCTGCGCGGTGATCTGTATATGGCATTTGTCCGCCTTGCCCTCCAGGCCGTGCTTGACGGCGTTCTCCACGAGGGGCTGGAGGCACAGGAAGGGCAGGGTGACGGGGAGGACCTCCGGGGCGATCTGGAGGGTGACGGCGAGGCGGTCGCCGAAGCGGGCCCGGACCAGCGCCAGGTAGTGGTCGATGGCGTGGAGCTCGTCGGCGAGGGTGGTGAAGTCGCCGTGCCGGCGGAACGAGTAGCGGGTGAAGTCGGCGAACTCCAGAAGCAGCTCACGGGCGCGTTCGGGGTCGGTGCGGACGAAGGACGCGATGACCGCGAGCGAGTTGAAGACGAAGTGGGGGGAGATCTGGGCGCGCAACGCCTTGATCTCCGCCTCGATCAGCTTCGTACGGGACTGGTCGAGGTCCGCGAGCTCCAGCTGGACGCTCACCCAGCGGGCCACCTCCCCCGCCGCCCGGACGAGCACGGCGGACTCACGGGGCGCGCAGGCGACCAGGGCGCCGTGGACCCGGTCGTCGACGGTGAGCGGGGCGACCACGGCCCAGCGGACCGGGCAGTCGGCGTGCTCGCAGCTGAGCCGGAAGGCCTCGCCGCGGCCGCGCTCCAGGGGGTCGGCCAGCCGTTCCATGATCTCGCCGCGGTGGTGCGCGCCCACGCCGTCCCAGACCAGTACCTCCTTCTGGTCGGTGAGGCAGAGCGCGTCCGTGCCGAGCAGGGTGCGCAGTCCGCGGGCGGACTTGCGGGCCGTCTCCTCGGTGAGGCCGGCCCGGAGCGGGGGCGCGGCCAGGGACGCCGTGTGCAGGGTCTGGAAGGTGGCGTGCTCGACGGGGGTGCCGAGGCCGCCCAGGTTCCCGGGGCGCGCGGTGCGGCGGCCCAGCCAGAAGCCGACGGCGAGGAAGGGGAGGATCGCCATGCACAGGCCCGCCAGGAATCCGCTCATGCCCTCGCCTCCGGCGCTCTGAGTTCCTCGGCGCGCAGTTCCTCCGGCAGGTGGAAGCGCGCCAGGATCGCCGCCGTGCCGGCCGGGACCCGGCCCGGTGTGGCCAGCGAGACCAGGATCATCGTCAGGAAGCCCAGGGGTACGGACCACAGCGCCGGCCAGGCGAGCAGGGCGTGCAGCCGGCCCGTACCCGGCAGGCCCGCCATGGTCGCGGCCACCGCCACGAACGCCGACCCGCCGCCCACCACCATCCCGGCCACCGCTCCGGGCGGGGTCAGCCGGCGCCACCAGATGCCGAGGACGAGCAGCGGGCAGAAGGAGGACGCCGACACGGCGAACGCGAGGCCGACCGCGTCGGCCACCGGCAGCCCGCCCACCAGCAGGCTGGCCGCCAGCGGCACGACCATGGCGAGGCCGGTGCCCAGCCGGAAGTGACGGACGCCGCGGGTCGGCAGGACGTCCTGGGTGAGGACGCCCGCGACGGCCATGGTGAGCCCGGACGCCGTGGACAGGAACGCGGCGAAGGCGCCCCCGGCCACCAGTGCGCCGAGCAGGTCGCCGCCGAGTCCGCCGATCATCCGGTCGGGCAGCAGCAGGACGGCGGCGTCGGCGTCGCCGGTGAGGGCGAGCTCGGGGGTGTACAGGCGGCCCAGGGCGCCGTAGACGGGCGGCAGGAGGTAGAAGGCGCCGACCAGGGCGAGGACGGCGACCGTGGTGCGGCGGGCGGCGACGCCGTGCGGGCTGGTGTAGAAGCGGACGACGACGTGCGGCAGGCCCATCGTGCCGAGGAAGGTGGCGAGGATCAGGCCGTAGGTGGCGTACAACGGGCGTTCCTCGCGGCTGGCGGCCAGGGAGGTGGACATGCCGCCGCTGCCGCCGCGTCCGGCGGTGGGGACCGCGGTGCCCCGGGCGAAGGTGAGGCGGGTGCCCCGCTCGATGCGGTGGGTGCCGGCGGGCAGGCGCAGGACGGCGCCGGCGTGCGGGCGGCCGTCGACCGTGCCGTCCACCGTCACGGTCAGGGGGCGGTCGAGCTTCAGGTCGAGGGTGTCGTCGACGCGGACCGTGCGCTGCTCGCGGAAGGCGGCCGGTTCCTCGAAGGCGCTCCGGGGCGCTCCGTCGCCCTGCCAGGCGAGCACCAGGAAGAGCGCGGGGACGAGCAGGGCGGTGAGCTTGAGCCAGTACTGGAAAGCCTGCACGAAGGTGATGCTGCGCATGCCGCCCGCGGCCACGGTCGCGGTGACCACGACCGCGACGATCAGCCCGCCGAGGGAGTCCGGCGCCCCCGTGAGGACCGTCAGCGTCAGCCCGGCGCCCTGGAGCTGGGGAAGGAGGTACAGCCAGCCGACACCGACGACGAGGGCGCCCGCGAGCCGTCGCACCGCGGGGGAGGCGAGGCGGGCCTCGGCGAAGTCGGGGAGGGTGTAGGCGCCGGAGCGGCGCAGCGGGGCGGCGACGAACAGCAGCAGGACGAGGTATCCGGCCGTGTAGCCGACCGGGTACCAGAGCATGTCGGGGCCCTGCACCAGGACCAGGCCGGCGATGCCGAGGAAGGAGGCGGCGGAGAGGTACTCGCCGCTGATGGCGGCCGCGTTCAGACGGGGGCCGACGGTGCGGGAGGCGACGTAGAAGTCGGAGGTCGTCCGGGAGATGCGCAGGCCGAAGGCGCCGACCAGGACGGTCGCGACCACCACCAGGGCGACGGCGGGTACGGCGTACGTCGAGTTCACCGGCCTGCCCTACCGGTCCTCGACCAGCCGCACGAAGTCCCGTTCGTTGCGTTCGGCGCGGCGGACGTACCAGCGGGCCAGCAGGACGAGCGGGAGGTAGAGGCAGAAGCCGAGGACCGCCCACTCCAGGCGGTGCGCGTCGGGGATCGCCGCGAACAGCAGCGGCAGCGGGCCGACCAGCAGGACCAGCACGGCGAACACGGCGAGCGCGGCCCGCAGCTGGGAGCGCATGAGCGAGCGGACGTAGGTGTGGCCGAGGGTGGTCTGCTCGTCGATCTCGGTGCGCGGGCGGTAGTAGCCGGAGGCGTGGGGGTACCGTCCGCGCGAGCGGAGCCGGGCGTGGGGGACGGTGCGGCGGGGCGGGCCGGTGACGACGACACGCCGCTCGGCGGGGTCCTGGCCGGGCACGTCAGGGCCTCCTCATCAGCAGGTCCCGCAGCTCGCGGGCGTGCCGGCGGCTGACCTGCAGTTCCTCGCCGCCGACCAGGACACTCACCGTGCCGGCGTCCAGACGGAGTTCTCCTATGTGGCGCAGGGCGACGAGATGGCGGCGGTGGATGCGGACGAAGCCGCGGGCGCGCCAGCGCTCCTCCAGGGTGGAGAGGGGGATGCGGACGAGGTGGCTGCCGCGGTCGGTGTGCAGGCGGGCGTAGTCGCCGCGGGCCTCGACATGGGTGATGTCGTCGACGGCGACGAAACGGGTCACGCCGCCGAGCTCGACGGGTATGTGGTCGGGGTCGGGCTCGTGGACGGGGATGCGGGGCGCGGTGCCGCGCAGTTCGGCGGCGCGGCGGACGGCCTCGGCGAGGCGTTCCTTGCGGACGGGCTTGAGGACGTAGTCGACGGCCTTGAGGTCGAAGGCCTGGACGGCGAAGTCCTCGTGGGCGGTGACGAACACGACCAGCGGCGGCCGGGCGAAGCCGGTGAGGAGGCGGGCGAGGTCGAGGCCGTCGAGACCGGGCATCTGGATGTCGAGGAAGACGACGTCGATGGCCTCCGGGCCGTCGGGGCCGGACTCCAGGGCCCGGTTGATGCGGCGCAGCGCCTCGGTCGCGTCGCCGGCGCCCTCCACGCTGCCGACGCGGGGATCGGCGTTCAGCAGGTACAGCAGTTCCTCGAGCGAGGGGCGTTCGTCGTCGACGGCGAGGGCGCGCAGCATGAACGTGGAGTGTAGGGGCGATCGGCACGGCTGGACATGTGCCGGGTGTGGACGTATCCGCTGGATACAGTGCCCGCATGAACAGCGGCACTGCCCCTTTCGACGAGCTGGACCGGAAGATCGTCACCGCTCTGATGGCGAACGCCAGGAGCAGCTTCGCGGAGATCGGATCGGCGATCGGCCTGTCGGCGACGGCGGTCAAGCGCCGGGTGGACCGGCTGCGGGACACCGGGGTCATCACCGGGTTCACGGCCACGGTGAAGCCGTCGGCGCTGGGCTGGCGCACGGAGGCGTACGTGGAGGTGTACTGCGAGGGGGCCGCTCCCCCGCGCCGGCTCGCGGAGGTGGTGCGCAACCATCCGGAGATCACGGCCGCGATGACCGTGACGGGCGGGGCGGACGCGCTGCTGCACGTGCGGGCGCGGGACGTGGAGCACTTCGAGGAGGTGCTGGAGCGGATCCGGGTCGAGCCGTTCATCCGGAAGACGATCAGTGTGATGGTGCTGTCGCATCTGCTGCCGGAGAGTCCGGAGGCGGGAGCCACCGTCGCGGCTCCGGATGACGCAGCGAACCTGCGCTGAGCAGGCACAGCACGCAGCGATCGTGCGTGGCCACGCAGCGTTCCCGCCTTGTAGCACTCCGCTGTCGCTTCTTACCTTGGTGTCATCCCTTCGGCACCGTAGGAAAAGCGGAGGAACCCCTCTGTGCGCGAGAGTGTGACCGGCGGCCGTGTGCCGCGCGCCCGGCGCTTCCTGGTCTGTGAACCCAGACATTTCGCCGTGCAGTACGCGATCAACCCCTGGATGCATCCCGACACCCCCGTCGACGTCGACCTCGCCCAGGAGCAGTGGCGGTCGCTGATCGACGCCTACCGCTCCCACGGCCACACGGTCGACACCGTGGATCCGGCGCCCGGTCTGCCGGACATGGTCTTCGCCGCGAACTCCGCGGTCGTCGTGGCGGGCCGGGTCTTCGGCTCCCTCTTCCACGCGCCCGAACGGCGCCAGGAGTCGGTGCACTACGACACCTGGTTCAAGACCGCCGGCTACGACGTGTACCGCCCGGAGAACGTCTGCGAGGGCGAGGGCGACCTGGTGTGGACCGGCCGGTACGTGCTGGCCGGGACGGGCTTCCGGACCACCCGGGAGGCGCACCGCGAGGTGCAGGAGTTCTTCGGCCACCCGGTGATCAGCCTGACCCTGGTGGACCCGCACTTCTACCACCTGGACACCGCCCTGTTCGTGCTCGACGACGAGAACATCGCCTACTACCCGGAGGCGTTCTCGCCGGGCAGCCGGGAGGTGCTCGCCCGGCTGTACCCGGACGCGGTGCTCGCCACCCGCGACGACGCGATGGCGTTCGGCCTGAACTCCGTCTCCGACGGCCGCCACGTCTTCATCGCCCCCCGGGCCGAGGCCCTCGCCGCCGGGCTGACCGAGCGCGGCTACGTCCCCGTCCCCGTCGACCTGTCCGAGTTCCAGAAGGCCGGCGGTGGCATCAAGTGCTGCACCCAGGAGATCCGCTCATGACCGCACCCGTCGTTCCCGCGCGTTCGTCCGAGACCGCCCCCGCGCGTTCCTCCGGCGAGCTGATCCGCGCCGAGGAGCCGGTCCTCGCGCACAACTACCACCCGCTGCCCGTGGTCGTCGCGCGTGCCGAGGGCACCTGGGTGGAGGACGTCGAGGGCCGCCGCTATCTCGACATGCTGGCCGGCTACTCGGCCCTCAACTTCGGCCACCGCCATCCCCTGCTGATCGAGGCGGCGCACCGCCAGCTCGACCGGCTCACCCTCACCTCGCGTGCCTTCCACAACGACCGCCTCGCCGAATTCGCCGAGCGGCTCGCGGAGTTGACCGGCCTGGACATGGTGCTGCCGATGAACACCGGCGCGGAGGCGGTGGAGAGCGGCATCAAGGTGGCCCGCAAGTGGGCCTACGAGGTGAAGGGCGTCCCGGCCGACCGGGCGACGATCGTGGTGGCGGCGGAGAACTTCCACGGCCGTACGACGACGATCGTGAGCTTCTCGACGGACGAGACGGCCCGCACCGGCTTCGGTCCCTTCACCCCGGGCTTCCGGATCGTCCCGTACAACGACCTGGCGGCGCTGGAGGCGGCGGTCGACGAGACCACGGCCGCGGTGCTGATCGAGCCCATCCAGGGCGAGGCCGGGGTGATCATCCCCGACGAGGGCTATCTGGCCGGTGTGCGGGAGCTGACCCGCCGGGCGAACTGCCTGTTCATCGCGGACGAGATCCAGTCCGGCCTGGGCCGGACCGGCCGGACGCTGGCCGTGGAGCACGAGGGGGTCGTCCCCGACGTGCTGCTGCTCGGCAAGGCGCTCGGCGGCGGGATCGTGCCGGTGTCGGCCGTGGTGGCGCGGCGCGAGGTGCTGTCCGTGCTGCGGCCGGGCGAGCACGGGTCGACGTTCGGCGGGAACCCGCTGGCGGCGGCGGTCGGCACGGCGGTGGTGGGACTGCTGGAGACGGGTGAGTTCCAGCAGCGGGCGGCGGATCTGGGCGGCGTCCTCAGGGACGGTCTGACCGGCCTGGTCGGCAGGGGGGTCGTCGGCTTCCGGGCCCGGGGCCTGTGGGCGGGCGTGGACATCGACCCGGCCCTCGGCACCGGCCGCGAGGTCAGCGAGCGCCTCATGCGGGAGGGCGTCCTGGTCAAGGACACCCATGGTGCGACCATCCGGCTGGCGCCGCCGCTGACGATCACCGGTGAGGAACTGGGCTCGGCGCTGGAAGCGTTGGAGAGGGCGCTGACCAAGGGGGCCTGAGCGGGCGGGGTGCCCGCCGGGACCCGAGAGGCGCCTCCCCGGGCGGGGACGCCTCTCGGGTCCCGGGTGGCCCGGTCGGTGCCGGGCGGGCAGGGTGAAGATTGAGGCACGAGGTGGTAGACCACTCTCAGCGACAGAGAGGTCGACCGTGGGCACACACGACGAGGACGGCGTTGCCCGCCGGCGGTTCGACGTGGCGGACGCCGCGCCCCTGCTGCTCGACGGGCGGGGCGTCGTGACGAGTTGGACCAGGGACGCCGAGCGGCTGCTGGGCTACCCGTCGCCGGAAGCGGTGGGCAAGGACCTGGCCGGCCTGCTGACCGACGCGGACGCCGGCCGGGTGCCGGACATCCTGGAGCGGTGCCGTCGCGACGGCGGCTGGAGCGGGCTGCTGTCCGCCCGGCGCGGGGACGGCCGGCCGGTCCCGGTCATGGCCCGGTTCACCTCGGCGGACGAGCCCGGCACCCCGTCCCGCTGGCTGGTGCTGCTGAACGAGATGGGCGACGCCCCCGGCTGGACGATGAGCCGCTTCGTCCTGGAGCAGATGGTGACCGGCTCCCCGGTCGGCATCGCGATCGTCGACACCGATCTGCGGTTCGTGTGGTCCAACGAAGCCCTGGCCAGGTTCGGCGGGGGCCGGCCCGGGGACCGGCTGGGGCTGCGGTTCGCGGACGTGCAGCCGGGCCTGGACGCGGAGGCGGCCGAGGCGCAGATGCGGAGGGTGCTCGAGAGCGGCGAGACCGTCGTCGGCTACGAGCACGTCGGGCACCTACGGGCCGCCCCGCACCGCGAGACCGCGCACATGCTGTCGTTCACCCGGCTCGAGGACGAGCACGGCAACGCGATGGGCGTCTATTACACGGTCGTGGACATCACCGACCGCCACCGCGCCCGGCAGCGGCTCGCCCTGCTGGACCGGGCCGGCCGGCGCATCGGCAGCAGCCTGGACATCGCCCGCACCGCTCAGGAACTGGCCGACGTGGCGGTCCCCGGATTCGCCGACGCGGTCGCCGTGGACCTGCTGGAGCCGGTGCTGCGCGGCGCGGAACCCGCCCCGGGCCTGACGACGGCGGGCCCCGGCGACTCCGTACCGCTGCGCCGGGCCGGGCTCCGGATCGCCGGAACCCCCCGCCCCGGCGGGCCCGCGACCGACACGCCTGACGGCTCACCGCCCGCCCCCACCCCGACCGGGCCGGCCACCGGCACGGACCACACGTCCCCCACCGCCACCCGGCCGGACGCCCCGACGGCAGCCGAGACCGCCACCGACACCGCCGAGAGCCCCGCGGCCAACCGGCCGGGCGCCCCCGCGGCGACCGAAGCCGAGCGTACGGAGAACGCCGTCGGGAGGGCCGACGCCGACCGACCGGGCGCCCGTGCGGCGGCCGGAGGCGTGGGCGCGGCCGACACCGTCGGGAGGGCCGACGCCGCGGGCCGGCCGGGCGCCCCGCCCTCGGCCGGGGCTGCCACCGGCACCGCCCCGAGGCCCACCCCCAACCGGCCGGCCGCCACCGACGCGCGTACCACCACCGAAGTCACCGACCGGGCCGACACCCCCGCGACGGCCGGACGCGAGGCCGACGCCGCCGGCCGGCCGGGCGCGGGCGGCACCGACGCCCCCGAGAACACCGACCCCACCGACCCCCACAGCACCGCCGAAGGCACCGACCGAGCCGACGCCCCCGCGACGGCCGGACGCGAGGCCGACGCCGCCGGCCGGCCGGGCCCCGCCCCGGACGCGGGCGGCGCCGACGCCCACACGGATGCCGACCCCGCCGACCGCCACCACGGCACCGAACGGGCCGACGCCCCCGCGGCTGCCGGAGGCGAGGGCTCTGCGGCGGTCGGGGGCGGGGCGGAGGACGGCGGGGCGGTCCGGTATCCGGCCGGTTCACCTCCTGTCCGCTGTCTCCTCACCGGGCAGCCCTGGCGGGCCGAGCGGCTCGACGCGTCGGCCGGGGAGTGGCTGCGCGACATGGAGGCGAAGCCGGAGGCGGCCTCGCCGTCCGATCCGGTCGACGTGCTGATCGTGCCGGTGCGGGCGCGGGGGGCCACGCTGGGTGTCACGACCTTCCTGCGGCGCCGTCGGCGGGAGCCGTTCGACGCCGACGACGTGGCGCTCGCCGAGGACCTCGTCTCGCGGGCGGCCGTCTGCGTGGACAACGCCCGCCGCTACACCCGGGAACGGGACGCGGCCCTGGTGCTGCAGCGCAGTCTGCTCCCCCAGCGGCTGCCCGAGCAGGACGCGGTCGAGGTGGCCGCCTGCTACCGGCCGGCCGACGAGCTGACCGGTCTCGGCGGCGACTGGTACGACCTGATCCCGCTGTCGGCGGCACGGGTGGCCCTGGTGGTGGGCGAGGTGCCCGGGCACGGCATCGACGCCGCGGCGGCCATGGGGCGCGTACGGACCGCCGTACGCACGCTCGCCGCCCTGGACCTGCCGCCCGAGGAGGTCCTCGCCCATCTCGACGATCTGGTCGCCCGTACGTCCCGTGAGGAGGGGCGGGAGGCGAGCACCCAGGCGCAGGGGGCGGGGTGCGTGTACGTCGTCTACGACCCGGTGGACGGCCGGTGTGCGATGGCCGCCGCCGGGCATCCCGCGCCGGCGGTCGTCCTGCCCGACGGGACGATCACGTTCGTGGACCTGCCGCAGGGGCCCCCGCTCGGCGCGGGCGGGCCGCCGTTCGAGTCGGTGGAGACGGTCCTGCCGGAGGGCAGCACCCTGGCGCTGCACACCGACGGTCTGCTCGCGCAGGGCGAGGAGTGGGCGCTGGACGCCGACCGCACCCGGCTGCGGCAGGCCCTGGAGCGGCGGGCGGACACCCTGGACCTGCGCTGCCAGGCCGTGATCGACGCGCTCGTGCCGGCCCGCCCGTTCGACGACGTGGCCCTGCTGATGGCCCGGACGCGCCGGCTGTCCGCGGACCGGGTCGCCGAATGGGAGCTGCCCGCCGACCCGGCGGCCGTCTCCGAGGCCCGCAAGACGGCGAGCCGCCGGCTGACCGAGTGGGGGCTCGCGGAGCTGTCGTTCACCACCGAGCTGGTGGTCAGCGAGCTGGTCACCAACGCCATCCGCTACGCCACCGGCCCCATCCGGCTCCGGCTGATCCGTGAGCGCACCCTGGTCTGCGAGGTCTTCGACGGCGGGGCCACCGCGCCCCATCTGCGTCATCCGCGCACCACGGACGAGGGCGGCCGGGGCCTGCTGCTGGTCTCCCAGGTGACCCAGCGCTGGGGCACCCGCTTCCTCCCCGAAGGGAAGATCATCTGGGCCGAGCAGTCCGTCACGGATCCCGGCGGGTGACACACAAGGCCCCCCACGTCGCATCACGTGCGAAAATTGCCCAAACCGGTGGATGTGAAGCGGGACCGGCGGATGGGGCGCGAGCCATGAACGACACGGCGATCGACTACGCGGCGGTGTTCCAGGCCCTGCCCGGCATGGTGGCGCTGCTGACGCCAGGGCTCGTCTACGCGGACGCCAACGAGGAGTTCCTGCGCGTCGCCGGGCGAAGACGCGAGCAGGTGATCGGCCGGCATCTCTTCGACGTCTTCCCGGACAACCCCAACGACCCGGGCGCGAGCGGTGTCCGCAATCTGCAGTCCTCGCTGGAGCGGGTGCTGGCCACCGGCGAGCGGGACGCGATGGCCCTGCAACGCTACGACGTCGAGGACGCCGAACGGCCCGGGGAGTGGGACGAGCGGTACTGGAGCCCGGTCAACGCGCCGGTGTTCGGCCCGGACGGTTCCGTGGTGCTCCTCGTGCACCGCGTCGAGGAGGTCACCGAACTGATCCGGGCCCGCGGCTCCCGGAACGTGGGGCGCCCGGGGAGCCGGACCCGCGTGCTGGAGGCCGAGCTGTACACGCGCGCCCGTGAACTGCAGGAGCTCAACGAGCGGCTGCGCCTGGCGCACGCCCGGGAGCGGGAGGTGGCCCTCGCCCTGCAGGAGGCGATGCTCCCGGCCCGCCCCCAGGTGGCCGACCATCACGCGGCGGTGCGCTACCGCCCGGCGGTCGGCTCGCTGAACGTCTGCGGCGACTGGTACGACCTCGTCGACCTGGTCGGCGGCAACCGTATCGGCGTGTCGGTCGGCGACGTCGTGGGGCACGGCCTGGAGGCGGCCGGGGTCATGGGCCAGCTGCGCAGCGCGCTCACCGCGGCCTCCCGGGTCGCCGACGGGCCGGCCGAGGCCCTCGACGTCCTCGGACGGTACGCCCACGTGGTGGAGGGCGCCGAGTCGGCGACCGCGGTCACCACGTTCATCGACTTCGACCGCCGCACCATCACCTACAGCAGCGCCGGCCATCCCCCGCCCGCGCTCGTCCACCCGGACGGCCGGGTGGAATTCCTCGACCGGGCCACCGACGCGCCCCTCGACGCCAGCCCCGACCCGGGGCCCCGGCCGCAGGCGCGCACGGTCTACGACCAGGGCGCCACCCTCGTGCTCTACACGGACGGCCTGGTGGAGCGGCGGCACGAGGACATCGACACCGGCCTGGGCCGTCTCGCCGAGGCCCTCAGCCTGCACCGGGAGGCCGACCCGGAGACCCTCGCCGACTCCGTCCTGCTGGAACTGCTGCCGCATGGCGGCGCGACCGACGACACGGCCCTGGTGGTCGTACGGCTGTGAGCGCGACGGCGGGTCGTGGACGGCGACGGCCGTGCGGCATGGGCCGTTCGGCACGGTACCGGCGGCCCCCGCGTGCCCCTACACTGGCTGCCCACATCATGCCGGTTGACCTGCTGGAACACGGTGGCGGTGCCGAGCCGCCGGGCTGAGGAGCGATCCTTCTTGTTCTACTACCTTCTGAAGTACGTGGTGTTGGGGCCGCTTCTGCGCCTGCTCTTCCGTCCCCGAATAGAAGGTCTGCAGCACGTCCCGGAGTCGGGACCGGCCATCATCGCGGGCAACCACCTGTCGTTCTCGGACCACTTCCTGATGCCCGCAGTCCTCAAACGGCGCATCACGTTCCTGGCCAAGGCCGAGTACTTCACGGGTCCCGGCATCAAGGGCCGGCTCACGGCGGCCTTCTTCCGCAGCGCCGGGCAGATCCCGGTGGACCGTTCCGGCAAGGAGGCCGGTCAGGCCGCCATCCGCGAGGGCCTGGGCGTACTGGCCAAGGAGGAGTTGCTCGGCATCTATCCGGAGGGCACCCGCTCGCACGACGGCCGCCTGTACAAGGGCAAGGTGGGCGTCGCGGTGATGGCCCTGAAGGCCGGGGTGCCGGTGATCCCCTGCGCGATGATCGGCACCTTCGAGGCGCAGCCGCCCGGCAAGGTCATCCCCACCCTCCACCCGGTGGTCATCCGCTTCGGCGAGCCTCTCGACTTCGCCCGCTACGCGGGCATGGAGAACGAGAAGGCGGTCCTGCGCGCCATCACGGACGAGATCATGTATGCGATTCTGACGCTGTCCGAGCAGGAGTACGTCGACCGGTACGCGGCGGTCGTGAAGGCGGAGGAGGCCGCGGCGGCCGAGAAGCAGCGCAGGTTCCCGCGTCTGCCGCTCCGCTGACGTCGGGTCAGCATGCCGAAGGGCGGCCGGATCACTCCGGCCGCCCTTCGCCGTTCGGGCGTCACCGGGACGCCCTACGGGTGGTGCCTGCGGTGGTGCCTACGGCTTCGGCGTGGCGTGCGGGGCGCAGGTCACGTCCTTGCCGTCCAGCTTGCCGGTGAGGAGGTAGGCGTCCACCCGGGTGTTGATGCAGGAGTTGGAGAGGCTCGTCACACCGTGGGAGCCGGCGTCCTTCTCGGTGATCAGGCGGGAGCCCTTGAACCGCTGGTGCAGTTCGACGGCGCCGTCGTACGGGGTGGCCGCGTCACGCGTGGACTGCACGATCAGCACGCCCGGCAGGCCCTTGTGGGTCTTGACCTCCACCGGAGTCTGCTGCTTCACCGGCCAGAAGGCACAGGGCAGGTTCATCCAGGCGTTGGCCCAGGTCATGAACGGGTAGTCCTTGTTGAGCCGCGTGTTGTCGCGGTTCCACTTGCTCCAGCTCGTGGGCCACTTGGCGTCGGTGCACTCCACGGCCGTGTAGACGGCGTTGCCGTTCTCCGAGGCGATGTTGCCGGCGGTGTCGGTGAGGTCCGGGGCGGCCGCGTCGACGAGCGCCTGGGTGTCACCGGCGACGTACTTGCTGAAGACCGTGGCGACCGGGATCCACGACGAGTCGTAGTACGGGGCGCTCTGGAAGAAGGAGATCAGCTCGGCCGGGCCGACGAGGCCGCCGATGGGGTTCTTCTTCGCGGTGGCGCGCAGCTCCAGCCACTTGGCCTGGACGGCGGCGCGGGTGGTGCCGAGGTGGAAGGTGGCGTCGTTGGCGGCGACCCAGTCCTCCCAGTCCTTCCAGCGGCCCTCGAAGGCGACGTCCTGGTCGAGGTTGGCCTCGTACCAGATCTTCTCCCGCGAGGGGTTGACCACGCTGTCGACGACCATCCGGCGGACGTGGCCCGGGAAGAGGGTGCCGTAGACGGCGCCGATGTAGGTGCCGTAGGAGACGCCCAGGTAGTTGAGCTTCTTCTCGCCGAGCGCGGCCCGGACGACGTCCAGGTCACGCACGGTGTTGGGCGTGGTCATGTACGGCAGCATCTCGGCGCTGCGCTCGTAGCAGCCCTCCGCGTACGTGCGGGCCAGCTTGATCTGGGCGAGCTTGTCGGCCTCGCTGTCCGGGACCGGGTCGGCCTTGGGTGCCTTGACGAACTCCTGCGGGTCGGCGCAGGAGATGGGCGCGGAGTGGCCGACGCCGCGCGGGTCGAAGCCCACGAAGTCGTAGGCCTTCGCGGCGTTGGCCCAGATGGCGTTCTTGGTGGTGACCCGGCGCGGGAAGCGCATCCCGGAGCCGCCGGGGCCGCCCGGGTTGTAGACGAGGGCGCCCTGGCGCTCCTCCTTCGTGCCGGTGTTGCCGATGCGGTCCACGGCGATCTTGATCTGCTTGCCGTTGGGCCGGGCGTAGTCGAGCGGCACGCTGACCCAGCCGCACTGGATCGGCTTCTCCAGGCCCCAGTCGGCCGGACAGTCCTGCCAGTCGATACCGGCCTTGGCCGCGCGCTCCGCGGCGATGGCCGCGCCCCGCTGCTCCCTGTCCTGCCCCGAACGGCCGCTGGTCGCGCTCGCGGTCGGCGCCGCGATGGCACCGGCCATCAGCGTGGCGGCGACCAGCGCTCCGGCCGAACCGAGCGCAGCGGTCCTTCTGTTCGGACGTATGTCCCTCAAGTGGGCTTCTCCCCTACCTTGTTCTGACGGTACGGCGGTACGGCGATACACGGCGGTAGAGGGATCCTTGCGGCTGTGAGGCACCTGAGAACAGGTTTGGTTGACCTTCTTTGCCAATCCGATAACCGGAGAGGAACGTACCGCTCACCGGTTGTCGAACAGACCCAGGGCTTCGTCCAGTGTCCGCCGCAGCCGCAGCCCGTCCGGTGCGACGGCGGTCACCAGGGCCGCGGGGCCCGCGAGGGGCATGACGCAGGCGTACCCGTCGAGCACCTGCGCGGCCGCCGGCTTGTCCTCGAACTCCGGCCGAGCGACGACGAGTTGCCCCACCGCCCGATGTCCCGCGAGCACGGCGGGCCCGTCCCAGCCGCCGGGGGCGCCGGGCCCGCAGCCCAGCTCCTGATCGAGGACGACCCGGTCCGCCACCCGGAGGACCAGCCGGCTGCTCAGCCTCCCCGGCTCCTCCCCCACCCGCCCGAGAACCTGTTCCTCGCGCAGCACGAGGCGGGCGCCGGGGGCGAGGTCGACCCGGGTGCCGACGTGCAGGTCGCTCCCGCGTGCGGAGATCAACGGCTCGGGCAGCCAGTGGAGTTCACCGCCGTCGGCGACGGTGAGCCGTACGTCGTAGCGGGCGGCGTCCTTGATCTGCCCCGGCAGGGCGATGGTGGCGGCGGCGGAGCCGACGGACAGCCGGGCCCCGCTCCCGACCTCCGCCTCGACACCGAAGCGGTCCCCGCCCAGGGGTCCGCTCATGGCCCCCACGAGCATGACGCGCGCCTCGCCGCCGGTGCTCCGGGTGCGCCGCAGCGCGAGCGGACCGTCGCTCTCCAGGACGGGCAGGGAGGTCCCGCCGCGCCCGTCCGCCGTCGCCCGGATCCGGGCGACGGCGTGCACACCGCTCATGTCACGCCGTCCAGCCGGCGAGCTGCGCCCGCACCCAGGCCGCGACGTCCGCGACCCCGGCCTCGCTCCTCAACGACTGGAACACGACGGGCAGTTCGGCCCGCTGCGCCTTGGCGTCGGCAGCCATCCTGGCGAGGTCGGACCCCACGTACGGAGCGAGGTCGGTCTTGTTGACGACCAGCAGGTCGGCGGTGGTGACCCCGGGCCCGCCCTTGCGCGGGATGTCGTCCCCGCCCGCCACGTCGATCACGAAGATCTGCGCGTCGACGAGCCCCTTGGAGAAGGTGGCGGTGAGGTTGTCCCCACCGGACTCGACGAGCACGAGGTCGAGCGGCCCGACCACGTCCTCCAGGTCCTCCACCGCCTCGAGATTGGCGGAGATGTCGTCCCGGATGGCGGTGTGCGGGCAGGCCCCGGTCTCCACCGCGGTGATCCGCTCCGGCGGCAACACGGCCTCCCGCAGGAGGAATTCGGCGTCCTCGCGGGTGTAGATGTCGTTGGTCACCACCGCGAGCGACAACTCGTCGCGCAGCACCCGGCAGAGCGCCGCCACGGTGGCAGTCTTCCCGGACCCCACGGGCCCCCCGAGCCCGATCCGCAAGGCCCGCCGCCCCCCGTCCCCACGACGAACGTCGGCACTGACCGCGGCGGGTCCCTGATGAGAGTGATCGAGATGCATGGGGCGGCTCCGGTGGGGAGGAGAGGGGGCGGGCGGAGGTTCGTCAGACGGTTGAGGGCGGGTGTGGGGTTGAGGAACTGGGTGATGCCCCCGGGAGGGCGAGGGGCGAAGCCCCGGGAGGGCGAGGGGCGAAGCCCCGGGAGGAGCGAGGGGCGAAGCCCCGGGAGGAGCGGGGACGCAGCCCTTGCGGGGTGCAGGGGGCGCAGCCCCCGCCGGGGCCCGGGGCGGAGCCCCGGAGACGGGACCTCCCAGCCCACCGAGCCGGGCGGGTGGGTGGGCAAGACCCCCGGGGTCCAGGGGCAGAGCCCCTACGAGGCGAACAGACGTACCGGCCACGCCGCATGCGCCTCCGCCCCGATCTCCAGCAACGGCGCCGACGCCGCCGGCAGCACGTCGACACCGGCCGACCGCACCGCCGCCCCCGCCGACACCGCCCGGTCGACCACCCGGTCCAGCTCCGGCGCCAGCCGCGCCAGTACCGCCGTAGCCTCGAAGGGGTCGAGGCTGAGCAACCGCACCACGGCGGTGGCCGGCCCGCTCACGCTCTCGTAGACCGCGCAGTACGCCGCGTCCTCGGGCCCCAGCCCGGCCGCCCGCGCCGCCAGCCCGAGCACCACCGGCTGGTGCGCCCCTTTCGGGAACTCCCGTGCCAGCGCGTCCAGTTCGGCGCTCGGCCAGGTCGCGCGAGCGGCCCTCATCAGTTGGCGCCCCAGTTTCCGCGCGGCCAGCCGCAGCGCCGGCGACGGCGTGCGGGCGTCCGCCGCCGCGTCGAGCTCCGCCGGGTCGGCCCCGGCGGCCGCCGCCGCGGCGAGCCCCGCCGCCACCAGCCCCGCCGTGTGCAGCCGCCCCCGACAGAAGGCCTCCAGGCTCGTCGCCCCGGTGATCCGCCCCGCCCTGACGGCTTCCTCCGCTCCGCCGGAGTGCGCGTGCCCTCCGGCGGGGAAGCGTCCGTCGGCGAGGACCAGCAGTGCCGCCCTGCCCATCACGACCCGCCCATCAGAACAGGAAGTAGCGCTGGGCCATGGGCAGTTCGGCCGCAGGCGCCGCCTCGACCAGTTCCCCGTCGATGTGCACGGCGAAACTGTCGGGGTCGACCCGCACACGCGGCCGGGCGTCGTTCTCGCGCATGTCCGCCTTGGTGACTCCCCGCGTGGACTCGATGGCGACGAACCTCTTGCCCAGCTGCAGCCGCTCCGGCAGCCCGTCCTCGATCGCCAGCGGTGCGACGAAGTTGAACGAGTTCGAGGCCGGGGCCCGCCCGATCGCCCCGTACATCGGACGCGGCAGGATCGGCTGCGGGGTCGGGATCGAGGCGTTCGCATCACCCATCTGGGCGTACGCGATCTGGCCGCCCTTGATGACGAGGTGCGGTTTGACACCGAAGAACGCCGGCTCCCACAGGACGAGGTCGGCGAGCTTGCCCGTCTCGACGGAGCCGATCTCCCGCGCCAGTCCCTGTGCCAGCGCCGGGTTGATCGTGTACTTGGCGACATAGCGCCGTACCCGGTGGTTGTCCGCGCGCCCGTCCCCGGGCAGTGCGCCCCGCCGCCGCTTCATGACGTGCGCGGTCTGCCAGGTCCGCAGGACGACCTCTCCGACCCGGCCCATGGCCTGCGCGTCGGAGGAGATGATCGAGATGGCGCCGAGGTCGTGCAGGATGTCCTCCGCGCCGATCGTGGACGGACGGATCCGCGACTCGGCGAAGGCCAGGTCCTCCGGGACCGCCGGGTTGAGGTGGTGGCACACCATCAGCATGTCGAGGTGTTCCTCGGCGGTGTTGACGGTGTACGGCCGCGTGGGGTTGGTCGAGCTGGGCAGCACGTGCGGCTCGGAGACGACGGTCATGATGTCCGGCGCGTGCCCGCCGCCCGCACCCTCGGTGTGGTACGCGTGGATGCCCCGCCCGGCGATCGCGGCGAGCGTGTCGCCGACGAACCCGGCCTCGTTCAGGGTGTCCGTGTGGATGGCGACCTGGATGCCCGTCCGCTCCGCCACCGTCAGGGCCGCGTCGATCACGGCGGGCGTGGAGCCCCAGTCCTCGTGCAGCTTCAGGCCCAGCGCCCCGCCCCGGATCTGGGACAGCATCGCCTCGTGCGAGACGGTGTTGCCCTTGCCGAGGAAGCCGATATTCAGCGGGTACTGCTCCATCGCCTCCAGCATGCGGGCGAGGTGCCAGGGGCCCGGCGTCACCGTTGTGGCCTTGGAGCCCTCGGCGGGACCGGTGCCCCCGCCGACCAGGGTGGTGACCCCGGCGGACAGCGCCTCGTCGGCGATCTGGGGACAGATGAAGTGGACGTGCGCGTCGACCGCGCCGGCCGTCAGGATCCGCCCGTTGCCGGCGATGACCTCGGTCTCCGGGCCGAGGACCAGGTCGGGATGGACGCCGTCCATGGTGTCGGGGTTGCCCGCCTTGCCGATCGCGGTGATCCGGCCGTCGCGGATGCCCACGTCCGCCTTGACGATCCCCCAGTGGTCGACGATGACGGCCCCGGTGATCACGGTGTCGGGCGTGCCGTCTGCGCGCGTAGCACGCGCCTGGCCCATGGATTCCCGGATGACCTTGCCACCGCCGAAGACCGCCTCGTCACCGGCGAGCCCGGGACCGCCGGAACGGTCCTCCTCGATCTCGATCAGCAGGTCGGTGTCGGCCAGCCGGATCCGGTCCCCGGTGGTCGGGCCGAACAGGTCGGCGTACGCGGGACGGGAGATCTCAGGCATCGAGGGCACCTCCGGTCTCCCCGCGCAGCCCGGGCACGATCCGCGCGCCGGTGAGCGGGACGAGTTCCACGTCGACGGGGATCCCGGGCTCGAAGCGCACGGCGGTGCCGGCGGCGACGTTCAGCCGCTGTCCGCGCGCCGCCGCGCGGTCGAACTCCAGACCGGGGTTGGCCTCGGCGAAGTGGTAGTGGGAGCCGACCTGGACGGGCCGGTCGGCGGCGTTGAGGACGGTGAGCCGGGTGACCTCGCGGCCCTCGTTGTAGACGATCGGGTCCTCGGCGAAGAGGATCTCTCCGGGAATCATGGCGGCCTCCCCCGTCAGACGATCGGGTCGTGGACGGTGACGAGCTTGGTGCCGTCGGGGAAGGTGGCCTCGACCTGGACGTCGTGGATCATCTCGGGGATGCCCTCCATGACGTCGTCGCGGGTGAGCAGCTTGCGGCCGGACGCCATGAGTTCGGCGACGGTGCGCCCGTCCCGCGCGCCCTCCAGGATGTGCGAGGTGATCAGGGCCACGGCCTCGGGGTGGTTGAGCTTCAGCCCGCGGGCCCGGCGCTTCTCGGCGACGTCGGCCGCGACATGGATCAGCAGCCTCTCCTGCTCGTGCGGGGTCAGTTGCACGTCCCACCTCACATCCTCGCTCCGGACCGTGCGGGGCCCGGTTGCCGCGGCCACGAGGAAAACCCCTGGTGGCGTGGAGGGGCAGGCTAGTTGGAGCGCATTTCGAGCACGTTAACCAAGCCGTGATCCATCAGGCTTCCGGCCGCACCCCGGCACGCACGTCCACGCGCGCGGGCCGTCACCCGGACGGCGGATGCCGCGCAGCGCGGGTGACGTCCGGGAGTCGCGCCGCCCGCGGTGTCTACGACGGGCCGGTCCCCCGGTGTTCCGCCGCGGCACCTCCTCGGTGCTCCGCCGCGGCGCCGCCCCGGTGTTCCGCCGCGATGCCGAACCGCCGGCGTTCGCGCGGAGCGGAACCGACCTCGCGCACGGCGGAGACCGAGCTGATCACCTGCTCCTCGGCCGGCCGGTCGAGCTCGTCGAGTCGTTCCAGGTCGGCTGCGGAGACGAGGGCGACCAGGGGCTTGCCGTGCCGCGTCACGACGACGCGCTCACCGCCGTACACCACCCGGTTGATCAGGTCGGCGAGTTCAGCCCTGGCTTGTGTCACCGGAATCTCGTAGGCCATGACCCCATTCTAACGTCACGTACGTCCTGTACATTTTTTACAGATGCGCCCGACGCAGAAGGAGGGGTTCTCCCATGACCCGACCGTCCGCCCGCCATGTCCTGCCCGAGTTCACCGAGCGCACGAGCTTCGGACACCGGACGATGGATCCGTACTCGAAGCTGCTGGAGGAGCGGATCGTCTTCCTGGGAACGCCCATCGACGACACCTCGGCGAACGACGTGATGGCCCAGTTCATGTACCTGGAGCACAAGGACCCGGACCGGGACATCGCGCTGTACATCAACTCCCCCGGCGGCTCGTTCAGCGCGATGACGGCGATCTACGACACGCTCCGGTACGTGACCTGCGACGTGGAGACGACCTGCCTCGGCCGGGCCGGCTCCTCGGCGGCGGTCCTGCTGGCGGCGGGCACGCCGGGCAAGCGGTTCGCGCTGCCCGGCGCCCGGATGGTCATCCGGCAGCCGGCACTGCCCGGGCCGGTGGAGGGGCAGACCTCCGATCTGGCGATCCAGGCGGAGGAACTGGCCCGCACCCGGGACCTGCTGGAGGAGATGCTCGTTCGGCACACCGGACGCACCCCCGAACGGGTGACCGAGGACATCGAACGGGACCTGATCCTGACCGCGGCTCAGGCGGTGGAGTACGGCCTGGTGGACGGGGTCGTCCCGAGCCGCAGGGGCGCGGCCGGCGCGCCGGGCGCGAGGTGAGCGCCCGATGGTCCCCGAGCTGCCGCCGCTGCCCGCGCTGACCCGCGCCGAGGCCGAACTGATCGACCGTTACCTGGACGTGGTGGACCTGCTCGGGCGGATCAATCCCGCCCGCCACGGCGACACGTACCGCGGCCTGCGGGCCGCCCAGGCGCTGGTGGCGAGGGCGGCGGAGCTGCGTGACGCGCTGGCGCTGATGCACCAGCGGGGCGAGAGCGAGCTGTCCGCGCCGACCCTCGCGCGGGCGCTGCGCGTCCTGGACGGGGAGCGCCGTACGGCGCGTGTCACGGTGCCTCCGCTCTCCGACAGTTGACCCACGGCCGTCCGGCCCGGCACGGCCGCGTCACGAGCGCGACGTCCGGACCGGACCCGAAACGCACCAGACGGATTACCCCCGTTCGGCGGAGCGGTGGCTCCCCTCGCGAGCGCGCGCGAGTTGCCGAAAGCGCCGTTTTCCGGAGCCGTACAAGGGGTAGCGCCGCAGGTCGGAGGGCTTATGGCGCTCTTGACACCTGAGCGTCCATCAGGGTGTCCACCCGAACGGGTGAGTGGTGAGTAACCCCACAAATCCACGGTTCCATTGGGATTTTTGGTCAACGGTGAGTCAAGATCCCTGTCTGACGACAAGTCCCCGCCACAAGCGGCGGGGCGGTCCGGGCGGACGCCGAGTCCTGCCGCTGCCCGGATTGACCGGTCGACAGAAGTGCATCGGCAGGAGTGGAGGACCCAAGCACGACGGGTCGCCGGCACGTCGTCTCCGTGGAGGAGACGCCGGACCGAGCAACCCTTGGGGTGAAGCCGCGCGAGCGGCCGGGCACCTTTGTCAGCCCGAATCCGACAGGTCATCCTTCACAGGCGGTTGACGAAGGGTTGCGCATGACTGCGCTCAATCGTGTCCCGTCGCTCATGGCCCGGGCCGGTACGGCCTCTGCCTTCGCCATCGCCGCCGTCGGTGGCTCGATCGTGATCCCCGGTGTCGCCTCCGACGCGGCGGCTGCCACACCGGCGACCAAGGCACTGCAGGTCGCGGCGTCCAAGAAGGGCTCTCCGTACAAGTACGGGGCGACCGGGCCGAAGAGGTTCGACTGCTCGGGTCTCACGCTGTACTCGTTCAAGAAGGCGGGCAAGACGCTGCCGCGTACGGCGGCGCAGCAGTACAACAAGACCCGCCACATCTCGGCCGGCAACCGCAAGGCCGGCGACCTGGTGTTCTTCCACTCGGGGTCGAACGTGTACCACGTCGGCATCTACGCCGGTAAGGGCAAGATCTGGCACTCGCCCAAGACGGGAGACGTGGTGAAGCTGCAGAAGATCTGGACCAAGAGCGTCTGGTACGGCCGGGTCCGCTGACCCTCGTCGTCCTTCCGGGGCGGTGACGGTGTCCTGGCGCGCCGTCACCGCCCCGGGAGCTCCCCCGCCGGCGGGCTCGCCACGGCTTCCACGGCCGGCTCCGCCGGGACGGTCCAGGGCAGCTCCACCGCGACCGTCTTGCCGCCCTCGCGCGTGGGGCGGACTCTGAGCTTGCCGCCGCACTCGGCGGTCAGCCAGCGAATGATCACCAGACCTCGGCCGTTGTCCTGCTGGACGGCGGCCGGCAGTCGTTTGGGGAAGCGCGGGTGGCTGTCGGTCACGCCGATCCACAGGCGCTCGTCACGGTCGAGGACGAGGGCCACCGTGAAGGTGGGTGACAGCCCGAAGGTGTGCTGTACGGCGTTGGTGGCGAGTTCGGAGACGATCAGCCGGATGGTGTCGGCCGCCTCGGTGTCCGCCGGCAGACCCCACTCGCCGAGGGTGCCGGCCACGAAGCCGCGGGCGGCGGAGACCGAGGCGGGATCGCTCGGCAGAGTGACGGATGCTTCCAGATGGTCTGCCATGGCGACCTCGTCCCTTTCCCATGGGACCGGAGTCCGACACGCTGCGGATGGTTCGAGTACGGTCCCGGACCGGTGCTTCTTCGCCAGACTGCCATTACCGCGCCGGTCCCGGTGGCGATCCACCAAGATATGCATATATCTGTCGCCCGATGCGGTGAACTCTGCCACGGTCGAACAATTTGGACGGCCCGTCAGGAATATGGAGGAGCCCATGCAGCACGGCCCCGCGGTGCGCCGCCGGAAGCTGGGCGCCGAGCTGCGCAGTCTGCGCGCCCGGGCGGGGCTCACGAGCGGTGAGGCGGCCCGGCTCGTCGGCTGGCACCAGTCCAAGGTGAGCCGTATAGAGACCGGCACCAGTGGTACGAAACCGGCCGATGTGCGGTTGCTTCTCGACGCCTACGGAGTGGCCGACCCGCACCTGCGGTCGCTGATGCTGGCATTGGCCGGCTCGGAGGAGAGCGGCGGCCGGGAGCACTGGTGGCACGCCTACCGCGGGGTGCTGCCGGCCGCCTACCGGGACTTCATCAGCCTGGAGTCGCAGGCCGGCGCGATGCGCACCCTGGAGACGACCGTTGTCCCGGGGCTGCTCCAGACGCCCGAGTACGCGCGCGCGGTGACCCGGGCGGCGGTGGAGGGGGCGGACGAGGAGCAGCTCGACACGCTGGTGGAGGTGCGGATCGCCCGTCAGGACGTGCTGCGCAGGGAGCCGCCGCTCCTGCTGAGCGCGGTGCTGGACGAGGCGGTGCTGCGGCGGGAGGTGGGCGGCCCGGAGGTCATGGCCCGTCAGCTCGGACGGCTGAGGGAGGCGGCGCGGCTGCCCCACGTACGGCTGCAGGTATTGCCGTTCTCGGCCGGTGCCCATATCGGGGTAACCGGGCCTTTCGTTATCTTCTCATTTCCGAGCGGTTCTGATCTGGATGTGGTTGTTCTCGACCACTTGACGAGTAGCCTCTATCTCGAACGGAAAGAAGACCTCGAGGCCTACACCGAGGCCTTCAACGCCCTTCGGGCCCATGCCCTTTCGCCCGAGGAATCACTGGACTACATCGCCGCGACAGCTGACGGCGCGTAGGGAGGCACCATGTCAGCACTGCCTCGGAACGTACCTCGCAGCACCGATCCCCACGCTCTCCCGCAGGTGCGGTGGCTGCGCAGCAGCTACAGCACGGGAGCCAACAACTGCGTGGAGACGGCCCGGCCGGCCTCCGGGCCCTGGGCCGGACTGCTGGCCGTACGCGACTCCAAGGACCCGTCCGGGCCCGCCCTGCTCTTCTCCCCCGAGAGCTGGTCGGGTTTCACGGCCGCGTTCCGCTGATCACCGCGTCGGTCACCGACGCACGATCCCCGCCATCCGCCGACAGGGGCGGCTCACGGCCGTGTCACGCCGACTCATGGTCGTGTCTCCCCGATGACCCGTACAGCGCGTTCCAGCTCGGCCCCGGAGAGGTCCGCACGGGCGGTCAGCCTGAGGCGCGAGATGCCGTCGGGCACGGAGGGAGGACGGAAGCAGCCCACGGCCAGGCCTGCCGACCGGCAGTCCGCCGCCCACCGCACGGCCCCCTCCGGGGACGGCGCCCGCACGGAGACGACCGCGGCGTCCGGACGTACCGCCTCCAGGCCCGCGGCCGTCAGCCGGGAGTGCAGCTCGGCAGCCACCGCACGCGCGCGTACCGCCCGCTGCGGTTCCCGGCGCAGCAGCCTCAGCGCCGCCAGCGCCGCGCCCGCCGCCGCCGGGGCCAGCCCGGTGTCGAAGATGAACGTCCGGGCGGCGTTGACCAGATGCTCGATCACCCGCGCCGGCCCCAGCACGGCACCGCCCTGACTGCCGAGGGACTTCGACAGCGTCACCGTGACGACGACGTCCTCGGCACCGGCGAGACCCGCCGCGTACGGGGCGCCCTGCCCGCCGTTCCCGAGCACGCCGAGGCCGTGCGCGTCGTCCACCACCAGCCCGGCGCCGTACTCCCGGCAGGCGGCCGCCAGACCGGCCAGCGGGGCGGCGTCGCCGTCGACCGAGAAGACCGTGTCGGAGACGGCCACCGCGGGGCCGTCGTGGGTGCCGAGGGCCTTGCGCACGGCGTCCGGGTCGGCGTGCGGGACGACCTGGGTGGTGCCCCGGGCCAGCCGGCAGCCGTCGATGAGCGAGGCGTGGTTGCCCGCGTCGGAGACGATCAGGGAGCCGTGCGGGGCCAGCGCGGTGACCGCGGCCAGATTGGCGGCGTACCCGGAGGAGAAGACGAGGGCCGCCTCCGCCCCGCAGAAGTCGGCCAGCTCCCGCTCCAGCTCGGTGTGCAGCTCGGTGGTGCCGGTGACCAGCCGGGAGCCGGTCGCGCCGCCGCCCCAGGCCCGTGCGGCCGCCGCGGCGCCCTCCCGGACCTCGGGGTGGCGGGACAGGCCCAGGTAGTCGTTGCTCGCGAGGTCGAGCAGCGCGGAGTCGGCCGGGCGGGGCCGCAGCGTCCGTACGAGTCCGGCCCGGCGGCGCAGTTCCGCCTGTTCGTCGATCCAGCCGAACGCCATGGGTCCTCCGGGGCTTTTGTAGGTAGCGGACAGACACTAGCGGCATGAACCGCTACCCACGGTGTGGCAATACCCACACGTCGAACCGGGTGTGTTGTGTGATCCCTACCTTGGCCCGAGGCGGGTCGGTAGGACAGGATCGGCTCTCATGGACCTGCTGAACACGCTGGTGGACAAGGGGCTTCGGCGCGAGCTGCCGACCCGCGAGGAAGCGCTGGCCGTCCTCGCCACTTCCGACGACGACGTGCTGGACGTGGTGGCCGCGGCCGGAAAGGTGCGCCGGCACTGGTTCGGGCGACGGGTGAAACTGAACTACCTCGTCAACCTCAAGTCGGGGCTGTGCCCCGAGGACTGTTCGTACTGCTCCCAGCGACTCGGCTCCGAGGCCGGGATCCTGAAGTACACCTGGCTGAAGCCGGACGAGGCGTCCAGGGCCGCGGCGGCCGGGCTCGCGGGCGGGGCCAAGCGGGTCTGCCTGGTGGCGTCCGGGCGCGGCCCGACGGACCGGGACGTGGACCGGGTCTCGGACACGATCAAGGCCATCAAGGAGCAGAACGAGGGCGTCGAGGTGTGCGCCTGCCTGGGGCTGCTCTCCGACGGCCAGGCCGAACGGCTGCGCGAGGCGGGCGCGGACGCCTACAACCACAACCTCAACACGTCCGAGTCGACGTACGGGGACATCACGACCACCCACACGTACGCCGACCGGGTGGACACGGTCCAGAAGGCGCACGCGGCCGGGCTGTCGGCCTGCTCGGGCCTGATCGCGGGCATGGGCGAGACGGACGAGGACCTGGTGGACGTGGTCTTCTCGCTGCGCGAGCTGGACCCGGACTCGGTGCCGGTCAACTTCCTCATCCCGGTCGAGGGCACCCCGCTGGCCAAGGAGTGGAACCTCACCCCGCAGCGCTGTCTGCGCATCCTGGCGATGGTCCGGTTCGTCTGCCCCGACATCGAGGTGCGCATCGCGGGCGGCCGCGAGGTCCATCTGCGCACCATGCAGCCGCTGGCCCTGCACCTGGCCAACTCCATCTTCCTCGGCGACTACCTCACGACCGAGGGGCAGGCCGGCAAGGCCGACCTGGAGATGATCGCGGACGCGGGCTTCGAGGTGGAGGGCGCGGGCGAGGTCACGCTGCCGGAGCACCGGCTGGCCGCGGGCGGTGGCGGCTGCGGCTCGCACGCCGAGGCCGGCTGCGGGTCGGGCTGCGGGTCCCCCGCGGACGGTGCCGCGGGCTGCGGGACGCACGAGGGGGCCGGGGTGTGCGGGACGGCGTCCGCCGCCGCTGCCGCGCTCGCGGGCAACGAGCCCCGTACGGACCTGGTCGCCGTACGCCGCCGTGGCGCCGGTACCGACCTCGCGCCCAATGCCTGAGCTGCCCGTCACCGAGCTGCTGGAGCTGGACCGACGGCACGTCTGGCATCCGTACGGTCCGATGCCCGGTCGGGTCGACCCGCTCGTCGTGGAGTCGGCGAGCGGGGTGCGGCTGCGTCTTGCGGACGGGTCGGGCGAGCTGGTCGACGGCATGTCGTCCTGGTGGTCGGCGATCCACGGCTACAACCACCCGGTGCTGAACGAGGCCGCGCGCGAGCAGCTGGGGCGGATGAGCCATGTGATGTTCGGCGGGCTGACGCACGAGCCCGCCGTACGGCTGGCGAAGCTCCTTGTCGACATGTCGCCCGACGGGCTGGAGCATGTCTTCCTCGCCGACTCCGGTTCGGTGTCGGTCGAGGTCGCGGTGAAGATGTGCCTGCAGTACTGGCGCTCGCTCGGCCGCCCCGCCAAGCGGCGCCTGCTGACCTGGCGCGGCGGCTATCACGGCGACACCTGGCAGCCGATGTCCGTGTGCGACCCCGAGGGCGGGATGCACGAGCTGTGGACCGGGGTGCTGCCCCGTCAGGTCTTCGTGGAACCGCCTCCCGTGGAGTACGAGGAGGAGTACGCCGAGGGGCTGCGCGCCGCGATCGGGCGGCACGCGGACGAACTGGCCGCGGTGATCGTGGAGCCGGTGGTGCAGGGCGCGGGCGGGATGCGGTTCCACTCCCCCGCGTATCTGCGGGTGCTGCGCGAGGCGTGCGACGCGCACGACGTACTGCTGGTGTTCGACGAGATCGCGACCGGGTTCGGGCGCACGGGCGCGCTGTTCGCGGCGGAGCACGCCGCGGTGACGCCGGACGTGATGTGCGTGGGCAAGGCGCTGACCGGCGGATACCTGACGCTGGCCGGGACGCTGTGCACCGCGCGGGTGGCCGACGGGATCTCGCGGGGCGAGGTGCCGGTGCTGGCCCACGGCCCGACGTTCATGGGCAACCCGCTGGCCGCCGCCGTCGCCTGCGCCTCGATCGAGCTGCTGCTCGGTCAGGACTGGCTCGCCGAGATCAAGCGGATCGAGGCGGGGCTGCGGGAGGGGCTGGCGCCGGCCGCCGGGCTCCCCGGTGTGCGGGACGTCCGTGTGCTCGGGGCCATCGGGGTGGTGCAGCTCGATCACGCCGTGGACATGAGGGCCGCCACGGAGGCGGCCGTGCGGGAGGGTGTCTGGCTGCGGCCGTTCCGCGACCTGGTCTACACGATGCCGCCGTACGTCACCGGTGACGCGGACGTGGCACGGATCGCCCGCGCGGTGTGCGCGGCGGCGCGGGAGGGATGAGCATGCCGATCCTGGTGATCACGGGGACGGGCACGGAGGTCGGCAAGACCGTGACCACGGCGGCCGTCGCCGCCTCCGCGCTCGCGGCGGGCCGCTCGGTGGCCGTTCTGAAGGCCGCGCAGACGGGCGTCGCTCCGGACGAGCGCGGGGACGCGGACGAGGTCGCGCGGCTCGCGGGCGCGGTGACGGCGGCCGAGACCGCCCGCTATCCCGAACCGCTGGCCCCGGCGACGGCGGCCCGGCGGGCGGGTCTGCCGCCGGTGCGGCCGCAGGACGTGGTGGAGGCGGCGCGGAAACTGGCCGCCGGGCACGACCTGGTGCTCGTCGAGGGGGCGGGCGGGCTGCTCGTACGGTTCGACGAGGCGGGCGGGACGCTGGCGGACGTGGCCCAGGCGCTGCGGGCGCCGGTGCTGGTGGTGGCCTCGGCGGGACTGGGCACGCTGAACACCACGGAACTGACCGCCCGTGAACTGCGGTCGCGTGGTGTGGAGTTGCTGGGTGTCGTCATCGGCGGCTGGCCCGACTCCCCCGATCTGGCGATGCGGTGCAACGTCTCGGACCTGCCGGATGTCGCCGGCGCCCCGCTGCTGGGGGCCCTGCCGATGGGCGCGGGTGCGCTGACGCCCGCCGGCTTCCGTACGGCGGCTCCGGGTTGGCTGGCGCCGCGACTGGACGGGACGTGGGAGGCGGAGACGTTCCGGGAGGCGTCCGCGTCCTAGACGCCCGTCCGGCGGATCGTGCCCGGGCCCCAGGTCCTCGGCACGATCCGCCGGACAGCCGTCAGTCCGTCTCGGCCAGCAGCCGTACCAGTTCGATGCGGGAGCGGATGCCGAGGCGGGTGAAGACGCCGCGCAGGTGGTGGTCGATGGTGCGGGGGCTGAGGGCGAGGCGGGCGGCGATCTCGCGGTTCGTGGCGCCCTCGGCGGCCATGCGGGCGACCATGAGCTGCTGGGCGGTCAGACGGGCGGTGGGGGTGTCGGCGCCGTGTGCGGGAGTGGCGGGGGCGCCGAGGGCACGGAGTTCGGCGCGGGCCGCCTCGGCGCAGTGCGGGGCGCCGAAGGACTCGAAGGCCTCGCGGGCGCTGTGCAGCCGGTCGCGGGCCTCCGCGCGTCGGCGCAGCCGGCGCAGGGCGCTGCCGAACAGCAGTTCCGTACGGGCGCGTTCGAAGGCGCGGGTGCCGTCGGCGTGCAGGTCCAGGGCGGTGCGGTAGTGCTCCACCGCGTCGGCGCCCGGGGTGAGCAGGGCCCGGCAGCGGGCGCTGAGGGCGAGGTCGTCGGGGCTGCGGACGGCGCGGGCCCAGCGGTCGTAGTCGGCGTGCGCGGCCCGGGCCATCCGGGTGTCGCCGGCGCGCACGGCGGCCTCGACGTAGTGCGGGGTGGCCAGGTGGCGGACGGCCCGGTGGCCGTGTCCCGGGCCGAGGGCGGCGAGGGCACGCAGCCGGGCCGCGGCGGCGGCGTAGCGTCCGGCGCCGAGGTCGAGGAGGGCGAGCGCCCACTGGGCGAGGGCGGCGGGCAGACCGAGCCCGTGCGCGAGGGCGTAGGACCGGGCCGCCGCGGCGCGCTCCCGGCACAGGTCGCCGTCGCCGGTGAGGGCGGCGAACATCGCGAGAGCGGCCTGCAGATGGCAGGCGCCGTTGTCCTGTCCGGTGGCGTACGCCTGCCGTAGCGCGTCCAGCGCGGCGGTCTCGGCGGCGCGTGGGCGGCCGGTCCAGAAGTCGGTGTACGCGCGGAACTCCATCGCCTGGGAGACGGTCGCGGTGAGGCCGCGGGCCCGGGCGGCGGCCGCCGCGCGGAGGGTGGCGGTGGCGGCGCGGGTGTGGTCGCCGAGCATCAGGGCGGCGATGCCGGCGTGCAGGAGGAGGGTGGGGTCGCCGCCCGGCCCGCACCGCCCGGCGGTCGCCTCCAGCAGATCGCGGGCGTCTCCGTACCGCCCGTCGACGGCGGCGGCGACCCCGGCGAGCACTCCCGGCGGCGCGACCCCCAACCGCCGTGCCACGCGCACGGCTTCCCGGCATCGCCTCAAGTCACCCGTGTAGACGGCGGCTTCGGTGGCCCGGGCGAGGAGAAGTTCGACAACGGGCGGGGAGGGCGCGACGGCACGGCCGCCGGCCGCCGGACCGACAGCCTCGGACACGGCCGGGTGACGGACGGCCACCGGGCCGGACGGCTCAGGCGGGACCTGGGGACGAATGGTCGCCGGGCCCGGAGGCTCGGGCGGGGCGGGAGGAGAGACGGACGCCGAGCCGGAAGGCTCAGGCACGACCGGACGACGCACGGACCCCGGGCTGGCGGGCTCCGGCGGGGCCGGGGGACGGACGGCCACCGGGCCGGGAGGCTCAGGCACGGCCGGACGACGGACAGTCGGTGCGCCAGAGGGCTCGGGCACGACCGGGCGACGGACCGCCGCCGAGCCGGAAAGCTCGGGCGCGGCCGGACGACGGGCGGTCGGTGCGCCAGAGGGCTCGGGCTGGGAGCCGGGAGGTTCAGGCGCGGTCGGCGGATGGGTGGGTGGTGTCCCGGGAGGTTCAGGTGCGGCCGGGGGACGGGTGGGGGGTGTGCCGGGAGGCTCGGGTGGGGCCGGGGAGTTGGTGGGTGGTGTGCCCGTGCGGGGCGGTGGGGTGGCGGTGGTGGTCGACATGTCGGCAGGGCCACTTGCCCGTACCGCGCCCGCCAGCAGTGCGTCGAACGCCTCCCCCGCCTGGCCGGTGCGCAGGGCGAGGACGCCGCTCAGGGCGTCGACGTCGGTGCGGGCGGCGAGGGTGCGGGAGCGGTCGGCCTCGCCGGAGTTCCAGGCGTCGGCCGCCGCGCGGGCGAGGAGGCGGGACTGTTCACGGGGGTCCGTGCTGAGCGCGGCGGCGCGTTCGGTGAGGGCGCAGGCGAGGGCCGGGTCGGCGGCCCGGCGGGCCCGCTCGGCCGCCGTCGTGAGCTCCGCGGCGAGCCGCCCGCTGGGGCCGAGGGCGCCGGCGCCCCGGTGCCAGGAGCGGCGCGGCAGCTCGGTGTCGTCGTGCAGGACGCGGGCCAGCAGCCGGTGGGCGTCACGCCGGTCGGCCGGCGCGGCCGTCTCGTACGCGGCGATCCGCGTCCAGGCGTCGCGGAAGCCGACCCCGCCCGCCGTGGCGTACGCGAGCCCGGCCGCCTCGGCGGTCTCCAGCGGCCGGGTGTCCAGGCGGGCGGCGGCGACGGCGCGCAGGAAGGCGTGGGTGGCCACCGGGTACTGGTCGGCGGCGGCGAGCAGCAGGAGCAGCCGGGTGTCGTCGGGCAGGGCGCGGATCTCGCCGCGGTAGCCGTGCAGGAGGCCGGGGGCCAGTTCGGCGGGGTGGGTCGGCAGCGGGTCCAGTCCGGCCGCCTGCCGGTCGGTGAGCCGCGCCGCCAGTTCGGCGGCGGCGCGCTGATCGCCGTATACGAGACGCAGCACCCGCACCCGGACGCCCTCGGGCAGCGAGGAGGCCGGGCGCTGCCACGCGTCCGGGAGTGGCGATGGCGAAGTGCGGTCGGCACGTGGGGGGTTCACTCGAGTCACCACGCAACTGACGTTACTGGCGAGTTACTTGAACCGTAAAGACCGGCGATTTCACCGATGCGGCGCGCGTAGACCCGCCCGGACACTCCTGGCAACCCCACCCGTTTCAGGAGGCATCATGCAGCGCCGCAAGCGTCGCATCGCCGCGGTCATCACGGCCGCGGCCTCTTCGCTCCTTCTGTCACTGTCGTTCTCCGCCCCCACAGCCCACGCCGCGACCCACGACCCGGTCGTCTTCGTGCACGGTCTCAGCAGCGACTCCAGCAGCTGGGACGACTGGGTCGCCGACTTCAAGGCCGACGGGTACACGTCGGCCGAGCTGGACGCGTGGTCGTACAGCTGGACCCAGTCGAACGCCACGACCGCCTCGCAGCTGTCCACCGAGATCAAGAACGTGCTGGCGAGAACCGGCGCGAGCAAGGTCGACGTGGTCGTGCACTCCATGGGCGCCCTCAGCGCCCGCTACTACCTCAAGAACCTCGGCGGCACGTCCTCCGTGGACGACTTCGTCTCCGTCGCGGGCGTCAACCACGGCACGTCGGTCGCCTCCTGGTGCAGCTGGCTGTACACCTCCTGCGCCGAGATGGTCACCGGCAGCTCGTTCCTCACCGCGCTCAACTCCGGTGACGAGACGCCGGGCAGCGTGAACTACGCGACCTACTGGTCGAACTGCGACGCCGCCATCGACCCGGACTCCTCGGCCCTGCTGAGCGGGGCCACCAATGTCGGCGTCGGGTGCATCTCGCACAACGACATGAACAACGACCTCGGCGTGTACCAGCAGGTGCGCGACTTCATCCGGTGACGCGTCCGTGAGCGGCAGCGGGGGTGCGGCGGGTCCGGGCGGGGGAGAATCCCGGTAGGCCCGTCCTGTCCGGGAGGTCGTCATGCCGATTCGGTCCGCCGGCTCCGGCCGGGTGCCCGGTGATCCCGTCCACCATCCGCTGTTCGCCCGCTGCTACACCCTGCTCGGCACGGCCGCGGAGACCCGGGCCGGTCTCGCCGGTGTGCGGGACCGGCTGCTCGCCGGGCTCTCCGGCCGGGTCATCGAGATCGGCGCGGGCAACGGACTGAACTTCGCGCACTATCCGGGTGCCGTCTCGGAGGTCGTGGCGATCGAGCCCGAGCGCCGGATGCGGCGCTCGGCGCGGGAGGCGGCCCTGCGCGCCGAGGTGCCCGTCGACGTCGTACCGGGCCTGGCGGAGGCGCTGCCGGTGAAGAGCGAGGCCTTCGACGCGGCCGTGGTCTCCCTGGTGCTGTGCAGTGTGCGGGACGTGCCGCGCGCGCTCGCCGAACTGCGGCGCGTGCTGCGGCCCGGCGGCGAGCTGCGGTTCTTCGAGCACGGCCCCGGCGGCGGCCGGGCGATGCTCGCCGCCCAGCGCGCGCTGGACCGTACGGTCTGGCCGTCCCTCGCCGGCGGCTGTCACCTCACCCGCGACACGGTCGGGGCGCTGCGCGACGCCGGGTTCGAACTCGGCCCGTACCGGCGGATGTCGCTGCCGGAGAAGGGGCCGAGACTCCCCTTCTCCCCCTGTGTCCTCGGTTCGGCCCACAGGCCCTCATAGGCTCCACTGGCGCAGTTCCCGAGCGATGTCGAACACCGTCGCCTCACCGCTCTTGACCAGCTTCGCCAGATCCCGCACCTGTTCGGGCGAGGTGGCCACCTTCAGACCGCTGGCGACGAGGTAGGCGTAGGCGACCGCGCAGGCGAAGAGGGCGTTGGAGCGCTCCAGCGCGGGGACGTGGATGAGGAGTTGGAGCAGGGCGGCGGCGCGGGCCTGCGGGTCGTCGTAGACGGGCACGTCGAATATCTCCGCCTGGTGGCGCGCCACGGCGGCGACCAGGGCACCCCAGTCGGTGACCTGGGGGTCACCCGGGGTCTTCTGTTCGGCGAGCATGAGGAGCCAGGCGAGGTCGATCCGGAGGTCGCTCAAGGGATCAGCGGCGACCTTCGCGCGTGCCGCCCTCGCGTACCGCGCCCTCGCGGTCCGCGCCGAATTCCTCCGCGAAGACGTTCTCGTACCGCTTCATGAAGTCGGCCGCGGCCTCCACGAAGGTGTGGCCCACTTCCCCGGCGTCCTGTCTGACCAGCTCTTCGATGTAACGGTTGACGCTCATGCCGCGGGCCGTGGCGCGCTCGCGGGCGGCCCGGGCCGTGCCCTCGTCGACGCGTACGTTCAGCTGGGTCTTCGCCATACCTCGACGCTAGCGCCGGGATGCTAGCAACGGCAAGGGCGCGCCGGAACGGAAAAGCGATACCGGCGTGGAGCGGGTCACACTAGTCTCGGCACGTCGACGCGAGCGAGGAGGCAGTTTTGTCCACAGCGGCCTTGTCCACCCCCGACGGGATCGCGGCCCGTGCCCACGGTCTGACCAAGGCGTACGGCTCCGGCGAGACCACGGTGCTGGCCCTGGACTCGGTGGACGTGAACATCGCGCGTGGCCGCTTCACCGCGGTCATGGGGCCCTCGGGGTCCGGAAAATCCACCCTGATGCACTGTCTGGCCGGCCTGGACACCGTGTCGGCCGGTCAGGTGTGGCTCGGCGACACGGAGATCACAGGGCTGAAGGACCGGGAGCTGACCCGGCTGCGGCGGGACCGGATCGGCTTCATGTTCCAGTCGTTCAACCTGATCCCGACGCTGAACGCGGCCGAGAACATCACCCTGCCCATGGACATCGCGGGCCGCAAGCCCGATCAGAAGTGGCTGGACCAGGTGATCGACACGCTGGGGCTGCGGGAGCGGCTCCGGCACCGGCCGGCCCAGCTCTCCGGCGGTCAGCAGCAGCGGGTGGCCTGCGCCCGGGCGCTCGTCTCCCGCCCCGAGCTGATCTTCGCGGACGAGCCGACCGGCAACCTGGACTCACGGGCCGGCCTGGAGGTCCTCGCGTTCCTGCGCCGGGCGGTGGACGACCTCGGTCAGACGGTCGTCATGGTCACCCACGACCCGGGCGCCGCCGCCCACTCCGACCTGGTGCTCTTCCTGGCGGACGGCCGGATCGTGGACGAGATGGAGCGGCCCACGGCGGAGGCCGTGCTCGAACGCATGAAGCGGTTCGACGTCGGTCGTGCCCCGGTCGGCGACGGCACCCCCGAGGAGGACTGACCAGGTGCTGAAGGCCACGCTCAGAAGTTTCCTCGCGCACAAGGGACGGCTGCTGCTGTCGGCCCTCGCCGTCGTCCTGTCGGTGGCGTTCGTCGCGGGCAGTCTGATCTTCTCGGACACGGTGACCCGGACCTTCGACCGGCTCTTCGCGTCCACGGCGGCGGACGTGACGGTCGAGCCCAGGGACGATCTCGACTCCCAGGTGCCGAGCGGGGCGGTCCAGACCGTGCCCGCCTCCCTGGCGGCCCGGGTCACCCAGGTCGAGGGGGTCGCCTCCGCCCACGCGGACGTCGGCGTGCAGAACATCACGGTCGTCGACAGCGACAACAAGTCCGTCGGCCCGACCACCGGCGCCCCCACCATCGCCACCGACTGGTACCTCACCGACCGCAGCCCCGTGAAGCTGACCTCCGGCCACGCCCCCCGGGGCGCCGGCCAGGCCATGCTCGACGCGGACACCGCGGACAAGAAGCACGTCGACATCGGCGACACGCTCACCGTGATGGCCCAGCCGGGGTCCTTCGAGGTCGAGATCGTCGGCATCGCCACCTTCACCACCACCAACCCCGGCGCGGCCCTGGTCTTCCTCGACCCGAAGGTGGCCGCGACCGAACTCCTGGGCTCGGCGGACAAGGCCACCAGCATCTCCGTGGACGCCGCGGAGGGGGTCTCCGACGCCACGCTCAAGCGGCGCGTCACCGCCGCGCTCGGCTCGGGGCCGTACGAGGTGAAGACCGCGGACGAGCAGGCCGAGTCCTCGGCGGAGTCCCTGGGCGGGTTCCTCGACGTCATCAAGTACGTGATGCTCGGCTTCGCCGGGGTCGCCGTCCTGGTCGGCGTGTTCCTGATCGTCAACACCTTCTCGATGCTGATCGCCCAGCGCACCCGTGAACTGGGGCTGCTGCGCGCGCTCGGCGCCGACCGCCGTCAGGTACGCCGCTCGGTGCTCACCGAGGCGGTGCTGCTCGGGCTGGTCGGCTCCACGCTGGGCCTCGCGGCCGGCATCGGTCTCGCGGCCGGGCTGATCAAGCTGATGAGCACGTTCGGCATGAACCTCAAGACCACGGAGATGGTCGTCGGCTGGGCGACGCCGGTGGCGGCGTACGTCGTCGGCGTCGGCGTGACCTTCGTGGCCGCCTACCTCCCGGCCCGGCGCGCGGCCACGGTGTCCCCCATGGCGGCCCTCGCGGCCGCGGACATCGCCGGCGTGGGCCGGCCGCTGAAGGTGCGCGCGGTGGTCGGATCGGTCGTCGGGGCGCTGGGTGCCGCCGCGCTGGTCGGGTGTGCGACCTCCTCGAAGACGGCGTCCGCGGCCTCCCTGCTGGGCCTGGGCGTGGTCCTGACGCTGATCGCCACCGTGATCGCCGGACCGCTGCTGGTGCGCCCGGTGATCCGGGTGCTCGGCGCGGCCTTCCCCGCGCTGTTCGGATCGATCGGGCGGATGAGCCAGCGCAACGCCCTGCGCAACCCCCGCCGCACGGGTGCCACCGCCGCCGCGCTGATGGTGGGCCTGGCCCTGGTGGGCGGCATGTCGGTGGCGAGCGCCTCGATGTCGAAGTCCTTCGACGAGCAGATCGACAAGACGCTCGGCGCGGACTTCGTGATCCAGAACGCCAACTTCACGCCGTTCTCCCAGGAGGTGACGGACGCGGTCCGGGACACCGACGGCGTCGGTCTCGTCGTACGGCAGCGGTTCGCGCCGATCGCCGTACGACTGCCGGACGGCAAGCGGATCGAGACGACGGCCTCCGGATACGACGACCAGGTCGACGACGTCGCCCGTGTCACGTACGCCGAGGGCGACTCGGCGGCGGCGCTGGCGGACGGCGCGATCGGCATGGACGTGGACTTCGCCGAGGACCACGGGGTGCGGCTGGGCAGTGTGCTGCCGGTGGAGTTCCCCGGCGACCGCACGACCTCGCTGAAGGTGGGCGCGCTCACCGACCAGGACGCCGCCGACGGGTTCGGCATGCAGGGCGGGCTGTTCCTCGGGATCAAGACCGTCGAGAAGTACGTCCCGGACGGGCAGGACTCCGCGCTGTACGTGAACGCGGCCGCGGGCACGGACGCCGATCAGCTGCGGCCCCGGCTGGAGAAGACCCTCGACCCGTATCCGCAGGTGCAGGTGCGCGACCAGGCCGACTACAAGAAGCTAGTGCACGACCAGATCGCCGTCCTGCTCTACCTCGTCTACGCGCTGCTCGGCCTCGCGATCGTGATCGCGGTGCTCGGCGTGGTCAACACGCTGGCGCTGTCGGTGGTGGAGCGGACCCGGGAGATCGGGCTGCTGCGGGCGATCGGACTGGCCCGGCGGCAGCTGCGGCGGATGATCCGGCTGGAGTCGGTGGTGATCGCCGTGTTCGGCGCCGTTCTGGGACTGGCGCTGGGGCTGGTGTGGGGCGTGTGCATACAGCAGGTGCTGGCCCTGCAGGGCATGAAGGCACTGGCGATCCCATGGGGCACGATCGTCGCCGTGGTCATCGGCTCGGCGGTCGTCGGTGTCGTGGCGGCACTGCTGCCGGCCCTGCGGGCGTCCCGGATGAACGTGCTGGCGGCGATCGCCCACGAGTGAGGGGGTGCGGCTGCCGCCGTACTCACCCCCCCGCCCCCATCCGATCAGATTCAGTCAAGGGCGGTCGACTTCGGCACCTCAGCCGGTCGGCCGCCCTTGCCGCGTTACGTTGTGACGAGCGGTCAAGGCGGCACCGCGCAAGCCCGCCCGTGCGGAGAGCGACGGGTGACCGCGCACACGAGAGTCAGGTATGGGGGACATGACCGACGCACAGTCCGACGCACAGTCCGGCGCCCGATCCGACGAACGCCCGGCCGACAGCGGGCAGCCGAGCCTCCGGCCCCGCCCCCAGGGCAGAACCCGGCGGGACCAGAAGGACCACTACGGAGTCGTACGGGCGGAACCCCCGACGGACGACCATCAGCACGACGACCCGTCCCCCAGCTTCGAGACGCCCCCCGCCGCGGCCGTGGCCCCGGCCCCACCCCCGCCGCCCCGGCAGGCCGGTGACGCGCGGGAGTGAGCGAAGCGTTGCCCGCCTCGTTCACCGCGGTTCTCGTCTTCTTCGTCTTCGTGGTCCCCGGCCTGGCCTTCGAACTGAGTCTGCGCCGGCGTGCTCCGCTGCGTGCGGAGAGCCCGTTCGTGGAGACCGCCAGGGTCCTGCTGGTCGGCGCCCTCGCCACGGCGGTCGCCGCCGGACTGCTGGCGGCGGTGCACGAGATCCGGCCCGCCAGCCTGCCCAGCCCGAAGGGGCTCATCTCCGGCACCGCCCGGTATGTGTCGGCCCACCCGGAGCTCTCCGTGGCCGGCCTGACCGCGGAACTCGTCGCGGCGACCGCGCTGGCGCTCCTCGCCGCGGGACTGATGCGGCCGCCCACGAGCGGAGGCATCCACGGCTCCGACGCGTGGTACGAGCTGCTGTACAACGAGATCCCGCAGGGCAAGCACCCCAAGCTGGTCGTGGCGCTCAAGAGCGGCGGATACCGCGTGGAGGGGTTCTTCCACACCATGAACACCCACCCCGAGGTGGACCGGCGCGAGCTGGTCCTGCGGAAGGTCGAGATCCTCAAGGAGGAACCGGGGGCACCGCCCGTGCCCTGGCCCGCCCCCTTCGTACGGCTGGCCGTTCCGGCCCGCGAGATCGCCTGGGTGGCCATCGCGCACGTCGGACCGCCGGGTGCCGCTCCGGCCCCCTCACCGCAGCCGCCGGCCGCGCACACCGCCTCCCTCGGAGACCGGGTGCGTGCGCTCCAGTGGCAGCTCGCCGCCGGCGTGCTGCTCGTCGAGTCGCTGCTGCTGGTGGCCCTCGGCTGACGCACACGACACCGAAAGCGGGGGATCATGAGCGAGGAACGCGTCGTCGACCTGCACCTGACCGACGCGAGGATCACGGAGAGCGGCCCGGGCGCGGAGGCCTGGTCCGCCACGATCACCCTGGAACTGCCCGGCGCGCCCCGGGCCGGGAAGCCCGTGCGCGGCGAGACCCGGGGTCTGCGCGGCCTCGTGGGCGCCTTCCGCCGGGACGCCGACGGATCCCGCGCCCTGGGCCGGGCGCTGCGCGACCTGCTGCTCCCGGAAGCCGTGGAGGACGCCCTCTTCGACACCTGCATGAGGGACCTGAGGCCCGACGACCTCCTCGTGGTGCGGCTGCACGCACGCGACGCGGTCTTCGCGGCGTTGCCCTGGGAGCTGACCCGGACCCGATTTCCCCCCACGGGACCGACCGGCCGGGAACGCGAACTGGCGCTCGTCAACCGCGACCACCGCTGTGTGCTGTCCCGGATCGTGGGCTCCGGCACGGCGCCGGGGCCGAAGGAGCCCTTGCGCTCCCTGGTGGTGAGCGCCGCAGGCGTGCATGGGCGGGTGGTCGCCGAGGACGGCAGTGACCTCGGCCGCGTGGACGCCGTCCACGCGGATTCCCTGAAGGACGCGGTCTGGACCGCGTCGAGCGCCGCGGACCAGCTGGGCAGGCTCGGCGCCACCGACGTCATGGAGGAAGCCGACGTCGACCGGTTCGCGCAGGCGCTCGCCGATCGCACGCACATCGTGTGCGTCATCGCCCACGGAGTGGCGCCGGCCCCCCGGACCAGCGGCATCCTTCTCCACCAGCCGGGCAGCGCGTCACCGGACCTGGTGACCGCCGAGAAGCTCGCCGGACTGCTGCGGGAGGCCGAGACCCAGCTCGCGGTCCTCGTGTCCTGCAACACGGCCGGCGGCATGCTGGAGTCCGAGGGCTGGGGGACCACCGCCGAGCAGCTCGTGTCCTCGGGCGTCCCGGCCGTGGTGGCCATGCAGTCGGCGGTCGAGCCGACCACCGGCCACGACTTCCTGTACGGCCTCGTCGAGGAGCTCGGCCGGCACGGCGAGATCCACTCCGCCATGGCCGCCGGCCTCGCCAGGGTCGGCGAGTCCGGCCTGGACGAGTACCTGGGGGTTCCCGCCCTCTACACCGGCCCGAACGGACTGCGTCTCACCGACGCTCCCCCGGCGCAGACGCCCGGTTCGCCCCACGCCTACCCGGCCGAGCAGGGCGGGGAGGGGGACGGGGACGACGCCGACGGTCGGCGCGTGCGGCTCGACGTCGCATGGGGGCTCGACCGGGGCGGCCTGGCCGGCGTCCTGCTCGACCTGCCCGGCAACGATCTGGCGGCGGACCTGAACCAGTGGGAAGAGCAGTGGGACGCCGTCCTGCCGCACGGCTGGCCGCGCCGGCGCTGGTTCCGGACCCGGGCCCGGCAACGCCCCCCGAGCGGCGACGACTGGCAGACGAGAGCGGCGTCACCGGCGCTCTGGCGCGCGTTCCTCGCGGCGTTCCCGGAGGGGGACACGAGGAAGCGGGCGGTCAGCGGCTGGGTCCTCACGTACGACATCCCCGACGGACCCTGGAGCCCCGGCGCCTGGGACACCGTCGTCCAGCACTGGTACAGGCGGCTGGGGCGCACGCCCGGCACCCTGGCCCATCCGGTGATCGTGGTCCTCACCGGACGGGACACCGCCCTGCGGACCACCGGCCCCGGCGCTCTGGCCGCCGTACGGCAGCACCTGCAGGACCACCTGAACGTGCCGGTCACCGCACTGAGCCGGCACCGCCCGGGCCAGGAACCGTCGGCCGGACCGTCGGCGGCCGAGCTGGAGCTCGTCGGACGGCCCGAGGGCTGGCCGGTGACGGAACAGGGCCTGAGGGACCTGCGCGGCACCGCGCCGGCCGCGTTCCGGCGGATCCTGGAACGTCTGGCCTCCGACGCGTCCGCGCCCGGCCGTTGGGCGGCCCTGGCCGTCGCCGCCGACTACGACGAGGACGTACGCACCTGGGTCCGGGCCGCTTCCACCGCCGGAGCACCCCTGCCCACTCCTTTCGGACTGCCCTTGTCCGTCCGGCGCGCCCAGGCCGACGCGATCGCGCTGGCCCTGCTGTGGTCGCACTCCGGCCGAGCGGTCGACCTCGCGGGGTGGGACGCTCCGCTGCTCAGCCCGCCGGTCGCGGCCCTGCTGAGCCAGTACCGCACCGTCGCGTGGGCGGGTCGGCGGCCCGCCCCCGCCGAGGTGGCACGCTGGCTGGCCGGCCACCCGGCGAGCGCCCCGGCAGCGCGGCGCGCGGGCCTCGACTGGCCCGCCTCCGAAGCGCTGCGCCTGCTGCCGCCGACGGCGGCGCCCTGGCCCCTGCTCCGCACCACCGGGGCCGACGCCGAGACGCTGAGGATCCTGCTCGCGCTGCCGGTGGACCAGCGCCACGCGCTGGGCCTGATGCCCGAGACGGGCGACTCGTCACCACCGGGATTCGACGAGGGGCAGCGCGCCGAGCGGATCCGCGAGCAGCTCGGCCTGCAACCGACGACACACCACTGTTCTTCCCCCAGCGAGGCAACACGATGATCGACGACTGGTACTTCTGCTCGGCCATGCGGGACACCGCTCAGGCCACGCACTCCTATCTGGCGGTGCTCGACGTGCTCGACGCCCCCGGCGGATTACCCGGCATGCTTCCGGACGCCCTCACGATGCTCGGGCGCTGCGAGCGCTGGACGGCACTGCACGTGGCGCCCCGTCTGCTGCGGCTGGCCGGTGCGGGCGGCGACAGCGCCGACCGCTGTCTCGACCAGCTGCTGGAGACCCTGCGGGACACGGTGGAGGGGGGCGCCGTCGCCAGACCGCTCGGCGCCCTGCTGCGGGCCTGCGCGCGGGAGGACCCCTCCGGTGCGGTGGCCGCGCTCCGCCACGCCGTCACGGCGTGGAACGAGCACGCGGCGCCGCGGCCGACCACGGAGCCCTTCCGCGAGTTGACGCGGTACGCGCAGGAGTCGCTCCTGCTGGCCGCGACGGCCCACCTGGCCGCCCGGCCCGAGACCGCCGACGATCTGCGGACGGAACTGCGCGGCGACGGCTCGGTGCTGGAGGACCTCACGAGGCGGGCCCTCAGACAGGAGTACGGACGGCTTCCCTTCCTGCTGGCGTTGCGCGCCCGCGGCGAGGTCGCCCCGGGAGCGGCCGAGCGGGAAGAGCTGCTGCGGATGGTGTGCGATCCGGGGATCGGCCATGTCCACCTGGAACCCGACCTGATGGCCGCCGCGGCCCGGCTGCTGCACCCCGGTGGCCGTGACGGCACGGCCGGGCGGGTGGCCGGCCTCGACCGGGACGCCGTCACCCTCGACGGACTGCGCCGTCTGTGCCGCACCTGGGACGAGAGGGCCTCCGGCGTCCCGGAGCGGCGCGTCCTGGACCGGCTCGGGATCGCGGCCGAGACGGCTCCGCAGGCGCTGTCCCCCGTCCTGTGGCAGCAGACCCTGTGGGACATGGCGGCGGCCACGGACCCGGCGGCCGCGGCCGCTCTCCTGGTGAAGCGGTGGGCCGCGCCGGGGGGCCGCCCGGAGTACCCGGTGCGGTTCCTCGGCCCGGTGGAGCAGCGCGAGGTGCGCCGTTGGGGCGATCAGCTGACCGCGCTGTGGCAACTGCGCACCGGCTCCCGTCCGGTGGTCACGGACGGCACCGAGGCGGTCCCGGTGCAACTGGTGCGCACGGCGCGGTCGGACGAGCTGAGGACGTTCTGGCCGTCCGTCTGGGCCTTCTCGCCCTGGGTGGACCGGGTGCGGACCGGCTGGGCGCCGACGAAGGCCCCGGGCGACACCTTCCCCACGGCGTCGGACCCGGTGGTGCTCCTGCGGCTGCTGTCGGCCGTCCGCACGGCCGTACGGCTGATGCGCCACGGCGGTGAGGCGGCACACCCGCTCGCCGATCTCGTCCTGCACGGCACGGAAGTCCTCTCCGAGGGCGCACGCGGGCACCACATCACCGGTGTGACCCATGGCACCGAGCAGGCGCCGGACTCCCCGCTGCCCCCGGTCCTCGTCCCGCTGGCGTACGCCGCCCACCGCACCGGCATGTACGCGCTGCGGGGCGTCTACCCGGAGCTGCATCCCGAGGTGTTCGCCCGGCGTGCCGTCACCGTGGCCAGGGGCGGACCGAACCAGCGCGTCTACCGGCAGGCCAAGCTGCTCCACGACAGCGGGGGCGCGCTGCACGTGCTCGTCCAGGCGGTGCTGGACGCGCTCTCGGGCTACGGGGGGCCGCAGGACGACGCTCCGCAGAGCCGCTGGTTCCACGGTGAACCGCCGCTGGCCGAACCGGTGTTGCGCCAGGCGGCGCACGGCCTCGACACACGGCTCCACCGCCGGGAGGTCGGCAACGCGAACCTGCTGCTGCGCCTGGTGCTCGAGCAGGACGTCTCGGGCCGCCGGCTGGCCGAGACCCGCGACACGACCGGCACGCCCACCTTCCAGGAACTCCTGCTGGTGCAGCCGGGAGAACTCGACTCCCCGCGCGAGGTGACCCGGTTCGCGGCGTGGGTGCGCAAGTCCCATCGCGTTCCCGAACCGCTGTCCTGGGCGTCCGCCCGACTGCTGCACGCCCTGTCCAAGACGCGGGACGGCAGCGCGGACAGCGCCGTGCCGGAACTCGTCGACGCCTGGATCCAGGTGATCGACCAGGTCGGCGCCACCAAGGAACTCCCCCGGCTGGGGCGCTGGTTCATGCTCCAGTTGCTCGACGTGGTCCGGGTCGACGGGGAGCACGAGTCCCGTCTGCTCGACAAGTTCCTGGACGTGTTCACCGAGTTCGGTCTGAGCACCCCCATGGACCTGCGGCTCCTGTTCCACCGGCTCGTCCACGCGGAGCTCCCCGAGCAGACCGCCACCCGCCTGCGGGCGCGGCTGCTGAGCCTGTCGTACGACGGCCGGCTGGTCGGGCTCCACGGCCTGCGCACGGCTCGCGACGCCTGGGACCTGGAGATGCTGCGGACCACCGAGCTGTCGCTGGAACGCCAGCTCAACTGGCTGGTGCGCAAGCTGACACGGGACGACAGTCCGGAGGCCGGGAGCAACCGCGCGTTCGTCGAGTACTCCTGGCAGGCGTCCGTCCTGACCTCGGCGCTGCGTTCCACGCCGCTGCCGCTCGACGGATCGGCGCACCCCGCCTCCGCGGCCGCGGCGCAGCAACCGCCGGATCCCCGCTCGGTGATGGCCGTGTTCTCCTACGAGACCTCGCACCAGGCCGTGTTCCACTGGCTGCCGGTCGAACCGGAGGCGCACGGAGCGGTGGACCTGTTCCGGGAACCGCACCGCCGTAAGGACGTTGTCGAGCAGGCCGGTCGGCGCACGTTCCCGAGCCTCGCGGCCGTGGTGTGCGGAAGCACCGACGGAGGCCGGCGGCTGCTGGTCAACTGCGGCCTGGGAGAGCCGCTGGAGGCCCCGCCCTGTGCCGGTGCCGGCCTCGGTGACCCGGTCGTCGTCGTCCTCGAACCCGACCGCGATCGCGAGTCGTTGCCGGTGGGAGTCAAGGAGACACGGAGGATGCCGGTCGGATTCCTGCCGGGTGACGTCCGGCGCGTGCAGGTCGCTCCGAACGCGGACAAGGGCGTCGCGGACGTCACGCCGGACGGGCTGCCGCCCGGGGGCGAGCCGCACAGCGGCCCCTTGGCCGAGTGGGACCCCGACCTGTCCCAGCCGTTCGCCGGCAGTGCTCCCCTGCTCACCGTGGGCCGCTACGAGAAGGACGGCTGGCACCCGGTCGACCGGGGGTTCACCGAGTTGCTCGCGACACGGCTGCCCTACGACAACGGCACGGTCGCCGTCCTGACGCTGCTGGAGCGGACCAGCACCAGGGCGGGCACGGCCTGGCGGTTCGGACTGGAACCCGGGCGGACGTTCCTGTTGCCCGAGCGGTTCTGGGACCCGGTCGCCGCCGAGCGGCTGCGCGCCGAGGCCGCCGAGTGGGAGGAGCCGGCCGGACTGCGCTGCTGGGTACGGCTGACCGACGACGAGCACGACGGCCCCTCGCTCACGCTGACCGACCCGCCCGCCGACGTCCCCCCGCAGGAGTGGCCCGGCGCCGCCACCGACGGGATCGACCGGCGCAACCCGCGCTGGCGGGAGCTGTGCGCCTCCGGCACGGTCGACGCCGTCCGGAAGGGCACCCGGTGGTACGTCGAGCACGACATCCCCGGCTTCCCGCCGGTCGTCGTCGAGGACATGCCTCCCCTGGTCCAGGACACCGCCCAGCAGGCGATCACCGGCTGGGACGAGAGGGCGCTGCGCACGGCCAGGGTGAGCGCCGAGGCGAGCCGGCACGCCGGCGACGAGGAGCCCGGCCTGGAGGAGTTCCTCCGCCTCTACGACCTCCCCAGGAACGCCGTCGTCCGGCTGGGCGCCGGGATGAATCCGCGCCACGGCACTCTGCGGGCGTGGACGAAGCAGGGCAATGTCGAGGTGGCCGTGGAGGCGCAGTCGGTGATGCTGCGGCCGGGGAAGGAGACCGATCGCTGGACGGCCGCGGTGAGGAACCGGTCGGCCCTGATCACGGGGGTCTCCGTGCGCAACACGCCGCGCGGCACGGCGAAGAAGCCCGTGCCCGATGCCGAGTTGCTCTCCCATGTGGCGCAGCACGAGCGGGCGGGAATCGCTCAGCGGCTCGCCCGGATGGACTACACCACGGCGATCCTGCGCTCGGCGCCGGCGGACGGTTCCGGTCATGCGCCCCGGGTGTGGCTGCGGGTGGGCGACCGGATCATCGACCTCCATGTGCCCTGGTCCGCCTTCACCGCTCCCACGCAGCGCAGCGGGGACCAGGTGCTGGCCTTCCGGTCCGCACAGGGCTGGAGTTTCACGGCGCGCGGCCGGCGCGTCTTCGCCCGCTGCCTGTGGCGGCTGGAACAGCGGGAGAGCAACGCAGCCCTGGGCGTCCTCGAAGGGGCCGGGGAGACCCCTCTCAACGTCGCGCACGACCCCAGGCGCGAGGACGTGCTGCTCGCCTGGGCCGGACGGACGAAGCCGGCCGACGCCCGTGCCCCGCACGGGCGGGTCGTCCTGGGGCCGCCCTACGTGGACCCGGCCGACCGGGCCCAGCGGCACCGCGTGGAGGTCCGGCTGCCCGGCGGCCGCTCGATGTGGGGGGTCACCGACACCTGGTACCCGAGCGAGACGGCGTGGCAGGTGGACGGCGTCGCCCTGCACGCCGAGCCGGTGGACCAGGGCGGCCGGACGTCGTGGGACGTCCGGCGGGTCTTCTCGCTCGCGCCGGCCGCGGCGACCGACGAGGGAGCCGATCACGCCGAGGCGTGGCCCGTGGTCACCAGGGAGTCCGGGTGGAGCGCCGCACTGCGGGACGGACACGCGGTGCTCGCCCCGGTGGGGCTCGACGGAGGCCGCCGCACCGTGAGCCTGCCGCCCGTGCCGCTCGTCGCGGGTGAGGGGCCGCACGTCGAAGGCGGACGTTACCGGCCGGAGCGGGCCCATGTGGTCCTGCTGCCGGCTCCCGCCGACGCGCCCGGGGGGCTGCCGTACGTGGCGTCGTACCGGCGGACGCCGCCGGTCGACCTGCGTGCTTTCAAGAATCTGCAGAACATCGTCGAAGGCCGGGAGACCGCCACCTCCCTGTACTTCGTGGGCGCGGTGAGCGCACGGCCCGGACAGGCCCGGGCGGACTGGCTGCTGTTCGAGTGGGGCTTCGGCCGTACCCTCCGCGTGCACCGCGGTGATGTCACGCTCGACGGCCGCCCGCTGCGGTGGGGCAAGGAACTGCCGGTCTTCCACGGTGACCGGGTCACCCTGATCACCCTGACCGCCAGGACGGCACAGCGGGACGGCGGAAAGCACGGCGGTCTCTCGCTGGATCTGCACGGGAGCGGTATCCGCTGGTCCGACGAGCGCTTCCTGCGCGACCAGGCTCACCAGCACGTCCTGCCCCGGCTGACCGTGCGTCTCGACCGGATGGCCCGGACGGCGGACGTGCTCAGTGCTGAGGGCCGGGGCGGGTCCATCGGCGCCGACGAAAGTCCGAACGAGGTGCGCTCGGCGCGTCTGCGGCTGCACCAGGACGATGTCGACGTGCTGCTGAAGCAGTACCCCTCGGGACCCGAGGAGGTGCGGGTGCTCGGCTTCCTCGACACGGACGCCTGGGACGGCTCGGGCGGCCGCGAGGTCACCTTCCGGTACGTGCGGCCCACCCTCCACCGGCGCGACCCGAACGCCATCCGGCCGGGCCAGCACGTCTTCATGTGGGCCGACCGCATCCTGCGCCACCCCAACGACATCACCCTCGACCTCTTCCTGGAACTCGGTCCGAAGAGCGCGCCCCAGCGGATCACGGCCCGGGTGACCCGGCGCGCCTTCGCACACCGGGAGGATCTGCTGCGGCGCATCCTGGAGGAGGACGGCTCGGGTGCCCTGGAAGAGACCTGCTACCTGGTCGAGTTGACCGGGCAGCGCAAGGCGGGGCAGTTCGAGGGCCGGCTCTCCCATGCGCCGACCCGCCCGGCGCGTGCCCTGCGCGGCCATCTCACGCCGCGCAACCCGTCGTGCTTCGCGGTCGTCACCGCCGTCGCGCCCCGGGTGCGGCTGGAACTGCGCGCGGGTGTGTTCGTCGTGCTGGGCACCGCGGATCTGGCGGACTCCGACCACCTCGACGTGGGTGCCGTGGTCCGGGTCACCCGGGCGGACCAGGGCCGTTTCCGGCTCCGTACCGCTCTGCCCGGCGACGCCGCCTACGGGCTCGACGGCCGGGAGGTGGTGGTGTTCCCCAAGAACCAGCTGCTGACCGGGCACACGCCGGACAAGCTGGACCGGACCCAGTTCACGGTGTCGGGGCTGCCCAACGTCCAGTTGCTCGCGCAGCCGTCCGCGGACGACGGGGAGGACCCCCTGGCCGGGATCCGGGAGCTGATGCGGTACCCGCATCCCAAGATCGGACGGATCCGGCGGGAGGACACGCGGTCCTTCGCGGTGCCTTTGGAGCCGGAGGAGTCGTCGGCGCGGTGGCTGTCGATCGACCTCGACACGCTGGAGCCGACCGTGCGGCCGGTCGCCTCGGAGGAGGGGACGGCCGGGACGCCGGTGCCGACCGGCCGGCTCTCGTTCGCGGACCTCGGGATGCGGGCCCTCGGCGAGCGGCACGCGGCGGCGCGCCATGTGCCCCACGACCTCCAGACGGGCCACTGGCCCGACGGGCTGCCGGAGTCCGTGGAGATCGTCCAGTTCGACGGGCGGGAGGGCATCGCGGAGCCCGTGATGACGGCCGGGGACGCGGTCCTGCGGTACCCGCCCGGCGACCTGCGCAGGTTCGCGTTCCCCGCGAACCTGCTGATCGACCGCCGGCGCCGGGGCAGGGCCGCCCTGGGAGCACGGGAGACCGGGGACCGGTACGCGGTGGCCGGTCCTGCGATGTCGTCCGGCCGGGCGTCCGGGCTGTGGCTGGAGCTCTCCCCGGGCAGGCTGGTGGAGGTGCCGGGTGAACTCGCCCACGCGATGACGGCGGGCACCCTCCATCCCCTGGACGGGCTGTGCTGGGCCTTGTTCCGGCCGGGCGACGAGGTCAGCGTGTCCGCCTACCACCGCACCATCAGCGAGCCCGCCTTCGTCGTCCTGCACGACTGGCGGCCGGGGCTGCGGGGCGCGCTGGGCGAGGTGCCCGCCGTGCTGACGGTGCTCGCCGTCGAGCCGGAGTCGGGGACCCTGCGCCTGGGCGGGGCGGACGCCTCCCTGGAGTACCCGGTGACCCGTGCCGGGGCGCGGGAGTACGCCCCGGGGGACACGGTGCGCCTCACTCCCGGCGGCAATGATCTCGTCCGGTGCGCGGACGGTGTCCCCGCACGGCCCGGCGATGCCGTGCTGCTGAGCGCGGCCGACGACGGAACCCTGTACGTGCACGGCATGCCCGGGCGCCCCGTGGTGCCCGCCGAGGAGGGCTGGGCGGATGACGCCTGGCTGCGCCGGGAGCTGCAGGCGGGTCCGGAGGCGGCTCACGCGGTGCTGTCCGCGGTCGGCGGCGCCCTGCCGGTGACCGTCGAGTCGCTGGAGTCCGACGGCGGACTGCGGGTGTCCCGGGCCGCCCAGCCGCGCCTGCCCGGTGACGCCCCGTGGGAGACCCTGGCGCGGGTGACGGGCCGGCTGGCCGACGGCCGGCTCCTGCTGCGCTGCGGCGGGGCCCTCCTCCCCGCGCGGGCCGGTGACCTCGTACCCGGGCTTCCCGAAGGGGCCGCCGACGCGGTGGCGGCGGTCCTCATGGCCGAGGCCCCGGACGACGCCATGGGCGGCGCTCTGTGGCTGCGCCGGACGGAGAGCGGAGGCCTGTGCACCGGGCTGCCGGTGCCGCAACGGTCCGAACGTCAGGTGCTCCCGCTCGCCGCGGTGCACGGTGACGGGACCGGTGCCGAGGGAGCGGGTCTGCTGTGCCGGGAGGAGGACTCCAGGGCGCTGCGCTGGATGCCCGCGGAGCACGCCGCCTGGGCACGGCTGACGGGGAGGCAGCTGGACGAGGCGCTGGTCGTCCCGGAGGTTCCGCTGCGGGTCGCGGTCCTGGGGGACGGACGGGTCTCGGCGGCGGCCTCGCCGTCGGCGCTCGGTCACTTCGGACGGCTCGGGATCGGCGATCCGGTGCGGCTGGTGGTGCTCGGCGGTGCAGCCCCGATGGAACCGCACGGCCGCCGGCGCTACCTGGCCCGGCTGGAGAGCAGCGACATGCTGGTGACGTTCTCCAGCGAGGCGTCGAACCACGGGGACGGCGAACGGCTCGTCGCCGAGGTGGACCGGCTGACGCGCGGCCCCCGGGGGACGGCCCTGGTACGCACCGTCCCGCGGGGTAAGCGGGACACGATCCCGGACCTGCCGAGCGTCGTCACCCAGGGTCGCGCGGTCCGTGAGACCGTACGGCGGCGCTTCGCGGACTACCGGGAGCTGTGCGCCGATCCGGAGCTGGAGATCACGGAAGGCCGCGCGGCCGACCCGGTCGACGTGCGGGTGGTGAGGGCCGCCTGGGAGCACGTCGCGGCGGGGAACGCGGGGCAGCCCTCGCCGGAGGCGTCCGAGGCGCTGGAGCAGTGGCTGGGGTCGCGCGCCAGCGATGAGGGGCGGGCCGGGGAGGTGGACCTCGTTCCCCTTCTCGGCGCGACCCTGCTGGCGGCGGGGACCCCCGATCCGGAGCACGAGCGGATCGCCGTGGGCCTCGCACGCCAGGCCGGTGAGCGGGCCCTGCGAGCCGTTCACGTCGATCCGATGCTCGACACCTGGCTCAGCGGCAGGGGCCCCCGGCAGGGCGTGTGGGGGCGCCTCACCCGGCTGAGCCTCCGTCCGCTGCTGAATCCACGGCATCTCGCCGAGCTGGTCACCTTCGGCCGGGGGCGGCTCTACCGGGCGGCCGTGGAACGGGAACCGGAGCTCCACCTCATCGCTCTGGGGCTCCTGGCCTCGGTGGGAGAGCCCGTGGCGCTCGATCCGCTCTTCGTGGCACCGGGCCCGCTGACCGGACTCGCGGCCCTGAGCCGTGCCCTGGTGCCTCCGCGGGACCGGCGGGATGCCCAGGACCGGCTTCACCCGGGCCAGATCGCCTTCCTCGCGTCGGCGTTCGACGCGGCCGTGCGGGCCGCGTCTCCGGCGGTCCTGCCGGCCCCGCTGACGTACCCCTCGGCCGGGTCGTCGACCGCCTGACCGGATGGCGGGGGGCCGTCCGCCGCGCGGACGGCCCCTCCCCCCTCGTGGCTTGCGAAGACGCGGGGTCGCACGTGTGGCCCGGGGGCCTGCCCGGCCCGCCGGGGGCGCCTGACCGGCGCGGAAACGGTTCGCGGGTCGGGGCGGCGCTCTGCTTGGCTCGCTCCATGACTGATCTTCGGACACGGGCCGCGACGCCCGACGACCTGGACACCGTCCTCGCCTTCTGGAAGACCGCCGCCGAGGGCACGAGCATCAGCGACGACCGCGCCGGCGTGGAGCGGCTGGTCGGCCGGGACCCCGAGGCGCTGATCCTGGCCGAGCGCGGCGGCGAGCTGGTGGGCACCGTGATCGCCGGGTTCGACGGGTGGCGGTGCCATCTGTACCGGCTGGCGGTGCACCCGGACCGGCGCCGGCAGGGCGTCGGATCGGCGCTGCTGGCCGCCGCCGAGGAGAGGTTCGTGCGGCTGGGCGGGCGGCGCGGGGACGCGATGGTGCTCACCCGGAACGAGACGGCGCATCATGCCTGGCGCGCGGCGGGGTACGCGCCGGAGGAGAGGTGGCGGCGGTGGGTGAAGCCGCTCGTCGGCTGACCGGCGTCCGCCACCGGCCCGGGACACTTTGCTGATCCTTTACCATTGGGGGACCGTGCGAGACCGTACGGTCCCCCTGCGAGTCATCGAAAGGTGTGAGCGTCCGCCCATGGGCGAGCCTCCCAGTAGCCGCGCGCGACATCGCGCGATCCTCCCTGCCCTGCCGGACCATGGGACGGAGGTGAACCGATGACGGAAGTGCTCCTGCTGCTGGTGGCGATCCTGCTGTCGATCGCCTGCGGCGCCTTCGTGGCCGCGGAGTTCTCGCTGACCACGGTCGAGCGCAGCGAGCTGGAGCGGGCGGCTGAGCGCGGCGAGCGGGGCGCCGCCGGCGCGCTCAAGGCCGTACGGAACCTCACCTTCCAGCTCTCCGGTGCCCAGCTCGGCATCACCGTCACCAACCTGGTGGTCGGCATGCTCGCCGAGCCGTCGATCGCCAAGCTCATCGCGGGGCCGCTGGAGGCCTTGGGGCTGTCGGGCTCGGCGTCGAGTTCGGTCGCGCTGGTGCTGGGCACGGCGCTGTCGACGGTCTTCCTGATGGTGGTCGGCGAACTGGTGCCGAAGAACTGGGCGATCTCCTCGCCGCTGCCGGTGGCCAAGAGCGTGGGCAACGCCCAGCGCTGGTTCAGCGCCGCCTTCCGGCCCTTCATCACCCATCTCAACAACACCGCGAACCGGGTGGTGCGCCGCCTCGGCGTGGAGCCGACCGAGGAGCTGGCCGCCGCGCGCGGCCCGCAGGAACTGGCGGCCCTGGCCCGGCACTCCGCCCGGGAGGGCGCCCTGGAGGCGGACACCGCCGAGCTGTTCGTGCGCACCCTGAACCTGGCCGACCTGACCGCGGAGAACGTGATGACCCCGCGCGTCCAGGTCATCTCCCTCGACGCCCTGGCGACCTGCGAGGACGTGGCGAACGCGACCCGGGCGACGGGACTGTCCCGCTTCCCCGTGCACCGCGGCACCCTCGACGCGGTGGTGGGCACCGCGCACATCAAGGACGCCCTGGCGGTCCCGGCCGAGCGCCGCGCGCGGGTGCCCGTGTCGGAGATCATGCGCGAGCCGCTGCTCGTGCCCGAGTCGCTGACCGTGGACCGGCTCCTGGACCGGCTGTCCGGCAAGCGGACGATGGCCGTGGTCATCGACGAGTACGGCGGTACGGCCGGGGTGGCCACCCTGGAGGACATCGTCGAGGAGGTCGTCGGCGAGGTCCGCGACGAGCACGACCCGCACGAGACGCCGGACCTGGCCCCCGCGGGCACCGACGACCACGGCCGCGCCCTGTACTCGGCCGACGGCGCCGCCAGGATGGACCAGCTCGCGGGCGTGGGCCTGCACGCGCCCGAAGGGCCGTACGAGACGCTGGCCGGCCTCGTCGCCACCGAGCTGGGCCGCATACCGGCCGTCGGTGACGGCGTCGAGGTCGCCGGCTGGCACATGGACGTGGTCGACGCCTCCGGCCGCCGCGCCGCACGCGTGCTGCTGCACGCGCCGCTCGTCGAGGACCACGTGGAAGGGGCGGACCAGTGACCGCCGTGCAGCTGCTGATCGGCCTGGCGACCCTCGTCGTCAACGCGTTCTTCGTCGGCGCGGAGTTCGCGCTGATCTCCGTACGCCGTTCCCAGATCGAGCCGTACGCCGAGCAGGGCGACCGGCGCGCCAGGAGCGTGCTGTGGGGCCTGCAGCACGTGTCCGCGCTGATGGCGGCCGCGCAGCTCGGCATCACGCTGTGCACGCTGGTCCTCGGCGTCGTCGCCGAACCGGCGATCGCGCACCTGCTGGAGCCGGTGTTCCACGCGATCGGCGTGCCCGAGGGCGCGGGGCACGCCGTGTCCTTCGTGATCGCGCTGGCGCTGGCCACCTACCTGCACATGCTCCTCGGTGAGATGGTCCCGAAGAACATCGCGCTGGCGGAGCCGGTGCGCAGCGCGCTGCTGCTCGGGCCGCCGCTGGTCGCGCTGTCCCGGGCGCTGCGCCCGGTGATCTTCGCGATCAACGCGTTCGCCAACGGTCTGCTGAAGCTGCTGCGGATCGAGACCAAGGACGAGGTCACCGCGGCCTTCTCCGACGCCCAGCTCGCCCAGATCGTCAGGGACGCCGGAGAGGCGGGGCTCATCGACGACCGCGCCCAGGAGCGGCTGCACGACGCCCTGGAGCTGGGCCGCCGTCCGGTGCGGGACGTCGTACTCCCGCTGGAGCGTGTCGTCTACGCGCGCGTGGGCGTCACACCGGAGGAGCTGGAGGGGCTGGCGGCCCGGTCGGGGTTCTCCCGTTTCCCCGTGGTGGACGAGGGGCGCCGGATCGTCGGATACCTGCACGTGAAGGACGCGCTGGACGCCTCGCCGCAGGACGTTCCGTTCCAGCCGCGGGACATGCGGGCGATCGCTCGCGTACGGGAGGCGACACCCCTGGACGACGTCCTCACCGCGATGCGGGGCAGCCGTACCCACCTGGCGGCCGTACTCGGCTCCGACGGACGGCTGGCCGGGCTGGTGACGATGGAGGACGTGCTGCGGGAACTGTTCGGACAGCGGGCGTAGCCGGGCGGAGGGCGAATCGCGGCTGTCGGCGCAGTCCGGCAGCGGGGCGGTGGGGCCGTGGGGGTGGCCTTCGGGGCCCCCGCCGCCCCGGCGTCTCCCGGACGGAGACCGACCGACCGCCGGGTATGGGACTCGGGCTACCATCGGTGGCGCCATGCAGAAGAACCCCACACACACCAGCCTGGTCGCGGTCGGCGACTCCTTCACCGAGGGCATGTCGGACCTGCTGCCCGACGGAACCTACCGGGGGTGGGCCGACCTCCTGGCGAGCCGGATGGCCGCCCGCACACCCGGCTTCCGGTACGCCAACCTGGCGGTGCGCGGCAAGCTGATCGGGCAGATCGTCGAGGAACAGGTGGACGTGGCGGCCGCGATGGGGGCCGACGTGATCACCCTGGTCGGCGGCCTGAACGACACCCTGCGCCCGAAGTGCGACATGGCCCGGGTCAAGGACCTGCTCACGGAGGCCGTCGAGCGGCTGGCCCCCTCCTGCAAGCAACTGGTGCTGATGCGCAGTCCGGGGCGCCAGGGCCCGGTCCTGGAGCGGTTCCGGCCGCGTATGGAGGAGCTGTTCACCTGCGTCGACGAGCTCGCCGAGCGCCACGGCGCCCTCGTCGTCGACCTGTACGGCGCCCCCTCGCTCGGCGACCCGCGCCTGTGGGACGTGGACCGGCTGCACCTGAGTCCCGAGGGACACCGCCGGGTCGCCGAGGCGGTCTGGCAGTCGCTCGGTTACGACCCCGAGGACGCCGACTGGCACACGCCGATGCCGGCGACGCCGCCGCCCGGCTGGGCCGCCCGCCGCGTGGCGGACGCCCGCTTCGCCCGGCGGCATCTGCTCCCTTGGATCGGCCGCCGCCTGACCGGCCGCTCCTCCGGCGACGGCCGCCCGCCGAAGCGGCCCGAACTGCTGCCGTACGAGGGCCCGGCGTAGGCGGCGCTCGTGACCACGCGGGTGATCGGCCTCCGGGGCCGGAGCCACGCGCTCGGCGGCTGGGACTCCCCCGGCACCCGCTGTACGACCCGCGGGTGGCGGCGCTGCGGGAGGACCCTGGCCTGCTGGTGCGCGCCCGAGCCGTGCCACGCCGACGTGCCGGCGGAACGCGCCGACTCCGCGAGGGCCTGTCGTTCGGATCAGGGCGCAGACGCGCGTGCCGGACCCCGCGTCTGCGGCGTGATCCGAACGACATGCCCCTGGGTGACGCGCGTCTCGTAGGTTCCGCCGAACGGGACGGTGGCGCTGGCCTGCACGAATCGCCAGTAGAATCCGTACACGTGACTTCCGCTCCCGCCAAGCCCCGCATCCCGAACGTCCTCGCCGGACGCTACGCCTCCGCCGAGCTCGCCACGCTCTGGTCGCCCGAGCACAAGGTGAAGCTGGAGCGTCAGCTCTGGCTCGCCGTGCTGCGTGCCCAGAAGGACCTCGGGATCGAGGTGCCGGACGCGGCGATCGCCGACTACGAGCGTGTCCTGGACACCGTCGACCTGGCCTCCGTCGCCGAGCGCGAGAAGGTCACGCGGCACGACGTGAAGGCGCGGATCGAGGAGTTCAACGACCTCGCCGGGCACGAGCAGGTCCACAAGGGCATGACGTCCCGCGACCTGACGGAGAACGTCGAGCAGCTGCAGATCCGCCTCTCCCTGGAGCTGGTCCGCGACCGTACGGTGGCCGTGCTGGCGCGGCTGGGCAAGCTGGCGGGCGAGTACGGCGAGCTGGTCATGGCCGGCCGGTCGCACAACGTGGCCGCGCAGGCCACCACCCTCGGCAAGCGCTTCGCGACCGCCGCCGACGAACTGCTCGTGGCGTACGGCCGGGTCGAGGAGCTGCTCGGCCGCTACCCGCTGCGCGGCATCAAGGGTCCCGTCGGCACCGCCCAGGACATGCTCGACCTGCTCGGCGGTGACGCGGGCAAACTGGCCGAGCTGGAGGACCGGATCGCGGCGCACCTGGGCTTCTCGCAGGCGTTCACGTCCGTCGGCCAGGTCTACCCGCGCTCGCTGGACTACGAGGTCGTGACGGCGCTGGTGCAGCTCGCGGCGGCCCCCTCCTCGCTGGCGAAGACGATCCGGCTGATGGCCGGGCACGAGCTGGTGACCGAGGGCTTCAAGCCCGGCCAGGTCGGCTCCTCGGCGATGCCGCACAAGATGAACACCCGCTCCTGCGAGCGCGTCAACGGCCTGATGGTGATCCTGCGCGGTTACGCGTCGATGACCGGCGAGCTGGCGGGCGACCAGTGGAACGAGGGTGACGTGTCCTGCTCGGTGGTGCGCCGGGTGGCCCTGCCGGACGCCTTCTTCGCGCTGGACGGTCTGCTGGAGACGTTCCTGACGGTGCTCGACGAGTTCGGCGCCTTCCCGGCGGTCGTGGCCCGGGAGCTGGACCGCTACCTGCCGTTCCTCGCCACCACCAAGGTGCTGATGGGCGCGGTGCGCGCGGGCGTGGGCCGCGAGGTCGCGCACGAGGCGATCAAGGAGAACGCCGTCGCCTCCGCCCTCGCTATGCGCGAGCAGGGTGCCGAGCGCAACGCACTGCTGGACAAGCTGGCCGCCGACGAGCGTCTGCCGCTCGACCGCGCCCAGCTCGACGCCCTGATGGCCGACAAGCTGTCCTTCACGGGCGCCGCGGCCGCGCAGGTGGCGACGGTCGTCGGCCGCATCGAGGAGATCGTGAAGCAGCGTCCGGAGGCCGCCGGTTACGCCCCCGGAGCGATCCTCTGACGCGTTTCACCCAGGCCGAGCTGGAGGCCGCCCGCGACCGTCTGGTACCGGACGTCGTCGCGGGCGGTCTGCGCGTGCTGTTCTGCGGCATCAACCCGGGACTGATGACGGCGGCGACCGGCCACCACTTCGCCCGCCCGGGCAACCGCTTCTGGCCGGTCCTGCATCTCTCCGGTTTCACACCGAGGCTGCTGAAGCCGGCGGAGCAGGGAGAACTGCTCGCGTACGGGCTGGGCATCACGAATGTGGTGGCGCGGGCGACCGCCCGGGCCGACGAGCTGAGCGCCGACGAATACCGCGAGGGCGGCCGCCTGCTGGCGGAGAAGGTGCGGCTGCTCGGGCCCCGCTGGCTGGCGGTGGTCGGCGTGACCGCCTACCGGGCCGCCTTCGACGACCGCAGGGCCGCGGTGGGTCCGCAGGAGCGGGTCATCGGGGACACGCGGGTGTGGGTACTGCCGAACCCGAGCGGTCTCAACGCCCACTGGACGGCCGCGACGATGGCGGAGGAGTTCGCCCGGCTGCGGGTGGCGGCGGACGGCTGATCCGGGCCGTCAGGGCGGGTCGGTGTCGGTGACCACCAGCAGGAGCTGTATCTCGTCGTCCGGGTCGAGGTCGGCGACGCCCAGGGCCACCCAGCGGCCCTCCTCCGCCACCTGCCAGAGGTACACGTCTCCCACGCGCAGGCTCAACTCGGCCCAGGGCTCGGGTATCTCCTCGGTCCCGGTCCGCAGCCGGACCGTCTGCAGTCCCAGGTGATACGGCGTCCCCCATCTCCGCGTCAGCGTCCCGGCCAGCTCCTCCTTCTCCTCGTGGAACCGCTCCGCCCCGGCGAGACGCACCGCCGCGTCCGCCACCGCGAGGCCGTGACTGGTCACCAAGGCCGCCGTGCGGTGACCGGGCCCGAGGTACCTGTCGATGTCCATGAGATCCAGTAAACCCGCCGTCACTGACAATTGGCGGGCCGTCAGCGGTCATCCGGCTCAGGCGTCCCGGCGCGCGAGCCGCCAGGCGCCCGCCGCCAGCGCGAGCGCCGTCCACACGGCGGTCACCGCGAGCCCCGTCCACGGTCCCAGCACACCGTCCCAACTGCTGTGCAGCACCACCTGCCCGGCCCGGTCGGGCAGGAAGTCGGCGGCGTTGCCGGACAAGTCGCCGACCACGAACGACACGATCAGCAGGAAGGGGATGAGGATGCCGAGCGTGGCCGCTCCGCTGCGCAGAACCGTCGTCAGACCGGCGGCCAGCAGGGTCATCAGGGTCAGGTAGACGGCGCAGCCGGCCGCCCCGCGCAGTCCCTCGGCCGTGCCGGGGGCGTCCGCCCCCTCCCCCAGCACCGTGCTGCCCACGGCCCAGGTCGCGAGCCCCGTGACCAGCCCGACGGCCAGCACCGGCAGGGCGATCGCCGTCAGCTTGGCGGCGAACCAGCGGGCCCGGTCCGGGACCGCGGCCAGCGACAGGCGAAGGGCGCCGCCCTGGAACTCGGCGGCGACGGCCGTCGTCCCGAAGGCGACCGCCGCGATCTGGCCGAAGCCGACCCCGAAGAAGACGGAGAAGAGAGGGTCGGCGTCGTCGCCGCCGGAGTCGGCACCGGCCAGCGCCGAGAAGGCGACCGTGGCGAGCAGGACCGCGCCCAGGCAGCCGATCTGCGACCGCAGCGTCCGGATCTTGATCCACTCGGCGTGGAGTGCGGGGGTGGGAACCGGGGTGCGCACGGTCAGGCCTCCTGATACGGCTGGGCCGCGAACTCGGCGTCGGCGGCGGTGAGATCGAGGTAGGCCTCCTCCAGCGTGCCTTCCTCGGTGGTCAGTTCGAGCAGGGGGACGCCGGCGGCCGCGACGAGCGGGCCGATGTCGTCCACGCGCGCGGAGGACACGCTCCAGTACCCGTCGGGGTGTTCCACGGCGTCGTGGCCGTGCCGGGCGAGAGCGCTCCGCAGGGCGGTGGGGTCGGTCGTACGGATGCGGACGCGCGGGCGCACGCGCTCGTCGATGAAGTCCCGCGTCGGGGTGTCGGCCAGCAGCCGGCCCCGGCCGAGGACGACGAGGTGGTCGGCGAAGGACGCGGTCTCGTTCATGAGATGGCTGGAGACCAGCACGGTGCGCCCTTCGGCGGCGAGCCCGCGCAGCAGCCCGCGGATCCAGACGATGCCTTCGGGGTCGAGGCCGTTGGACGGCTCGTCGAGCAGGACCACCTCGGGGTCGCCGAGCAGGGCGGCGGCGATGCCGAGCCGCTGGCGCATGCCGAGGGAGTACGTCTTCACCCGGCGGCGGCCGGCGGGGCCGAGCCCGGTCTCCTCCAGCACCTCGTCGGCGCGGCGGGCGGGGATGCGGTTGCTCGCGGCGAGGGCCAGAAGGTGGTCGCGGCCGGTCCGGGAGCCGTGCGCGGCCTGTGCGTCGAGCAGGGCGCCGACCCGGCGGAGCGGCTCGGGGAGGGTGACGTAGGGGCGGCCGTCGAGGGTGGCGGTGCCGGAGGTCGGCCGGTCGAGACCGAGGACGAGGCGCAGGGTGGTCGACTTGCCGGCGCCGTTGGGGCCGAGGAAGCCGGTGACACGGCCCGGCACGACGCGGAAGGTCAGGCGGTCCACGGCCCGCCGGGGGCCGTACTCCTTGGTGAGGTCGTGGACGTCGATGCTGGTCATGGCCCCGACTCTGGCGGTCCGCAGGGGGGTTGGTCCTCCCCCGCCCGGGGAGGGCGTCTCCCCCGCCCGGGGGAGGCCGTTGTCAGTGGCGCCTGTCACGATGTGCGCATGGGCCGCTACCTGCGCCCGCTGCTGCGGGGGACGACATACACACGACTGCTGCACCTGTGGGTGCCGCTGCTCCTGCAGAGCGTGTGGATGTTCATCGACATGTCGAAGCCGTGGGTGCCCGCGCTGCTCCTGGTGCCGGTCGGGCTCATCCCGGGGGTGCGGACGGGAGAAGGGGTTCAGGCGCGGCTGCTGCTTCTGCCGGGGGAGGCCGATCCCGGGTTCTCGGTGGCGCCGTCGGCGAACCGCCGGGACCGGCTGCGGACCGTGCTGTGGCTGGAGGTGCGGATGGTCCTGGGGGCGGCCGTCGGATACTCCTGCGTGTGGCTGCCGGTCACCGCGCTGGTGCTGGCCGATCTCGCGCGCGGGCACGTGCCGGACGACATACCGGTCCTCGACGCGGTCACGCCGCACTGGTGGTACGCGCTGCTGGCGCCCCTCCCCCTGCTCGTGCTGTACGGCGTCGTCGTCGGGCTGGGCGAGCTGGTCACCGTCGCGGCACGCGCGCTGCTCGGGCCGTCCGCCGCGGAACGGCTCGCCGCGCTGGAGGAGCGCAACCGCGTCGCCCGTGAGCTGCACGACTCCATCGGGCACGCGCTGACGGTGGCGGTGGTGCAGGCGGGCGCGGCGCGGGCGGCGGGCGACGCGGAGTTCACCGGCCGGGCACTGGCGGCCATCGAGGACACCGGCCGGGCCGCGCTCGCGGACCTGGAGCGGGTGCTGGGTGTGCTGCGCGAGTCGGAGCGTCCGGTCAGTGCCCGGCCGACGCTCGCCGAGGCCGACGGGCTGCTGGAGTCCGCGCGGGCGTCCGGCGCGAAGGTCGACGCCGAGGTGACCGGCCCGCTGGAGACGGTGCCGGGGCCGGTGTCCCGCGAGGGATACCGCATCCTCCAGGAAGCGCTGACCAATGTGCTGCGGCACGCGGGCGACGTACCGGTCAGGGTCCGCGTCGGCGTCTCCGGCGGCCGGCTGAGCCTGGAGGTGCGCAATCCGCTGCCGGCCCGGACACCCGGCCCCGGGCGGGGCAGCGGGCTGCGCGGGATACGCGAGCGCGCGGCGCTGCTCGGGGGACACGCCTCGACCGGGCCGGACGCCGGAGACTGGCAGGTCCGTGCCGAGCTGCCGCTGAGTTGATCTACGCTGGCCCCATGCCGGTGACCGTGCTCCTCGTCGACGACGAGCCTTTGGTGCGTGCGGGGTTGCGGGCCGTGCTGGAGGCACAGGGCGACATCGAGGTCGTGGGGGAGGCGGCGGACGGGGCCGCGGTGATCCCGCTGGTGCGGCGGCTGCGGCCGGACGTGGTCGCCATGGACGTCCGCATGCCGCTGATGGACGGCATCGAGGCGACCCGCGCGGTGCTGCGCACGGTGGAGGGGCCGCCGAAGATCCTGGTGGTGACCACCTTCGAGAACGACGAGTACGTGTACGAGGCGCTGCGGGCGGGCGCGGACGGGTTTCTGCTGAAGCGGGCGAGGCCCGCCGAGATCGTGCACGCGGTACGGCTGGTGGCGGAGGGCGAGTCGCTGCTGTTCCCGGCGTCGGTGCGGCGGCTGGCCGCCGAGTACGGCGAGCCGGGCGGCAACCGCGCGGCCCGGGACACGCTGGAGCGGGCCCGGCTGACCGAGCGGGAGGCCGAGGTGCTGCGGCTGATGGCGCGCGGGCTGGCCAACGCGGAGATCGCCGCGCGCCTCGTCGTGGGCACGGAGACGGTGAAGTCGCATGTGAGCGCGGTGCTGGCGAAGCTGGGGGCGCGGGACCGCACCCAGGCGGTGATCACGGCGTACGAGTCGGGGTTCGTTGCACCGGGTTGAGACGGTGTGTGACGGCATCGGTACGGATACCGCTCTCGCCCGGCTCCTCCCCGCCGAGTACGATCCGCCCAACACGCGCACGAGCTGGGAGGACGGACGTTGGGGCGGCTGACCGGCGGGGATCCCTCGCTGCTGCGAAGGATCAACTCCGCGGTGGTGCTGCACGCGCTGCGTGCCGCGGACTGCGCGACGCTCACGGAGATCACACGGGTGACCGGGCTGTCCCGGCCGACCGTCGAGGGGGTCGTGGAGGACCTCATCGGGGCGGGGCTCGTCGTCGAGAAGGCGGCCGACGACAGTGTCGCCCGGCGGCAGGGGCGGCCGGCGCGGCGTTTCCGGTTCCGTGCGGAGGCCGGGCATCTGCTGGGCCTGGAGATCGGCTCGCACCGGGTGGCCGCGCTGCTCGCCGACCTGGACGGGCGGCTGCTGGGCTCGCAGGCCAAGGACGTCGACCAGACGGTCCCGGCGGACGAGCGGCTGGAACGGCTGCGCACGGCGGTCGCCGAACTGCTGCGCCGGGCGGGCGTGCCCCGCGACTCCCTGCGGGCGGTGGGGGTCGCCACCCCCGGCATCGTCGACGCGGACGGGACCGTGCGGCTGGGCACGGCCCTGCCGGAGTGGACCGGGTTGCGGCTGGGCGAGCGGCTGAGCCGCTCCTTCAAGTGTCCCGTGCTGGTGGAGAACGACGCCAACGCGGCGGCCGTGGCCGAGCACTGGAAGGGGTCGGCCACCGAGTCCGACGACGTCGTCTTCGTGCTGGCGGGGCTGAGTCCGGGTGCCGGGTCGCTGATCGGCGGGCGGCTGCACCGGGGGTACGGCGGGGCGGCCGGTGAGATCGGGGCACTGCATCTGCTGGGCCGGGAGGTGACGCCGGAGACCCTGCTGTCCACGACGGACGAACCGCTGCATCCGCTGGACGAGCAGGCGGTGGCGAAGGTGTTCGCGCAGGCACGCGACGGCGACCGGCGGGCGCGGGCCGCCGTGGACCGCTTCATCCAGCGGCTCGTCCACGACGTGGCCGCGCTGGTGCTGGCCCTCGACCCGGAGCTGGTGGTCGTCGGCGGGTGGGCGGCCGGCATCGACGGCGTACTGGAGCCGCTGCGGCGGGAGTTGGCGCGCTACTGTCTGCGGCCGCCGAAGGTGGCGCTGTCGATGCTCGGTGAGGCGGCGGTGGCCACCGGGGCGCTGCGGCTGGCGCTGGACCATGTGGAGGAGCAACTGTTCGCGGTGGAGGGGACGGTGACGGCCCGTCGGTGACGGTCCGGATCACCACTCGGCCGCGAAGCACCGCGCCCCGGAGGCGTTTCCGGGGCGCGGGCGAGGTGTCCGTCCGCCGGGTGCGTTCAGGGAGCCCGCCGCACGCGTGCGGGGGACGGACGTGGCGGTCAGGACGCCCGGCGTTCCGGGCCGTGGTGTATCTCGACTCCGCCCGAGGCGCCGAACGTCAGGCGGCACGTGTCAGCGCGATACGTGGCGACGGAGAGGGCGGCGGTGCGGCCGCCGGCGAAGAAGCGGGTGGTGACGACGAGGACGGGGGCGCCGGGCAGCCGATCGAGTTCCCTGGCGTCGTCCGCGCGGGCCGAGCCGAGCTCCACGGAGCGGTCCTGGCCCTGCAGTTCGAGGCGCTGCAGTTCGCGCAGCACGGCCCGGGCGCGGGCCGCCTCGGACGGGGTGTCGATCCCGGTCAGGTCGGGCACCGACGCCTGCGGGACGTAGAGGAGTTCGGCGGCGACGGGCTGGCCGTGGGAGACCCGGGAGCGGCGCACGACGTGCGCGGCTTCCTCGCGCGGGATCTCCAGGGCGGTGGCGACGGCGGCAGGCGGGACCGTGAGCGCGCAGTCGACGCACTGCCAGGCGTCGTCACCGCCGCCCGGCCACGCCTGTCGTTCGGTGCCGACGGCGACGCCCATCCGGGGCGGCGCGACGGTCGTGCCGACCCCGCGGCGGCGCTGCAGCCGGCCCTCCAGTTCCAGCTGTTCCAGGGCCTGGCGGAGTGTCGCCCGGGCGACGCCGAAGCGGGCGGCCAGCTCGCGCTCGTTCGGCAGGATCTCGCCGACGGTGAACTCGGAGTCGAGCGCCTCGCTCAGTACGGTCTTGAGATGCCAGTACTTCGGTTCCGGTACCGATTCCAGTTGCGTGGTCCCCACCCTGTCCTCCGCAATCGCCATGGTCCGGCGGCGTATTTCGCGCCCTTGTTTATTAAAGGTTGTTGTACTTCTCTGCGACCATAGGGCGGCCCCCACCCTTGGTCAAGACCAATCCTCGATCCCCCGGACGGCCGACGGGGGCCCGGCGGGAAAGCGTTCACGAGGCGTTCGTACGGGCCCGTGCTCGCGCGGCCGGCGCGGCCGGACGCCGTCCGGGGGTGTCCGGCGCCGTCCGGGCGGAATCGACGCCTTCGGCACACAATGACCGTGTCGGAATGATCCGCGGAACGGGAGGTCGCCATGCGGTACGCCGTGCTGGGCACGGGCCAGGTCGGTCGCACGCTGGGCGGAAAGCTGGTGGCCCTGGGGCACGAGGTGACGCTGGGCTCGCGTACGAAGGACAATCCGGTGGCTCTGGAGTGGGCCGCGGACAGCGGCGGAGGCGCCGGTACGTTCGCGGAGGCGGCCTCCTTCGGCGAGGTGGTGGTGAACGCGGTGCCCGGGCGGGTGGCGCTCACCGCGCTGGAGGCGGCCGGGGCGGCCAACCTCGCCGGAAAGGTCCTGGTGGACGTCTCCAACCCGCTGGCGTTCGAGAACGGCGAGGCGCGGCTGTCGCCCGTCGAGTCGGACAGCGTCGGCGAGCAGATCCAGCGGGCGTTCCCGGACGCGCGCGTGGTGAAGTCGCTGAACACGGTCAACTGCGCGGTGATGGTGGATCCCGCGCGCGTGCCGGGCGGCCACCAGCTCTTCGTGTGCGGGGAGGACGCGGACGCCAAGGCGCGGGTCACGGCGATGCTGGGCGAGTTCGGCTGGCCCGCGGACCGGGTGCTCGACCTGGGCGGCATCCGGGCGGCGCGGAGTGTGGAGATGTGGCTGCCGCTGTGGCTGGACCTGATGCGCCACTTCGGGCACGCGGACTTCAACCTGGAGCTGCGCACGTCTCGTTGAGCCCGGCCAGGCTGCGGCACCCGAGGGGCTACCCGTCGGTAGCAATTGCTGACAAGCTGTCTACGGCGTCCGCCGGTCCGTACAGACGAGGAGCTCCCCCATGCCCGCCACCGCCTCCTTCCCGGTCCCCACACCCAGTGGCCCGCAGCCGGTGACCGTCTCCTACGAGCGGACGGGCCGCGGCGAACCGCTGCTCCTGCTGCACGGGATCGGGCATCACCGCCAGGCCTGGGACCCGGTGGTGGACATCCTCGCCGCCGAGCGCGACGTCATCGCCGTGGACCTCCCCGGCTTCGGCGTCTCCCCCGCGCTGCCGGACGGGCTCGCCTACGACCTGCCCACGACGACCTCCGTGTTCGCCGCGTTCTGCGAGGCGCTGGAACTCGAACGGCCGCATGTGGCGGGCAACTCCCTCGGCGGCCTGCTCGCCCTGGAACTCGGCCGCGAGAAGCTCGTACGGTCCGTCACCGCGCTGTCCCCCGCCGGGTTCTGGTCGGAGGCCGAGCGGCGGTACGCCTTCGGCGTCCTGCTGTCGATGCGGCACCTCTCCCGCCGGATGCCGCTCCCCCTCGTCGAGCGGCTGGCCCGCACGGCGGCCGGCCGCACGGCCCTCACCAGCACGATCTACGCCCGCCCCGCCCGCCGCTCACCCGAGGCCGTGGTCGCCGAGACGCTCGCGCTGGCCCAGGCCACCGGGTTCGACCAGACGCTGCGGGCGGGCACGAGCGTCCGGTTCACCGACGACATCCCCGGCATCCCGGTCACCGTCGGCTGGGGCACCCGGGACTGGCTGCTCGTCCGCCGCCAGGGCGTCCGCGCCAAGCAGATCATCCCCGCCGCCCGTCTGGTCCGGCTCCCCGGCTGCGGCCACTGCCCCATGAACGACGACCCGGCCCTGGTCGCCCGGCTGATCCTCGACGGCAGCCGCTGAGCCGTCCGGGTGGGGCGCCGCGGCATCCGGACCGCCCCGCCGAGACGCCCACGGCGCCCCCGTGCCCGACCAGGGCGCTGCCGGCCGCCCGGGCCGGCCCGTACCCGCCCGTCGCCGGCCAGAGGTGCGGTGCAGGCGGCGACGGGGGCGAGGCCGGAGAAGAGGGTCGCGCGTTCGGCGCCGATCCGCTGGGGCCCATGTACCAGGGCACGTAGCCGACGACGGTGACGACCGCCGGCTGCCACGGCAGCGCGCCCACCCTGCCCGCGTCCGGCCACCGCAGCCGTGCCGCGCCGTCGAGCAGCGGGCCGGGCACGGCGGACTCCACTGCGGCGAGACCACCCACCGTGGCGGACAGCGGCCGCGGGCCCGGCGGCCGCGGGGCGGGCACGGCCAGGACGGCGAAGCCCAGCTCCCCGGCGAGGCGCGAACGGAGCAGGCGAGGCCCGCACCGTCCGTACGGCCCCGTCACCGTCGACCAGGCGCTGTTCGCCCGCTTCGTGGAGCGCGCCGGCGACGACCGCCTGCCGCGGCGCTGTCGACGGGCCTGCCGGGAGCGCCGGGACGCCCTGGTGGACGCGCCTCGGGAGCACCTCTCGGGCACGCGGGTGTCCGGGTTCGCGACCAGGGTGCATGTCATCGCGGAGCTTCGGGCGGCCCACGGGCCGGGGCGGAGTTCCTTCGGGCGGATGGCGGCGGCCGGTGTGCGGGTGCGCGCGCTGGAGGAGTACGCGCACGCGCGTGGCGGACGCGACAACGGGACCGGGGGGCACGGCGGGGCGGTCCGGCTCGTCCTCGGGTACGCGCAGGTGTCGCCCACGCGGATCCGGACGGCGTACGGCCGATGAGGGAAGTGGCGGGAGCTGACGCGCGTCGGTTCCCCCGCCCCGCGCGGCCAGTTGTTCACTTGCGGTTCGCGTGTGCGCCGCGGTGCACCAGTAGGAGTGACGGTGCACCTCGGCCGGATCCCGCCTCTGGAGGCCCCCCATGACCCACCGTCCGTTTCCCGGGCGCCGCAGCGTCCTGCGCGGCTCGCTGGCCGCTTCCGCGGCCCTGACCCTGCCCGTCGCGGCCGGCGCGGCGCCGGCGCTCGCCCTGTCGGGGCGGCCCCGGGCCGACTGGGGTGTGCAGACGGGGGACGTGACCTCCGACTCCGGGCTGGTGTGGGTGCGTGCGGACCGTCCGGCACGGATGATCGTCGAGACGGCCGCCACCGAGTCGTTCCGGCACGCGCGCCGCTGGTACGGCCCGCTGCTCGGCGCGGGCACGGACTTCACCGGCACGACCGCGCTGCACGGACTGCCGTCGGGCGAGCAGATCCACTACCGCGTGCTGCTGGCCGACCCGGACGACCCGCGCCGCACCGGAGAGCCGGTGACCGGCACCTTCCGCACGGTCCCCGCGGGGCGCCGGCGCGGGGTGCGCTTCCTGTGGTCGGGGGACCTGGCGGGTCAGGGCTGGGGCATCAACCCCGATCTCGGGGGCTACCGCATCTACGACGCGATGGGGAGGCTCGACCCCGACTTCTTCCTCTGCAGCGGCGACACCATCTACGCCGACGGCCCGCTCACGGCGACGCAGGCGCTGCCCGACGGCGGTCTCTGGCGGAACGTCACCACCGAGGAGAAGTCCAAGGTGGCCGAGACGCTCGCGGAGTTCCGCGGCAATTTCCGCTACAACCTGCTGGACGAGAACCTGCGGCGGTTCAACGCCCAGGTGCCGTCGGTCATCCAGTGGGACGACCACGAGGTGCGCAACAACTGGTACCCGGGCGAGGTGATCGCCGCCTCCGACACCCGCTACACGGAGAAGAGCGTCGACGTCCTCGCGGCACGCGCCCGGCGGGCGTTCGGCGAGTACTTCCCGATCTCCACGCTGCGGCCGGGCCGGAAGGAGGGCCGGGTGCACCGGGTGCTGCGGCACGGGCCGCTGCTCGACGTGTTCGTCCTGGACATGCGGACGTACCGCAACGCCAACTCGCCCGACGACGGGACGGTGGACCCGCAGGGCATCCTGGGCCGCGAGCAGCTGGAGTGGCTGAAGCGGGAGCTGGCGCGCTCGCGGGCGGTGTGGAAGGTGATCGCCGCCGACATGCCGCTCGGGCTGGTCGTGCCGGACACCACCGAGGGCAGGGCGAACTTCGAGGCGGTGGCACAGGGCGACCCGGGCGCGCCGCTCGGCCGTGAGCTGCAGATCGCCGAGCTGCTGCGGTTCGTCAAGCACCGGCGGATCACCGGCACGGTGTGGCTGACCGCCGACGTGCACCACACGTCGGCCCAGCACTACCAGCCCTCACGCGCCGCGTTCACCGACTTCGAGCCGTTCTGGGAGTTCGTCTCCGGCCCGCTCAACGCGGGCGCCTTCCCGGCCGCCACGCTCGACGGCACGTTCGGCCCGGAGCGGGTGTTCGTGAAGGCGCCCACCGCCTCCAACGTCTCTCCCGCCGGCGGCTACCAGTTCTTCGGCGAGGTCGACATCGACGGCGACAGCGGCGAGCTCACGGTCCGGCTGCGCGAGCAGGACGGCACCGTGCTGTTCACGCAGGTCCTGCAGCCGGGGCGGGTGGGGCAGTGAGAGCGGGGCCGCACGGGCGGGGCAGCAGTCGTAGAAGAATTAACAAAAGGGACATTGGGAACCTTTACCCATCAGTCACAAAGCGTTCGTGATCACGCAACACCATTCCTCCACAGTGGCTGCATGACTCGAGACATGTTTGACGTGACGCGTGCGAAACACGGACGCCCCGTGCACCACTGGCGGCGGGACGTCGTGGAACTCGCCGCCGTCTTCACGGCCGTCGCCGTGGCCGACGTGGTGGCGAACCTGGTGGGACACGGGCCCGACGGTCCCGCGCTGCTGGCGTTCTCCGCGGCCGCGCTGGTCGCCACGGCCGGGTTCCACACCTGGTGGGCGAGGCGTCACGGCCACGCACCGCCGGTGAGCGATACCGATACCGGTGCCCGGCCGTCCTCTGCGGAGGAGCAGGCCGGGCCCGCCGTCGGCGGCGCGGAGAGCACCCTGTGGCGGATGCGGACGACGGTGAAGGACGCGCCGGGATCACTGGCCGCGCTGTGCACGGCGCTGGCCGGACACGGGGTGGACATCCTGAGCCTGCAGACGCATCCGCTGGGCGAGGACACGGTGGACGAGTTCCTGCTGCGCGCCCCGGGGGCGCTCGCGGCGGCCGACATCACCCGCGCGGTGGCCCGGGCGGGCGGCAGCGGCACCTGGATCGAGCGGGCCGACGCCCACGACCTGGTGGACGCGCCGACCCGGGTCCTCGGCCTCGCCACCCGCACCGCCCTGGACGCGGCGGAACTGCCGCTCGCACTGCGGCAGTTGCTGGGCCGGTGCACGATACGATCACTGCCTGCCAGGCCCGCGGGCGGCGGCCGGGGACCGGCCGACGTGCCCGTCGAAGGGGTGCTGGAGGACACCGTGATGCGCCTGCGGGCGCCGGAAGGCGGAGTGATCACCGTGGAGCGGCCGTACCTGCCGTTCACCCCCACCGAGTTCGCACGCGCGCGTGCCCTGGTCGAGCTGGACGCCCGGCTCGGTCCGCGGATCCCCCGCAGCCAGGACGTGCTGACGCTGCCCGAGGGCAACGACATCACCGTGCGCCGGGCCGACACCGGTGACCTGGAGGCCGCCAGGGCGATGCACGAGCGCTGCTCGGCCCGCACGCTCGGCATGCGGTACCACGGGCCGGTCGGCGACGCCGACCGCTACCTCAACCACCTGCTCAGTCCCCGCTTCGGCCGCACGCTCGCCGTGCAGACGCCGTCGGGCCGCGTCGTCGGCCTCGGTCACCTCCTGTGGGACGGCGACGAGACCGAGGTCGCGCTGCTCGTCGAGGACCAGTGGCAGCGGCGCGGCATCGGCCGGGAACTGCTCGGCCGACTGGTCGCGATGGCCGTCGAAGCGGGGTGCGAGAGTGTCTACGCGGTGACGCAGTCGTCCAACACCGGCATGGTCGCCGCGATGCGCGGTCTCGGACTGCCCCTGGACTACCAGATCGAGGAGGGGACGCTCGTGATCACCGCTCGACTGGACTCGGCGGAGCGCGGGGCGGTCGGGGGATCGCTGTCCCGCTCCGCCGAGCCGGGGAACGCCTAGGCTGCCGGGCCGCCGGCGGCTGCGGTCTCGTACGGCCGCTCGCCCCGTTCACCGAGCCGCTCGGGGGGTGCGCAAGCGCCCCCCAGAGCGCCGTCCAGGTCCCGCCACAGGTCCTCGACGTCCTCCAGCCCCACCGACAGCCGCAGCAGCCGGTCGCTCACCCCGGCGCCCCGGCGCTCGTCGGCGTCCACGATGCGGTGGCTGATGGACGCCGGGTGCTGGATCAGGGTGTCGACGCTGCCGAGGCTCACCGCCGGGGTGACCAGGCGGACCCCCGCGATCACCTCGTGCGGATCGCCGGACACCTCGAACGCGATCATCGCGCCGCCCAGGCGCGGATAGTGGACGCGGGTGACACGCGGGTCGGCGGCGAGGCGGCGGGCCAGTTCGGCGGCGGTCGCGGAGGCGGCCCGGACCCGCACCGGCAGGGTGGACAGGCCGCGCAGCAGCAGATAGCCGGCCAGCGGGTGCAGCACACCGCCGGTGGCGAACCGTATCTGCCGCAGCCGGCCCGCGAACTCCTCGTCGCAGGCGACCACACCGGCCAGCACGTCGCCGTGCCCGCCGAGGTACTTGGTGGCGCTGTGCAGGACGAGCCGCGCACCGTGTTCGGCGGGCCGTTGCAGCACGGGCGTGGCGAAGGTGTTGTCGGCGAGCAGCGGGACCGTGCCGCAGGCGTGGGCGACGGCCCGCAGATCGACCTCGGCGAGGGTCGGGTTGGCCGGTGACTCGACCATCACCAGACCGGTGTCGGGGCGCAGCGCGTCCGCGATCCCGGCCGGGTCGGTCCAGGTGACCTCCGAGCCGAGCAGGCCGGCGGTCAGCAGATGGTCGCTGCAGCCGTAGAGGGGGCGTACGGCCACCACGTGGCGCAGGCCCGTCGCGGCACGCGCGAGCAGCACGGCGCTCAGCGCGGCCATCCCGCTGGCGAAAGCGACGGCGCTCTCGGTGCCCTCCAGGCGGGCGAGGGCCGTCTCGAAGCGGGCGACGGTCGGGTTGCCCAGCCGTCCGTAGACCGGCGGGCCCTGCGGCTCCGCGCCCGTCGCGGCGAACGCGTCGATGCGGGCTGCCTCGGCGCGGCTGTCGTAGGAGGGGTAGGTGGTGGACAGGTCGATCGGCGGGGCGTGCAGGCCCTGCCGGGCCAGGTCGTCCCGCCCGGCGTGCACGGCCTCGGTGGCCAGTGCGCGGGGTGCCGGGGACGTGCGTACGTCGTCGTACGGGTGCGCGTGCGTGCTCGCTGCGGCTGAGTCCATGGACCGCAGAGTGAACATCGGACGGGCCACAGGAATCGAACACCGTGCTACGTTCGGCCGATGGCCGAATCTGTCGTACTGGACCCGGTGGATCTCCAGCTGCTGCGGCTGCTGCAGAACGACGCCCGGACGACCTATCGCGATCTCGCGGCGCAGGTCGGGGTGGCGCCCTCGACGTGCCTGGACCGCGTGACGCGGCTGCGCCGCTCGGGCGTGATCCTCGGGCATCAGCTGCGGCTGGATCCGGCCAAGCTGGGGCGGGGCCTGCAGGCGTTGCTGTCGGTGCAGGTCAGGCCGCATCGGCGGGAGCTGGTGGGGCCGTTCGTGGAGCGGATCCGAGCGCTGCCGGAGGCGCTGACCGTCTTCCATCTCACCGGTCCCGACGACTATCTGGTGCATGTCGCGGTCGCCGACATGGCCGATCTCCAGCGGCTGGTCCTCGACGAGTTCACGGCCCGGCGGGAGGTGGCCCGGGTCGAGACCCGGCTGATCTTCCAGCGATGGGACTGCGGGCCGCTGCTGCCGCCCGGGGAAGGGCCCGCGCCCTCGGCTCGAACACCGTGACGACGCGCTCCCCGCCCCGCTCGAACAGCCGTGGCGGGGGTCCGGCGCGCCGCCGGTTCAAACACCCTGACGCGGTCCTACGCCCTCAGCTCAAACGCCGTGACGTGCGCCGTCCCCTCGTACGAGGATGGTGTGCATGTCACATACCAACAACCCGCTTCCCCGTGCGGTCGCCGACGCCTACGTCGACGGCCTCATCGCCCTCGACCCGGTCACCGGTACCTATCTAGGCGTGGCGGAGAGTTCGAGCCGTCTGCCCGACTTCTCGCCCTCCGGTCAGGAGGCGTTCGCCCGGCTCATGCGGGACACCCTGGCGCAGCTCGACGAGGCGGAGCGGCAGCCGGGCGCGGACAGTGACATCGAGCGCCGGTGCGCGCGCCTGCTGCGCGAGCGCCTCACCGCCGCTCTCGCCGTGCACGACGCCGACGAAGGCCTGCGCTCGGTCGGCAACATGGGCACGCCCGCGCACCACGTGCGTGAGGTGTTCACCGTGACGCCCACGCAGACCGACGAGGACTGGGCGGCGGTCGCGGAGCGGCTGCGGGCGGTGCCCGCGGCCCTGGCCGGCTACCGGGAGTCCCTGGCGCTCGGCCTGGAGCGCAAGCTGTACGGCGCGCCGCGCCCGACCGCCACCTTCATCGGCCAGCTCACCGAGTGGTCGGACACGGACGGCTCCGGCCGCGGCTGGTTCGAGGACTTCGTCGCGCCCGGACCGGACGCCCTGCGCGCGGAGCTGGACGAGGCGGCCCGTACGGCGACGGCGGCGGTCGTGGAACTGCGGGACTGGATGCATGAGGTGTACGCGCCCACCGTCGAGCACGCGCCGAACACCGTCGGCCGCGAGCGGTACGCCCGCTGGTCGCGTCACTACAACGGCACCGACCTCGACCTGGACGAGGCGTACGCGTACGGCTGGGCGGAGTACCGCCGGCTCCTCGGCGAGATGCGCAAGGAGGCCGAGCGGATCCTGCCGGGCGCCGCGACGCCCTGGGTGGCGCTCGCGCACCTGGACGAGCACGGCAAGCACATCGAGGGCGTCGACGAGGTCCGCGACTGGCTGCAGGGCCTGATGGACCAGGCGATCGAGGCACTGGACGGCACCCACTTCGAGCTCGCCGAGCGGGTACGGCGGGTGGAGTCGCGGATCGCCCCGGCCGGCAGCGCGGCCGCCCCGTACTACACGCCCCCGTCGGAGGACTTCTCGCGGCCGGGCCGCACCTGGCTGCCCACGATGGGCCAGACCCGGTTCCCGGTGTACGACCTCGTCTCGACCTGGTACCACGAGGGCGTCCCGGGCCATCACCTCCAGCTGGCGCAGTGGGCGCACGTCGCGGAGAACCTCTCGCGCTACCAGGCCTCCGTCGGCATGGTCAGCGCCAACGCCGAGGGCTGGGCGCTGTACGCGGAGCGCCTGATGGACGAGCTGGGCTTCCTCACCGATCCGGAGCACCGGCTCGGCTATCTGGACGCGCAGATGATGCGGGCGGTGCGGGTCATCGTGGACATCGGCATGCACCTGGAGCTGGAGATCCCGGCGGACTCGCCGTTCCACCCGGGCGAGCGCTGGACGCCCGAGCTGGCGCAGGAGTTCTTCGGGGCGCACAGCAGCCGCCCGGCGGACTTCGTGGAGAGCGAGCTGACCCGCTACCTGACCATCCCCGGCCAGGCGATCGGCTACAAGCTCGGCGAACGGGCCTGGCTGCTGGGCCGCGAGAAGGCCCGTGAGCGCCACGGTGCCGCCTTCGACCTCAAGTCCTGGCACATGGCGGCCCTTTCGCAGGGGTCCTTGGGCCTCGACGACCTGGTGGACGAGCTGGCGCGGCTCTGACCCGGGCGGGGCGGGCCCCGGAGACGCGCGGTCGCCGGGACGAGCGTGGCGGGCCGCGGGAAATTCGCTGTCGCCGGGGCCCGCCGCTGCGCCACCCTCGTCTCCCATGACGATCGCCCGGACCCTGTTCCTGTCCCCGCGGGTCACCGCGACCGGCCACGCCCTCGCGGGCGCGGCGCGGCGGCGCGGGGCGCGGGTGGAGACGCTGCACGACTGGCGGGTGCCGGACGGGTGGCGGGTGGCCGAAGGTGCTTCGTTGTACGCCGGTCCGCTGTTCGCGGACGCGGTCGCACGGGAGCTGGGCGTCGGACTGCTGGAGGCGCCGGGGGACTGGCTGGCCCGGCTGCCGCACGAACTCACCTTGCGGGACGTGGAGTTCACCACGATCGAGGAGGCACGGACGCTGCGCCGCCCCGCGTTCGTGAAGCCGCCGAACGACAAGAGCTTCCCGGCCCGCGTCTATCCGGACGGCAGCGGGCTGCCGGGGTCCGACGCGGTCGAGGGCTCGGAGCCCGTGCTGGTCAGCGACATCGTGGCGTTCGCCGTGGAGTACCGCCTGTTCCTGCTGGACGGCGAGGTGCGCACGGGCAGCCGGTACACGACCCGGGGCGCCCTGGACGTCGTCCCGCTGGCGGACGACCCGCGGCGCGCGGAGGTGGCGGCCTTCGCGGAGCGGCTGGCGGGGACGGGGCTGCCGAGCGCGATCGTGGTGGACGTGGGCCTGGTCGACGGCTCGGGCTGGGCCGTGGTGGAGGCCAACGCCGCCTGGGCCAGCGGTCATTACGCGTGCGACGCGGACGCGGCGCTGGACGTCGTGCTGTGCGCGGCCCGCCCCGAGGGGGAGTTCGGGGAGGCGGAGCGCCGCTTCCTGCGGCCGGTCCCGGAGGTCGTACGCGACCGACGCGGCACGTGAGCGGTCAGCAGCCGCAGTTCGCCGCGTCCACGGGAGCGGTGAGCGGATCGGCGTCGCGCCGCTCGCTGCCCTCCCAGGTCTCGTAGGCGAAGCCCTCGCGCACCCAGTACTCGAAGCCGCCGAGCATCTCCTTGACCCGGTAGCCGAGTTCGGCGAGCGCGAGGGCGGAGCGGGTGGCGCCGTTGCAGCCGGGGCCCCAGCAGTACGTCACCACCGGCACGTTCCTGTCGAGGAGCTGCTCCGCCTGCTCGGGGACGAGCGCGGTGGGCAGATGGACGGCGCCGGGGAGGTGACCCTGGTCCCAGGCCTCGGTGGAGCGGGAGTCCAGGACGACGAACCCGGGGTCGCCGCCGGCCGCCGCGTCGAGGGCGGCCGCCACGTCGGAGACGTCGGCGTGGAAGGCGAGGGAGGCGCGGAAGTGGGCGGCGGCCTCGGTGGGGGCGGCGGGGGCGACACGCAGGACGGGGTTCACGGTGGCGGTCATCGCAGGGCCTCTCTGTGGCGGGTTCCCGATGACCAGAAATCTACGGTCGGCGATCACCTGCCTGAAGGGGCGTTCCCCGGCGAGAGGGTTGCTCCGCCGGGGATTCCCCTGCTATCCCTCGCTCATGACCGCGTATTCCCCGGACGCCACCGACTGGCGCATCCTCGAGGTCCTCCAGCGCGAGGGCCGGGCCAGCTTCGCCGATCTGGCGCGAGCCGTGTCGATGTCCCCGAGCGCCGTGACCGAGCGGGTGCGGCGGCTGGAGGAGGCGGGCGTCATCCGGGGGTACGCGGCCGTCGTGGACCCCGAGCGGCTGGGGCTGCCGATCCTGGCGTTCGTACGGCTGCGCTACCCCAACGGCCACTACAAGCCGTTCCACGACCTCGTGGCGGTCACCCCCGAGATCCTGGAGGCGCACCACGTCACGGGCGACGACTGCTTCGTGATCAAGGTGGCCGCCCGTTCGATGCGGCACCTGGAAGAGGTGTCCGGAAAGATCGGCGCGCTCGGGTCGGTGACGACCAGCGTCGTCTACTCCTCGCCACTCCCCCGGCGCCCGCTGGGCCGGTAGCCCCGCTGCCGCACCACCGACCCCGCGCGGCCCTTCACGACCTCCAGCTGGGCGTGGACGCGCCGGCGCAGGTCGGCGACGTGGCTGACGATGCCCACGCTGCGGTCGCGTTCCCGCAGGGAGTCCAGGACGTCCAGCACCTCGTCGAGGGTCTGGTCGTCCAGGCTGCCGAACCCCTCGTCGATGAAGAGGGTGTCCAGGCGCACCCCGCCCGCCTCGTCGGTGACCACGTCGGCGAGGCCGAGGGCGAGGGCGAGCGAGGCGAAGAAGGTCTCGCCGCCCGAGAGGGTGGCGGTGTCCCGCTCCCGTCCGGTCCAGGCGTCGACGACGTGCAGGCCCAGCCCGCTGCGGCCGCGTCCGGCCCGGTCGTCGGAGTGGACGAGGGTGTAGCGCCCGGACGACATCCGCTGCAGCCGTGCGGTCGCGGCGGCGGCCACCTGCTCCAGACGGGCCGCGAGGACGTACGCCTCCAGGCGCATCCTGCGCTCGTTGTCGGCCGAGGTGCCCGCGGTGAGACCGGCCATGCGGGCCACCCGGTCGTACTCCTCGCGCAGGGGCGCGAGCCGCCGTACTCCCTCGGCCGTGCGGGCGGAGAGGCGGTCCAGTTCCGCGCAGCGCCGTGCGGCCGCGTCGCGCGCGGAGGCGGCGTCGCGCAGCCGCCGGGCCGCGGCGGCCGCTTCGTCCTGCGCCCTCGTGAGGTCGGCGGGCGGCTGCTGGGCGGCGGCCGCGGTGTCGGCCTCGGCGAGCACGGCGCGGACCGCGGCCTCCTCGGACTGCCGTGCGTCCAGGCGCCGTTGCAGCTCGCGGTGGGCGTCGGCGTCGAGGAGGGCGTCGGCGGCGGCCTGCGGGGTGTCGAAGCCGGCCCGGAACGCGGCGTCGGCGAGCCGGGCGTCGGCGTCCTTGAGCCGCTGAGCGGTCTCCTCGGCGGCCCGCGCGGCGTCCGCGGCCTCGGTGAGCAGCGCGACCCGCCGCTCCAGCTGGGCGGCACGGGCCGCCACACTGTCGGCCGCGCCCCGTGCCTGCGCCAACTCCGCTTCCAGTGAGGTCCGTTCACGGTCCAGGGCGTCCCGTCGCGCGACCCGCGAGGCGGCGCGTACGGCGGCCTCCTGCTGATCGCGGACGCGCCGGTCGCGTTCCTGCTCGGCCTGCCGCAGCTTGTCGTGCGCGTCCCGCAGAGTCGAGGCGCCGCTGCGAGCCCGGTCGTACTCCCGCTCCAGCTCCTCTACAAGCGAGGCAAGTTGTTCGGTGGGCGCGTCACCGGCCTCGCCCTCGGCGACGGCCAGCTCGCGCTGGACGAGGCCCAGGCTCCGCTCGGCCTCGGCGCGCTCCTCGTCGGCCCGCTGGAACGCGGCCAGCGCCCGCTCCTCGGTCTCCCGGCCGACGTGCCCGGCGTCCTTGCGCGCGGGTGCCGGGTGCTCGACGGCACCGCAGACCGCGCAGGGTTCGCCGTCGGTGAGCCGCGCGGCGAGTTCGGCGGCGATGCCGTTCAGCCGCCGCTCCTTGACGTCCAGCCATGCGGCGCGGGCCTGCTGGGCGCGCTCGGTGGCGGTGAGCACATGCCGGTGTGCGTCGTCCGCGCTCCGGGCGAGCCGGTCCCGCTGACGGGCGGCGGCGAGCCGCTTGCGGGCGGGTTCCCGCTGCACGGCGAGCCGTTCGGCCCGGGTGGCGTCCTCCTGGGCGGACTCGACGGCGCTCAGGAGGCCGGTACGGGTCTCCTCCCAGCCGGCGAGCCATGCCCCGGCCTCCTGGAGGACGTCCGCGTCGGCCCGCTCCTGCCGGTCCAGACCGGCACGCTCCGCGAGGAGTCCGGCCAGCCGCCGCTCGGCCCGGCGGGCCGACTCCAGACCGCCGAGCTCCTCCGCCGCCCGACGGGCGGCGGCGGCGAGTCCGGCAGCACCGGCGTCCGCGAGCGCGGCAGCGTCGGCGAGGCCGGCAGAGTCGGCCTCGGCTTCCGCGAGCGCATCGCCCGGCAGCGTGGCCCGGGTCCCGCCCGCGCCCCCGCTCCCCGTCCGGGAACCCGCGCCGTCGCCGTCCGTCCGGGAACCCCCGGGTCCGGCCCCGTCGAAGGCCTCCCGCACCAGCGCCCGCGCACGGGCCTCCGCCCGTACCGCCCTGTGGTGTTCCGTCTCGGCCGCCTCGCGCAGCTCCAGCGCGGGGGCCACCGCCTCGGCCTTGCGGGACCGCTCCATGCGTGTCTGGTCCTCGCGGTGGGCCCCGGCACGCTCCTCCAGCCGCCCGGCCCGTTCCCGCGCCTCGGCGAACCGCCGCTGCAGACGCCCGAGTTCGCGTGCGTCGGTCAGCGCCCGCTCGGCGGCCGCCTGGGCGGACTCGGCGGCGGCGAGGCGGCAGTGGGCGATCGTCAGCTGCTCGCGGGCGGTACTGCGGGCCACGGCCGCGGCGGTGACGACGGCCTCGGCGAGGCCCGGCTCGCCCGGCTGGAGCTCGGGCAGCTCCATGGCGTCCCCTGCGGCCTGCTGCATCCGGTGGGCGTCGGCGACGAGGTCGGCGTCGCCCTCCCGCACGCGTGCCTCCGCCTCCCGGCGGCGCTCGGCGAGCCGCTTCTCCACCTCGGCGAACCGCCGGGTGTCGAAGAGGCGGCCCAGCAGCCGGCCGCGTGCCTCGGCGTCGGCGCGCAGGAACCGCGCGAACTCGCCCTGCGGCAGCAGCACGACCTGGCAGAACTGCTCCCGGCTCATGCCGAGGAGCTGGGTGATCTCCTCGCCGATCTCCTGGTGGGACCGGCTGAGGTCCTTCCAGGCGCCTGCGACGGGGTCGTACTCGCGCAGCGAGGTCTGCGCCTTCTCGACCGTCGTGCCCGTGCCGCGCTTCTTGGCGCGCTCGTGCGGCGGCTGCCGGGTGATCTCCAGCCGGCGTCCGGCGACGGTGAGTTCGAGGGTGACCTCGGTGCGGGTGCCGGGGGCCGCGTGGTCGCTGCGCAGGGTGAGCCCCTGGCCCTGGACGTTCTGGCGGGCGCCCGGGACGGAGCCGTAGAGCGCGTAGCAGACCGCGTCGAGGACGGAGGTCTTGCCCGCGCCGGTCGGGCCGTGCAGCAGGAAGAGGCCGGCGGCGGAGAGTTCGTCGAAGTCGATGCTCTGGGAGCCGCCGAAGGGCCCGAAGGCCGTCAGATCGAGCCGGTGCAGCCTCACCGCGCCACCTCCCGCACGGTGTCGTCGGCACGGACGGCGTCGAAGGCGTCCCGCAGCACGCCCCGCTCGCGCTCGTCGGGCCCCGCGCCGCGCACATGGGCGACGAAGTCCTCGGCGATCTCCTGGTCGCTGCGGCCGGCGAGGCGCCTCGCGTAGGAGACGTCCGGGTCGTCCGGGGCCCGCTGGGGGGCGAAGACGAGGCTGAGCGCGTGCGGGAACCGCTCGGTCAGCCGGGCCATGGGGTCGGCGGGGCGGACGGGGTCGGTGAGCGTCGCCTCGACCCAGGCCTCCTCGTGCCGGGCGAGCGCGGGGTCGGCGAGCAGCTCCTCCAGGGTCCCGGAGATCCGGGCCAGCGCGCGCGGCACCGGGCAGTCGATCCGCTCGGCGGTGACGGCCCCTTCCGCGTCGAGGTCGACCAGCCACATGGTCTTGCGGTGGCCGGCCTCGGAGAAGGAGTACGGCAGCGGCGAGCCCGAGTAGCGGACGCGCTCGGTGAGGGCCTGGGAGCCGTGCAGATGCCCCAGGGCCACGTAGTCCACGCCGTCGAAGACGCCCGCGGGCACGGAGGCGACTCCGCCGACGGTGATGTCCCGCTCGCTGTCGCTGGGTTCGCCGCCGGTGACGAAGGCATGGGCGAGGACGACGGACCGGGTTCCGCCCGCGCGGGTCGCGAGGTCGGCGCGCACCCGGTCCATGGCGGCGGCGAGCACGGCCTCGTGGCCGGCCTTCTCCACGCCGAACTCGTCCTTCACCAGGGCGGGTTCGAGGTAGGGCAGACCGTAGAAGGCGACGTCGCCGTGGGGGTCGGCGAGCACCACCGGGGTCCCGGCCGCCGAGGGGTCGGTACGCAGATGGATGCCCGCCCGGCCGATCAGTCCGGCGCCCACGCCGAGCCGGCGGGCGGAGTCGTGGTTGCCGGAGATCATCACCGTCGGCACGCCCAGGTCCGCGAGGCGGTGCAGGGCGTCGTCGAACAGCTCGACCGCGGCCAGCGGCGGCACCGCTCGGTCGTAGACGTCGCCCGACACGACGACCGCGTCCACCTCGCGCTCCCGCACGGTGGTGACGAGATGGCCGATGAAGGCGGCCTGCGCCCCGAGCATGTTCACGCGGTGGAAGGACCGGCCGAGATGCCAGTCGGACGTGTGCAGCAATCTCAAGAAACCGCTCCGACCTACGGGACCAACCGTGAACAGCGACCACGCTAACGCCTTCGGCACCTGATCCCTCACCCGATTCGACCTTTTGTCCGAACCAGGGCGCAAATCGAATGATATGCCCGCTCCGACGGCCGACCCGGCATGAATTCGTTGGACAACTGGACCGCGTCCGACGACCGTTGGCGGGATGGAACAGGAGCAGATCTGGGACGCGGACACCGCCCGGCGCTACGACACTCCCGGTACCGGGATGTTCGCACCCGAGGTTCTCGAGCCGACCGTGGAGCGCCTGGCCGAGCTCGCGGGCGGCGGACCGGCACTCGAGTTCGCCGTCGGCACCGGACGTGTGGCCGTCCCGCTCGCCGCGCGCGGAGTGCCCGTGACCGGCATCGAGCTGTCCCGCCCGATGATCGACCGGCTGCGGGAGAAGGCGGACGACACGGCGATCCCGGTGGTCGTCGGGGACATGGCGACCGCCCGCGCGCCGGGAACCTACACACTCGTCTACCTGGTCTACAACACGATCTCGAACCTGCTCACCCAGGCCGAGCAGGTGGAGTGCTTCCGCAACGCGGCCCGCCACCTCGCTCCCGGGGGACGGTTCGTGGTCGAGCTCTGGGTGCCCGAACTGCGCAGGCTCCCCCCGGGGACCCCGGCGACCGTCTGGCACGCCGAGGACGGCTACATCGGCCTGGACACCTACGACGTCCTGCGCCAGCACGTCGTCTCGCACCACTTCAGGTTCGACGAGGAGGGCCGTCAGGCCCGGCTGGACCGCTCGCCGCACCGTTACATCTGGCCGGCCGAGCTCGACCTCATGGCCCGGCTGGCCGGGTTCGAGCGGGAGAGCAGGCACGCGGACTGGTCGGGCGCCGAGTTCACCGCCGAGTCCCGTTCCCACGTGTCGGTCTACCGCATCCCCTAGGGCCTCCGTCAGGCGTCCCCGTACGCCTCGCCGCCCAGTTCGAGGAGCGCGGTTCCCGCCGTGGCGTCGGCGAGCCAGGCGCGGAAGGCGTCCACGTCGGCGTCCGGGAGGCCGATCTCGATGGTGACGGTCTCGCCGTAGCGGACGTCCCGCACCTCGCGGCCGGTGGAGTGCAGGTCGTTCTGCACCTTGCCGGCGCGCTGGTGGTCGACGGTGACGGTGGCGAGACGGAAGCGGCGGCGGGTGAGGGTGCCGAGACTGTCGAGGGCCTCGCCGACCGCGCCGCCGTAGGCCCGGATCAGGCCGCCGGCGCCGAGCTTGACACCGCCGTAGTACCGGGTGACGACGGCGACGACGTACCGCATGTCGCGGCGCAGCAGCATCTGGAGCATCGGGACGCCCGCGGTGCCGCCGGGTTCGCCGTCGTCGCTGGCCTTCTGGACGGCCGCGTCGGCGCCGATGACGTAGGCCCAGCAGTTGTGGGTGGCGTCGGCGTGCTCCTTGCGGACGGACGCGATGAAGTCCTGGGCCTCCCGCTCGGTGGCCGCCGGGGCGAGGGCGCACAGGAAGCGTGAGCGGTTGACCTCGGTCTCGTGCACGCCCGCCCGGGCGACTGTGCGGTACTCGTCCTGCATCCGGCCACCCTATGCGCCGGCACCGGAGGGCACGCCCCCCGGCCCCGTCCAGGCCGGCCGCCAGTGGCGCCGCCGGGGTGCCACCGCCGCCCTGTGGCTGGTCCCGCCGGTCGCGGCCGCGCTCGTCACCCTGTGGGGCTGGGCCGCCCGGTACCCGGGCGACCTGCCCGCCCGCATCGTCTTCCGGGACGACGACACCTCCGGCCCCGCGGAGACCGCCCGGCAGCCGGGCGTCGGCCTTCCCGCCCGCACCGACCCGTGCGGGCACCGACGGGCGGGGCCGGTTCAGCCGCCCTTCTTGCCCCGGGGCACGATCATCGAGGTCAGCAGGGCGGTACCCGGCGTCAGGGTGTCCCAGGCGGTCCCGTGCCAGGCCAGCACCGCGATCGCCGACGTCGGGAACTTCAGCCGGACCTCGTCCAGCGCGTCGTCGAGCGCGTCCCCGGCCAGTTCCAGGACCAGTTCCTCCAGACCCGGGTTGTGGGCGACGAGCAGCAGCGTCCCGACCCCCGCGGGTGTCTCCCCCACGACCTCCAGCAGTTCGGGCACGTCGGCCGCGTACAGGCGCGGCTCGAAGCGGACCGGGGGCGGGGTGTCCCACCGGGCAGAGGCCAGGTCCCAGGTCTGGCGGGCGCGTACGGCGGTGGAGCACAGGGCGAGGTCGGGGACACAGCCGGCCTCGGCGAGGGCGCGGCCCGCGGCCGGGGCGTCCCGGCGGCCGCGCGGCGCGAGGGGCCGCTCGTGGTCGGGGACGCCGTCCGGCCAGTCCGACTTGGCGTGCCGCAGCACCACCAGCCGGCGCGGGGGGCTCCCCTGCGCGCTCATGCCGGGGCTCCCAGGTCGCGGGTGAGGTCGAGGCCGAGGAGCCGGTCGGCGTAGGCGTAGGTCTCGAAGCGGGCGCCGTCCGGCAGCTCCGGCCCGGCGTCCTCCACCCCGCGCAGCACCCTCAGCACCTCCGGTACGTCCAGGTCGTCCTCCCAGGCGGCACGGAGCCGTCCGCGCACCTCGTCCGGGACGGGCCGCGACGGCCGGCGCGCCCAGCCGGCGACGGCCCTCCGCCAGCGTACGAGGAGGTCCTGGGCCTCGCCCAGCGCCGCGGCGTCGAGCCCGACGGGCTCGGTGCGGGGGCGGGACAGCAGCGCGAGGCGCAGCGCGGCGAAGTCGGCCGGGACCGCCCCCGTCACCGGCGCCACGGCGATCCGCACCCCGTCGGGGGCCGGGCCCGCCTCCCCCACCACGTGCAGGATCTGCGCCTCCCCCACCCCGGCACCGAGGTCCCGGCCGTCCTCGAAGGGGTGGATGCCGAGGGCGGTCGCGCCCTCGCGGAGCTCCGCCTGGTCGCGTTCGCCGGTCAGCAGGGCCCATACGGGCGTGCCGCCGAGCTCCAGCGTCCGCACGAGGACGTCGGCCACGAGGAGGACGCGGAGCGAACTCGCGTCGTACCCCGAGGCGTGCGCCTGCACCCGGGTCAGTCCACGGCGGGCGGGGGCGGCGACGACGGGTTCGCCGGTTCGGGCGTCGGTGATGCGCAGCACGAGGCGAGCCTAGGCGGCTCGCGGGCGACGCGCAGGCGGGCCCCGGAATCAGGGGGCGGCGCGGGCTGTTGACGCCCTGGACAGACCCTGTCCGCACCCCCGCAGGAGGCCGCCCGTGTACGGCGACGAGGCAACGATCCGCAAGATCCTCACCGGACTCGGTGACACCTGGGCCGTGGTGGGGCTCTCGACGAACCGCGGGCGGGCCGCGTACGGCGTCGCCGAGGTGCTGCGGCGTTACGGCAAGCGGGTGGTGCCGGTCCATCCGAAGGCGGAGACGGTGCACGGGGAGCAGGGCTACGCCTCCCTCGCGGACATCCCCTTCGAGGTGGACGTCGTGGACGTCTTCGTCAACAGCGATCTCGCGGGTGCCGTCGCCGACGAGGCGGTCGCCAAGGGGGCGAAGGCCGTGTGGTTCCAGCTCGGCGTGGTCGACGAGGCGGCCTACGGGCGGACGCGCGCGGCGGGCCTGGAGATGGTGATGGACCGCTGCCCGGCCATCGAGATCCCGCGGCTGGGCTGACCCGGGCCGGCGCTCCCCCGGCCGGTCGGCGCTGACCGCGCCTGCGTTCCCCCGGTCGCCCGGGCCGACCCGCCCGGCGCTCCCCTGGCCCACAGGTTCCTCGGGCATGCTGGGCGCCCGTATGCCCGAGAACGAGTACGGCTCCCCGTCCGCCGCCCGCTGCTGCATGCCCGCCGGCGGGGGTGCCGCCGGGCCGCCGCCCCCGTTGCCCGTCCCGTCGGCGCGTGCCGCCGCCGACGGGACGGTGGAGCTGCCCGGCGGTGAGTTCCTGATGGGCGCGGAGGATTCCGAGGGCTTCCCGGCGGACGGCGAGGGTCCCGTGCGGGCGGTGCGGGTCGCGCCCTTCCGGATCGACGCGTACGCCGTGTCGAACGACCGGTTCGCGGAGTTCGTCGCGGACACCGGGCATGTGACGGACGCCGAACGGCTCGGATGGTCGTACGTGTTCGCCGGCTTCCTGCCGGGCGCGCTGCGCCGGGACGCGCCGCGCCCCGAGCGGACTCCCTGGTGGTGCGCCGTCGGCGGGGCCGCCTGGAACCGGCCGGAGGGACCCGGCAGCGGTCTGGACGGGCGCGGGGACCACCCGGTGGTGCACGTCTCCTGGTTCGACGCGGCCGCGTACGCCGCCTGGGCGGGCGGGCGGCTGCCCGCCGAGGCCGAGTGGGAGTACGCGGCCCGGGGCGGTCTGGAGCAGAAGCGTTATCCGTGGGGCGACGAGCTGGATCCGGGCGGGGAATTCCGCTGCAACATCTGGCGGGGCACCTTTCCGGCGAAGAACACCGCCGCCGACGGACATCGTGGGACGGCGCCCGTCGACGCCTTCGCACCGAACGGGTTCGGGCTGTACAACGTGTCGGGAAACGTGTGGGAGTGGTGTGCCGACGACTGGTCCGCGCACAGCCCGGGGAAGGTGATCCGGGGCGGCTCGCACCTGTGCCACGCCTCCTACTGCAACCGCTACCGTGTGGCCGCCCGCAGCTCCAACACCCCCGACAGCTCCAGTGGCCACGCGGGTTTCCGGTGCGTCCAGGACGTCCAGGACCTCTGAAAGACGCGTGACCGCCGGACGGCCGGGCTGATTCCAGAGGGCGTCCATAATGTGCGGGTGACCACCAACTCCCCTGCCCCCGGCCATGCTTCGGTCGTCATTGTCGGCGCGGGACCCGCGGGGCTGACCGTCGGCAACATCCTGCGGGCCGCGTCCGTCGACTGTGTCGTCCTGGAGACGGAGAGCCGTGCGTTCATCGAGCAGCGGCCGCGGGCCGGCGTCCTCGAGGAGTGGGCCGTCCGCGGTCTCCAGCGGCGCGGCCTGGCCGGGAACCTGCTGGCGCGGGCCCAGCGGCACACCGCGTGCGAGTTCCGCTTCGGCGGCGAGCGGTACCGCCTCTCCTACGGTGAGCTGACGGGACATCACCACTGGGTGTACCCGCAGCCGTTGCTGGTGGCGGACCTCGTCCACGAGTACGTCGACGTGCGCGCCGGTGACGCCCGGTTCTCCGTGCGCGACGTCGAGCTGCACGACCTGGACTCCTCCCGCCCCGCGGTGTCGTACACCTGCCCGGAGACGGGTGAACGGCGCTTGCTGCACTGCGACTTCGTCGTCGGCGCCGACGGGGCGCGCGGGGTCAGCCGGAGCGCGCCGCCGCCGGAGCACCTGCGGATCGCGCGGCACGACTACGGCGTCGGCTGGCTGGCACTGCTCGCCGAGGCGCCGCCGTCCGCCGACTGCGTGGTGTTCGGCGTCCACGCCAACGGCTTCGCCGGGCACATGGCCCGCAGCCCCGAGGTGACCCGCTACTACCTCCAGTGTCCGCCGGGCGACGACCCGGACAACTGGCCCCACGACCGCGTCTGGTCCGAGCTGCACCAGCGCCTCGCGGGCGCGGGCGCCCCGCCGCTCACCGAGGGACCGCTGATCGAGAAGCGGGTGCTCGACATGCACGACTACGTGGTCGAACCGATGACGTACGGGCGGCTCTTCCTGGCCGGCGACGCGGCGCATCTCGTCGCGCCGATCGCCGCCAAGGGCATGAACCTGGCTCTGCACGACGCGTTCCTGCTGGGCGACGCGCTGTGCGCCTATCTCGACGGCGGGGACGGCGGCGGCCTGGACGGCTATTCGGAGCTGTGTCTGCGCCGGGTGTGGGACTACCAGGAGTTCTCGCAGTGGCTGTCGGAGGTCTATCACGGCACCGCGGCCGGGGACCCGTTCCGCGCGGGCACGACCTTCGCCCGGCTGCGCCGCCTGTTCACCTCACCCGCCGCCGCGGCCGCCTTCGCCGAGCAGTACCTGGGGACCGCCGAGCACTACTGACGTGCCCTAGGGGGTGTTTCCAAAGTCCCGCACAGCACCCGCGGCGCCCGGCACGCACCCTAGTCGTGCACCGGCTGGTCCCCCAGCCGGTGGTCGGCCACGTTCAGCGCCTCGTCCAGCAGGCGGCGCAGATGGCCGTCGGAGAGGGAGTAGATCACCCGGCGGCCCTCCTTGCGGGTCTGCACGAGCCCGGCCAGCCGCAGCCGGGCCAGGTGCTGGCTGACCGCCGGCCGGGCGGCCCCGCACGCCTCCGTCAGGGTGGTCACGTCGGCCGCGCCGGAGGTCAGGGCGTGCAGCAGGGTGAGCCGGGTGCGGTCGCCGAGCAGGGCGAGCAGCTCGGCCGCGAGCGCGAACTGCTCCTCGCCGGGGGTGCGCGGGTGCACATGGTGCGCAGGTGACAGGTGCATGCGTGCGCTCATACGCACATAATGGCGGGGTGGGCGTACGCGCGTCCACCCCGGCGCACCTGAAGGGACCGACGTGAGCGAGCAGCACGACCACCACCACGGTCACGACCACCCTCTCGGGGACGAGCACCGCCACCGGCACGAGCACCACCACGGGCCCGAGCACCCCCACGGGCACGGGCATCCCCACGGGCACGAACACGCCGACGGGCCTGACGCCCCTCACGGGCACGACCGCCGTCACGCCCACGACCACTCGCCCCACCGCCCCTCCACCGGCCTCCGCCACCGCCTGGAGCACCTGCTCACCCCGCACTCCCACGAGACCGCCGACAATCTCGACCGGGCCCTGGAGTCCTCGGCCCGGGGTGTGCGCGCCCTGTGGGTCTCGCTGGCGGTGCTGGGCGTGACGGCCCTGGTCCAGGCGGCCGTGGTGGTGGTCTCGGGGTCGGTGGCCCTGCTCGGCGACACGGTGCACAACGCGGCGGACGCGCTGACCGCCGTACCGCTCGGCATCGCCTTCGTGCTCGGCCGGCGGGCGGCCACCCGCCGCTTCACGTACGGCTACGGGCGCGCGGAGGACCTGGCGGGTCTCGCGATCGTGCTGACCATCGCCGGGTCGGCGGTCTTCGCCGGCTGGACGGCGGTCGAGCGGCTTCTCCATCCCCGGCCGGTCGAGCACCTCGGCGCCGTCGCGCTGGCAGCGCTGGCCGGTTTCGCGGGCAACGAGTGGGTGGCCCGGTACCGCATCCGCGTCGGCCGTTCGATCGGCTCGGCGGCGCTGGTGGCGGACGGGCTGCACGCGCGCACCGACGGCTTCACCTCCCTCGCCGTGCTGGTGGGGGCGGGCGGTTCGGCGCTGGGGTGGGAGGCGGCCGACCCGGTCGTGGGACTGGTGATCACCGCGGCGATCGCGCTGGTGCTGCGGGACGCGGCACGGGAGGTGTTCCGGCGGGTGCTGGACGCCGTGGACCCGGCCCTGGTCGACCGGGCCGAGCGGGCGCTGCGGGAGGTCGAAGGGGTGCACGGGGTGGGCGAGTTGCGGCTGCGCTGGATCGGGCACCGGCTGCGCGCCGAGGTGGCGGTCGTCGTGGACGGCGAGGCCACGGTACGCCAGGCGCACGCGATCGCCGTGGACGCGGAGCACGCGCTGCTGCACGCGGTCCCCCGGCTCACCGCGGCCCTGGTGCACGCGGACCCGGCACCGGTGCCGGGCGAGGCGGATCCGCACCTGGCCCTCGCCCACCACACGGCGGCCTGAGCGGGGGCGTCAGACCCCCAGCCCCTCCAGCACGACCGCGCCCGGCAGTTCGGCCAGCGCCTTGCCCGGGACGAGCAGCTTGCCGCGCCGGCGCCCGCTGCCCACCAGGACGTACGGCAGGTCGACGACGCGGGAGTCCACCAGCACCGGCCAGGCGGCGGGCAGTCCGATCGGGGTGATGCCGCCGTACTCCATGCCGGTCTCCCCCACCGCCGTGTCCATCGGGGCGAACGATGCCTTGCGGGCGCCCAGTTGACGGCGGACGGCGCCGTTGACGTCCACCCGGGTGGTGGAGAGGACGACACACGCGGCGAGGGTGCTCTCCCCGCCGCGCTTGCCCGCCACGACGACACAGTTCGCGGACCGCTCCAGCAGCTCCTGCCCGTAGTGCTCGACGAAGACCGCGGTGTCGGCCCACCGGGGGTCGGTGTCGACGTGGATGAGCTGTTCGGCGGGCACGCTGCCGCTCCAGTGGCGCACGGCGTCGGCGACCGGGCCGGTCAGCTCGTCGAGGCAGTCGGGGGCGGGGGTGGCGGTGTCGAAGTGTCCGATGGGTGCGCGCATGTCCGCACGCTAACAAGACCCGGCCGCGCGGGCGGCGGTGTCTCAGTGCACGGGCGGCACGGACACGGTCAGCACCATCTCGGTCGGGACCTCGCCCCGGTTGGCGTACGTGTGGGCCGCGTTGGCCTCGAAAGTGACGCTCGCACCGGCCGGGACGCGGAACTCCGCGCCCTCGACGGTGAGGGTCAGCTCACCGGCCGTGACATGGGCGATCTCGACCGTACCGGCCGGATGCGGGTCGGAACCGCTGCTCTCGCCGGGCATCAGTCTCCAGTCCCACATCTCCAGCGGGCCGGGCGCCTCCGTGCCCGCGAGGAGGCGGCTGTAACTGCCCGCCTCGGTGTGCCACAGCCGGACCACCTGATCGGCGGGGACCACGCGGACCCTGGGGCCCTGTTCGTAGTCGAGCAGGGTGGTGATGCTGATGCCGAGCGCGTCGCCGATCTTGACGACCGTGCCGAGGCTGGGGTTGGTGCGGGCCTGCTCGATCTGGATCAGCATGCCGCGGCTGACGCCCGCGCGGGCGGCGAGCGTGTCGAGGGTGAAGCCGCGCTCGGTGCGCCAGCGCTTGACGTTGCGCGCCAGGGACTGGGTCAGCAGGTCGAGGTCCGACACGTTCCGTCCAATTCCGTCCGTTCCCCTCCGGGCCAGGAGTCCAATATTCTGGATGCCAGGGTCCACTTCCATGAACTACGGTGGGGTGCACCTGATCGTGCACCGAACTGTACTGCGAGGGACCGTGACAGCACTCTTCGCCCTGGCCACCAGCCTGCTGTGGGGCCTGGCCGACTTCGGCGGCGGGCTGCTGACCCGTCGCGCCCCGGCCCTGACCGTGGTCGTCGTGTCGCAGTCGATCGCGGCGGTCGTCCTCGGCGCGGTCGTGGTCGCCGGCGGCGGCTGGAGCGAGGCGGGGCCGCGCCTGTGGTTCGCGGTCGCCGCCGGTCTGGCCGGCCCGGTCGCCCTGCTCGCCTTCTACCAGGCGCTGGCGCTCGGCCCGATGGGTGTGGTCTCCCCGCTGGCCACCCTGAGCGTGGCCGTCCCGGTCTCGGTCGGGCTGTTCCTCGGCGAGCGCCCCGGGCTGGTCCAGGTCGCGGGCATCGCGGTCGCGGTCGTGGGCGTCGTCCTGGCGGGCGGTCCGCAGCTGCGCGGCGCGGCGGTCCAGCGGCGGGCGGTGCTGCTCACACTGGTCGCGGCACTCGGCTTCGGCACGGTGTTCGTGCTGATCGCCGAGGCGTCGACGACCGTCACCGGCCTGTTCCTCGCCCTCTTCGTGCAGCGCGTGACCAGTGCGGCGGTGGGCGGCGCCGTCCTGTACGCCACGGTCCGGCGCGGCACGCCCGCGCTCCCCGAGGGCGGGCTGTCCTGGGCCGCGCTGCCGGCGTACGCCTTCGTCGGGCTCGCCGACGTCGCCGCCAACGGCACCTACGCGGTCGCCGCCCAGCACGGCCCGGTGACCGTGGCCGCCGTGCTCGCCTCCCTGTACCCCGTGGTGACCGCCCTGGCCGCGCGCGGCTTCCTGCGGGAGCGGCTGCGGGCCGTGCAGGCGGCGGGCGCGGGGCTGGCGCTGGTCGGCACGCTGCTGCTCGCGACCGGCTGAGTCAGCCCTCGGGCTCCAGCTGCGCCAGCTTCTGCACCGTCTCCTCGTCGAGGTCCGACAGCGCGACCAGCTGGTCCGGGGTGACCCCGTCCGGGATCGGCACCGGCGCCGGGGTGCGCAGCGGCGGCTGCCAGCCCTCGCCGGGAGTCCACCGTCGTACGACTCGGGCGGGCGCGCCCGCCACGACGGCGTGGTCGGGGACGGTCCCGCGCACCACGGCCCCCGCCGCGACCACGACGTTCCGCCCGATCCGCGCCCCCGGCAGGATCACCGCGCCGGTGCCGATCCAGCACCCGGGGCCGATCTCCACGGGCTCCATGCGCGGCCACTGCTTGCCGATGGGCTCGTGCGGATCGTCGTAGGAGTGGTTCGTGGAGGTGACGTAGACGTACGGGCCGAAGTAGCAGTCACTGCCGATGGTGACCGTGGTGTCGGCGATGACATGGCTGCCGCGGCCCAGGACGACCCCGTCGCCGATGCGCAGGATCGGGTCGGGGCCCAGGTCGAGGTCGGGCATCAGGCCGGCCGTCAGGGTGACCTGTTCGCCGACGATGCAGTGGGAGCCGAGGTGGATCCAGGGCTCGCCGAAGACGGTGCCGAGCGGGAAGGCGAGCCGGGTCGCCGGTCCGATCGAGCCGAAGCGGAAGCGTCCGGGGTGCTCGGCGGTGACGGAGCCGGCGCGCTGCACCCAGGCCCAGCCCGCGTGGACGGCGCGCTGCGCGAGGCGGCCCCGCCAGGATGAGAACGTGTTCTTGCGCTTCGGCACCCGCTCACCGTACTCAGCGCCCGGTGCGGGGATACGGCCGGAGGCCTGTGATCTTCGCCCCACCGGGGTGGCGTACGGTGCGACGGTACGACGGACACGAGGAGACGGTGATGACGCACAGGGCGCTGATCGTGGGCATCGGCGGCAGGGAACCGAAGGTCGACGAGGAGGCCTTCGTGGCGCCGACGGCCGCGGTCGTCGGGGACGTGACGCTGGAGGCGGGGGCGAGCGTCTGGTACGGGGCGGTCGTGCGGGGTGACGTCGAGCGGATCACCGTCCGGCGCGACGCCAACATCCAGGACAACGTGACCCTGCACGCCGACCCCGGCTTCCCGGTCACCGTCGGCGAGCGGGTGTCCGTCGGCCACAACGCGGTCGTGCACGGGGCGACCGTCGGGGACGACTGTCTGATCGGGATGGGGGCGACGGTGCTCAACGGGGCGGTGATCGGGGAGGGTTCACTCGTCGCCGCGCAGGCTCTGGTCCCGCAGGGGATGGAGGTGCCGCCGGGGTCGCTGGTGGCCGGGGTGCCGGCCAAGGTCAGGCGGGAGCTGACGGAGGAGGAGCGGCAGGGCGTCACCCTGAACGGCACCCTGTACGCGGAGCTCGCGAAGGCCCACGGAGAGCTGCATCGCTGACCGCGGCTCCGGGGTGGCCGGCCGCGCGGTCGCCGGCGCCGCTCGGGGCGGGCGTCACTCCCCGGCGGGCACCGGCTCCGGTTCCTGCTGCGCGGCCTGGGCCTTCCTCGCCTTGCGCCTGACGACCAGGAAGGACGTGAGGCCGATCAGCACCGCCAGCACCAGCCCCAGCCAGGAGAACCTCTTCAGCCAGGACTCCGCGACCACCCCGACGTAGTAGATGACGGCCGTCGTCCCGCCCGCCCAGACGATCCCGCCCAGCACGTTGGCGATGAGGAACTTCCAGTACGGCATGTGCAGCACGCCCGCGAGCGGGCCGGCGAAGATGCGGAGCAGGGCGATGAAGCGGCCGAAGAAGACGGCCCACATGCCCCACTTCTCGAAGGACCGCTCGGCCGTGGCGATGTGCGCCTCGCCGAAGTGCTTCGGGAACTTCTTGCCGAGCCAGGCCAGCAGCGGGCGCCCGCCCTTGCGGCCGATGGCGTAGCCGATCGAGTCGCCGATCACGGCACCGGCGGAGGCGACGGTGCCCAGGACCACGGGGTTGATGCCGCCGTGCTGGGAGGACAGCAGCGCGGCCGAGACCAGGATGATCTCGCCGGGCAGCGGGATGCCGAGGCTCTCCAGCCCGATGACCAGGCCGACCACGGCGTAGACGGCCGCCGCGGGCACCGTGTCGAGCCACTCCTGGACGTGCACCGGCGGTCCTCCCCTTTGGCATTCCTTGAACGTCGCGTGCTGCCGGGAAGCCTACCGGGTCGGCCGGGCCCGCCCGGGATCCGTGGTGGAGCGGACTCCACCACGGATCGGGGGGTGCGGTCCCTCGTGACGGTGCCGCGGCCCGCGTGATCGTGGTCGGTGACCACAGCAGCGCGAAGCAGCAGCGAAGAAGGGACCCCCTCCATGCCCGTGAACCGTCGACGCCGTCGCCGTCGCCGTACCGCCGTCGTCTCCGCCGTCGCGGCGGCGGCCGCGCTGACCACCGGACTGCTCACCGGCTGCGAGTTCGGCGACTCGGCCGACTGCCTCCCGCACGCCGACGCCGTCGCGCGGAGCATCACGGCGATCGACGAGGCCGGAGCGGACGCGATCGAGGACCCGTCGAGGACCGGGGACTCCATCGCCACGATCGAGAAGAACCTCGACGAGATCGACGACGGCTCGGACGACACCGAGGCCGGCAGGGCGGTGAACGACCTCCACCGGGCGATACGGGACTACAACCAGGACATCCTCGACGGCCGCACACCGGACGCGAACAGGATCGACAAGGCGGCCGCCGAACTGAGGGACCTCTGCGCCTCCTAGGCCCTGTGGTCACATTCCCGTCGCCGGGAGGGCGGCCGTGCGGCGTCGTGGGGGCCCCTCCCGCGCGAGCGAAGCCGAGCGTGGGGGAGCGTGCTCTCGGCGCGCCGCCCGGGAGCCCGTGTACTGGACGTACTCGGGCTGCCGGCCGGTGCGGCGAGTGCGGGTCCCTCCCACGCCCTCGATGCAGAGGGGGATCGTGCCGGGCGTCCCGCGGCAGACGGGAATGTGACGACAGGGCCCAGCGCGGCCATAGGGGTACCTCGCGCCCGGGGCGTGCCGAGCGCGGCCGCTCGGACCGGGCGAAGCGCGGGGAGAGATTACGCGCCGGGCCTGGCGCCCGGGGCGGACGCAGCCCGGGGCGGGCGCAGCACGGGGTGGGCGCAGCACGGGGTGGGCGCAGCACGGGGTGAGGGTGCGTGCTGCCGGGCGTCGGGGCGAGCCTCGGCGGGGGGGGCGTCGTCGGCCGCGGCACGGGCGTGCGGCCGGTTCCGCGGGCGTTCGGTTCAGCGGCCGAGTGCCGTCGTCACGTCCGCGACGGTGTCGGCGATCGCGTCGACGGGGGCCGGCAAGGGGTGGTGGCGGTCCCCGGCCGGCTCGGGCGCTCCGCAGCAGCCGACCTCGGCGATCCTCGTCTCGGGCCCCGAGTCCCGGGGAACCGTCCCGGACCCGCCCGGCGTGGGCCCGGTGGGCGCCGGGCCGGTGCCGCGGGAGCGCGGCGGGGCGGTGGGCGCCGCCGACGGCTCCACCGGTGTCCGCCCCTCGGGAGCCGGCGTGGGCCCCGTCCCCGCGCCGCCCGTCCCGCCGCCGGGATCGCGCGCGCCGCCGGGCCCGCCGGTGCCGGCCGTGTCGAACACCCAGCGCTGGCGTTCGGAACCGTCCCGTCGCGCGACCACGACCTTCGCCCGGGCAGCGCCGGTGCCGGGGGCGACGACCAGATCTCCGTCCCGGCGCAGCAGCAGTTCGCCGCGGACGGTCAGGTCGAAGAAGACCTCGCCGGGATGCACCACGCAGCCGGCCGGCGCGGCCGGCGCGGCCGGCGCACGGCCGGTGTCGGCGGCGAGGCACAGGGTGGGGGCGGCGGCGCTGCGCAGCAGCCCGTCGTCCCGGTACGACCACTGCTGGGAGGCGGCCGAGGAGCAGGCCGCCAGGACGGCAGGCGCACCGGACCGGACGCTGCCGCCCGCCACGTCGAGGCAGCGCCCCGTCACCGCACCGCGCAGCCGGCCCCGGGCGACCTCCCCGGAGCGGGCGGCGGAGGCGGCCGAGGGCGAGCCGGAGGGCGGGCGGTCGTCGGCGCCCGGGCCCTTGGTGCCGCCGGCCGGCGCGCCCCAGGTGGCGCGGGAGGCGGGGACACCGTTGTCGTCGGACCAGCTCCTGGCCGCGAGGACGGTCGCCAGCAGGACGAGGGAGGTCAGGCCGACGCCGACGAGCACGGCGGTGGAACGCCGCCCGCCCGGCAGGGCGAGGAGCCCGGCCGACGTGGTGCGATGACGTCCGGCCGGGCGCGTCGGAGCGGGCCCGGCCGGACGGCGGGCGGACGCGGCGCGGGCGGGGCGTGAGCCGAGGTAGCGGTGGGCTCCCCAGCCCAGCACGGTCTCGGCGAGCAGGGCGTCCAGTCCGCCGTCGAAGTGGCTGAGCTGTTCGGCGGCGTGCCGGCAGAAGCGGCAGTGCGCGAGATGGCTGCGGACGTCGGGCAGCAGGGTTCCGCCGCGGCGCAGGGGAACGTCGAGGAGGCGGTTGTAGAAGCGGCATTCGGGGGTGGGCGCGAGTTCGCGGTGGGCGCGGACGCAGCCCGCCCGGAATTGCTCGCGGGCCTGTTCCAGTCCGGCCGTCGCCGTGATGTCGTCCACGCCCAGCAGAGCGGCCGGCACGGATATGGGTTCCGCCTCCACCTCGGTGTGCCACAGCAGGCATTGGGAGGCCGCCGGAAGCAAGGAGAAAGCACGCTCGGCGAGTTGCCGCCTTTCGGGGGTGACGGGCCGTGCGGCACGCAGTCCGCGGCCGCCGACGGTTTTGCGCAACTCCGGCAGGAACCCGGAAAGTCCTTCGTCCCCGGCCCATTCCCGGACCGTGTTCCTCACGGCGATGAGGAGTTGGGGCCGCAGGGCTCCTCCGCGACGCCCGTCGGCGAGCCGGCCGAACACCGTGTGGAACGCGGCGGCGGCCACGAGCCGCGCCGAGTCGCCGGTGTCGGCCAGGCAGACCGCCGCGTATTCCTCGGCGGCCCGCCAGTGCCGGGCTAGCAGCAGGGCGACCGCGCGACCGCTTCCGTCACCCTGGGCCAGCCGGGCGACGAGGTGGGGGTCGGAATCGCCGGGGTGCCATCCGGGACGGGGCGGGTAAGGGGGTCGCGGGGGGTTCGGGGACTGCACGGAACCATTTCCTTCCAAGCCGACGGGACGTACGCGAATGGCGCGTCCGCCGGAAAGCAGGTGGCTGATTGGTGCGGACCTTTGACCTGGCCGGATGGGGATCGACCGGCCCGGCCGCAAGGGGAGGCTCACCTTCGCACACGCACATCACAGGAAACAAGGCGTCAGATCGACCCAAGTTCAAAGCGCGGGAATTTCAGATAAGTTACCGGCGGTATCCGCACCCGCATTCGAAATGCGGCCGGACTCGGCGACTCAACTTGTGTACGGGCAAAGCCGGTTGGTACACGGAATCTGCAAAGTACCGGCACCGGACTCACTCCACAGGAATCTCAAATGCGGCTCTCGGGATACTCCCATCCCGTTCGTCCAACATGATCCACATGAGTACCCCCCACTCCGCACCCACGGTCCGCAAGGCGGTCGTCCCGGCGGCGGGCCTCGGCACCCGCTTCCTGCCCGCGACGAAGGCCACCCCGAAGGAAATGCTGCCGGTCGTCGACAAGCCGGCCATCCAGTACGTAGTCGAGGAGGCCGCCGCGGCCGGTCTGGACGACATCCTGATGGTCACCGGCCGGCACAAGCGGGCCATCGAGGACCACTTCGACCACGCCTTCGAGCTGGAGCAGGCCCTCGCGGCCAAGGGCGACACCGTACGGCTGGACGCGGTGCGCGACGCGGCCCGGCTCGCCGACATCCACCACATCCGGCAGGGCGACCCGCTCGGGCTCGGCCACGCGGTGCTGTGCGCCCGCCACCACGTCGGCGACCAGCCCTTCGCCGTCCTCCTCGGCGACGACCTCATCGACCCGCGCGACACCCTGCTCAGCCGGATGCTGGAGGTCCGCGACCGGCACGCCGGCAGCGTCGTCGCCCTGATGGAGGTCCCTCCGGAGCAGGTCCACCTCTACGGCTGCGCGGCCGTCGAACCGACCGGCGAGGACGGCGTCGTACGGGTCACCGGACTGGTGGAGAAGCCGGCGCGGGAGGTCGCGCCCAGCCGCTACGCCGTCATCGGGCGCTATGTCCTGGACCCGGCCGTCTTCGACGTCCTGGAACGCACCGGGCCCGGCCGCGGCGGCGAGATCCAGCTCACCGACGCCCTTCAGGAACTGGCCGCGGACGGCACGGTCCACGGCGTGGTCTTCTCCGGCCGCCGCTACGACACCGGCGACAAGGCCGACTACCTGCGCACGGTGGTCCGGCTGGCCTGCGACCGGCCGGACCTGGGGCCGGAGTTCGTGGCCTGGCTCAAGGACTTCGTGGCGGAGCTGGAGAACGGCGGCCCGACCGACCACGAGCAGCTCGCCGCCTGACACCCTCGCCCCGCCCCCGGACCTTCCGTCCGCCGACCGCCTGTCCGCCGGCCGACGTCCGGCGACGGGCAGGTCGCGGGCCGACGGTCCGGCGACGGGCGCGCCGACGGTCGGGCCAGGGCGGGACGGGCCGGCGACTGCGGGGCCGGGTGACGGCGGAGCGAGGAACCACGGGGCCCGAGGACGACGAGGCCAGGAGCCGACGGCGGCCGGGTGACGACGGGCCCGGTGACGACGGGGCCTGGCGGCCCCGGAAACGGCAGGCCCGGTGACCACCCGGAACGAAGACGACAGTCACTGTGGACGACGGCGGTCCGAAGCGGACGGCAGCCCAGCGACGGCGACGCCCGGCAACGGACGGCAGCCCTGCGACGGCAGCCCGAGAGCGGACGGCAGCCGAAAGCGACGGCGAGGCCGGAAACGGCGGGGCCCGGTGCCGACGTACCCCTGCGCCGCCGTACGCGCCCCTGACGCGTCGGTGTCGCTCAGCCGTTGGGGCGGAGTGTCCACACGACGGTCATCTCGCCGGTGACGGCGCCGTCGGCGCGGCGGATCTCGATCGTCACCGGGAACTCGGGACGCTCCCCCGCGTCGAGCTGCGCGACGACCTCGGCGGCCGGGCGGCCCAGGGTCGCGGTGGCGGTGACGGGACCCATCGCGAGCTTCTTGTAGGCGATCTGGGCGCTGACGGCGAGCGGCACGGCGCGCGAGAGCTGGTCGCCGAACGCGGCCAGCACGATCGCGCCGCTGGCGGACTCACCGAGCGTGAACATCGCACCGGCGTGCGGGCCGCCCACGTGATTGTGGTAGTCGCTCTGGTCCGGCAGGGCGACGACGGCCCGGTCCCGGCTGGTCTCGAGGAACTCGAGGTTGAGGGTCCGGGCCATGGGCACCGTGGCGGCGAGCATCTCGCCGATGGACATCTGGTCTGCGCTCATGCCGGGATGTTACCCATGAGTAGCCTCAGCTGACCAGGCCCGCGTGATGACCGCCGTACGCCTGCCGGCCCCGCGACCAGGAGAGCGACCGCGCCGCACGCGCGGAGAAGAGCACAATCCGGAAGATCACGGGCACGGTTCGCGTCTGCGAGCCCGCCGGCTGCTGATTCGGTACGGCCCTGACAAGGGGCGGTGACCCCACCGTGTCCCGGACGGCACTAGGGTTTCTCGCCATGTGGCCAGGAAACCAGCCGCCCGGGGGAGAGCAGAACCCGCAGGCGCAGAACAATCCGTACCAGCAGCCGGGATACCAGCAGCCGAATCCCTATCAGCAGCCCGGCTATCAGCAACCGGGGTACCAGCAGCCCAACCCCTATGCGCAGCAGGCGCAGTGGGGCGCCCCGACCGCCGCGGGCGCGCCGCAGCCGCAGCCCGGCGGCGGGGGCGGGGGCAACCGCACCAAGGTGGTCGCGATCGTCGCGGCCACGGCCGTCGTCGTGACCGCCGGTGTCACCGGGTTCCTGGTGCTGGGCGGCGAGGACGACAAGCCGGCCGGGGCGGCCAAGGGCAGCGCCTCCGCCTCGGCCTCCGCCTCCGCGTCCGCCTCCACCGGCACGGACGACAACCCGCGCGACGACGAGGAGGAGCAGGCGACCGTCTCCGGCTGGAAGGTCGTGGTGAACCCCAAGTGGGGCCTCGCCTTCGACGTGCCGGCCGACTGGGAGGTCCAGAAGCCGGGCCTCGGCCAGGGCTTCGAGTGGGAGGACAAGGAGGAGCCCAGCGGCTACGGCTCGATCCTGATGTCGGGCACCGCCGAGTACAAGTCCAAGTGGTGCGGCACGGACGGCGACAAGGACGGCAAGACGGACTACACGCCGCTGGCGATGGCCGGCACCAAGGGTGCCGAAGGGGCCAAGAACACCGACGAGATCGCCCTCAACACCCCGGCGTGGTGGGTCTTCGGCGGTTACACCGAGCCGGACAAGAAGAGCATCAGCTACGACGAGAAGGCGACCGCCTTCACCACCGCGTCCGGCATCAAGGGCAGCTACGCCTGGGCCCAGTCGACGAACACGCCCCAGAAGGGCAAGTGCGACAGCGACGGCAAGGCGATCACGTTCGGCTTCAAGAACTCGCAGGGCGACTACGTGTCCTGGAACTGGTACGGCGCCAAGGGCGTGAAGGACGAGGTCCCGAAGGCCACGGTCATGAAGATCCTGAGCACCGTGCGGTGGCACGGCGAGCCCACGGCGAACTGAGCGGACCGGCGGAGCGATTCTGACGGGCAATCCGGTTGGCAGACCGGGGCGCGGGCGGGGACAGTCGGCCGGTGACCCCTTCCGCCGACGCCCGCCGCCTGCGCAGACCCGCGTGGGCGGGCCGCAACTACAGCCTGCTGACCGCCGCCGCGTTCGTGACGAACCTGGGCAGTCACGGTGCGCTCATCGCCGCCGCGTTCGCCGTCCTGGACTCGGGCGGCGACGGCGGCGACGTGGGTCTGGTGGCCGCCGCCCGCACCGTACCGCTCGTGCTGTTCCTGCTGATCGGCGGCGCGGTCGCCGACCGGCTGCCCCGGCACCGGGTGATGGTCGCCGCCAACGCCCTGAACTTCCTGTCGCAGGGCGCCTTCGCCGCCCTGGTCCTGCTCGGCGATCCCCGGCTCTGGCAGATGATGCTGCTGACCGCGCTCGGCGGCACCGGCCAGGCGTTCTTCTCCCCCGCCGCCGAGGGCATGCTGATGTCCTCCGTCCGGGGAGAGCAGGCCGGGCGGGCGTTCGCGGTGTTCCGGATGGCGATGCAGGGCGCGGCCCTGGGCGGCGCGGCCCTCGGCGGCGCGATGGTCGCCGTGATCGGCCCCGGCTGGGTGCTCGCGGCGGACGCGGCCGCCTTCGCGCTCGCGGGCTCGCTGCGCTCGCTGCTCGACGTGCGGCACGTCCCCCTGCGCGAACCGGGCGGCGGGATGCTCGCCGACCTCCGGGAGGGCTGGCAGGAGTTCCGCAGCCGCCCCTGGCTGTGGGGCATCGTGCTGCAGTTCTCCCTGGCGAACGCGGTCGTGGGCGCGGCGGACGCCGTCTACGGGCCCCTCGTCGCCCGGGACCATCTGGGCGGGCCGGGCCCCTGGGGCCTCGCCCTGGGCTTCTTCGGCGCCGGCACGGTCGTCGGCGCGCTCCTGATGACCCGCTGGAAGCCGCGCCGTCTCCTCCTCGCCGGCACCCTGTGCGTCTTCCCGCTGGCCCTGCCGTCCGCCGCGCTCGCCGTCCCGGTGCCGGTCGGCGTCCTGTGCGCGGTGATGTTCACCACCGGTGTGACCCTGGAGGTGTTCGGCGTCTCCTGGATGACCGCGCTGCACCAGGAGATCCCCGAGGACAAGCTGTCCCGTGTCTCCGCCTACGACTGGTTCGGCTCGGTGGCGATGGTCCCGGTCGCGACGGCCCTCGCGGGACCGGCCGAGTCCGCCTTCGGCCGCGCGGCCTCCCTGTGGGGCTGCGCCACCCTGGTCGTCGTCGTCACGGCCGCGGTGCTGTGCGTACCGGACGTGCGCAACCTGACCCGCCGCACGAAGCGGGTGACCCGGGGGACCCCTGCCACGGACCCGAGGCCGGAGAGCGAGCGGGACCTGGTTCCGTAGGACCCGGGGCCCGGTCACGAGGGGCGGCCGGTTCAGCCGATGCCGAACGCGCCCTCCGGTGGCTCGGGTGACGGTACGGCGTCCTCGTCGCGCACCGGACGCGCGTCACCGATGAACCGCCGCAGCCCTGGGCCGTGTTCCACCCGGGCCGGGAAGGCGTCCGAGGCGGTGCGCCGGGCCAGGGCGGTCACGTCGACGGGGTGGTGCGCGGCGACGAGGACCGCGTTGCCGAAGCGGCGGCCGCGCAGGACGGCCGGCTCGGCGATTAGTACGAGCTCTTCGAACACCGCGGCGAAATTGGCCAGTTGGGACCGCAGGAAGGCGAAGGGCGCCGCGTCGGCGAGGTTGGCGAGGTATACGCCGTCGGCCCGCAGGACCCGTCCGGCCTCTCGGGCGTACGCGAGGGACGTCAGATGGGCGGGGACCCGGGAACCCCCGAAGACGTCGGCGACGAGCACGTCGGCGGAGTGGTCCGGGGCCGCCTCCAGCCAGGCCCGGGCGTCGGCCGTGTGCAGCGCGACGCCGGCGCCGTCCGGGAGCGGCAGGTGCTCGACGACCAGTTCCAGCAGCCCCCGGTCGGCGTCGACGACGTCCTGGCGCGAGCCCGGCCGGGTCACGGCCAGGTAGCGGGGCAGCGTGAGCGCCCCGCCGCCGAGATGCAGCACGTCCAGCGGGCGTCCCGCCTCGGCGACGGTGTCCAGGACATGCCCGAGCCGTCGCGCGTACTCGAACTCCAGATGGGTCGGCGCGTCCAGGTCCACGTACGACTGCGGCGCCCCGTCCACCGTCAGCAGCCAGGCCCGCTCCCGGTCGACGTCGGGCATCAGCTTGGCAGTACCGTGGTCGACAGCGCGGGTGACGGGTATGGGCTCGTCGTTCACGTTCCCCATTGTGCCGGGAGGGAGTCGGTCCGACGTCCGCGTGCGGGTCCGCCGGGAGGGCGCGGGAAACCGCGCGACCGGCCCCGGGCCGGTCCGCGGCCCCCGCACCCCACGGGCACCCTCACAGAACGGCGGTCACGGTCCCCGCCCCCACGGTCCGCCCGCCCTCACGGATGGCGAACCCGAGCCCCGGTTCCAGCGGCACCTCCCGCCCCAGTTCGACGGTCATCAGCACGCGCTCCCCGGGCCTCGCCACCGCCGCCTCGCCCAGGTCCACGTCCCCCACGACGTCCGCCGTACGGATGTAGAACTGCGGCCGGTACCCGGTCGAGACAGGCGTCGTACGGCCCCCTTCACGCGCCGACAGCACATACACCTGCGCCGTGAACCGGCGACTCGGGCTGACGCTCCCCGGTGCCGCCACCACATGCCCCCGCCGGACGGCGTCCCGCGGCACGCCCCGCAGCAGCAGCGCCACGTTGTCCCCGGCCTGCGCCTCCCGCATCGGCTTCCCGAAGGTCTCGATCCCCGTCACCACGGTGTCGAGTCCGGCCCCGAGCACGTGGACCGGTTCCCCCAGGCGCAGCGTCCCCCGTTCCACCGCACCGGTGACCACGGTCCCCCGTCCCGTGATGGTGAGGACGTTCTCCACGGACAGCAGGAACGGCGCGTCCAGGTACCGCTCGGGCATCGGGACGTACGTGTCCACCGCGTCGAGCAGCGCGTCGATCGACGCGGTCCAGCGCGGGTCGCCCTCCAGGGCCTTCAGCCCCGAGACCCGTACGACGGGCGCGGCGTCGCCGCCGTAGCCGTGCTCGGTGAGCAGGTCGCGGACCTCCAGCTCGACCAGGTCGATGAGCTCCTCGTCGCCCGCGTCGGCCTTGTTGAGGGCGACCACGATGTGGTCGACGCCCACCTGCCGGGCGAGCAGGACGTGTTCGGCGGTCTGCGGCATGATCCCGTCGAGCGCGGAGACGACGAGGATCGCGCCGTCGAGCTGGGCGGCGCCGGTGACCATGTTCTTGACGTAGTCGGCGTGGCCCGGCATGTCGACGTGCGCGTAGTGCCGGGTGTCGGTCTCGTACTCGACGTGCGCGATGTTGATGGTGATGCCGCGCGCCGCCTCCTCGGGGGCGCGGTCGATGCGGTCGAAGGGCACGAAGGTGCCGGCGCCCCGGTCGGCGAGGACCTTGGTGATGGCGGCGGTCAGGGTGGTCTTGCCGTGGTCGACGTGCCCCATGGTGCCGATGTTGAGGTGCGGCTTGGTGCGTACGTACGCGGTCTTGGGCATGGCTGTACCTCGCAGCGTCTGCGTGGAAGATCTCCGGCGGGAGACGGGGACCCCGGGAAACCGCCCGACCCTCCCCCTGCGGGGTCCGCCGGGCGATCCGGGGAGGGTCAGCTTCGGGCGCCGTCGACGGCGGCCAGGAACAGCGGGACGGCAGCCTTCGGGGCATCCGCGACGGCGGATGCTGCGACGACGAAGGCGAACCGGAACATGGTGCCGATCATTGCCGCCGGTTCGTTCGGTGTCGAATGGTTTTCGGCGCACCCCGACGACGGGGCTCCCCGCCGGCGGCCGTAATTCACTTGAACGGGCGCCGGGTGGCCGTGGCATGTTTGCGCGGTGATGCTTGAGCTGTCCCCGCACCGTCTGAGCTGGGACGAGGTGGATCCCGCCCGTCATCCCTTCGACGGCGCGTCGGCGGCGCGGGTGGTGCGCGCGCTCGGCCCGGCCCGGCGGGTGCCATGCCGCGCCGACGTCTCGCCCGCCGGCCCGGCGAGGAACGACTGGGCCTGGGACGAGGCCCGGCCCTGGGCCGACGCCATGTCGCACGCCCTCGTCGGACACTACGGCCGCTGGGCCGTGGGCTGGCGCTGGGCGCACGACGAGGGGGACTTCGACGGGGGGCCGGTCGGGAGCTGGTGCTGCCCTTCACACTCGGTCACCACCCCGGAAGAGACGCTCGGCCGTGTCGTCGCGGGACTGCGCGAGTGGCGCGCGTGGCTGGAGAGTCTCGCCGGGTGGTTCGAGGCGTCCCCGCTGGAACTGGAGTCGGTCGAGGACCAGCGCATCCTGTGGGAGTGCGCCGCCCGCAACCTGATCCTGCAGGTGACCGACCGCACCGGCTGCGGAAGCGGCTGGTACGGGCACTGCCACCAGGTGCTCACCTGGTTCCTCGGCCGCTGGGGAGTCGCGCCCGACCACGCGGAGAAACTGGTCGGCCGAGCCATCGGCGGACGGTTCCGGAGCTGGACCGGCCCCGACAGGCCGCTGCTGGACGACGTCGCCGAGCAGCTCGCGCTGTCGCTGCGGCCGGACGACGGCGGGTGGTCCGCCGGGCCCGCGCCCGACCACCTGCGCACCTGGCTCGCGGTGCGCGAGGACGTGCCCTGGCCACAGGCTCCGGACGGGGGTGACGCGGCGGGACCGGTGCCCCTGTCGCTGGACGGCGCGGCGGAGGACATCCGCGCCTTCGACGGCGCGCTGGACCCCGCCCGCGCCGAAGGCCTGCTCGCCGCTCTGGAGCTGGTCCGGGCCGACGCGGCGCGCGGCGCCCCGCTCGACTTCGAACTGCTGCGCGGCTGGCAGCGGCACGTCCTGGGCGCGGCGCAGCCGCCGCCGTTCCGCAGCCTGCCCGCCTTCGCCAAGGACGGCCGGGAACGGTACGGCATCGGCCCGGACACCCGGGCGCGCCTCGACGCGTGCCTGGCCGAGAGCGCGCCGGACGGCGGCCGGCCCCTCTCCCTGACCGCGCGCGCCGCCCGCGCCTACCTGGACGTCTGCTTCTTCCATCCCTTCGAGGACGGCAACGCCCGGTCCGCCTTTCTCGCCCTGGTCTTCGTCCTCGCCCGGGAGGGCGTCGCGCTCGACAAGGTGTTCCTGCTCCGCCGCATCGCCTTCCAGGCCGACGACCCCCAGGACGCGCTGATCCTGACCCGGTACATCGACACGCATCTGGCGGAGTCCCGCCGGCGCCGGCACACGGCCTAGCCCGCGGTCCCGATGTTCTTCAGCGCCTCACGCACCGTCAGCGGCGCGAACCGTCCCCGCTCGCGGGCGAGGAAGGCGCGGACGGCCTCCGGGTCGGTCTTGGCGTACTCCCGCAGACACCAGCCGATCGCCTTGCGGACGAAGAAGTCCGGGTGGCCGGACTGGCGCAGGCAGTAGCCGAAGAGGCGTTCGGCGTCGGTGCGGTCCTTGTAGCGGAGCTGGTGCAGCAGGGCGGTGCGGGCGACCCACAGGTTCTCGTCGGCGATCCACTGGTCCATGGTGGCGGTGAGGCGGGGGTCGGCCGCGACGAGTGCTCCGACGACGTGCGCGGCGAGCAGGTCGACCGTGTCCCACCAGGAGGTCGTGGTGATCAGCCGGTGGGCCACCGGAAGGAACGCCGACGAGCAGCGGCCCGCGTGGCGGCGCAGGTAGTCGACGGCGAAGTAGTGGTACTCACGCTGCGGCAGGGCCCAGCAGCGCAGGGCGACGGCCGTGCAGTCGGCCTCGTCGGGGCGGGGTGTGCCCGCGAGGACGGTGCGGGACAGGGCGCGGCGTTCGGGCGTGGGGAGGCCGAGGAAAGGGGCCACGTCCTTCATGTACGCCCGCATGACAGCCGCCTTGGCGGGGTCGGCCGCGCCCGCGTACACGGCGGTGAGGCGCTCCAGCACGGTGTCGGCGAGGGCGCTGTGCGGCACGTCGAGGGGGCCCGCGCCTGTGACGGTCATGAGACGAACCATACGGCGATCACACATGTCCGTCCGTTAGTGTCGCGGGATGCTCGATGCCACCACCCGCTCTGGGGGCACCGCCACGGCCTCTCCCCGGGCCGCCGCCACGGAGCTCCTCGTTCCCGTGCCCGTCGTCCCCCTGCCCGCCGCCCCCGTGCCCGCCGCCGCGGCGCCCGCCCGTCCCCTGGCGCGCCTCGGCAGAGTGCTGCTGTCGCCCTGGTCCCGGTTCTCGCTGCTGGTCGCGCTGCTCGCGGCGGCCGGTGCGAGCGTGCTGCTCTTCGAGCCGCAGAAGCTCCTCGCCGAAGGCTGGCCGCCGCAGGTGGGCGGTGCGACCGCGGCCGTCGTGTTCGCGGTGGCGTACGGGCTGTGCACCGTGGCGTTCGTGCCGCGGCCGCTGCTGAACCTGGCCGCGGGCGCGCTGTTCGGCTCGGCGGTGGGTCTGACCACGTCGCTGGCGGGCACGGTCCTGGGCGCCGGACTGGCCTTCGGCCTCGGCCGGGTGCTGGGGCAGGACGCTCTGCGGCCCCTGCTGCGCGGGCGGCTGCTGAAGGCGGCGGACGGTCAGCTGAGCCGGCACGGGCTGCGTTCGATGCTGGCGGCGCGGCTGTTCCCCGGGCTGCCGTTCTGGGGCGTGAACTACTGCGCGGCCGTCTCCCGGATGGGCTGGGTGTCCTTCCTGGTCGCGACGGCGCTGGGCTCGATCCCGAACACGGCCGCCTATGTCGTCGCCGGCGCCCGTGCCTCGGCCCCGACCTCGCCGCTCTTCCTGATCGCGCTGGCGTGCATCGCCCTGCCCATGGTGGCGGGCGCGGTGATGGCCTGGCGCAAGCGCCACCACCTGCGCAAGCCGTGACTCCCGGGCTCCTGGGGCCCGTCGTGGGCCCCAGGGGGTGTTTCGAAAGTCCCGCACAGCACCCGCGGCGCCCGGCACGCCGAGGGCACGCACCGAACACCGCGGGCACCGCACAGGACTTTCGAAACACCCCCTAGACGCCTTCCAGGATCATCGCGTTCGCCAGGCCGCCCGCCTCGCACATCGTCTGCAGGGCGTAGCGGGCGCCCCGTTCGCGCATCGCGTGGACGAGGGTCGTCGTCAGGCGGGTGCCGCTCGCGCCGAGCGGATGGCCGAGCGCGATCGCGCCGCCGTGCACGTTGACCTTGGCGAGGTCGGCGCCGGTCTCCTGGTGCCAGGCCAGGACGACGCTGGCGAACGCCTCGTTGACCTCGAACAGGTCGATGTCGTCGAGGCGCAGACCGGCCCTGCGCAGCACCTTCTCGGTCGCCGGGATCACGCCGGTGAGCATCAGCAGCGGGTCGGAGCCGGTGACCGCGAAACTGTGCAGCCGGGCGAGCGGGCGCAGGCCGAGCCGGGCCGCGGTCTCGCCGGACGTGATGAGCACCGCCGAGGCGCCGTCGTTGACGGGACTGGCGTTGCCGGCCGTGATGGTCCACTCGATCTGGGGGAAGCGTTCGGCGAACACCGGGTCGTGGTAGGCGGGCTTGAGCCCGGCGAGGATCTCGGGGGTGCTGCCGGGCCGTACGCACTCGTCGCGCGCGACCCCGTCCAGGGGTGCGACCTCGGCGTCGAAGAGGCCCGTGCGCCAGGCGTCGGCGGCCCGGTGGTGCGAGGACACGGCGAAGGCGTCCAGTCGCTCCCGGGTGAGGGACCACTTGGCGGCGATGAGTTCGGCGCTGATGCCCTGCGGGACGAGCCCGTCCGGGTAGCGCTCGGCGACGCCGGGGCCGAACGGGTCCTTGCCGGGCGGCACGTTCGACCACATCGGCACACGGCTCATCGACTCGACCCCGCAGGCGACGACGATGTCGTAGGCGCCGGACATGACCCCCTGGGCCGCGAAGTGCACGGCCTGCTGGGAGGAGCCGCACTGCCGGTCCACCGTGGTCGCGGGGACCGTCTCCGGGAAGCCCGCCGACAGGAGGGCGTAGCGGGTGGTGTTCATGGCCTGCTCGCCGACCTGGTCGACGGTGCCGCCGATGACGTCGTCGATCAGCGCGGGGTCGACGCCGGAGCGCTCGACGAGGGCGCGCAGGGTGTGGGCGAGGAGTTCGACGGGGTGGATGTGCGCGAGGGAGCCGTTCGGTTTGCCCTTGCCGATGGGGGTGCGTACGGCTTCGACGATGACTGCGTCACGCATGTGCGGGCCTCCGCGACTACTGGTGAGTAGGAAATCCGAACTCACCGTAGACCAGTGAGTTGGAAAATCCAACCCGCCAAGGTTGGGTTTTCCAACCTTCCCCTAGACTGATCCGCATGGCCGCCTCTAAGGACTCCCGACAGCCGCGCCCCTGCTCGATCGCCGACACCCTCGCCCTCGTCGGCGAGAAGTACTCCCTGCTCGTCCTGCGGGAGGTGTGCCTCGGCAACGGCCGCTTCGACCAACTGGCGCGCAACATCGGCGCCCCGCGCGACATCCTGGCCACCCGGCTGCGCCGCCTCGTCGACGCCGGGATCCTCACCAAGCGCGTCTACAGCGAGCGTCCGCAGCGCTTCGAGTACCGGCCCACGCAGGCGGGCCTGGAGCTGGAGCCGGTCCTGATGACCCTCATGGCGTGGGGCGACCGCCACCTCCGTGACGACGACCGCCCCATGGTGATCGAGCACGTCTGCGGCGACGAGCTGGTCCCGGTGGTCACCTGCTCGTCCTGCGGCGACGCGGTCCGCCACGAGGACCTCAGCGCCCACCCGCAGGCTCCGGGCTGGACGGTGGCGGGACCGACGGCGGCGTAGCCCGGCGGGCGGGCGGGACCGACGGCGGCGCCGGCGGGCCCGGAGGCGTGCGGGGACGGCGGGCGGTCGGCGGCGGACGCACGGGTCGGCCCCCTTCACGAAGAGTGCGCCGTCACCCCTGTCGCGGGTACACGTCCAACCGCCCGCACATCCCGAACTTCCCGTACACGGAGGGCTGTTCGGCCCGTACGACCGCCTCGGCCAGGTGGGACGGGTCGCCCTCCGCCAGCCGGCCGAGCTGCTCCCCCGTCGCCTCCGCCGCCGCCCGCGCGCCGCGCAGCCAGCGTTCCCGCCACTCGGCGAGCCGGGGTCGTACGAGCGCGGCGGCGGCCCGGTGGAAGGCGGCCAGCCCCTCGGGCGCCTCCCGCAGCGCGCGGTAGCCCTCCAGGGCGAGATCACGCCGGGCGCGGGCGACGCGGGCCTGCTCCTCCTCCGGCGCGTCCGCCGGGACGGCGGTCGCGGCGGCGTACGCCTCCGGGTCGGCCAGGTGCTCCGGGGGCAGGGTGAGCACCGCGTCACCCGCCTCCGGGAGCCCGCTGTTCTGCATCAGGACCGTGATGCGCAGATCGCCCTCGTTGACCAGCCGGTGGACGGTGCCCGGCGTGAACCAGGCGACCGTGCCGGGCGCGAGCGGCGTGACCTCGTACCCGGACGCGGTCAGCGTCTGGACCGCGCCCCGGCCGCCCGTGACGACGTACCCCTCCGAACAGACGAGGTGCATATGGGGGGTTCCGCCGCACGGGCCGTCGGCGGCGGGCCAGTCGTACACGCACAGGTGCGAGACGGCGACCCCGCCGGGCAGCCCGGCGTACGCGCTCACCACGGGTGCGCCTCCAGGTACTTGGCGATCTCCTCCCGCTCCCAGGCGCCGTCGGCCACGATCACGCGGTAGCGGCGGGCGAGCGTGTCCCCGGGCGCGAGTTCCAGCTCGTCGAAGAAGGCCCAGGACGGTGCCATGCCGGCGAAGGGTTCGTTGCGGACGAACCAGTGGGCGGGGTGCGCGCCGTGGGCGCCCGAGTGGTCGTTCTCCGGGGCGTGCGCGAAGACGACGGTGGCATGGCCGTCGGATCCGTCGTGCTCGCCGGAGAGGGCCAGCCAGGGGCTCTGCGAGGCCATCAGTGCGGGGCCCTCGCCGTCCGGTCCGACGATCCGGCCGGCGCGGAAGGCGCGCGGGCCGCGCCAGAACAGGCCGGTGTAGCCGGCCAGCTCGCGTCCGGCGGTCGTCGGGCTGCCGAAGCGGAGGGGCTGGTCCCGCCGGTTGGTGATGGCGCTGCTCCAGGTCAGCGCCCAGGAACCGGACTCTGGGTCGACGTCGTGCACCTCGATCCGGCGCGCCTCCTCGGCCCACAGCTCGCCGCTGTGCGGGTGCCAGGTGAGCCGCTCGGCGATGACCGCCCGGCCGCCGTCGACGGAGACCTCGTCGAAGCCGACGTGCGCCATCGAGCCGACGCGCTCGGGGAGGGCGAGGTACCCCTCGCCGTGGACGTACGAGTTGCCGCCCCACAGGTTCGCGCCCGAGAGGTGGGAGGCGGTCAGCGAAAGACCCTTGTGCCAGCGGTGGTCGTTGGGCCGGTAGTCGGTGACGACATCGCCCGCGAGCGTCCGCAGCGGGTGGATGTACGGCCTCGGCGCCTCCCAGGCCGCCTCCGCGCGGTAGACGTAGGCCATCAGCTCGACGCCGCCTGCCGGGTCCGACACCGTGACGCGGTCGCCGTGGGTGTGGACGAGACGCAGGTCGCCGGTCACGCGGGCACCTCCGCGTCCACCGTGACCGTGCCCGGCGCCCAGCCGGGGGCCTCGCCGTGCAGGGCCGTGTAGTACGGGTCGCCGGGGCCGATCTCGCCCCGCTTCACCGTGGTGTCGGTGAACGCCGACTTGTACAGCGCGGTGATCAGCTCCAGGCTGGTGCGCCCGTCGGCGCCGCTGCTGCGCGGCCGCTCACCGGCGCGCATGCTCGCCACCAGCTCCCGCAACTGCGCCAGGTGCGAGCTGGGCACGTCCGCGCCGAAGTCCTGCCAGGCGGCCGCCTCGTCGCCGGGCACGTCGGGAGCCGGGGTGATCCGCCAGTCGGCGTTGGAGTGACCGTAGAGATGGGTGAGCTCGACGGTGGCGCGCTCGCAGTCGATGCGGATTCGGCTGACCTCGTCGGGGCTCAGGACGCTGTTGACGACGGTCGCCATCGCCCCGTTCTCGAAGCGGAGGAGAGCGGTGGACACGTCCTCGGTCTCGACGTCGTGCACGAGCCGTCCGGCCATGCCGCGCACCTCGCTCCACGGCCCGAGCAGGTCGAGGAGCAGGTCCATCTGGTGGATGCCGTGGCCCATCGCGGGGCCGCCGCCCTCGGTCCGCCAGCGGCCGCGCCAGGGCACTGCGTAGTAGGCGGTGTCGCGGTACCAGGTGGTCTGGCAGTGCGCGACCAGCGGCCGGCCCAGCGCCCCCTCGGCGAGCAGCCGCCGCACATGCCGGGTGCCGGAGCCGAAGCGGTGCTGGAAGACGATCGAGGCGTACGGGCCGCTCTGCGCCCCCTCCTCCGCCTCGACGGCGTCGTAGTCGGCGAGGGTCGGCACCGGCGGCTTCTCGCACCACACCCACGCACCGGCCCGCAGCGCGGCCACGCTCTGCTCGCGGTGCAGGGTCGGCGGCGTGCAGATGGTCACCAGGTCGGGCCGCTGCTCCGCGAGCATCCGCTCCAGGTCGGTGTACGCGTGCGGAACCCCGCCTTCCGTGCAGAACGCCTCGACGGCCGCGGCATCGATGTCGACGGCCGCGACCACCTCGGTCTCGCCCTCGGCCGCGAGCTGCTTGAGGGCGGGGAGGTGGGAGCCGCGCCCGATGGCGCCGGTGCCGATGACGGCGGCCCGGACGGGGCGGCCGGCGAGCGGAGTGAGCGGAGCGGATGGGGACATGAGGGCGATCAGCACTCCTCCGACGTACGGCCCGAAGGACCGGGTGAGCGGCAACGGAGCAGCAAGCACGCACAGCAAGCGCTTTCCGCTCGGCAGCAACGTATGCGGCCCGGCTGGGGCCGGTCAACCATGCGCGCGTGGGCCGGCGGGGCGGGTGGCCTGCCGGCCGGGGGGGGGGCGGGTCGGCTGGCGGCCGGGGAGCGGGTGGCCTGCCGGCCGGGGGGGGCGGGTCGGCTGGCGGCCGGGGGGCGGGTGGCCTGCCGGCCCGGGGGCGGGTCGGCTGCCAGCCGGGGGCGGGTGGTCTGGCGGCTGGGGGGCGGGTCGGCTGGCGGCATGGGAGCGGGTGGCCTGCCAGCCCGGGGGGCGGGTGGTGCTCTGTGGGGGCCCGTGATGTGCGTGTTCCGGTGGTCGGTGACGCGCCGATTCGGCGGGGCGTGAGCGCTCTCGCGGCTACTGCGGAACCCTGCTCGTGCGGTCTCCAGAACTCTCGTCCAGGGCCGCGAGTCCCTGGGGCGGGGGCTGCGGCGCCTTGCGCGAGGGCTCAGCGAACCGCGACGCCTGGGGGTGCCTCGTCCCGGTGGCCGCCGGGGCAGGCGGCAGCCGGGGCAGGCGGCCAGCGGGCCAGCGGGCCAGCGGGCCAGCGAAACCAGGTTTCCGGGTCCCCGAGGCCGCGATACCGTGCGGCGACGGGCCGCGGGGACCCTGGCTTCAGCAACCCGCGGAACCCGGCCCCAGCGGCCTGCGGAACCCGGCCCCAGCGGCCTGCGGAACCCGGCCTCAGCGGCCTGCGGAACCCACCTCTCGGAGGCCGCCGGTACGGCCCTCCGGCGGCGGGCCCCGGACGCCATGCCCGGTCAGCCTCAGCCTCCGTCGCCCGCGGACCCGCGCCGGTGCGCACGAAGGCCCCGCCCCGGCCGCCGCGAGCCTCGCACCACGATGTCCCGACGTCCTGACATCCCGGTGTCCCGACGTCCCGGTGTCCCGACGTCCCGGCCTGGTGGCCAGCGCAGCCCTTACGCCCGACCGCCCGCGCAGGCCATACACCCGGCCTACCGCGCAGACCCTCCGCCCAACCGCCCACGCAGACCCCCGCCCGACCGCCTACGCAAACCCTCCGCCCAACCACCCGCGCAAGCCCTCCGTCCAACCGCCCACGCAGCCCCCCGCCCAACCGCCTACGCAAGCCCTCCGCCCAACCGCCCACGCAGCCCCCCGCCCAACCGCCTACGCAAGCCCTCCGCCCAACCACCCGCGCAGCCCTTGCGCCCGACCACCCGCGCAAGCCCTCGGCCCAACCGCCCACGCAAACCCTCCACCCACACCCGCGCAGCCCTTACACCCGACCGCCCGCGCAGCGCATGCACCCGACCGCCCGCGTAGTCCCGCCCCCACCGCCCACCGGACCCCCGCCCTCGTGGCCCGCCGGGACCGTCGCTGCGGGCGCCTGCGAAACCCCTGTGCCGGGCCTGTATCCCGGGACCGCTACGCTTCCCTTCGCACACCCTTGATCACCGCGCGGACGGCCCGTCGCCTCCGTCGCCCCCTCTCCGATCGGCACTTGGACTCCATAACCTCATGTCTTGGTTTGAATCCCTCATCCTCGGACTCGTCCAGGGGCTGACCGAGTTCCTCCCCGTCTCCTCCAGCGCGCACCTGCGGCTGACCGCCGCCTTCTCGGGCTGGAAGGACCCCGGCGCCGCCTTCACGGCGATCACCCAGATCGGCACGGAGGCCGCGGTGCTGATCTACTTCCGCAAGGACATCGGGCGGATCATCTCCGCGTGGTCGAAGTCGCTCTTCGACAAGACGATGCGCAAGGACCACGACGCCCAGATGGGCTGGCTGGTGATCGTCGGCTCGATCCCGATCGGTGTGCTGGGGCTCACGCTCAAGGACCAGATCGAGGGCCCGTTCCGTGATCTGCGGGTCACCGCGACCATGCTGGTGGTCATCGGCATCGTCATCGGCATCGCCGACCGCCTCGCGGCGCGCGACGAGACGGGCGGCAAGCACCGCGCGCCCAAGCAGCGCAAGACGCTGGAGAACCTGGGCGTCAAGGACGGCCTCATATTCGGCCTGTGCCAGGCCTGCGCCCTCGTCCCGGGCGTCTCCCGCTCCGGTGCGACGATCAGCGGCGGCCTGTTCATGGGCTACAAGCGCGAGGCCGCGGCCCGCTACTCGTTCCTGCTCGCCATTCCCGCGGTGCTGGCCTCCGGGACCTTCGAGGTGAAGGACGCGCTGGAGACCGGCCATGTGGCGTGGGGGCCGACGCTGTTCGCCACGGCGATCGCGTTCGCGTCCGGATACGCCGTCATCGCGTGGTTCATGAAGTTCATCAGCACCAAGTCCTTCATGCCGTTCGTCTACTACCGCGTCGTCCTCGGAGTCGTGATCATCGCCCTCGTCGCGACGGGCGCGCTCAGCCCGCACGCGGCGGAGTCGGCGGGCTGAGCCTCCGGCGGAACGAAGCGCTCCCGAAGGACTGACCACCGCGGCCCGATCCCGCCAACCCCCTTGCGGAAAAGGCCGTTTGATCGATCACCCGTGACGAAGCCCATACCCGTCCGCGTAGCGGGTCGGTAGCGCGCTGTCAGTCCCTGGACCTACGCTTCAGACATGTCCCCGCATTCCGACGTCCCTGGTTCCGTGCGGTCCGCTGCCGAGTTGAACGAGCGCATCAGGTCCTTGTGGCTGCGCGCGGGCGGGTCGCTGTCGGCCCAGGAGCGGGCGGAGTACGAGCTGCTGGTGGTGGAGTGGGCCGCGGCGATACGCGGCGAGGTCGTCAAGGCGGCCTGAGGCCAGCACCCCAAGCCGACCTGCCGACTGACTCGCCAACCGACCCGCCGACCGACTCGCCGACCGACTCGCCGACCGACTCGCCGACTCGCGAACTCGCCGACCAGCTGACGCCGCCCGGGATCGCCCCCCCCCTCAGCTCCCCGGCGCCCCGGAAGGCGACCCTTCGGGCTCCAGGTCCTCGCGCGCGTCGCTCAGCTGCTCGCGGACGTAGTTCCAGACCACCGCGATCAGCGCGGCGGCGGGGACGGCGAGCAGACTGCCCACGATGCCGGCCAGGGCGCCGCCCAGCGTCACCGCGAGCAGGACCACCGCCGCGTGCAGGCCGAGCCCCCGGCTCTGGATCATGGGCTGGAAGACGTTGCCCTCGAGCTGCTGCACCACGACGATGATCGCCAGCACGATCAGCGCGTCCGTCAGACCGTTCGACACGAGCGCGATGAGAACCGCCACGAATCCGGCGAACATGGCGCCCACGATCGGTACGAACGCGGAGACGAAGGTCAGCACCGCCAGCGGAAGCACCAGCGGCACGCCCAGGATCCACAGGCCGAGGCCGATGAAGACGGCGTCGAGCAGGCCGACGAGCGCCTGGGACCGTACGAAGGCGCCGAGGGTCTCCCAGCCGCGCAGGGCCACGACCGGGACGTCGGTGGCGAGCCGGCCGGGCAACTGGCGGGTGAGCCAGGGCAGGAACCGCGGGCCGTCCTTGAGGAAGAAGAACATCAGGAAGAGCGCCAGCAGGGCGGTGACCACACCGTCGACCACGGTCCCCACTCCCGTGGCGACGGCGGAGACCATGCTGCCGACGCTGTTCTGGACGCGGTCGGCCGCGGCGTCGAAGGCGCCGGAGATCTGGTCCTCGCCGATGTTCAGCGGCGGTCCCTCGGCCCACTCGCGCAGCCTCTGGAGGCCGGCGACCACGCCGTCGGTCAGCTCACCGGACTGCGAGGCGACCGGGACCGCGATCAGCGCCACGATGCCGAGGACGACCAGGAGGAACAGCACGGTCACCGCCGAGGCGGCGAGAGCGGGGCGCCAGCCGCGCCGGCGCAGGAAACGGGTCAGCGGCCAGGTCAGGGTGGTGAGGAACAGGGCGACTATGAGCGGCCAGACGACCGACCACATCCGGCCCAGGCCCCACAGAGCCACCGCGAGCATGACGAGGACCACCAGCAACTCACCCGAGACGCGCGCCGACACGCGAAGCGCGGCGCGGGTTCTCGTGGAACTCAAGGGGGCAGACATGTGATCACCCTATGAGCAGCCTCTGCCCAGGCCCGCACGGCCCCGGCCCCGCACCCGCCGTCGCTCCGGGACGGCCCTGGCTACCCCCCGGTCACCGTGGCCTGCGGCGATGAGGGGTCCGACAGCAGAACGTCCTTGTGCTGCAGCGCCAGTCGGAGGAGACCCTCGGCAGGGGGCGACATACGGCTCGCGGGGAGGTCGTCGACGCTGACGGCGTCGAGCGGCAGGCCGGTGAGGGTGCCGTTGACGCGCGGACCGCTGATGACCTTGCCTTCTTCGTTGTGCTCCACTGCCTCCGCGAAGACGGTGTCGAAGGTGTGCGCCTCGAACACCGCCACGGTGAGAATGCACACGGCAAGATTCAGCGGCTCCAGCGCCATGCCCAGGCACCAGACACGCAACGTGCCATCCGCCAGAGCGGCGTTCAGCAAGCTGTAGGGCGGCTGGTCGTAGTCGACCTCCGTGCCTGAGTCGCCTTTGGCTTCCGGTGCCCCGAGCAGCTCCTCGTTGTACTCGCGCATGATGGTGCGCCACAGGTCGAGGTCCCGGCGGTGCGCGAGGGGCGAGAAGGACGCGGGCTGGACCATGCCGGCGGGGATCGGCCCGTAGGTGCCCTCTCCTGTGGCCACGTGCCCGGCTTCTCGGTAGAGGAGGAAGAAGGTGCCCTGCCCGTCGGGCGTACGGCGCAAGGTCAGCGTGGCGACGGAAGGCAGCACGACACGCTCCGCGAGCAGCAGCGGATCGTCGGCCAGGAGCCTGCGCATGGGCAGTGCTCGCCAGGGCGGCCTCTCCTGGGGTCGTCGCTGCGTCGCCACGGCCAGTTCGTGGGCGACGGCCTCGTTCTGGTCGATGAGGTCGAAGTACGTGCCGATTCCGAAGACGAGTCGCGGCCCGTCCGGCTCCGACCAGTCGGCGCGGACAAGACGAAACGACGGGCGGTCCTCGAAGAGAGTGGGCCGTGCCAGGGTCCCCATCGCCGCCGAATAGCGTTCGTAGCGGTGCGCCTTCGACTCCTTCGGCAGGCAGCGCCGCGCCGCTCGCAGCACCGTGTGGTTGACGGGTGGTGACGCGTCCTGCCATTCCACCGTCACCGCCGACAGGGGAAGGGGGGCCGGCGGACGCATGGCCTCCTCCCACAGCAGCGAGCTACCACCGATGCGTTCCAGCGAGGGGCGGGCGAACAGGTGTATGTCAGCCGCCATTTCGCAGAGCTGGACGAACCGGTGGCGGAGGTCCGTGCGTTGCTTGACGAACGACGCCCGGGACTGTTCGACGGCGGCGTGGTCCAGTGCGCGCCACGCGTAGTAGACCCCGAGTACGGCCGTCAGCGCACCCGACAACCCCAGCCACGATTCCGCGTCCACGTACACACACCCCCGGCCGACGGCACGTCTGCGTGGTGCCCTACCCGCGTGGCCGGAGTGACACTCCAGGAGCCCCGTGGCCAGGCCTGGGGCCCGGTGTGAATATTCGCGGGTCGCCGCGCGGCTCTTGGCTGGGCGGTCGTCATGCTCAACACTCGGCCCATGACGCAGCGTGTGGAGCTCGCCACGGTGATGGACCGGCTGGCTGTCGACGAGATGGTCACCGACTACGCGGTGGCCGTGGACGACGGTGACTGGGCCGCGTACCGGGAACTGTTCACGCCGGACGGGCGGGCGGACTACCGCTCGGCCGGAGGGATCGAGGGGGAGGCCGGGGAGGTCGCCGAGTGGCTCGCGGAGAGCATGCACGTGTTCTCGATGCGGCAGCATCTCATCGTCAACCGGCGGGTGCGGTTCGGGATCCTGGAGCAGGACACGGGAGACACCGCCCGGGTGCGGGCCGACTACGTCAATCCGATGCGGCTGGTCGGCGGCCAAGGCGACGCCGGCGCGCCGGACTTCGTCTGCGGGGGCCGGTACGCCTTCGGGCTGCTGCGGACGCACGACGGATGGCGGTTGCGGGAAGTGGTCGTCGAGGAGAAGTGGCGGCGGCTGCCCGGATGAGCCGAGGGGCGCCGGCCGGGCCGTGAGCGCCGGGCCGCCGCGAGATCGCCCTGTCCTAGATCGTCCGTGACGCGCACACTGGAGGCACACCGGGTAGGAGGTGCCGCATGAAGACGTCCGGTCACTGGCTCACCTCCCCCAAGCGGCGCTCGGCCGTCGCGGTCCTCGCGGGCGCGCTGCCCGTGCTCGCCTTCCCCGCGCCGGCCCTGTGGTGGTGGGCGTACGTCGCCCTCGTCCCCTGGATGCTCCTCGCCCGCTCCGCGCCGACCGGACGCCGCGCGGCCTGCGACGGCTGGTGCGGCGGGTTCGGTTTCATGCTGGCGATGCACCACTGGCTGCTGCCGAGCCTGCACGTGTTCACGCTCGTCATCGCCGCGCTGCTCGGTGCCCTGTGGGCGCCCTGGGGCTGGCTGGTCCGCCGCTTCCTGGCCCCGGCCGGCCCCGAGCCGGTCACCCGTGGGCGGGTCTTCGGCGCCCTGCTCGTCCTCCCCTCCGCCTGGCTGGCCGTCGAACTCGTCCGCTCCTGGCAGGGGTTGGGCGGGCCGTGGGGCATGCTGGGCGCCAGTCAGTGGCAGGTGGAGCCCGCGCTGCGGCTCGCCTCCGTCGGCGGCGTGTGGCTGCTCAGCTTCCTGGTGGTGGCGGTGAACGTGGCGGTCGCCGTGCTCGTCTGCGTCCCGGCCTCCCGGGTTCCGGCCGTCGCCGGGCTCGTCGCCACCGCGGCCACCGCCTCGGCGGCCTGGGTGTGGGCTCCGCGTCCCGATGTCGAGGGGCGGTCGCGGATCGCCGTCGTACAGGCGGGGGTCGTGGCGGGTCCCGACCACCGGTTCGGCATCGAGGAGCGGCTCACCCGGCGGCTGATCGGGCAGGACGTCGATCTGATCGTCTGGGGGGAGAGCAGTGTCGGGTACGACCTGGCCGACCGGCCCGATCTGGCCGGGCGGCTCGCGGAGCTCTCCCGGGCCACCGGCGCCGCCATCCTCGTCAACGTCGACGCCCGCCGCTCGGACCGGCCCGGCATCTACAAGAGCGCGATCCTCGTCGGCCCGGACGGCCCGACCGGCCTCCGGTACGACAAGATGCGGCTGGTGCCCTTCGGGGAGTACATACCGGCCCGTTCGCTGCTCGGCTGGGCGACCTCGGTCGGCAAGGCGGCCGGTGAGGACCGGCGGCGCGGCACCGAGCAGGTTCTGATGCACGCCGGGCCGGGACTGCGGATCGGACCGATGGTGTGCTTCGAGACGGCGTTCCCGGACATGAGCCGGCACCTCGCCGAGGACGGCACCGACGTCCTCGTCGCCCAGTCCTCGACCTCCACCTTCCAGCACAGTTGGGCGCCCGCGCAGCACGCCTCCCTGGCCGCGCTGCGCGCCGCGGAGACCGGACGGACGTTCGTGCACGCCACCCTCACCGGTGTCTCGGCCGTGTACGACGCGAGCGGTCACCGGATCGGCTCCCGGCTGGGCACGGACGCGCGCACCACGGCCGTCTACGACGTCCCGATCGCCGGCGGCGTCACCCCGTACGTCCGCTACGGCGACTGGCCGGTCCACGGGGCCCTGCTGGTCCTGGTGGCCCTGGGGCTGACGGAGGGGGCGCGGGCGATCAGGCTGCGCCGGAGCGCTCCCGCACCGCTCGGACCACCTGCTCGCACAGTTCATGAGTCGCCAGCGCGTCGCGGGCGCTGAGCACCTTGCCGGCCCGGACGGCGTCCAGGAAGGCCAGCACGGCCTGTTCCATGCCGCGCTGCCGGGCCACCGGCACCCAGTCGCCGCGCCGCCGCACGGTGGGCTGGCCCTTGTGGTCGATCACCTCGGCGAGGTTGACGACCTGGCGCTTGGTGTCCTGCCCGGAGACCTCCAGGATCTCCTCGTTCGAGCCGCTGAGCCGGTTCATCACGCCGAGGGCGGTGAAGCCGTGCCCGGACAGCTGCAGGACGACGTGGTGCAGCAGCCCGTCCTCGACGCGGGCGCGCACGGTCACGTCGTCGACCGGGGCGGGCGCGAGGAAGCGCAGGGTGTCGACGACGTGGATGAAGTCGTCGAGGATCATCGTGCGCGGTTCCTCGGGCAGCCCGATCCGGTTCTTCTGCATGAGGATCAGCTCGCGCGGATGGTCGGCGCACTGCGCGTAGCCGGGCGCGAAGCGCCGGTTGAAGCCGACGGCCAGCGACACGCCGCGGTCCTCGGCGAGCCTCACCAGCCGCTCGGAGTCGGCGAGTCGGTACGCCAGCGGCTTGTCCACGTACGTCGGCACGCCCGCCTCCAGCAGCCGGGCGACGATCTCGGGGTGGGCGCCGGTGGGGGCGTGCACGAAGGCCGCGTCGAGGCCGGCGCCGAGCAGCGCGTCGAGGTCCCGGTGGCGCTGCGCGGCGGGCAGGCGGAGGGTGTCGGCGACCCGCTCCAGGGTGGCGGGCGTGCGGGTCTGCAGATGCGGCTCGATCCCGGGCAGCGCGCCGAGCACCGGCAGATACGCCTTCTGCGCGATGTCACCGAGTCCGATGCAACCGACCTTCACGGACGCTCCCTCACCTCGTACGGCCTGCCTCCACGGCAGCATACGGCGGCTGCGGCGGCCGCCAGTCCGCGATGCCGTCGAAGCCGCGCAGCAACAGCGCCGGGGCCGCCGCCGACAGCGCGGTGATCGCGGTGTCGCGCAGGGCGACGGCGACCGGGTGCGCGGTCATGGTGAGCCGCGCCGTGCGCACCGCCTTGCGCGCGACGGCCGTCGTACGGGGCAGGCGGGCCGCCGAATACGCGGGGAGGTCGGCGTGGTGGTGGGCGAGGACGATCGCGTCCTCGATCGCCTGGTTGCCGCCCTGGCCGAGGCTCGGGGGCATGGCGTGGGCGGCGTCACCGACGAGGGCGACCCGGCCGCGGTGGAAGGCGGGGAGCGGCGGGGCGAGGTGGTGGACGTCGTGCCGCAGGACGTCCTCGGGGCGGACGGCGGCGAGGATCTCGGGGACGGGCCGGTGCCAGTCGCCGTAGCGGCGCAGGAGTTCGGCGCGTTCGTCGGCGGCGCGTTCCCCGGCGGGGGCGGTCGCGGCGGCGTACGCGTACACCCGGCCGTCCTTGAGCGGGTGCGAGCCCCAGATGCGGCCCCTTCCCCAGGTCTCGTGCGAGGCGAACTCCGTGCCGGGCAGCGGGAGCACGATCCGCCAGGTGGTGAAGCCGGAGTAGACGGGGCCGGGGTGGCCGGGGAAGAGGGTGCGGCGGGTGGCGGAGTGGATGCCGTCGGCGGCGACCACCAGGTCGGCCTCCAGTTCGCCGCCGGGGATGCTCACGCGGGCCGGGCGGCCGGCGGCGCCGGGGTCGGCGAGGGCGGCCGGCGTGCCGGTGCGCACGGCGTCGGGCGGGAGCCGGGCCGTGAGGGTGGCGACGAGGGTCGCGCGGTGCAGCAGGACGAGGGGGCCGCCGAATCGCGCTTCGGCCTCGGCCGCGCTGGTGCGGGAGAGCCAGCGGCCGCCGGGCGTGCGCAGCCCTCCGTCGCCCTGCCAGGCCGCCAGGTCGCGGACCTCGTCGCCCGCGCCGATGACGTCCAGGGCGCGCAGGGAGTTGGGGGCCAGGGAGATGGCCGAGCCCACCGGGGCGAGGGAGGCGGCCCGTTCCAGCACGGTGACGTGCCAGCCCCGCTGGTGCAGGGCCACGGCGGCGGTGAGGCCGCCGATCCCGCCGCCCACGACGACGGCGGCGCGCGAGGCGCGTGCCGGTGGCTGTGCCGGTGTCTCGGACACGGCTGACATGGCTCCTCCTCAACTCTCACTACATCTGTAGTGTGCGGCTCCGACCATACTACGGGTGTAGTTTCGGGGGTAGGTTGAGGGCATGCCCGTACGCACCACCCCCTCCCCCGGCCCCTCCCGCACCGACCTGGTCGCCGACACCGCCCTGGCCCTGCTCGCCGAGCGCGGGATGCGCGGGCTGACGCACCGGGCCGTGGACGAGGCCGCCGGGCTCCCCCAGGGCTCCACCTCCAACCTCGCGCGCACCCGCGAGGCCCTGCTGGGGCTCGCCGTGCGCCGGCTCGCCGAGCGGGAGGCCAGGGTGCTGGCGCTGGAGGAGATGCCGGACCCGAGCGGTGGCCTCGACACGCTGACCGGGGCGCTGGCCCTCGCGGTGCACCGTTCCCTGACCGGTCACCGCGACCTCCTGATCGCCCGCTACGAACTCGCCCTCGAGGCGACCCGCCGTCCCGACCTGCGTGTCTTCTACGACAGCACGGGCGCCGTGTTCCGCGAGCGGCTGACCGCGATGGTCGCCGCGGCCGGCTCGACCGCCCCGCACCGGCACACGCTGTCCCTGGCGGCCTGGGCGGACGGGCTGATGTTCTCCTGCGCGGCGGGGTCCTTCGGCGCGCGGACGCCGGACCTGGAGGAGATCCGCACGGGGCTGCGGGAGCTGCTGGCGGGGATGCTGGGCGGCTGACAGCCCGCCGCCGCCGGACGCGGACGCGGACGGCGGCGAGGTCCGTCGTCGCCGGACCTCGCTCGCCCGCCCCGAAAACCCGTGGTCGTGGCAGCCGCCGTGGGCGATCATGCGGGGATGACGACTCAGCGCACCGAGCCCGCCCAGAACGCCGACGAGCGCACCATGCTGGAGGGCTGGTTGGAGTACCACCGGCAGACCCTGGTCTGGAAGTGCGAGGGTCTCACCGACGAGCAGCTCCGCACGGCCTCGGCGCCGCCGTCCGAGCTCTCCCTGATGGGGCTGGTGCGGCACATGGCGGAGGTGGAACGCGGCTGGTTCCGCAGGGTGCTGGCCGGCGAGGATCCCGGCCCGATCTACTACAGCGAGGCCGACCCCGACGGCGAGTTCCACCTGACCGAGGAGGACACCTGGGAGGAGGCGTACGGCACCTGGCAGGCCGAGGTGGAGGCCGCCCGGCGGTGCGCGGAGGGCGTCGCGCTGGACGACCTCTCGGAGGGCAGGAGCAAGTTCACCGAGGAGCCGTTCAGCCTGCGCTGGATCTACACCCACATGATCGAGGAGTACGCCCGTCACAACGGCCACGCCGACCTGCTGCGCGAGCGCATCGACGGCGCGACCGGCGACTGACGTCAGCCCGGGCGGGCGGGCGTCCTCCCCGAGAGGGACGAGATCAACCCGTGCGGGGCAACCTCCGCTTGTCCGCCGTCGCGCGCGCGGTCAGAAGCACCAGAGTTGCACGGGTGCATCGAACGACGACTACCGCGACGCTCCTGGTCGTGGCCCTCTCGGCCCTCTCCGGATGCGTGACCGTCCAGCGCCCGCCCGTGTCCGGGCCGGTCACCGCCGTGCCGTCCGCGCCGTCCGCGCCCCGGCCGGAGGGGCGGGCGCGGACGCCGGTCGTGCAGGCGCCGGCCCGCGAGGCGCTGGAGAGGGTCGGGCCCTCCCGGAGACCGGCGGCCACGACGCTGAAGCAACGGCAGCGGCAGCAGCCGGCGGCGGGGGCGGCTCCCGCCGAACGGCCCCCGTCGTCCCGCTCGCACCCGCGTCGGCACCGCTCGCAGCCGCGGCCCGCGCACCCGGAGCCACGACGCCAGGCACCGCCGCGCGTGGACCTCGCGGAGGTGGAGGCGGAGGTGCGTCGCACCACCGATGTGTGCGCGATGGGGAGGAAGTACGGCGGCTGGCGGGGCGACAGCCCCGAGTCGGTCATCTGCGACCAGGCGTACGGCCGCCGTTAGGGGGTGTCGCGGGACGAGGGCCGGCCGCGCGGCGTCCGGCGTGCAGGGCGGCCCCGGGTCCGTCCGGGGCCGGCCGCTATCCCTCGGGGGCCGCCTCCCCCAGGCGCAGCTCCATCCTGCTGATCGCCGCCCGTACGCCGTCCCCGTAGCTGTCGTCCCGCAGTGCCCCGGCCGCCCCGCGGGCCCTGCGCACATGGGTGCGGGCGGCCTCCGCGCGGCCGAGCTTGACGTAGTCCGCCGCCAGGTTCAGGTGCAGCGAGGGATACAGGGCCCGCACCGCCTGCGACCCCTCGTGCTCCTCCGCGGCCGTCAGGGCCCGCAGGTCCCAGGCCAGCTCGTCGAACGGATCGTCCTGGGTGTCGGCCAGATAGTGCGCCAGGGTGCAGCGGTGCAGCGGATCTCCCTCCGCCCCGAGCTCCGTCCACAGGTCGAGGAGCCTGCGGCGGGCCTCCTCGCGGTCTCCCCCGTGATGCAGCATCACGACCTGCCCGATCCGCGTCAGCAGGCCGTCCGGCGTCGTCTGCCCCTGTCGCTCCGCCACCGCGTCCTCCTTGCGTCCTCGCGACGACGCCGCGCCCCTGGGACGGCACCGCGCCCTTGGCACGACGCTAGCCGCAGTCACCGGCGATCCCGGTCAGGCGGCACCGGGCCGGCCCCCGGAGGAACCGGCCCGGCGGCAGCGGCACGGGGCCGGGGCCTCAGGCGAGGTTCGGGATCGTCCAGTCGATCGGGGTGTGGCCCTGCCGGGCCACCGCCTCGTTGATCTGCGTGAACGGGCGGGAGCCGAAGAACTTCTTCGCCGACAGCGGGGAGGGGTGCGCGCCCTTGACCACGATGTGCCGGGACTCGTCGATCAGCGGGAGCTTCTTCTGCGCGTAGTTGCCCCACAGCACGAAGACCGCCGGGTCGGGCCGGTCGGCCACGGCGCGGATCACCGCGTCCGTGAACTTCTCCCAGCCCTTGCCCTTGTGCGAGTTCGCCTCCCCGGAGCGGACCGTGAGGACCGCGTTGAGCAGCAGGACGCCCTGCTGGGCCCACGGCATCAGATAGCCGTTGTCCGGGATGGGCGTACCCAGCTCCTCGTGCATCTCCTTGTAGATGTTGCGCAGGGAGGGCGGGATCTTCACGCCGGGCCGCACCGAGAAGCACAGGCCGTGGCCCTGGCCCTCGCCGTGGTACGGGTCCTGGCCGAGGACCAGGACCTTCACCTGCTCGTACGGCGTCGCGTCGAGCGCGGCGAACACCTCCTCGCGCGGAGGGTAGACGGGACCCTTCGCTCGCTCCTCCTCGACGAACTCGGTCAGCTCCTTGAAGTAGGGCTGCTGCAGCTCGTCACCCAGGACCCCGCGCCAGGACTCGGGCAGCATGGCGGTGTCGGTCACGTCAACGTCCTTCGTCGTGCGGTCACTTCCAGACCACAGAACCTACAGGCGACCACTGACAACGGGCCCCCGGACCGTCCCTTCGGCCCGCGGCCAGTGGTCCACCGGCCGGTCCACCTGCTGCTCTACCAGCTGGTCTTCCGCGACAGCTCCCACATCATCATGATCGTCGACGGGTCGAGGGAGCGCTCGGCGCCGGAGATGTCCTCGCTGCCGGCGAGGTACTGCTTGCCCTGCCACAGCGGCAGCAGCCGGGCGTCGTCGACGAGGATCTGCTGGGCGTCCTCGAACTCCTTCGCCACGCTGGCGCGGTCGCTCTCCTCACGGGAGCGCGGCAGCAGCACCTGGGTGATCTCCTTGGCCGGGTACGGCGTGCCGAGGGCGTTCTGGTCGCCGACGAAGGGCGCGATGAAGTTGTCGGGGTCCGGGAAGTCGGGGGCCCAGCCGCGGCCGAAGACCGGGTACTCGCCCTTCTGGTAGCCGACCACGTAGTCGTTCCAGGCACGGCTCTTGAGCGTGATCTTGAACAGCCCGGAGGCCTCCAGCTGGCGCTTGAGCTCCTTGAACTCCAGGGCGGTGTCGGAGCCGTAGCGGTCGGAGGTGTACCAGAGGGTGAGCGGGACGGGCGAGCTGATGCCGGCGTCGCTGAGGATCGCGGCCGCCTTGTCGGCGTCGGGCCGGCCGAAGTCGTCGAAGAAGCCGGTGGTGTGGCCGGTCAGACCCGTCGGGACCATCGAGTACAGCGGGTCGACGGTGTCCTGGTAGACCTTGTGGGCGATCGCGTCCCGGTCGACGAGCTGGGCGACGGCCCGGCGCACCGCGAGCTTGTTCGAGTACTCGTCCTTGGGGTTGAACACCAGGTAGTTGATGTTGCTGCCGGCGCCCTCGACGAGCTGCAGGCCCTCGTTCTCGGCGCTCTTGGTCTCCAGGTCGACGATGTCGTCGGCGGCGAGGCCCTGGTAGGTGAGGTCGATGTCGCCGCCGCGCAGCGCCTTGACCATCGTCGCGGAGTCCTGGAAGTAGCGGATGGTCACCGCGTCGTTCTTGCGGTCGGCGAAGCCCTTGTAGTTGTCGCTGCGGACGAGCTCGGCCTGCTTGCCCTCCTCGTAGGACTGCAGCCGGTACGGCCCGGAGCCGACGATGCCGTCGTCCTTGCGCAGGGACTTCGCGGGGTAGTCGTCGGGGTCCACGATGGACATGCCCGGGGTGGCGAGCACGAACGGGAACGTGGCGTCCGGCTGGTTGAGCTTGAAGGTGACCTGGCGGTCGCCGCTCACCTCGACACTGTCCAGGCTGCCCAGCAGGCCGGCGGGGCCGGTGGCCGCGTTGATCGCCTTGATGCGGTCGATCGAGTACTTCACCGCGGCGGCGTCGAGCGCGTCACCGTTGGAGAACTTCAGGCCCTCGCGCAGTTCGCAGCGGTAGGTGCGGCTGGAGTTGTCCGTGAACGCACAGCTCTTGGCGGCGTCCGGCTGGGGCGTGGTCGCCCCGTTCGGGTAGGACAGCAGGGTCTGGTAGATGTTGCGGAACAGCTCCCAGGAACCGTCCCAGGCCGCCGCGGGGTCCAGCGTGCTGGGGGCACTGGTGGTGCCCACGACGATCGGCCCGGCCTCGTCGGAGCTCTCGTCGCTCAGAAGACCGCATCCGCTCACCAGCGATATGGACGCGATCACCGCCATGTGCTGCAACGATCGGTTCCGGTAGAACACGCACACGCTCCTCGATAAAGCCATGCCAAGAGTGGCCAGACCATACCGCAGGCCCACGGAAGCTCAACCGGTGAGAGGAAAGCGTTATTGATCAGCGAGAAACGTGACGACGTTGTCATCCGTTCGTACCGTCCCCGGAGTCGACAGGGGCGCCGGTTCCGTCAAGGAACCGGCGCCCCTGTCGGCGCTGGATGAGACCTAGCCCACACCGGCGTTGAGGAAGATGCCGCCGTCGACGACGAGCGTCTGGCCGGTGATCCAGTCCGACTGCTCGGACGTGAGGAACGCGGCGGTGCCGCCGATGTCGGAGGGCACGCCGAGCCGGCCCAGCGGATAGGCGGCGGCCGCCTCCGCCTCACGGCCCTCGTAGAGGGCTTCGGCGAACTTGGTCTTCACCACGGCCGGGGCGATCGCGTTGACCCGCACACGGGGCGCGAACTCGTGCGCCAGCTGCACGGTCAGGTTGATCATCGCCGCCTTGCTGATGCCGTACGCGCCGATGAAGGGCGAGGCCGACAGGCCCGCGACGGAGGCGATGTTGACGATCGCGCCGCCGTTGTCCTTCTGCCAGGCGTGCCAGGTCTTCTGGGCGAAGCCGAGGGCGGAGACCACGTTGGTCTCGAAGACCTTGCGCGCCACGTCGAGGTCGAGGTCGGCGATCGGCCCGAACACCGGGTTGGTGCCCGCGTTGTTGACGAGGTAGTCCACGCGGCCGAAGGCCTCCATCGTGGCCTCGACGGCGGCCGTCTGGTGCCCGAGGTCGTGCGCCTTGCCGGCCACGCCGATGACCCGGTCAGCGCCGAGCCTGTCGACGGCCTCCTTCAGCGCGTCCTCGTTGCGGCCGGTGATGCAGACGCGGTCGCCGCGGGCGACGAGGGCCTCGGCGACGCCGTAGCCGATGCCGCGGCTGGCGCCCGTGACGAGCGCGACCTTGCCGGAGAGTTCCACAGTCATGTTCCTGGCCCCTAGTCGAGCGGTCCGCCGGCGACGTACAGCACCTGGCCGGAGACGAAGCCGGCGGCCTCGCCGGTGAAGAAGGCGATCGCGTTGGCGATGTCCTCGGGCTCGCCGACGCGCGCCACGGGGATCTGGGTGGCGGCCGCGGCCTTGAACTCCTCGAAGCCCATGCCGACGCGCTCGGCGGTCGCGGCGGTCATGTCGGTCGCGATGAAGCCGGGGGCGACGGCGTTGGCGGTGATGCCGAACTTGCCGAGCTCGATGGCGAGGGTCTTGGTGAAGCCCTGCAGACCGGCCTTGGCGGCGGAGTAGTTGGCCTGGCCGCGGTTGCCGAGCGCGGAGGAGGACGACAGGTTGACGATCCGGCCGAAGCCGGCGTCGACCATGTGCTTCTGGACGGCCTTGGACATCAGGAACGAGCCGCGCAGGTGCACGTTGAGGACGGTGTCCCAGTCGGAGGCGCTCATCTTGAACAGCAGGTTGTCGCGGAGCACGCCCGCGTTGTTGACGAGGATCGTGGGGGCGCCGAGCTCCTCGACGACACGGGCGATCGCCGCCTGGACCTGGGCCTCGTCGGAGACGTCGGCGCCGACCGCGACGGCCTTGCCGCCGGCCGCGGTGATCTTCTCCACGGTGTCCTTGCAGGCGGCCTCGTCGAGGTCGACCACGGCGACCGCACGGCCCTCGGCGGCCAGCCGTACGGCGGTGGCGGCTCCGATACCGCGCGCCCCGCCCGTGACTACGGCGACCCGCTGCTCAGTGGTGGACATTGCTTTTTCTCCTCGCCCTTGAGAAAGCCCGGTGATGAGGCCTGACTGCGGCGCCGGCTGCTCCCGGAGTGGTGAGCGACCGCTTAGTACCTTCGGCAGACGTGACGCTAGAAGCCCTGGCACCCGGTGTCAACGCCACACGGCGCCGGTGTGATCCATTACCTCACCAGGAGTTCCAGCAACCGTCCGGTCTCGGCCGCCGGATCGGTGGTGAGGCCGGTGTGCACCGGCCCCGGCTGCACCACCGTGGAGCGCGGCGCGACCAGCCAGCGGAACCGCCGCCCGGCGTCGTCGCCCGCTGCCTGGCCGGCCGTGGCGCCGCCGCCGCACACCCCTTCGACGGCCGACAGCGCCGCCCTGATCCCGGCCACGTCCGCGTCCGGGTCGAGGGCGAGCAGCCGCGCCTCGTCGAGATGGGTCCGGGCACCGACGTAGGCCTGGGCGCGGCAGTAGACCAGCACGCCCGCGTTGATGCACTCGCCGCGCTCGACCCGCGGTACGACCCGCAGCAGGGCGTACTCGAAGACGTCCCGGTCGCCGCCCTGGCCGGCCCGGGTGATGTGGCGCTCGGTCACATGACCGGCCATGTGGATGCGGTGCTCGCTCACTTGCCCTCCTCGATGCCGGTGATGCGGTCGGCGATGACGGCGGCCCGGGCCAGCAGCGGCCGCGCATAGGCGCGCCTGAGGTCGTCCGGGGTCTCGAAGCCGGGTTCGTCCGCGAGCCAGGCGTCGGGGATCTCGGCGGTGACCTCGGCCAGCAGTGCGGCGGTGACCTGCGGGGCGAGCTGCTCCGCCGCGCCGGCGAGGTCCGGGGCGAAGGTCGCGAGGGCGTGGTCGGAGGCGTCGTACGGGCGGGCCGCGGAGGTCTCGGCGGTGGGCCAGTTGTGCTGCCAGATCATGGTGGCGCCGTGGTCGATGAGCCACAGGTCGCCCCGCAGGAGCAGCAGGTTGGGGTTGCGCCAGGAGCGGTCGACGTTGCCCACGAGCGCGTCGAACCAGACGATCCGGCCGGCCTCCTCGGGGCTCACCGGGAAGGCGAGCGGGTCGAAGCCGAGGGCTCCGGAGAGGAAGTCCATGCCGAGGTTGGTGCCGCCGCTGGACCTGAGCAGCTCCTGGACCTGCTGCTCGGGTTCGCCGAGCCCCAGCACCGGGTCGAGGTCCACGGTCACCAGGCGGGGCATCCGGAAGCCGAGCCGGCGGGCGAGTTCGCCGCAGACGACCTCCGCGACGAGCGTCTTGCGGCCCTGTCCGGCGCCGGTGAACTTCATGACGTAGGTCCCGAAGTCGTCGGCCTCGACGAGCCCCGGCAGCGAGCCGCCCTCGCGCAACGGTGTGATGTAGCGGGTGGCGGTGACTTCCTTGAGCATCGCCCCAGGTTACTGGGGCGATACGGACGGCGGCCGACAGCTTCGCGACAGCTCGGGCTTACGCGGGCCTGATCTCGAACCGGTCAATATCTCGACACTGTCCGGACTTGGCGCGGACGCTGAACAAGGGGCGTCCGCCGACCGTACCTCTCGGCAGATCCATGCAGCCCCTGGAAGGGAAACCTCAGCATGACCAGCGCATCGTTCAAGTCCTCGTCGGGACCCGCCCGCCGTTCCGTCATGGCGGCCGCCGGAGCTGCGGGGCTTTCCGTCGCGCTGACGGCGTGCGGAGGCTCCGACGACGACACGTCGAGCTCCTCGGCGTCGTCCGGCGGCACGTCGGGCTCCACCGGTTCGGCCGGTTCGGCCGGTTCCACGGGCAGCAGCGAGTCGGCGAGCACGGGCGGGGACGCCGCGGCCGGCTCCGCGCTGACCACGACCTCCGAGATCCCCGAGGGCGGCGGCAAGGTCTTCGACGCCGAGAAGGTGGTCGTCGTCCAGCCGACGGCGGGCACGTACAAGGCGTTCTCGGCCGTGTGCACGCACGCCGGATGCGGTGTGAAGAGCATCTCCGACGGCGTCATCAACTGCCCCTGTCACAACAGCAACTTCTCGATCGAGGACGGCAGCGTGAAGAGCGGTCCGGCGACGAAGGCGCTGCCCGAGGTGAAGATCACCGTCAGCGGTGACTCGATCACCCTGGCCTGACGTCCGCCGGCCGCAGACAGGCCAGCACCTCGTCCGTGGTCGCGACCGTGGCGACCAGCGCGAGGGTGTGACGGACCATCGCGGGGGTGTACTCGGCGGGCACCCCCGCGACGGCGTCCGACGGCACGACGGCCGTGTAGCCCCGGTTGACGGCGTCGAAGACGGTGTTCGGGATCGCGACGTTGGCCGAGACCCCGGTCACGACCAGGGTGCGGCAGCCGAGGTTGCGCAGCAGGGCGTCGACGTCGGTGCCCTGGATCGGCGACAGCCCGTGCAGCCGCCGTACGACCAGGTCCTGCTCGGCGACCTCGATCGGGGGCGCGAGCCGGGTGGCGTCGGTGCCGGTGAGCTGCTGGACGGGCAGGCGCTCGGCGGCGCGGAAGAGGCGTGCGTTGCGGTTGGCCCCCCGGCCGTCGGGGCGGCGTTCGGCGACGGCGTGGATCACCTGGATCCCGCTGTCACGGGCGGCGGTCACCAGCCGGGCGACGTTCGCGAGAGCACCCGACTCCCGTGCCTCCTGGGCGAGTCGGGGCAACGCCGCACCCGGTCCGACGACCCCCCGCTGACACTCCACCGTGATCAGGGCGGTGGAGGCGGGGTCGAGGAGGGTACTGAGTTCTTCGGACGGCGGCACGACGCCCCCTGATGTCGAGAATCTTGCTTTTCTGACACTGCGTCAGAAAAGTGGTACCGAACCAGCAGTACACGCCAAGCGGCAGCAAGAGAAGAATGAGGGGGCCGGATGACCGTCACTCAGCGCCGGGGCCGGAAGATCATGATGACGCCGGGTGAGCTGGACGCGTTCCTCACCACGCAGCGCACCTGCCGGGTGGCCACGGTGTCCGCCGAGGGTGCCCCGCACGTGAGTGCCCTGTGGTTCCTGTGGGACGGCAGTGCGCTGTGGCTGTACTCGGTCGTGCGCAGCAAGCGCTGGACGCAGCTGCGTCGTGATCCGCGGGTCGCGATCGTGATCGACACGGGTGAGGAGTACGAGTCGCTGCGGGGCGTCGAGCTGTCCGGCACGGTGGAGTTCGTGGGCGAGGCTCCGCGGACCGGGGAGCTGTGCGCCGAACTCGACTCCGTGGAGACGCTGTTCGCCCGCAAGAACTTCGGCCTGGACGCCATGCCGCACGACGGGCGGCACGCATGGGTGCGGCTGAGGCCGGAGAAGATCGTCTCCTGGGACTTCCGCAAGCTCGGCGGCCGGTGACCGGTGACCGCCGGCGGTTGGTCAGCCCACCGCGGCCCCGGCCGACTTGAGCGCCTCGACCGCCGCCCGGATCGACGGACGGCGGTCCGCGTCCGCCCGCCAGACCACGTACACGTGCCGGCGCACCCGCTGTCTGAGCGGGACCGTGACGACCCCTTCGGGCACCGGGTGACGGCCGAGCAGCGGCGCGATGCAGACTCCCAGTCCGGCGGCGACCAGCCCGAGCTGGGTATGGGTCTCGGCGGCCCGGTGGCCGACGATCGGTTCGACGCCGCGCGAGCGCAGGGTGAACATCAGCCATTCGTGGCAGAACTCGCCCTCGCCCCAGGTGATCCACTCGTCCTCGGCGAACTCCCCGAGATCCACCTCGTCCCGGCCCGCGAGCGGATGTCCGGCCGGCAGGGCGACCTCGGCGGGGTCGTCCAGGATGGGTGCCTTGACCAGGCCGTCCGGCAGCGGCATCGGCTTGTTGTACCAGTCCAGGACGACCGCCAGGTCCAGATCGCCGCGGACCACCCCCGCGATGCCGTTCTCCGGCTCCAGCTCACAGGAGCGCAGCCGCAGTCCGGGGTGCGCCTTGCGCAGTGCGGCGAGCGCCACCGGGAACAGTCCGCGGGCGGCGGTCGGGAACGCGGAGATCCTCAGCTCTCCCGCGACCTGGCCGCGCTGGGCCTCCAGGTCGGACTGCGCGAGCTCGACCTGGGACAGGATCCGGGAGGCGTGGTCGGCGAGCAGCCGCCCCGCGTCCGTCAGCCGTACCCCCCGCCCGTGCTTGGCCAGGAGCCGCTGCCCCACCTCCCGCTCCAGTTTGGCCAGCTGCTGCGAGACGGCCGAGGTCGTGATGTGCAGTCCGGCCGCCGCGGCGCTGACCGAGCCGTGCCGGGCGAGGGCATCGAGGGTGCGCAGGCGCTCCAGGTTCAACATGTAAGCAATGCTACGAGATACCGGGTGCGAATTCTCGATTGTGCTTATAGGTGCGGTCCAGCATCGTTACGGCCATGACCACCGTCACCGACACCACGAGCCGGACCCCCGCCGCCGTCACCGCCCGCCCCCGCCGCACCCTCGACTGGCGTCTGCGCTTCGGCGCGCTCTCGCTGATCTGGGGCTTCAGCTTCCTGCTCATCAAGGTGGGCACCCACGGCTACGCGCCCTTCCAGGTCACCCTGGGCCGGCTGGTCTTCGGTACGGCGGTGCTGGCCGCCGCGATGGCGGTGAAGCGGGAACGACTGCCGCGCGGGGCACGCACATGGGCGCATCTGACGGTCGCCGCGTTCCTCCTGAACGCCCTGCCGTTCTCCCTGTTCGCCTACGCCGAGCTGACGATCCCGTCCACACTGGCGGGCATCTGCAACGCGACCTCGCCGCTGTGGGGCATGGCCCTCTCCCTGGTCGCCCTGTCGGAGGACCGGCCGACCCGGGTGCGCGTCGCGGGCCTCGGCCTGGGCTTCCTCGGTGTACTGACGGTCCTGGGCGCCTGGCAGGGCTTCGCCGGCCTGGACGGCCGGGGCACCGCGATGGCGCTGCTGGCGTCGCTGAGCTACCCGGTCGGCTGGATCTACGTCCGCCGGACGCTGGCGGGGGCGGGGGCCTCGGCGCTGTCGATGACGGGCGCGCAGCTGTTCGTCGCGAGCCTCCAACTGGCTCTGGTCACCCCGCTGTTCACGAGCCTTCCGACCCGCTTCGCGCTGCTGCCGCTGCTGGCGATCGCCGCACTGGGCGCCCTCGGCACCGGTCTGGCCCTGCTGATCCAGTACGGCCTGGTCGCCGAGGTCGGCCCGACGACCGCGCAGATGGTCACGTACTTCATCCCGGTGATCGCGACGGGGGCGGGGGTGGCCCTGCTGGGCGAGTCGCTTCGCTGGAGCACGCCGGTGGGTGCGGTGATCGTTCTCGCGGGGGCGGCACTGACACAGGTGAGGGGCAGGTCGTAGACCGCGGGTGGGGTGCGGCGCACGCACGGCTGCGGGTCCGTCGTGGCCGGTCGCGGCCGCGCACTCCGGCGGGACCGCCCACCCCGCCCCTAGACGTAACTCCGTGCCGGTGACGGGCCCACCGCCGAGGCCACCGCGTCCGCCAGCGGGCCGGTCTCCTCCCCCGTCAGCGTCGACACCGTGATGCGGATCGCCGGCGCGGACCCGAGACGGAACCGTGCCCCCGGCGCCACCGCCCACCCGGCGTGCAGCAGCCGGGCCACCGCCCCCGTCTCGTCCGGCACCGGGACCCACACGTTCATCCCGCTGCGGCCGTGAGAGGCGACCCCCCGCTCGGCCAGCGCGGCCGTCAACGCCTCGCGCCGCTCCCGGTAGGAGGCGGCCACCGCGCGGCCGTCCACCGCCCCGTCCGCCCACAGCCGCACCACGGCCCGCTGCACCAGCAGGCTCACCCAGCCGGGCCCCAGCCGCTGCCGCCCCCGCACCCGGTCCACCGTCACCGCGTCGCCGGTCAGCACGGCGAGTCGCAGGTCGGGGCCGTACGCCTTGGCGACCGAGCGGACGAAGGCCCAGTGCCGAGTGACGCCCGCGAGGGGGTGCAGGGGCAGGTCGACGATGCCGTGGCCGTGGTCGTCCTCGATCAGCAGGGTCCTGGGATGGCCTGCGAGGACGGCCCGCAGTTCCCCCGCCCGTGCGGCGCTCACGGACGCGCCCGTGGGGTTCTGCGCCCGGTCGGTGACGAGTACGGCGCGCGCCCCGGCCTCCAGCGCGGCCCGCAGATCGCCGGGGAGCGGCCCCTCGTCGTCCACGCCCACCGGGACCGTGCGCAGCCCGAGCGCGGGCACGAGGTCCAGGGTCCGCCCCCAGCCGGGGTCCTCGACGGCGACCCCGTCACCGGGTTTGAGGTGCGCCGTCAGCACCCGCTCGACGGCGTCCAGGGATCCGGAGGCCACGGTGAGCGGTCCGGCGGGCACGCCGTCGGCGTCGAGCGCGGCCCGGGCCGCCTGGGCCAGTTCGGGGTCCACGGGGTCGGCCCCGTACAGGACCGGAGCACGGTCGCCCCGCGCGGCGGCCGCCGCGAACGCGCCCGCGAGCGGGGGCAGCAGGGCCGGGTCGGGATTGCCGTCCGCCAGGTCACGGACCCCCGCCGGGACGTCGACGCGCACCTTCTCGCGGCCGGTGGTGGCCGGCTTGGGCCGCACCCGGCTGCCGCGGCGTCCGTGGGTCTCGATCACCCCGCGCTCACGCAGGGTGCGGTACGCGGCCGCCACGGTGTTCGGGTTGACCCCGAGCGTGACCGCCAACTCCCGCATCGGAGGCAGCGGTTGGCCCGGTTCCAGCACACCTTCGCCCACCGCGCGCTCGATGCTCGCGGAAATGTCCGCCGCACGCCGGCCTTGGATCGGATACTCTCCTAGCACAAAGAAGATTATGCACTAGTGCAATGGAGAACGCCATGCAGGGGACTCCCCAGCCGACGCCGCAGCCCGCCGCGTACCCCGCGACCGACCGCACGGTCCCCACGCGTGCCGCGCACAAGGCCTCCTACGACAGGGAACTGGTGCACTCGATACTCGACGAGGGCTATGTCTGCCACCTCGGATTCGTGCGCGACGGCGCGCCGGTGGTGCTGCCGACGCTGTACGGCCGGGTCGGCGAGACGCTCTATGTGCACGGTTCGACGGGCTCGCGCCCGCTGCGGATGACCGGTCAGGCCGACCCGGGGCTTCCGGTGTGCCTGACGGTGACCCATGTGGACGGTCTGGTCCTGGCCCGCTCGGCCTTCCACCACTCGGTCAACTACCGCTCGGTCGTGGTGCACGGCCTCGCGTACGACGTCACCGACCCGCAGGAGAAGCGCGCGGCGCTCGACGCCCTGGTCGACCATGTGGTCCCCGGCCGCGCCGCCGACTCCCGCCCGGCCGACAAGAAGGAGCTGGCGGCGACCGCGGTGATCCGCCTCGACCTGAACGAGGTCTCCGCCAAGACCCGCACCGGCGGTGTGAACGAGGAGCCCGAGGACCTGGCACTTCCCTACTGGGCGGGCGTGGTCCCGCTGCGCAAGGGCTACGGCACCCCGCTCCCCGAGGCCGACCTCGCCCCCGGCACCGCGCTGCCGGACTACCTGGCGGTCCTGTGATGCTCGTCCACCCCTGGGACGCGCCCCGCGACGACGACGAGTGGCGCGGCTGGCTGGCCACGCACGACTTCGGCCAGCTGGCCGTGAACGGCCTCGCGGGCGAACCGCCGTTCGTCCAGCCCCTCCACTTCGCGTACGACGCCGACCGGGGCGAGGCGCTCACCCATCTGGCCCGCCCCAACCCGCTGTGGCCCGCCCTGGAGGCGAACCCGGTGGTCGTGCTGAGCGTGGTCGACGACTACGTGTTCGTCCGCGGCCCCTGGCAGGCGGAGCCGGGCGGCCCGGCCGAGCACGGCACTCCGACCAGCTTCTACGCGGCGGTCCAGCTCCACTGCACGGCCCATGTCGTGGACGACCCGGCCGCCAAGGCCGACCTCCTCAACCGCCAGCTGGGCCATTTCCAGCCGGAGGGCGGCTCGGCCCGGGCGGCGGTGGGCGAGGCACCGTACGGCCGTCTGCTCTCCGGCATCCGGGGCCTTCGCCTCGAGGTGACGGACGTACGGGCGAAGTTCAAGTACGCGGGCCGTCGGTCGTCCGAGGTCCAGGACCGCGTCGCGGCCGGGCTGGCGGCGCGGGGCGGACCGGGCGACGCGGCGGCACGGGAACATCTGCTGCGCCGGCGCGCCGTCTGACCCGCCGGTCCGTCACACCGGCACCGCCCCTCCCCTCGCCTCCGCCCACGCGAGGCCCCGCACCGAGCCCGGCATCAGCAGGATGCCACCGAGCGTCGGAGCCGTGAGGGGCGCTGCGCACCAGCGGCGACCGGTGTCGGGCTCGCCGCCTTCCAGACGGCCTGCTTCACCAGCGGTCACCACCAAGCGGGTGCGGCGGCCCGGGCAGCGGGGTGGTCCGGGGGCGCGGGCGCAGCAGGCGGGCGGCGAGCAGCGGCACCAGCCCGGCCGCGCACCGCCAGAACGGCGGCGCGACGGCGCCGGGATCGCCGGCCCGGAAGACCAGGGAGGCGGCGGCACCCCCGTCGGAAGGCACGATCGCCACCCTAGGCAGCGGTCGAGGGCACCGGCGACTCCCTTTCCGGCGTGCCGCCGGCCACCGGCTCGAGGGAGCCCTTGGCGGGTGTGGACGACTGGGCGATGAAGGCGCCCAGGAGCACCACCGCACCGCCGGCGATCTGCGGCGGCGACAGGTGCTCGCCGAGCAGGATCCAGGCCAGGACGGTCGCGACGACCGCCTCCAGGCAGGCCACCACCCCGGCGACCGGCGGGGAGAGCCGGCGTACCGAGACCACGCCGGTGACGTAGGCGACGACCGTGGCGATCAGCACGATCCACGCGAGCAGCAGCCAGGCCGGGACCTCGGTGCCGTTCATTCCGGCGGTGTGCCGGAGCACCGGCCAGTCCAGGTTCCAGGGGCGGGCCACGGCGGTCAGCACCAGGGCGCCGACGAGGAGGCCGTAGGCGATCACGCCGAGCGGGTCGGGGACGTCGTCGCCGGAGTCGCTGCCCTGGTCGGACAGCACGAAGTAGCCGACCTGACAGCAGGCGGCGGCCAGCGCGAGAAGCAGTCCGAGGGCGTCGAAGCGCAGCCCCGACCACACCTCCACGACACACGCGAGCCCGCCCACCGCGAGGACCACGCCGAACGCGGCGGCGCGGGTCACCGGCCGCCGCTGCACGAACCGCACCCAGCCGAGCACCAGGGCGGGCGCGAGGTACTCCAGAAGCAGCGCGACGGCGACGGGCATCCGGGAGATCGAGGCGAAGTAGAAGGCCTGCACCCCGGCCACTCCGAGCAGACCGAACCCGGCGAGCAGGGCGGGCCTGCGGTGCAGCAGCGCGCGATGGCGGACGGCGAGCGGCAGCATCACCAGGGCGGCGCCGGTCACCCTCAGCCAGACCACGTGCAGCGGGTCGAGCCCCGCCTCGATCAGCGGCTTGGCCGCGACCCCCGATCCGCCGAAGGCGATCGCCGACCCGACCGCCAGACCGAGCCCGATGCCCTTTCCGCGGTTGACCTGACTCACAGACGTACGCACCGGCACATGATGACAGGCGATGACATGACCGTCATCTCTTGTGACACCTGTCTGGGGCTGTGGACGCGGAGGGCCGGGGAGCGGCCGGTTTCAGCGCGCGGCCTCGCCACCCCCGGCACACTCCTCCAGCCCGTCCGCGATCCGCGCGCGCAGGTCGCACAGGTCGACCCCGGCGTGGGTGAGGACCTCGACGGCCCGTGCCTCCGGGTCCGCGACGATCGCCGCGAGCAGGTCGACCCCACGGGCCGTCGCGCCGCCGCGACGGACGGCGCTCGCGCGGGCCCGGTCGAGCGCGGCGGCGGCCAGCGGCGAGAAGCCCGCCACGGAGAGGGCGGCCGGAAGCGCGCGGGCGTCGTCGACGGCCGTGGCGGCGGGCAGGGCTCCGGCGCCGCGGACGTCCGGCACCACGGGCAGCGCCCCGGAGTCCTCCACGCCCCGCTGCCAGCGCAGGCCGTAGCCGATGCTGCGCTGGACGAGATAGCCGAGCAGCCGGGCGAGCTGGGGTCCGCCGTCGAAGGCGGCGCGGACCCGGGTGTCGTGCTCCAGCAGGGAGTGCAGCAGATGGGCGGTGTCGATCTGCCGGTCCCCGTCGCGCACCGCACGGCGGCGGGCAGCCGCCAGCGCCGCCGCGGACTCGGCGTCGAGGCCCGGGGCGTCGTCCGTCCGGTGCGCCGCATGGTCACGCGTCGACTGCCGGGGAATACGGGGTTGCACCTCCCCACCTCATCAGCCCCGGCCGGACGGGGCATCCTCGGAGCGAAGCATTTCCGGCTCCCACGCAGAGCGGACACCGGCGGACGAAATCTCCTCCCTACGGATGAGATCAGGCCATCTCCCCCCGCACGGGGCGTGCGCTGCACGGTTCCTGACGGTTCATCAGTATTGAATGTTCGAGGCCCTGGCGTTACGTTCCGCGACACCGCAGCCCGAGTCTGCCCGAACCCGAAGAGGTGGTCGCATGGCCGAAGTCAGCGCGGAGGCACGCATCCAGGCACCGGCCGAGAAGGTGTGGGCCCAGCTCACCGACTGGCCGGCCTACGGCGCGTGGAACGCGACCCACACCAACTTCCCCCAGGGCGGGCCCGAGACCCTCGAAGTGGGCGCGACCTTCCAGGAGAACATGAAGCTGATGGGCTTTCCGGCCGAGGTCGAGTGGACGGTCGCGGAACTGGAGCCGGCCCGGGTGCTGGCCATCCGCGGCAAGGGCCCGATGGCCGTGTCCGTCGCCACCCGCTACACCCTCACCCCCGACGGCGACGCCACGACGGTCCGGATCGACGGCGAGTTCACGGGCGCGGCGGTGTCGTTGATGGCGGGGAAGCTGAAGGACTCGGGAACGGCCGCGCTCAACGAGTCACTGCGCAAGCTGGGCGGACTGGTGGCCTGACGCCGAGCCGCCCGCACACGCGAGGGCGCCCCGCGGATCGCTCCACGGGGCGCCCCGACCGTCGTACGGCTGCCGACGGCCCTCGTCCGACCGCGGTCAGTCCTCGTCGGCGAGGATCAGGTACAGCTTCTTGCGGGCGTCGTTGATGACCGTCAGCGCCTTGTCGCGCTGCTCCTTGCTGCCGGTCTTCCAGACCTGCCCGAAGGCCTCCATCAGACCGAAACCGGCCTGGCGGATCTCACCGAGCGCCTCCCAGTCGACCCCTCGCGAGGCCTCCTCCCAGGGGGCGTCCGGGCCCTGCTCCGCCGCCTCGCGGCCTTCGCCGGTGAGCGAGAACAGCTTCTTGCCGCCTTCGCTCTCACTGCTGATCAGGCCCTCGTCCTCCAGGAGCTGGAGGGTCGGGTACACCGAACCCGGGCTGGGCTTCCACGCCCCGCCGCTGCGCTCGGCGATCTCCTGGATCATCTCGTAGCCGTGCATCGGCCGGTCCTTGAGCAGGGCCAGGATCGAGGCCCGTACGTCACCGCGCCGCGCCCTTCCCCGGGGACCGCCGCGCCCTCGTCCGCCCCAGGGGCCGGGACCGAAGCCCGGACCGCCCGGACCGAAACCGGGACCGCCGGGGCCGAACCCCGGGCCGCCCGGACCGAAGGGCCCGAAGGCCGCACGCCGTCCGTCGGGACCGCCGAAGCCACCGCGGCCGCGCCGGGGGCCGTCCTGACCATGTCCACGCTCGAATCCATGGGTACGCATCGCACACCACTCCTTCATTCCATCGTTGATCTGTCGCGATGCGTCAACGATATATCGGAACAGATCGCTTGACAAGGCCCGCGATCGTCGCCGCCCTTGTCTTCCAGGCGATCTGGCCCGTGGACGCTGCTCGGTGAACGGCACGCGCCCATACGGTGGGCCGATGACGTCGATCAAGAAGTTCCAGGTCACCTTCGACTGCGCCGAACCTGAGCGCCTCGCTCGTTTCTGGTGCGAGGTGTTGGGGTATGTCGTGCCGCCGCCGCCGGAGGGGTTCGCCACTTGGGATGACTTCCAGAGCTCGCAGCCACCTGAGCAGCGGGATTCCTGGTTCGCCTGCATCGATCCCTCCGGGGTGGGCCCTCGGCTGTACTTCCAGCGCGTCCCCGAGGGGAAGGCCGCCAAGAACCGGGTGCACCTTGATGTGCGGGTCGGCACCGGACTCGTGGGTGAGGAGCGCCTCGCCGCCCTTGAGGCCGAATGCGCACGGTTGGTCCCGCTTGGCGCGGTACACGTGCAAACGCTGTACGACGGCAACGACGCGTGCATCCCGATGCTGGACATCGAGGGCAATGAGTTCTGTATCGACTGAGGGCCGCGCAGGGGCGTCGGGAGGTGGCCGTGGGCGAGCCTGCGCAGTCGGGAGCCGCCTGGGAGTACGCCTCGGACGTACAGGTGGCGTTCGTCGGCGTCGACGGGGTCGGACGGCTTGGGTCACTGGCCCGCTACTGGGACGAGCCTTTCGAACGTGCTCGTCTGGAGGATTCTTCTGTGCGGCCGCATGGGCGCGTTGCTCCTTCCTGCGCTGCCGGCGTGCCGGGCAGGAGCCTGACGGTGTCGGGTGTACAGCGGATCAGGGCAGGGTTCGCAAAGCGTGAGGATCGTCGGCTGCGGCGTTCCGTGGTGCGGTGCCGGGGTGCGGTGGCAGGCGGACGGTGAAGCAGGCGCCGCCTTCCGGGGCGTCCCCTCGGGCGCTGATGGTGCCGCCCAGCCGGGTGGTCAGGCGGTGGGCGATGGCCAGGCCCAGGCCGCTGCCGACGGCGCGGACTCCCCGGTAGCGTTCGGCGAGGGCGCCGCGCTCGAAGGCCATCGCCACGTCGTCGTCCGTCAGACCGGGACCGCCGTCGCGGACCTGCAGGCGAGCACCGGAACCGTCCGCGTACAGGGCCAGGACCAGGGGCCGGCCCGCCGGGGTCACGCGCAGGGCGTTCTCGGCGAGGCCGTCGATGAGCTGCCGTACCCGGAAGCCGTCGGTGGTGATCGGCAGCGGCTGTCCGGGGCGTTCGAGGCGGAAGTCGACGTCGTGCCGGGCGCAGCGTGCCGACCAGGCGGCCGCTGCCTCGGCGACCAGTGCGTCCAGGTCCGTGTCGGCGTCGTCCAGGGTGAAGTCGTCGGCTTCGAGGCGGGCCAGGGCGAGCAGGTCGCCCACGAACCGCTCCAGCCGCCTGATCTCGGTGTGCAGGACGCGGCCGGTTTCGGGTACCTCGTCGCCGGTGATCACCTCGTCGGCGAGGGCCTCGGCGTATCCCCGAGCGATGGTCAGCGGGGTGCGGATCTCGTGCGAGACGGACAGGAGGAAGTCCCGCTGCCGGTTCTCGCTGCGGGCGAGCGCCGCGTCCAGGGAATTGAGCGCGGCGGCCAGCTCGGCGACCTCGGCGGGCCCTTCCGCGGGTACCCGGAGCCCGCGCTCACCCCCGGAAAGCCGGTGGGCGGTGCGGGCGGCCGAGGTGAGCGGTCCGGCCAGCCGCCGTGCCAGCAGCGCACCGGCCAGAGCCGAACCGGTCAGGCCCAGGGCCAGGGGAAGCACCAGGCCGCCGCGCATCCGTTCGGTGGCCTCGTCGACGGAGGTCATGGGCTGGGTCAGCACGAGCGCCCCGCCGTTGCGTGTCGGCACTCCCTCGACCAGGACCCGCCGGCCGTCGAGGATCGCCGTCGCCGACAGGTCCTCGCCCGCGAGCAGCACCTCGCGCCCGGCGGCGTCGACGACCACCGCCGCCGGTCCGTCCACCTCACCGGAGGGCTGGACGCGGGCGAATTCGATGCCGCTCGGGCCGGCGATCCGCTGCTGCCGGTCCAGCATCCAGGAGGCCAGGGGCGGGGTGCGGGCCAGGACCTCTGCCTGCCGGGCGAGTTGGTCGCGCTCCTGGGCCTCGGCGTTCGTACGGATCATCCGCCAGGCGAACAGACCGGTGACCACCACAGCCAGCGCCGCCACGGCGGTGGTGAGCAGGACGATGCTCCCGGCCAGGGTGCCGCGGCGGCCTGCGGCGGTCATCGGGCGGTGTCGGCGACGCCGTACCCGACACCGCGGACGGTGCGGATCGGACCGGCGTCACCGAGCTTGGCCCGCAGCTGGGCGATGTAGACGTCCACCACGCGCGTGTCCCGGTAGTCGGCGTAACCCCACACCTGCGCGAGCAGCCGGTCGCGCGAGAACACCTGCCCGGGGTGGCGCATCAGGAACGCGAGCAGATTGAACTCGGTGGTCGTCAGCTCCACCGGGCCGTCATCCACGTGCAGGGTGCGGCGGCCGGTGTCCAGCACGAGCCGCCCCACCCGGCGCACCGGGTCGCGCTGCGGGCCGGCGGCGCGCCGCAGCAGGCTTTTGACGCGGGCGACCAGCTCGTGCGGGGAGAAGGGCTTGGTGAGGTAGTCATCGGCACCGAGCTCCAGCCCGAGGATGCGGTCGGTCACCTCGTCCCGCGCGGTCACGAACACGACGGGAGTCCAGTCGCCCTCCTCGCGCAACCGGCGGCAGACCTCCACGCCGTCCATGCCGGGCAGGGCGATGTCCAGCACGATCGCCACCGGGCGCATCCTGCGGGCCGCGGCCAGCGCACCGTTGCCGTCCGTTTCGACGTGGACGCCGAAACCCTCCCGGCTCAGGTAGCGCCGCTGCAGATCGGCGATGTGGTGCTCGTCCTCGACGACCAGGACGAGGCCCTTGTTCTCCGGCATGTTGCCTCTCTCCTCGCAGCCCCGGGACGCGGGGGCCGTCGCGGGGCACCGGGGGATGCCCCGATGCTAACCAGCCCCCGCGGTGCCGGACCGCCCCCGCTGCCGATCCTTACACCGCCCGAATAATCGCCGAACCCTCCGCTCGCACGTCTGCGACAGCCTGGGGCCGAAATCGAGAAACGGGAGGACAACGTGAACCCCAACGGCACCGCCGTGTCCCGCAGGACCCGGACGACCGCCCTGGTCGTCGCCACCGCCGCCGTGGTGGCCGGGGTGGTGTGGTCGACCCCTTCCGGGACGACCGGCACCACTTCGACCGGCGTCACCTCGACCGTCGTGGACAGCTCGTTGGTCCAGCTCGCCGAGACGGCCCCCTTGGCCCTCGACGGCACCGAGTCGCACGCCGTGCCCGGCTGGATACCGCCGGAGCTCCGTGCCGACCTGCGGCAGCTGCGCACGATGGAGCCGGAGCAGCGTCGCGAGGCCGCCGCACGGATCTGGCAGGACGCGCTGGCCGGTGAGTACGGCCCACGGGTGCGGGTCCGGGCCGCCGAGGCCCGGCGCCGCTTCGAGACGCTGCCCCAGGAACTGCGCGACGACCTGAAGGACCTGCGTTCCCTCGACGCCGAGGAGGCGCGGAACGAGCTCCGGGAGATCCGCGACAAGGCACTGGACGGCGCATACGGCGATCAGGTGCAGCGGTGGGCCGAGCGCCGCGCAGGGCTGTGGAAGCAGGACTGAGCGTGGCGTACCTCCGGGCACGCCGGTGGACGGGTCCGTCGTGTCGGGCCGCGCTTCCCGCCGCCGTGCTCCTCACCGGGTCGTCCCCCGGCGAGGCGTCCGCTGCCACCCCGACCTCGCCGGCTCCGGCGGAGCAGCGCTTCTCGGTCTGAGCCTCGTCATGGCCGCCGGACTGCTGACCGCCTTCGCGCTGTTCCCGCCCGCGCGCCTGTCCCCGCCCACGCCCGCACCGCCCCCTGCACGGCACCGCTGAACCAGCCGGTGCCCGACCGGAAACGAGATCATGACGCGCTCACCCGAAAAACCCTCCTCGCCGCCCTGCCCGGAGGCGGCCGCCGCCGCCACGCTCGGCCGGCTGCACCGGCTCGGCCGCTGGTGCGCCCGACGGCCGTGGTGGGTGCTCGGCACCTGGCTGCTGGTGCTGCTGGCCGCCGTGGCCGCCGACCAGACCTGGGGTGGGACGTACGAGGACGACTTCGCCCTGCCCGGCACCTCCGTCCAGACCGGCGCCGACCTGCTGGACGCCCACGGCTCCGCCCAGGTCCGCGGCACCGCCTCGCAGATCGTGCTGCGCCCCGAAAGCGGACCGCTCAGCGCCCACCAGGACGCCGTCGACGGGACGATCGCCGAACTGGAACAGCTGCCGGATGTGATCTCCGTGGCCGACCCCCTCGTCACCCCGGGCGCGGTCTCCGCCGACGGCACCACCGGCATCGTCACCGTCCGCTTCACGGACAACCCGGTCCGCTTCGACACGTCCTACCTCGACGGCGTGGACGACGCCGTGCACGGGCTGCGCGCGGACGGCGTCGAGGTCGAGTACGGCGGCCCGCTGGGCCAGCTGGCACGCCCGGAGGCCGCGCACCGGCTGTCCGAGGTGATCGGGCTGGGCACCGCCGTGGTCGTCCTGCTGGCCGGGTTCGGCAGCCTGGCCGCCGCCGGGCTGCCGCTGCTGACCGCGGTGATCGGCCTGCTCTGCGGCATCTCCCTGCTCGGGCTGCTGGCCGCGGGGTTCACCTTCGGGACCGCCGCACCGACGCTGGCCACCATGATGGGCCTGGGCGTGGGGATCGACTACGCGCTGTTCCTCATCACCCGCCACCGACGGCTGCTGCGGGACATCCGCGACCCGGCCGAGGCCGCGGGCCGGGCGGTGGCCACCAGCGGCCGGGCGGTGATCGTCGCCGCGGCGACCGTGGGGCTCGCGCTCGGCGGGCTGTACGCGTCGGGTGTCGGCTTCATCGGCACCCTCGGCGTGGCCGCCGGCCTGACCGTCGTGGTGGCCGCCGTCGCCGCGCTCACCTTCGCGCCGGCCGTCCTGGGCATCGCGGGCCGCCGTATCGACCGCTGGCGGGTGCGCACACCGGTCGACGAACCGGACGGGACGGCCGACACCTGGCACCGCTGGGCCGCCGCGGTCGGCCGCCGTCCGTGGCTGTTCCTCGTCCTCGGACTCCTGGTCCTGGGAGTGCTCAGCGTCCCGGCGGCCTCCATGCGGCTGGGCCACATCGACGCCGGTGCCGGCCCGGGCGACTACACCGACCGCCGCGCCTACGACCTGGTGTCCGACGGCTTCGGCCCCGGTACCAACGGCCAGTTCACCGTCGTCGCCCACCTCGACCGCGAGCGCGCCGACGGCCCTGCCGGGACCGCCGGACTCTCCGCGTCCCTGCACGACGCACTGGCCTCGGCCCCCGGAGTCGCCAGGGTGTCCGCCCCCGCCGCCACCGAGGACCAGGCTCTGCTGATCACTACCGTCACCCCCGACACCGGCCCCGAGGAGCAGGCCACCTCGGACCTGCTGCACCGACTGGAGGACCACACCCTCCCCGACGCGCTCGCCGGCTCCGGCGCGGAAGGCTACGTCACCGGCGTCACCGCCGCCCAGCTCACCTTCCGCGACGTGGTCGTGGACCGGCTGCCCGTCATCATCGCGGTCGTGGTCGCGGCGGCCTTCCTGCTCCTGCTCACCGTCTTCCGCAGCCTGCTCGTCGCCCTCAAGGCCGCCCTGCTCAACCTGCTGTCCATCGGCGCCGCCTACGGGGTCGTCGTCGCGGTCTTCCAGTGGGGCTGGGGCGGTTCCTTCTTCGGCGTCGCCGATCCCGTACCGGTCGAGTCGTACGTGCCGATGATGATGTTCGCGATCGTCTTCGGCCTGTCCATGGACTACGAGGTCTTCCTGCTGTCCCGGATCCGGGAGTCCTGGCTGCACACGCACGACAACGACCTCAGTGTCGCCACCGGACTCGCCGGCACCGCCCGTGTCATCACCTGCGCCGCACTCATCATGACCAGCGTCTTCCTCGCGTTCCTGCTCTCCGCCAACGTGGTGATCAAGATGCTGGCTCTCGGCCTGGGCGTCAGCGTCATCATCGACGCCACCCTCGTCCGGCTCGTCCTGGTGCCCTCCACCATGTATCTGCTCGGCCGGGCCAACTGGTGGCTGCCCCGCCGGCTGGACCGGATCCTGCCCCACCTCGACCCGGAGGGCCCGGCGCCGACCACCCCCGAGGGCGGACCGACCACTGCCACCCGGGCCACATCGGGAGACCACGCGTGATCCGCCACGTGCTGGGGCGGTACCGCACCGCGTCCGTCGCCGTCACTGCCCTCGCGGTCCTGCTGCTCGCCGCCACCGTCGCCGAGGTCGCCGCCCGCGGCCTGGTGCGGGGCCGCATGGCCACCGCGGCCGACCGGGTCCTCGGCGACGGCAGCGACGTCCACGTCGACGGCGGACCAGCCCTCCTCGACCTGTTCGACCGGCACATCGACGCCGTGACCGTCAGCAGCGACCACGCCACCGTCGGCCGCATTCCCGACGTGTCCGTGCGGGCGCGCCTGGACGACATACGCCTGACCGGCAACGCGTCCGGAACCGTCGCCCGGACCCAGGCGGACGTCGAGATTCCCGCCGCCTCCCTCCAGAGCCTGGCAGCCGGCTCCGGCGGACGCCTCCCGGTCTCGGCCGTCCGCCTCGACGACGCGGCCGACACCCTCACGCTCGTCCTCGGCCGAGGGGGCCTCGGGGAGGCCACTCTGCGGCCCCAGTTGCAGAACGGCCGTGTGACCCTGCACCTCGAAGACGCCGAGATCCTCGGAAGCCCCGCACCCGCCGGGTTCGTCGACCGAATCCAGGACGGCCTCTCCGACCGCGCGGGCCTCGACTACCCCCTGGGCCTCAAAGCCACCTCACTCGACGTCACCGACACCGGCCTCGATGTCGCCCTCACCGGAGGCCCGACCCGACTCCCGGCACAGGACACCGCTCAATGACGCTCCCCGTACGGCTGCTGGGTGGGCGTGGCGTCGTTCTGGCGCTGCTCGACCGACGAGGGGCTCGGCATCGCCGCCGCCCCCTGAAAGCCTCACCGCCCCGGCGCTCCGACCCGTCACCTCCCTCTGGAAAACTCGGGACATGACGACGCAGCGCAGCTCCGCCACGTACCTGTCCGCACTGTTCTCGCTGGACGGTCTGGTCGCCGTGGTGACGGGCGGGAGTTCCGGGATCGGCCGGGCCATCGCCGGATCGCTCGCGCGGGCGGGGGCGAGCGTGGTGGTCGTGGCCCGCCGGGAGCCGGAACTGGCCGCCACCGTCGACGAGTTGACGGCGGAGGGCGGCCGGGCCGCGTGGGTGAGCGCCGACCTGGGCACCCGCGAGGGGGTGCGCGCGGCGGCGGAGCGGGCCGCCGCCGTGTACGGGGAGCCCGACATCCTCGTCAACTGCGCCGGCATCAACGTGCGGCCGCCGATGGGCGAGCTGGGCGAGGACGTGTGGGACGCCACGATGGCGGTGAACCTGGAGGCGCCCTATCTGCTGGGCCTGCGGTTCGGCCCCGGCATGGCGGAGCGGGGCTTCGGGCGGATCATCCACATCACGTCGCAGCAGGCGCACCGGGCCTTCGTCCAGAGCGGCGCCTACGGCGTCTCGAAGGGGGCGCTGGAGTCGCTGGCGCGCTCCCAGGCCGAGGCGTGGTCACCGCACGGCGTCACCTGCAACACGCTGGTGCCCGGCTTCGTCATGACGCCGCTGAACGCGCGGCTGTCGTCCGATCCGGAGAAGGTGGCGGCGCTGGCCGCGCGCACGATGGTCAAGCGCAACGGCCTCGCCGAGGACTTCGCCGGAGCGGCGGTGTTCCTGGCCTCCCGCGCCTCCGGCTATGTCACCGGGCAGGCGATCTTCGTCGACGGCGGCTTCTCCGTGCACTGATCCCCCGCGACCACGGGGGCGGGAGGTTCACGCCGCGCGCGGAGCGAAGTGCTCGAGTTGGTCGGCGCCCGGTTCCACGACGCCGTAGCTGCTCTCGGGCACCTCGTTCCAGGCGCCGGGGAGGTCGCCCAGGGGCTCGGAGACCACGAGGCGGGTGTCGTCGGAGACCCCGTGCAGGAACGTGATGTCGGGATGGAGCTCGCGCAGTGTCTCCACCCGGGTGCTGTAGTAGAGGGACCGCGAGGCGCCCTGGCTGGAGTAGCGGAAGCCCCACAGCCGGTGTCCGTCGCTGACCGCGACCGTCATCTGCAGCGGGAACTCCACGCCGTACTTGTGCCCGGTCTGTTCCACGAAGCCCGCCATCCGTTCGACGGCGGCGGGCGGATCCTGCTCCAGGCCGAAGGTGAGCGCCAGGTAGAACATCATCTCGGAGTCCGTCGAGCCCTCCATCTCCAGGAAGAGTTCCGGGTCCACGGCCAGGGCGAGATCGCGCCGCATGCGGTGGAAGTCGGTGATCGCCCCGTTGTGCATCCACATCCAGCGGCCGTGCCGGAAGGGGTGGCAGTTCGTCTGCTGCACCGCCGTGCCGGTCGTGGCCCGGATGTGGGCGAAGAACAGCGGGGAGCGGACGTGGCGGGCGAGTTCCCGCAGGTTGCGGTTGCTCCAGGCCGGTCCGGTGTCACGGAAGATCGCCGGGGCGTCGCCGTCCATGTCGGGCGCGTACCAGCCGACGCCGAAGCCGTCGCCGTTGGTCGTCTCGACGCCCATCCGGGCGTGCAGGCTCTGGTCGATGAGCGAGTGCGCCGGTCTGTAGAGGATCGTGTCAAGGAGTACGGGAGTTCCCGAGTAGGCCAGCCATCGGCACATCGTCCTCAGCCTTCCTGATCAGACGGAGTCTTCCGGTCCTGGCGGGCGGGGCCGCGCCGGTCCCCTCCCGGCCCGCGCGCCGCTCGCCCGGTCGGCCGCCGCTCCCCTGACGGTCCGGCCGGGCGAGCGGCGCCGTGCGCTCCAGGGGTCATGCGTACCTGTCCGGCCGTACGACGCACAGGGCCCAGATGACGAACGCCGAGAAGGCGATCATCACGACCGACCAGACCGGGTAGTACGGCAGCGAGAGGAAGTTGGCGATGATGACGAGGCCGGCGATGGCCACACCGCCGACGCGGGCCCACATCGCCGTCTGGAACAGCCCCATGCTGACGATCACCGCGACCGCGCCGAGGATGAGATGGACCCAGCCCCAGCCGGTGAGGTCGAACTCGAAGACGTAGTTGCGCGTCGTGACGAAGATGTCGTCCTCGGCGATGCCCATGATCCCGCGGAAGATGTCCAGCACTCCGGCGATCATGAGGATGACGGCGGCGAACGCCGTCAGACCCTCGGCCCACTGCCTCCGGGGCTCGTGCGCGCGCGTCGGGTTGGTCGTCATGCCTTGCCTCGATTCGGTGTCATCGTGTCGTTCGGCGGGCTCAGTGATGTCCCGCGGATCCGTGCCCGCTCAGCACCAGCTGCTTGGCCCGGTCGAACTCCTCGTCCGTGATGTCTCCGCGGGCCTTGATCTCGGACAGCCGGGCGAGTTCGTCCACGCTGCTGGTCGGGCCGCCCGTGCCCTTGGCGGTCTCCCGGACGTAGTCGTCGAACTGCTTCTGCTGGGCCCGCGCCTGCGCCGCCTCGCGGCGGCCCATGTTCTTCCCGCGTGCCACGACGTAGACGAACACGCCCAGGAACGGCAGGAAGATGCAGAACGCCAGCCAGCCGGTCTTGCCCCAGCCGCTGAGGTCGTCGTCGCGGAAGATGTCCAGGACGACCCGGAAGAGCAGGACGAACCACATGATCCACAGGAAGAAGATCAGCATGGTCCAGAAGGCGCTCAGCAGCGGATAGTCGTAGGCGAGGTACGTGTCCCCGGTCATCTCACTCCTCCGTTCCGGGCCTGAGCCCGTCGGCCGATCCCTGGCGTCTTCAGCGTGCGCACGGCAAGCCGTGGGCGCCTCACCCCGGGCGGGTGAAGCCGTCCGGGGCCGGGCCGGCGGGTCAGCGGGGCCCCGGGTGACCGTGCGGGCCGGGGATGCCGGCCCTGCGCAGTGCGGCCCGCCAGGCGAGGGCCAGCACCACCTCGACCAGGCCGAGCAGGACCAGCCACAGACCGAGCAGCCGGGTCAGCGCCCGGGCCGACTCGGTGGGCAGGGCCAGCACGACGACCCCGGCGACGATGCCGAGGAGCGCGGCGCCCATGACGAAGGCGCGGTGGGGCAGGTCCCGGGCGGCGAGTGCCGTGTAGAGGGTGAGGACCCCGGACACCAGCCACACGACCCCGACGATCAGCGAGAGCGCGGCGATGGTCTGCAGCGGGTTGCGCAGGCAGAGCACACCGGCCAGGACGTAGAGGACGGACAGCAGGAGCCCGGGCAGCCGTTCGCCGTGGTCCTCCCGGGCGAAGGCGGCGACGAACCGGAACATCCCCGTCACGAGCAGGTACAGGCCGATGAGGACGGCCAGGACGTGCAGGGTCTCGTCCGGCCAGACCAGGACCAGGACGCCGGGCAGGAGGGTGGCGACGGCCGACCCGAGGAGCCAGGTCCAGGAACGCCCGAGGGCGGCCAGGACGTCGGCGGGGTCCGTGCCCGCCGGCCCCGGGGCGGCCGCACCGCCGGGCGTCCGCTGCGGTCCGGGGTACGGCTCCGGTCCTCGCGACTCGGTCATGGCTCCTCCCAGCGGGGTCAGTCCGGCATCTGCCGCATCTCCAGGACCCGCAGTCCCAGCGACTGGCAGCGGGCCAGCAGTCCGTACAGATGCGCCTCGTCGACGACGTGTCCGAACAGGACGGTCTGGCCGGACATCACCACGTGCTCCAGCTCGGGAAACACCTGGATCAACGTCTCCGACATCTGTCCGTCGACACGGATCTCGTAGCGCATGAGCCTTCCTAGGGGTCTCCCTGCGATCCTCCGCCGCGGCCTCCCGACGGGCCTCACCCGGTGCAGGTGATACGCGCCCGGCCGCGCGGCTGATCTGCGGTGATGGCTCCCGGTCAATGGGTGATGACCAGCTTGAACGCGATGATCAGCAGGCCGAGCAGCAGGTTCACGGCGGCGGTGATCGCCACCAGCCGCCAGGGCGCGCCGACCCGCCGTGCCGCCGCCGTCGACCAGCCCACCTGGCCCGCCACGGCGACCGCGAGCGCGAGCCACAGCGCGCCCTGCGTATCGAGGCCGAGCAGGGGACTGACGGCCACGGCCAGGGCGGGCGGGACGGCGGCCTCGACGATCGGCCACTCCTCACGGCACACCTCCCGTACGACCGCGCGGTCCGGTGTCCGGTGGGCCAGCCGCGCCCCGAACAGGTGGGCGTGCACATGCGCGATCCAGAAGGCCACGCCCGTGAGCAGCAGGAGCAGCACCAGTTCCACTCGCGGGAACGAGCCGAAGGTGCCGGCGCCGACGACGACGGAGGCGGCGAGCATGGAACCGTAGACGCCGCCGGTGTACTCGGCGCGGCCCCGGCGCCCGGCGGCGCGCTCCCGGGCCGTGCGGTGCTGAGTGTCGGGCATGACCGGGCTCCTTCACGGGTCAGGCCGCGCGGGCGCGCGCCGGTTCGGGGCGGGCGGCGGGCCGGGTCGGCAGATTCCCCGTGACCAGGAGACTGGCCAGGGTGATTCCGCCGGCGGCGAGGATCCCCGCCTTGAGTCCGTCGAGCTGCGCCGACGCGTAGGAGTCGGTGAGCGCGTCCACCTCCGACGGCGGCAGACCCGCCCGCTCGGCGGCGGAGCGCACGTGGTCGGTGGAGACGAAGCTGATCCCGGCCTCCAGGGCGACGCTCGTCTGCTGCTTGGCCTCCTGCGACAGTCTCGGATCGTCCTCGACCTGGGTGGTGAAGGCCTGGGCGAGGGCGCCCACGAGCAGCGACCCGATGAGCGCGGTGCCCAGCGCGGACCCCAGGTTCTGGGCGGTGAACTGCAGCCCGCCGACCTCGCTGCGCTCCTCCTCGCCCACGCTGGACTGGACGACGTTGCCGAGCTGCGAGGCGAGCAGGCCCATCCCGATGCCGAGCAGCGCCATGGCGCAGGCGAACTGCGCGTCGTCGATCACCGGGTCGATGGTGGCCAGCAGCCACACGATGGCGGCGATCAGCGTCAGCAGGGCCAGCCGGACCACGCGGCGTGCTCCCGCCGCCCGGCCCAGCCGCGCGGCGAGCAGGGAGGCGGCGAGCATGGTGACGGACACGGGCAGCAGGCGCAGGCCGGTCTCGAAGGCGTCGAAGCCCTGCACCACCTGAAGGTAGAGCGGAATGGTGAAGAACAGCCCCAGCAGAATGAGGTTCTGGCTCAGCAGGCACAGCAGGCCGGAGCGCAGCGGGAGATTGCGCAGCAGTGCCAGGTGCACCAGCGGATCGGTGTGCCGCTCCTCCCGGTGCCGCTCCCAGCGCACGAAGAGCGCCAGGACGACGGCGCCGAGGCCGATCACGAACAGGGTGGGCGCGAAGCCCATCACCGTGAACGGCGGGTTGCGCGGCTGCACCCAGCCCCAGGTGCCGCTCTGCAGCACGCCCAGCACGCCCAGGGCCAGGCCGGCCGCCGACAGGGCCGCGCCGACGCCGTCCAGCCGCGGCCGGGGCCCGGTCCGCGGGACCTCCGTGATCACCCGGCGGAAGGCCAGCACCACGAGGACGACCACGACCTCACCGGCGAAGACCAGCCGCCAGGTGAGGTACGTCGTCACCCAGCCGCCGAGCAGCGGTCCGACGGCGATGCCCGCACCGGCGAGCCCGCCGATGACGCCGTAGGCGACGGCCCGGTCGCGCCCCCGGTAGGACTCGGCGACCAGGGCCGCCATGGCCGGCAGCACCATCGCGGCACCGAGCCCCTCGATCACCGACCAGCCCACGGCGAGGACCCAGACGGTGGGAGCGACGGCGGTCAGGGCCGAGCCGACGCCGTAGACGACGAGCCCGAGGAGAAACAGCCTGCGCCGCCCCAGGATGTCGCCGAAGCGGCCGCCCACGATCATGAAGGCCGCCATGACCAGCGCGTACAGCGTGATGACGGCCTGGATGGCGGTCACCTCGGTGTCGAAGTCCTCCACCAGCTGGCTGATGGAGACGTTCATGACGGACGTGTCCAGCACCATCAGGAACTGGGCCGTGCCCAGGACGATCAGAGCCCGCCAGCGTGCCACGTCACCCACCTCGTCGAGTCGGGGCCGCCCGGGGACACCGGCGGCGCCGGCCGGGCAGCGGCCGGGGCGAACCGGCCACCACCCCGATCCCAGCGGAGGAGCCGGCCGCGCGCCTCACCCGCCAGGGGCGAACCCGGGCGGGCGGGTCACGCGGTCACAGAAGGCCGAGCTCCCGTGCGCGGCGCACCGCGTCGTGGCGGCGGTTGACGCCCAGCTTCCGGTAGGCGCTCTTGAGGTGGGTCTTGACCGTGTTAACCGACAGGTACAGGTCGGCGGCGATGTCCTCCGTGGACATCATCAGCGCAAGCCGGCGCAGCACGTCGCGCTCGCGTCCGCTCAGCTCCTCGACGACCACCGCGGGAGGCTGCTCGCCGGCGGGGGGCGGCGGCGGGGCGGGGGTGAGCCAGCCCTGGGCCAGTTCCCGCAGGGGCGCCGCGGTCAGCAGCGGCCGCAGCCACGGTCCGGCTTCGAGGAAGGGCCGGCGCAGCCGTTCGCGCCGGGCCTCGCGCAGGGCCCGGGCGACCAGCCGGCGAGCGGCGGCCGGGTCGCCGGTCTGCTCGGCGGCGCGGGCCCGCACCAGCGTGGCCCGGACGGTGACCGCGGGACCGCTGCGGTCCTCGGGGCGGGCCCGGTCGAGCAGGTCGGCCGCCGCGGCGGGCTCGCCCGCCGCCAGCCGGGCCCGGGCCGCCTCCACGGCACAGGCAGGCTGCTCGTCCGGCACCTCGCGCAGCAGCCGCACCGCGGCCTCGGGCCGGCCGTCGGCGAGGTGCGCGGCCGAGGCGACGAGCGCCGACTGCCCCGCCGCCCAGGGCGAGACCGCTTCGGCGGCGACCGCCCGCTCCACCGCTTCCCGCGCGGCCCCGGTCTCTCCCCGGGCCAGGTGCAGCCGTGCCGTGACGATGGCCCGGCCCGCCTCCATGACCGGGTCCCGCAGCGCGGGGTGCGAGTCGGCCGCCGCTTCGAGAAAGGTCTGCGCCTCGTCGAGCTCGTCGCGGTCGACGGCCACGGCGGCCAGGACGAGCAGCCCGACGCCGGAGCCGGCCGACCGGGGCAGCCCGAAACGCTCCGTCTCGGCCATCGCCGCACGAGCCCTGCGCTCCGCCGGGCCGGGCCGGCCGTTCAGCCAGTCGATCAGGGCCAGGCGGCCGAGGGCGTCCTCGCGCAACAGCGCGGTCGAGGCTCCGCCGGGGCAGTCGGCGGCCGCGCCGAGGGCGGCCGCCGCCTCCTCGAACCGCCCCGCCCACAGCCGGGTCGAGCCCACGTGGGTCAGCAGCAGGGCGGTGAGTTCGGGATGCCTGTCCAGCAGATGCGCGGGGACGTGGCCCCGCACCCGCTCGGCCTCCGCCACGGCCGCCTCCGCCCGCCCGGGCGCGCCGGTCAGCCGCCCCACGGAGGCCTCCAGCAGCGCACAGCTCAACTGCGCGGCCGCCGACTCCGGAACGACGACCACGGCTCCCGCCGAACCGAAGGCAGCCACCCCGCCTGAACCGGCGGCAGCCTCCTCCGCCGCCTCGGGCGCACCCACGTGCTCCTCCGCCGCCCCGAGCACCTCTCCGCCCGACCCGTCGGCTGCCTCCGCCCGCCCGACGGCGCCGATGTCCGTCGACCCGCCGACACCGGCCCCCTCCGGACTCCGGCCGCGCACTCCCGCCACCCCGGCAGGGGTGCCCGGGGCGGCGGGAGTCCTCACCCACCCCGCACCGGCCCCCGGCGCACCACCGGCACCCATCCCCTCGGGACGCCTGTCCCCCACGCCCACCGCCCCAGCCGCACCCTCGGCCTCCGCAGCCTCGACCACCCCAGCGACACCCACCGCATCCGCCATCTCAGCCGCCCCGGCCACGCCCACCGCATCCGCCACCCCAGCCACGCCGGCCGCTGCCACCGCCTCCACCCCCGTCGCCGCCCGCGCCGCCTCCGCCAGCCCCCGCTCCGCCCGGCGCAGATGGATCAGGCCGTGTTCGAGGTCGCAGCGGGAGAGGGCGAGGGCCGCGCGGACGAGGTCCGTCGCCGGGGTCCTGGGCTCGGGTCCCATCCGGGAGAACAGGTCGACGAGGTCGTCGGAGTGCAGGCCGGTGAAGAGCCGGCCGATGGCGAGGTCGTCGACCAGGGCACTCGCGGTGAACTCCCAGTCGCCCGCCGCGGCACCGTGCCCGAGCGTCTCCGGAAGGAACCCGGACCGCCCGAACCAGCGGGCGGCCCGTCGGTGGAGCTCGGGCTCCAGTCCCGGGGCCCGCACCCGCAGATGGGCCCGCAGGATCTCCCCGAACAGCGGGTGCAGGCGGTACCAGGCGTGTCCGAGATCCTCCACGAACGCGTTCTCCCGGTGCAGCCCGGCCAGGATGGGCTCGGAGTCGGCGCGTTCGGTCAGCGCGTTGGCCAGCTCGGGACAGAGGCGTTCGAGGACGCTGACCCGCAGCAGGAGATCCTGGACCTCGGGGCTCTGCTGCTTGAGCACCTCCGCCAGCAGGAAGTCGGCGACGGTGCTGCGGTCGGCCTCGAACTCCTTCAGATACGTCTCCGGGTCCGGGTTCTCCTGCGCGGCCAGGGCGCACAGCCGGAGGCCGGCGGCCCAGCCCCGGGTGCGCTCCACCAGCGCGCCCGCCGCGGGCAGCGGAAGGCGCAGCCCGTGCAGCGCGAGCAGTTCGGCCGTCTCCTCCGGGGTGAAGGCCAGTTCCGCGCCCCGGATCTCCGTCAGCTCGCCCGCGGCCCGGTAGCGGTGCAGCGGCAGCAGCGGTTCGGTGCGGGTGACGAGGATCAGCCGCAGGCCGCCTCCGGCGTGGTGCAGCACGAACTCCAGCTGCTGGGCGATGTCCGGGTCGTGCACCTGGTCGTACTCGTCGAGGACCACGGTCACGGGCCGCTCCCGCGCGCTGAGATCGGCGGCCAGCCGCGCCAGCAGGGTCCGGGTGACCCGGCTCGCGTCCGCCGGGCTGCCGACCCCGGCGGGCGGCGCCACCCCGGAGGCCCGCAGCGCCTGGAGCAGGTACGCCCAGAACATTCCGGGGCCCTGGTCGGCGGCTTCGGTGGTGAACCAGGCGACGGACGGCACCCGCTCGGCCGCCCAGTCGGCGACCAGCAGGGTCTTCCCCGCACCGGCGGAGCCGTTCACCATGGTCAGCGGGGTGCGCAGCGCCTCGTCGAGATGCCGTACCAGTCTCTCGCGGCGCAGGAACGTCGCAGGACGCACCGGTATCGCGAACCGCGTGCGCAGATACGGGTCTCCTTGGGGGTCGGCCTCCGGAGCCGTCGGCTCCGCACCGTCTTCCTCCAGCCCAGCCATGCGCTCACCGCCCGGCGGTCGATCGTGGGTAGCGCTCGCCTCCTCCAGCATCGCAGGGTCGGCGCACCCGCGCAGCGGGGAGGAAACCCCAGTTCAGGAGCGCGCCGGCGGCCACAGACGCGCCCGGTACCACGCGGCCGAGTCCGCGAGGCGGCTCAGCGGGCCGGGCCCCGGGGGCCTGCCGGTGAGCTTCCAGAGGTCGTCGGCCAGGTACCAGTGGTCCTCGGCGGCCAGGGTGAACTGGCGTTCAGAGACCCGTCCCGGTGCGGCCCGCAGCCGCTCCCGGCAGACCGGCAGCGGCCAGTCGGCGTCCGGCAGGGGCGGCAGCACCCCCAGCGCGGCCAGCTCGGCCAGCAGATCCCCGATGCGCACGGGTTCCGGATGCCCGGCGTGGTAGACGCCGGGCGGCACCGGCCGGGCCCCCACGGCGACGGCGGCGATCAGCCGCCCGAGGTCTCCGGCGTCCGCCACGGTCAGCAGCGCGCGCCCGCCGTCCCATGCGGCCGGCACCCGTTCCACCAGTTCGCGCAGTGCGGGTACGACCCACCGGTCGCCGGCGCCGAGCACGATCCCGGGCCGCAGCACGACGGCCCCCGCCCGGCGCGCGTACGCCTCCCCCGCCAGCCGGGTCCTGCTCACGGCGGAGGCGGGCTCGGCGGGAACCCCGTCGACCGCGATCCCCCGGTGCGGTCCACCGCCGTAGACGGCGGCGGTCGACAGGTGCACCACACGGCCGGCCCCGGCCCGCGCGGCCTCCTCCATCAGCAGGCGGGTGCCCTCGACGTTGACCGCCTCGCACAGCCGTTCGTCCCCGCCGATGTAGGAGGCCAGATGGACGACGGCCCGTGCGCCCTCGCACAGCCCCCGGACCGAGTCCGGGTCGGTGAGGTCGCCCCGCACCCACTCGACGGGACTGTCGCCCTCGGGCACGCTCCGCACCAGCGCCCGCACCCGCGGAGCCGGGCCGGCGTCGCCGCGCCCTGCCGGGTCCAGCAGGGCGCGCAGGGTGTGCGAGCCGATGAATCCGGTCGCCCCCGTCACCACCACCGTGCCGTCGACCTGCCGCACCGCTTCCTCCTTCAGGGCGGGCGCCCAGCCCCGCCCCGCGGCTCCGTGCCCCCGTGAACGAACCGCAACCCTACGGCACTTGGCGCGCCACCCGCCGGAGTGGCCCGGGAAAACCGGGCCAGTGCTCATGGATTGGCCTTGGCCGAGGGCCTCGCCGACCCCCTACCGTCACGGGCATGCGGATTCGAATCGTCGACGCCTTCACCGACCGCCCCTTCGCCGGAAACCCGGCCGGGGTCCTCCTCCTCGACGCCTTCCCGGGCGACGACCGGCTCCAGAACGTGGCCCTGGAGGTCAACCACGCCGAGACCGCCTTCGCCCACCCGCTCCCGGCGGGCGGCGAGGCGGACTGGGCCCTGCGCTGGTTCACGCCCGTCGCCGAGGTCGACATGTGCGGCCACGCCACTCTCGCCACCGCCCACGTCCTGCACACCACGGGCGCCCACACCGGGCCGGTGCGGTTCGCCACCCGCAGCGGCGTCCTGGTGGCGACGCCGGCCGGGGACGGCTCGATCACCCTGGACTTCCCGACCGCCCCGCTCACCCCGGTCGGGCTGCCGGACGGGGTCGCCGAGGCCCTGGGCGCGGAGCCGGTCGCCGCCTTCGACACCGGTCCGCACGTGGGCGACCTGCTGGTCGAGCTCGCCGACGAGAAGACCGTCCACGCCCTGCGCCCGGACCACAGGGCCCTCGGGGCCTACTCCCGGCGCGGCATCATCGCCACGGCCCGCGCCGAGAACCCCGCCCTGGGCTACGACTTCGTCTCCCGCTGCTTCTTCCCGAACGTCGGCATCGACGAGGACCCGGTCACCGGCAGCGCCCACACCGCGCTGGCCCCCTACTGGACGGAACGTCTCGGCCGTACGCCGCTGACCGGGCTCCAGGCCTCCCCGCGCTCCGGCCGCGTCCGCACGGAACTGCGCGGCGAACGCACCCTGCTGACCGGCCGCGCGGTGACGGTCATCGAGGGCGAACTGCTCGCGTAGGGGGTCATGGGGTCGGCAGCCACGCCACCTTCCCCGCGAGCAGCGCGTAGCCGACGAACGCGCCGATGTCGAGCAGGGAGTGCGCCGCGACCAGCGGGCCGACCCGTCCCCAGCGCCGGTACAGCCAGACGAACACCACACCCATCACCATGTTGCCGATGAAGCCGCCGACGCCCTGGTAGAGGTGGTAGGAGCCGCGCAGCACCGCGCTGGCCATCAGCGCGGTGCCGGGCGTCCAGCCCAGCCGGTCCAGCCGGCGCAGCAGATAGCCGACCACGATGACCTCTTCGAGGATCGCGTTCTGCAGCGCGGACAGGATCAGCACGGGGTACTTCCACCACACCTCCGGCAGCGCCTCGGGGACCACGGTGAGGTTGAAGCCGAGCTCTCGGGCCAGCAGGTAGAAGGCGATTCCGGTGCTGCCGATGACGGCCGCGACCCCGGCGCCCCGGCCGAGGTCCGACCAGGGCCGGGTGCGGTCGAAGCCCAGCGTCCGCAGGCCGTTCTGGCCCTCGCGCAGCAGGAAGTGGGCGACCAGCGCGACCGGGACCAGTGCCGAGGCGATCCCGAACAGCTGCCAGGCGAGATCCAGCCAGGGACGGCCCGGCGCCGCCGAGGCGTTGAGGGTCGCGGCCTGGTCCTTGAGCCCTCCCGGCCGGGTGACCGATCCGACAAAACTGATCAGCGCGGACACACCGCTCGCGCCCAGCGAAAGCCCCAGGACGAGCAGTGTCTCGTCCCGGAGGATCCGCCGCGAGGGCCGCTCGTCGTCAACAGAATCGGCCACCGGCCCCGCCTCCACCTGCACACCCGCTTCCGGTCATGGGACGTCACAGCTTGCCCCATGAACCCGGCGCGACCGGCAGCACCCCCCGGGGACCGACCGGACATCCCCGGGAGCTCAGCCCACCGACACGGGCTCCGGCGCGCCCACGGGCCAGGTGTGCACCGGCTCGCCCAGGTGCATCAGCTCCGCGTACCGGCGGGTGGTGGCGGCCAGTGCCGCATCGCGGGACAGCCCCGCCTCCAGGCCGCGCCGGAAGGTCGCCACCTGCCAGGTCGCCCCGTTGGTCCGCCGTCGGCACCGCTCCTCGATGACGCCGAGGTAGTGGTCGCGATCGGCCGGCTCCACGCCCCAGGCGTCCAGCCCGGCCTCCGCCAGCGGCAGCAGCTCCTCGCGTACGAGACTCACGGCGTCGACCTCGCCCACGCCGCCGAGCCGTCCGCGCCGGGGCCACTGCAACCGCGCCTCGATGCCGTACCGGCACGCCGCGTCGAAGTTGGCCTCGGCGGCCTCGAACGGCAGCCGGGACCACACCGGCCGGGACTCCTCGGCCAGGGCGCGGACGACGCCGTAGTAGAAGGCCGCGTTGGCGACCACGTCGGTCACGGTGGGCCCGGCGGGCAGCACGCGGTTCTCCACGCGCAGGTGCGGTACGCCGTCGGCGATGCCGTAGACGGGGCGGTTCCAGCGGTAGATGGTCCCGTTGTGCAGGACCAGCTCGGCCAGTGAGGGGACGCCGCCCGCCTCCAGCACGGCCAGCGGGTCCTCCTCGTCGCAGATGGGCAGCAGGGCGGGGAAGTAGCGCAGGTTCTCCTCGAACAGTTCGTACGCGGAGCTGATCCACCGCTCGCCGAACCAGGTCCGCGGCCTGACGCCCTGGGCCTGGAGCTCCGGCGGCCGGGTGTCGGTGGCCTGCTGGAACAGCGGGGGCCGGGACTCGCGCCACAGCTCGCGGCCGAACAGGAAGGGCGAGTTCGCCCCGACGGCGATCTGCGCGGCGGTGACGGCCTGGGCCGCGTTCCACACGTCGGCGAAGCGGGCCGGGGTGACCTGGAGGTGCAGTTGCACGGAGGTGCAGGCGGCCTCGGGGACGATCGACTTCGAGGTGCACGAGAGCCGTTCCACGCCGTCGATGTCGAGGGCGAAGTCCTCGCCCCGGGCGGCCACGATCTGGTCGTTGAGCAGGGTGTAGCGGTCGACCTCGGACAGGTTGGACGAGACCAGGTCGTCACGGTCGAGGGTCGGCAGAATACCGATCATCACGATTCCCGCGTCGACCTCGCCGGCCTTTCGGTGGGCATATGCCAGTGACGTACGGAGTTCCTCGGCCAGCCGGTCGAATACCCGCCCGCCCAATCGGTGTGGGGCGATGTTGACTTCCAGGTTGAACATGGCGAGTTCTGTTTGGAAATCTCGGCTGGCGATCCTCTCGAGCACTGCGCCATTCAGCATTTTCGGCAGTCCGTCGGCACCCGCGAGATTCAGCTCGATCTCCAGCCCCATGAGGTTCTTGGGCCGGTCGAAGCGCTTCTGGGCCAGAAGCCGCTCCAGCCCCGTCAGACACCGCTGGAGCTTGTCGCGGTACTGCTGCCGATCGGACAGGTCGAACGCGCCTGCCACGACCTTCTCCCCCATCGAAGCGTCCCTCCTCGCATGGGCGGGCCGGGGATCCGGCCGCCGGTCTCCCGGGTCAGGTGGGATGATGCCCAGCCGGACCGATCGATAACGTCCTCTCCGGTCCCCCCTACCCGCTACTCTGACCGGAAGTCCTCCGAGTTGACCGGAGGCACATTCACGGGGCAAGCGGCAGAGCGCTCATTCACGAACTCAGGAACTCGTGAAATTCTCCGACGAGAATGGGCCGACCGTTGTGTGTGCATATCCCGAGGTCATCGGGACGCCGACCGCTCTGAATCGGGATGATTCACACGTATCGCCGACCGAATGAACCCTTGCCGAGTGTCCCGGCGTCGACTAGACGAAACACAGTCTGAACACATGTCGTATAAACTCCTCGCACAAGGCGGAGAAGGTGGCCCCGCGGTCGAAGGAGCCTGTCGTCCGGGTGACGGCAGGCCGCTCGCGCACCCCGGCTTTCCCCAGACCCCGGCCCCCGCCTCTCCGACCCTGACGAGAGCTAGCTGACAGCGCCGTCCGCCCCCGCCCTCGCGCCACCGCCTGTGAATGAGAGGCGACCCACCATGCCGCTGCACGTACCCCCGGCTCCCGCGCCCGCCCTGCGCTCCGTCCTCACGGCCCTCGGTTCCCCCACCGCGGTCCGCGAGGCGCGAACTCCGTCCCTGCGCACCGCCCAGGGCGAGGCCACCCCCGAACTCCCGCTGCCGCTGCACGTCCTGGACCGGATCACCCCCGAAGGCGTGACCGCTACCAGGCTGGCCGGCTGGCGCTTCCTGATCCGCTGCGGCGACCGGGCCGTGGCGGCGGCCGAGACCCGGCTGACCCCGGACGGCTGGGCGTTCTCCCATTTCTTCGAGGGTCCCTACATCGCCTCCACTGAACGCGCCCTGCGCCAGGCCGAGTCGGCGACCCAGCCGTACCAGGCGCGGCTGCTGTCGGTCCCGGGCCTCTACATGCTCACCCTCTGGCTGCACGGCGACACCGACACCGACGGCGTCACCGGCCATCCCGCGGCCACCGACCTGCTGGTGCCGCTGGCCCCGGCGCCGCCCGGGATCGCCGCCCACCGCGCCCACCGCGTCGCCGAGTTGCTCCCGGTGCTGACCCTCCGGGTGACGCCCTCGGCGCCGCCCCTGCTCGGCTCGCCCGCCTGACGCCGTACCCGCACACCCCGTACCCCGTACCCCGCCACCGCGGCCCCGGTGGCGGGGTACGGTGCTCCGCGCGCTGTGCAGGACTTCCGCATGCCCGCGCGGTGTGCGTCCGTGTGCCTGCGTGCCTGCGCCCCCGCGCGGCCGCCTCCCCGTCCGGACTAGCCCTATCCGGCCACGGGAAACCACCCGAAGTGACAGTGCAGTTGAGATGAACCGCCCGCGCGGGTGACGCGTCATGAACCTGTGAGGGGCGGTGCCGCGAAATCCCTGCGGATCCACGCCCGGAGGGCAACACTGGTTTCCGACCGACTTATCACAACGGGGGGCGGCCTTGAAGGACGTACACGACGCGTCACGCCGCGGGACAGACACGACCACAGCCATCTCACACATCACGCCAGAGCGGAAGAACCCATCCATGTGCCAGCACCAGCCACCGTGTCCGACAGCAACCTCCGCCGACCGGGAGTCCGCCCGTCTCGTGGCGCACCACCCGGAGCAGGGCTGGAGCCTGCTGTGCAACGGCGTCCTTCTCTTCGAGGACACCGGTGAGCTCCTGCCGGACGGCCGGGTCATCGCTCCTCACCGGGTCGTGACCGCAGCCTGAGCACCACCCGGACGGCGCGGGACCGTCGTCCGGGGACATGAGGGGCCGGACCGCAGACACACGCTGCGAACCGGCCCCGACGCGTGTCCGGGGCCGCTCACTCCTCGTAGCCCCCGCCTTCCCTTCCGTACGCACACGTTTTCCGGAAGACTCCTGGAAGTTTCGGTCGCTCGCCCGGAACGCGGCGACGGAGGTGGGGGAATGACGGCGGACGGCACGGCACCGGCGGCACACGGCAAGGTCACCATCACGGAGATCGCCCGGCAGGCCGGCGTCTCGGTGCCGACCGTCTCCCGGGTGGTCAACGGCCGCTCCGACGTCTCCCCGCGCACCCGCGCCCGGGTCGAGGAACTGCTGCGCGAACACGGCTACCGCAAGCGGCCCGCCGCCCCCTCCCCCACCCGGGCCGCCCTCCTCGACCTGGTCTTCAACGACCTCGACAGCCCCTGGGCGGTGGAGATCATCCGCGGCGTCGAGGAGGCCGCCCACGCGGCCGGTGCCGGGACCGTGGTCTCGGCGATCCACGGCCGCTCCGGCGCCGCCCGCGAGTGGATGCGCAATCTGCGCGCCCGCGCCTCCGACGGGGTCATCCTGGTCACCTCGGCCCTGGAACCCACGCTGCACGAGCAGTTGCGCATCCTGGGCGTCCCGCTGGTGGTGGTCGACCCGATGGGGTCCCCCACCGCCGACACCCCCACGATCGGCGCCGCCAACTGGTCCGGCGGCCTCGCCGCCACCGACCATCTGCTGGCCCTGGGGCACCGTCGCATCGGCCTGATCGCGGGCCCGCCCCGGCTGCTGTGCTCACGCGCCCGCTACGACGGCTACCGCGCGGCCCTGGAAGCGGCCGGGCTCGCCGTCGACGAAGCCCTCGTCGTCCCCGGCGACTTCCACCCCGAGTCGGGCTTCACCGGCTGCACCGCCCTCCTCGGCCTGCCGGAACCGCCCACCGCGCTCTTCGCGGCCAGCGACCAGATGGCGCTCGGCGCGATCGAGGCGCTGCGCCGGCGCGGTCTGCGCGTCCCGGAGGACATGAGCGTCGTCGGTTTCGACGACCTTCCCGAGGTCCGCTGGTCGGCCCCGCCCCTGACCACCGTCCGCCAGCCACTCGCCGACATGGGCAAGCTGGCCGTCCGCACGGTCCTGCGCCTGGCCCGCGGCGAGCGCCCCGACTCGCCGCGGGTGGAACTGGGCACGGAGCTGGTGGTGCGCGCCAGCACCGCGCCCCCTCGCGGCGGCGTCAGCTGAGCGCGTCCCGGATCGCCCGGTAGGCGGGCTTCGGCGCGAGCTGCTCGTCCCACGGCAGGGCGGCTCCCTCCCCCGGGAAGAAGGCCGGGATCCACGAGTACTTGTCGGTGTAGTCCCAGACGGTGATGCCCACGCACCGCCGCACCGCCAGGCACGCCTCGGTCATGTCCGCGTACCACTCCGCCTGCTGGGCCAGCTTCTCCACGGTGGCGGGCAGCAGCATCCGTACGTCGACCTCGGTGAGCGCCGTGTCCAGGCCGAGCCGGGAGAAGCGGCGGAGGTTGTCCTCCAGGGTGGCCGGATAGCCGTACTGCAGGGCGAGATGGGCCTGCAGGCCGATGCCGTCGAGCGGGACGCCCTGCGCCTTCAGTTCCTTGGCCAGGGTGTGGTAGGCGTCGCTCTTCGGGCCGACGGCCTCGATGTTGTAGTCGTTGAGGTAGAGCTTCGCCTTCGGGTCGGCCTGGTGGGCCCAGCGCAATGCGTCGGCGATGTAGCCGGGGCCGAGGGTCTTGTAGAAGATCGTCTCGCGGTAGGTGCCGTCCTCGTTGAACGCCTCGTTGACGACGTCCCAGGCGTAGACCTTGCCCCGGTAGTGGCGCGCCTCGGTCTGGATGTGCTTCTTCAGTACGGCTCGCAGTTCGCCGGCCGTCCACTGCCTGCCGGTCAGCCAGTCGGGCAGCTGGCTGTGCCAGACGAGGGTGTGGGCGCGGACCTTCTGGTGGTGGGCGCGCGCGAGGTTCACGATCTCGTCGCCGGCGGTCCAGTCGAAGACGCCCTGCTGCGGCTCGGTGGCGTACCACTTCATGCCGTTGCCGGGGGTGATCATGTCGAACTCGCTGCCCAGGATCCTCGTGTAGGCGGTGTCGGTGAGTTCGGGGTTGTCGGTGGCGCTGCCGAAGTAGCGGCCGTGGCGCTGGGCCAGGTCGGCCAGGGTGCTGGGCCGGGGCTTCTCGTGCGCCTGGGCGGCGGGTCCGCCGGCGATCCCGGCGGCGACCAGGACGGCGGCGAGCGCTCCGGCGAGTCTCAGCCGGGTGCGGGCGGCTGTGCTGGGCATGGATGCGACTCCTCACGATCGACGGGTGTGGGTGAGCCGTACGGGTCCGCGGGCGCGCGTCATCCCTTCGTGGCGCCGGCGGCGAGACCGCCGACGAGCTGGCGCTCGGCGACGGAGTAGCAGGCCAGGGCGGGGACCATGGCGAGGACGAGGTACGCGAAGATCCGCGCGTACTCGGCGGAGTACTGTCCCTGGAACTGCTGCACGCCGATGGGGAGCGTCCACCAGGTGGGCTCGTTGAAGACCAGCAGCGGCAGGAGGAAGTTGTTCCAGCTGCCGACGACGGCGAGCACGGAGACCGTGCCGAGCGCGGGCCGGGCCATCGGCAGCAGGATCCGCCAGAGGAAGCCGAGCGGCCCGCAGCCGTCGAGGGTGGCCGCCTCCTCCAGTTCGGCCGGGATCTCCCGGAAGAACCCGCGCAGGATGACGATGGTCATCGGCAGCCCGAAGGCCGCCTGCGGCAGGATCACGCCGAGCGGGTTGTCCAGCAGGTCCATCGACCGCAGCAGCAGGAACAGCGGCAGGGCGGCCACCGCGAACGGGAACATCAGCCCCATCGTGAACAGCGTGAACAGCAGCTCCCGGCCCCGGAAGGCGAACCGGGCGAAGGAGAACGCGGCGAGCGCGGACACCGCGACCACCACCACCGTCGTACCGGCCGCGATCAGGGTGCTGCTGCCGAGGAGCTGCCAGAAGGAGCGCGAGCCGAGGATGTCGGTGTAGTTGGAGGTGACCCACGGGTCGGGCAGGCCGATGGGGTTGCGGGAGAGCTGATCGGTCGACTTGAACCCGGACAGGACGGCGTACAGCAGCGGTACGCCCATCACCGCGCCGACGACGGCGAGGAGAAGGTGCACGGGCAGGGTCCGGCCGGTCCTGCGGACGCTCACGAGCCGCCTCCTCGCATGGTCGTGGTGGCGCCCTCCAGGTCACGGCGGAGCACGAACCGCTGGTAGGCGAGGGCGAAGACGAGGCTGATGCCGAACATGGCCACGCTGATCGCGCTGGCGTAGCCGACCTGGTAGCGCTTGAAGCCGTACTGGAACATGGTCACGGCCATCGTCTCGGAGTGGTGGTCGGGGCCGCCCGCGGTGAGGATCCACACGAGGTCGAAGAGCTGGATGGCCCCGATCACCGACAGGAACACGCTGATCCTCAGGGTGGGCGCGAGCAGCGGCAGTGTGACGCTGCGGAACCGCTGCCAGGGCCCGGCCCCGTCGATCAGCGCGGCCTCGGTCAACTCGGCCGGGACGGACTGCAGTCCGGCCAGGTAGAGCATCATGTGGAAGCCGAAGTACTTCCAGGTCATGACCAGGAAGAGGGTGGCCATCACGGTGGACGGATCGGCGAACCACTGGCCGCCGAGCCCGTCCAGGCCCACGGCGCCCAGCAGATGGTCCGCGAGCCCGTCGTCGGGAGCGAAGATCATGCTGAACAGCACGCCGGTGATCGCCTCGGAGAGGATGTACGGCGCGAAGAAGAGCATCCGGTACACGGCCCGGCCGCGGATCCTCTGGTTGAGCGCGACCGCGAGGGCGAGCGCGAACGGCAGCTGGAGCAGCAGGGACAGTCCGACGAGGACGAGGCAGCGCCACAGGTCGCCCAGGAACACCGGGTCCTGGAAGAGCCGGGTGAAGTTGTCGCCGCCGACGAAGTCCTCGGGCATCCCGAAGCCGCCCCAGCGGAAGAACGCGGCGTACAGGGCGAACAGCATCGGCAGCAGCACGAGCGTGCCGAACAGCACCAGGGCGGGCACCTGGAAGCCGACGGCGGTGAGCCAGTGCAGCACACGCCGCCTCGCCCGCCCGCGGTCCGCCCCGGGGACCACGGGCCGGTGACCGACGTCCGGGCCGCTGCGCTTGTCCGGGAGGAAGGTGGAGGTCATCGCCTCCGGCCCCCCTTCCTCGAGAAGGTCGAGGTCATCGCGGCTACTGCTCTTCCTTAGCGACCTTGGTGATCGACTCGGTGACCTGCTGGGGGGACTTGGAGCCCGCGATGAGCCCGGCGACACTGTCGTTGATCTCCTGGCCGACGGCGGGCGCGTACGCCTGGTCGAGATAGAGCTGGAAGCCGGTGGCGGCCTTCAACTGGGCTTGTACGGCTGAGAGGTTGGGGTCGGTGAGCGCGCTCTCGGCAGCCGGTACGACGGGCAGCACACCGGTCTTCTTGACCAGGGTGGTGTCCGTGGCCGCCGAGGCGAAGAACTTCAGGAAGTCGACGGCCGCCTGGGGGGCGCCCTTGCGCAGGGCATGCCCACCGCCTCCGCCGAAGACCTCGGTGATCGCGCCCTGGCCGCCCTCGACCGCGGGGAAGGGGAAGAAGCCCAGGTTCGAGCCGAGCCCCTTGCCCGCGTCGGCCTCCACGACCGGCGCCCACTGGCCCATCAGCTCCATGGCGGCCTTGCCGTTGCCCATGCTGGCGGCCTGACCGGTGGGGGTGCTGTAGGCGGCGCCGAGGAAGCCTTTCTGGAACGGCTGGAGATCGACCAGCTCCTGAAGGTGCTGACCGGCCTGCACGAACCCGTCCCCGGTGAAGTCCTTGTCGTCGTTCGCCTTCCGCAGCGCGTCGATCCCCGCGGTGCGCATGGCGAGGTAGGCCCAGTAGTACATCCCCGGCCACTTTTCCTTGCCGGCCAGGGCGAGCGGGGTGATCCCGGCGGACTTCAGCTTGCGCACGACGTCCAGGAAGCCGCTCCAGGTGGTGGGGGGCGCGCTGATGCCGGCCTGCTTGAAGAGCGCCTTGTTGTACCAGAAGCCGATCATGCCGATGTCGAACGGGATGCCGTAGACCTTCTCGTCGAACAGGTACGGCTCCCGGGCGACCGACAGCAGGGAGTCCCCCCACCCCTTGCTCCTGTCGGTCAGGTCCTCCACGAGCCCGGCGTCGATCTGCTGCCTCAGGACACCGCCGCCCCAGGTGTGGAAGATGTCGGGGAGCTTCCCGGAGGCGGTCAGCGCCGTCATCTTCGACTTGTAGGGGTCGTTCTCCAGCTGGACGATCTTGACCTTCACCTTGGGGTTCTGGGCCTCGAACTGCTTGGCGAGGGCGGCCCAGACGTCCTTGGTGGGCTGGGTGGTGGAGATGTTCCACCACTCGATCGTGGTCGTCCCCGACGACCCTCCGTCCGAGTCGCCGCCGCAGCCGCTCAGTGCCGTCATGCTCACACCGGCCGCGGCGGAGGCCGCCAGGAAGCCTCGGCGGGACAGTGCCGGGTCGCCCATCATGCGCTCCTTGGTAGATCGAAAGTTTCGAACCAGATCCAGAAAGCTTCGCTGCTGCCGCACCCTAGAGACACCCTCCGACAGGTGGCAACCCCTTGAACACAGGCAATCCAAGGGTCCGTTCAAGAGCGGGAAGCCAAAGGGTCCAGCGGAGGCGGCGAAACATTCGGAGTGAGCGACGAACATTACGGAGCGGGCGGGCCGCAGCCACCCGGCGGCCGGACGCCACCCCTCGACCCATGACGCCGTGTGCGTCAGCCCCCTGACCAGTCTTAACGGAAGCTTGACGCCGCCCGGCCCCGCAGCCGTGGGCCCATGCGTCACGCTCCGCTTACGCTGATTCCGCCGTCCACCGGATGGCCGAAACCGCACGCTGCGCCGCACCCCAGGAGCACTCCGCATGGCCACGACCGAGCACCCTCCCCCCAGTCGCCTGCGCGCCTGGATGCTGGAGGGTCTGGCCGACATGGGCAAGGGTCATGACCGGCCGGCACCGCCCGCCGAGCCGGAGGCCGGACCCGGGCACCGGGGCCAGCGCTGGTACCGCGTGATGTGCCTGACCGGTGTCGACTACTTCTCCACCCTCGGCTACCAGCCGGGCATCGCCGCGCTCGCGGCCGGACTGCTCTCGCCGGTCGCGACCGTCGTGCTGGTGATCGTCACCCTGGCCGGCGCCCTGCCGGTCTACCGGCGCGTCGCCGAGGAGAGCCCGCACGGCGAGGGCTCGATCGCGATGCTGGAACGGCTGCTGTCCTTCTGGAAGGGCAAGCTGTTCGTCCTGACCCTGCTGGGCTTCGCCGCCACCGACTTCCTGATCACCATCACCCTGTCCGCGGCGGACGCCTCCACCCACCTGGTCGAGAACCCCCACCTGACGAACGTCCTGCACGGCCGGCAGATGATCATCACCCTCGTGCTGATCGCCCTGCTCGGCGCGGTGTTCCTCAAGGGCTTCCTGGAGGCCATCGGCGTCGCGGTCGCCCTGGTGGTCACCTATCTCGGCCTGAACGCGGTCGTGGTGAGCGTCGGCCTGTGGCACGTGCTCACCGAGGGCCATGTGGTCACCGACTGGTCGAGCGCCCTGACCGCCGAGCACGGCAACGTCTTCGCGATGATCGGCGTGTCCCTGCTGGTCTTCCCCAAACTGGCGCTGGGCCTGTCCGGCTTCGAGACCGGCGTCGCCGTCATGCCCCACGTCCAGGGCGATCCGGACGACACCGAGGAGCGCCCCACGGGCCGCATCCGGGGCACCAAGAAGCTGCTCACGGCCGCCGCGCTGATCATGAGCGTCTTCCTGATCGCCACCAGTTTCATCACCACCTGGCTGATCCCGGAGAAGGAGTTCGAGTCCGGCGGCCAGGCCAACGGCCGTGCGCTCGCCTACCTGGCGCACGAGTACCTGGGCAACGGCTTCGGCACGGTCTACGACGTCTCGACCATCGCCATCCTCTGGTTCGCCGGCGCCTCCGCCATGGCCGGGCTGCTCAACCTGATGCCCCGCTACCTCCCCCGGTACGGCATGGCCCCGCACTGGGCGCGAGCGGTGCGCCCGATGGTCATCGTCTTCACCCTGGTCGCCTTCCTGGTCACCTGGATCTTCGACGCCGACGTCGACGCCCAGGGCGGCGCCTACGCCACCGGCGTCCTGGTGCTGATGTCCTCGGCCGCCATCGCCGTGACCATCGCCGCCCGCCGGGCCCGGCAGCGCGGCTGGACCATCGGCTTCGCGACCGTCTCGGCGGTCCTGCTCTACGTCACCGGCGCGAACGTCGTCGAACGGCCCGACGGTGTGAAGATCGGCGCCTGCTTCATCGCCGGCATCATCCTCGTCTCCCTCCTTTCCCGGCTGGCCCGCGCCTTCGAGCTGCGCGTGACCAGCGTGACGCTGGACCCGATGGCGGAACGTTTCATCCGGGACATGTCCAGCCGCAAGATACGGTTCATCGCCAACGAGCCCGACCAGCGCGACCAGCGCGAGTACCGCGACAAGATCGAGCAGATCCGCGAGGACAACGACATCCCCGGCGAGGACTTCGTCTTCGTCGAGGTCACGGTCCTCGACCCCTCCGAGTTCGAGGCCGGCCTGACCGTGCGCGGCGAGGTCCTGCACCACCGCTACCGCGTCCTGACCCTGGAGTCCTCCTCCATCCCGAACGCCCTGGCCGCCCTGCTCCTGCACACCCGTGACACCACCGGCTGCACCCCGCACATCTACTTCGAATGGACCGAGGGCAGCCCCTTCGCCAACTTCCTGCGCTTCTTCCTCTTCGGGCAGGGCGAGGTCGCCCCGGTCACCCGCGAGGTCCTGCGGGAGGCCGAACCGGACCGCGCCCGCCGTCCTCGCGTCCACACCGGCTGAGGGCCGCGAGAGCCGGCGGCGCGATCGCCCCGCCGGCTCTCGCGGCGCCGGGAACGCCCTGGTGGCCGTACGCCTCGCTCCCGGCCCTATCGTGAGCCGCATGCAGAGCTACACAATCGGCCAGGCGGCACGGCTGCTCGGCGTGAGCCCCGACACCGCGCGCCGCTGGGCGGACGCCGGCCGGGTGGCGACCCACCGCGACGAGGCCGGACGGCGCCTGATCGACGGCAAGGACCTCGCCGCGTTCTCCGTGGAACTCGCCCGGTCCGACGGCGCGGACGAGGAACCCCCGTACACCTCGGCCCGCAACGCCTTCCCCGGCATCGTCACCGCGATCAAGCTCGGCGACGTCGCCGCCCAGGTGGAGATCCAGGCCGGCCCGCACCGCCTGGTCTCCCTGCTCACCCGGGAGGCCGTGGAGGAACTGGGCCTGGAGGTCGGCATGGAGGCCACCGCCCGGGTGAAGTCGACAAACGTCCATATCGACCGCGTCTGAGCCGTCGCGGTCCACCTCGCGTGTGAACGCACATGCAGGGCATCCGATGCCCGCTCCCCGGATTATGCGAAGCCACAGGAGACTTCTGTCTCGCAGATGCGGCATCATCATCACACTGGGCCGTTCGTGGGACCGCTGAGACCGAGGAGCACACCGTGATGACCCGTATCAAGGGCCGCAGCCGCCGGGCCTTCCAGATGACCGGCGCGGGAACCGCCGCGCTGCTGGCCCTGAGCGCCTGCTCCCTGGACGGCTCCGGCGGCACGAAGGCCGCGTCCGGCTCCTCCCCGGCCTCCACCCGGCTCTCCGGCACGGTCACGGTCTTCGCGGCGGCCTCGCTCAAGGAGAGCTTCACGGCACTGGGCGAGGAGTTCGAGAAGGCCCACCCCGGCACGGAGGTCACCTTCAACTTCGGCGGCAGCGACACTCTCGCGGCGAGCATCACCGGCGGCGCCCCGGCCGACGTGTTCGCCTCCGCCAGCCCCAAGACCATGGCGATCGTGACGGACGCGAAGGACAACGCCACCGAACCGGTCACCTTCGTCCGCAACCGGCTGGAGATCGCCACCCTGCCCGGCAACCCCGGCAAGGTCGCCTCCCTGAAGGACCTCACCCGCTCCGGCCTGAAGGTCGTGCTGTGCGACAAGGAGGTGCCGTGCGGGGCCGCCGCGCAGAAGGCGCTCCGGGCGAGCGGTCTCGAGCTCACGCCCGTCTCCTACGAGCAGGACGTCAAGGCCGCCCTGACCAAGGTCGAGCTGAAGGAGGCGGACGCCGCGGTCGTGTACCGGACGGATGTGCGCGCGGCCGGTGACAAGGTGGAGGGCGTGGAGTTCCCCGAGTCCGCCGACGCCGTCAACGACTACCCGATCGCCCTGCTCAAGGACGCGCCGAACGCCGGGGCCGCCAAGGCGTTCATCGCCCTGGTGCGGTCCGCGGAAGGCCGGCGGGTGCTGACCGCGGCCGGGTTCCTGAAGCCGTGACGTCTCGCACCACGGCCCGCGCCGCGGACACCCTGGAGGGCGGCCCGAGGCGCCGCCGCGTCCGCGGGGGCGGCTTCCGCAGGGGCGGCGGCACCCTCCGTGCGGGCGGTGTCCCGCTCCCCCTGCTGATCCCGGCCCTCCTCGGGCTCGCCTTCCTCCTCGTCCCCCTCGTCGCCCTCCTCGTACGGGCCCCCTGGCACACCCTGCCCGAGCAGCTGACCAGCGCCGAGGTCTGGCAGGCCCTGCGGCTGTCGCTGGTGTGCGCCACGGCGGCGACCGCGGTGAGCCTGGTCATCGGGGTGCCGCTGGCCTGGCTCCTGGCCCGCACGGACTTCCCCGGCCGCGGCCTGGTCCGCGCCCTGGTGACCCTCCCCCTCGTCCTGCCCCCGGTCGTCGGCGGTGTGGCGCTGCTGCTCGCCCTCGGCCGCAACGGCGTCGTCGGTCAGTGGCTGGACTTCTGGTTCGGCGTCACCCTCCCCTTCACCACGGCCGGCGTGGTGGTCGCGGAGACGTTCGTGGCTATGCCGTTCCTGGTCATCAGCGTCGAGGGCACGCTCCGGGCGGCCGACCCGCGCTACGAGGAGGCCGCCGCCACCCTCGGCGCCTCCCGGTTCACCGCCTTCCGCCGGGTCACCCTCCCCCTGATCGCGCCGGGCATCGCGGCCGGCGCCGTGCTGGCCTGGGCCCGCGCGCTCGGCGAGTTCGGCGCGACCATCACCTTCGCCGGGAACTTCCCGGGCCGTACCCAGACCATGCCGCTGGCCGTGTACCTGGCCCTGCAGAGCGACCCGGAGGCGGCCATCGCCCTCAGCCTGGTCCTGCTGGCCGTCTCGATCGCCGTCCTCGCCGGTCTGCGGGACCGCTGGATGACGGCGTCATGAGCACCCCGCGCGAGGATGCCCGCCTGCCCGAGGCCGGACCCGAGCAGGGTCTCGAAGCCCGCCTCGTCGTCGACCGGGGCCCCTTCCGGCTCGATGTCGCCCTGACCGCCGCCCCCGGCGACGTCGTGGCCCTCCTCGGCCCCAACGGCGCCGGCAAGACCACCGCCCTGCGCGCCCTGGCCGGCCTCGTCCCGCTCGACGGCGGCCACCTGCGCCTGGACGGTACGGCCCTGGAACGTACGCCGCCGGAAGCCCGCCCGGTCGGCGTCGTCTTCCAGGACTACCTCCTCTTCCCCCACCTCAGTGCCCTGGACAACGTGGCCTTCGGGCCCCGCTGCCAGGGCGCCACCAAGGCGGAGGCCCGCGCCCGGGCCGCGGAGTGGCTGGCGCGGATGGGCCTCGCCGAGCACGCCGGCACCAGGCCCCGCCGCCTCTCCGGCGGCCAGGCCCAGCGCGTCGCCCTCGCCCGCGCCCTGGCCACCCGACCCCGGCTGCTGCTCCTCGACGAACCCCTCGCCGCCCTGGACGCGCGCACCCGCCTGGAGGTGCGCGCTCAGCTGCGCCGCCATCTGGCGGGCTTCGAGGCGGTCGCCGTCCTCGTCACGCACGACCCGCTCGACGCCATGGTGCTGGCGGACCGTCTGGTCGTGGTCGAGGACGGCCGGGTCGTCCAGGAGGGCACCCCGTCCGACATCGCCCGTCACCCGCGCACGGACTACATCGCCCAGCTCGTCGGCCTGAACCTCTACCGCGGCCTCGCCGACGGTCACACGGTCCGCCTCGACGGCGGCCCGACGATCACCACCACGGACGTCCTGTCCGGACCCGTCTTCGTCGCGTTCCCGCCGAGCGCGGTCACCCTCCACCGGGACCGTCCCGTCGGCGCCAGCGCACGCAACCTCTGGCCCTGCGAGGTCACCGGCCTGGAGACCCACGGCGACCAGATCCGCGCCGCCCTCACCGGCGCGCTCCCCCTCGCCGCCGACCTCACCGCCGTCGCCGCCGCCGAACTCGACCTGCACCCGGGCGCCCCTGTCTGGGCGACGGTCAAGGCGGCACAGACTCACGCATACCCGGCATAGCGGGCCCGGAGTCCTACCGTTGGTGCCCATGACCCTGAGCATCCGCAACCAGCTCCCCGGCACCGTCACCGCCATCCGCCCCGGCGAGATCATGGCCACCGTCAAGATCCGCCTGGACGGCGGCCAGGACCTCACCGCGGCCATCACCCTGGAGGCCGTGGACGAGTTGGCCCTCACCGCCGGCACCGCCGTCCGCGCGCTGGTGAAGTCCACGGAGGTGTCCGTCGCCACCGCCCGGGTCGACGGGCTCTCGATCCGCAACCAGCTCTTCGGCACGATCACCGGACTCACGCTCGGTGAGGTCATGGCCTCCGTGAAGATCACCGTGGACGGGGGCGAACTGACCGCCGCGATCACCAAGGACGCGGCCACCGACCTCGGCCTCTTCGTGGGCTCCGACGTCATCGCGCTGGTCAAGTCCACCGAGGTGGCCCTCATGACGGCCTGACACGCCGAAGGCCGCGTGCTCCCGTCCGGTTCGGGCGGGAGCACGCGGCCCTCTGCTCTCGCTCAGTCCTCGTACGCGTCCAGCGGCGGGCACGAGCAGACCAGGTTGCGGTCGCCGAAGGCCTGGTCGATCCGGCGCACCGGCGGCCAGTACTTGTCGGCGGCGGACACCCCGGCCGGGAAGACCGCCTCCTCGCGCGTGTACGCGTGGTCCCACCCGGCGCCGAGCGCGGCGGCGGTGTGCGGGGCGTTGCGCAGCGGGTTGTCCTCGGCCGGCCATTCGCCCGAGCCGACCTTCTCGATCTCCGCGCGGATCGCGATCATGGCCTCGCAGAACCGGTCCAGCTCGAGGAGGTCCTCGGACTCGGTCGGCTCGATCATCAGGGTTCCGGCCACCGGGAACGACATCGTCGGCGCGTGGAAGCCGTAGTCGATGAGACGCTTCGCGACGTCGTCGACGCTCACCCCGGTCGCCTTGGTCAGCGGCCGCAGGTCGATGATGCACTCGTGCGCGACCAGCCCGCCGGGGCCCGTGTACAGCACCGGGTAGTGCGGCTCGAGCCGCTTGGCGATGTAGTTGGCGCTGAGCACGGCCACCTGGGTGGCCCGCTTGAGCCCCTCGCCGCCCATGAGCCGCACATAGGCCCAGGAGATCGGCAGGATCCCCGCGGAACCCCACGGTGCGGCCGAGATCGGCCCCACGCCGGTCTCGGGCCCGGCGGCGGGCTGCATCGGGTGGTTGGGCAGGTACGGCGCGAGGTGCGACCGCACCGCCACCGGCCCGACGCCCGGGCCGCCGCCACCGTGCGGGATGCAGAACGTCTTGTGCAGGTTCAGATGGGAGACGTCACCGCCGAAGTGGCCCGGCTTGGCGAGTCCGACGAGCGCGTTCAGGTTGGCGCCGTCCACGTACACCTGGCCGCCCGCCTCGTGCACCTGCGCGCAGATGTCGGCGACGTGCTCCTCGAACACCCCGTGCGTCGACGGGTACGTGATCATCAGCACCGCCAGCTCGTCCCGGTGCTGCTCGATCTTCGTCCGCAGGTCCTGGACGTCGATCTCGCCGTCCTCGGCGGTCTTCACGACGACGACCTTCATCCCGGCCATCACGGCGCTCGCCGCGTTCGTCCCGTGCGCGGAGGACGGGATCAGACACACGGTCCGCTGCTCGTCCCCGTTGGCCCGGTGGTATCCGCGGACGGCGAGCAGCCCGGCCAGCTCGCCCTGCGAACCGGCGTTGGGCTGCAACGACACCTTGTCGTACCCGGTGACCTCGGCGAGCCGCTCCTCCAGCTCACGGATGAGCGTGAGGTAGCCCTCCGCCTGCCCGGCGGGCGCGAAGGGGTGCAGCTGCCCGAACTCGGGCCAGGTGACCGGCTCCATCTCGGTGGTCGCGTTGAGCTTCATGGTGCAGGAGCCCAGCGGGATCATGCCGCGGTCCAGCGCGTAGTCCCGGTCGGCGAGCCGGCGCAGGTAGCGCAGCATCGCGGTCTCGGACCGGTGCTGGTGGAACACGGGGTGCGTCAGGATCGCGTCGGACCGCAGCAGCCCGGCCGGCAGCGTCTCCTCGGTGACCGCGTCGAGCGCCTCGATGTCCCCGGTGACCCCGAAGGCGGCCCACACGGCGGCCACCTGGCCCCGTGCCGTGGTCTCGTCGCACGCGATCGACACCTGGTCGGCGTCGACGAGGCGCAGGTTGACCCCGTGGTCCCGTGCGGCGGCGACGACCTCCGCCGCCTTGCCGGGCACCCGCACGGTCAGCGTGTCGAAGTAGGAGCCGTGCACGACCTCGACCCCGCCGGCCGCGAGGCCGGCGGCCAGGATCGAGGCGTACCGGTGCGTCCGCCGCGCGATCGCCCGCAGTCCGTCGGGCCCGTGGTAGACGGCGTACATGCCGGCCATCACCGCGAGCAGCACCTGCGCCGTGCAGATGTTGCTGGTGGCCTTCTCACGCCGGATGTGCTGCTCCCGCGTCTGCAGCGCGAGCCGGTAGGCCTTGTGGCCGTCCGCGTCCACGGACACCCCCACGAGCCGCCCGGGCAGGCTGCGCGCGAACTTCTCGTGCACCGCCATGTAGCCGGCGTGGGGACCGCCGAAGCCCATCGGCACACCGAACCGCTGCGTCGTCCCGACCGCGATGTCCGCTCCCAGCTCACCGGGCGACTTCAGCAGCGTCAGGGCGAGCAGGTCGGCGGCGACGGTGACCAGCGCCCCGAGCCCGTGCGCCTGGTCGATCACGGCCTTGATGTCGCGTACGGCGCCGGAGGCGCCCGGGTACTGCAGCAGCACGCCGTTGATCTCACGCGCGGCGAGGTCGGCCGGGATGCCCTCGGCGAGGTCGGCGACCACGACCTCCACGCCCGTCGGCTCGGCGCGGGTCTCGATCACGGCGATGGTCTGCGGCAGCACGTCCGCGTCGACCAGGAAGATGCCCTTCTTGTTCTTCCCCATCCGCCGGGACAGCGCCAGCGCCTCGGCCGCGGCCGTGCCCTCGTCGAGCAGGGAGGCACCGGAGGTCGGCAGCCCGGTGAGGTCGGCGACCATGGTCTGGAAGTTCAGCAGGGCTTCCAGGCGCCCCTGCGAGATCTCCGGCTGGTAGGGGGTGTAGGCCGTGTACCAGGCCGGGTTCTCCATGACGTTGCGCAGGATGACCGGCGGCGTGAACGTGCCGTAGTAGCCGAGTCCGATCATGGAGTCGAGGACCTGGTTGCGGTCGGCCAGCGAGCGCAGCTCCGCCAGGACCTCGGCCTCGGTGCGCGCGGACGGCAGGTCCAGCGCGTCGGCGTTCTTGATCACGTCCGGGACCGCGGCGGCGGTGAGCTCGTCGAGCGAGCCGTAACCGACCTGCGCGAGCATCTTGGCCCGCGCCTCCTGGTCGGGCCCTATGTGGCGCTGCTCGAAGGGGATGCCCTGTTCGAGCTCGGAGAGCGGAATGCGATCGGCGGTCATTTCTGAGGCCTCCTGGTCTGACGCGACCTTCGAGGGGCACCACGACGCGGGTACCCGGACGGCCTCCCCCTCTGTCATCTCAACCTGAGAGCTTCACCGACCGCCACTGGGGCGGCCGGTTTTCACCGTCGGTGAGGACGGAGGCCGTCGACGCCGTCGACTTCCGCCCTGCTTTCCAGAGTGACCTCGTCCGCGCGGTACGTGGGCCTGAGAGATTCCGGGGAGGATTTGCTCCTTCGGCGCCTCCGGTGATCTCCGGAGGACTCTCCCGCACGGGGTCAGCAGCCGTTGCCAGACTACCAGCGAGGTCAACGGGACCTCCTCGAGTGGCCGCCCGTCCCGATGTGTTCTTTTGTAGTGCTTACGGATGAGTTGCGACCAAGTGGAGGGCCCGTGCAGACCGACATCGATCCGCGCAACCTGATCGGCCGCAAGGCGTTCGACCGCAATGGGACCCGGATCGGCACCGTCGACGAGGTCTACCTCGACGACGCCACCGGTGTCCCGGAGTGGGCAGCCATACGGACCGGCCTGTTCTCCCGGGACGCCTTCGTCCCCCTGGAGCCCAGCGAACTGGTCGACGGCGCCCTGCGCGTCCCCTTCGACCGGGCCCTGATCAAGGACGCCCCCGACTTCGGCGTGGGCCGGCACCTCTCCCCGGAACAGGAACTCCAGCTCTACCACCACTACGGCCTCGACGTGGCCGCGCCTCCCGCCTTCCCGGACCACGACTTCGGCAGGCTCGCGGGAACCGACGAGAGCTGAGCCGCGCTCACCCGGTCGTCCCGGATCCCACCGTCCGGTCCGGGAGGGGCGAGCGCGGAGCCCCTTCCTCCTCAGGTCTTCGCCGCACCAGCGGCAGTGGTTCCGCCGGCGCCAGCAGCGGGTCGTCCACACGGAAGGTCCGAACGCGCCCCGGCGCCGACTCCGGGGTCTCGAACCGCACGGTGACGCGGCCCAGGCCGCTGCCCTGCACCCATCCGTGCCCCAGCTCGGCGTGGACCACGTCATGTCCGGGGCGCCACCGGTGCTCGACGGGCACCGGCTCCTCACCGGCGGGCTCCTCGGGAACCTCCTCCTCGGCCCCGTCGCCCCGCTCCTCCCCCGCCGCCTGCGCGAACAGGTCCTCCTGCGTGAAGTCCGCCAGACCGCTGACGCCGACCCCGAGCAGCCGTACCCCGCCCGTGGTGTCGACGGAGTCCAGCAGCCGGGCGGCGGCCTCCCGCACCACCGCCGGATCGTCCGTGGGCCCACGCAGGGTCTCGGACCGGGTGAGCGTGGAGAAGTCGTAGCGCCGTACCTTCAGCACGATCGTCCGCCCGGACAGACCCGAGCCCCGCAGCCTGCGCACACACCGCTCCGCCAGCCGCCGCACCTCCAGCTCCACCCGCGTGCGGTCGTGGATGTCCACGTCGTACGTGTCCTCCACCGACACCGACTTGGCCTCCCGCTCCGCCACCACGGGCCGGTCGTCCCGCGCCAGCGCCATCGCGTACAGCCCGTGCCCGTGCGCCTTGCCCACCAGGCGCACCAGCTCGTCCTCGCCGGCCTCGGCGAGTTCGTCGACCGTGGTGATGCCGGCCCGCCGCAGATGGTCTCCGGTGGCCGGGCCGACCCCGGGCAGCGTCCGCACCGACATGGGCCCGAGCAGGGCCCGCTCGGTCCCCGGTTCGATGAGCACCAGGCCGTCGGGCTTGGCCTCCTCGGAGGCGATCTTCGCCAGCATCTTCGAGGCGGCCAGTCCCACCGACCCCGTGAGGCCGGTGACGGCCCGGATGTCCGCCCGCAACCGGACCCCGGCCAGCCGCGCCGACTCGCTGTCCCAGGCCGCTCCCCCGGCCTCCAGGTCCACGAACGCCTCATCGAGGCTCAGCGGCTCCACCAGCGGCGACAACGCCCGCAGCAAGGCCATCACCTGGTCGCTGATCGACCGGTAGAACGTGAAGCGCGGCACCAGATAGGCCGCGTTCGGGGCCAGCCTGCGCGCCTGGGGCATCGGCATCGCCGAGTGCACCCCGAAGGCCCGCGCCTCGTACGAGGCGGTGGCCACCACCCCGCGCGGCCCCAGACCGCCCACGACCACGGCCTTCCCCCGCAAGCTCGGCTTGGACGCCTGCTCCGCCTGGGCGTAGAAGGCATCCATGTCGAGATGCAGGATGGTGGGCGCGTTTCTCACATCTCCGATGCTGCACCACGCCACTGACAATGGCGCCGCGCAGCCGCCCACCGCCGTGAGGTGCCTCAGACCGCCCGGTTGCGCCTGCGGGCCAGCTCGTCCGCCGGGTTCGGCCCGACGAGCGTCTCACCGGTGTCGACCCGTTCACCGTGCAGCTGCGACAGCGCGCTCTCCACGTCGCGCCAGACCACGCCCACGGCGATCCCGAAGACGCCCTGGCCGCCCTGGAGCAGCGCGTGGACCTCGTCCGGCGAGGTGCACTCGTAGACCGTCGCGCCGTCGCTCATCAGCGTCATGCGCTCCAGGTCACGGAAGCCGCGCTCCCGCAGGTGCTGCACGGCGGTGCGGATGTTCTGCAGGGAGACCCCGGTGTCGAGGAACCGCTTGACGATCTTCAGGACGACGACGTCCCGGAAGCTGTACAGCCGCTGCGTGCCCGACCCGTACGCGGGCCGCACGCTGGGCTCGACGAGACCCGTACGGGCCCAGTAGTCGAGTTGCCGGTAGGTGATGCCGGCGGCCGCGCAGGCCGTCGGTCCGCGGTAGCCGATCTGCTCGGACGCCATGGACGTCGCCCCTCCGCTGCTCGGCACGGCCGCGGGTCGCTGCGGAGCGTGATCGGCCGCACTGCCCTGATGGGGGTATCCCCTGCTCGGGCGCAGCCGAGAGCTTGGGGGAGGGTACGGACCGCTCCCCCCGACACCGAGTCCGGGGGCACCCCCAGCCGTACCGTCGCCGCTGCTTCTCACGCCGACCTCCGTCCTTGACCTGCCCTCTCGACGGTAGGCAGTCACCAGGGGTGCGTCAACGATCGCCACACTCGCCACGCCGGGTGATAATCACCCTAAGAGTGGTTTCCCGCACCCCACCGCGGGGAAAGGCTAGCCGAATGCGCTGAGAACAGGGCGTAGGACGCTCTCACTCGCCGCCGGCACGTGCCGGAAACAGAGCGGCCGTCCTCGTGCCGCGGGCCCCGCCGCCGCAGCCGCGGCTACTGGTTGCTGGTGCCGAAGTCCTCGGGCGAGATCTGGTCGAGGAACTCGCGGAACTTCTCCACCTCGTCCTCCTGCTCGTCCGGGATCGCGATGCCCGCGTCGTCGAGGACCGTGTCGCTGCCGAAGATCGGCGTCCCGGTGCGCAGCGCCAGCGCTATGGCGTCGGACGGGCGTGCGCTCACCTCGACACCGCTGGCGAAGACCAGCTCCGCGTAGAAGACACCCTCCCGGAGATCCGTGATGCGCACTTCGGTGAGCTCCTGGCCGACGGCTTCCAGCACGTCCTTGAACAGGTCATGGGTCAGCGGTCGCGCGGGGGCCATGCCCTGCTGGGCGAAGGCGATCGCCGTCGCCTCCCCCGGTCCGATCCAGATGGGGAGGTAACGGTCGCCTCCCACTTCACGCAGCAGCACGATCGGTTGGTTGGAGGGCATTTCGACCCGGACACCTACGACATCGAGCTCGTTCACACAGCAACCCTAGGCCGTGCCCGGGACGTTTGGGTAGTCGGGCCGGGAACGGGTGACCGATCCGCCAGGGCGAAACGGGCGTCTCAGGGCAGCCGGACCCCGAGCGCGGTCTGCACCAGCGCCGCGTGGAGCCGGACCGTGAGCCCCGCCAGCTCCTTCGTACGGGCCTCCGCGTGGGCCCTGGTCTGCGGGTTGCGGTGACGCCTGAGCGGGGCCACCACCTGGTCCACCAGCCCGGCCTCACGGTCGGCCGCGGCCTTCATCACCCGCAGATGCCGGGGCTCGATCCCGAACCGCCCCAGCTCGGCGACGACCGAGGCCACCGTGGCGGCCTCCGCGTCGTAGACGCCGTTCTCCAGCGGGACGAGGAGCCCGTAGGACTCCCACTCCGCCAGCTCGGACTCGTCGATCCCGGCGGCCGCCAGCAGCTCGGCCCGCCCGATCCGGGCCGCCGTGGGCCCCTCCGCGGGCTCCGGGACGGCCTCCCCGTCGCGCTGCCTGCCCACGCTCGGCAACGGCACGGCCTCGCCCCGCTCCATGGCGTCCAGGTGCTCCCTGATCACCTTGAGCGGCAGATAGTGGTCCCGCTGCATCCTCAGGACGTGGCCGAGGCGCTCGACGTCCTGCGCGCTGAACTTGCGGTACCCCGAGGGGGTCCGCTGCGGCTCGATCAGGCCCTCCGCCTCCAGGAAACGGATCTTGGAGACGGTGACCTCGGGGAACTCGTCGCGCAGCGCGGTCAGCACGGTGCCGATGCTCATCAGACCACCGTCCGCGGCGGCGGTGCCGTTCCCGGCACCGCCCCTCGGTGTTTGAAGCATGGACCTTCCCTCTGTTCCCCCCGGACGGACTCCGGGGGAGGGTCAGTAGCCCCGCTGGCTCGCGTAGAAGACCAGCCGGTACTTGCCGATCTGCACCTCGTCACCGTTCGACAGAGCGACCTCGTCGATCCGCTCACGGTTGACGTAGGTGCCGTTCAGACTGCCGACGTCCGCGACCTTGAACGTGCCGTCCGGGTTGCGACGGAACTCCACGTGGCGACGCGACACCGTCACGTCGTCCAGGAAGATGTCGCTCTGCGGGTGACGCCCGGCCGTGGTCAGGTCGCCGTCCAGCAGGAAGCGGCTGCCCGAGTTCGGACCGCGGCGCACGACCAGAAGCGCCGAGCCCAACGGCAGCGCGTCGACCGCGGCCTGCGCCTCCGGGGAGAGCGCCGGCAGCTGGGTCTGGCCGGTGGCCTCGGAGTCGTAGGCCTCGAGACCGGAGATGGAGATGGTGGAGGTCGTCTCCGACGCGCGCTCGGGCGTCAGACCGGGGCGCAGCGGGGCGCCGCAGTTGGAGCAGAAGCGGCTGTTCTCCGCGTTGCGGTTACCGCACCTCGTACACACCAGGGCCGACATGGGAGAAAACCCTCCACCCGTACTTGAGGTTGACGGTTGGCCGAAACCTATGCCGCCGGACTGGGCGGGGTCAACAGACGCCGCGCCCTGACCTCCGGAAATGTCACCGCCCGGACCACCGACCTGGTCCCGGAACAGCGGCCGCTGGCCCTCTGCGTCGGGCTGTGCGCGATGGCGGGCGGTCGCGTTGTCGCCGCCCTCTCGCGCGCTCTTGCCGAACAACTTCGCAAACAACTTCACGGGCGATTCCCCTTGACCGAAACAGACCCGCCCGTGGGGCAGGACGAACCCTGACTGAATACACCGGCCGACCCGGACACCTTCACAACGTCCGTATCCACCAGACAGTTTCCACCACGCACCACCCGATCGGTGCGCCGACCCCCCGCAACCTCATGCCCCTGGCGGTTGTGCCCCATGCACCCCCGGTTCACCGGGAGGACGACCGAGCGTAGTCAGGCTGCTTCGCTGCTCGCAAGGCGTCCACAACGATCTTGTCCGACCGCTCCACGGTCACGGTGGCCTGCTCCTTCTCGAGAGTCTGCACCACGCCTCCAGGGATGTTCAGCGCCGGTTCGAGGTCCTGCGGGTTGCCGATGACCTTGAAACGAAACGGCGCGTTGATCTTGTTCCCGTCGACGCTCACGCTGTTGTCCGAATCCGTCAGGTAGGTGCCGGCCACGACCCGCACGTCGTTGACCTGGATCGCCTCGGCGCCGGCGGCGCGCAGTTCCTGGATCGCGTCGAGCAGCATGTCCGCCTCGACCGTCCCCTTCGTGTCCTCGATCGTCATCGTGATGCCCGGCCCCTGCGCGGCCACCGTGCCCGCCAGAATGCCGAGTTGCTTCTCCTTCTCGACCGTCTGCTTGCGGGCCTCCTCCGCCTGGTCGGAGCTGTTCTCCAGTTCCTCCCGCTGCTTCTCGAGGCCCTGCTTCTCGTCCTCAAGACGCTGACTTCGGTCGTCGAGTTCATCGAGGATGCGGACAAGATCCTCCTGGCGCGCCCCCCGCAGCGCGTTTCCGCTGTCGCTGTTGGAGGCGACCTGGACGGCCAGACCGAAGCCGAGACCGAACAGCAGCAGGGCGACGATGAGTTGGGCCCGGGTGACGCGCGGCGGCCACAGCCCCTTCACCAGGCGCTGCCGGCCGGTCAGCGCCGGCTCGGCGGCGTCCTCGGCCTGCTCCTCCGCGGAGGGGGGCGCCGGGACCTCCTCGGGCAGTTCCTTGCGCAGCCTGTTCTCGGCCGCCTCGTCCGGGCTGCTCATCGGCCTCACGCCCGGAAGACGTGCCGACGGATCGCCGCGGCGTTGGAGAAGATCCGGATGCCGAGGACGACCACGACACCGGTGGACAACTGGGCACCCACGCCCAGCTTGTCGCCCAGGAACACGATCAGCGCGGCCACGACCACGTTCGACAGGAACGACACGACGAAGACCTTGTCGTCGAAGATGCCGTCGAGCATGGCCCGCAGACCGCCGAACACGGCGTCCAGCGCCGCCACGACGGCGATCGGCAGATAAGGCTCGACGACCGCCGGAACCTCAGGCCGGACCAACAGGCCGGCCACGACTCCCACGACGAGGCCCAGTACGGCGATCACGATGTGCCCTTCTCCGTTCTCGGCTGTGCAGTACGTACGATCACACTCGGTGCGGCGGGCAGCCGGACGTCGTCCTCCACGGAGATGGCCGTCCGGATGCCGTAGTTCTCCTGCAGCACGTTCAGATAGACGCCGTCGGCGCTGTTCTGGAACCGGCTGCTGAGGTTCTTCCCGTCCCCCACCGCGAGCACCGTGTACGGCGGCACCAGCGGCTTGTTGTCGACCAGTATCGCGTCACCGGCGGCCCTGATCGCCGACAGGGCCGTCAGCCGCTGCCCGTTGATCGAGACGGCCTCGGCACCCGAAGCCCACAGTCCGTTGACGACCTTCTGCATGTCACGGTCACGGACCCGTCCGGTGTCCGAGAACCCGGAGGTCTCCCGCGGGTCGCCGTCGCCTCCCGTGGTGGCTTCCTTGGCGTCGTTCACGACGAGCTTGATCCCGGGGCCGTGCACCTCCACGGCGCCCGACAGAACGCTCACCAGGTCCGCCTGCCCGCTGCCACCGCTCTTCTCGAGCGCCTCCCGCTGCCGCGCGCTCACGTCGTCGCGCAGCTTGTCGACCGTGCTCTCCAGGTCGTCGGCCGCCTTCGTCTCGCTGTCGATGCGGTCGATCAGCTCCTCGCGCTCCTTGGCCACGACCGGGGCCGCGATACGCGCCTGTGCCGCGCCGACGGTCACCACGAGGGCCGCGAGCACCAGACCGGCGGCGAGACCCAGCTTCGCCCGCAGGGTCTTGGGCAGGCCTCCCGTGCCCTCGGACTGCTTCCGGGCGGCGGCCTCGGCGTAGCCGTCGTCGAGGCTGTGGTCCATGACGTTGGTGAGCAGCGACATGGACGCGTCCGGGCGCGTCGCGCGCGCGGGTGTGCTCCGAACGGGGGGCTGCTGCGGCATGCCGCACATCGTCGCATGTCGCGGCCACTACCTCCGAATGGCCCCACCGGCGTGCCGGACAGGCCCCCTTGGGGACACTTGTCCGGCACGCGCGTGTGGTGCGCGGATCAGCGCCCCGCGCTGTCCACGACCGACGACCACTCGTCCAGCAGTGCCTGCGCGGAGGCGTCGTCGGGCCCCTCCGCCCACAGATGGGTGACGGCCTCGGCCGGGTCGGGCAGCACCATCACCCAACGCCCGTCCGTCTCGACCACCCGCACCCCGTCGGTGGTGTCCACGAAGCGGTCTCCGGCCGCCTCGACGACCCGCCGCATCACCAGCCCCTTGACGGCCCACGGAGTCGCCAGATCCCGCTTCAGGACGTGCGCCCGCGGGATCCGCGCGTCGATCTGGCTCAGGGTGAGCTGCGTCCGCGCCACCAGCCCGATCAGCCGCACGAAGGCGGCCGTACCGTCGAAGACGCTGCTGAACTCCGGGACGATGAACCCGCCCTTGCCGTCCCCGCCGAAGATGGTCGACTCGTCCCGCCCGACCCGGGTCAGGTCGTCGGGCGAGGTCGTCGTCCACTCGACCTGCGTCCCGTGATAGGCGGCCACCTGCTCGGCGATCCTCGTCGTGGTCACCGGCAGCGCCACCCGCCCGCTGCGCCGCTCCGCGGCCACCAGGTCGAGCAGCACCAGCAGTGCCCGGTCGTCCTCGATGATGCGGCCCTTCTCGTCGACGAGGGAGAGCCGCTCGCCCACGGGATCGAACCGCACTCCGAACGCCGCCCGCGACGAGGCCACGATCTCACCGAGCCGCACGAGCCCCGAGCGCCGCTGATCACCGGTCTCCGTGGGCCTGGACTCGTTCAGACCGGGATTGATGGTCAGCGAGTCCACGCCCAGTTTCCCGAGGAGACTCGGCAGCACCAGTCCCGCGCTGCCGTTCGAGGCGTCGACGACGACCTTCAGCCCGGACTCGGCGATCCCGGTCGTGTCCACGTTCCGCAGCAGCGACCCCGTGTACGAGTCGAACACGCTGGCCGGGAAGTGCAGGTCCCCGATCTCTCCCGGGAAGGCCCGCCGGTACTCCTGCCGCGCGAACACCCGGTCCAGCTTCCGCTGGCTGCCCTGCGACAGATCGGCGCCCTGGCTGTCGAAGAACATGATGTCCACCGAGTCCGGGACCCCGGGCGAGGTCCGGATCATGATCCCGCCGGCCGACCCACGCGCCGTCTGCTGCCGCGCCACGGGCAGCGGTACGTTCTCCAGGTCCCGTACGTCGATGGCGCTGGCCTGCAGTGCGGAGATGACCGCCCGCTTCAGCGCCCGGGCGCCACGGGAGTGGTCGCGGGCCGTGGTGACCGTGGAGCCCTTCTTGAGCGTCGTCGCGTAGGCGCCGGCGAGACGCACCGCCAGCTCCGGCGTGATCTCGACGTTCAGGATGCCGGACACTCCGCGGGCGCCGAAGAGATGCGCCTGCCCGCGGGACTCCCAGATCACCGAGGTGTTGACGAACGCGCCGGCTTCGATGGTCTTGAACGGGTAGACCCGCACATTGCCCTGCACGATCGATTCTTCACCGATCAGGCATTCGTCGCCGATGACGGCGCCGTCCTCGATCCGGGCGGCGCGCATGATGTCGGTGTTCTTCCCCACGACACAGCCCCGCAGGTTGCTGTGCTGCCCGACGTACACGTTGTCGTGCACGACGGCCTTGTGCAGGAAGGCCCCGCTCTTCACGACGACATTGGAACCGACGACGGTGTGCTCACGGATTTCCGCGCCGGCCTCGACCTTCGCGTAGTCACCGATGAACAGCGGCCCGCGCAGGACGGCGTCGGGATGCACTTCGGCACCTTCCGCCACCCATACGCCCGGGGAGATCTCGAAGCCGTCGATCTCCACGTCGACCTTGCCCTCGAGCACGTCGGCCTGGGCCTTCACATAGCTCTCGTGCGTGCCGACGTCCTCCCAGTAGCCCTCGGCGATGAAGCCGTAGATCGGCTTCCCCTCCTTCATCAGCTGCGGGAAGACGTCGCCGGACCAGTCGACGGGCACATCGGCCTCGACATAGTCGAAGACCTCCGGCTCCATGACGTAGATGCCCGTGTTCACGGTGTCCGAGAAGACCTGGCCCCAGGTCGGCTTCTCCAGGAACCGCTCGACCTTGCCCTCTTCGTCGACGATCGTGATGCCGAACTCCAGCGGATTGGGCACACGCGTCAGACAGACGGTGACGAGCGCACCCTTCTCCTTGTGGAAGTTGATCAGCTCGGTGAGGTCGAAGTCCGTCAGGGCATCGCCGGAGATGACGAGGAAGGCGTCGTCCTTCAGCGCTTCCTCTGCGTTCTTGACGCTTCCCGCGGTGCCGAGTGGCTTCTCCTCATTGGCATAGCTGAGCTCCATACCGAGCTCTTCACCGTCACCGAAGTAGTTCTTGACCAATGAGGCCAGGAACTGCACGGTCACGACGGTCTCATTGAGCCCATGCCTTTTGAGCAGCCTCAGTACGTGCTCCATGATCGGCCGGTTGACCACCGGCAGGAGCGGCTTGGGCATGCTCGAGGTCATGGGGCGAAGGCGCGTGCCTTCGCCTCCGGCCATCACAACGGCCTTCATGTCGGAAGCGTCCTCCTAAAAGAGACGACGGTCTAGCCGACTTTCCCCATCCAGATTGTCCCGCACTTTTTCGCAACGGGCCATCGAGCCACCACTGCTGTCACCAATCGGCGAGGTCAGTCGGCCATGGCGTCCGCACGAACCAGGCGGCGGACCTGCACCACGTAGAGGACTCCTGCCCACCAGTACAGGGTTGTACCCCATCCTGCGAACGCCCATCCGAAAATAGCAGCGAGTGACGCGAGCCATCCACTTCCGTCACTGAGCAGGAGCAGCGGGAACGCGTACATCAGGTTGAAGGTGGCGGCCTTGCCCAGGTAGTTCACCTGCGGCGGCGGATAGCCGTGCCGTCTGAGGATGCCCACCATGACCAGCAGCAGCAGTTCCCGCGCAAGAAGTACGGCCGTCAACCAGAGGGGCAGAATCTCCCGCCAGGTGAGGCCGACCAGGGTCGAGAGGATGTAGAGGCGGTCCGCAGCGGGGTCCAGGAGCCGGCCGAGGCTGCTGATCTGGTTCCAGCGCCGCGCGAGCTTGCCGTCGAGGTAGTCGCTGACGCCGCTCAGAGCCAGCACCAGAAGCGCCCAGCCGTCGCTCTGCGGGCCCCCGAACTCGGGCCTGAGGATCAGCCACAGGAACAGGGGCACGCCGAGGAGACGCGCCATGCTGAGGATGTTCGGGATGGTGAGGACCCGGTCCGTCTGAACACGGGTCTCCTGGACTGCCACCCGGGGGCCTCCAGTAGAAAACGAGCCAACGATGCTCCCTGACCCTACCTCAACGCAAAAAAGCTCTGGCTCCTGGGCTGCATGCCCAAGAGCCAGAGCTCTAAAAGGAGTTCGGCGGTGTCCTACTCTCCCACAGGGTCCCCCCTGCAGTACCATCGGCGCTGTAAGGCTTAGCTTCCGGGTTCGGAATGTAACCGGGCGTTT